>NZ_JBITIY010000001.1:970393-1207809 GCF_044459385.1 Streptomyces sp. NPDC050287 | reverse complement strand
AGGCCCTGCTGTCATGCGCCGGCTCTCGCGCGATCACCCGATCAGGAACCCTGTTCGACCAGGCCAGCCCCGTGATCGATAAGCGGATGGCGTCTGACAGAACGCGTACTCAGTAGGGCGGCCGGTGCCTTCGCTGCCCGAAGCCGCGGTGCCCTAGTGTCGCCGCATGCGACGAAGGACAGGACTGGCGGTAGCTGGGGCTGTGATTCTGGCCTGGGGCGAGTGGTTGAACTGGCGCTGGTCTCGCGCCCTCGTCGGAAGCAGCGGGGGCGCATCCGAAGCCGTGGTCGTGTTGGGCTACCGAAACCCGCAATCGACGGCGAACTTCGTCAACCGCTGGCGAGTTCGTGCCGGAATCCGCTCCACTGCCGCCGGCGGTGCGCGAGGCACTCGCGTGATCTTCAGCGGTGGTGCCACCAGCAACCAAGCTGCGGAGGCCCAGTTGATGGCTGACTATGCGAAGTCGGTTCTTGAGTTCGACGGCACGGTGCTTCTCGAAGACCAGAGCGCGACGACATGGGAGAACATCACGAACGTGATCCCGCTCCTTGAGGATGTCGACCGCATCAAGATCGCCTCCCAGCCGGCTCACGCGCTCAAGGCCCGTGCGTACTTGCGGCGGCAGCGCCCTGATCTTGCTGAAAGGCTCGTGCGAGCGGATGACTACCGCCCTGGCGAGTGGATGGTCGGTAAACCGCTGCTGGCTCTGTACGGCCTTTGGACACTCCGCGGCCTCAAGGCCGAAGAGCGGAAGGTCTCGCAATCATTTCGTCAGGAGCTCTGTCAGGAGCTCTGACGACCGCTCAGGAGGAGGTCGATCAGCCCCCGTGGTGTCCTCGTCCCCGTGGCCCTCCGCCAGACGACGCTCCATCAGCGCCAGGTACGGCGTCAGCAGCTCGGCGCTCACCCCCTGTTCCTCGGCCGTGCGCAGCAGGGTCGCGGTGCCGGCGACCTGCATGGCGAGGTTGGAGACGACGCCCTTGCCGTAGTCGCCGCTGTCCAGCCGCTCGGCGGCCCCGTGAGCCATGGGGGCCATCGCGGTGAGCCACGACACGAGCAGCGGCGCGAAGTCCTTCGGGGCGATGTCCTCCCGGCGGATCAGGGCGAAGGCGTGTGTGATGCCCGCGAACATCCCGCTCATCGCGCTCAGCAGCGCCACGTCGTGCAGCGCGGCGAACCCGGCGTCCGCGCCGACGTACGTGGCCCGGGCCGGGACGGCGAGCGTGTCCCGGTGCTCCTCGAAGAGCGCGGCGGAGCCGCTGTAGAAGACGTACGCCCCGGAGCCCGAGGCCCCGATCATCGGCGGTACGGCCATGATCCCGGCGTCCAGGAAACGTGCCCCGCGCGCCTCGGCCCACGCGGCCCGCTCCCGTCCCTGCGCGGGCGTCCCGGTGGTCAGGTTCACCAGGTCCCGGCCGGTGAGGTCGGCCGCGTCGAGGGCCTCCCCGACGGAGGCGTCGTCGAGGAGGCAGGCGACGACGAGCCGGTTCGCGGCCACCGCGTCGGCGGCGCTCACGGCGACCGTCGCGCCCTCACCGGCCAGGGCCGCGGCGCGGGCGGGGGTGCGGTTCCAGACGGTGACGGGGTGGCCGGCGGCGAGCCAGGCGCGGGCGAGTGCGGTGCCCATGGCGCCGGTGCCGAGGAGAGTGAGCGGGGTGAGGGGAGTGAGGGGGGAACGCTCGGGCTGGGCAAGTGCGTTGTCAGTCATGGCGATTAGGCTCGTCGCAGGGGAACGGCCTGCTCAAGTACGCACTTCGGAGTGGGTGGTTACCACGGGGAAAGGGTCCAGGCAGGGAGGGCGGCATGACGACCGTACGGAGGGACGGCATGGCGAACGTACGGCGGCCGGGGGCGTATGTCTGCGGGATCGACGCGGCGATGGACGTGATCGGCGGCAAGTGGAAGGTGCTGATCCTGTGGGCGCTGAACGTCCGGCCGCACCGCTTCGGCGAGCTGCGCAGAGAGCTGCCCGGCGTGACGGAGAAGGTCCTCGCGGCCCAGCTGCGGGAGCTGGAGGCGGACGGCATCGTCCACCGGGAGGCGTACGACGAGGTCCCGCCCCGGGTGGAGTACTCGCTCACGCCGCGGGGAGCCTCGCTGAACCAGGCGCTCGGGGCGCTGGGGGCGTGGGGCCGGGTGAACATCCTGGGCGGCTCAGCGGCTGCCCATGAGGTGCGCGAAGACGACGACGTTCCCCTCATATCCGGTGCTCCGTGAGTAGCCGCCACCGCAGGTGATCACGCGCAGCTCGGGGCGCTCGGCGGCGCCGTACACCTTCCGGTCGGGGAAGTTCCTCGCCTGGTAGACCTCGACGGCGTCCACGGTGAAGACGGCGACCGTGCCGTCCCGCCGGTCCACCTCGATGGCGGCGCCCTTCTTCAGCGCGCCCAGGTCGTAGAAGACGGCTGGGCCGTCGGCGTTGTCGACATGCCCGGCGACGATCGCGGTGCCCGTCTCTCCGGGGGTGGTGCCGGCCTCGTACCAGCCGGCGAGGTTCTTCCTCTCGGCGGGCGGCGCGTCGAGGCTGCCGGCCGGGGTGAGGCCCAGGCCCACCAGGGGCGCGTTCACCTGGATCGAGGGGATGCGGATCCGGTCGGGCGGGGAGGGCGGCAGCGCGGCAGCGACCGGCCGCGCGGGATGTGCGGCGCCCGGCCCGGCGTGCCGCCCGGCGCCCTGTCCGGTGTCACGGGCGGTGTCAGGGGCGATGTCGTCGGGAGTGCGTGCCTGCGCTGCGGACGGCTGCGGCGGAGGGTGTGTCTCGGTACCGCTGCGCAGCAGCCAGGCCCCGGTGCACAGGGCGACCACGGTGACGGCCGCTATCGCGGCGTTGCCGACGCTGGGCACGGCGTACCCCCTTTCCATGAAAGCCGGCCTCTTCCCTGAAAGCCGGCCTTTGTGGCCCCTGAAAGCCGGCCTCCGCACAAAGGCCGGCCTGTGCCATGAAGGCTGGGCCCCTTCCCCTCCGGGCCGCGAGGGGCGTCGGACCCGGAGGGGGAGGGGACATGCGGTACCGGCGGACGGACAGCGGAGGGTGTCCGTCAGATCCCGTCGCCTCTCGCCCGGCGATGCAGGAGCCAGGTACCGCCCGCGGCGGCGACGGCGAGAGCCGCCACACCGGCCGCGGTCTGCACGGGGTCGGGGCCCAGAGCGCCACCGACCCCCGTCTTCACACTTCCTCGTGGATACACCTGCTCGCGCGGGGCCGTCAGCGTGACGACCAGATCCCCGGTCACCCGCCGACCGCTCTTCGCGCAGGTCGCGACGATCTCGTACGTCCCCGGCTGCGCGCTCGGCGGCACCCGGAACCGCCCGCTCGCCGCACCCTCCGTGGGCCCCAGCGGGAAGGCACCGGCGCCCACCGCACCGGCGTCACCCGCCGCGGTCCCGCCGTCCCCGCAGGCCGCGCTGTTCACGGTGACCTGCCGGCCCGGCACGACCGAGGACGGGTACAGCTCCAGCCGGGTGGTGTCGCCGCCGTACGCGGGTGCGGTGCCGAGCCCCGCGGCGGCCACGGCGAGCGCGGTACCGGTCAGCAGGCGGGCGGTACGTCGCATCGGTGCTCCCTCGAGCGTCTTCGGTGGGTACTGCCCTTCCGAGGTAAGTGGCAGCGGGCCCGGAGCGCTTCCTGAGTGAGCGTCAGAATTGGGGTGAACGGGTGTCAGACGGGAGCCGCCGAGAGCTGATCCGTCGATGTTTCACCAGGTCACCTGGGTCTGGGGGCGCAGTGCGGAAAGAGGCCCCGAAGGGCGTAGGGCGAGGGTGTGAACGGGTGACGGGCGGCGCAGTACCGTGGCCGGATGGAACAGCGCATCACCCTGATCACGCTGGGAGTGTCCGACCTCGCGCGCGCCAAGGCCTTCTACGAGGCCCTGGGGTGGCGGGGGCAGGAAGTCCAGGAGACCGTCTTCTTCCAGGCGGGCGGCCTGGGGCTGGTCCTGTGGAGCCGGGAGAAACTCGCCCGGGACTGCGGACTGGAACCCGCGGCGACGGGCGGCTTCGGCGGGATCGTCCTGGCGCACAACGTCCGGTCGGAGGCGGAGGTCGACGCCCTGCTCGCGGCCGTGGAACGGGCCGGCGGAACCGTCACCAAGCCCGCGGCCGTCAACGCCGTGGGCTTCTACTCCAGCGCCTTCGTCGACCCGGACGGCCACGCGTGGGAGGTCGCCCACAACCCCGGAATCCCCCTGGCCGATGACGGCACGATCACCCTCCCCGACTTCGGCGGTGACTGACCGGCACATGAAGCACCGGGTGCCGCCCCGGCCGTAGCACCGACCGGGGCGAAGCGCCGTCACTCGCAGTCGCACCGACCGGGGCGAGCGGACGTCACCCGCCGCAGCACCGACCGGGGCGAGCGCCGTCGCCCGCGGTAGCACTGACCGGGGGCGACGGCGCTCACCCGCGCTCGGGCCGTCAGCCCACGCCCACCGCGCTCCAGGCCGCCGCCACCGCGTCGTACTCCGCGCTGCCGGCGCCGTACAGGTCCTTCGCCGCGTTCAGGGTCGCCGTGCGGGCGCCCGCGTAGTTCGTCGACGAGGTCATGTGGACCGTGAGCGCCCGGTACCAGATGGCGCCCAGCTTGTCCCGGCCGATACCCGAGACCGTGGAGCCGTCGCAGGTGGGCGAGTTGTAGCTGACCCCGTTGACGGTCCGCGCGCCGCTGCCCTCGGCCAGCAGGAAGGCGAAGTGGTTGGCGACACCCGACGAGTAGTGGACGTCGAGGTCGGCGACCGAACCGCTCCAGCAGTCCGCCGAGTTGCCGTCCTTGGAAGGCTTGTCCATGTAGCGCAGGGCGTCCCGGCCGAAGCCGGAGCGGACGATCTTCTCACCGATCAGATAGTCGCCCGGGTCCTGCGCGTTGCCCGCGTGGAACTCCACCAGCGTGCCGAAGATGTCGGAGGTCGCCTCGTTCAGGCCCCCCGACTCACCGGAGTACGTCAGCGCCGCGGTCTTCGACGTCACGCCGTGCGACATCTCGTGCCCGGCCACGTCCAGCGACACCAGCGGCCCGAAGGTCGCCCCGTCGCCGTCGCCGTACGTCATGCAGAAGCAACTGTCGTCCCAGAAGGCGTTGTTGTAGGCGGCGCCGTAGTGCACCCGGTTGTACGAGCCCTTGCCGTCGCCCGCGATGCCGTTACGGCCGTGGACGTCCTTGTAGTAGTCCCAGGTCTGGTCCGTGCCGTACTGCGCGTCCACCGCCGCGCTCGCCCGGTCGGCCGCCGTGCCCGTGCCCCAGTGGTTGTCGGCGTCCGTGAAGACCGTCGCCGGTGCCCGGTTGACGCAGACCCCGAGGACGCACAGGTCGGTCTTGTTCGCCGCGTCGCCGGTGTACGTGTTCCCGCGCGTCGGGTCCTTGAGCTGGTACGTCGATCCCGACAGCGTGGTCTGAAGCGGCACCGTGCCGCCGTACAGCGACCTGCCGTCACCCGTCGCCGTCTCGATGGAGTCCCAGGCGTCGATCCGGGCGCCGGTGCGGGCGTCGGTCAGCACGGTGCGGGCGACCGGATTGCCGAGGGAGTCCTGCGCCACGGTGTCGGTCCGCCAGGCCAGTTTCGGCGCGCCGTGCAGGGCGTCGACGACCAGCCGTGGCTTGGCCGTCACCTTCTTCAGCGTCTGACCGGCGTTCGCGGCCCGCAGCGCGGTCACCGCGAGGCCGGCGGCCTTCGGCGCGGACAGCTTCGGCGTGATGCTCGCGAGCGAGATCGCGCCCCTGGTCGCGCGGTCGGCGCCGCGGTAGCTGCCGTCCGAGGCGAGGTGGACGACGAAGTCACCGCCCAGGACGGGCAGTTGGCGGTAGGTACGGTCGTAGCGGACGTGCTGGGCGCCGTCCCGGTCGACGACGACGTCACGCACCTTGGTCCCCTGGGGGCCGGTCAGCCCCAGTGCCGCGGCCCGCTCCAGGAGCACCGAGGCCGCGTTCTCGATCGCGGTGGCCCGGGTCGGCCGGGCGGCCGCGTCGGCGGTGGGGGAGAGTGCGGCGCTCAGCAGGGTGACGGTGGTGAGGGCCACTCCGGCGGTGGCGAGACGACGGGGACCTCGTGCGTGCTGCCGTATCTGCCGTATCCGACTCATCGGTCTCCTCGTGAATGCGCCGGTGGGCGCGTGAGTGCGCGGGGCGGCGCGCGCCGCGTTGAACAAGATTTAAAGGTCCATGACATGTCATGTCCATAGCGCGTTCGCGGAGGTATGTGAGGAGAGAGAATCGTTTCTGTGACCGCCGCACACCCCACCGCACACCCGGGGCGACCCGCAGGCCTCCCCTTCTTCGTCTACGGCACCCTCCGCCCCGGCGAGATCAACCACGACCTCTTCCTGCGCGGCCGCACCCGGTCCGAGGAACCGGCACGGCTGCCGGGCGCGGTGCTGTACGACGGCCCCGGCTACCCCTACGCCGTGGAGGAGCCCGGGGGAACGGTGAGCGGCGAACTCGTCACCGCGCATCCGGAGGCGTACCAGGAGCTGCTGGCCGGCCTCGACCGCCTGGAGGAGTACGTGCCCGGCTCCCCGCGCAACCTGTACGAGCGCGTCGAGCGCCGGGTCGTCCGCGTCGCCGACGGCAGCGCCGTACACGCCTGGGTCTACGTCGCCGCACCCGCGGTCACCGCCCGGCTGCGGTCACGGGGCAAGCCGATCGAGGGGGGCGACTGGCTGCTCAGGTGAGCCATGACCGCCGTCGTCCCCCTGATCCGACGCCCCTACGGCGTCACCGTCTCCAGCCGCACCGCGCACGCCTTGAACTCCGGCATCCGTGAAGTGGGGTCCAGGGCCGGGTTGGTGAGGGTGTTGGCGCGGCCCTCGCCGGGCCAGTGGAAGGGCATGAAGACCGTGTCCGGGCGGATCGTGGTCGTGATCCGGGCCGGCGCCACGGCCCGCCCCCGCCGGGACACCACGGCCACCGCGTCCCCCTCGGCCGCCCCGAGCCGCTCCGCGAGCCGCGGGTGCAGCTCGACGAACGGGCCGGGCGCGGCGGCGTTCAGCTCGTCGACCCGGCGGGTCTGCGCACCGGACTGGTACTGCGCCACGACCCGCCCCGTCGTCAGCAGCACCGGGTACTCCTCATCGGGCTCCTCGGCGATCGCCCGATGCGCCACGGCCACGAACCGCGCCCGCCCGTCGGGGGTGGCGAAACGGTCCAGGAAGAGGCGGGGGGTGCCGGGGTGGACACCGGGGGCGGTGCCGGACACCGGCGTGTCCGTGGCGTCCGCGTCCCGCGTGCTCGAAGGGCTCGCCGTCCCGCCCGGCGCAGTGCGCCCGGAAGGATCGGCAGGATCGGCCGACGAGAGGGCGACGGCCGCGTCCTCGAAGGCGTCCGAGGCTTCCGCGGGTTGCCCGGCGTCCGAGGCTTCCGCGGGTTCCCCGGCGTCCGGGGCGTCCACGGGTTCCCCGTCTGCCACGGCCTCCGCCTCCGTCTCCGCCGCCGGGCACGGCCAGAACACCCCGTTCTCCTCCGCCAGGCGCCGGTACGTGATCCCGGAGTAGTCCGCGGGGCCGCCCGCGCTGGCGCGGCGCAGTTCCTCGAAGACCTCCTCGGGGTCGGTGGGGAAGCCCTTCTCCACGCCGAGGCGGTCGGCCAGTTCGTGCAGGACCTCCAGATCGCTGCGGACACCCTCGGGCGGGCTGATCGCCTGCCGGCGCAGCAGCACCCGCCCCTCCAGGTTGGTCGTGGTGCCGGTCTCCTCCGCCCACTGCGTGACCGGGAGCACCACGTCCGCGAGCGCCGCCGTCTCCGACAGCACGACGTCGCACACCGCCAGGAAGTCCAGCGACTTGACGCGTTCCTCGACGTGGGCCGCGCGCGGCGCCGACACCACCGGGTTGGACCCCATCAGCAGCAGCGACTTGATGTCCGTACCCAGCGCGTCCAGCAGTTCGTACGCACTGCGTCCCGGCCCGGGCAGCGCATCGGGGTCGACGCCCCACACCTCGGCGACATGCCGCCGCGCCGCCGGATCGTCCAGCTTGCGGTAGCCGGGCAACTGGTCGGCCTTCTGGCCGTGTTCGCGTCCGCCCTGCCCGTTGCCCTGCCCGGTCAGGCAGCCGTACCCGGACAGCGGGCGTCCCGCGCGGCCGGTCGCGAGGCACAGGTTGATCCACGCGCCCACGGTGTCGGTGCCCTTGGACTGCTGCTCGGGCCCGCGCGCGGTGAGCACCATCGCGTGCTCCGGCTCGCAGAACAGCCGTACGGCCTCCCGGAGCTGGGGAACTGACACCCCCGTGATCCGTTCCACGTACTCCGGCCAGTGCGACATCGCCACCGCCCGGGCGTCCTCCCAGCCGACCGTGCGTTCGGCGACGTACGCCTCGTCGACCCGTCCCTCGGCGACGATCAGGTGCAGCATCCCGAGCGCCAGGGCCAGATCGGTGCCGGGGCGGGGTGCCAGGTGCAGGTCGGCCTGCTCCGCGGTCTTCGTGCGGCGCGGGTCGATGACGATCAACGTGCCGCCGTTCTCCCGCAGTTCGGTGAAGAAGCGCAGCGACGGCGGCATGGTCTCGGCGAGGTTGGAGCCGACGAGGATCACACAGCCCGACTTCGGGATGTCCTCCAGCGGAAACGGCAGCCCGCGGTCGAGACCGAACGCCTTGATGCCCGCGGCCGCCGCCGACGACATGCAGAAACGGCCGTTGTAGTCGATCTGCGAGGTGCCGAGCACGACCCGCGCGAACTTGCCGAGCGTGTACGCCTTCTCGTTGGTCAGTCCGCCCCCGCCGAACACCCCGCACGCGTCCGGGCCATGTTCCGTACGCGTGCGGGACAGCCCCTCGGCGACCCGGTCCAGTGCCTCGTCCCAGGACGCGGGCACGAGCGTGCCCCCGGAACGCACCAGCGGGGAGGTCAGTCGAACGCTCGACCGAAGCACCTCCGGCGCGGTACGGCCCTTGCCGCACAGCGCGCCCCGGTTCACCGGGAAGTCCGTACGCTCGCTCACCTCGACGGTCCCGTCCGCGGCGGGCGTCAGATTCATCCCGCACTGCAGAGCGCAGTACGGGCAGTGCGTGGGCGTCACGGAGTTCGGCATGCTTCTCAGCGTGCTTCGGGCGTGTTACGGGCAGGACGGTTCCGTGTTACGCGGCCGGGACGGCGACCTCCCGATGGCCGCCTCGTCGCCGTGAGGCGCCGCGCCCCTCACCGGTCACTGACCAGCGCCCTGCTCACTCCGGGCTCCTTCGGCCCGAGGAACCGCGGATCCGGCTCGAACACCGCGTCCAGGGCCGCCTTCCCCGCCGCGAGGATCTCCCGGGTGCCCCCGTAGTACCAGGTCACGTCGTGCTTGTCGTCGACCCCGACGCCGTACGACGTGACACCCGCCGCCCGGCACAGTGCGAGAGCCCGCCGGATGTGGAAGTCCTGACTGATCAGAACGGCCTCGTCGACGCCGAAGATCTTCTTCGCGCGGACGCAGGAGTCCCAGGTGTCGAAGCCCGCGTAGTCGCTGACGATCCGCCCGTCCGGCACCCCGTGCCGCGTCAGATAGGCGCGCATCGCGTCGGGCTCGTCGTAGTCCTCGCGGCTGTTGTCGCCGGTGACCAGGACGACCTCGACGCGGCCCTCCCGGTACAGCGTCGCCGCCGCGTCCAGCCGGTGGGCGAGATACGGAGAGGGCTCGCCGTCCCACAGGCCGGCGCCGAAGACGACGGCCACCTCGGTGCGCGGCGCGTCCGCCGGCGTCCGCAGCAGGCCGTCCGTCGACACGTACAGCCAGGTCGCCGGCAGCAGCGCCAGCACGCACCCCGCCATCACGGCCTGCACCAGGCGCCGCTGCCCGGTCCGGGTGCGTGGCAGACGAGGTCTGGGCGGCTTCGGCAGTCGCATCGGACGGCCCCTCCCCGGTCGGCTTTCGACAGTCGGATTCGACAGTCAGAGACGTCCTGTCAGCAGTCAGAGACGTCCCGTCGGACCGCACGGTTCGCCGTCCACCACGTGACCAGCTTCACTTCGACCGGCGAATCCACAGGTCACGCCACCTCACACACCCCCGGCCCCCCATCGTGAACCCCCGGAAAACACCCGTCATTCCTGTGCAATGGGAAAGCAACCTCGCGCCGTCACCATCAGTTCATGACGGCGACGCGCAAGTCGGAAGCTCTTCGCGACGAGTCCACCCCCATGGGCCCCATCCCGGGGAACCATCTCGACAGTACGGCGCACATCATGAACCGGATCACCAGCCAGCTCGCCACCCAGCTCAGCCTCGTCTCGCTCGACGGCAGGCGGCGCACCGAGCCGCCCGCGCTCGTCCTCGTGGCGCACGGCAGCCGGGACCCGCGCACGCTGAACACGGTCCACACACTCGTCGAGCGGGTCCGCGAACTGCGCCCCGGCCTGCCGGTGCACCTCGGCCACATCGAGCTGAACGAGCCCCTGCTCCCGGACACGCTCGCCTCCCTCGGCACCGGCGAGGCAGTCCTCGTCCCGCTCCTCCTCAGCCGCGGCTACCACGTCAAGCGGGACATCCCCGAGATGGCGGCCTCCTCCCGGGCCCGCACCCGGGTGGCCGCCCCCCTCGGCCCGCACCCGCTCCTCGTGGAGGCCCTCCACGGCCGCCTCGTCGAGGCCGGCTGGCGCACCCCGACGGACGAGGCGGCGCGGCGCGCGAGCGCCGTGGTCCTCGCCGCGGCCGGCTCCCGCGACCCGGACTCGGCCGCCGACACCGGCCGCACGGCCCACCTCCTGTCGGAACGCCTCGGCGTCCCGGTCGTCCCGGCCTACGCCTCCGCGGCCACCCCCACGGTGGAAACAGCCGTCCGCGCCCTCGCCGCCCGGGGCCGCCACCGAGTGGCCGTCGCCTCCTACTTCACGGCCCCGGGCCTCTTCGCCACCCAGAGCGCCCAGAAGGCCCCGTGGATCGCCTCGGCTCCCCTCGGCACCCACCCCGCGATGGCCCGCCTGGTCCTGCACCGCTACGACCAGTCGCTGGCGACTCCGGCGACATCGGAACCGGCACTGGCCTCGGCTTGAAACCGGGAGCAGGGGGACCCACCTAGGGCCTGTTGCGAAAGTGGCCTCTGCCGCGCGACGCCCGGCACGCACTCTCGCCGCACCGCCCGAAAGCCCGAGTACGCCCAGTACGAGGGCTTCCGGGCGGCACGCCGAGAGCACGCACCGGACGCCGCGCGGCCGCCCTCCGGGCGACGAGGCCACTTTCGCAACAGGCCCTAGGGGCGCGGGGCTGTATCGATGTGCGGCTCCGCCGCGTGGGCGCGACCAGCCACATCCGACCCGCACCCGCCACACAACAGACCCCGGCAGACGCGTAGGCACACGGCATCCCCCGATTGTCGGCACCTCCCCTTACTGTCGAGACATGGAAGGCACCGACCCCGCACACCAGCACCACAACCCACCCCCCGGCTACGACCCCACGTCAGTGGCCCGCTGGGCCACCGAACCCGACAAACGCCCAGGCCGCACCGCCTTCCAACGCGACCGGGCCCGCATCCTGCACTCCTCCGCGCTCAGAAGACTGGCCGGCAAGACCCAGGTGGTCACGCCCGGCACGATGAGCCAGGCCTGGGACGCCAGCCCCCGCACCCGCCTCACCCACTCCCTGGAGTGCGCCCAGGTGGGCAGAGAGCTGGGCGCGGCCCTCGGCTGTGACCCGGACCTCGTCGAAGCCGCCTGCCTCTCCCACGACCTCGGCCACCCCCCGTTCGGCCACAACGGCGAACAGGCGCTCAACGAGTTCGCCGAGGACTGCGGAGGTTTCGAGGGCAACGCCCAGTCCCTCAGGCTCCTCACCCGCATCGAACCCAAACGCTTCACCGCCGAGGGTTCCGTCGGCCTCAACCTCACCCGGGCGACCCTGGACGCGGCCACCAAATACCCCTGGCCCCGAGGAGCGCACCCCACCGACCCGAAGTCCCCGAAGTTCGGTGTCTACGAGGACGACCGCCCCGTCTTCGACTGGGTCCGCGAGGACGCCCCCGGGGCCCGCACCACCTTCGAGGCCCAGGTCATGGACTGGTCCGACGACGTGGCGTACTCCGTGCACGACGTGGAGGACGGCCTGCACGCCGGTCACATCGACCCCAACTCGCTGCGCGCCGAACCGGAACGCCAGGCGGTCTTCGCGGTCGCCCGGGGCCGCTATGTGCCCGAGGACACCGACCCGGCGGAACTCTCCGCCGCCCTGGACCGGCTGCAGGACCAACCGTGGTGGCCGCACCGGTACGACGGCTCGGCCGTCGCCCAGGCCCGCCTCAAGGACGCCACCAGTCAGCTCATCGGCCGCTTCTGCCTCGCCGCCGAGGCCGCCACCCGCGGCGCGTACGGCGGCGGCCGGCTCACCAGATACGGCGCCGAACTCGTCGTACCGCACGAGACGCGGCTGGAGTGCGCGGTCCTCAAGGCGGTCGCCGACCGGTACGTCATGCAGCGCGCCGAGCAGGAGCGGTTGCGGGCCGACCAGCGGATCGTCGTGGCGGAACTGGCCGAGGCGCTCACCGCCCGCGCCCCCGACGGCCTCGACCCGCAGTTCCGGGCGCTGTTCGACCGGGCGCCCGACGACCGGGCCCGCAAGCGGGTGATCGTCGATCAGATCGCCTCGCTCACCGACGCGTCGGCCCGTTCGCTTCACGCCCGTCTGATGGGGCATCTGTGATGCTGATGCGGCGGGAGTGACACCGGACGATCCCGAATGTGACCCTCCGTGGCCTGATCGGGCCACTCCCTCTTCCCGCATCACGCTCCGTGCGGGACGCTCGCATGTGGCGGTACGTTCACGAGGAGGCAATCAAGTGGTCGACGCGGATCAGACATTCGTCATCGTCGGAGGCGGTCTCGCCGGCGCGAAGGCGGCCGAGACGCTCCGAGCGGAGGGCTTCACCGGCCGCGTGATACTGATCTGCGACGAACGCGACCACCCGTACGAGCGCCCTCCGCTGTCCAAGGGCTATCTGCTCGGCAAGGAGGAGCGCGACAGCGTCTTCGTCCACGAACCCGCCTGGTACGCCCGCAACGACATCGAACTGCACCTGGGCGAGACCGTCGACGCCGTCGACCGTACGGCGAAGACCGTCCGCTTCGGCGAGGACGGCACCCTTGTCCGCTACGACAAGCTGCTCCTCGCGACCGGCGCCGAGCCCCGCCGCCTCGACATCCCGGGCACCGACCTCGCCGGCGTCCATCACCTGCGCCGCCTCGCCCACGCCGAACGTCTCAAGGGCGTCCTCGCCGCCCTGGGCAGGGACAACGGCCACATCGTGATCGCGGGCGCGGGCTGGATCGGCCTGGAGGTCGCGGCGGCGGCCCGCGAGTACGGCGCCGAGGTCACCGTCGTCGAGCCGCTGCCGACCCCGCTGCACACGGTCCTCGGCCCGGAGCTCGGGCAGATCTTCGCCGAGCTGCACCGCGAGCACGGTGTCCGCTTCCACTTCGGCGCGCGACTGACCGAGATCGTCGGCCAGGACGGCATGGTCCTCGCCGCCCGCACCGACGACGGTGAGGAACACCCCGCGCACGACGTCCTCGCGGCGGTCGGCGCGGCCCCGCGGACCGCCCTCGCGGAGGCGGCGGGCCTGGAGCTGGCGGATCGCGCCCACGGCGGCGGCATCGCGGTCGACGCCCGGCTGCGCACCTCCGACCCGGACATCTACGCGGCCGGCGACGTGGCCTCCTTCCAGCACTCCCTCTTCGATACCCGGCTGCGCGTCGAACACTGGGCGAACGCCCTCAACGGCGGCCCCGCCGCGGCCCGCGCCATGCTCGGCCGGGACCTCACCTACGACCGCGTGCCCTATTTCTTCTCCGACCAGTACGACCTGGGCATGGAGTACTCCGGCTGGGCGCCCCCGGGCACGTACGACGAAGTGGTGATCCGGGGGGACGCGGGAAAGCGTGAGTTCATCGCGTTCTGGGTGAAGGAGAAGCGGGTACTGGCCGGGATGAACGTGAACGTGTGGGACGTCACAGAGCCCATCCAGCAGCTGATTCGTACCAAGGCCCAGGTGGACACCGAGGCCCTCGCGAACCCGCGCGTTCCGCTGGACAGCCTCGTCCCGTGACCTGACGACGGCGATCCACTGTCACACCGTCCCCGTAGAATTCACGCGTGGCAGGACGGATCAACGACGAGGACGTGAAGGCGGTACGGGACGCGGTCCCGATCGACGCCGTGGTGTCCGAGTACCTCCAGCTGCGCAACGCGGGCGGCGGCAACCTCAAGGGACTGTGCCCGTTCCACGACGAGAAGTCGCCGTCCTTCCAGGTCAGCCCCAGCAAGGGTTTCTTCCACTGCTTCGGCTGCCAAGAGGGCGGCGACACCATCACGTTCGTGATGAAGATCGACCACCTCACCTTCTCCGAGGCGGTCGAGCGCCTCGCCGCCCAGGCCGGCATCACCCTGCGCTACGAGGAGGGCGGGTACAACCCCTCCCACCAGCGCGGCGAACGGATCCGCCTGGTCGAGGCCCACAAGATCGCCGCGCAGTGGTACATGGAGCAGCTGGCCACCAGCCCGGAGGCCGACGCCGGCCGCACGTTCCTCGCCGAGCGCGGCTTCGACCAGGCCGCCGCCGAGCACTTCTCCGTCGGCTACAGCCCCCAGGGCTGGGACCACCTCACCCGCTACCTGCGCGGCAAGGGCTTCGCCGACAAGGAACTGATCCTCTCCGGCCTCTCCCAGGAGGGCCGCCGCGGCCCCATCGACCGCTTCCGCGGCCGTCTGATGTGGCCCATCCGCGACATCGGCGGCGAGGTCGTCGGCTTCGGCGCCCGCAAGCTCTACGAAGCGGACACCGGCCCCAAATACCTCAACACGCCCGACACCGCGATCTACCGCAAGTCCCAGGTGCTCTACGGCATCGACCTGGCGAAGAAGGACATCGCCAAGGCCAGCCGCGCGGTCGTGGTCGAGGGGTACACGGACGTCATGGCCTGCCACCTCGCCGGCGTGACGACGGCCATCGCGACCTGCGGCACCGCCTTCGGCACCGACCACATCAAGATCCTCCGCCGCCTGCTCATGGACAACGGCTCGGCCCGCGTGATCTTCACCTTCGACGGCGACGCGGCCGGGCAGAAGGCCGCCCTGCGGGCCTTCGAGGACGACCAGAAGTTCGCCGCCGAGACGTACATCGCGATCGCCCCCGACGGCATGGACCCCTGCGACCTGCGCCTCGCCAAGGGCGACGACGCGGTCGCCGACCTGGTCGAACCCCGCACCCCGCTCTTCGAGTTCGCGCTGCGCCAGATCGTCCTCCGCTACGACCTGGACACCCCAGGCGGCCGGGCCGCCGCGCTGGACGAGGCGGCGCCCGTCGTCGCCCGCATCAAGAACACCGGCGCGCAGCACGAGGTCGCCGTCCAGCTCGCCGGCATGCTCGGCATCCTCGACACCCAGTTCGTGGTCAAACGCGTCGCCCAACTGGCCCGCTGGGCCCGCGACCGCGGCGGCAAGGGCCCGGCGCCGACTCCCCGCAACGGACAGCGGCAGTACGACGCCACCCCCCGCCCCAACGCCCCCGGCCCGGCGCTCAACCTCCGCAACCCGGTCTACGCCACCGAACGCGAGCTGCTCAAACTCGCCCTCCAACGGCCCGAGTTGGTCTCCCCGGCGTTCGACGCGTACGGCGTCGACGAGTTCACCGCCGCCCCCTACGCCGCCGTACGCCAGGCGATCATGGACGCGGGCGGCGCGGAGTACGGCGTCCAGGACCCGCAGGAGTACCTGGTCCGGGTCCGCGACGTGGCCCCCGACAACGCCGTCCGCGCCATGGTCACGGAGCTCGCGGTCGAGGCGATCATGCGCAAGACGGTCGACGAGAACTACGCCGGCGACCAGCTCGTCACGGTCCGCCGCCGCGCGGTCGAGCGCCGCATCCGTGACATCCAGTCCAGCCTGACCCGTCTCGGCAGCCACGGCGACCCCGCCCAGTCGGCCGCCGTACAGAACGAGTTGTGGGTCCTCCAGCAGTACGACCAGGCACTACGCGCGCACGGAGCCGCCGCGCTCTGAGGGCCGGCCCCTGCCGGGTAACCGCGCGGTCACGGACCGGCCTCAAAAAGTCGCCGCACGCCCCTCGTGGCGGCGATGTGTCGTACTCCACACTGGGTCCGGTGCCTGAGTCCTCGGAGCGCGGCCGATCCGTCCCCAACGGGTCCAAGACCCCCGCGGTTCCGCACATCGCTACGGGACGGACAGCGGCGTGGCCGCCGACTCCGTCCGCGAAGTACCGCTGCCGCACACCTCAGCAGCGATCATCCTGGAGGTCGCCCCCCGTGCAGACCCAGACCCTGACCCAGACCGACATCAGTACGGACGACACGGAACCGGCTACGGAGACCGACGTACTCGTCGCGGTCCCCCCGCAGAGCCGTGCCGTGCACCACCCCGAGGCGGAGCCGTCGGCCCCGGCCGACCTGGCAGAACCCCCCGCCGACGAGGTCGAGAACCCCGAGATCGCCGAGCACACCGAGGTCGTCGAGCACATCGAGCCCGTCGAACTCCCCGAGCCGGCCCGCGCCAAGGCCGACACCGGCGCACCCTCCTCCGACCTGTTCCGCCAGTACCTGCGCGAGATCGGCCGCATCCCGCTGCTCACCGCCGCCGAGGAGGTCGAACTCGCCCGCCGGGTCGAGGCCGGCCTGTTCGCCGAGGAGAGGCTCAGTACCGCCCCCGACCTGGACAGCCGGCTCGCCCTCGACCTGGACAAACTGGTCGTCATGGGCCGCATGGCCAAGCGCCGCCTCATCGAGGCGAATCTGCGGCTCGTCGTGTCGGTGGCCAAGCGGTACGTCGGCCGCGGCCTGACGATGCTCGACCTGGTCCAGGAGGGCAACCTGGGCCTGATCAGGGCGGTCGAGAAGTTCGACTACGCCCGCGGCTACAAGTTCTCCACGTACGCCACCTGGTGGATCCGCCAGGCCATGTCCCGCGCCCTCGCCGACCAGGCTCGCACCATCCGCGTCCCGGTCCACGTGGTCGAGCTGATCAACCGCGTGGTCCGCGTCCAGCGCCGGATGCTCCAGGAACGGGGCTACGAACCGACCCCGGAAGAGGTCGCCGCCCACCTGGACCTGGCGCCGGAGCGCGTCAGCGAGGTCCTGCGGCTGGCCCAGGAACCCGTCTCCCTGCACGCGCCCGTGGGGGAGGAGGACGACGTGGCCCTCGGCGACCTCATCGAGGACGGTGACGCCGCCAGCCCCGTCGAGTCGGCCGCGTTCATGCTGCTCAGGGAACACCTGGAGGCGGTCCTCTCCACCCTCGGCGAGCGCGAGCGCAAGGTCGTCCAACTCCGCTACGGACTGGCCGACGGCCGCCCCCGCACGCTGGAGGAGATAGGCCGCATCTTCGGCGTGACGAGGGAACGGATCCGCCAGATCGAGTCGAAGACCCTCAACAAACTCCGGGACCACGCCTTCGCGGACCAGCTGAGGGGCTACTTGGACTGAGGACCGCTTCCTTCGCCCCCGCCGCCCCTTCCTTCCCGTCCCAAACCGGGGGCCCGCCCCGGACCCCCCGCTCCTCAAACGCCGTAGGGGCCGAATTCCGCCGACCGGGGTTTGCTCTTTCAGCCCGTCCGGCGTTTGAGGACGAGGCCCGTACAGGGCCGAAGCGGGGTCTGGGGGCGCAACCAGGTCGGGACGGGAAGGGGCGGCGGGGGCGAAAACGCTAGTCCACCTCAGCCACCGCCTGCACGAACTGCGCCTTGTACAACCGCGCGTACGCCCCGCCGGCCGCCAGCAGATCCGTATGCGTGCCCTGCTCGACGATCGACCCGTTCTCCATCACCAGGATCGTGTCCGCGTCCCGGATCGTCGACAGCCGGTGCGCGATCACGAACGACGTCCGCCCGTGCGCGAGTTTCGCCATCGCCTTCTGGATCAGCACCTCGGTCCGCGTGTCCACGGAACTCGTCGCCTCGTCCAGCACCAGGATCACCGGGTCGGACAGGAACGCCCGCGCGATGGTGATCAGCTGCTTCTCACCGGCGCTGACCCCGCTGCCCTCGTCGTCGATCACGGTGTCGTAGCCGTCGGGCAGCGTCCGGATGAACCGGTCCGCGTGGGCCGCCCGCGCCGCCTCCTCGATCTCGCCCGGAGTGACCTCCCGCGAGGCGCCGTACGCGATGTTCTCCGCGATCGTGCCGCCGAACAGCCAGGTGTCCTGGAGCACCATGCCGATCCCGGCGCGCAGGTCGTCCCGGGACATCCTCGCTATGTCGACGCCGTCGAGGGTGATGCGCCCGCCGGAGACGTCGTAGAAGCGCATGAGGAGATTGACCAGAGTCGTCTTGCCGGCTCCGGTCGGGCCGACGATCGCGACCGTGTGCCCCGGCTCCACCGTCAGCGACAGGTCCTCGATGAGCGGCTTCTCCGGGTCGTACCGGAACGACACGTGTTCCAGCGCCACCCGTCCGCGCAGCTCCTCCGGCTTCGCGCTCGGCACCGGGTCCGCCTCCTGCTCCTCCGCGTCCAGGAGTTCGAAGATCCGCTCGGCCGAGGCGACACCCGACTGCACCAGGTTCGCCATCGAGGCGACCTGGGTCAGCGGCATCGAGAACTGCCGCGAGTACTGGATGAAGGCCTGCACATCGCCGATGGACAGCGAGCCCGACGCCACCCGCAGCCCGCCGACGACCGCGACCAGCACATAGTTCAGGTTGGACACGAACATCATCAGCGGCTGCATGACCCCGCTGTTGAACTGCGCCTTGAACCCGGCCTCGTACAGCGCCTCGTTCTGCTCGGCGAACCGCTCCGCCGACTCGTCCTGCCGCCCGAACACCTTCACCAGGGCGTGCCCGGTGTACATCTCCTCGATGTGCGCGTTGAGCTTGCCGGTGGTGCGCCACTGCTGTACGAAGTGCGGCTGCGAGCGCTTGCCGACCCGGGTGGCGACGAAGAACGACAGCGGCACGGTGACGAGGGCGACCAGCGCCAGGATCCACGACACCCAGAACATCATCACCAGCACGCCGATGATGGTGAGCACCGAGTTGATCAGCTGGCCCATGGACTGCTGGAGCGTCTGCCCGATGTTGTCGATGTCGTTGGTGGCCCGGCTGAGCACCTCGCCGCGCTGCCGCTTGTCGAAGTACGACAGCGGCAGCCGGGACAGCTTCGTCTGCACGTCCTCGCGCATCCGGTACATGGTCCGGTTGACCGCCCGGTTCACCAGCCGGGTGGCCCCGGCCATCAGCAGACCGGCGATCACGAACACGATCAGCGCGATCAGCAGCACCCGGCCGACGGCATCGAAGTCGATGCCCTCGCCCGGGGTGAAGTCCGTACTGCGGAGCATGTCGGCGACGGAGCCCTCGCCCCGCTCCCGCATGGACCGCAGCACCTCCTCCTTGGTGGCCCCGGCCGGCATCTGCCGTCCGATGATCCCCGCGAAGACCAGGTCGGTGGCCTTGCCGAGGATCTTCGGGCCCACGACCGACAGCCCGACGCTGACCACCACGCAGAACAGCAGCGCGTAGATGGTCAGCCGCTCGGGCTTGAACTGCCCGATGAGCCGTTTCCCCGACCCCTTGAAATCCATCGAACGCTGGTCGGGTCCCGCCCCGGCCATCATCCGCCCCGCCGGCCCCGCCATCAGGCAGCCTCCGCTTCCGTGAGCTGGGAGAGCACGATCTCCCGGTAGGTCTCGTTGTCCGCCATCAGTTCGTGGTGGGTGCCGGTGCCGACGACCAGGCCCTCATCGAGGACGACGATCCGGTCGGCGTCCCGGATGGTCGACACCCGCTGGGCGACGATCACCACGGTCGCCTCGGCCGTCTCCTGCGAGAGCGCCGCCCGCAGGGCCGCGTCGGTGGCGTAGTCGAGCGCGGAGAAGGAGTCGTCGAAGAGGTAGATCTCCGGCCGCTGCACGAGCGTACGGGCGATCGCCAGCCGCTGCCGCTGACCGCCGGAGACATTGGTGCCGCCCTGCGCGATCGGCGCGTCGAGCCCGCCCTCCAGCCGCTCCACGAAGCCCTTGGCCTGCGCCACCTCCAGCGCGTGCCAGAGCTCCTCGTCCGTCGCGTCGGGGTTGCCGTAGCGCAGGTTGGTGGCGACCGTGCCCGCGAACAGGTACGGCTTCTGCGGCACCAGCCCGACCGTCCTGGCCAGCAGCCGCGGCTCGATGGCCGCCACGGAGACCCCGTCGACGAGCACCTCGCCCTCGGTCGCGTCGAACAGCCGTGGCACCAGCCCCAGCAGCGTGGACTTGCCGCTGCCGGTCGAACCGATCACAGCGGTCGTCTCACCCGGCCGGGCCACCAGGTCGATCGACTTCAGCACCGGCTCCTCGGCACCCGGATACCGGAACCCGGCGCCGCGGATCTCCAGATGACCGTGCCGGCGCAGTTCCAGGACCGGGGCCTTCGGCGGCACCACGCTCGACGAGGTGTCCAGCACCTCCTCGATGCGCTCGGCGCAGACCTCCGCGCGCGGCACCATCATGAACATGAAGGTGGCCATCATCACGGACATCACGATCTGCATCAGATAGGAGAGGAAAGCGGTCAGGTCGCCGATCTGCATCTGCCCGCTGTCGATGCGGTGCGCGCCGAACCACACCACGGCGATCGACGACAGGTTCACCACCGTCATCACCATGGGGAACATCAGCGCCAGCAGGTTGCCGGTGCCCAGGGCCATGGCGGTCAGGTCGGTGTTGGCCTTCCGGAAGCGCTGCTCCTCGTACTCGTCGCGCACGAACGCCCGGATGACCCGGTTGCCGGTGATCTGCTCGCGCAGCACCCGGTTCACCGTGTCCAGCCGCACCTGCATCGACCGGAACAGCGGACGCAGCCGCCGGATGATCAATGTCACACAGATGGCCATCACCGGTACGACGGCGACCAGCACCCCGGACAGCGGCACGTCCAGCCCGAGGGCGAGCACGATGCCGCCCACGCACATGATGGGCGCCGACACCATCAGCGTGAACGTCATCAGGGCCAGCATCTGGACCTGCTGCACATCATTGGTCGTACGGGTGATCAGCGAGGGCGCGCCGAACTGGCCGACCTCGCGCGCCGAGAAGGACTGCACCCGGTCGAAGACGGCGCCGCGTACGTCCCGGCCGAGCGCCGAGGCGGTCCGGGCCCCGTAGTACACGGCACCGACGTTGCACACGACCTGCACCAACGAGATGCCGATCATGAGGGCGCCGTAGCTCAGGATGTAGCCGGTGTCCCCGGTCACGACACCGTTGTCGATGATGTGCGCGTTCAGCGTGGGCAGGTAGAGGCTGGCGCAGGTCTGCAGGAACTGCAGCAGCACCAGCACGGTGATGGGTTTCCGGTAGGGCCTGAGATAGGTCCGCAGAAGTCGTATGAGCACGCTTTGTCTCTCGGAGTCGGCGGTGGGGCCGGGGTTGGTTGCCCCTGGCCCCTATCGTCGGACACTCCACCCGCGTTACCTCAACCGATTAAGCCGACAGCAGTGCCGCGTACGGCCGCACGGGTACGGCTCCTACCGGACCCTTACGTTCCGCTATGCCCGGAACGGTCCCGTCCGCCACGGGGCGCGGTCACCGGAATGGTCCTGTCCGCCGGGGGTTGCGGTCATCGGAATGGTCCTGTCCGCCGGGGGTGGTGGTCACCGCAACGGTCCTGTCCGCCGCGGGCCGCGGTCATCGGAATGGTCCTGTCCGCCGGGGGTGGTGGTCACCGCAACGGTCCTGTCCGCCGGGGGTCGCGGTCATCGGAATGGTCCTGTCCGTCGCGGGCCGCTGTCACCGGAACGTCCCCGGATGCGTCTGCTCCCGTACGGACACGAACTGCTGCCGGACCGCCTGCCCCACCGCCAGCTCCTCGCCGGGATCCAGCACCTGCGCGGCGGCGCCCTGCCAGGCCGGCGGGGTGCGCGGGTCGAGCGTGCCCTGGGACACCGCGAGCGCCCAGGCCGCCTGCCGGGCGGCACCGATCGCCGCGTAGTCCGCGGGCTGCGGTACGACGACCTGCGCCCCGAACAGCGAGGGCGCCGCGGCCTGTACGGCGGGCAGCTCGGCGGCCTGCCCGAGCAGGAAGATCCGCCGCACCTCCACGCCCCGGCCGCGCAGCACGTCGAGCGCGTCCGCCAGCCCGCACAGCATCCCCTCGAACGCGGCCCGCGCCAGGTGCTCCGGTTTCATCGACTCCCGCCTGAGGCCGGACAGCGTCCCGGCGGCGTGCGGCAGATTCGGCGTCCGCTCACCCTCCAGATAGGGGAGGAGTACGAGGCCGTGGGCCCCCGGCGTCGACTTCATCGCCAGCTCGGACAGGCTCTCCAGGTCGGGCAGCCCGAGCATCTCGGCGGCCCCGCGCAGAGTCCGTACGGCGTTCAGCGTGGTGACGACGGGCAGATGCATACCGGTCGCGTCGGCCAGGGACGTGATCATCCCGGTGTTGTCGACGAGCGCCTCGGGATGCACCGCCATCACCGACCCGGAGGCGCCGAGCGAGACCACCGCGTCCCCGAACCCCAGCCCCAGTCCGAAGGCGGCGGCCATCGTCTCGCCGGTCCCCGCGGAGATCAGCAGTCCCTCCGGGGTCGTCCCGGCCGCGTCGGCGGGACCGATCACCTCGGGCAGCATCGCCTGGTGGCCGAGCGCCAGTTCCACCAGGTCGGGCCGGTAGCCGCCGGTGGCCGCCGACCAGTACCCGGTCCCGGAGGCCCCGCCCCGGTCGGTGGTCCTGCGCACCGGCCGGCCCAGCAGCTGCCACACCAGCCAGTCGTGGGCCTGCAGCAGCACGGCGGTGCGCTGGGCGGACTCGGGTTCCGTCTTCGCCAGCCAACGCAGCTTGGTCACCGGCTGCGCGGCCTGCGGCACACAGCCCACCGCCTGCGCCCACGCCTCACGCCCGCCGAGCGCGTCCACCAGATCGGCCGCCGCGACCTGCGCCCGCCGGTCCCCGCCGACCATCGCCGGCCGCACGGTGGTGCCCTGCGAGTCGAGCGGGACCAGCGCGTTCTGCTGGGCGGACACCCCGATGGCCTGCACACCCTCGAGGAGCCCGCCGCCGGCGGCCTCGCCGAGGGACAGCAGCCAGGCCTGCGGATCGACATCGGCAGGCCGCGCACCGCCCTCGGCGTTCTCCACCGGATGCGGTGCGTATCCCTGCCTGAGCACGGCCCCTGTGTCCGTGTCGCAGACGACGATACGAGTGAAATCGGGCGAACTGTCCAACCCGGCGACTATCCCCATGGCTGAAATTCTGCCGCACCGCCGCCCTTGCTCGGGCCGTGGGCGACGTTCCCCGGCGTCGAGAAGGTGCCGTCAGGTGCTGCTCGTACCCCAGTCGTCGCCGCCCGTCCCGTTGACGTTGTGGTCGCGCAGGGAGCGGACTCGTTGGGCGACCGAGTCGGGGACGCGGTCGCCGACCTTGTCACTGACCACGTGGTACGCCTTGCCCGCGAACTGGCGGCCCTGCTGGGCGGCCGTCTCCGCGGTGTTGCGGACGGCGGGGTTCTGCGCCACCTGGCGCGCGGACTTCTTCAACTGCTCGTAGCGCTCGCGGCCGGCCTTCGTGCCCAGTACGTAACCCAGAGCGAGCCCGACAACGAACGTGAGCCGGTAGCGCATGGCGGCCACCCTTCCCTTGCGTAGGTCCTAGGCGCGGTGTCGGTGCCGGGGGGAACCGATTGGCGGAGCACCCCCCTGCTTGCGCTAATGTATGTGTCGCAGCGAGCGCCCGCCTTCTGGCGACTACCCAGGCAGGCACGTTCGATGCAACGAGGCATTCCTCCGTAGCTCAATTGGCAGAGCAGCCGGCTGTTAACCGGCAGGTTACTGGTTCGAGTCCAGTCGGGGGAGCTCGGTCCTCCGTAGCTCAATTGGCAGAGCAGCCGGCTGTTAACCGGCAGGTTACTGGTTCGAGTCCAGTCGGGGGAGCATGCTGAACGAGGGCCCCTTGGGGGTCCTTTTTCATGTCCTGGGGAACCGGGCGCGACGGGGCGCAGTCCTCAACATCGAGAACGCCGTGCGTAGTCGACCATCCGAAGCAAGAGATCGTATGACCGGCTATGCTGCGGCAGACGGCGCGCACACGTGTACGCGACACGCCGCTATGGGGCGGTAGCTCAGCCGGTTAGAGCAGCGGACTCATAATCCGCCGGCCGTGGGTTCGAGTCCCACCCGCCCCACCTGTGCAGGTCTGTGACCTGCGGAAACGTTCATTTTCGGGTGTTGGAGCGTCAACTTCGCCTGAACGGACTGAATCCGCTGCTCGTGGGTTCGGAGTCCGGCGGCGGTCGGAGGAGCTCTAACCCATCTGACCTGCGGCTGAGTAGATGATCGAGGGTCTCGCTCGCGGTCTGGGCGGCTGCCCTTAGGGCCGATGTCAGGACCCAGGGGCCGTACAGGGGCCGGGGCGGCGCGGGCGTGTCCGGGGCGCCGGTGTCTCCGGGGCGATTCGTTGTCCGATTTACCTGTTGTGTGAGCATTCTTGGCGCGGCCGGTCGAATACCGGACCAGCAGGGAGGGCGCCGCCGCCGGTACGTCTGGGTTCGCCGGGGGGACCAGGAAACTGCCCGAAGGGGAAACGGCCCTACAGGGTCGCCAGCGGCCCATATCCGAAGTGCCCGCCCGGTGAACCGGCCGCGGCCGCACAGGAGGTCTGAACCGGCTGTCGCTGCGAAATGGCATCCTCTCTCCGTGGACATGGCCCTCGGCGGTCCATGGGCCGATCATGCCCGTGTGAGGACAGCGCAGACGGGTGAGTCAGTTCTGTAGTGCGCCGTGGATCGCGGTCCTGCGCTAACGGTGCGGCCGGCGGCCGCCGCGCGGCGGCCGTGAAGAGTTCGTCGCGCGGGGCGTCCTACTCTGCACCATGTCAATGGAGCGGGCGTCTCCGGTATGTCGTCAGACGGCCTTCAGGAGCCGACGGGGCGACAGCGTGAGCCATGAGAACCCCCGGCGAAGGGGCTATGGGGCGATCAACTTCGACTCCTCGCCGGGGGTCCTTGTCTGGTCAGCTCACGCCGCGCGGATGCATCCTTGCTGCTGGCTCAGTCGGTGAGCTGCATCTGCATCTGCAGTTGCAGCAGCTCCTCGACGTGCCGGACCTCGACGATCCGGCCGTCGACCACCCGCGCGAGGTCGATGCCGGAGCAGGTCACGTCACGGCCGGTCGCGGGCAGTCCGAACCAAGGACCGGTGTGGGTCGCCGTGACCACCCACTGGGAGACGACCCAGCCGTCGTCCGTCTCGGCCTGGTAGACGATCTCGTGGTGAGCGTTGGTGAACCCGTCGCGCATGGCAGCGACCATCCCCTTCATCCCCTCGATCGCCGAGGGAGCCCCTGCGGGCAGGTTGTGGTCGATGAGATCGGGCGAGACCAGGGTGTCCAGAGCAGCGATGTCGCCCGCATCGAAGGCGGCGAATAGGCGAGTAGGGACATCGCGGGCGGAAGTGGGTTGGCTGTTCATCAGGGTTTTCCTCTCACCTCGGTGTGCTGGCTTTCGAAGTTGGTCAGGGGGTGGGGGTGGGGTAGAAGGCGTTGATTTCGGCTAGGACGCGGTCGGGTGCTTCGTGGAGGAGGAAGTGTCCGGCGCCGGGGACGTCGGCGGAGGTGGCCTGGGGTGCGGCGTCCTGGAGGGGCGCCAGGACCATCTCGGCGAGGCCGGCCTGGGTGATCATGCGGACCGGGATGGTCAGCGGGGTCTCCTGGAGTTTGGTGTTGTCGGCCTCGTCCTGGGTCTCGGTCCGGTAGAGCTCGAAGCCGGCGTGCAGGACCTGGGGACGGGAGAACAGCCGGACGAACTCGGCCAGTTCGTCGTCGGAGATGTTCTCGCCGGCGGTCTTCATCCCCTGGAAGAAGTGGGTGAGGAAGGTCTCGACCCGGCCGGTGACCAGTTCCTCCGCGAGCGGACGCTGTTTGTTGAAGGAGAAGTGCCAGAACATCGACTCGATGGCGGCGAACTTCAGGTTCTTGCCGGTCAGGCCGTAGTCCATGAGGAACAGCCCCGACACCTGCTCGCGGTACTGGGCGGCCAGCGGGTAGGCGACGCTGACGCCGAAGTCGTGGGCGACGACCTGCACGTTCTCGCGGTGACCGAGGTGGTCGAGCAGCTTGTGGACGTAGGTGGCCAGAACCGTCTTGGCCCTGGAGGGCGGGTTCCCGGTCGAGTCACCCAGGCCCGGCAGGTCGATGGCGATGACGGTGCGGCCGGGCAGCAGCGAGGGCATGACCTGGCGGTACTCGTACCAGCTCTGCGGCCAGCCGTGCAGCAGCACCATGACCTGCGGGCCGTCGCCGCCGATGACGTAGTGCATCTGTACGTCGTCGATGGTGGTGAAGCCGTGCCGGAAGAGCTGATTGAACTCGGCGTCGTCCTTGGTCGCCGCGTCGTAGCCGGGGCTGAGCGGCTCCTCCGGCTCGACGGCTGCGGCGGTCGTGGGGGCTGTGGTGAAGGCGTTCATGGCGGTGGTACGTCCTTTGTGACAGGGGGTGTCGTCGTGCACGGCGGTGCGGGGAGGCTGGTGGATCGCGCCTGCTTGCGGCTGCCTGGGGTGGGCGGTCAGACGGCGATGCCGCCGTCGACGTTCCAGCTGGTGCCGGTGATGAAGTGGGCTTCGGGGCCGGCGAGATAGGCGACGGCGCTGGCGATGTCGGCGGGCTCGGCGAAGTGGTCGAGCGGCATGAGTTGCTTCAGGGATTCCGCGTACGGGCCGGAGTCAGGGGTCATGTCCGTGGCGGTGGGGCCGGGCTGCACGTTGTTGACGGTGATGCCGTGCGGACCGAGTTCGCGGGCCAGTCCCCGGGTGAGACCGGCGACGGCGGCCTTGGTCAGGGCGTAGACGGTTGCGCCGGGGAAGGGGACGCGGTCGACGATGACACTGCCGATGGTGATGATGCGACCGCCTTGGCGGAGGTGGGGAGCGGCGGCCTGGACGGCGCTGAACACGCCCCGGACGTTGACCGCGATCAAGCGGTCGAACTCCTCCAGGGGGAAGTCCTCGATCGGCGCGCCGTGGAAGACGCCGGCGTTGTTGACGAGGATGTCCAGTCCGCCGAAGTGCTCCGTGGTGTGGCTGACCGCGGCTCGGACGGCTTCGTGGTCGGCGTTGTCCGCCTGCACGGCCAGGGCGCCGGTCGCCTCGGCCACAGCATCGGCTTGTTCCTTGGCGCTGGCGTAGGTGAAGGCGACCTGGGCGCCCTCCGCGGTCAGACGGTGCACGATCGCGGAACCGATTCCCCGGGACCCGCCCGTGACCAGGGCCGTCCTGCCGTCGAGGGGCCGTACGCCGGACCGGGTGGTGCCGGGGGCGAGCTGGGTGCCCATAGGGGTCTCCGATTTCTTCAGCACATCACTTACGACCACTTACGAACCGAACCGCTCGGTTACTATATCCATGACGACACTAACCTGAGCAACCACGGGATTCCTTCCGTGGCGGCGAACTTTTCTCAAGGAGGCTTCGATGCCCAGCACGGGTCGGCCCCGGTCCTTCGACACCGACGAGGCGCTGGAGGTGGCGATGCGGGTGTTCTGGGCCGAGGGCTACGAGGGTGCGTCGCTCGCCGCGCTGACCGAGGCCATGGGGATCAACCGGCGCAGCATCTACGCAGCCTTCGGCAACAAGGAGGAGCTGTTCCGCAAGGCCGTCGACCGTTATGTGGAAGGCCCGGGAGCCTTCGTAGGCCCGGCGCTTGAGCTGCCCACCGCCCGGCAGGTGGCCGAGGCGATGCTGCACGGAGGCGTGGAGGCCCACACCGCGCCCGGCTGCCCGCGCGGCTGCCTGCTGGTGCAGTCCGCGCTGGCCGCCGGCCCGGAAAGCGAACCGGTCCGCCGCGACCTATCCGAACGCCGCGAGGCCGGAGTAGCCGCCCTGCGGAAACGGTTCGAACAAGCCAAGGCCGAGGGTGACCTGCCACTCACCGCGGACCCGGACACCCTCGCCCGCTATGTGCACACCGTCGGGCAGGGCCTCGCCGTACAGGCTGCCGGCGGGGCCAGCCGCGAAGACATGCACCGCGTCGCCGACCAGGCACTCAGCACCTGGCCGAGTAGCTGAACCCTCGCGGCGCCGACCGGCCGGACAGTCGGCGGGTGCGAACGGATCTGAGTGGTCCGACGGGTCCGGCCGTTGACCTGGCCGAGGCTGCGGGCAGGGTGGGCAGGCCGGCGGCTATCTCGTCGCCAGGCCGCAGGTGACCAAGGTCTTGGCGCATGCGTGCCTGGTCGGCGATGACGAACGCATCCTTCTCGGCCGTCTTGCCCTGGCCGGGACAGGCGGCCGACGCTTGGTGTACGGGCCTTCCCCCGTGAAGGTGGCTTCAGGGTCGCGTCGCGGCGCTGGGACGCGGCGACGCGATCGGGGTTCGGGGGAGGGGCCGAGCCGGCAGAGCCGGGGCGATGTCAGGCGCGTGGGAAGCCCTCGGCGTCGAGGCGGAAGACGAGCTCGGCCTCGTCGCGCTTGGTGGTGTGCAGGTCCCAGTAGAGGGGGGCAATCTGCTCGGGCCTGGCCGCCTCGACGCCGGGGATGACGGAGACGCCGATCGACGAGTCGATGCCGACGTGGGCGGCCTGGATGCCGGTGCCGTCCAGCTCCTTGTGCAGGTTCATTGCCCAGTTGCGCAGCGCCGCAGCGGCGGCGTTGACGTTGGCGACCCGCGGGTCGGGCCAGATCGAGCCGGCGCCGGTGGTGTAGAGCAGGGTCCCCGCGCCGGCCTCCCGCATCGCCGGCAGTACCGCCTGGGTGGCAGTGATGGCCCCGTAGAGCTGGAAGTTCATCTCGAACTCCACATCAGACGGCTCTGTCTCGGCCGGAGCGGTCAGCTTGATGACACCGAACGACCCCACCGGGGAGTACTCCAGGACGTCGATCCCGCCGAACCGCGCGGCGGCGTCCTTGAGCGCCTGGGTGAGTGCGTCGCGGTCGAGCACGTCCGCGGGGAACGCGGCGGCGGTGATGCCGTCGGCGGCGAGCTCGCCGACAAGGCCGTCGAGCTTCTCGCGGCTACGGGAGATCAGGGCGACGTCGAAGCCCTGGGAGCCGAAGGTACGGGCGATGGCCAGGCCCAGCTGGGGGCCGGCTCCAACGATGGCGATGCTGGTCACAGCGATCCTTTCCAAAAGCTGGTCGGAGGAAGAAAGTCGTCCGGATAGTCCTATCCACATCAAGATGCGGATAGGGTGTTCCGGTTCGCTGCCACCGTACCACCAAAAATGGATAGGGCAATCCGATTGCTAGAATCCCCGGTATGACCCCTGCCAGCCAGCATCCCGACGGCACCGCCGCCCAGCCGCTGCGCAGCGACGCCGAGCGCAACCGGGAGCGGATCACCGTCGCCGCGCGCAAGGTGTTCGCGCGTGACGGGCTGGGCGCCTCGATGGCCTCCGTGGCCCGTGAGGCCGGGGTGGGGATCGCCACCATGTTCCGCCGCTTCCCCACGAAGGAGGAACTGGTCGACGCCGTCTTCATCGACCGCATGGACGCCTACGCCGACGCGGTCGCGATCGCCCTGGAGGACCCCGACCCCTGGAACGGGTTCGTCGGCTACATCGAGACCGCCTGCGCGATGCAGGCCGCCGACAGCGGCTTCGCCGACGTCCTGACCACGACCTTCCCCACGGCCAAGGCGCTGGAGCGGCGCCGCAACGAGGCCTATGAGGGCATGGTGGAGCTCATCGGCCGGGCCAAGGCGACGGGCCGGCTGCGCGAGGACTTCGACTCCTCGGACCTGGTGCTGCTGCACATGGCCAACGCCGGTGTCGTCAACGCCACCGGCGACGCCGCCCCCGACGCCTGGCGCCGCGTTGTCGCCCTGTTCGTCCAGTCCTTCGAGGCCCCCGCCCGCGGCATCCTGCCCCCCTCACCCGAGCATGACGCCCTCTACAGGGCCATGCTCCGTGCCGGTCCGGCGGCTGATGCGGCGCCGGATGCGGGTGACAACTGACCTGGAACTGGAGCGTGCGGAGTCTCTGCGTGGTGGAAGGGGAATCCGCTGTGCGGGGGTTCTATCCCCTTGGGGGGACGGGGCTGACGCGGCTGTTGCTGTAGAAGCCGTCTAACTCATCGCCCCCCAGGGGCCATTGAGGGGCCACAAGGATAGGAACAGACCGACAAGCACTGCACAGGGCTGACCCGGATCAGCACGCCTGACCTGCAAGAACGGCGTGAATCGGCACTGATCGGCAAGGACCGCCAAGATCCTCGAAGGACTCATAATCCGCCGGCCGTGGGTTCGAGTCCCACCCGCCCCACCTGTACAGGTCTGTGACCTGCGGAAACGTTCATTTCTGGGTGCCGGGGCGTCAACTTTGCCTGATCGGACTGAATCCGCTGCTCGCGACTTCGGAGCGGGGTGAGACTCTTACTCCCTCGCCGAGCAGTCGTCGCGCTGACCTGCGGAAATGCTGACGATCAGGGCTTGTGCCGACGAGCTGGCAGCGTCTCCTCAGCTTCATTTCGTGATCCTGGGGACACGTTGGGGACGCGGGGTTTCGGTGGTGTCTGCTGACCACCGTCCGCGGGCCATCTACCGGCCGCCTGGGGGAGCTTTCGTGTTGGACTGCTGACCGGGTTCGGCCGCGACTTCGAGGAACTCGCACCGGGGCGCGAGGGCCTGGTGCGCGTTGGGCGGAAACTGCCCGAACAGAAAACGACCCGGTCAGTTCGATGTGCTGCTCGAGTGGGCCGTCGCCGTCGCCCCGCGCAGCCCATGGCTTCCTGGAGATCGCTGTTCCTCGGGGGCATGGGCGCCGAGGTCTGGTCCGATGATGTCGGCCGGTTCGGCTCGGGGTCCGGGAAGTCTCCCGGCCGGCCAGGGCGTCGCCGACCGGCGGGCTGCGAGGAGGACAGGGCGTAGTACTGCGGTATTACTGAGCTTCCGCGCGTGATGTCGTCAACCGAGAACCGCCTGCGAGCTGGGTCAGCTCCGTTCGCCCAGCGGCACCAGGCGAGAGATCACTAGTACGGGCCGTAAGCCGAGACCGTAATCAGTCGGCGAGCAGGGCATGCATCCACTGGTCCTCGCGCTGCTCGATGTACTCGGCGTCGCTGCGCCAGGCGTTTCCGTGGCCTTCGGCCCACAGTGTCGCCCAGGGCTGGACGCCCCGGGCGGCCTGGTCGCGCAGGAAGTCGTGCATGGATCGCGTTCGGCGCCCCAGCAGAGGGACCGTGTGACGGCGTTCGGCCTCGTCGAGGCCGTAGGCGTCGGCGAAGACCCGCAGCCGGGCTGCGGCGTCGGGGCGCTGCCAGTCGGGATGCGCGGACAGCGGAATGAACCCGTGCATGGCGTACGCGACGTCCCACAGGCGGGAGCCGGGGCCGGCGGTGTCCCAGTCGATGAAAGCCCACTGCCCCTCGTCGCCGGCCACGAGGTTCCACGGTGCCAGGTCCTGATGGGCGATGATGTCGCTGCCCTCGGCGGGGATCAGCACCTGCCAGTGCGCGTCGGGCGGTGGCGTGAAGCCCTGCACGGCCTCGTGGAAGTCCCGGATCAGTCGCGCCACGTCGGCCAGGTGCCGCTCGGCGTCCAGCAGGGAGAACCGGTCGGGCCAGACCACGTTTCCCGGCACGAAGGTCAGGACTTCGCGCCCCTGGTCGTCGATGCCCAGCGGGCGGGGCGCCGCCCGGTACCCCACTTCGTACAGGTGGGTCAGCAAGGCGTGCACAGTGGGGGTCCACGGTCCGCTCGGGCGGCGGACGGTATCTCCGACCCGGACGACACCAGTGCTGACGTTCCCGCCGGACAACGGCTGTTCCTCATCATGCTGCACCGAGCCAGCATGTCCGATCAGCCAGCCGCGTTCACCCCAACGCTGAAAACGCTCACTGCACGCCAATCTGGGAGGGCACACCGGCACCCCGTGGTTCGAGCTGGAGGACGGTTGCCGGTTCTTGGACCGGCACCTGAAGTGAGGCCGGGCCGTCTGGCGGGCAGCAGACGGTAAAACGAATCGTGATGTTGGTCAGCAGATTTGACCCGGAGCTGGCGACGGCCGAGGGCGTGAGGGAGCCCGACGGGCTGCGTGACTGCCTCTCTTGCATCGATCAAGTTGAGTAGCCTGACGAACGATGAATACATCCATCCAGACCCTACTGGCCCGGCTCGTGACCGGTCCTGCTGTTTTGCTACTCGGACAGGCCGCGGAGTCGACAGGTGATGCGCTGGGTCAGCACCCCGTGCTCCCTACTGCCGCAGGGTCGGCAATCGATGACATTGCTGTGTCGTACGAGAGGTTCGATCGGACCGTTGGCGTCGCGCCGCCCCCGCCATGGCTGGCTCGAATCGCGCAGTATCCCTGGAATGGTGTGTTCACCTCGCGGATCGATTCCTCGCTCTCCGACGCCTTTAGCACCGATTGGCGCAGAGTGGTGCCGTCTGTGGAGGCCCTGCTTGGTAGGAATCCGCGCAGCACCACGGAGCTTCATCTGCGGTATCTGTTCGGCGGTGTAGGGCTCCCAGAGGACGAGAAGCCGCCGCTAGACGTTATCCAGGAAGCGGAGGCGCGAGCTCGGGCCACGGGCATGCTAAACACGCTTGCCGACACCATCATCACACCGCGCGGCGTCGTTATCATCGAGGGCTACGACATTGACGACTGGCTGACGCCGTCGGAGCTGTTTACCTTCGCTAGTCGGCTCCAGGCAGGACAGGCCCACCTGTTCTCCATGTCGGACACGCTAGCGGACAACCCTTTCATCCGGGCAGCCGTCGAGCGGGGTGTACTCGTCCCACACGCCGAGTCGTTCGCCACGGTACTCACTGACCTGGAGGAAGCAGGCCGTCTTCAGCGTTCCTGGGAAGCCCCGGCGGGCACCAGTGGCCGGGTCATCCCGGTTCGCGACAGCTTCGCCGATGTGGATATCGATACCTGGAATCGTGTGATCGGCGCGGCACGCCCGGTCGACACCGAACTGCTGGAGCCGTTCACCTCCGCATCCGTTGCTCTTCGGTACCAGCGGTTCCGTAACTTTCTGGGCGCTAGCGAGGGCGCCCCTCCATGGAAGGCCATCGCTAGCGGCTACCACCTGCCCCGGGATTTCGAGGACGACCTGCTGCAGGAGGTGACTGCGGGCCTGGAGGATCTGTCGCTGCCCCGGCCCATCGTGGTTGCAGGGCAGACAGCCACCGGCAAATCGGTGGCCCTGTGCGCCTTGGCGGTGGAAGTAGCCCGCTCGGGCCAGGCAGCGGTTCTGCACCGGTCGCGGCGCGGGGACCGGCCCACACTCGCTGACATCGATGCGTTCGCGGCCTGGGCCGACGAGCACCACGGTCTAGCCACCCTATTCATCTGGGACGGCATGGCCAGGAGCGACGAGTACTACGCCCTGCACAAACAGCTGCGCTCTCGCGGGCGTCGTGTTCTCATCGTCGGAAGCAGCTACCTGTCGCCCAAGGCTTCCAAGAACGTCATCCGCGTCGACGCGCATCTGAGTGACCGCGAGATCAGCCGGGTGAAGCAGTGGCTGCCTTCGTTCGGCACCGATGTGCCCAACAGCCTGAGTACATCGGCCGACTCATCGTTCCTCGCCCTGCTCTACCGCAGCCTTCCCGACACTGAACGGGGTTTGCGGAGTGGCCTGTCCAGAGAGATGAGGGCTGCCGAGACAGGCCTGGAGAAGCTGTCCAGGACGGTCAGTCAGCCCAGTACTTCCCGCCTCGGAGTAGTGGCGCAGGCCTTGGCTGACGCTGGGTTCGATATCGAGCAGTTGACCCCCTCCGAACGCCCTCACGCCGAACTGATCGACTTGTCATTCGCCGAGAGAAGCTCGACCGAGCAACTGACCTCGATGATCCTTATCGGCGCCCGCCGGGGTCTCCTGCTCCCCTTGGAGCTGCTGCTGCGCGTGCTCGGCCGCGAAGGGGTCAACCGCATCGTCGAACTGGTGAAGAATTTCGACATCTTCCGCTGGACCGAAAGCGAGAACGGAAGCCAGTACCTGGGCACCCGCACCCAGCTTGAGGCTGAACTGCTGGCCAAAGAGGACCTCAACATCCGCACGGAAGTCGAGGTCACCACTCAGATGATCGAGAACATCCGGCCGGCCCTCAACCGCGGGGGCGGGGAGGAAGTCCAGTTCATCGTCGATCTGCTGGAGCGGATCGGACCGCAGTCGAACCTGCGCCAGTACGCCGAGCACTATCTCACCCTCGCAGGGGCATTCCGCCGCCTCCGCGAGAACCGAGGCCAGACCCACCACCGGCTTGTGCTGTTGGAAGCCAACCTGACACGTGAACACGTCCTATGGGCGCAGAAGAACGGTGCGAGCAGTCCCCAAGAGCGCATCCAGATACTGCGCGAGGTGCAGTACCTGCTCGAAGCGACCCTGGAGGAGGCCGACGCCGCCCCCCGCTCCAGGCTCAACATGCTGGTCGAACTCGCCAGCACCACCGGCGCGCAGGTATTCGAGCTATCGAAACTGGGCAACGACGAAGACGCAACGGACATCTCGGCCCTCATGCGCGAGGTAACCCGTGTAGCCCTATCTGCGCGCTCCGTGGAACCCGAAAACGTCTATCCCGTCGATGTCGTTGCCTGGACCACGCGCCGGGCCGTCGAGAGCGGCCTGCTGACTGAAGACGTCAAAATCGACCTTCTTGCCAATGCCCAGGCGTCCTTGGATTCGATCGACCCGTCCACACTCAGCCCCGACCAACGCGCCACCTACGACCAGCGTCACCTCGAGCTGTCACGCATGCTTAATGACCCAGCCCTGGAAGCTAAGCACCTGGCATCCTTGACCGGCAACGACCACCCGGCCGCGTACTACTTCCTCGCTCGGGCCGCCGCCCGCCACGGTACCGACGGGGTACAGGTAGCCGTTGAGACACTGCTGCACGCCTCCGACCACGTCCGTTCCGACTGGCGCTGCTCTCGGCTGCTGCTGGACCTGTTTTGGAAGCTGAAGACCGGTATGCAGTTCCTGCGGGGCGAGAGGCAGACCCCGGCCTTCACCGAAGCTGACTGGCTCGAGTGTCTCGACATCGCGGACGCCATCCCGGACGCCGGCGATTTCGACCGCTACCGCCTGGACTTCCTGCGCGGCCTCAGCCTGTTCCATCTTGGCCGATACCGCGCATCGGATGAGGTCTTCCGCCGCCTTGACCAAGAGTCCCAGGACCTATCCACACGCATCCTCTCTACCTACCTCGCCTCCAGCCCCGACGGACAGGCGCAAGTGTTTACCGGCCGTGTCGCCTGGGCGACTGCGGACGGACGCAGAGGCAGAGCCTGGGTCGACCAGCTTCGCATCGAAGTCCCCTTCATCCCACAACGCTTCTCGGTGTCCGAATTCCGTAGGAAGAGCGACGTCCTGCCGTCCTTTCACATCGCCTTCAACATGCGCGGCCCACTCGCCGATCCCATCCGCGCCACACACCGAGCGGAGAGGCAGAGCCCCGGTGCATAGTGAACTGGACCAGTTCAAGCGCCTCTGTCAGACGCTCTCTCAACACCGCAAGCTCTGCACAGGCGAAGCAATCCCCCTTCCTGACATCGGGACATGGCCCCAGCGGGTCAGGACAGAGGCAGACTTCACTGCGCTCGTCTCAGCGGCCTATAAGCTGTGGCGCGAGAACTGGAAACTGGACATCGGCTTCTTCCTCAGTCAACCTCGCGCCGATGGCCTGATACACGCCTTCGACCAGTTGATCTATCACCTGCGCACAGCTCAGCAGCACACGGACAACTCCGACGCGACAGCGCGATGGAACACTTGGACAGGCAACGCCTGCGCGAAAGAGGCTCCTGTCACCGCAGACGACTGGTCCGCCTGCGGCCGAGCATTGATGACCGAGATCAACAACGCTGTTGACGGCCTATGTCGGCGGGCCGCCGCTGGGCGCCAACGGCAACCCTTCCGGCAGGCCTGGCAGGCGAAGACAGCGGAAAGTGTGGCTGCCGCTGTCTCCCGTGTGGCATCCGACCTAGGCCTGTACTTGAATGACGGGCAGCGCAAATACCACGTGCGCACTGTGGAACAACGCTGGAGTAAATACCGTTTGCGGCCGGGAGACACGGCCCCGGGCGTACTGGCGTCGCTCGCCGAGCGCAGCCTCGTCTCACAGCTGGCCGCCCTGCCTTTCGACTACGAGTGGCTCCTCGACGAACTGCGAGTGCTGGGCACGACGGACGCCGTACCCGCCCTTCGCTTGGCCCACGCCGTTGCAGAAATTTCGGGCACTGCCGGCGAGAAATGCCTGGAACTTGTCAAATCAACCTGGGTAACCCTGCGGCTGGACTCATGACGTTGAGGCCGGGTTGAGGCCGAACGTCATGCGGCGGGCTGCAATCCCTCGACTGGACCATCGCCGTCGGCATCCGGGCCGGTCTCTGGGGCTTCCGCATCCTCTGCCGGCTTGGAGGGCGCACCGAGTCCCAGATCCTTCTTCTGGGACCGGGGGTACGACCGCACTCGTGGATTCCGCCTCGGCCGTCATGAGCTGAGGCAGGACACTCGTATACGTGTCTGAGGTGATCTGGCGGGAGCTGTGCCCAGTCGCTCTTGGACGACCTTGATCTCCGCCTTGCCCAGCAGGGCCAGCGTCGCCGACAGGTGCCGTGTGTAGTGCAGGCGGATCGGTGGGAGCCCGGACAGGTCGACGAGCCGGTTGAACCGGCGACTGATCCAGTCCGGGTGCAGAGGCTGCCCGTTTTCGTGGGTCCAGACCCGGGCGCTCTCGACCTGCGCTTCCTCCCCGGACCACTGCTGGCGCTCCTGGTCCTGCGTGGTTTGCCACTTCCGCCACAGCTCGCGGGTCTGGGAGTCGAGTGTGACGGTGCGCACACTGTCCTGCTTCGGGGCCTCGTCGTACTGCCGGTACGCGATCTCGACAATCTGTGCGGAGATGCGGAACCACGATTTCGGCAGGCTCACCTCCGGCCAGGCCAGAGCGCACATCTCGCCGCGCCGAGGGCCACGGAAGATGAACGCGTGCACATGGCGCTCGGCCTCGGTCAACACCGACCAGGACCTCGGGCCCGAGCGCGCCGAGGGCACCGTTGCTGACCAGGAGGTCGAGCACGATCCTTCCTCAGAGATCCACGGTGACCACCAGCCGGACGAAGCCACCACCCGTCTGCTGCTGCGTCGGTTCACCTCCGCTCGCGCGGAGAGGACGCCCGCCACCTCTCATCCATGGGCAGGACCAGCGGTTCACCTCCGCTCGCGCGGAGAGGACTCGAGGATGGTCTCGAACTCGCCGACGATGTACGGTTCACCTCCGCTCACACGGAGAGGACGTGGAGGTCGAACCTCCAGGGCAACGTGGCTGACGGTTCACCTCCGCTCGGGAAAGCACCACACCGCCGAAACCCTGCGGCTCTGCATCGCCGGATCACCTCTGCTCGCGCGGAGAACACACCTTTGACAACGCTGAGCAGGAAGAGTTCAACGGTTCACCTCGGCTTGCGCGGAGACAGGGCTGGCAGGTGATTACGACAGTACGTGCACCTCCGGCACTGAGGAGACGGATTCCCATTTGCCTTGCGACGAGGTCTCGACTCGGGGTTAGTACTCCAGCTGTAGATCGTGATCTTCATGGTCGGAGGGCTGCCTGGCGGCGGTAGTGGCTGGCTCGGGCTTGGTGGCGGCGTCAGGCCGGCGCGTAAGGTGCCCGGGTGATCGAGATACCAGAGGCGTTCGCGCAGAGCACCATTGAGCGCGAAGGAGAGCCCGGAGCGGCGTGGCTCGGCGAACTGGCCAGGATCGTGGAAGAGCTGCTGGGGCGCTGGGAGTGCGTGCCAGACGGGAAGGTCATGCACGGGGGCGTCGGGGTCATCATCCCGGTGCGGCAAAGGGCCGAGGGTACTGCTGTGCTGAAGGTGTCATTTCCGCACCCCGGCAACGTCCACGAGCCGGACGCCTTCGCGGCGTGGGGCGGGCGCGGAGCGGTCCTGCTGCACGAGCGCGACGATGAGCGGTTCGCGATGCTGCTGGAACGGGCTCGGACGTCAACCCTCGCCGAAGTCGAAGACGCCGACGAGGTTGTGACGGTCGCGGGGCGGATCAGTCGCCGGCTGGCCATCCCCGCGCCGCCGGGCCTGCCCCGGTTGCGGGAGCAGGCCGATGTCTGGGAGGAGCAGCTGTGCAAGGACGCTGAGGAGGTGACGCATGCACTGTCGCGCTACGTGGTGGACGCCGCCGTGGCGACCGTCCGCGAGCTGGGCCGCGTCCAGCCGGACACGCTCGTCCACGGTGACCTCCACGCCAGGAACATCCTGCGCGCCGACCGTGAGCCATGGCTGGCCGTCGATCCCAAGGGGTATGCGGGCGATCCTGCTTGCGATGCTGGCACGCTGCTCAAGTCGCGCGCGCTGACGCTCCTCGAGGCGGACGACCTGTGCAAGGCTGTCCACCGCACGCTGGACGTCTTCGCCGAGGCCGCGGAAGTCGATCGCGAACGCGTCCAGCGCTGGGCTCACTTCCATGCCGTCCGGGACGCGTTGCTGGGGCGCCGCCATGGGTTCCGCACCGCCCGCAGCGGACCACAGTTGGACTGGCTCACCGAATTCGCCGACTGCTTGGCGGAGTTGCTCACCGAACGCCCGTAGTTCCTAGTCTTGCTGGTCGGGGCTGGCGCGGAGACAGGTACGGCCACCGTTGATCATCGTGAGTTGTGTGGACTTACGAAGAGACGGTGGCCGCAGGTCACAGCATAGATCCTGCCCGCTGGCGGGAGACGTTCGAGGTGGCCATGGGCCGGATCGCCGCCCGGTTCGCCCGGGTCGAACCCCGCCTGCGGGCAGGGCGGTTGGTGCTAGGCCTGCTGTCAGACCTGCCGCGGAAGAACTGCTGGACCATCGCGGAGTGGGCCGGGGAGGCCACCCCGCACGGTCTGCAGCACCTGCTCGGCCGGGCCAAGTGGGACGCCGACGCGGTCCGCGACGACGTGCGCGAATACGTCGTCGAGCACCTCCACGACGAGGCCGCGGTGCTGGTCGTCGACGAGACCGGCGACGTGAAGAAGGGCACCCATACCGTCGGCGTCCAGCGCCAGTACACCGGAACGGCCGGGCGAATCGAGAACTCCCAGGTCGCCGTCTACCTCGTCTATGCAGGCGCCCGCGGCCATGCAGCGGTGGACCGGGAACTGTACGTCCCGCGTTCCTGGACGTGCGATCGGGACCGCTGCCGGGCGGCGGGGCTCGGCGAGGACATCGTCTTCGCGACCAAGCCTGAGCTGGCACGCACGATGATCGAACGGTTCCTGGACGCCGGACACCAAGTTAGCTGGGCCACGGGGGACGAGGTCTACGGCGGCAACCCGAAGTTGCGGTCCGCCATGGAGGAACGCGGCCTGGGCTATGTCTTCGCGGTGGCCTGCTCGGCCGAAGTCACCACCGCTGCGGGCAAGTTCCTTGCCGACACGCTGGCGGCGAAGGTACCCAAGCGGGCCTGGCAGAAGCTCTCGGCCGGACGCGGCGCGAAGGGAGAGCGGTTCTACGACTGGGCCGTCATTAAATGGTCGAACCCGGCCCCGGCCACCGGCAGCTGCTGATCCGCCGCAATCGCCGCACCGGTGAACGCGCCTACTACCGCTGCTACTCCACCGGACCCGCCCCGCTCACCACCCTGGTAAGGGTCGCCGGCTCAAGGTGGCGCGTGGAGGAAACATTCCAGACCGAGAAGGGGCTGGCTGGCCTGGACGAGCACCAGCTCCGCCGCTACCCCTCCTGGGCCCGCTGGGTCACCCTCGCCATGCTCGCCCACGCCTTTCTCGCCGTTGTCCGCGCCGACGAACACACCCGCCCTGCCCCCGACAACCTGGTTCCGCTGACTTGCAACGAGATCCAGCACCTGTTCATCGCGCTCGTCGTCCAGCCCCTGTCCAACGTGGCCCACCGCCTCAGCTGGTCCGAGTGGAGACGACGTCATCAAGCCCGATCACGCACCAGTCACTACCGGCGGCAAGCCGCAACCCAGACATGAAGGTCACGATCTACAGCTGGAGTATTAGGCTTGAATGGCCATGTGACGTCTACTCAGGATGACCATTGCTCTAGCGTACGGGCGCCGTGGGGAAAGGCCGGAGGTGGTTCTGTTCCACACCCGTTGATCTGTCACGCGCTGGACACTGCTGCTGTGGCCGAGTCGCTGGTGGACGTGTTGGTCGGCCCGCATTGCCGTGAGGAGTTGGAGAGAGCGTTTGCTCCGCTTGGTGAGCCGCGCCGCTGGATCGCGGTGCTGTGTGGGCTGCATGACCTGGGGAAGTATTCGCCAACGTTTCAGGCGTTGCGTGAGGATATTGCCTCGGTTGCCATGGATTCAGCTGCGGCGGCTGATATGCGGCGATTGGCACAGTGGCGGTACCGAGGGACACGTACCGATTGCCATCACGGTGTCTTGACTGCCGTGCACTGGCAGCGAATTCTTCGGAGTTGGGGTGCGGCCCCTGCCACCGCACGAATCGTGGCGTGGGCGCTCGGCGGACATCACGGTGTCATCCCGCTCGCCGCTTCAGTGCGGCAGGCACGCAGCGCGGTGGGCGATCACGGTGGCGACCGGTGGGCGGCTGGCTGCGAAGCGTTGGTTCGGAGGACACTTCAACTCTGGGGGTTGCCGAAGCCCGACGAACTCCCCTGGCACGAGGTGCGATTGAGCCCGGAGGCGGTGGTGGCGCTCGCCGGCTTGACGTCGGTCAGTGACTGGATCGCCTCGTCCAGGCCAGTGAGTACCTACGCTGGTGTGGACGTTGACCTCGACACGTATGTCAAAGGTGTGCGAAAGGCTGAAGCGGAGCGGGTTGGCCGTCTCCAGTGGACGGCGTGGCAACCGCCTCAGGACACGAGTTTCCGCGCGTTGTTCCCGGAAGAGAGCGAGCCACATCCGGTTCAGGAAGCGGTCGAGACCGTGACGTCTCGCATGCAGGGTCCAGGGATCATCGTGGTCTCCGCCCCGACAGGCGAGGGTAAGACCAAGGCCGCGCTGCAGGCTGCGGCGGCCCTGGTGCGTTCTCTCGGTTTGAGCGGGTTCTACGTAGCGATGCCGTCCCGTGTCACGAGCAATCAGGCATTCGACGTGGCCGCTCAGCTCCTCGAACGTCTGGACAGCACTTCCCGGATCCGGCTGCTGCACTCGGCGGCGGCCGATTACCTCCGGAGCCGGGGTGGACCCCTCCAGGAACCAGCTGAGCCGTTGCGGCCGCAGGGTGTCGACGTCGACGGGCCAGGCGATGGAGACGGGGAGGCCCGGGAATGGTTCACCCACAAGAGAGGGTTGTTGGCACCGCTCGGGGTGGGCACCGTGGACCAGGTCCTGATGGCGGCACTTCGTTCCAGTCATGTCTTCGTGCGGCTGGTGGGCCTGTCGGGGAAGGCGGTGGTCTTTGACGAAGTGCACGGCTACGACGTGCACATGTCGATGCTGATGGACCGTCTGCTTTGGTGGCTGGGCAAGCTAGGGGTTCCGGTGGTGCTGCTGTCGGCGACCTTGCCGGAGCGCCGGCAGCAGGAACTGGTCCAAAGTTGGGAGGCGGGTGCGCTGGGCCGACGCCCCGACGCGGCACCTTCCGTGTCCTGTGCTCCTGGCTACCCGAGAGTGACGTGGGCGGACGCATCGGGCAGCGGCCCCGCGGAGATCGTGGTCGAGCCTTCGCAGTTGAACCAGGGGCGCACCGTTCAGCTGGAGCGCATCCAGTTTGACGACCACGCCGACTGGGCCTTGAAGCAGGCCGGGCAGGGGCGATGCGTGGCAGTCGTCCACAATGTCGTACGCCACGCTGTCAGCGCACACGAGCAGATCCTGAGGCAGGTGAAGGATTTGCCCCAGGACGAGCGTCCGGAGGTATTCCTGCTGCACGGCCGCCTAGCCCAGGCCGAGCGGGTACGGGTCGAGGCGGAGATCCGTACGAAGTTCGGCCGCCCCCACAGCGAGGGGCTTTCCGAGCGGCCTACCCGCGCGATCGTGGTCGGCACGCAGTTGCTGGAGCAGGGACTGGATGCGGACTTCGACGTGATGGTCTCTGCGCTGGCTCCAGTGGACAGCATGATTCAGCGTATGGGCAGGATTCAGCGGCATCAGCGCGGACCGGACCGGCCGCCGTTGCTGTTGGCCTTGACGGGGGTGGAGGAGCGCCGAGCGAAGGTCGTCTTCCCGCCGTACACGACGCGGGTCTATGCCGAGGCAGTTTTGTTGCGGACCTGGGCACTGCTCCGTACGCGTACACACGTGCGCTGCCCGGACGAGGTGCAAGAACTCGTGGATGCCGTATACGGCGACGATGACGCACTGGCATGTCCGGACGGCTGGCACAAACAGTGGGTTGACGCCGCGGAGCAGCTGGCAAAGGGCATTGCGCGCCATGAGGAGGGTGCCTGGGCGGTGAGGCTTCCGCAGCCGCGCGACGACGTCCAGCTCTGGGAGCTGACAGCCCGGGCTACTAGCGCACGCCAAACCCGCGAGCAGAACTACCAGCGCGATGACGACCGAGGATGACATGACCATGGATGACGAGTCAGCCGCATTGCACCTGTCGACCGGCACGCCACGGCAGCGAGCCGAAGTGGACGTTGTTCTGTTGCACCGCGTGCCGGGCGGTGGTCTGGTCACTGCTCTTGAAGGCGGACAGCCGCTAGACCTCGCCGACTCATCCGCCGTCGACGAACAGACAGTGGCCCGGCTACGGGGCTCAATGCTGCGTTTGGACACGGCTGAAGACATCCCCTACGCGGTGATCGATGCCCTGCTCCGCTCACCCGTACCGCCGCTGTTCCAGGCTTTCCCGTGGCTGCGACATGCCCGGCCCTTGGCGCTGGAGAGCGGAGTGACTCGCATCGCCGGGACACGTCTGGGCTACCAGGCTGGCACCGGACTGTGGGTTGAAACCGAAGAGAATACGCCTAGTTGATCTCCCTGTACGAAAAGCGGCCCGACTGTCAGTGGCGTCTGCAAGACTCGATCCTCGCCCGCTGAGTGTTGGGGAGGGATGTCGGGTTGGGATTCAACCTGCTGACGGAGCCGTGGCTTCCGCTCTTGCGGCTAGACGGCACCATGGAGGACGTTGGACTCCTCGACGCGATACGCAACGCCCGCAACTATCGCCGTCTGGTAGGCACCACGCCGACGATGACCGCCGCCTTGCACCGGACGCTGCTGGCCCTCGTCCACCGCGCCTACCAACCGGTCGACGCCGAACGCTGGGTTGAGCTGTGGACCGCCGAACCTGGTTTGCCCGAGCAGCGGCTCATCGACTACCAGGACGAATACGGGCATCGCTTCGACCTGTTCCATCCGCAGGAGCCGTTCTTCCAGTGCCCGGCCCTGGACAACACCCCCGGTACCACAGCCAAGCTGGTGGCCTACCGCGCCACTGGCAGCAACCGAACCCTGTTCGACCAGACGACAGCCGACCAACGCCCACTGCTTGAGCCGGCCGAGGCCGCACGCTGGCTGATCACCACGCAGGCCTACGACACCTCCGGCACCAAACAGCCCTACCGCACGGTGCGACATTCGGAAGGCGGGCTCGGCAACCGCTACGCCTGCGTGCTCGTCGAAGGCCGCTCACTCCATGAAACGCTCCTCCTGAACCTGCTGCTGTACAACCCCGACGCCGAACTCCCGCCACGCACTACGCCGGGAGACCGGCCAGTATGGGAGGAGCACCTGCCTCCCGGTCCGGAGCCGGACATCCGCTCCCCTCGAGGATGGACCGATCTGCTCACTTGGCCATCTCGCCGCATTCTGCTGTCCAGCACAGAAGTTCGCGGCCGCACCATGGTGAACGGTGTTGTTCTGACACCCGGCACAATTTTCAAGGGCGACCTGGCCGAGGTCGAAGCCATGACCGCCTGTCGGCGTCCCTGGCTGAAGGGGAACAAGCAGGGCAACCTGAGGCCCGTGAGCCTGGATCAACTGCGAGGCGTCTGGCAACACAGCCAAGAACTCCTCCTCGCCGCCGATCCACGCTGGTGGAACACCTGGAAGGCACGGCGACGTGCGAACGGACCACTCCCCGCCCAGGAACCCGAACGCCAACGCCCAGCCGCGCTGGAACACATCGCCGACCTCGTCGAAGACGGCCTCATCGCCGAGGACACCGTCTACACCCTGCGCGTCTTCGGACAACAGCTCGGCGACCAGGGAGGCGACACCTACGCCTGGAACGAAGAAGCCATCCCCGCACCAGTCGCCCTGCTCCGCGCGGAGAACGCCCGTGTTGGCCACGTCATCGGCTACGCCGCCTCTCTGGCCAACGACCTCGGCGAAGCCCTGCACACCATGCAACGCAGCTACCGAAGCGAATTCAAATCCGAGCCGACGAAGAAACAAGACCAGCTACCAAGCGATCTGGAAATTTGGTACTGGCCCCGCCTGAACGCGCCCTTCGCTCAATTCATCCGCGAACTGGGCGAAGCAGTCCGAGGCATCGGAAGTGAAACCACAGCTGCCGAGAAATGGGGCGAGACGGCTTCCCGACTTGCCGAGCAAGCCGCCTGGCAGTGGCTCCAAGGCACTCCACGACGCGATCGCTCCCTTATGGCAGCCAGCGCCCACTTCGACGACTTCCAAGAAGCGAGCAGACACCTGCAGAAGATCTTCCGCGGTGGCCTGGCCCGGTACACCGCACCTCCGGAGGTCACCGAATGAACGCGAGTCCTGCACCCTCCGAAAACTGGGCTGCCGTGCGCCAACGGCGCAGCAACTTCGTGACGTACCTGTACCGACTGCACCGTGACATGTCGTCGGACAACAAACACGCCGCGGCACAAGCCCGACGATCAATGGCCCTGCTGCGCCGCTGCTTCACCGGACAGCGCCAGGAGGCCGACGCCTACGACCTCGTGTTCGACTTCGACCCACCGGAGGCCGAGCAGCATATTTGGCTCTTGACCGCCGGCCTCTTCGCCCTGCACCCGCAGAGCCGGCCCCAAGAACACGACCGCAAGACCTCCCTCGGAGCGGCCATGGGGCGACTCGCCAAAGAGCGCGGCGACTCCGTCAAACGGCGCTTCACCCAACTGGTCTCAGTCGAAGCCCAGGCGATGCCCCACTACCTGCGCCAGGCGCTCCAACTACTACGCACCGGAAGCGTGCCGATCGACTTTTACCGCCTCCTCGACGAGCTGACCGAGCTCCTCGCCGATGACCCCCGCAGTCTCAACGCCGACCGCCGCCAACGGATTCGTCTGACCTGGGCTCGTGACTACCACCGCAGCAGTAGGTCTGCGGGCACCGCGCCTGACGTCTCAGACGCGACCAGTGCTGCCCCTGAAACCACCTGACCTGGAGACAGCCGTGCTCATCGAACTGCACCTGCTGCAGTCCTTCCCCGTCAGCAACCTCAACCGCGACGACCTCGGACAGCCCAAAACAGCCCGCTTCGGCGGCTACACCAGGGCCCGCATCTCCAGCCAGTCCCTCAAACGGGCGGCCAGGAACCTGTTCACCCAGCACGGTCTGGAAGAGAGCGACAAGGGAATCCGCACTAAACGGCTGCGCGACGGAGCCGCCGCTCTGCTGGCAGAGCGAGGCCGAGAGGCAGACCAGGCTCTGGAGATCTGCCAAGCCGCCCTGGAAGAGCTGAGGTTCAAGCCCCATGCCAGCACAGGCCTGACGGAATACCTGCTCTTCGTCGGCCACACGGCACAGCATCGACTCGCCGACTACAGCGACCAGCGGTGGGACACCCTGGCCGAAGCTGTGGCCGCAGCCAAGAAGAAGAAAGAAAAGGAAGAGAAGACACCCCGCAAGGCAAGCGCAGCCAAACCGTCAAAGCCAAAGCTCAGCAAGGAGGCACAGGAAGCCGCGCAGCTCATCCTGGATGGCAGCCGCGCCGCAGACATTGCCCTATTCGGCCGCATGATCGCCGACAACACCGACTTCAACGTCAACGCCGCCTCGCAAGTCGCCCACGCACTGTCCACACACTCTGTGGTCAACGAGTTCGACTACTACACGGCGCTCGACGACCTGCGACCGGACGCGGAACCCGCTGCGGACATGATCGGCACCGTCGACTTCAACACCGCCTGCTTCTACCGCTACGCAAACCTCGACCTGGAACAGTTGAACAGGAACTTGGCCGGCGATACCGACCTCGCCGCTCGCGCAGCCCGCGCCTGGTTGCTGTCCTTCATCAACGCCGTTCCCACCGGAAAGCAGAACTCCATGGCGGCCCGCACACCCCCGCAGACCCTGCTCGGCATCGTCAGAGAAGACGGCGCCTGGAACCTGGCCAACGCATTCCTCAGCCCCGTAACGGACGTCCCGGACCTGATGGCCGAATCAACTCGACGGCTGGCTAACCACTACCAGCAGATCCGCAGCTTCTACGGCGCCAGCCAGATCCGCCACACCGCCTTCGCCTCGATCGACGAAAACCCCGGCGACTTCCCCGACGACGAGATCGCCTCAAACCTCGACGACTTCGTATCACGGCTGCTCACCGCGACGAAGGGCTGACATAAGCGTGCCCACCCTGCTCATGCGCTTCGACGCACCCATGCAGTCCTGGGGAACACGGTCAAAATTCGCCAGACGCGACACGGGAACCGAACCCACGAAGTCGGGCGTGGTGGGTCTCCTTGCGGCAGCCCTGGGAGTGCCTCGTGACGACAAACGATCCATCTCCGAGCTCGCCCAGCTGCGTATGGGTGTTCGTGTCGACCGGGAAGGCATCGTTGAAGAAGACTTCCACACCGTGCAGAACGTGCCCAACACTGAAGGGAAGAACCACCGGACGGTCGTCACCGAGCGGTACTACCTGGCCGACGCCCTCTTCCTCGGCGCCCTCGAAGCGCGCGACGTGGAAGTCCTACGTCGCTTGCACCATGCCCTGCTGCATCCGCGCTGGCCGTTGTACTTCGGACGCAAGGCATTCGTACCCGCTCGGCCGATCGTCAGCAGCGGAGACCGGGAGCCGCCAGCCATCACCGATGAATCACTCGAAGACGCACTCGCTCATTACCCCTGGCTGGAAAACCAACCGCGTGCCAGACGCCGCGCGCAGGCAGAATCCGAGGACGAGGCCGTGACGTGGCTGCGCACCGTGGTGGATGCCGACCCCAGCATGCTGGACGTTGAACTGCGTCACGACCATCCGATCACCTTTAGCGAGCAGGACCGACGGTACGCGCCCCGCGCGGTACACATCAGCCACGTCCCTCTCACCAGCGCAATGCTGGCCCAGCACAACAGCTTGGCTCCATGACGTCCAGATATTCGGTCCTTGAGGTAGTCGACCAGATCCACCGCAACCGGGCGAGATTCCTCAGCAAGTCGGCAACGGGCCCGGATCAGCATCCCCACGACGCGCCGACCAAAATCGAAAGACTGGCAGCATGACACTCTGGCTCACCCGCATCGTCCCCGACCTGCACAGTCGTGAGGCCCGGCGCGACATCCAGGGAGCAAACGCCGCGATGGGCCTGCACCGTCGTCTGATGACCCTCTATCCCGACAACGCAGGACCCGACCCACGAGCCCAATTCGGCGTGCTCTTTCGAGTTGAGGACACCTCGAACGGCCAACACATCCTCCTGCAGAGCAGCCACGAACCCGACCTCACCCGCCTGCCCAGCGGATACGGCACAGCTCTCACGCGCCCCCTCGACCCCCTCCTCGAAGCTCTAGAGACGGGCCTGACCGTTCGCTACCGGTGCACCGCCAGCCCCGTCCGCAAACCCGGCGCCACCACCCGCGCCCGCTACAACCTCCCAGCTGTCATACCGCTCAACGGAGAGGAAGCTGACGAATGGTGGACACGGCAGGCCGATACCGCGGGACTCAAACCCCTCTTGAGCCACTCCCACGCCGTTGAAGCCGCGCGAGCGGTAAGAACCCTCAACGGCGCAAACGACAAACAGCACATCCGCCATAACCGGATCCGCTTCGACGGCACTGCCACGATTACCAACCCCGACCTCCTCCGCCAAAAAATCACGGAAGGCATCGGCCGCGGCAAGGCCTACGGCTGCGGCCTCCTCAGCGTCGCCCCAGCAAGGAACGCGCCGTGACATAGGGGGGATTGTCGGAGTCATGGTGCACGCTCGGCAATTCCCGTCTGGCGAAGCTATGAAACGCAGACCCATTGACGTTGCTACACGAGGACCCCTGCCCTCTCTGCATAAGCGGAGGTGAACCGTAGTCCGTGCCGTCGGTCGTCAGGTTGACGGTCTGCTTTCGCGCGAGCGGAGGTGGGCCGTGCCAGAGATCGGTTTTTCGATCTTGGTCTCCTGCACTCTCCGCGCGAGCTGAGGTGAACCGGTGACGGCGACAGGGGTTCTGGGGTGCGTGCCGTCCTCTCTGCGTGAGAGTGAACCGTGGGGAGACCCGTTCGCCCACATCGGCAGCGTGTGCTCTCCGCGCGAGCGGAGGTGAACCGAACGGCTGGAACTACCGCACCGGCCCGTCTACGTGCTCTCCGCGTGAGCGGAGGTGAACCGCAGGTCACTATCGCTGCTCTTGGACTTCTCGAGTGCTCTCCGCGCGAGCGGAGGTGAACCGATGGCCGGGCGCACGATGAGCGCGCGGTAGCCGTGCTCTCCGCGCGAGCGGAGGTGAACCGAACTACCAGGACTTCCAGAAGTCCCTCGGGTAGTGCTCTCCGCGTGAGCGGAGGTGAACCGTCGTGGCAGTAGTCCTCGACGTATACGCCGTTGGCTCTCCGCGCGAGCGGAGGTGAACCGGTGCACGCCAGGTTCCCGAAGGGAGGAGGAGGGTGCTCTCTCCGCGCGAGCGGAGGTGAACCGCCGGCGCCGGTGATGAGCGTGCGGTGGCGCTTGTGCTCTCCGCGCAAGCGGAGGTGAACCGCGGATGATCTGCCCGATGGGGTCATGGGTGTGGTCCCCTCCGCGCGAGGGGAGGTGAACCGGTGACGGTGACAGGGGTTCCGGGGTGCGTGCCGTCCTCTCTGCGTGAGAGTGAACCGTGGGGCGACCCGTTCGCCCACATCGGCAGCGTGTGCTCTCCGCGCGAGCGGAGGTGAACCGGGCGAGCTGGAGGACAGCCAGAAGAAGCACAAGTGCTCTCCGCGCGAGTGGAGGTGAACCGGTGACGGTGACAGGGGTTCCGGGGTGAGGGCCGCCTCTCTGCGTGAGCGGAGGTGAACCGGAGGGGGCGTCCTGGCTGACGGACACGCTGGAATACTCTCCGCGCGAGCAGAGGTGATCCGACGCCCGCCTCGTCGTAGAGGCGGTGCAGGGCGTGTTCTCCGCGCGAGCGGAGGTGAACCGACGGCGTCCCGGCACCAGCCGTCCCGCATGATGTCCTCTCCGCGCGAGCGGAGGTGAACCGTCAGCCGTGATGCCGTCGGCGGCCGGGATGAGGTGCTCTCCGCGCGAGCGGAGGTGAACCGGTCGCAGTGATCATCGGGGCTACCGGGATGGTGTGCTCTCCGCGCCAGCGGAGGTGAACCGTTCAACGAAGAGCCGAGCTTCGAACAGGTCAAGTGCGCTCCGCGCGAGCGCGGAGGTGAACCATACGCGATCCCGATCGGTACGGACGGCCAGATGTGCTCTCCGCGCGAGTGGAGGTGAACCGCTGAAGACGCATCTGACCAGCGGCCAGCAGGTGTGCTCTCTGCGCGAGCGGAGGTGAACCGGTGCGGTCGGACAGGGTGTAGCCGGCCTTGACGTGCTCTCCGCGCGAGCGGAGGTGAACCGCACGAGCCCCAACGGGGGTCGCTCTTGGGTAGGTGCTCTCCGCGCGAGCGGAGGCGAACCGATCTTCGGCCGCGAGCCCATCGCGATCCTGGCGTGCTCTCCGCACGAGCGGAGGTGAACCGAACTCGGCCGCAACCTCGATGCCCATCAGCCGGAGCTCTCCGCGCGAGCGGAGGTGAACCGGTGCACGCCAAGTTCCCGAAGGGAGGAGGAGGGTGCTCTCTCCGCGCGAGCGGAGGTGAACCGCCGGCGCCGGTGATGAGCGTGCGGTGGCGCTTGTGCTCTCCGCGCAAGCGGAGGTGAACCGACGCTCATGGAACGTACCGGCACCGGTGAGTCGTGCTCTCCGCGGGAGCGGAGGTGAACCGAAGAAGGTCACTGTCCGGGCGATCATCCAGCAGGCCCTCGCTCGAGCGGAGGTGGACCGTACATCGGCCGGACCGGACTGTCGGCCACCGAGTGATCTCCGCGCGAGCGGAGGTGAACCGGCCCACGCAGTAGTAGAGGATGACGTGGCCGAGTGCTCTCCGCGCGAGCGGAGGTGAACCGCACACGAAGAAGCAGCTGGAGTCGGGGCAGAAGTGCTCTCCGCGCGAGCGGAGGTGAACCGGAGGACGCTGAGTACTCGGTTCGCGGTGTTTCGTGCTCTCCGCGCGAGCGGAGGTGAACAGGCGCACAGCACGAGCGTCGACGCGCTGGTCTCGTGCTCTCCGCGCGAGCGGAGGTGAACCGATGGGATCAGTGGGCAGTAGGACGTGCATCGGGTGCTCTCCGCGCGAGCGGAGGTGAACCGCGTGTCGCGGCGCTGGTACCCGGCCACCCTCAGGTGCTCTCCGCGTGAGCGGAGGTGAACTGCCGAAGCCGCGGGAGCGGCGCCCGCTTGACCGGGGCCGAGTCCGTGGGCGCTGGAAGGTCGTGCTCTCCGCGCGAGCGGAGGTGAACCGCAGTGGGACCCCACCGGCACCGACGTGTGGGTGTGCTCTCCGCGTGAGCGGAGGTGAACCGTTCGACTGGACGTACGTCTGCAGGTGTGGGCCGTGCTCTCCGCGCGAGCGGAGGTGAACCGCAGACGAACTACACGGAGGGACTGCGCCGGATGTGCTTTCCGCGCGAGCGGAGGTGAACCGGCTAAAGGCACCGCGTGGGAAACGCTGTGGACGTCCTCTCCGCGTGAGCGGAGGTGAACCGTGCGACACCGGTTTCGCACTGGAGCTGTGGGCATGCTCTCCGCGCGAGCGGAGGTGAACCGGACGGCGCGGAGTCCGTACGGGACGCGCAGGAGTGCTCTCCGCGTGAGCGGAGGTGAACTGTAGAAGCCGCGCGAGCGGCGCTCGCTTGACCGGGGCCGAGTCTTTGGGCGGTGGAAGGTTAATCCGCTGCGGGCGGGTTCGAGGCCCCTTCCCGAGCTCACAAGATCGTCTCGAACGCCTTCCGTCTGGCCCCTTGTGGCCTCATTGAGGCCGCGTTGAGGCCGCAAGGACAGGAACAGACTGACAAGGCTTCCGAAGCATCGACAGAGGTTAACCCATCTGACCTGCGAAAACGTCATGAAAGAGCGTTGATCGGCAAGGACCGCCAAGATCCTCAAAGGACTCATAATCCGCCGGCCGTGGGTTCGAGTCCCACCCGCCCCACCTGTGCAGGTCTGTGACCTGCGGAAACGTTCATGTTTGGGTGTCGAGGCGTCAACTTCGCCTGAACGGACTGGATCCGCTGCTCGCGACTTCGAAGCGGGCCGAGACTCTTACCCCTCGCCGAGCAGTCGTCGCGCTGACCTGCGGAAACGCTGATGATCAGGGCTTGTGTCGACGAGCTGGCAGCGTCTCCTCGGCTTCATTTCGTGATCCTGGGGACACGTTGGGGACGCGGGGATTGGGTGGTGTCTGCTGACCATCGTCCGCGGGCCATCTACCGGCCGCCCGGGAAGCTTCCGTGCGGGGCTGCCGACAGGGTTCGGCCGCGACTTCGAGGGACTCGCGCCGGGGCGCGAGGGCCTGGTGCGCGCTGGGCGGAAACTGCCCGAACAGAAAACGACCCAGCCTGTTCGATGAGCTGCTCGAGTGGGGCGCCGCCGTCACCCCGCGCAGCCCATGGCTTCATGGAGGTCGCTGTTCCTCGGGGGTATGGGCACGGAGGTCTAGTCCGATGATGTCGGCAGGTTCGGCTCGGGGTCCGGAAAGTCTCCCGCCGGCGAGGGCGTCGCCGACCGGCGTGCTTCGAGGAGGACAGGGCGTAGTACCGCAGTACTAACGGGCTTCGCAGGATTCGGTTCCGCGGTACGGGATGGTCGCCCGGTACCGCTCCTACGTTGAGATCGCGGGTCAGTCAGGCCCAGCTTTACCGCTCATGCCCGGCCGCCGCTCGTCGGTTCAGTCCGCGGTGGGTCGGGCGAGGCCGTGGTCGTAGGCGAAGATCACGGCCTGGATGCGGTCGCGGGCTCCGATCTTGGCCAGGACACGGCCGACATGCGTCTTGACCGTGGACTCGGACAGGACGAACCGCGCGGCGATCTCCCCGTTGGTCCAGCCCTTGCCGACGGCCACGAGGATCTCGCGCTCACGGTCGGTCAGGGAGGTGAGTCTCGGGTCCTCGGAGGGGTCGGTTCTGTGGGAGGGGACGTACCGGGCGAACTCGTCAAGGATGCGGCGGGTGAGAGCGGGTGCGATGACGGCGTCGCCGACAGCGACCGCGCGGATGCCCGCGAGGAGTTCTTCGGGGCGGGCGTCCTTCCGCCACCAGGGCCATCTCGCTCATCAGGTGCGAGGACACGAACACCGTCCGGCCCTCGTCGGCGAGCCCCTTGAGCAGGTTGCGGATTCAGAGCACACCCTCCGGGTCCAGCCCGTTGACCGGCTCGTCCAGCATCACCGTCTGCGGATCGCCCAGCAGCGCCGCCGCGATGCCCAGCCGCTGGCCCATCCCGAGAGAGAAGGCACCGGCCCGCTTCTTCGCCACGCTGCCCAGTCCGGCGAGATCGATGACCTCGTCGACCCGGAATGCCGTGAGTCAGTGCGAGGGCCCTGAGGTGGTTGTACGCCGAACGGCCCGGGTGGATCGACTTCGCCTCCAGGAGCGCACCAACCTCCTGGAGCGGTGCCCGGTGCGAGGCGTATCGGTGGCCGTTCACGGTGACGGAGCCACTCGTCGGCGCGTCGAGGCCGACGATCATGCGCATGGTCGTGGACTTGCCCGCGCCCTTGGGCCTCAGAAAGCCGGTCACCGTGCCCGGCTTCACGACGAAGTCCAGACCGTCGACCGCCGTCTTCTCCCCGTACCTCTTGGTCAACTGCCGTGCGTCGATCATGCGCGTTCTTTCTGTCGGCCTCCGGCGTCCGTCACTTCGACGCCGCACCGGCAACGCTAGGTGCCGAATCACTCCGATCCGGTGGTACCGGCAGGCTGATCTGCGCCATACGCGTGGTACCGCGGTACTACGCGCCTACCTGCGGTGGCCTACGTGTTCGCCGGCTCCGCCGTGGTCGCAGCAGGCATCCGGCCGCTGCGAAGGGTGGGCCGCCCACCCCGCGCCCGCCGCTCCGGAGTCCGCGGCGCATTGGGCCGAACGGCGTAACGCAGGCGGGCTGGAGAGCGAAGTGCTGCTCTGCGGACGGGGCCGCTGACTCCGGCGGACATCCTCCAGGCCGAGATCGGCAGAGGTCTCGCCTACAACACGGTGCGCACGATCCTCAGACGCCTGTACGGCAAGGGGTTCGTCCTGCGGGACGCCGACGGGCGGCGTGGTGCGTACCGCCCGGCCAAGAACGCCGGCGAGCTGACCGCACCCTCGTCGGGGCCGCTCCTCCGGTCGTCGCGGACGCCGGGGGCGAAGTGGTCACGGACCGTTCTCCCCCTGGGCGATCTCGACCTCATGGTGGAAATCCACGACACCGGCGGTTCCGGCGACGACGGACAGAACCGCGCAGACCACCAGGAGGAACGCGGCCCGGCGCGCGGCGCGCGGGCGCTGCGGGGGTTCGAGGAGGGCGGCGACGCGTTGCGGGACGGGGCCGGTCGTCGCCGCGGGTGCGAAGTCCGGGCGGGTGGACGGGGAGGCGTGGCCGGCGAGGGCGGCGCGGGCGATGGCGGTGGCGATCAGGCGCCGGTCGCCGAGAGTTGCGGCGGCACTCTCGTCGGCGGCCCGCTCGGCGGCGAGCCGGATCGCGGCGCGGGTGGTGCGCAGGGCGGGGTGGCAGTGGGCGGCGAGTTCGGCGGCGGCCAGGAAGTAGTGGTGGCCGGCCCGGTTGTGGGCGCGTTCATGCGCGAAGAGGGCCTCGCGCTCGGCGGGGCCGAGGCTGCGCAGCATCGCGGTGGTGACGACGATGCGGTGGGGCCGTCCTGGCAGGGCGTACGCGTCGGGGTGGGGCGAGTCGATGACGCACAGGTCGCCGGCGGCAGGGCGGTGGTCGGCCTGCGTGCGGGCAGCACGAAAAGCGCGGGCCTGCCGGAACGCCGAGCGGGCGAGGGTGAGGGCACTGAGGGTGAGGATTCCGGCGGCCGCCATGGCCGCGGGGAGGACGAAATAGTCCGAGGGGGTGCGCAGTGGGTGCACGAGCTTGCCCAGGGCGGCGAAGGCGGGGGCCTTGAGCAGTCCGATCAGGACCAGAGCTCCGAAGGCGGCGACGCAGGCTCCCGCCAGCGCCAGGGCCGAGGCGGTGAGCACCCACAGCGCGGTGGCGGGGGCGAGACGGTCGAGGGCTCGGCGCGCCAGCGTCGGCGCGAGGAAGGGCAGGATCATCGGCACGAGCAGCAGAACGGTCATCGCCCGTCGCCCTCCAGCAGTTGGCGCAGAAGCTGCTCGTCGTCGGGGCTGAGCTGGGCGACGAAGCGGGCCAGGACCGTCTCCCGGTCGGTGTCCCGGTCGAGTTCGGAGTGCATGCGCCGGGCGGTCAGGCCGGGGGCGTCCTGTATGGGGAAGTAGGCGTAGCCACGGCCTTGTCGTTCCCGGTCGACCACACCCTTTTCGTGCAGCCTGGTCAAGATCGTCGTCACCGTCGTGCGGGCCAGCCCGGAGCCGAGTTCCGTCTGCACTCGCCCGGCGGTGAGCGGTACTCCGGCGGCCCACAGGGCGGCCATGACGGCGGCTTCGAGCTCGCCCGCCGGCCGCCTGTCGTCCTTCGGATTGGTCATGGGAACGATCCTCACCCCGCCATCGTCTACAGTGCAGTAGACGGTCTACAGAATTGTAGTCGTTCGTCGGGTGTCGTTGCGGTGCATCCGACGATCCGGATGAAGGGGCTCCCGACGATGACCACAGCCGTGCACCTATCGTCGCAGCTCGCTGTCAATGTGCTGGATGCCCGGTCGCTGCTGGCCGCGTTCGGCGTGCTGGGCGTGGGTGTGGTGCTGTTCGCCGAGACCGGCCTGCTGATCGGTTTCTTCTTGCCGGGCGACTCGCTGCTGTTCACGGCGGGGCTGCTGTGCACCGGCACCACCGGTCGCGGCCTGAAGCTGTCGCTTCCCCCGCTGCTGGTCGCCGCGGCGGTGGGTGCGCTCGCGGGCTCGCAGTGCGGCTATCTCCTCGGCCGAAGAGCGGGCGGCGCCCTGCTCGCCCGCAGCAGATCGGCCCGCCTGCAGGAGGGCGCGAAACGCGCGGAGGAGCTGCTGGAGCGGTACGGGTACGCGAAGGCGATCGTGCTGGCCCGGTTCGTTCCCGTGGTGCGTACGGTGCTGAACCCAATGGCGGGTGCCCTGGGGGTGCCGTTGCGCACATTCACCGTGTGGCAGGTGACGGGCGGGATGCTGTGGAGCCTGGGCCTCACCCTGGCCGGGTACGTGCTGGGCTCCTCCGTGCCGAACGTGGACCGCTATCTGCTGCCGATGGTCGCGGTGATCGTCGCCGTGTCTTTGATCCCGGTCGCGTCCGAGGTGTGGCGCTCGCGCCGGGCCGCGAAGGCGAAGGAGGCGCACGGATGATCGTCGCCCTCGACGGCTCGTCGGTCGACGGCTCGGCATACACCGAGGTGGTGAAGCTCGCCCGGCACGATCCTCCGTGGCTGGACGACACGGTGTCGGCGTGTTCGACGTACGGGCTCGCCCTGTTCGCGGTGCTCATGGCCGTCGGCTGGTGGCGGGCCCGGCGGGTGGGCGCCACGGCGTCGGTGACGGCGCTCGCCGTGCCGTTCGTCGTGGTCGTCGCCTACGGGGTGGACGCGGTACTGAAGCTGCTGGTGCGCGAGGACCGGCCCTGCCAGAGCCTGCACGTGACCCCGCTGGAGGCGTGTCCGGGGCCTGACGACTGGTCTTTCCCCAGCAATCACGCGGCGATCGCCGCCGCGGCTGCCGTCGCGCTGCTGTTCGTCTCCCGCCGGCTCGGCGCGGTCGCCATGGTGGCGGCCTGCGCGATGGCCGTATCCCGGGTCTGGGTCGGCGCGCACTACCCCCACGACGTGTTGGCAGGGGCCGTGGTGGGAGCCCTGGCTGCGCTGTTCGCCATGTCCGCGCTGCGCGGGCGGGCGGAGGCCACAGCCGTGCGGCTCACCGCCACCCGCCTGCGCCCGCTGCTGGCGGCGTCATGAAGCGCAGCGACGTCGCCGATCTGGCCGGCAGTTGCGGCCTCGGGGCCTGGACGGCGTTCGGCGTGCTGACCATGGTCGTGGTGGGCCACGACGGCATACCGCTGTTCGCGGACGTCGGCCTCCTCTCGTGGTCCGTCGGCCACCGGCCGGACGTGGCGGTGGCGTTCGCCCGTGGGCTGACCGCCACCGGGACCGGTGTCGTACCGCTCGCGCTGGCGGTGCTGGCCGGACTCATCGCGGGACGCACTCCCAGGCAGCGCGCGCTCGCCGTCGCACTCTGCCTGGTCTGTCTGACGGCGGGCCAGGCGCTGCGGTACGGGGTGATGGAGTTCGTCGCCCGGCCCCGGCCGCCCCGGTCGGAGTGGGGCACGCATGCCTCCGGATGGGCGTTTCCCTCCGGCCACACCACCACGGCGGCCGTCACCGCGGGACTGCTGATCATCGCCGTCCAGGTGCGCGGCCCGCGGGGCAGAACCCCGCTCACCCTGGTCATCGGCGCTTGGGGCGCGCTGGTCGGACTGACCCGCGCCTACCTCGGGGTGCACTGGTTCACCGACGTCGTCGGCGGCTGGCTGTTCGCCCTCGGGTGGTTGGGACTGTACCTGTACGCCGTGGCCCGGTGGCTGCCCACTTCGTGCGCCTCAGACACGACCTGTACGGCCGAAGATCCGACGGAGGACCATGCGCCACAAGATTCTGGTCGTCGAGGACGACCACGCACTTCGTGACGTGCTGCGCCGCGGCCTGTCCGACGAGGACTTCGAGCCCGTGCTTGCCACTGACGGCGCCACCGCCCTTCGGCTGGCCACGGACGACATCGCCGCGGTCGTCCTGGACATCGGGCTGCCCGACGCTGACGGCCGGGACGTGTGCCAGGCGATGCGCGCCAACGGGTTCGTCGCCCCGATCATCTTCCTGACGGCCCGTCACCACCTCACTGACCGGCTGGCCGGGTTCTCCGCCGGGGCCGACGACTATCTGCCCAAGCCGTTCCATCTCGCCGAACTCGTTGCCCGGCTGCGGGCCACGCTCAAGCGCGCTGCACCCTCGGTCGTCGCCACGGCCGGAGATCTGGTCCTCGACGCGACCCGGCACAGCGCGAGGGTCGGCGAAGTCGACGTCGACCTGTCCCCTACGGAGTTCCGTCTGCTGGCCACGCTCGTGGCCGCGGGCGGCGGAATCCTGCGCCGCCGGGACCTGGTCAGGGCGGCATGGCCGGACGGGGCACAGGTCAGCGACAACACGTTGGACCAGTACCTCAGCCGCCTGCGGCGCAAGCTGCGCGAGGCGGGCAGCGGCCTGATCCTCCGGACGTCGCGCGGAATCGGGCACCGGCTGTCATGAACCGTCTCCTGCGTCGCCTGGCTCCCCACACGCTGCGCGGCAGGCTCTCGCTCGTGGCGCTGACCACCGCCGCGCTCCTGATGACCGTCCTCACCGTGGTGTTCAACACCGTGATGGACCGGCACCTGCAGCACCAGGCGGACGACGAACTGCTGAGCCGTGCGGCCGCCGTCGCCACGACCGTCGATACCAGCGGTCCCCGGGTGCGCGTCCTGGAGACCGTCAACGACAGCCTCCTCGACGCGAACGTGTGGATCTACACCGGGACCCGCCTGGTGGAGAAGCCGCCGGCGGCCCCAGCCGACAGCCCGCTGACCAACGCCGCCGGCAGGCTCGCCGCGCGGGCGAAATCGCTCTGCACGACCGCCGAGACCGAGAGCCTCCGTTTCGTCCGCCTGTGCTCCCGGCCCCTGCCCCGTCACCGCAGCACCGCCACCATCGTCACGGCCGCGGATCTCGCCCCGTACCGCAACTCGGCGGACAGTTTGCTGACGGGCTCGCTGATTCTGGACGCCGTCATGCTCGCCTGCACCTACGCGCTGACCCGCCTGGCCGTCGGACGGGCGCTGCGCCCCGTGCGCACCATGACCGACCAGGCCACCCAGTGGAGCGCCGTCGGCTCCGACGAACGCTTCGGCGTCGATGACCAGCCGGCCGAACTTGCCCGCCTGGGCACCTCGTTGGACGCGCTGCTGGACCGCATACGCACCGTACTGCGCCACGAGCAGCAGCTGACCGGTGAGCTGTCCCACGAACTGCGCACCCCGCTCACCCGGATCGTCATGGAGCTCGACTGGTGGCGGACCCGGCCGCGCTCGGCCGCCGAAACCCGTGCCACCCACGAGGTGATCGCCGAGGCCTCCCAGTCCATGCGAACCATCTGCGACACACTGCTGAACGACGCCCGCGAAGGCGCGCAGAACACCTCAACGCCCCCCGGCGCCACGGCCGTCGTTCCCGTCCTGTGCCGACTGGCAGAGAATCTCGGCGCACGGGAGCAGGTGAAGACCGTCGTCGACGTGACGGATCCGAATCTGGAGGCGGGGGTCGCGCCGGCTCTCCTCGAACGCATCGTCAGCCCGCTGCTGACCAATGCGGTCCGCTACGCATGCTCCACGGTGACGGTGTCCGCTCGGCGGCTGCCCGGCGGCGTGCGGATCACCGTCACCGACGACGGTCCCGGCGTACCGCAGACATTCGTCGACGACCTCTTCCAGCCCGGCCGCCGCGCCGACCACGACGACGGACACGACGGCGCGGGCCTGGGACTGCCGCTCGCACGACGCCTGGCCCGCGCCGTCGGCGGCGAGGTGTCCCACGCCCCCGGGCACACCACCGGAGCGCGTTTCCTGGCCGATCTGCCTGCGGGGTGACCGGCTGCCGAAGCCGTCTGGCGGCCTCCCGTGAGGACGTCGCCGACGGGACTGCCGTCACGTTCGGCGGTGTGCCGGCCGTCGCGCGTGTGCAGGCCGACCGGTTCTTCAAGCGCGGAAGGACACCCGCCAGGAGACGATCACACGTGCCGACCGACGCGATGCCAACCAGCCAGTCCCTCACACACAGAAGCACACCCGCCGGACGAACGAGCACCCCGACCGCGCGCCGGCCCGCGCGATGCCGTGCGGCGGTCCCTGTCACACGGAAGGGCGCTCCCCACGCGGGCGAGCGCCCCAAGCCGCGGTTCGGGCTCAGTCGGCCTGCTGGGTGACCGGCTCCCCTACCGTCACGGGCGCGGCGCTGGTCCTGCGCTCCCGGACCTGTGCGTAGGCCATCAGGCCCAGCAGGACGGCCAGCAGGACAGCCGAGGAACCCGCGGTGCCGAGGTCCAGACCGCCCTTGGCGACCGGCTTGGTCAGGAAGTCACCGGCGGTCGCACCGAGGGGGCGGGTGAGCACGAAGGCGATCCAGAACAGCAGCACGTTCGGCACCGCGGGCACCTTCATGAGGGCGGCGAGGACCGCGAGCACACCGGTCACGAGCAGCGCGCCGCCGGCGTAGCCGAGGCCGGAGCTGTCGGACAGGAAGTCGCCCATGGAGGTGCCGAGGGTGTTGGAGACGAGGATCGCCGACCAGAACAGCGCCTCGCCGCGGAAGGTGACGATGTCGCGGATCTGGAAAGTCATCCCGCTCGCCTTCCAGATCGCGAAGATGACCAGCAGGATCGAGATGAGGATCGCGGCGCCGGTCGGATAGCCGAGGCCAAGTCCCTGAGGGCCCCAGCCGAGCGAAGTGGCACCGCCGGACAGGTACTTGGCGCTGGCGTCACGGTTCATGAAGTCGGACATCGTGGTGCCGGCCATGCTGGTCGACAGGATCACGGTCCAGTAGAAGAACGGGTTGTAGCGGCTGGCCCCGAGCTGGACGGCCAACGTCACCACGAAGACCACGAACAGCGCGATCGTGGTGAGGAAGTAGCCGAGCTTGAGGGTCTGCGCGAAGAGGTCGCCGGCCGTCTCGCCAAGGGTGGTCGCGGCGATCTTCATGATCCAGAAGGCCAGTGTCACCTCCGGGAGCTTCTTCATGACCGATGTGGTCATGCTCGCGACGTCGAGATCGGTGAGGACTTCCGGTTGCTCCAAGGTGGGGGGCTCCTTGTCCGGTCGCACGGCAGGGCGCCCGCCCCGCGAAGGGGACGGACGCCCTGTGAGAAGGGGTGATCGCGAGGGGGCGATCACCGGAACCGATCTTGGCAGCGTCAGCCTGTACACATCCTGAACGCCTGCCGCGTGCCCGCTCAGGCCGCGTGTCGTGCGGTCTGCTGCGCTTGCGCCACGTCCTTGCGGGTCACCGACAGATACACGACCAGGCCGAGGATGACGGTGAGGAACAACGCGCTGGTGACGACGGTGCCCATGCCCACGCCGCCGTCACCGGTGGGCTGGGAGAGGTAGTCGCCTATGGACGCGCCCAGTGGGCGGGTGAGGATGTACGCGATCCAGAAGCTCCACACCGCGTCCAGACCGAGCTTGAAGTGCGCGAGGGCGACCGCGGCGATGGCCAGGCCGAACAGGACCGCGGAGAGCCAGTAGCCGAGGTCCATGCGCTCGGAGACCAGGTCACCGGCCGCGGTGCCGAGGGCGAAGGTGAACAGGACGGCGAGCCAGTAGAAGGACTCGCGGCTGGTGGTGTCGATGCTGTGGATGGACAGCGTGCGCTCACGCCGGTACCAGACCACGAAGACGACCGCGAGGACGATCGCGAACACGGTGGTGGTGGTCTCCAGCGGGATGCCCATGTTGTCGGTGAGGTTGTCGCTGATCAGCGTGCCCACGACGCTGATCAGGGCGACGGCCGTCCAGTACACGCCGGCGCGGTAGCCGCGCGTGCGGAACTGCACGACCAGGACGACGGCCAGGAAGGCGCTCATCAGCACGGACACACCGGTCAGGCCGAGACCGGCCTTCTCGTTGAGCAGGTCGGCCGCGGTCTCGCCGACCGTCGTGCACAGCACCTTGATGACCCAGAAGTAGACGGTGACTTCGGGCACCTTGTTCCAGTGTGTCCGGCGACCGGAGGACACCGCCTGGGTGCCGGCCGCCGAGGGCACAGAGGTCTCTGACGTCTCGTATCTCATGAGGCCCGACCGTGCCACGAGATACCTGAACGCATCCTGACTGGCCGTGCGGCATGGGCTGCCGCACCCGCCTCACCCGAGCACCATGGGGACCATGACCACTCACGACCACGGCCCTCGCATAGCGGCGCCCCGCCACTTCCCCTCCGCCGCCATGGAAGAAAGCCGCCTTGAACCCTCCGACTGTCTCCCACCCGGACACTGACCGGGCGACGTTCTGGCTGCGCCGGCGGCTCGGCCGGGCCGTCGCGCTGTCCTACGTCGCCGCCCTCCTCGTGCCCGGCCCCGGCCTGTGGCTGCGCCGGGAACACACCCTGCCGCTCGGCACCATGACCGGCCCGCCGCTGAGCACCGCCCCGCTGCTGCTCTGCCTGGTCATCCTCTCCGCCGGGCTCCAGGTCCCCGTCCGCGACCTGGGCCGCCTGCTGCGCAGCCCGACCGCACTGCTGGCGGGGCTGGTCCTGCACCTGGTGATCCCACTGCTGGTCATCCCCGCCGTCGCGTTTCTCCTGCGCCGGACCCCCGACACGGACGGCGGTAGCGGCCTGGTCACGGCGATGATTCTGATCGTGGCGATGCCCGTCGCCGCCGGAGCCACCGTGTGGGCTGGCAAGAGCGACGGCGACCAGCCCACCATGGTGGGACTCGTCCTCGCCTCCACGCTCCTGAGCCCCCTCACCATCCCGCTGGTCATCAGCACCCTGACGCCGCTCCTCAGCGGCGACTACGCCAACACACTCACCGCGACCGGCCGCACGGCCCACGGCGGCTTCGCCCTCGTCGGCGTGGTCCTGCCCTGTGCGGCCGGAATCCTGTTCCGGCTTGTGCTGCCGATGGCGTGGCGGGACCGTGTGCTGGGCGTGGTCGTGCCCATGGCTCTGGTCGGATCGCTCGTCCTGACGTATGTGAACGCCAGCGGCGCCCTGGGTTCCTTCCTCGCGTCCCCACGCCCGCTGCTGTTCGGCGCGGCGCTGGTCGTGGCGGCGCTCGTCTGTCTGCTCTCCTTCGCGCTCGGCCGGGCCGCAGCGCGCCTGCTGCGCCTGGACGCCCCCGCCACCTCCTCGTTGACGCTCGCCTGCGGCATGAACAACAGCAGCGCGAGCGCGGTCCTGATCACCACCGCACTGCCCGACAAGCCGCATCTCCTGCTGCCGGTCCTTGCCTACGGGCTGCTGCAGAAGACGGCCGCGAGCAGGGTCCTAGCCGTGGCCTCACGCCTGTGAACCACCAATTCGCAGGCGGGGTCGGGCGCGTAGAGGGACAGCGCCCGTGGCCGACTGGCCGGGCAGTGGGAGACGACCCCGCGCGAGCAGCCGGCCGGATGGACGAGCTGTCCCGGCAGCATCATGGGAACCCTCTTCGTGCCCTACGCAGCAGAGCCGTTCACGTGGTCGCCGGCCATAGGGCGGAACAGGCGCCGCCGAGCGACCAGTTCGACGGTCACGGCGACGGCAATGGATTGTACGGCCATGAGCGCGATCAGTACGAACAGTTGAACGGCTCCGGCCATCACCGGACTCGCCCCGCTCAGGAGCATGCCCACGAACGCGCCTGGGAGCGTGACAAGTCCGACGGTTCGGGTCTGGTCCAGGCCCGGCAGCAGCGCGTCGGACGCCGCGGGGCGCGCGATCTCCATCCGCGCGTCCCGGTCCAGGAACCCCAAGGCCATTGCGGCCTCGACCTCGCCGCGGCGCTGCTCCAGTTCGTCCAGCGCGCGGCGCCCGGCGAGCACCGTCACCGTCAGTGTGCCGCCGATGAGGATCCCGGTGATCGGAACGAGCGTGATGCCCTCCAGCGGCACCAGCCCCGTCAGCAGCAGCGCGGCCACCGCGGGCACGACACCGGCGGCGATCGGTGCCGCCGTCAGCCACCAGGTCCGGTTACTGGTCAACCGCCGCCCCGCCGTGCGCACGGCGACGGCGAACATCACGACCAGGAACGCCAACAGACCCGCCACCGTGGTGACAGCCCAGGTGATGACCGACGACACCACGGCGAGCTGAACTGCCGCACGCACACCCGCCACGACGATCTCCCGTGGTCGATTGGTCGAGGAGTCCGGCGACAGGTGGAACCAGTAGGCGACCCCCGCAGCCACCGTGAGCAGAACCACGAGCAGCACGCCGAGGGTGATGTTGACCGGCAACAGGGATCTCGCACTCAGCGTCACACGACACCATCCTGGATTCCCGTGATCGACGGGCGGCGGCCGCACTTCACACCGTCACTGCGCCGCCTCGTTCGCGCTGCGTCGCGGCCAGATATCCGACGAACCCTACGATGCCCACGGTCCACGCGAGGGTGACCGGCCCCAGCCCCAGTTCGAGTCCACCGCGGGTGCGGCCGACCGCCATCCAGTCGGCGAGGGAGGCACCGAGGGGGCGGGTGATGACGTACGCAGCCCAGAACGCGACCACCGCGTTCAGTCCGCCGAAGCGGTGGGCGAGGGCGGGCACGCAGATGGCGATGGCAAACAGCACGACCGAGCCGATGTAGCCGAGGCCGACGGTGGCCGTGAGGTCGCCCGCGGCGGTGCCCAGGGCGAAGGTGGCGAGGACGGCGGCCCAGTAGAACGCCTCCCGGCTGCGGGTGTGGATGCTGTGGATGGACAGCGTGCGCTCACTCGCGAACCAGAGTGCGAAGACGGTGGCCAGCGCCACGAGGAAGACGGGCGTCGACAGCGTGTAGGGAACGCCGAGGCCGACGTGCAGGACGTCGGCGGCCATCGTGCCGAACACACTGACCATCACGACGGCCGTCCAGTAGACCCACGTGACGTAGCGGCGCACGGTGAACTGCACAGCCAGCGCGGCCATCAGGGCGAGGCCGCCGAGAGCGACTGCCGGGACGGGTCCGAGCAGCCGGGCCAGGAGGTCGGAGGCGGTCTCCCCCATACCCGTGGTCAGCACCTTGACGACCCAGAAGGAGACGGTCACCTCCGGCACTTTGTTCGCCATCCGGCGGGCGGGAGCGAGTGACCGGTGATCAAGGAGGTGCTCTGTCGTCATGGCCCGCACGATGGCACGGTGAAACGCAGTTCCCCCAGACCCCTTTGCCATTGTTTTGGCGGCTCTGGTGCAGGTGTTGCCACAGCGCCCCGGGAACCTGAAAACAACCTGAACAGCGGTCCGCGTCCGCTGGTCGGCGGCGCTGGAACGCTGGTAGGACTACCCGTCCGGGCGGGCGCGGTACGACACCGGCGCCACCGTGCCGGAGCCTGCGGAGGAGTGCCCCTCGTCAGCCACGGTCTGCCGACTCCTGCACCGGGCTGAGTCCCCCATGCGGCCCCATCACCCGCGGACCCCGCGAGAGCACCCGTGGACCGCGCGAGAAAGCCGCAATGAGTGCCCCGGCGGTCACCGAGATTCCCTGCGGTGCCCCTCGGACTCGGCGCAGAGGCCCGCCCATGCACCAACGCGGCTGCAGTTGCGCGGCAAGGGCACCCCCGCTCGCCCGCTCGCCCGCTCGCCCGCTTGCAGCCGCGCTCCGAAGCGGGCGTCGAGGTCGTCGACAACCCGCGCAGGTCACTTTCCCGTTCAGGAGATCAAGCATGAACGAGAACACCCGTCCCAAGACCCTGACCGCGGCCACCGCCCGAGCCTGGGACGCCTTCGTCGTCGTTGTCGGCATGCTCAGGGGCGGCACCGGCAAGACCACCTCCGCCAAAGCCGCTCAGGCCAAGGGTTTCGAGATCCCGGAGAACCTGGTGGTCGAGCGACACCCGTTCGACGACAGTGACCCAGACGACACGGCGCCGGCAGCATGGAACGGCGACACCGATGCCGTGCCAAAGGGGCAGCGGGGGCGGTCTGCGAGCACGCCTTCGCGCAGCCGGACGTCTGGTTTGCGGAAGAGGCCACAGAGGCGTCGCCCCGAGTGCTGGGGCGGAGCCTGTGCGCGTTGGAAGGGTAATCCGCTGCGGGTGGGTTCAATACCAGTTTCCGAGCTGGCGGGATCGGCCTCAGGCCCCGTGAAGCCGTCCATTCTGGGCCCGTTGGGGACCCGTTGGGGACCCGTTGGGGACGCGTTGGGGACACAAGGATAGGAACAGACCGACAAAGGTAGGGGAGCGCCGACACGGTTCGCCCCATCTGACCTGCAAGAACGTCACGGATTAGCGTAGAAACGCAAGGACCGCCAAGATCCTCAAAGGACTCATAATCCGCCGGCCGTGGGTTCGAGTCCCACCCGCCCCACCTGTGCAGGTCTGTGACCTGCGGAAACGTTCATTTTCGGGTGTTGGAGCGTCAACTGGGCTGAACGGACTGAATCCGCTGCTCGCGGGTTTGGAATCCTGTGGGTCTCGTGCTGTTCGGAACTCCCTTGATGGCTCTGACCTGCGGCGGAACAGGTAATCAAGGTTGTCGTCGGCCTCTGGGTCCGCTGCCCTGGGGCTCGAAGTCAAGGTCCAGGGGCCAGGCAGGGACCGAGACGGCGCCGATGCGTCGTGTGGGATCCAGGTCCGGGCACTGCTCATTCGCCGGCCGTGAGCCGTCGTTCGCAGAGCCTCCTGTCGGGATTGGGCGCGCCGGGCGTAGCGGGTACTGAGCGCGGGGTCAGGACCGCTCATGAAGGGCGTTCCAGGGCAGGACCGCGAGCCGTACGCTGCCGCTGATTACCGGCGGCCTTGCGGTAGATCCGTGCCCGCGGGCCGAACCCGCGCTGAGTGCGCTGCCGCTTCGCCCTGGCCGACCTGCTTGACCACCGGGTGATCCTCGGGCAGGCGGCAGGGAGCGGCGCTGCTTGTGGCCCTCCGGGCGCTTGGGTAGCCCAGACTGCACGGGTCAGCGGCTCTGGCGTTCGTCGAGGGCGCTGAGATCACGATCCGGCCGGTGAGGAACTCCCGGTGCGCAGCGCGTCCGGCGAGCCCGGGATGCCGGCGATCTCGCTCACGGTCTCAGCGAAAGCCTTCACCCGGGCCGTTGCGCCCGTGCGGCGCCACAGCAGCCCGTACTCGATCGGGTTGGCGTCCCGGAGCGGGATATAGCTGATACCCGGGCGCATGTGGTACTGGGCCGCGCGCAGTGCGGCTGGGGACGCCCCGCGGCCCATCGAGACCAGGGTGAGCACCTCCTGCCAGTAGGTGCAGGCGGCGGCATGAGCGATGGGTCTGCCCTGCGGCGTGCGGCTCGGGTAGTGGTGGTCCAGCCAGTACTGAGGGATCTCGCCGGACATCACCACCATCGGCAGACGCGCCATGTCCTCCACTGACACAGAATCCTGCCGTGTCAGCGAGTGCTTCGCGGGCACCATGAGTCCGCGCGGCTCGCTGACGACCGTCGGGCCGGTTACCAGATCAGGTTCGTCGACCGGGAATTCGGTCAGCTGTACATCGAGCTGCTCGGCGCGCAGCGGGCCGAGCGGATCGGCCAGTTGTACTTCCCGAATCCGGACGTCGCAACCGGGGTACCGGGCGCGGAACAGGTCCGCAGCCAGGACAACCAGTTCGTTCGACCATGGCGCGGAGAAGCCGACGCGCAGCGTCCCGGTGACGCCCCGCCCGGCTGCGACGGCTCGCGCGATCGCCTCCTGCACCGCCCGGTAGGCAGGGGCCAGGTCATCGTGCAACTGTCGGCCGGCCGGTGTCAGGGTCACCCTGCGGCTGGTGCGTTCGAAAAGCGGCACTCCGATGCGGCGTTCGATTTTCTTGATCGTCTGACTGACCCTGCCCTGGGCCAGCCCCAGGCGCTCGGAGGTACGCCGGAAATGCAGTTCGTCGGCAAGGGTCAGGAACGCCTCGATCTCATGCCGCTCCATACCGTCCCCCGGCCGGTGAGTTTGACTCATCAATCGTAGTGGACAGTGTCCTTGTTCAGCTCGGCCGCTTCTCCGAGAGTTGACGCATGCCGATCGAGAACACCCTCTTCGACTACAGTCCGATCAGCGAACGTCCCGCGTTCACCTGGCCCGGCGGCGCCAAGGTCGCCTGCTATGTCGGGTTGAACATCGAGCACTTCCGCATCGATTGTGCGTCCACAAGCATCTGGCCCGGCACGGCCGATCTGGTGCCGGACGCTCTCAACTACGGCTGGCGCGACTACGGACCACGCGTCGGCATCTGGCGCCTCATTGAGAGCCTGGACCGGCACGGTGTCCGCGCCAGCGCCCTGCTGAACTCCGATGTGGTCGAACGGAATCCACAGATCATCAAAGCGGGCCTGGAGCGTCGATGGGCGTGGCTGGCGCATGGGAAGACGAATTCCGAACTGACCGCAGGCATGTCGGCTGACGAGGAACGCGACTACCTCACCGCCGTCATCGACACCATCGCCGGTGCCGTCGGACAGCGTCCGCGCGGCTGGATGGGCCCGGGTCTGACCGAGACCTTCGACACTCCGAGGCTGCTCGCCGGCCTCGGCCTGCAGTACGTACTGGACTGGACGAATGACGACCAGCCCTATGCGCTGAACGTGCCCGGCCTGCTCTCGGTCCCCTACACCGTCGAACTCAACGACCTCGGCCTCTTCAGTAGAGGCATCACCGGCACCGAGTTCGTCCAGATCGTCAGGGACCAGTACGAGCAACTGCTCGCCGACGCCCGGCACGGCGCCCGTGTCATGGCGATCGCCGTTCACCCGTTCGTCACCGGCCAGGCTTTCCGCGCCAAGTACTTCGACCAGACGCTGGAGTACCTCGCCGCCCAACCCGACATCTGGCTCACCACCAGCGACGACATCGCCGACCACTACCGCCGTACCGTTCTCGCCGAGGAGCGGAACTCATGACCATCGAGATCGGTGTGATTCTGCCGACCTCCACACCCGATCCCACCCAGCCGATCCTCGGCGACGTCCGCGAGAGCGCCCGATTCGCCGAGCGAGCCGGGCTCGACTCGGTCTGGTCCACCGACCATCTGGTGGCCAGCGCCCCCATCCTCGACGGAACCGTGGTCCTCGCCGCCGCTGCCGGGGCGACGGAGCGGATCACGTTGGGCTTCGGCGTGATGCTGCTGGCGTTGCGGCCCGTCGCGTGGGCAGCGAAGCAGATCAGCTCGCTGCAGCACGTGTCCGGCCACCGTCTCGTCCTCGGCGTCGGCACCGGCAACCCGGTGCACGGCGACATCGGCTGGCGTGCGGCGGGGGTGCCGTACCAGGGCAGAGGCCTCCGCACCGACGAAGCTCTGCGCGTGCTGCCCGGCCTGGTCACCGGACAGCCGACCGTCCTCAGCCACGGCGTGCAGGTCACGCTCGCCCCTGGCTCGGCCATGCCTCCGATCCTGATCGCCGGCAACGGAACCAAGGCCCTGCGGAGGGCGGCCGTCCACGGGGACGGCTGGGCAGCCATCGGGATCTCTCCCGCGGAGGTGGCCGCACACCTGGCAACGCTGGAGCAACTGGCAGAGCAGCACGGGCGACCGCGACCGAGTGCCACAGTGGTTGGGCCACCGGTGGACGCCGACCCGGCAAAGGCCGCATCACAACTGGCCGCCTACGCCGACGCCGGGACCGAGCGGGTGGTCCTCCCGCCGACCGGCTCCGACTGGCGGCACGACTACGAGTTCGCCGCCACAGTCCGAGCCGCCCTCGGGGACTAGAGTCAATGCCGTGACCCTGTTGGTGATGTTGGCGGGGTCATGCGGCGGGCGGTGGACAGTGTGTGGAGTCGGCTTGACCGGCGTTCGGTTGTCGGTGTGGTGCTGTGCACGCGGGCCGCGTCTGCTGAGCTGGAGCGATCCGCTGGATTCTGTAGCCTGGCAGGCCTCTCACGGAGCGCCAGGGACCACGCGGGGACCGCAAGGACTGGAACCAGCCGACAAGGGGCATACAAGGTCGACAGAGATGTGCGCTCCTGACCTGCAGGAACGTCATGAATCGACACGGATCGGCAAGGACCGCCAAGATCCCCAAAGGACTCATAATCCGTCGGCCGTGGGTTCGAGTCCCACCCGCCCCACTTGCGCAGGCTTCTGACCTGCGGAAACGTTCATGTTTGGGTCTCGGATCGTCAACTTCGCCTGAACGGACTGGATCCGCTGCTCGTGAGTTCGGCTCCGTTATGGCCGGTATGAGTTCACATCGCTCTCATCTGCGCAGATGTTGCGTTCCGGTGCTGGGGCAGGTTTCCGCGGGTGGCGTGTACGAGGCTCGGGTGCCGGATTCTGGACGCTGGCTGGACACGAGGATTCAGAAGTGCTGCCCGGGGACCTTCGAGTGGGCGGCTCTGCCGGGCCGGCGGGGCACAGACGCAGCCCGAATGGCGTGCGGTCCGAGTTGGGGCGCGGAAACAGCCCGTACTGGAAACGGCCCAGAGAGGACCGACAGGCGGGGCGGGAGCGGCCGGGCTGGGCGCGGCTCCCGCACGTACAGCCGCCGGTCTTCCTGCTCATCCCGTTCCTCCCGGGGCAGTGACGCCTACCGCTGAGGCGAGACGTGGTCCGCTGCCCCGGGCCGCCGAGCGCGTGCTGCTGGTGATCGCCGACGACGTGACGTGGCTCGACAAGGCCGACGCGGCCGTCGTCGGGTTCGTCGTACGGCGCGTCACGGACGCTCCGATGTCGAGCACGACCTTGCCGGACAGTGCGGCGGCGGGAAAGCTCCCGGTAGGGAGCCTGCGGGATGCTCACCACGACCCGGTCACCGGCGCGGGCCGCCTCCTCGGGTGTCGCGGCGCGGGCTCGCCGGCCGAGTTCGGCCACCGTCCCTGCCAGGGTCTGGGGACCGCGGGATTTGGACAGTAGGACATCGGCCGACCGCGATCGCGAGCCGGGCGAGGTTCGTGGTGAACGACGGCCTGCTGCGCCCCGATCTCACCGCCGAGGATCTGGTTCTGTTCAGCGGCTCCCTGAGCCAGGCCGCCCTGACGACCGGCGACAGCCACCCGGGCCAGGGGCGCCGCCCCCTGCGCATCTCCCTCGACCGCCTCAGCAACCGCAACACCGCACCCCTACGAGTCTCGGTGACAGGGAATACAACTCTCACCGCAGCGGGCGCTGTTCGCGCGAAGACGCCGGATCAAGAAGAGGAGACCGACCTCTTGTGCGAGGTCTGGCTGGCGCCGTTCGCCGACGATCCGGCCGTCAGCCTGCTAAGAGAAGTTCACGGCCTGCACCGAGATCTTGTTGCCGAAGTGTCAGCTGATGACCACCAGGTGACCGCCATCCGTCGGGCGCTTTGTCGGATCGCAGGAAACGATGGGAGGCGTCACCGCTCGTAACCAGCTGCCGACACTCCGCGCGAACGCCCGAACCGCGCTGGAAGGACATGTCATGACCGCTACCGCTCCCAAGGCTCCGACTGCACCAGGGGTGCGGTCCTGGTGGGGGATCCCATACGCCACCGCCGAGCGGTATCGCCGCCCCGTGGTCGCGGACTTCGATCCAGACCGACCCTATGACCGCAAGGGCGTCGTCTCCGTCCAGCCCGACAGCGGCGACTGGCTCGAAGCGGACAGCGGGATGGGCGAGGACTGTCTGAACCTGAACGTGTGGGCCCCTGAGCAGCCGGCCGACAAGGCGCTCCCGGTGACCGTGTACATCCACGGCGGTGGATTCGAGTACGGCGCGAACACCCAGATCACCTCCAACGCCTCCGGTCTTGCCGCGACGGGGCGCGTGGTGAGCGTGTCGGTCAACTACCGGCTCGGCGCCCTGGGCGCGCTCTCGCTCTCCCAGTACGGCGGGCAGCTCGCCGAGGCCAGCAACCTTTTCCTGCAGGACATCATCGCCGCGCTCACCTGGGTCAAGCGGAACATCGCCCACTTCGGCGGCGACCCCGACAACGTCACCGTCTACGGCCACAGCGCCGGCGCCTACTCCACCTTCGGTCTGCTCGGCGCCTCCTCCGCCGATGGCCTGTACCGGCGACTGGCCGGGTTCTCCGGCGGGCCCGCTCGTAGCGTCCCGGCCTGGTGGGCCGAGGAGCTCGCGCACCTGTTCGTCACCGAACTCGGCGTCGCGGACAACCCGGAGAAGCTGCTCGACCTCGACGCGGCCTCCCTGAGGGACGCCCTGCGCAAGGTCGCCCCGACGGACCTCGGAGTCCGCGGTGGGGTGGACAACCAGGCCACCGGCGTCGTCCTGGACATCGGGCAGCCGGAAGCGGTGGTGCACGCCCATCCCATGGACGTCCTCGCCTCGGGCGCGCACCGCGATGTCGACGTGCTGCTGAGCATGGCCAGCGACGACATGGGCTGGTGGGTGGCGAACGACCTCGACCGCTTCGACCCGCACACCCTCGACCGCGTCGTCGACGAGGTCGCGGGGTGGCGCATTTCCCGCTCCCGCGCGAAGAAGATCGTCGACGCCTACGACCAGGGCGGCCGTACCCCGGCCGAGGTCCGCGCCGCGGTCATGGCGGACTACCTCTTCGCGCTCCCCGCCGCCCGCGGCGCCCTGGCGCACGCCGCCGCGGGCGGCAACGCCCATCTCCTGATGATCGGGCCCGCCGAGGGCGCGCCCGCGGTGCACGGCACCGAGATGTACGCCCTGGTCGGCCAGGAACAGCCGGGCCGCAGCGCCGAACAGGCCGAGCGTGACAGGCATATCCGCGACATCGTGCTCGACTTCGCCACCGGTGAGCAGTCCCGGCTGTGGCCCGCTGTCACGGACCGGCCCATCTCGGGAAGTGTCGGCAACCCGCCCTTCGAGGCCACCGCCCACTACCAGCAGGCCCTTGACCTGTGGGAGGGCATCGACCGTCCCTGACGGTCACCGCGCGATCCCGAGACGCAGAACAGCGCAGGGTCACCACTGACTGATCACCCGGGCACCTGTGCCTGGAACCCCGGCTCCGCCTTCACATTTCCGGGGGACGAACAGAACAAGGAGCTCGGCATGAGCCAATCGACAGCAACCGGCGGCGCCGCGCCGGCGATGATGCGGGCCGTCGTCGTCACCCGGCCCGGCGGCCTCGAGGCACTGGAGATCAAGGATGTGCCGTTGCCCGTCCGCAAGCCCGGCTGGGTGCGGATCAAGGTGAAGGCGTTCGGCGTCAACGAGTCCGAGGTCACCACCCGCAAGGGCGAGTCGGACGCGGTGGTCACCTACCCGCGCGTGCCCGGCATCGAGGGCGTCGGCGTGGTCGATGAGGCCGACGAGGACAGCGGGCTGCGGCCAGGACAGCAGGTGGCCACGATGATGGGCGGCATGGGCCGCTCCTACGACGGCGCGTACGCCCAGTACGTGACCGTCCCCGCCGGGCAGGTCATCCCGTTCGAGACCAGCCTGCCGTGGGACGTCGTCGGCGCGCTGCCCGAGATGTTCCAGACCGCCTACGGATCCCTGACCCGCGGCCTGGACCTCAAAGCCGGGCAGACGCTGCTGATCCGCGGCGGCACCTCCACGGTCGGGCTGAGCGCGGCCACCATCGCGAAGGACCTCGGCGCCACCGTCATTTCCACCACCCGCAGCCCCGGCCGGGCCGGGGAACTGCGGGCCGCGGGCGTCGACCATCCCCTCGTCGACAACGGCACCCTCGCCGACCAGGTGCGCGAGCTGATCCCGGACGGCGTCGACGCCGCCCTGGAACTGGTCGGCTGCTCGGTCCTCCCCGACACCCTCCGCACCGTCCGCCGGCACGGCACCGTCTGCTTCACCGGAGCACTGGCAGGCCAGTGGTCCATCCCGGACTTCACCCCGTTCATGATCCCCTTCGGGGTACGCCTGACCTCCTACGGCGGCCAGGCCAGCGACCTCCCGGCCGACGTCCTCGCCCACCAGCTCCAGGCCATCGCCGCCGGACGCCTCAACGTCCCGGTCGCGAAGGTCTACCACGGCCTGGAACAAGTCCGAGACGCCCAGGCCGACCTCGAATCCGGCACCACGCCGGGCAAGCACGTCGTCGTCCTGGACGACTGAAAGAAACACGTCCCCTGATTCGCCGACAGGCAACGGCTGGGGCATGCACAAAGAAAGGGAGGACGCCGTGGGCGTCAACAAGGAAGAAGTCAGCAAGGCCATCATCGAGCTGGAGAAGTCGTACAACGAACGCTTCAGCGTCGGTGACCCGGGCGGCTACCTGGACGGCTTCGCGGACGAGGTGAGCTACTTCGACCCGATCCTCGAGAACATCGTCGTCGGCAAGGAGAAGACCGTCGCGTGGCTGTCGTCCATCTACTCCAACCCGCACATCGTGCGCAGCGAGTACCTCAACCCGACGGTCCACGTCGGCGACAGCGGCGACTTCGCCGTCCTGGCTTACAACCTGAAGACCTACGTGCTCGACGAGGACGGCAACGAGAAGCAGCGGCGCGCCTGGAACGCCACGCACGGCTACCGGCTCGTCGACGGACAGTGGCTCATCGTGCACTCCAACTGGGCGTTCTCCCAGACCGTGACCGAAAGGATCGCCTCCTGACCGCGGCGGAGCCTGTGGGCCCCAGCCTGACCAGGTTCCTCCGGCATGGCGAGCGGGGCCCCGCCTGTGCCGCCGGCATCCGGCCAGTGGTCGTCCCAGCCGCACCGATCAGCTCCGAGACACGCCCCGCGACACCAGCGCACCCGAATGACCGAACGTCAGGATCCCATGATGACCGGCACCGCGACCGACGCCTACAGCTCCTTCACCGTGACCGACCTGGAATCGACCCGCACCTTCTACCACGACGTACTCGGGCTGCAAGTCGAAGACCGGGACGCAATGCTCACCATCCGCCTCCCTGGCGGTGCGAGCACCGTCGCGTACGCATCCCGCAACCACCAACCAGCACGCTTCACCATCCTCAACATCGTCGTCCCTGACCTCCCACGTACTGTCGCGGACCTCGCCCGACGCGGCGTGGATTTCGAGCACTATGAGGGAGTGCAGATCGACTCGGACGGGATCTACCGCGCCAACGGCCCCTGGTTCGCCTGGTTCACCGACCCCTCCGGCAATGTTCTTGCCGTCTGTGAACGCGACCTCCGCACGGCCGGCGCGAGGCGTACCGGCTGATCGGGTGATTGACGGTGAGTGGCACGTCGGGTACTCCCACTGGGCGTTCACGCAGACCGCGAAGGCAGCCGTCTCCTCCTGACGGGCACGGCACCTCCGCCGCGTTGCGTCACGCGTCGGTCCTCGCCTCGCGGGTGGCGAAGGCGGCCGGGGTGAGACCGGTGCGGTCGCGGAAGAAGCGGCCGAAGTTCGCGGGGTCGGTGAAGCCGAGGTGGGCGGCCACAGCCCGGGCGTCCCACCGGGCAGCTCCCAGCAGGCGCCGGGCTTCCAGGAGGCGCCGCTCATCGATGAGTTCACGTACCCCCTTGCCGGTGGCGTCCCGGGCGGCGCGGCTCAGGGTGCGGACCGAGCAGTCGAGCAGCTCGGCGTAGTCAGCGGCTTGGTGCAGCTCCCGGAAGTGCAGTTCCAGGGCGTCTTGGAAGCGTCCGTACCGGTCGGTGCGGCCCGTGCCGGCCGTGGCCGTACCGGTGGGGGTGATGCCCGGGACGTTGGTCAGGCGCAGCAGCAGCGATTCGAGCAGGCTGCGGCGCAGGGCGTGGTGGATGTCGAGGGGGCGGCGCCCGAGTGCGCGGTGTTCGTCCAGGAGCTGGAGCGCCGTCTGCTGGAGCCAGGCGGCGTCATCGGCTTGCGGGCTCAGCACGGTCGGGGCGTCGTGCGCGGTGAGCGGGGCCAGGAGACGGGCGATGTCGGGCCGCAGTACATCCGGTTCGAACAGGACGAACGGGCCGCGGGCGGAGCCGGGCGGATGAAAGCACAGCGTGTGTCCGGGACGCACCCACAGCCACTGGCCGGGGGCGACGGTCCGCGTGACGTGGTCGACGTCGTGCAGCAGCTCGCCCTCGGTGACCGCGATGAGGTAGTGGAAGGTGGCGCGGACCGGGCGAGGCGGGTTCCACGGCCAGTCGTCGTGCTGGGCGAAGAAGTCCTCGATGGTGTTCACCTCCAGGCCGTACGGAGTACCGACCGGGGGCTGGAAACCGTACAGCGGAACCGCGGCCGGTTCAGCTCGTCCGCTCAGGCCGGGGTGTCGCTTGTCGACCATCATGTGTCCGCAGTTTACTGCGCCTTATACCGGTTTCGGGGAGAGAGTGGGAGGTGCCGCCACGACCGTGCGGCGCGCCACTCGCGTCATGGGGTGCCCAGCCCGCGCTCACCCGATGAAGGAAACGTTCATGAACGGACCGGCCCTGCACAAGACCGCCGCCGCCTGCGCCGAGGAGCTTCCCGGAGCTCGGCTGGAGCATCCCTTCGGTGACGACTGGGAGGTCTTCAAGGTACGCGGCAAGGTGTTCATGCTGATGACCGAAGTCCCGGGGCGTCCCGTCGTGATCCTCAAGGCGGACCCCGGCGAGGCCGAGGCCCTGCGGGAGCAGTACAGCCACATCACCCCCGGCTACCACATGAACAAGAAGCACTGGATCACCCTGGAGAGCGGAGAAGGCGTCCACAAAGAGCTCATCAGGGAACTCGTCACCGACTCCTACCGGCTCGTCGTCGCCCACCTGCCCAAGGCCGAGCGGCCCGTCGACCCGCACACCTACGGCGCCGGCGCACGGGCGGCCCGATGAGCGCGGCCGGTGACCGGCTCCAGGACACCGCCCGCCAGGCGGCCCTGGCCCTCCCCGACGTCAGCCACGGCTACCCCTTCACCCCGGGACTCGACGTGTACAAGGTCGCGGGCAAGGTCTTCCTGATCGTCACCGACGACCCGGACGAGCAGATCATCACGGTCAAGTGCGAACCCGAACACGCCCGCGCGCACGTACGCGACTACGCCTCGATCACACCGGGCCGCTACCTCGACAAACGCCACTGGATCTCGCTCGGGCCAGGACCCGGCATCACCGAGCGATTGGTCACCGACGCGGTCGAAAATTCCTACGACCTGGTCGCCGAGCGGCTGCCGCGACGCGACCGCCCCGGTGCCCGATGAGCGCCGCGAGCTTCCCCACGAGCGGCTGAACCGAAGCCTGTCAGTGCCCGTGCACGGCTCGCCACGTCCGCACACGTCCGCTTCCGACCCGAGAGACCGATGGAACCGACCGAAGCGACCCTGCCGCTCTTCGACGAGGAGCCCGCCCGACCCCTCGCCGACCGCCTGCGCCCCACCCAGCTGGACGAGGTCGTCGGGCAGGACCACCTCCTTGCCCGGGACGCCCCGCTGGGCCGCATGGTCGCCCAGCAGCGCCTCAGCTCCGCCATCCTGTGGGGCCCGCCCGGCGTCGGGAAGACGACCATCGCCCGGCTCCTCGCGGACGCCGGCAACCTGGACTTCGAACCGGTGTCGGCCACCTTCTCCGGCGTGGCCGATCTGCGCAAGGTCTTCGCCGCCGCGCGGAGCCGGCGCGGCATCGGCCAGGGCACCCTGCTGTTCGTCGACGAGATCCACCGCTTCAACCGCGCCCAGCAGGACAGCTTCCTGCCCTACGTCGAGGACGGCACCGTCACTCTGATCGGCGCCACCACGGAGAACCCGAGCTTCGAACTCAACGGCGCCCTCCTCTCCCGCACCCAGGTCCTCGTCCTCAAACGCCTCGACGAGGCAGCGCTGTCCACGCTCCTCGACCGCGCCGAGCAGCTCACCGGCCACCATCTGCCCCTGGACGACGACGCCCGCCGCGCCCTGATCGCCATGGCGGACGGCGACGGCCGCTACCTGCTCAACATGGCCGAACAGCTCCAAGCCCTCCCGGACACCGAAACCACCCTGGACACCGCCGGGCTCGCCCATCACATCCAGCAGCGCGCCCCGCTGTACGACAAGGCGCAGGAGGGCCACTACAACCTGATCTCCGCGCTGCACAAGTCGATGCGCGGCTCCGACCCGGACGCGGCCCTGTACTGGCTCGCCCGCATGCTCGACGGCGGCGAGGACCCGCTGTTCGTCGCCCGCCGCCTGGTCCGCTTCGCGAACGAGGACATCGGCATGGCCGACCCGCACGCCGTCCAGCAGGCACTCGCTGCCTGGGACGTGTACGAGCGACTCGGCTCCCCCGAGGGCGAGTTGGCGATCGCCCAGGCCGTCGTCTACCTCGCCACCGCCCCCAAGTCCATCGCCGTCTACCGCGGCTTCAACGCCGCACACCGATCCGCCCGGCACACCGGCTCACTCATGCCACCCGCCCACATCCTCAACGCCCCGACCCGGCTGATGAAGAACCTCGGCTACGGCAAGGACTACCAGTACGACCCGGACACAGCCGACGGCTTCTCCGGTGACGACTACTTCCCCGACGACATGGGCCGCGAGACGTACTACCAGCCCACCCGCAACGGCTACGAAGCCCAGATCACCGAGCGCCTGCGCCACTGGGCCGCTCTGCGTGCCCGCCGGCAACGCGGCTGACCGACCGACGCCCACGAAGAATCACGCCGGAGGAGTAAAGACAGCGCGCCCGAGTTGCCCGTGACGTGCACTCACCCGAGCCTGCGCCGCGACCGCGCGGACTCTACTGCCTGAGGTCGATCATGCGGACCGGCTGCCCCGTCGTGCGAGCAATGGTTTCGAAGTCGCGGTCGAAGTGGAGCAGGGTGAGGCCTGCTTCTTCCGCGGCTGCGGCCACCAGGAGATCGACGGGGCCCGCACTGCGGTGTTCCCCTTTGGCGGTCAGTTGTTCCTGGACGATGCGGGAGCGGCGGTAGATGCCGTCAGGCATGGGGCACCACACGTAGTGGGCGTCGAGTGCGGCCTTCAGTCGCGCGCGGTCCGCGGCTGAGCGGGCGGAGTAGAGGACCTCGAGTTCCGTGATGTCGCAGATCGCGACGAGGCCGGCGCCGATCCTGTCGTCCCACTCAGTTGTGGTCTGGCGGAGCAGGACGCGGGCGAGGGCGGAGGTGTCGATGAGGTAGTCGGCGACGGTCACGGCCGGTACTGGTTCTTGTCCAGGAGAATGTCGATGTCCAGGGCTCCGTCGGTCACCAGTTGCCGGGCGTCTTCGAGCGCGCGCAGGCGCCGGTAGCGGGCGGTGACCTCGCGCAGGGCGGTGTTGATGGTGTCGCGCTTGGTAGTGGTGCCGAGTTCCTTGGCGGCTTCTTCCAGTGCCTCGTCGTCGAGGTCGATCACGGTGCGGCTCAAGATGGCCTCCTCATGCACACTGTGGCGTATATAAATATACATGATCGATTGTATATTGGTGGGCTCGCGCACCCCTGGGTGGTCTGTTTCTCAGATCTGTGGACTTGCAGCGAGCGCGTCAGGAGAGGGGTGTGCGCCAGGTACTTCCCGGTGGGCTCCTTTCGGCGTTCGAACTTCCAGGTGAGGCGGGAGGTCGTCACTTTCAGCATGGTGATCCGGATGTCGACGGCGGTGCCGGAGGCCAGGGTGCGTGCCCAGCTCGCCCGGGCCGAGCACCGGCCCTTGTCAGTCCTTTCCGATCCTTGTGTCCAACCTGCGTCCAGAACGCGTCCCGGATGGGCACGCTCACCCGGTTCACGGACCCTCTCCCCAGCTGAGGAGAGGGTCTCGAAACCATGCGCAGCGGATTCCCTTTCCAACGCGCGGAGGATCTCTCCCGGGTGCTGAGGCTGAGCCTCTATGGCAGTGGTCACGGGTCAAACGTCTACGCGCGGCCTGGCCGAGTTCCAGTGTGGCCAACCGTGTGGCTGGGGCGTTCGATTCGGGGAGCGGGGGATTGAGGCGTCAAACCGCGTCTGACCTGGGAAAACGGCCAAGATTGGCATTGATCGACAAGGGCCGCCAAGATCCCCAAAGGATTCATAATCCGCCGGCCGTGGGTTCGAGCCCCACCCGCCCACCTGTGCAGGTCTCTGACCTGCGGAAACGTTCATTTTTGGGTGTCGGACCGTCAACTTCGCCTGAACAGACTGAATCCGCTGCTCGTGGGTTTGGGGTCGGGCGGTGCTCGGGGGAGCTCCCACCCTTCTGACCTGCGGCTGAGTGGATGATCGAGGGTGTCGCTCGCGGTCGGGATGACTGCTCTGAGGGCCGATGTCAAGACCCAGGGGCCGTACAGGGGCCGGGACGGCGCAGACGTGTCCAGGCCGACGGTGTCTCGGGGGGCGATCCGTTGTCCCATTTGATGGTGGCGCTGCTGTGGCAGCCATCCACGGGGCGGCCGGTTGAGCACCGGGCCGGTGGCGGAGGCAGTGCTGATTCCGGCGCGGCCAGTGCGCGGACGCAGGTAGGGCGACGTCGGCTGGTGTCTGCGCTGTGGAGAGCCTGTCGCTGCTGAGGAAGTGTCCCGGCGACGGCCGAGGGGCAAGGAAACGGCCCGACGAGGAAACGGCCCCGATGGAGTTACTCGACCCTCTCCCGGACACGAGCGGCGCCCTCTCCCTCCTCTGGCGCGCCTCCTCCGACGGCAACAACGCCTACTGCCTCAACATCGACCCCGACCTTCGCGTGATCCGCCTGGTCGCCAAGGCCAACGGCTACTTCGACGACGACGTCGCGGCCCTCGCCCACCTTCCGGCCTTGGTCCGCCGCGGCACGACCTACCCCGTCCGCATCCTCACCGAGGCCACCGCATCCAGGTGTTCCTCAACAGCCGGCGGATCATCGACGTGACGGACACGACGTACACCGACGGACACCTCGGCCTGAACGTGTTCGGAGGGAGGGCGGCCTACCAGAACACGTACGTAAAGGACCTGTGACCGCCCGTAAGCCGACCCGCAACCGTGAACGCGGACGCTCCGCTCCGACCACCCGGCGGTCGGAGCCTCCGCCCTGACTCCGACAGGATGTCGCCGAGGAGCGAGCCAAACCGTGACACAGCGCGTCACCGGACTGCACCGGCAATGCCTCCGTGCCCGCTCGCGGTCCTTTGACCGCTGTCAGGCCCGCTTCCCGGTGATGTCAGCCAGGAGTGCGGTGACCACGCGGTCCGTGGACGCAGCCATGTCGACGGAGCCGGGGGCGAGCAGCCACTGGATCTGGAGGCCGTCCATGACGGCGATGATCGCGTTGGCCGCGCCTTCGAGGTTGGCGTCCGCCCGGATCTCGCCGAGTTCGCTTGCTTCGGCGAGGGCCTCGGTGACCATGGCACGTAGGCCCGTGTAGCGGTCGCGGAAGAAGTCCTGTGCGGGGTGACCTTCGGTGACGCTCTCCGCCGACAGAACGGAGTACAGCCGGACGATGCCCTCCCGTTCGGCGTTGCGGCGGACGGTGTCGACCAGGTGGCGGAGGAATGCCATGCCGCGGGGGCGGTCCGGGCCGAGTTGCTCGATGTCGGTTGCGTCGCGCAGGTCGAGGACGCTGGTGAGCAGTTGGGCCTTTGAGCGGAAGTAGTGCAGGACGCCGGCCTGGGTGACTCCGGCGCGGTCGGCGATCTCCTGCAGGGAGGCGTTGTTGTAGCCGCGGGCGGCGAAGGTGTCCATGGCGATCTGCAGGATCTCCTGCCTCCGCTGCTGGGCTTTGAGGCTCTTCCCGGTGCGGGGCTCCTTCCCTGCGTCTGGCGTGCTCTCGGTCATCGGGCTGACTCTACGGCGCTGTTGGTCAGTGGTCACGACACCTATCCAACCGCTGAAAGAACTTCCGCACAAGGACTTACTAAGTACTTAGTGAGTGTGCTTTCCTGCTTCCCGTTCCGCCCGCTTCGTGCCGCATCGCGGCCTGGAAGGACGAGCATGAGCCGCCCTGCCCTCCCTGATGACACCGAGCTCGCCGACCGCATCCGAGCCCTGGATCTCGAGTCCAAAGTCAGGCTGTTGACGGGCGCGACCATGTGGAGCCTCCCGGCCGAGCCGCGCCTCGGACTGTCGGCGGTGACCATGTCCGACGGCCCTCAGGGCGTGCGCGGAACCGGTGGCGACCCGGCCGCCACCGGCCTGCTGGCCCCCGCGCCCAGCGCATTGGCGGCGGCCTGGGACACCGAGCTCGCCGAGCGGCTCGGCACGCTTTTCGCCACAGAGGCGCGCCGTAAGGGCGTCGACGTCGTCCTCGCGCCGGTGGTCAACCTGCAGCGCACCCCCGTCGCGGGGCGGCACTTCGAGTACTTCTCCGAGGATCCGCTGCTCACCGGCACTCTCGCTGCCGCCCTGGTTCGAGGTCTGCAGAGCCGGGATGTGGGCGCCTGCCTCAAGCACTTCGTGGCCAACGACTCCGAGACCGACCGCACCCTCTACCGCTCACAGCTGGACGAGCGGACCCTGCGCGAGGTCTACCTGGCCCCGTTCGAGCAGGTCCTCGCCGAGGCCGAGCCGTGGAGCGTCATGGCCGCCTACTCGGGCGTCGACGACGGCACCGCGTCGGCGCCGATGACCGAGAACGCGCGCCTGCTGCGCGAGGTGCTGAAGGGGGAGTTGGGTTTTGCCGGACCGGTGGTCAGTGACTGGGCCGCCACCCGCTCGACCGTCGCCTCGGCGGTCGGCGGCCTCGACCTGGTGATGCCCGGACCCGACCCCCAGTGGGGCGTGCCCCTGGTGGAGGCCGTCCGGGCGGGCGAGGTGGACGAGCGGCTCATCGACGACAAGGTGCTGAGGCTGCTGCGACTGGCCCGGAACACCGGCCGAATCGCCGAACCCGGGCAGAGCCCCCCGCCGCCCACCGCCCCGGCAGGGCCCGCAGAGGAGGAGTTCCGTCTTCTGCGCGAGGTCGCCGCCCGCGGCATGGTGCTGCTGCGCAATCAGTCCGACCTGGTGCCGCTGGCACCAGAAGCCGTCCGCAGCGTCGCGCTCATCGGACCCAACGCCGTGACGCCCTACCTCCAGGGCGGCGGCAGCGCCTACGTCCCGGCGGTGCGCACCGTGTCGTTCGAAGAAGGGCTGCGCGCCGCACTCCCCGAGGACGTGCACCTGTCCGTGCATCGGGGCGGCGACTCCCGCCTGCGCCCGCCGTACCTGTCCGCCGCACTGCTCACCGACCCCGAGACCGGCACCGCCGGCGTGCGCGCCGACCACCTCACCGCCGACGGCGGCCGCGTCGGAGGCGAGATACGCCCCTGCGGCAACTGGAGCGGATACGGCGACTTCGGGCCGGAAACGCACCGCGTGGTGCTGCACACCGTGCTGACCCTCACCGAGCCGGGGACGCACCGCCTGGAGATCGGGTGCGTCGGCCGCTACCAAGTGAGCATCGACGACGAGGAGGTCCTCTCCGGCGATGACGACCGGGGCGTGGAACTGATCCTCGACTCGACCCACAGCAACCCCCCACTGCGGGGCATCGACCTCGAGGTAGGACCGCAGCCGCGTCGGATCACCCTCGCCATCGACCTCACGGTGGTGGAACCGGGCGGTTACGACCGCTTCGTCACCGCCCAACTGCGGCACGCCCCGCCCGGTCCGACGCCGTACGAGGAGATCGCCGAAGCCGCCGCCGCGGCCCAGGCCGCCGATGTGGCCGTGGTCGTGGTGGGCACCAACGAGGAGGTCGAGTCCGAGGGCTGGGACCGCACCGCCCTCGACCTGCCCGCCCACCAGAACGAGCTGGTCCGCAAGGTGCTCGCCGCCAACCCGCGCACCATCGTGGTCGTCAACGCCGGCGCTCCCGTGCTGCTGCCCTGGGCCGACGAGGCACCCGCCCTGCTGTGGGCGTGGCTGCCGGGCCAGGAGGCCGGGCACGCCCTGGCCGACGTCCTGCTGGGCCGGATCGAGCCGTCCGGCCGGCTGCCCTGGACGCTGCCCGCCCGCGCGGAGGACGTCCCCGTCCCCGACGCCCGCCCCCGCGACGGCATCGTGCACTACGGCGAGGGCATCCACGTCGGCCACCGGGCCTGGGACAAGGGCGGCCTCGTCCCGGCCTTCCCGTTCGGCCACGGCCTCGGCTGGACCCGATGGTCGTACGAGTCCCTGACAGTCAGCGGGCCGTACGGGCCCCTGGCCGTCCCACAGTCGTCCGTCTCCGCCAATCTGCCCGACCCCGCGGGCGGAGACGGGCTCAAGCTGACAGTAGATCTGACCAACACCGGGCCCCGGGCCGGTCGTGAGGTTGTCCAGGCCTACCTGGAGCCGCCGCAGGACGGCCCCGACCGGCCGGTGCGCCTGCTCGCCGGCTTCACGGTCATCCGCGCGACGGCAGGCGACCGCGCCACCGCCGACCTGCACGTGCCCGCCCGCGCCTTCCAGGTCTGGGACACCGACACGGGCCGTTGGCGCACTCCGCCGGGCCGCTACCGGCTGCGCGTCGGACGCTCCAGCCGCGATCTGCGCCTCATGGCCGAACTCGTCGTTGACGACGGCGGTCTCCACGCCGCAGCGTGACCCACCCGCCGTCCCCTTTGCCCCCCGCCGCCCCTCCTTCTTCGCCCCGTCCGTCAGCAAGGAGCCGCACCATGAGCACGCCCCGTCCCACCACCCGAACCCTCCAGATAGCCTGCGCCACCGTCGCGGCCGCCCTGCTGGCCACCGGCTGCGGCCGCAGCGACGACTCCGCGGCCGCCAACGCCCCGGCGAAGATCGGCAGCGGCAAGGCCAAGGGCAAGCTCGTCATGTGGTCCATGGGCGACACGGCCGACAAGGACCTGCAGAGCCTGGCGAAGAAGTTCGAGCAGCAGAACCCCGGCGTCACGGTGCAGATCACTGCGGTGCCCTGGGACGCTGCCCACGAGAAGCTCACCACCTCGATCGTCGGCGGCAACACCCCGGACATGTCCCTGATCGGCTCCACGTGGATGGCCGAGATGGCCGCCATGAAGGGCTTCCAGGCAACCCCGGCCTCGTTCAAGGCGTCCGCGTTCTTCCCCGGACAATGGGACACCACAAAGTACAAGAACACCTCCTACGGCGTTCCCTTCATCGCCGACACCTCCGTCATCTACTACCGCACTGACATCACCGAGAAGGCCGGCATCAAGGGCGCCCCGGCCGACGACTGGGCCGGATACCTGAAGGACCTGAAGGCCATCCAGGCCACCGCGGGCAAGCAGAACCCCAAGCTGCGCCACGCCACCCAGCTGCAGACCGGCTTCAACTCCTGGCTGTTCTGGCTGCCGATGGTGTGGCAGCAGGGCGGCGACATCTACGACGCCACCGCCAAGAAGTTCACGTTCGACTCACCCGCGGTCACCAAGGCGCTTCAGTACTACAGCGGTATGTTCGAGGACGGTCTGACACCCAACGACAAGACCGACGCCCGCCAGAACATCCAGAACGGGCTGATCGGCACCGTGCAGCAGGGCGCCAGCACCGGCGGCGACCTTCACAAGAACGCCCCCGAGCTGGACAGCAAGTGGAAGACCATGCCGCTGCCGCAGGGCACGCAGTCCGCCGGGCTGGCCGGAGGCAGTGACCTGGCGGTCTTCAAGGACGCCAAGAACTCCGACGCGGCGTGGAAGTTCGTCCAGTTCCTCACCGAGCCGAAGAACCTGGCCGCATACGCGGACACCTCCGGCAACCTGCCCGCCGCCGTCCAGTCCTGGTCGCAGGGCGAGCTGGGCCAGAACACCAAGATGGCGGCCTTCGAGACCCAGTTGAAGGTCACCAAGGCTCCGCCGGCCATCACGACCTGGCAGCAGATCGCCGACGTCATCGACTCCGAGCTGGAGAAGCTCGCCTACGGCAAGGCCACCGTCGCCCAGGTGCGGAAGACCCTGCAGTCCAGGGCCACCAGCATCGGCACCGGCCGCTGACCGCCGCCGTCTCCCTCGTACGGACGGATGACAACCATGCCCACGAGCACCGTTTCCGGGCAGGGCACCAAGGAGCGCGACGCCGCCGGCCGGCAGTCGGCGGCCCGCCGCCGAACCGTTTCACCCCGGTTGCGGCGTACCGCGCAGGGTCGCCAGACCCGGGCCGCGTGGATCCTCGCGGCCCCGTTCCTCGCCCTGTTCCTCGCCTTCATGCTGCTGCCGGTCGTCTGGTCGATGCTGATGAGCCTGACCGACACGCAAAGCGCCGATCTGCGGACCCCGTTGAACGTGTCGTTCATCGGCTTCGACAACTACACCCGGCTGTTTGAGGACGAGCAGTTCGTTCATGCGCTGCGTAACACGGCCGTGTTCGTTCTGGTGGGTCTGCCGCTGACGTTGGCCACCGGGCTGGCCGCGGCGGTCGTCCTGAACAGCGGCATCCGCCGTTTCCGGGCCCTGTTCCGGGTCGGCTTCTATCTGCCGGTGATCACCAGCGTCGTGGCCGTGGCCGTGGTGTGGAAGACGCTTCTGGAACCGCGGGCGGGGCTGGTGAACACCGTCCTGGCCTGGTTCGGGATCGACGGGCCGGCCTGGCTGGCGGACACCCGCTTCGCGCTGCCCGTCATGATCGTGATGGCCGTGTGGCGCAACCTCGGCACAGTGATGATCATCATGCTGGCGGGTCTGCAGTCCGTGCCGCAGTCCTTGATGGAGGCGGCCGAACTCGACGGCGCCGGGGCCTGGCAACGCTTCTGGCGGGTCACCTTCCCCCTGCTGCGTCCCGCTCTGCTGCTGACCGCGGTGACCACCGGCATCGGCTATCTGCAGTTCTTCGACGAGCCGTTCGTGATGACCGACGGCGGACCCCTGGACTCGACCTTGTCGGCCACGTTGTACGCCTACAAGCAGTTCGGCAACGGCAACTACGACATGGCCACCGCGGCCGGCTACGTCGTGTTCGTCCTCATCGTGGCGCTGACCGTGCTGCAGTTCCGCGTGCTGCGAGACAAGGACTGACTGCCATGAGCACCCTCACCCACCCTCGCACCGGACAAGCGGACACCGACCGGGCACTGCGCCGCCGCCGCATCCGGCAGACCTGGGGCCAGCCCTGGCTGTACCTGCCGCTCTTCGGCTGCCTGCTGCTGATGATCACACCGTTCTTGTGGATGCTGTCGGGCTCCGTCAAGCCCGAGGCCGACATCCGCAAGATCCCGCCCGTGCTGATCCCCACCGCGCCCACGTTCGCGAACTACCGGCAGCTGTTCAAGAGCCTGGACTTCACGACCATGTTCGCCAACTCGGTGATCGTGGCCCTGGCCGTCACCGCGGGCAATCTGCTCTTCTGCTCGATGCTCGGCTACGCCCTGGCCAAGCTCGAATTCCGCGGTCGGCGTGCCGTGTTCACCCTGGTCATCGCGACGCTGATGGTGCCGGGCCTGGTCACGTTCGTACCGCTGTACGTGCTGGTGGCCAACATGAAGCTGACCGGCTCACTGCTCGGGCTGATCCTGCCGTTCCTGGCCGCACCGTTCGGGGTGTTCCTGATGCGGCAGTTCATCTCCACCCTGCCCGACGAACTCATCGACGCCGCCCGCGTCGACGGCTGCGGCGAACTGGCCACCTTCTGGAAGATCATCCTTCCGCTGACCAGACCGGCCCTCGCCACGCTGGGGATCATCACCTTCCTCGGCTCCTGGAACAACTTCCTGTGGCCGCTGGTCGTGGCCCAGAACGAGGACCAGTACACCCTCCCCGTCGGCCTCGCCCTGGCCAGCAGCGGACAGGACTTCACCCGCTTCGGCATCCTCCTCGCCGGCAGCGTCGTCGTCCTGCTCCCGGTGATGATCGTCTTCCTGCTCTTCCAGCGCCACTTCGTCGCCGGCATCGCCACCACCGGACTGAAGTGACCCCTGCTCCGGCGCCCTCCCGCCCCCCCACGCGCCGGTTCAGCAGCACCGCAGTTCAGCTCTGCACCACACGCAAGGAGCCGCATCATGAGACCCACCCTCCGGCAACGGCGCCGGGCCGCTCTCGCAGCCGCCACGACCCTGCTCGCCACGTTCTCCGTCCTGCCGGCAGCCACCCCCGCCTCCGCCGCCCCCGCACTCGGCAAGGCCCAGGTCTGGCTCACCGACCTGTCCACCGATACCCGCCTGGCCAAGCAAGCGCCGGTTACCTGGAAGGCGGGCCCCGCACCGGCCGGCTCCTCCGGCTCGGCGATCACCGTGGACACCAGGCGCGCGTACCAGCCGATGGCCGGCTTCGGGGCCTCGTTCACCGACTCCTCCGCCTGGCTGGTCGGCACCAAGCTCGGCAACGCACAGCGCAACGCCCTGATGCGTGACCTGTTCAGCCGCCGCGACGGCATCGGCCTGAGCTTCCTGCGCCAGCCGATGGGCGCCAGCGACTTCTCCGTGAGCGGCAACTACTCCTACGACGACCTGCCCGCCGGCCAGAGCGACCCCACGCTCGCGCACTTCAGCGTCGACCACGACCGGGCCTACACGATCCCCCTGCTCAAGCAGGCCGGCCGGATCAACCCGCAGCTGACCGTCATGACAACCCCGTGGAGCGCGCCGGGCTGGATGAAGACCAGCGGCTCGATGGTCACGGGCCGGCTCAAGCCGGACGCCTACCAGGCGTACGCCGACTACTTCGCGAAGTTCCTCAAGGCGTACGCGGCGGCCGGAGTGCCGGTGCGCTACGTCAGCCCGCAGAACGAGCCGCTGTACGAGCCCTCCACCTACCCGGGCATGTCCCTGCCCGCGGACCAGGAAAAGACGTTCGTCACCGGCTACCTCGCCCCGACACTGCGCAAGCAGGGCCTGTCCACCGGCATCCTGGGCTACGACCACAACTGGGATGTCACCAGCTACCCCGAGTCCCTGTACACCGACCCGGCTGCCGCCCAAAGCGTCGCCGGCACGGCCTGGCACTGCTACGCCGGTGACGTGACGGCGCAGAGCGTCGCCCACAACGACTACCCCGACAAGCCCGCCTTCCAGACCGAGTGCTCCGGCGGCACCTGGGAGGGCGACGAACAGGGCGGCTTCGCCGGGACGATGGACAATGTCATCAACGGCCCCCGGAACTGGGCCCAGAGCATCGTCCGCTGGAACATGGCCCTGGACAGCGCAGGCGGCCCCCGGAACAACGGATGTGACGGCTGCCGCCCGGTGGTGACGGTCGCACAGAACGCCGACGGCACGTGGTCGTACACGCCGACGGCCGACTACTGGGGGCTCGCCCAGGCCAGCAAGTTCGTCCAGCCCGGCGCGCGCCGGGTCGCCTCCAACACCTTCGGCAAGGGCAGCGTCGAAGACGTCGCCTTCACCAACCCCGACGGCTCCACCGCCCTGGTCACTTACAACTCGGGCACCGGCGCCCGCACCTTCACCGTCGGCTGGGGCAACCGCCACTTCAGCTACACCCTGCCTGCGGGAGCGGCCGCGACGTTCACCTGGACGGGCAATCAGAGCGGCGGCACCGACCCCGCGGCCATCGGCTCCGTCGACGTCCCCTTCCAAAACCCTGACGGCAGCAAGGCCCTGATCAGCTACGACAGCAGCCTCCTCGCCCAGCAGCCCCAGCTCCGCCTCGGCGACCAGTGGCTCGGCTACACCCTGCCCACCGGCGCCTCCCTCACCCCGCCCACCGGCGAGACGGCCCTGTCCCGCGACGTCTGGCAGGCGACAGCCTCCGCGAGCAGCTCGGACGACCCGCCGTCCAAGGCCATCGACGGCGACCCCGCCACCCGCTGGAGCCTGGGACACGGCATGCAGCCGGGCGACTGGTTCCAGGTCGACCTCGGCTCCACCCAGACCCTCAACCAGGTCGTCCTGGACACCACAGCCTCGTCCGGCGACTTCGTCCGCCAGTACGAGGTGTCCACCTCCGACGACGGCACCACGTGGAGCAAGCCGATCGCCATCGGTGCCGGTAGCACCGTGGCCCGGATCCTGCTGCCCACCACAACCGCCCGCTACATCCGGGTGACCAACAAGGCCAGCTCCGGAAGCTGGTGGTCCATCCACGACCTGTCCGTGCTCGCCCCCGACGGCAAGACCACCTCAAGCGCGAGCGCGACCAAGGGTGTTCAGCGAAGGAGCGCGGTACTGCCCGACGGCACCCGGCTGACGGCCGTCTACAACTCCGGCGGCAGCACTGCCACGTTCGACGTCCCGTGGGGCGACACGACGTACAGCTACCGCCTGCCCGCCGGCGCCGCAGCGATCTTCACCACACGTTCGGCCTGAACCCGAACCCCGCCCCCCACAACTTCCCCTCGTGGTCTGGGCCATACACCGCGACGCCGCTCTGCGAGCCGCATCGGCAGGCCGTCGTGACCCAGCCACGCGTACCACCCTCAAGGAGGTGGCGTTTCGATGAAGGAAAAGGAATACGGCGAGGCCGTAGGCGACATAGGAATGAGGCTCGGTGCCTCGCGCCGCAGGTCGGCCTGGGCCCGTTTCACGGCCGCGGCGACAACCGCGGTATCAGCGGTGATCAGTCCGGGTGACCGCGCCGGAGCCGACGCCCAGGTCCGCTTCCGGACCACAGAATCCGTGACGCCGTCGGCGACTGTCCGCCCACATGCCCGCGCACGCACGACCAGGAGGACGGCGTCCATCGGGCTGGCCCTCGCCGGCCTGCTCCTGAGTACAGCGGCGGTGCCCGCCTTGTCCGCACCCGAACCGGGTAAGTCCGGCAGCGACGACGGCTGGGTGCTGAGCACGACCGACACCTCGAAGAACTACGCCCCGACGTTCGTCGGCAACGGCTACCTCGCCGCGCGGGTGCCCGCGGCGGGCCACGGCTACGGCAGCACGCCCATCGCCACCCAGTCCGAGCTGGCCGGCTTCTACGGCGCTCCCTGGGAAGGGGCCGAGGAGCGGGCCAGCCTGCCAACCTGGACCACGCTCGGCTTCGGCGGCAGCGGCAGCGGCGGTGTCTATGGCATCGGCAGCTGGTCCTGCGGATTCAACCAGCTCTGCCCGGCCGCGTACGGAAAGATCTCCGGCGGCGCGTTCGTCGAGAACTCCCATCCGGGCGGGATCGTGGGCGGCTACCTGGCCGGCCTGAACACCGGTGGGCCGACGGTCGGCGGCACCGGCGTCGTCCCGATCCGTGACGCGCCGGCCGGCAAGGCCACGCTGGCCATCCGGTACTCCAACGGCAGCGGCGACCCGCAGACGATCCACGTCGGCGTCAACGGCACCCTTCAGCAACTCACCGTGCCCAGCACCGGCAGTTGGGACAGCTGGGCGGTGATGACCGTGCCGGTGACGCTGACGGCCGGTGACAACACACTCGAGATCACCGTCAAGGACGGTGACACGGCGCGGGTGAACGTCGACTACCTCGCGGCGTATCCGGAAGGCGCACAGCCCCCCACCGACATCGCCCCCATCACGGTCGGCACCACCAGCAAGTACCGGCAGTCCCTGGACTTGCGCACCGGGGTGCTGAGCACGTCGTTCGACTGGACCTCGCCCGAAGGGGACACAACCAGCTTCGCCTACGAGGTCAACGCCAACCGCGCGGAGGGCCATCTGGGCACGGTGAACGTGCGCGTCGTACCGCACTGGAGCGGAACGGCCACCGTCGTGGACGAGTTCGACGGCCGGGGCCTGCACCGCGCCTCCACCACCGACCCGCACGTGAACGGCAAGGCAGCGACGCTGTCCCAGACCGTTGTGACCGATGGCAAACTCGCCACCGCCGGGCTCAACTCGGTACTGCGCATCGACGACAAGGCCGTGCCGACGAAGGCGATGGCCGTACCCGACGACGGCAGCGCCGCGCAGAGCGCCGTGTTCCCGGTCCGCGCCGGTCAGACGTACCGGATCACGAAGTACGTGGGCATCGCCTCCAGCATCGACACCGACCGGTCGCTGAAGGCCGCGACCCCGCAGCAGGCCGCAGCGAGTACCGCGGCCCGCGCCGCCAAGGCCGGCTACCAGCAGCTGCTCGCGCGCAACGACAAGGAGTGGTCACGGCTGTGGCAGTCGGGCATCTCGATCCCCGGTGACACCGCCATGACCGCGCAGATCCACGCGTCGATGTTCTACCTCCTCGCGAGCATGCGCCCCGGTGTCACCTGGAGCACCAGCCCGGGCGGGCTGTCCTCGGACGGCTACAGCGGTCACGTGTTCTGGGACATGGAGACCTGGATGTACCCGGCTCTGCTCGCCCAGTACCCCGACATCGCCAACGGGGCGAACTCCTACCGGCAGAAGCTGCTGTCCGCGGCCGAGGCGAACGCCGCCAAGCTGTCCACGCCCAGCCAGCCGATCAAGGGCGCCAAGTTCGCCTGGGAGAGCGCGCTGACCGGGAAGGAGACGGCCCCCGACCCGTGGGGCACGTACGAGATCCACATCAACTCCGACATCGCCCTGGCGCAGTGGCAGTACTACCAGGCGAGCGGCGACAAGGTGTGGCTGCGGGACAAAGCCTGGCCGGTGCTGAAGGGCATCGCCGACTACTGGGCCACCCGCGCCGTACCCAACTCCTCCGGTGGCTACGACATCAACGGCGTCATGGGCCCGGACGAGTACAACTACCCGGTCGACAACAGCGCCACCACCAACGCCGGCGCGCAGGAATCCCTGCGCATCGCGACCCGCGCCGCCCAACTCGTGGGCCGGACCGCCGACCCGGCGTGGAAAAAGGTTGCCGACGGCCTGAAGATTCCGGTGGACACCAAGAACAACATCCATCCCGAGTTCGACGGCTACGACGGGCAGACCGTCAAGCAGGCCGACATCACCCTGCTGCAGTACCCGTGGGGTGTGCCGATGTCGGCCGGCCTGGCCCAGAACGACCTCGACTACTACAAGGAGCACACCGACCCGGGCGGTCCGTCCATGACGGACGCGATCGCCGCCATCAACGGCGCGGCCCTCGGATCGCCGGGCTGCCAGGTCTACGACTACCTCCGCAACAGCGCCGAGCCGTACCAGGCCGCACCGTTCAACCAGTGGTACGAGACACGCAACGGAGGAGCGTTCAACTTCACCACCGGCCAGGGCGGCTACCTTCAGGAGTTCCTCTACGGGTTCACGGGGATGCGCTGGGGAACCGACGCGATCACCATCGACCCCTTCCTGCCGCCGCAGCTGCCCGGCGTCAACATCACCGGGGTGAAATGGCAGGGGCGCACGTTCGACCTGTCTGTCGGTCAGAAGACGACGAAGTTGACCCTGCGCTCCGGTACGCCGCTTCCCGTACGGGTCGGCATCGGCAGCGATGACGTGCGCAAGGTCAAGCCCGGCACGTCACTGCAGGTGCCCACCAGGCACCCGGCAGGCGACGCGACGCAGTGCGACTCGTAAACAGGGCGAGCGCGGATCCAACCGACCCGCAATCGCCGTAACCGCCGGCCCGGTCTGTAAGTCAGGGCAGACCGGTCCGGCCGCCCCCCTCGGCCGGAAGCATCGAGGCTCTCCGGCCGAGGGGGATACCCAATGGCTCGGTGCCTGACCAAGGCGCCCGCCCCGTGGATTGCCCGCAGATCTTCAGCCCACCGCCGACGCGGTGGTGTTCCTGACCGCGAGCGAGTCCCTGCACTGGGCCGCCGACCGCGCGGCGAGGCATGGGCGGGCAGCCATGGACGGCCTCCACGAGTTGCGCGTCGTGGCGCTCCGACAGTGCCCCTGCGCCTGACGGCCCAAGCGAGCGTCGCGACAGCGGTCGCCCGCCGCGGGCTGATGCGCCCCGACAGTGCATCGCATCGGGCGACCGACTTGTACCCCGACGGACACGGTCAGTGTGTGTACCGGGTCACGCAGCGTTCGGTGTCCGCGGACGTGGACGAGGCGGGCACTGTCGCCGGGGCCGGTGGGGACGGAGGCCGGCGCCCGCGGCCACGCCTACGTGGGTGAAGCGACCACTTGAAGATCTCGGGGAAACCTCAGGCGAGGCGGGTCGGTGGTGAGCCGTCGCGCCGGGCGGCCCGGACGATGCGGCATGCAACTGCTGCAAGGTACCGTCCGATGTCATCACGGACGCGATGGCAGCCGGTGCTGCACGGTCACCGTGACTTCGCCGGCCCCCGAGGGCCCAGGCCCGGCGCTCCTGGCCGCGCGGGTCGTCGAGCAGCCTCCATTCGGCTGCGATGCACATGGTGGCGCGGCGCTGGGTGTCGTACGTACCATTCCGGCTTCCCCAACCCGTCGCCGCCGATCGCACCCGCGCCGCCTCCTGATGCAAGACCCGAGAGCCGGCCAACCTGACCGGGCCGGCCTGGTCCCACATCTGTCATTATGACGTCAGTGGTGTATGCTGCCAGTGTAATAAATTGCAGATGACGGATGCGTGCATGGCTTGGAAGATTGTCGTGGTCGAGCCAGCTCTTTCGTGGCTTCACGGCCTGCGCCGTACCGACCCGACACCCTGATTCAGGTCAGCCAGGCTGTCACCGCTCTTCAGGAGGAAGGGCCCGCGCTGGGCCGGCCTCTGGTGGACACGATCAAAGGCTCGGTGCTGTCGAACCTCAAGGAGCTCCGCCCCGGCTCGGCGGGGGCCACGGAAGTGCGGTTGTTGTTCGTGTTCGACCCTGACCGCCAGGCCGTGATCCTGGTCGGCGGTGACAAGGCGGGCAACTGGTCCGGCTGGTACCGCGTCGCGGTGCCTCAGGCGGAGCAGGCATATGCGGAGCATCTGAAGCGAATCGATGGAGAGGACGGGGCACGATGACTGATCACCTCAAGGACCCGCAGGCCGTCTCCTGGGGGGACCTGGCCGAGGATTTCGCCTTCACTGATGCCGAAAAGGATCAGATCCGGAAGGGGGCGCAGGCGATGGTCCTGGCCTCCCGTGTGCACCGCCTCGCCGAGTTGCGGAAGCGACAGCACACCACGCAGGTCCAGGTCGCCGAAGCCATGGGTGTCACCCAGGCCCGCGTCTCACGCATCGAGAAGGGCCAACTGGAGCGCAGCGAGGTCGACACCCTCGCTGCCTACGTCAAGGCGCTCGGCGGCAAGCTGAAGATCGTCGCTGACTTCGGTGATGAGACCTACGTTCTCGGCTGACCCGATCGACGCGCCGCTACCCAGGTCGATGCACAGTCCGGTGGGCGGGATCGCCTCGTGACGTCAGGGATGATGCTCCACCCCGGTGGCCTGGGATGGAGCATCATCGCGTCGGTAAGGGACTCCGCTGCGCGAAGGGTTCCAGCCACTCGGCTGAACAGGGCGGACGCGGCTGCTGCTGTGGCAAGTGTCCAACTCGTCGACCCCCAGGGGCCATTGAGGGGCCACAAGGACAGGAACAGACCGACAGGCACTGCACAGGGCTGACACGGATCAGCACGTCTGACCTGCAAGAACGGCGTGAATCGGTAATGATCGGCAAGGACCGCCAAGATCCCCGAAGGAGGAGTCCCCGGCGCCGACGGTGTCGACGACATCGATCGCCGGGGCCGCGAAGGTGACGCGGAGACCGTCGAGGGAGGCGAGGGCGCCCCGTCCGCCCAAGGTGATGACGACGAGGCGCGCGCCGGCGGTGTGCCAGGTGTCGCACGCCTCCTCGGGGTCGGTACCGGGAAGCAGCAGCGCGAGGTCGTCCTCGCTGAGGCGAAGGACGTCGGCGAGGGCGCACCAGTGGGGGAGCCGTTCGCGGTAGGCGGCGGGCGGTACGAGCAGGGGGCGGACGTTGGGGTCGATGGACACGGTGACGTGCTCGCGGGCCTTGGCGAGGTGGTCCTCGATACGGGTACCGCCAGGCTGCTGTATCAGCGCCAGGGAGCCGGTGTGCAGGCAGGCCGCATCGTCCAGCCGGGCGCCGGCGAGTTCGTCGTCGGTCCACTGCCAGTCGGCCGCGCTGTCGGCGTAGAAGGTGTAGGTGGCCTGGCCGGTCTCGTCGAGGTCGGCGACGGCGAGGGTGCTGGGCTCGGGGGCGGTCACGCTGCCGGTCAGGTCGACGCCGGAGTCGCTGAGGCGGGCACGGAAGAGGGTGCCGAAGACATCCGTGGAGAAGCGCCCGAGGAAGCGGGTGGGGGTACCGAGCGGGCGAGGGCGACGGCGGTGTCGGCGGGACCGCCACCGGGCAGGTCGCGCAGCGCGAGGTCATCGGAGCTGGACCGGGCGGGGGTCGGTGAAGGCGTCGGCGACGCACTCGCCGAGGACGGTGACGCTGCTGGGGGCCTGGGGTCGGGCCATGGTGGTTGTTTGCCTCTCTCGGGAGGAGCGCGGGGGGCGAAGGGCACCGGGCCGGTGACCTGATGCGGCCCATGCGTAGGTATTGACATGCCGCTCAAGACGGACGTAACTTCCCTGCCACACGGAAGTAACGCGCGTTATTAAAGCGCGTAACCGGAGGTGCTGTCTCACCTCCGGCGGCCGAAAGGGACTGGAAGTGGCCACGAACAAGACGCAGCGCGTGACCATGAGCGATGTGGCGCGCCACGCGGGTGTCTCGCGGACCACCGTCTCCTTCGTCCTCAACGACAAGCCCGGCGCCGCCATCCCCGAGGAGACCCGTCGGCGGATCCTGGAGGCGATCGACGAGCTCGGCTACCGGCCCAACGCCGGGGCGCGGGCGCTGGCCGCGAACCGCAGCGGGTGGTTCGGGCTGATCACCGAGATCGTGACCGGTCCCTTCGCGGGGGAGGTGATCACGGGCGCGCAGAGCCGCGCCTGGGGTGAGCGGAGGTTCCTGCTGATCGCCGCGAGCGAGGGCGACCCCGCCCAGGAGGCTGCCGCGCTCGACCAGATGCTGGAGCACCGCGTGGAGGGGCTCCTGTACGCCACGACCTGGCACCGCGCCGTCACGCTGCCCAAGGCCGCCCGGGAGGTGCCGACGGTGCTCGTCAACTGCTACGACGCCGAAGGGGAGCTGCCGTGCATCCTGCCCGACGAGGTGTCGGGGGGATACAAGGCGACCCGCCGGCTCCTGGACGCCGGTCACACCCGCATCGGGTTGATCAACCTCGACCCGGCGATCCCGGCCGCCATCGGCAGGCGCGAGGGGTACGAACGTGCCCTGCGCGAGGCCGGGATCACCCCCGACCCCTCCCTCGTCGTCCCCGGCTGGGCGACCGCCGACGGCGCCTATGACGCCGCCTGCGAACTCCTTGACCGCCCGGCCGGCGACCGGCCGACCGCGCTGTTCTGCGGAAACGACCGGATGGCGATGGGCGCGTACGACGCGATCAAGGAACGTGGACTGCGCATCCCGCACGACGTGGCCGTGGTGGGGTTCGACAACCAGGAACTCATCGCCGCCTATCTGCGGCCGAAGCTGACGACGCTCGCCCTGCCCTTCGAGGCCATGGGCACCAAGGGCATCGACATGCTCGCCGCTCTCGCAGCGGGGCAGCCGCTCGACACCCATCGGGTGACGATCGACTGCCCGCTGCTCGAACGCTCGTCGGTCTGACCGCTAATCAGTCCGCCGAGGAATCCCGTCCCCGTCTTCGCCCTGTGTGTTGAAGAGAGGAAAAGAGTCTCCATTATGGCACCCTCCCGCATACCTTCACGGCGGCCACGAGCCGTCCTGAGAGCGGTCACCGCGACCGCCGCCGCGGCCCTGGTCCTGTCCGCCTGTACGGGTGGCTCGGGCGCCTCCGGCGCCGGTGACACCTCCGGCAACCAGCTGCTCACCATCCCGCGTGAGGATCTGGCGACGTTCACGCGCAATTTCAACCCGCTCTCCCCGCAGGCCGCCCCCATGACCCTCCAGGCGGTCTACGAGCCGCTGGCGGTACACAGCATGGCGGATGCCAAGGACACGCCGTGGCTGGCCACCAACTGGGAGCAGGCCAAGGACGGCAAGTCCCTCACCTTCACGCTGCGCGACGGCGTCAAGTGGTCGGACGGCCAGGCGCTCACCGCCGACGACGTCGTCTACACCTTCGAGCTCCAGAAGAAGGTGCTCGGTGGCTTCGACTACCTCGACAAGGTCACCGCGGTCGACGCCCACACGGTGAAGTTCTCCTTCAACAAGGCGTTCTCGACCGCCTTCTACGAGATCAGCGGCCACTACATCCTGCCGAAGCACATCTGGTCCAAGGTGAAGGACCCGGCGAAGTTCACCAACCCGAACCCGGTCGGCACCGGCCCGTACACCAAGATCGAGAAGTTCCAGAGCCAGTCGTACGAGCTGCGCAAGAACCCCGACTACTGGCAGCCGGACAAGCAGCAGATCGCCGGCATCCAGATGCTCGCCTTCTCCGGCAACGACAGCGCCAACATCGCCTTCACCAACGGCGAGGTGGACTGGACGCAGTCGTTCATCCCGGACATCGAGAAGTCCTTCGTCGCCAAGGACAAGAAGCACAACCACTACTGGTTCCCGGCCACCGGCGCCATGATCAACTGGCAGTTGAACACCACCAAGGCGCCGTTCAACGACCCGGCCGCGCGCAAGGCGCTCAGCATGGCGGTCGACCGCGACCAGATCACCAAGGTCGCGATGAACGGCTACGCCGAACCCGCCGACTGCACGGGCCTGGCCCACACCTACGACAAGTGGCGTGACACGTCGCTGGCCGCCTCCTGTACCTGGACGAAGTACGACACCGACGCGGCAGCCAAGGCCCTCGACGCGGCCGGCTACAAGGAGAGCGGCGGCAAGCGGAAGCTGAAGAACGGCAAGAACTTCACCCTCGACATCTCCGTTGGCTCCGCCTCCTCCGACTGGATCTCGGTCGCCAACATCATCAAGCAGGACCTGGCGAAGGTCGGCATCACCGCCACCGTGAAGACGCCCGACTGGTCGGCGGTCTCTTCCTCGTACAACACCGGCACCTTCGACACCGGCATCGTGTGGAGCAACAACGGCGCCACCCCGTACGAGTACTACCGCGGCGTGATGTCGACCAAGATGGTGCAGCCGGTCGGCAAGCAGGCCACGGAGAACTACCACCGCTTCGGCGACAAGAAGGCCGACAAGCTCATCGACGCCTTCGCCGCCGCCACGGACGAGAAGACGCAGCGCGAGCAGACGAACGGCCTGCAGGAGCTGTACAACAAGGACGCGCCCGTCGTCCCGCTGTTCACCGGCCCCGAGTGGGGCGCGTACACGGACGCCCGCTTCACCGGCTGGCCCACCGAGAAGAACCCGTACGCCACCCTCGGCAACCGCAACGGCAGCACGGTCCTCGTGCTCACGTCGCTGAAGCCCGTCAAGGGCTGACGCCGCCCGCACGGACCGGCGGCCGCCCTCCTCCCCGGACGGCCGCCCCCGCGCATCCGCATACCGTTCACCCCCCACCGACAGGGAGCACGACCCGTGCGTCTGATCCTGCGCAACCTGGGGTTCTATCTGCTCGCCTTCTGGGCCTCCGTCACCCTGAACTTCGTTCTCCCGCGCTTCATGCCGGGCGACCCGGTCTCCCGGATGTTCGCGCAGGCCCAGGGCACCATGCAGCCCGACCAGATAGCCCAGCTGCGGAAACTCTTCGGCCTCGACAACCGCCCCCTCTGGGAGCAGTACGTCTCCTACGTCAAGAGCGTCTTCACCGGCGACCTCGGCATCTCCATCACCCGCTTCCCCACCCCGGTCACCGACGTGATCGGCTCGCAGATCGGCTGGACCCTGCTCCTCGGTGGCGTCGCGCTCGTCATCGCGGCCGTGCTCGGCAACCTGCTCGGCATCGTCGCCGCCTGGCGGCGCGGCGGCGTCCTCGACTCCGCCTTCCCGCCCCTGCTGATCTTCGTCGGCTCGTTCCCGTACTTCTGGCTGGCCATGGGCGCGCTGTACCTGTTCGGGGTGAGCCTCGGCTGGTTCCCCATGCGGCACGCCTACGACGTCGGACTGACCCCCGGCTTCAACGGCGAATTCCTCTCCAACGTCGCCACCCACCTGGTGCTGCCCGCGCTGACCATCGTGCTGGTCTCCATCGGCGGCTGGATGCTCGGCATGCGCAACACCATGATCGCCACGGCGGCCGAGGACTACATCACCATGGCCGAGGCGAAGGGGCTCAGCCCTTCACGGATCATGTTCCGATACGCCGCCCGCAACGCGCTGCTTCCCTCCGTCACCAACTTCGGCATGGCGCTCGGCTTCGTCGTCGGCGGCGCGCTGCTCACCGAGGTCGTGTTCGCCTACCCCGGCATCGGCTACCAGCTGCTGATGTCCGTCCAGGGCCTGGACTACCCGCTGATGCAGGGCATCTTCCTGACGATCACGGCGGCGGTGCTGATCGCGAACTTCCTCGTCGACCTCGTCTACGTCCGCCTCGACCCGCGCGTCCGCGTCCGCTGAAGGGGGCTGCCGACATGACCGCCATCGAGATCGCGACGGCCACCACGCCGACCACCCCCGCACGCACCTCCCGCCGACGCGGACTGGTGCGCCAGCTCATCGACAGCAAGAAGGCGTTGACCGGGCTGATCCTGCTCGCCGTCTTCGCGCTGCTGGCCCTGCTCGCACCCGTCCTCGCACCGGGCGACCCGTCGCTCATCAACTCCACGGGCAGCCAGGCCCCCTCGGACGCACACTGGCTCGGTACGACCGCCAAGGGTCAGGACGTGCTCGCCCTCACCCTGTGGGGTGCGCGCAGTTCGCTCTTCGTCGGGTTCACCGTGGGGCTCGTCGCGACGGGCGTCGCCATCGTCGTCGGCCTCGCCGCCGCGTACTTCGGCCGCATCGTGGACGACGCGCTGACCCTGGTCACCAACATCTTCCTGCTGCTGCCCGGCCTGCCGCTGCTCATCATCCTGGCCGCGTTCCTGCCGCCCGGGACCTCCACCGTGATCCTGGTGCTCGTCGTCACCGGCTGGGCGGGCTCGGCCCGGGTCCTGCGGGCGCAGGCCAAGTCGATCCGGGGCAAGGACTTCGTGGCCGCGGCCGTCGTCACCGGGGAGCGCCCGCTGCGGATCATGTTCCGCGAGATCCTGCCCAACATGGCGTCCGTGGTGATGACCACGCTGCTCGGCTGCGTGATCTTCGGCATCGGCGCCCAGGCCGGCCTGGAGTTCCTCGGCCTCGGCGACAGCAGCGTCGTCAGCTGGGGCACCAACCTGTACTGGGCCGGCAACGACGGCGCGCTGATGACCGGCGCATGGTGGGCCTTCGTGCCCTCCGGACTGTGCATCGCCTTCGTCGCCTTCGCGCTCGCGCTGGTCAACTACGCGGTCGACGAGATCACCAACCCGAGGCTGCGCAACCGCCGTGCCCGACGTGAGAGGAGGGGCTGAGCCATGGAACCCGTACTTGAGGTGAACGGCCTGCGCGTCGAATACCGCGGCGACGGACGCACCGTCGTGGGCGCCGACGACGTCTCCTTCTCCATCGGCGCCGGAGAGATCTTCGGCCTCGCCGGTGAGTCCGGCTGCGGCAAATCGACCATCGCCAACTCCGTGATGCGGCTGCTGAAACCCCCGGCGGAGATCACCGCGGGCAGCATCCGCTTCCAGGGCAGGGACGTCCTCGCCCTCGACGCACGCGAGCTGCGCGCCTTCCGGTGGCGGGAGATCGCCATGGTCTTCCAGTCGGCGATGAACTCCCTCAACCCCGTCCTGACCATCGGCGAGCAGATCGTCGACATCTTCACCACCCACGAGAAGCTGAAGAAGCGGCTCGCGACGGAGCGGGCCGGCGAGCTGCTTCAGCTGGTCGGCATCGACTCGGGAAGGCTGAAGGCGTACCCGCACCAACTTTCCGGCGGCATGCGCCAGCGCGTGGTCATCGCCATGGCCGTCGCACTCCACCCCCGGCTGCTGATCATGGACGAGCCGACCACCGCGCTCGACGTGGTCGTGCAGCAGGAGATCATGGCGCAGATCCGCGACCTCCAGCGGGAGCTGGGCTTCTCCATCCTCTTCATCACCCACGACATGTCCCTGATGATCGAGCTGTCGGACCGCATGGGCGTGATGTACGGCGGACGGATCGTCGAACTCGCCGACGCCAAGGACCTGTTCGCGGGGCCGCTCCACCCCTACACCGAGGCGCTGATGAACGCCTTCCCGCCGCTGACAGGCCCGCGCCAAGAGCTCACCGGCCTCTTCGACGCCCCGCGCACCGCCGACAGCTGCGGCTTCCACGTCCGCTGTCCCGAGGACCGCTCGGACTGCTCCATGAACATCCCCGACCTGCGCGAGATCGCCCCCGGCCGCTGGGTGGCCCGCAGCCTCGAAGGAGCCCCCCGATGACCGAACCCCTGCTGACCGTACGCGGTCTGACCAAGGACTTCCAGGTCGGCACCGTCTTCTCCCGGCGCCGTGTCCGAGCCGTCAACGACGTCTCCTTCGATCTCCCGGCCGGCCGGATCACCGCCCTGGTCGGCGAGTCCGGCAGCGGCAAGTCCACCATCGCCCGCTGTCTCGCCCGCCTCGAACAGCCCTCCGCCGGACAGGTGCTGCTCGACGGCGAGGACGTCCTGCGCACCGAGCGGCGCCGGGCGTCACGGGCGTACCGTCGCAAGGTCCAGATGGTGTTCCAGGACCCCTTCGGCTCACTCAACCCCGTCCACCGCATCGAGCACTTCCTCACCCGGGCCCTCGTCCTGCACGGCCACTCCGCCACACCAGAGGCGCTGCGCGAGCTGATAAAAACGGTCGGCCTGACCGAGGACATGCTCCAGTCCTACCCGCACGAACTCTCCGGCGGCCAGCGTCAGCGCGTCTCCATCGCTCGCGCCTTGGCGGTGGAACCGCGCCTCATCCTGGCCGACGAACCGACGTCGATGCTGGACGTCTCCGTGCGCGTCGGCGTGCTCAACCTGATGCGGCGCCTGCGCGACGAGCGGAACATCGCCATGCTCTACATCACCCACGACCTGGGCTCCGCCCGCTATCTCGCCGACACCACGATGGTCATGTTCGCCGGCGAACTCGTCGAGGGCGGCGACGCGTTGGCCGTGATGGACGCCCCCGCCCACCCCTACACCCGCTTGCTGCTGTCCGCCGTGCCCGACCCCGAACGGGCCGGCAGCTACGACCCCGTCGAGCGCGCCCGCCTGCGCGAGGCGATCCTCAACCCCACGTCCTGCCCCTACGGCGACGACGGCACGTGTAGCCGCACCGAGCCCGTCCGCCACATCGTCGGCGAGACGAGCGAAGCGAGATGGGGGTCCCCCCGGCCGGAGGCTGGGGGAGGACAGCCCCACTGGGTGCGCTGCCATCTGCGCGCACCCGCTTCCGATGTCGCCCGCCGTGTTCTGAAGGCCACCGACCGGCCGGACGGCGAGGCCACCGACGTAACCGACGACACCGAGAAAGCGGAGACCACCGCCGCATGACCCACGACCTCACCCTCCCCTCCGGCAGTCCCACCGCCGAGGGGCTGGCCGAGCGCGCCCCGCGCGACCCCCACCGCCCCCGCTTCCACTTCACCTCGCCCGGCGGCTGGCTCAACGACCCCAACGGGCTGAGCCACTGGAACGGCGTCTACCACCTCTTCTACCAGTACAACCCGCTCGCCGCCGCCCACCACCGCATCCACTGGGGCCACGCCACCAGCACCGACCTCGTGCACTGGGCCGACGAGCCGGTCGCCCTGGTGCCGGGCTCGGACGGCCCGGACCGCGACGGCTGCTGGTCCGGAGTCCTGGTGGACGACAGGGGAGTGCCCACGCTCGTTTATTCGGGCAGGCACGGCGAGCATGAACTCCCGTGCGTGGCCAGGGGATCGGCGGATCTGAGGTACTGGACCAAGGACCGGGCCAACCCCGTCATCACCGCCCCGCCGGAGGGCGTCGACATCACGGCCTTCCGCGACCACTGCGTCTGGCGGGAGGGCTCCGGCGAGAACACGGTGTGGCGTCAGCTGGTGGGCTCGGGAATCCGGGGCGTCGGCGGAACGGCCTTCCTGTACGAATCCGACGACCTGCGCAGCTGGCGCTACGTCGGCCCCCTGCTGACCGGCGACGCCTCGCAGAACCAGGGCGAGCTCGACTGGACCGGCACGATGTGGGAGTGCGTCGACCTCTTCCGGCTCGGCGAGGACGAGGAGGCCGGCAGTACCGACGTGCTGGTCTTCTCCGCCTGGGACGAGGGCACCACCCACCACCCCCTGTACTGGACCGGCCGCTACCAGGGCGACACCTTCACCACCACCGCCCTCCACCGGCTCGACTACGGCGGCCGCTACTTCTACGCCCCCCAGTCCACCCGTGACGAGCACGGCCGCCGCATCATGCTCGGCTGGCTCCAGGAGGGCCGGACGGACGAGGCGAACGCGCAGGCCGGCTGGTGCGGTGTGATGTCCCTGCCGAGGGTCGTCACGCTCGCCACGGACGGCGGCCTGCATCAGGCTCCGGTGCCGGAGCTGACCCAGTTGCGGCGGGAACGCGTAGAGGTGGCGGCGGGCCCGCTGGCCGACCCGTACATCTCGCTGCCCGCCGTGCGCGGGGACCAGCTGGACATCGAGACGACCCTGCGGCTCGCTCCCGGAGCGACCGCCCGGCTCGTGCTCCGCGAGACACCGGACGGCGCGGAACGCACGGTCGTGGAGGTGAGCCGGTCGCACGACGGAGCGAGCGGCACCCTCCGACTGCACCGCGAGACCAGCAGCCTCGACCCGACGGTCGACACCGAACCCCGGTACGGGGAACTGCCGTTGGACCCCGACGGCCGGGTCGACCTGCGGATCCTCGTCGACCACTCCGCACTGGAGATCTTCGCCAACGGGCGTGCCCTGACCGCCCGCATCTACCCCACCCGCCCGGACGAGGCCGTCGGCGTCGGTATCGGTGCCGACGGCGACGTGGCCCTGGAGCGGTTCTACGCCTGGCAGATGGCGTCGGCCTTCACCGACGTACCCCGGCCGTTGTGGCCGTGACGGTCTTACACACGGCCACGGCCCGCGGGGTGGACGTCCCCGCGGGCCGTGGCCCACCCGCCCCTGTTCTCTCTCAGGTTCTCTCTCAGGAGCCGCCATGAGCGTGTCCCGCCGTACCCTCCTGCTCGCCGGAGGAACCGCCGCCACCCTGCTGCCTCTCGGAGGCATCCTCCCCGCAGCACAGGCCGCCGTCCCGAGCGCCGCCGGAGCGACCCCCGCCGCCACCCCGATTCCCGACCCCGTCCCCGTCGCCGGTACCTGGACCCGCACCTCCGACGGCGGCCAGAAGGCGACCGCCGGCCGTCGCGGGCCCGCCCTCGCCCTGTCCGAGCAGCAACTCGCGGCCAAGGGCACGTACACGGCCCGCGTCACGCCCCAATCGCCCTCCGCCGTAGGCGCGTTGGTGTTCCGGGCAGCCCTCGACGGCTCGACCGGATACGCGGTCGCCCTCGACCTGGGCCGCGCCCGCATACGGCTCTACGACCTGGCCGGCGGCGACACCCTCGCCACCGCGCCGCTGCCCGGCGCACGGGCCGGAAAGTCGTACGACCTCGAAGTGGCCGTCGACGGACCGGAGTTGTCGGTCTACATCGACGGCAAGCGGCTCATCCACACCAAGGACCACCGCCATGACACCGGCTCGGTGGGCCTGCTCGCCCAGGGCGGCAAGGTCACCTTCGGCCCGCCCTCCCTCTCCTCGGTCACCACCAACCTCACCGGCTGGACGACGAGCGGCGGCACCTGGACGGCGAGTCCGCTGGGCTGGCGCGCGGCCCCGACCCAGAAAGCCACCGCCCGCGCCGTCACCACGACCAAGACCTACGACACCGCGCTCCAGGCCGACCTGCTCCTGCACGACGCCTCCGCCATCGCCTCACTGCTGGTGCGCACCGACGCCGAGGCCACGCACGGCTACGGCGTCCAAGTCGACGCGGACCAGGGCAGGCTGAGGCTCTACCGCATCGACGGCAACGTCACCCTCGGCACCTACGCGACCACCATCAAGGCCGACACGGTCTACCGTCTGCGCGTCGAAGCCGAACGCGACGAACTGCGCGTGCACTGGCAGACCAACTTCCTCTCTCCCGACGGCTACAGCCCCGTCATCACCGCCCAGGACTCCACCCACACGAAGGGCCGACTCGCCGTCACGGCTTCGGTCGGCGAGGTGTCCTTCGAGAACATCGCCGCGGCCGACCTCGCCACCGGCCTCCGGGGCTGGAGGGCCCGCTCCGGCACCTGGACCCCGGACCTGCGCGGCATCCGCGGCGAGAACGGCCTGCGCACGGCCCCCTTCACCGACGGTGACCTGGTGGCGAGGGCCGACATCACACCCGGCGACCGCTCCTCCTCGGCCGGCCTCGTCCTGCGCGCGTCCGCGAACGGCTCCGGCGGCTACGAAGCCCGCCTGGAAGCCGGCCGCAACGCCGTCGTCCTGCTGGACCGCTCCTCCGGCGCCCGCCTCGCCTCCGCCTCCGGCCCGGTCCGGCGCATCACGGCCGCAGGCACGTACCGCGTCGAGGCCCGCGCGACGGGCAGAACCATCGAGGTGTACGTGGACGGCGTACGGGCGCTCAGGACCCGCGTGTCCCGCACCAGGGGCGCCGCCTTCGGCACCGCGGCCGCGCACGGGACGTCGTACTTCCAGAACGTCGAAGTCCGAAGCACCGCCGACCACTTCACCGAGCCGTACCGCCCCACGTACCACTACTCCCAGCTCACCGGCTCCACCAGCGACCCCTGCGGCCTGCTGTACCACGACGGCGAGTACCACCTCTTCCACCAGGACGAGGGCCGCTGGGCGCACGCCGTCAGCACCGACCTCGTCCACTGGCAGCCCCTGCCGATCGCCCTGCCCTGGAACACGTACGGGCACTGCTGGACCGGCTGCGCTGTCGTGGACGCCGACGACACCTCCGGTCTCTTCGACGGCGGCTCGGGCCTGATCGCCTATTACACGAGCTACCACCCGGACAAGCCGGGCGGGAACGCCAGTGTGCGCATCGCGTACAGCAAGGACAAGGGCCGATCATGGCAGCTGCACGGCGGCTCGAGTCCGGCCGTGCAGAACCCGGGAGGCCCCGACGCCGGCTGGACCTTCCGCGACCCGAAGGTCATCCGCGACGAGGCTCACGACCAGTGGCTGATGGTCGTCTCCGGCGGCGACCACATCCGCTTCTTCACCTCCGCCGACCTCCTCACCTGGACCCAGGTCAGCTCCTTCGGCTACGGCGACTGGGCCACGCCCGGCGTCTGGGAGTGCCCCGACTTCTTCCCGCTGCCGGTCGACGGCGACAAGGAGAAGGTGAAGTGGGTCCTCACCCTGAGCACCGGTGCCGTACGTGCCACGAACGGCTCGGCCGCCCAGTACTTCACGGGTGAGTGGAACGGCACCGGTTTCACTCCCGACCAGAAGGCCGGCACGGTCCTGCGCGCCGACTCCGGCCGTGACCACTACGCCGCCATGTCCTTCTACGGCCTGCCCGGCGACCGCCGCGTCTGGCTCGGCTGGATGAGCAACTGGGACTACCCCTTCAGCGCCCCGACCGGCGGCTGGAACGGCCAGCTGAGCACCCCCCGCGAACTGACCCTCACGGACACCGCCGACGGCGTACGCCTGGCGCAGCGCCCGGTGCCGGAGCTGGTCACGCTGCGCACGTCCACCACGACCCGCAAGGACCTCGCCGTCGGCCCCGACTCCGCGAACCCGCTCGCGGGAGTCCGGGGCATCGCCTACGAGATCGAGGCCGAGATCAGCCTCGGCACCGCCAAGGAGATCGGATTCCGGCTCCGGACCGACGACGACCAGCACACGACAGTCGGATACGACGCCGAGGCGCAGGAGTTGTTCGTGGACCGCTCGGCATCGGGCCTGAGCGACTTCACGCAGTACTTCACGGGCCGCACCACCGCGCCGATGAAGACGACTGACGGCCGCGTGACCCTGCGCGTGTACGTCGACTCGTCCTCGGTCGAGGCATTCGGCGCAGACGGCCGAGCCGCCGTGACCAGCCTCATCTTCCCCACGCCGGACGCCGACGGCATGGCCTTCTACGCCAAGGGCGGCACCGCACACATCGACTCGCTCAAGGTGCACAAGCTGGACAGCACCTTCCGCCTGGTGGATCGGGTGAAGCCGCTGGTGGCCGCCCCGACCGGCGGTGAATTCCGCTCGGACCTCGGCAACTTGACGATCACCCCCGCCGGCCACTGGTCCACGGACAGCGCGGGCCGCGCCGGAAGTTTCGACAAGGACTCCAACGCGATCTCGTCCCGCACGGCGGCGGACTTCGACCTCACCACCCTGGTCCGGCTCGGCGGCCCCGACCCGGACACGGGCGGTGCCCTCTCCCTACTCTGGCGCGCCTCCTCCGACGGCGCCGACGCCTACTGCCTCAACATCGACCCCGACCTGCGCGTGATCCGCCTGGTCGCCAAGGCCAACGGCTTCTTCGACGACGGCGCCGCCCTCGCCCGCGTCCCGGCCCTGCTCCGCCGCGGCACGACCTACCCCGTCCGCATCCTCACCGAGGGCGACCGCATCCAGGTGTTCCTCAACGGCACACGGATCATCGACGTGACGGACACGACGTACGCCGATGGCCACATCGCCCTGAATGTGTTCGGCGGGAGGGCGGCGTACCAGGACACCTACGCGCAGGAGCTGTGACCGCTGGTCAAGCCGACCTGTTCCGCGCCAATCGCGGTGTTGGGTGCTCGGTGAGCGGGCCGACCGGGAGCAGTACGCGCTGTTGTCGGCGCAGGGCATCGTGCGCCAGGCCATGGAGATCGACGGCCTGGTGTCGGTCGCCGGCGGCCGTCGCGCCATCGAAGGCCGCTTCCTGGAGGCGGGCCACCCTGTCCATGACGCCTATGTGGGCAAGCCTCAGCCGGTCGCCGCAGCTCGCAATCCGGTGACCTACTTCGACTCCCCCCAACGCGGCCCGGACCTGCGGCTGCGGGGCGACGGTCACGCTCGGCTGGTTCCTGACCGGCCATGACCAGAAAGCCCTGCGGATGGCCAGCCCGCCGGTCCTGCCCGGCCGCGCGATCGACGCCGCCACCGGTCGCCACGTGCAGATCTGTCGAGCGCCCCAGTCGCGCCCTTTTGTCCCTCGGATGGTAAGGACAATGCACGTCGAGCCGCAGCGTCGCCACCCATACGTTGCGCCCTCGTTGTGACCTTGTACTCCATCGGTCCAGGGCGCATGCGACGCGGAGGGCAGCAGTGCGTCAACACAGTACGCAGAACACAGCGGGATCTGCCGGGCGCGCCCCCGGCAGATCCCGCCGCATGTGCCCGATGGTTCAGGCGGCCAGGGTGGAGACTCGGCCGTGGGTCGGCTTCGGGTCGAGGACACGTTCGGCCAGGTAACCGAACAGGAGGCCGAACGTCGCCCACAGCACGGCCTGGACACCGATGGAGGCCAGGCGGAACTCCCACAGGTCGGTGGCGGGGAAGCCCTTCGGGGTGTTCCCGCCGGACGGCAGGACGACCATGGCGACAGCCACTGCCGCGACGAAGGCCCCGCCGGCGGCGGTGGAGGCGTTCCAGTTGCCCCACGCCGGGGCCAGGCGACGGCCCAGCAGGATGGCGCCGATACCCAGCAGAACGCTCAGCGCGATCATCAGGACGAACAGGATGGTGCGCTTGTCGAGCGTGTCGGGGTCGCCGACGGCGGGCGGGTTCGCCGGGTACTTCAGGATCGGCACCAGGTAGACGAGGAGGAATCCGGCGAGTCCGGTGAGTGCCGCCGTCGCCCGGGCACCGAACCTGCCGATCCGGCCCAGCGCGAAGCAGAACGCCAGTGCCGCGATGCCGCCGATGGCGACACCGAAGACGAGGACGCCCGTGGCGAGACCGGCGGTCGACTGAAGCGAACGGCTGACCAGTTCTTCGCCGCCGTGTTCGTGGGAGTTGGCCTCTTCGAACGCGATGGCCGCGTCCACGGGGCCTTCCCCGACCAGATAGGCGAAGACGAAGGCGAGCACGCCGGCGGCGACGCCGGCGAGCATGCCGCGCACCAGCAGGGTGCGTACGGTGACGGAGTTCATGGATGCGGACCCGTCAGTGGCAGGGGAAGCCGAGGAGGTGGCGGGCGTCGTGCACCCACTCGTGCACGCCCTCACCGGAGACCAGTGCGGTGGCGCCCTGCTCGGCGCCGACGAAGTACAGGAGGACCAGCATCAGGACGCCGAAGAAGACGGCCCAGGGGGCGATCGTCCGCAGCGGCAGCGGCGTGAGGGTCTGGGTGGTGGGGGTGGGGGCGGCAGTGGACTGCGCCATGGCGAGACCTCCTCGGGAACATCGCGTCCCGCATCGTGTGGAGCACGCGACGACGGCGTTGGGTCTGACTCACCACCACCTCCGGGGAGGGGTGGCACACAGTGGCGCGACCGTGCCGGGCTTGCACCGGCTTCCGTGGCGCCGTCGTCCTTGTCGTCCCAGAGCGTAGGGGCAATACGGGCTTCGGCCAACATGGCGTACGCCATCTACGATGAACCGACCCCGGGAAAGGGCCTTTCATGACTGTCCGGCTCACGCTGCTGTGCGCCGCGGCGCCCACGGAACACGACGTGCGCTTCGGCGCGGACACACCCCTCGACGAGCGTGCCCTGCGGCAGGCGAGGGCAGTCGCCGGAACCCTGCCCACGACGGCCACCCTGTATACGGCACCCTCGCAGCGGTGCACACGGACGGCCCAGGCCCTGGGCTGGGACGCCGTCACCGTGGAACCGACGCTGCGTGACATCGACATGGGCTCGTGGCACGGCCGGACACTCGATGAAGTCGCAGCGAGTGACGGGCCCGGCCTCGTCGCCTGGATGTCGGATCCGGGAGCAGCGCCGCACGGCGGCGAGTCCGTGGCCGAGGTGTGCGAGCGGGTCTCCAGTTGGCTGGACGGGCTGCCGGGCGACGCAGGGCGGGTACTGGCCGTGGTCGAGCAGGCCTTGGCGCGTGCCGCGGTGGTCCACGTGCTGGACGCGCCGCAGCGGTCATTCTGGCGCGTCGACGTCCCGCCCCTGTCCACCGTCCAGCTCACCGGCCGGGACGGTCGCTGGAATCTGAGGACGGCTGCCGTCGCCGGTGGCTCCCTGTGAGCCCCTCCTACACCTGGAGCAGCGGCACGACCACAAGGCCGAACACTTACTTGCCTTCGCCGGCATAGCAGCGAGCCTCACCAGCCAACGCCGCCTTGTGGCGGCCGATGCACAGCGGAGCGCCTAGTCCGCAGCTACAACTGCCTGGATCAGGCCCGGGAATCTGCGGTCCAAGTCCTCCTTGCGGAGACGCATATACAGCCCGTTGCCGGCATCGCGCTGGTACACCAGGCCTGCTTCGCGCAGTACCCGCCAGTGTCGGGTGCGACTGGACTTGCTCACCGGCAGGTCGAAGGAAGCGCATAGCCGCTCTTCGTCCGGCCGTTCGGCCAGTTCAGCCACAACCCGGCGCCGGTTCCCATCAGCAAGCGCCAGAAGGACGGTTCCCACCTCCAGCTCCTCGGCACGAGGGTGCGCCAACTCGCCTGCCGCCATCACTTCACCTCTCGACAAGGTACGCCTGGTTGCGTACCTTACGCAGAGGTACGCAACCAGGCGTACCTTACCGCTGCTGGGGTATCCATGTCTGCACCTGCATCGTCACGTCGCCGAGTTCTGTCGCGCATCCGCTTGGTACTGCGCGAGCTCCTGCTCAGCGAGCACTCGCCTTTCATGACCCTCTGACCGGACTGACTGCCGACAAAGTCGTCTCGTAGGGGCTGATGACTTGAAGGGCTTCGTCGTCGATGGCGTTCTTGTCACGGTCCAGGGAGGTCCGCACCCGTCGACCAGATACCGCGTGGTGTGGCCTGCCCGCGCCGTCAGTCGGACAGCCGGGCATCGATGAGCGCCTTGAACGCCTCGTACGAACCGGGGATGGCGATCTGTTCTCCGTCGAGGAAGAACGTGGGGGTGCCCTGAACGCCCAGACCGAGGCCGCCGCGCTGGTCGTCCTGGACGCGTCCGGCGACCTCCGGGTCGGCGAGGTCGGCGTCGAAACGGGCCATGTCCAAGCCGAGTTCCTTCGCGTAGCCGCGGAAGACGGACTGCTTCCACTGCTGCGACTCGCCCCACTGCTTCTGGGTGGTGAAGAGCTTGGTGTACATCTCCTCGAACTTGCCCTGTCGGGCGGCGGCTTCGGCGGTGCGGGCGGCCAGTTCGCCGTTGCGGTGGCCGGGCATGGGGAAGTAGCGGGCGACGAAGGTGACCCGGTCGCCGTACTCCTCGCGCAGCTGCTCCACGACTGGGTACATCGCCCCGCACGCTCTCGCGCGCCCCGTCCGGCTCCCCCTTCGGGGCGGCGGGCAGGGCCCGGCGAGGCGGGCGTAGGAGAGCAGCAGGGCGCGGACGGGGACGCGTTCGCCGCGCCAGGCGGCCAGCGTGCGCAGCACGTGCAGCAGGGTTCCGGCCCACAGCGCGGCGGCCGTGAGGTGCACGAACGTGAGCAGCGGCCCTACGGCGGCCTGTTCGGCCTGCGGGTGGGCGCGCAGCGCCTTGGCGACCAGGACGGCGGCCAGCGGGAGGGCCGCCCAGGCGCGGCGGCGTACCAGCACGGCCACGGCGGCGGGGGCGAAGCCCGCGACCTCGATCAGGGAGAGGCCGCCGGGCCGGGTGCCGGTGAGGGAGAAGAGGGAGCCGTCGCCGAGTTGCAGGGCGGCCAGCGCGAGTGCGGCGGCGGTGCCGGTGAGCGCGGCGGGCAGGGCCCAGGAGCGCGGGCGGCGGCCTTTGCGGAGGCCGATATCGCCCAGTGGCAAGTGTGGACTCTGTGGGCCGGACTGTCGCCCGCCAATGTTCGTCCTGCACGCCGGGATCGCCTGGGAACACCTGCCGCAGGAACCCGGCTTCGGGTCGGGCATGGCCTGCTGCCGTCGCCTGGCCGAGTGGTCCGGGGCCGGAGTCTGGCCCGGCTGCACGAGGTCCTCCTCACCAAGCTCCGCAGCGCGAGCGTCCTGGATTTTTCCGGGCGACCGTCGACGGCTCCCGCATCCGGGCTTGAAGGGGCGCCAGGACCTGCGGCGTTCCATTCATGAGGCCGTGACTGTTTCGGTGTTGCTCGCGATTCCTGTGAGACGTATTGACGCCGCTCACAGCTTCTCTATGATCCAGGTTGCTCGACACTTCGACCCTTGTTCGACATGACGAACGCACCGGGGCCGCTCCTGGTGTGCGCTCTTCAACCACGCCGCCCAGGCGCTCGGTGGCTCGGTCCGCGTCACGCGGTTCGAGCTGTCCACGCCCTGAACAGAGACGATCCCGGCCACCGCCCCCGCCCGCACCCGCACCCGCACCCGACCGTACGAGGAGAGGCGTGAACGCTCAAACGTTTCGGCCGTCGCCGAGTCTCGGTCCAGGGCCTGCTGGCTGCCACCGTCTGATGACGTCGGGACCGTGACGGGCTCACCCGACGCCGTCCGAGCCTCCACTCCGGGCGCCCAAGCGGCCCAGGCAGGACGGCGAACACGGCCGGCGCCTTTACAGCAAAGCCAGAGCTCGAACGGCTCGCGCAGCACCTGGGGGTCACCGTGCGGCGGGCTTGCACCACGACGATCAACGTCCGACACAGGCCGGTGCGTTTCGCAGTAGCGCGAAGACACCGGCGCCACCGGTCTTTCGGAAGCTTTCGCAGGACCGGAAGCCACAAGAGGTCAGCCCGGTGCCCACGCACCGCCACGAACCGCACCACATCGACAGTCCGGGCAGCCTCTGACGGGGCCCGGAACCGCTCAAGGACGACGAGGTCCCCATGCGCAGATCACGTTTCACCCGCAGACATCTGTCTGCGGCGCTCGCCGCCGCGGTCGCGGCCCTGGTCACGTTGGCGGCGCTGCTCGTCGCCGGCCCGGCTCAGGCGGCCACCACCAGCGACGTGCGCAGTGTTGATTCCGGCCGCTGTCTCGACGTGGAGGGCTTCAGCCAGACCGACGGCGCGAACGTGCACATCTGGGACTGCCACGGTGGAATCAACCAGCAGTGGACGTTGACGGCCAGCAACCAGCTGACCGTGTACGGCAACAAGTGCCTGGATGTCCGGGGCGGCGCCACCACGTCAGGGACCCCGGTGCAGATCTGGACGTGCACCGGCAGTGACAACCAGCAGTGGCGGGTGAACCCCGACGGCACGATCGTCGGCGTGCGGTCCGGGCTGTGCCTGGACGTCTCGGGCTGGGGCAAGGCCAACGGCACGGGCGTGCAGATCTGGTCGTGCACCGGCGGCGCCAACCAGAAGTGGACCGGTCTGGCCGGGGCGAGCAACTCGTGTGCTCTTCCGTCGACCTACCGGTGGACCTCGACGGGTCCGCTGGCGGAGCCGGCGAACGGGCAGGTCGCGCTGAAGGACTTCACCACCACCACGTACAACGGCAAGCACCTGGTCTACGCGACCACCTCCGACGGAACGTCGTGGGGCTCGACGGGGTTCAGTCCCTTCACGAACTGGTCGGACATGGCGACGGCCGGCCAGACCAAGATGAACGAGTCCGCGGTGGCGCCCCAACTGTTCTACTTCGCGCCCAAGAACGTCTGGGTGCTGGTGGACCAGTGGGGTCAGTGGCCGCTCTACTACCGCACGTCCAGCGACCCCACCAACCCCAACGGCTGGTCCGCCCGGCAGCCGCTGTTCACCGGCAGCCTCCCCGACGGCCCCGGGGCGAACCAGAAGAACGCCCCGATCGACCCGACCATGATCGCCGACGACCAGAACATGTACCTGTTCTTCGCCGCTGACAACGGCAACATCTACCGGGCGAGCATGCCGATCGGGAACTTCCCGGGCAACTTCGGCTCCTCGTACACGACGGTCATGAGCGACGCAAGGGACCTTCTGTTCGAGGCGCCGCAGGTCTACAAGGTCCAGGGCCAGAACCAGTACCTCATGATCGTTGAGGCGCAGGGGACGAACCGCTACTTCCGCTCGTTCACCGCCTCCAGCCTGAACGGTCCGTGGACCGTCCAGGCCGGCAGCGAGAGCAGCCCCTTCGCGGGCCAGTTCAACAGCGGTTCCACCTGGGCCCAAGGCGTCAGCCACGGTGACCTGGTCCGCAACAACCCCGACCAGACCATGACCATCGATCCCTGCAACCTGCAGTTCCTCTACCAGGGCCTCCCCAACAACACACAGGAACCCAACTACCTGAAACTGCCGTACCGGCCGGGCCTGCTCACCCTGCAGCGCTGACCCGCCTATCCACAGTGATCGCGATGTGGTGCGGTCCGCCGACGCGTAGACGAGCTGTTTACGGCGTGGGCAACCCCACCCGCTGACCGACACTCACCGCCTCGAGGAACCCCAGCCGTGCGTCGGCTGGGGTTCCTTTCTTTCGCGGACCTTCGCGGACCTTCGCGGACCTTCGCGGCACCGGCCTCGGTCACCCCCGATCCCGGGTTCTCGCGCAGTGCTGTGACAACCGCAAACCCCACACCACCGCCGCGCCCGACCTTTGTGGGGTTGGGGGGCGGCTGGGAGCCGCACGCCGGCCGCGTCGAACGCGGTGCTGGTCCAGGCCGGTTCGACGAGCAGGACGCGTACGCCGTACTCGCGGACCTCGTGGTCGACGGACTCCGAGTGGCCCTCGACGGCGTGCTTGAGGCGACGTAGACCGCCATGTAGGGCTGCGGCATGAACCCGACGATGGACGAGATGTTGATGACGCGCCCGCCGCGCTGGACACGCATGTACGGCAGGACGGCATTCGCCGACCGATGTCGCAGGCGGCGAGCCGGTGCGGGCGCTGCGGGTTGATGCCGGTGAGGAATTGGCGGACGTATGCGGGTGATACCGGCTCGGCGAGCAGGGTTCCGTCGGTCACCTCACCGGAAAGGGCGAGCGATATCTGCCGTGTGGATGTACTCGCCCAGCAGGGCTCATGAGCGGTCTCCTTGCTGTTGCCCCGCGGCATTTGGGCTGGGTTGCGTGCGCTGGGCCACGTCCGCTGCGGTGGCGGTGCGGTCGCGGGTGTCGGCGGCCGGAGCGATGAGGATGGCGGAGGCGACGAACACCAGAACCGCCACCATTGCCGAGCGCAGCCCGTAGTGGTCGCCCAGGAAGCCGAGGGCGGGCGGCCCGACGAGGAAGGCGACGTAGCCGATGATGGCGACCAGTGAGACGCGGGCGGTCTGGTCGGGGCCCGAGTCGCCCGCCGCCGACAGGGCCACCGGGAAACCGAGAGAAGCTCCAAGTCCCCAGAAGAGTACGGCTGTTGCGGCCACGACAGTGTTGTCGGAGAAGATGACCAGGAGGAGTCCGACGGCACCGGAGACGGCGCTCGCGCGCACGACAGCGGCTCGCCCGAAACGACCGAGGAAGAACCCGCCGCTGAAGCGTCCCAGGGTCATCGCCGCCGCGAACCCCACAAAGACGAGCGAGCCCATCGCGGCGTCAAGGCCGTGGCCGTCGACCATGAGCAGCGGCAGCCAGTCGTTGGCGGCGCCCTCGGCCAGCGCCATGGCCAGCACGATGGCGCCGATCAGCAGCAGCTTCCGGTCCTTCCACACCTGCGGCTTGGATCCTCGCCCCGGCCCCGGCTCAGGCCCCCGCGTCGACGGGGGCGCGGCGCTGATGCCGATGCCGGGCGGAACGGCACGCAGGGCGTGGACCAGAATCCCCGTGGCGGCCAGGGCGACGACGGCCAGATGCCATGGGACGGGGAACGCGACGGCGGTGGCCGCCATCCCGGCCGAACCCCCGATGACCGTGCCCAGGCTGAAGCAGCCGTGCAGCGTGGGCAGCACCGTGGTTCCGGTGATGCGCTCCACGTCGGCGCCGTCCACGTTCACCGCCACTTCGCCCCCGCCCATGCCCGCGCCGAACAGGCACAGTCCCGCGGTGACCAGGGGCGCCGACGGCACGGCGCTGCCCACACCGATGACGACCGTGCCCGCGATGATCAGGAGAGTGCCGAGCGCGATGACCGGCCGGGTGCCGAACCGGGATACGAAGCGGCCGGAACACAGGATCCCGATCATGGAACCGACGGACAGCCCGAACAGGACCAGCCCCATCTGCCCGGTGGACAGGTCAAGCCGATCCCGGACATCCGGGGTGCGCGTGACCCAGGACGACATGGCGATGCCCGGAAGAAAGAACAAGAGGAACAAAGCTTGACGGCGTCGGCGTACGGCGCGATCTGCCAAGGGGGAGCTCCGCGGGGTTCGGAGGAAGGGTTCGCAAGGCGATCCGAAACGGCGGATCGCTTGCCGAGTATCCGCACACTCGGCAAGCGATCGGCAAGAGCGGGCGTACGGCCGGCGGGCTCCGGGGCCGCCGTTCGCGCTCTCCCTACCCCGCCGAGGGCGGCTCCGACGGGGCAGGGCCGCTGATCAGCCGTCACGACGCGTGTCGTCGGTGACCGTCTCGCGACGGAAGGGCTGTCAGCGGTCGAGGAAGACGTTCACTTGCTTGCCGAACTCGGCGGAGTACTGGAAGAGGAACCCGTGGCCGGCGTTCGAGTAGACGCTCAGCCGGGCGTTGGGGAGGTACTTGGCCGGCAGGCGGGAGTTCTTGGCGGGCATGAGGATGTCGCTCTCACCGTCGGCGACCAGGACGGGCTGGAAGAGGGCGTTCAAGCGCACCAGCTTGGACTTGTCGGGAATGCCCCAGTCGGGCCACGCGGTGAGCGGCCTCTTGCACGGCGCAGGACCACGCGGCTGAGCCGCAACTGCTCGGCAGAGCATCCACCGATCGGCTGCCGTCGCCGAAGCATGCCGGCGGCACTCGTACCCGGTGGCACTGCTCGGCCCGGACGATCACGCGGACGTAGTGCGGGAGTCTGTCCGCCGAGCAGCAGCTCGCCTGGATCATCCACAGGCTGCTGACCCGGCCGCACGGATGGTTGCTACGGGTGCCGATCGCCGACGGCAGGATCGCCCAGCAGATCCTCCAAGCCGGCCGATATCCCGGCCAAGAGATCACGCCGCGGGTCGATGAGCCACTGGAGCTGGAGGCCGTCCCACATCGCGACAAGGGCCGCCGCGATCAGCTCGGGGTCCCTCCGGTTCGAGATACGACCCAGTTCCTGGTCTCTGCGTACCGCGGTCGTGAAAGCGGTGACGACCCGCTCGTACCTGTCTCGGAACCACTCGTGCGCCGGGTGGTCGGGAGCCGAGGCCTCCGCGGCCATCAGGGCGAGGAGCCGCAGCATCTCCTGTCTTTCCAGGTTGCGGCGGACGTACCGCAGGACCGCGTAGGCCACACCCTTTCCCCGGCTGTCCGACTCGAAGGAGTCGATGCTCGCGTAATCGGCGTTCTCGAGGACGGCCACGAGCAGCGCGCTCTTGCTGGGAAAGTGGTGCACGACGCTGGTCAGGCTGAGGTCGAGCTGCTTGGCGATCTCCCTCAGGGACCCTCCACGGTAACCGCGAGCCGCGAACACGGCGGTCGCTGAGGCGACGATCTCGGCCCTGCGCTGTGCGCTCTTGGCATACGGGCCCCGGCGAGTGGCCGGACGGGCCGCCGTCTTCTCGGTCATACCCCCAACCCTAAGCGGGCGGTGCGGGGCAGTGTCCGGCCGATAATCCGCCAACATCACCCACGCTGAAAGTATGGCACCTGTTCGGTTTTCGCTGTACGGTCTCGCTGACCCACACCACGACGTGCGGTAGAGCCGCTCACGCATCCACCGGGTGGAGAGGAGACGGACAAGGATGTCCACCTCGCATTTGTCGAAAGCGATCATCGGCGGTCTGGCCGCCACACTGGTTCTGGCCGGTTGCGGCCGGTCCGACACACAAGGCAGTGGGGGCGCCAAGGGTGCTCCCATCGGCGACTCACCTGCCAAGGGCGAGATCAACGTCTGGGCCATGGGCACCGAGGGCGAGCGCCTGCCCGAGTTGGCCGCGCGCTTCCGGAAGGCCAACCCGGACGCGAAGGTGAAGGTCACGGCCATCCCGTGGCAGGACTACGCCAAGAAGGTCGAAACGGCCATCGCCTCCCAGGACACACCGGACGCCACGCTCGTCGGATCCGCCGACCTGACGAACTTCGCCTCGACGGGCGGACTCGAGCAGGTGCCGGCCGGCCTCGTCGACACCTCGTCCTTCTACCGAGGTGCCGCTCGGAGCACCACTTACGACGGGGGCACGTACGGCGTCCCCTGGTATGCGGACACCCGCGTCCTGTTCTACCGCAAGGACCTGGCCCAGGCCGCCGGAGTCTCCGCGCCGAAGACCTGGAAGGAGTACGGCCCGTTCCTCAAGGCCCTCCAGAAGCAGGGAGCGAAGTGGGGCCTGGCGCTGCCCACCGGCGTGGCGGCGAGCTGGCAGGGCGTCCTGCCCTTCATGTGGCAGGCCGGTGCGCGTCTCATGAACGACAACGGCACCGAGTTCACCTTCGACACACCCGAGGCGCTCAAGGGGCTGGAGTTCTACCAGTCGTTCTTCACGTCGAAGACCTCGACCCGCAACGGGGCGGTGAGTCTCGGGGAGATCGAGCCGCAGTTCGTCGCCGGTTCCACGGCCGCACTCGTCTCGGGCCCCTGGGAAACGGCACTGCTGAAGGGGGCGGGCGGAGCGGACTTCGTCAAGGACAAGGTGGGGGTCGCCACGCTCCCGAAGGGAGCGACGTCCAACGCCAGCTTCATCGGGGGAGGGCACTGGACGGTCTTCAAGAACGCGAAGAACCGCGACGGTGCCTGGAAGTTCATCCGGTGGCTCTCCCGGCCCGACGTCCAGCAGGACTGGTACGAACTGTCCGGAGACCTGCCCGCCGTCCAGGCGGCCTGGGATGAGGGGAAGCTCAAGTCGGACCCGACGCTGACCGTCTTCCGATCCCAGCTCCGGACCGCGCTGCCCGGCCCGGCCGTCACCACCTGGAAGCCGATCGCAGCGGTCCTCGATGCCGAGATCGAGAAGGTGGCCAAGGGGGTCTCGTCACCGAAGGCTGCCCTGGAACGGATTCAGGCGAAAGCGTCCGCGATCGGAACGGGGCCGGCTCGATGACCACGGCGACCTCCCTGAAACCCGTACGCGAGAGGTCTTCCGCCAGGCAGCCGGCTCAACGGTCGAGGCGCGATTCCGGACACCTGCGGCGCACACTGATCGCCTGGGCCTTCTGCTCACCCTTCGTCCTGCTGTTCGCCACGTTCGGCATCTGGCCGGTCTTCTCGTCACTGTCGATGAGCGTCACCGACATCACCAGCAGGGACGTGCAGACGCCCTTCAGCGTCAACTTCGTCGGCCTGGAGAACTACACCGCGCTCTTCGACGATCCCACCTTCGTCCGCTCCGCTTTGAACACGCTCTATTTCGTCGCCGTGGGCATACCACTGACGATGGTGCTCTCTCTCGCCGTAGCCGTCGCACTCAACTCCGGCATCCAGCGTGCGAAGGGCTTCTTCCGGGTCGCCTACTTCGCCCCGGTCGTGACGAGCATTGTGGCGGTGGCGGTCGTGTGGAGGTACCTCTACAAGCCCGACGGGATGATCAACTCGGTCCTGTCCGTAGTGGGAATCTCCGGGCCGGACTGGCTGAACGATCCCAACTGGTCCATGCCCGCCCTCATACTGATGGCGGTCTGGCGGCACTTCGGAATCCCCATGGTGATCTTCCTGGCGGGACTGCAGTCGATACCGCCCGAACTGCACGAGGCGGCCGTTGTGGACGGCGCGTCCCGCTGGCGGGCCTTCCGCAGCGTGACCTTGCCGCTGCTCCGGCCCACCACGCTGGTGGTCGCCATCCTGCTCAGCATCAGCTACCTCCAGTTCTTCGAGGAACCGTTCGTCATGACGAGCGGCGGCCCCTTGGACAGCACGACGTCGATCAGCTACTACGCCTACCAGCAATTCGGCTTCGGGAACTACGGACTGGCATCGGCCGCGTCCTATGTGCTGGTCACCGCGATCGCCCTACTGAGCCTTCTTCAGTTCCGCATCTTCCGAGCGAAGGCCTGACATGACCGCCACCACCACAACGACAGGACCAGCCTTCCAGGACCGGCGTCCGTCCCGGCGAGTCCCCACGGCTCGTCTCGTTCTCTACGGCGCCCTCGTGCTCGGACTCCTCGCGACCCTGGCGCCCTTTGCCTGGATGTTCCTCGGTTCGGTGAAACCGACGGGTGAGATCGTCGCCCACCCGAGTTCCTGGCTCCCCCGGTCACCGACCTTCGCCAATTTCGAACAACTGCTGTCGAAGCAGAACTTCGGACTGTACTTCCTGAACAGCACACTCGTCGCGGTGGCTTGTGTGCTGGGAAACCTGCTGTTCTGCTCGATGGCCGGATATGCCTTCGCGAAGATCGAGTTCGCGGGGAAGCGTCTGCTGTTCGGCCTCGTCCTCACCATGCTGATCATCCCCGGCGTCACCACCTTCGTCCCACTGTTCGTGCTCGTCAGCAACATGGGCCTGGGCAACTCCTATCTCGGCCTCATCCTGCCCTTCCTCGTGACACCGTTCGGCGTGTTCATCATGCGGCAGTTCATCCGGGACATCCCGGACGCCCTCGTCGAGGCGGCGCGCCTCGACGGTGCGGGCGAATCCCGGATCTTCCTCAGGGTGATCCTGCCGTTGACACGGCCGGCGCTGGCGACACTGGCGATCCTCACCTTCCTCGCGCAGTGGAACAACTTCCTGTGGCCGCTCGTCATCGCGCAGACCGAGGACCACTACACGCTGCCCGTCGCCCTCGCCCTCTTCTCCACGGGAGCCAACGGCACCAACTACGGCCTGCTGCTGGCCGGGGCGGTCACGGTCGTCACACCGATCATCCTGCTCTTCCTCGCCCTGCAACGACACTTCATCCAGGGCATCGCCAACACCGGCATCAAATAGACCACCGCCGCCCGCCCCGACAGGACCGCCACCCGCCCCGACCGGCCCCCGGGGTGCTGACCGTCCCCTGGGCGCCCTTCATCCCCGCCTATTCGACCTATTCGGCCTATTCGACCGCCGCGTCGACAGGCGCAAACAGAACAGGAGAACCAGCCATGCTTCGTCCCCAGGACGGCCCCACTCGTGAACGCCGCTCTCTCGGCGGCCTGTGGAGCTTCCGCCTGGACGCGGAGGGGGCCGGCCGTGCCGAGGGCTGGTGGCGCTCGCAGCTCGCGGGCGCCGTGGACATCCCTGTGCCGGCCAGTTACAACGACATCTTCCCGGACACGACCGTCCGTGACCATGTCGGCGACGTCTGGTATCAGACGCGGGTATGGGTTCCTGCCGGGTGGGCGGGGGAACGGACGGTACTCCGCTTCGACGCCGCGACGCATCGCGCCACCGCCTGGGTCAACGATGTCGAGGTCGCCCGGCACGAAGGCGGTTACACCCCCTTCGAGGCCGACGTCACGGCGCACTTGCGGCCGGGTGCCGAGAACCGTGTCACCGTCGTGGTCAACAACGAACTGACCTGGGAGTCGATACCACCCGGCCGAGTGGAGGAACGCGAGGACGGCCGCCGGGTGCAGCACTACTTCTTCGACTTCTTCAACTACGCGGGCCTGCACCGACCCGTGTGGCTGTACACCACGCCCCCCGTCCACATCACCGACATCACCGTGACCACCAGCCTGAAGGACACGACCGGCTTCGTCGCCTACCGCGTGGACAGCACCGCTCAAGCCGATGAGCACGTGGTGCGTGTCTCGCTGCGCGATGCCTCCGGGGCCGAGGTCCATGCCGCCACCGGGGCGGTGGGGACCCTCAGGATCGAGGACGTGCATCCCTGGGCGCCCGGAGACGGCTATCTCTACGAACTCGAGGCCACGCTGTGGAGCACCTCCGGCGACCTCGTCGACAGTTACCGGCAGTCCGTGGGGGTGCGCACCGTAGAGGTACGGGGCAAGGAATTCCTGATCAACGGAGTCCCGTTCTATTTCAAGGGTTTCGGCAAGCACGAGGACGCCGCCGTGCGCGGCAGGGCTCACGACGACACCCTGATGGTGCATGACTTCGCCCTGCTGGAGTGGACCGGCGCGAACTCGATCCGCACCTCGCACTACCCCTATGCCGAGGAGGTGCTGGACTACGCGGACCGACAAGGTGTGGTGGTCATCGACGAGACGGCGGCCGTCGGCCTGAACCTGAACATCGCGGGAGGTGTCTTCGGCTCCGGCCGGAAGGCGTCTACGTTCTCGCCCGACACCGTGGGTGAGAGCACACTTCGCACGCACCTGCAGGCGGTGAGGGAGCTCGTGGCGCGCGACAAGAACCATCCGAGTGTCGTGCTGTGGTCCATCGCCAACGAGCCGGACAACGTCCAACCGGAGGCGCGCGACTACTTCGCTCCACTGGCTGCCGAGGCACGCCGACTGGATCCCTCACGGCCCGTCGCCTACGTCAACGCGCTCATGGGGAAACCGGACGAGTGCGTGGTCACCGACCTGTTCGATGTCGTGCTCCTCAACCGTTACTACGGCTGGTACTTCGGCCCCGACGACCTGGCGGCGGCCGAGACGGAGTTGGAGGCGGAACTGCGGCAGTGGGCCGCCGCCCACGACAAGCCCATCGTCATCACCGAGTACGGAGCGGACACCTACCCCGGACTGCGCAGCGTCGTACCCAGCCCGTGGACCGAGGAGTACCAGACCGAACTGCTCGACGTGTATCACCGGGTGTTCGACCGTGTCGACGCGGTCGTCGGCGAGCAGGTCTGGAACTTCGCCGACTTCGCCACGGCGCCCGGTGTCTTCCGTGTCGACGGCAACAAGAAGGGAGTGTTCACCCGCGAACGTCGGCCGAAGGGCGCGGCGTTCAGTCTGCGGGCCCGCTGGCGGAAGGCCGACTAGCCAGTGGTGTGGCGGCGCTGGGGACCCAGCCGGCCGAAGTTGCCCTCGGCCACCGCCATCACGGCCGTGTTCAGCGAGGCAGACCACGGCGGGATCCTGTGGTCCCCTGTGGTCCCCGGTGGTCCGGGCCGAGGGTCTGTGCCCCGGGCTTGGCGGACGACCCGACGACCGCGGTGCCGGACGTGTCGCGGAACACCAGCGCACCGCCGCCGACGGAGCCGGTGTGCGGGTCGTTGGTGGCGGCGCCGGGCGGGGTCCAGCCCCATGGTGCCGGCGCTCTCCCATGGAGGCGCCGGCATCCCGGTTTCAGGTCAGTTCGTCACGCGGAACGTGGCGTCGCCGCGTGCTGTCGCGGTGGTGATCGGGTCGAGCCGGAGTTCGTAGGCGTAGTGGCGGATGTAGCGGTCGGGGAAGTTGTAGGACTGGAAGGACGACCAGGTGGAGTCGGCGAGCCCGGCGACCTGGCGGAAGGTGGCGTCGGCGGCGAACTGGCTGGTGCCGTCGTTGTAGGCGAGCTGGAAGTCGTAGTTGGAGTGCCGCAGGAAGTAGCCGGGGAAGTTCACCGACTCGAAGGAGACTGTGCCCGAGCCCGCGAGGCCGGTCCTGATCCGGAACTGGGAGTCCGGGCTGGTGCTGACGTTCTGGTCGATGCGCACGTCGAAGTTGGTGTGGCGCACGTAGCGGTCCTGGAAGTTGTACGACTGGAGCCGTTTGGCCGGAGTGTTGGGCCAGCGTGCGAGCACGCGGGCCTCCTCGGCGGCGGTCAGGTTCATGATCCAGCCGTGGCGCTTCTTGGTGCCGCCCATGTTGTAGCTCGTCGACGCCTGCTTCTGGTAGGCGGCGGGGTTCGACGGGTCGGTCGTCAGGACCGGCATGTAGCCGCCGCTGGTGGCGTACTGGTCCAGGTAGAGGGCCCACTTGTTGGTGCCGTTGAACTTCATCCACATCGGGCCCTCGACCTGGGAGCCGGGCAGGCCGATGCCGGAGAGGTCGCCGAGCCTGGTCCAGGTCCCCAGGATCGAGTTGCTGCCCTCGAGCGTGATCTGGCCGTCGCCGGAGGCCCGCACGTAGCGGTAGTTGCCGACGCCGGCCGGCATCTCGATGATCTGGGTGTCGATGATTTCCTGGGTGCCGGGGCGCTCGATGTAGCTCTGCGGCGTGGTGATGGTGCGGAAGTCGCTGGTGCGGGCGTAGAAGATGCGGTGCTTCGTCGCGCCGTTGAGGGGCACGTTCGTCGCCCAGTACAGCACGTAGTCGTTGCCGGCCGGGTCCCAGATCGCCTCCGGCGCCCACGCGTTGCGCCCGTCGGGGATGGCGCCGGCGACGTTCAGCAGCCACGGCTGCGACCAGGTGACCAGGTCTGTCGACTCCCACACCACAAGACTGCGGCTGCCGTCGTTGATGGACTGACTCCACGTCTGCCCGCAGTCGATGCACAGGTCGGTCGCGATGATCCAGTACTTGCTGCCATCAGGGGATCTCACGAATGCGGGGTCGCGCACACCCTTCGTGCCGATCGGGGAGCGCAGGACCATGCCTCCGCCGTTGAGGTCGTTCCAGTGCAGGCCGTCCGTGCTGTGCGAGAGGTACATCTGCTGATTGGTCGACCCCTCCCCGGTGAAGTGCACCATCAGGTAGCCCGGGTCGGCGGCGGCGGCCCGCTGAGGAGCGGTCAGGGTTTGTGCTGTGAAGAGCAGGCCGACAGCGACGAATATCGCCGCCAGCCGGTTGAGAAGCACGGACATGTACATTCCTGTCTTTCTGCGGGTGCCGGGGTGAGGTGAAAGACATCCTTGTTTCGCTCCGGGAGAGGGAGCGGAGGCGAGCTGAAAGTTCCGGCGAATACATGCCTGGTTCGAAATACCGGACATTGTTCGTGAAAATCAGCGAAAAGTTAGAGGTGAGTAAGAGTGGGTGTCAAGAGGGAGGAGCCAAGAGGAGCAGCGTTGCCTCCGTCTGTCCTCACCGATGGGGTCGTCCGCAGGAGTCGTACGCAGGAGTCGTACACACGGGAGACGCACCGCCGCGCCGCGCATAACGGAAAACACGGAACGGACGACGGGCGTGGGGCGGCACCTGAGAAACGACCCACGCAAATCCTCCGGATTCGCTCCTGACACACTGTCGCCCTCGATACATCGGCAAGGCGACGGGACAGGTGGGGCGGGGTGCGCTCGCAGGACACGCCAGAACGGCCGGACGTCGCCGTCGTCATGGCAGCGCGAGCCGGGGACCGGCAGGCCTCGGAACAGCTGATACGGGACTGTCTGCCGTTGGTCTACAACATCGTCGGGCGGGCGCTGGACGGGCACAGCGACGTCGACGACGTGGTCCAGGAGACGATGATGCGGGTCCTGGACGGGTTGCCCGGGCTGGAGCAACCGGATCGGTTCCGGTCCTGGCTCGTCGCCATCACCGTGCGACAGATCCATGACCGGTGGCGCAGAGGGCGCACCTGGCTCACTGCGGAACCGCTGGCGGAGAACGCCCACGAAACAGAGGCGCAGGCCGACTTCTCCGACCTGGCGATTCTTCGGCTTGCGCTGTCGGGCCAGCGGCGTGAAGCGGTGGAGGCGACCCGCTGGCTGGAGGACGAGGAACGCGAGGTACTCGCGCTGTGGTGGATGGAGAGCGCCGGTGAACTGACCCGCGGCGAGCTCTCGGCGGCCTGCGGCCTCACACCGCAGCATGCCGCGGTCCGAATCCAGCGGGTCAAGGAACGGCTGGAGACGGCGCGCACCGTCGTACGAGCCGTGACGGCCTCGCCGCGCTGCCCGGACCTGGCCGTCGTGCTTGCCTCGTGGGACGGGCGGCCGTCCGGGCTGTGGCGCAAGCGGCTGGCACGCCATGTCCGCGACTGTCCGCAGTGCCTGTTGAACTCGTCCGACCTGATACCGGCGGAGGGGCTGCTGGCCGGCCTCGCGCTGGTGCCGGTGCCGGTCGGCCTGGCCGGCCTGGTACTGGCCAGGGCGCTGGGGGTGGGCTCGGCCGGAGCGACCGTCGGCGCGGGCACGCGTACGGCGAGCGGAGCGAGCCGTACGGCGCGGACGATCGGCAGGCTGGCCGCCAAGCCCGCGGCGACGGCAGCCGCAGGTGCCGTCACGCTCGCCGCTGCAGGAGTGGCCTGGTACACCGCCACGGGATCGCACGAGCCGGCCCCGCGGCCCGCCGTCGCGGCCCCGCTGTCGCCCGCCTCCTCGTCCGTGCCGCCGTCCCCGAGAACGTCCACGTCACGGACACCGACACGGACACGGACACCGACACGAACACCGACATCGACGCCGACAGCAGCCCCGGCGACGACGGCTGAGGCGCGGTTTTCGGGGCGGCATGCCCTACGGTCGGTCGACAACCCCGGCGACTACGTGAGCCAGTCCGGCCGACTCGGCGTCCTGGCCCCGGTCGGCGCCACCAGTTCCGCGGCCACCCGGCAGTCGGCCACCTTCACCTTCGTTCCCGGCCTGGCCGACCCCCGCTGCTACTCACTCAGGGACGCCACCGGCAGGTATCTGCGCCACTACGCCTTCCGCATCCGGCTGGACACCGACGACGGATCCGCCATCTTCCAGAAGGACACAACCTTCTGCCCCCGTTCCGGTTCCACGGCCGGTTCGGTCTCCCTGGAGTCGTACAACTACCCCGGCCGCTACCTCCGCCACCGGGACAACCTCCAGCTGTGGCTCGACCCTTCCGAGAACACGGCCGCCCACCGGGCCAGCCGCTCCTTCGTCCTCGTGGCGCCCTGGACCTGACACTGAACGGCCTTGGTCTGAAACTCGCGTGACGTCGGGCCAGGCCGACGAGAACGCGCCGGGTGTCCTCTCGGTCATGCCGTAGCCCTGCCGCAGTGCGCGAAATGGGACGAGCGGCCGAGCCGGAAGGAAATTGTTCGACCTATCGGACATTGTTCGTAAAGTATTGACGTCGGCTCGTGGCTCACTTCACACTCACGCAGCGCGATGTCATACGGGCGGCACGTCAGCACCTCGGCCGAGGTCTCGGGGCCCCTCCTCAGGCATGTCTTCATCACGGGATGTGAACCGATGCACAGCGTGAGACCTCAGGGCCGCCCGAGAGTCCGGACCGGCGCTCTGGCCATGGTGGCCGCTGCTTCGCTCCTGGTGGGCGTCGCCGGCCTGTCAGCCCCAGCCCACGCGGCGGAAATCACCGACGGCCTGGCCCTCTGGTACAAACTCGACGCCACCTCGGGCACCGTGGCGGTGGACTCCTCGGGCAACGGCCGCAACGGAACCGTCAACGGAACCGCCGGCTGGTCGGGGACGGAAGGACTGACGTTCAACGGCTCCGACACCTACGTCAAGGTGCCGGACAACATCATGAGCGGGATGAACTCGATCACCGTCTCGATGGATGTGCAGATCGACGCCGCCCAGGCCACGCCGTACTTCCTCTACGGCTTCGGCAACACCAGCAACGGCGCCGGGAACGGGTACCTGTTCACCACCGGCAACACCTTCCGGACCGCCATCGCCTCCGGGGGATTCTCCAGCGAGCAGAACACCCGGACGTCCGCCGCGCTGCCGCGCTCGGTCTGGAAGCACGTCACCTACACGCAGACCGGCACCACGGGCGTCCTCTACCAGGACGGCGTGGAGGTGGCCCGCAACACGTCGGTCACCATCACACCCGGTTCCATCGGGTCCGGCATCACCACGGCCAACTACATCGGCAAGTCGCTCTACAGCAGTGACAAGCTCTTCAAGGGCAAGATGCGCGACTTCCGGGTCTACAACCGCGCGCTGTCGCCCGGTGAGGTCCTCGCAGTCACCGGGAACACCACGGGCATCGCCGCGGTCACCCACCCCTCGCTGAAGATCGCCGCCATCGTCGACGACGCCAACAGCAGGATCACGCTGCCGATGAAGGAGGGCACGGACCTCACCGCGCTCGCCCCGCAGTTCACCCTCGCGCAGGGCGCGTCCATCAGCCCGGCCTCCGGCACCCCGCGCGACTTCACCGCGCCCGTGACGTACGAGGTGACCGGCTCCGACGGCGCGAAGCGCACCTGGACGGTGTCGGCGCTGATCATGAAGAGTCCGGTCCTGCCCGGGCTGACCGCCGACCCGAACATCGTCCGCTTCGGCGACACCTACTACATCTACCCGACCACCGACGGCTTCGCGGGATGGAGCGGTACGCAGTTCAAGGCGTACTCCTCCAAGGACCTGATCCACTGGCAGGACCACGGCGTCGTCCTGGACCTCGGTCCTGACATCGGCTGGGCCGACAGCCGCGCCTGGGCCCCGACGGCGACCGCGAAGAACGGGAAGTACTACTTCTACTACTCCGCCGACACGAACATCGGTGTCGCGGTCTCCGACTCACCCACCGGCCCTTTCACGGATCCCCTGGGCAAGCCGCTGATCGCCCGCGGCGCCTATGCCGGCCAGATGATCGACCCGGACGTCTTCACCGACGACGACGGTCAGTCGTATCTCTACTGGGGCAACGGTCACGCCTATGTGGTCCCGCTGAACGACGAGATGGTCTCCTTTGACCCCTCGAAGGTCACCGAGATCACCCCGAGCGGCTACAACGAGGGCTCCTTCGTCATCAAGCGCCAGGGCACCTACTACCTCATGTGGTCGGAGAACGACACCCGGGACGAGAACTACCGCGTCGCCTACGCCACCGGCCCGTCCCCGACCGGCCCGTGGACCAAGCGGGGCGTGATCCTGGAGAAGGACCTCGCCCTCGGCATCAGGGGGACCGGCCACCACTCCGTGGTGCAGGTGCCGGGCACCGACGACTGGTACATCGCCTACCACCGGTTCGCCATCCCCGGCGGTGACGGCACCCACCGCGAAACGACCATCGACAAGCTGGAGTTCGACGCAGGCGGCCTGATCAAGAAGGTCGTCCCCACCCTGAGCAGCGTCGACCCGGTCTCCGGCGGCACCGCCCTGCCGACGAACACCACCCGCTCGCTGCAGTCGGTCAACTTCCCCGGCCGCTACGGCGTCGTACGCTCCGACAGCCTCGGCTACCTCGACCCGGTGACGTCCTCCAGCACCACGGCGGTCAAGCAGAGCGCCACGTTCACCATCGTCCCCGGCCTGGCGGACGGCGGCTGCTACTCCTTCCGTGACTCCTCCGGTCGCTACCTGCGCCACAAGGACTTGCGGATCCGCCTCGACGCGAGCAACGGCACGACGCTCTTCAACAAAGACGCCACCTTCTGCGCCCGGCCGGGTTCCGTCACCGGCTCGGTCAGTCTGGAGTCGTACAACTACCCCGGCCGCTACATCCGCCACTACAACTACGAGCTGCGCGTCGACCTCTACCAGGACAACGCCACCTTCCGCGCCGACAGTTCCTTCAAGGCGGTCGGCCCCTGGGCCTGACCGCGTTCCTCGCTCGCACAGGTGACCCGCATGGCCAGGGCCGTGCGGTGAGCTGACCGGACCACCCGGCCGCCCCGACGACAGCCGCCGCCGATCGCGGCGGCTGCCGGAGGCACGGACCGCCCGGTCGTCAGCTCTCACGGGCGGCCACAGGCAGCACCGACCGGCGTGGGGTCGTCCCGACCACCGGCCCCCGCCCTCGACGCGGAGCCATGTGGCAGCGGGCTGCATGACCCAAGGGGGATCCGCCTCACGGGGGCCGGAGCGGACCGGGACGTCCGCCCTGCAGAACAGGGGTATCACCGCATGAATCAACATCTTCACCGTCTCAGATCGCGGCTGAGAGCAAGGATCACGACGGTCGTCGCCTGCGCCGCGCTGTTCGCCGGCGGTCTGGTGGCCGCGACGGCGACCCCGGCCTCGGCCGCCCCGACCCTGGCCGGGCACTGGGCGCTGGACGAGGGCAGCGGCACCACGACCGCGGACTCCTCCGGCGCGGGCCACGGCGGCGCCCTCGGCTCGGGCGCCGGCTGGACCGCCGGGCAGGTCGGCTCGGGCGCCGTGACCGTCAACGGCACCTCGAACGGGGTCGTCGACATTCCTTCCCCCGTGGTCGACACCTCCGGCAGTTTCACCGTCTCCGCCTGGGTGAAGCTGAACAACACCGCCACCAACCAGACCGCCGTCAGCGTCGACGGCACCGCCATCAGCGGCTACTTCCTCCAGCTGAACGGCTCGACCGGCAAGTGGGCTTTCACGCGCCGCGCCTCGGACAGCACTTCGGCCGCCGAGACCCGCGCCGACGGCAAGGCCGTCGTGACCGCGAACACGTGGTACCACCTGGTGGGCGTGGACGACACCACGGCCGGCACGCTGAGCCTCTACGTCGACGGACAGGCCCAGAGCACGAGCGCGTACACCAGTGCCTGGCAGGCGGGCGGTCACACGCGGATCGGCCAGGGCCTGTGGGGCGGCAAGGCCACCGACTTCGTCAACGGCGCCGTGGACGACGTCCAGGTCTACTCCGGGGCGATGACCACCTCTCAGGTCACGGAGCTGGACCACACCGCGCACTGGGCGTTCGACGAGGGCAGCGGCACCACCGCCGCTGACTCCTCCGGCGCCGGCCGCACCGCCACCCTGGGCTCGGCCGCCACGTGGACCACCGGCCAGGTCGGCTCCGGCGCCCTGGCTCTGAACGGCACTTCGGCCGCGACGGCCGTGGCCTCCGGTCCGGCCGTGGACACCTCGCGGGGCTTCTCGGCCTCCGCGTGGGTCAAGCTCAACACCACCACGGGCTACCAGACCGCCCTGAGCATCGACGGCAGCAGCATCAGCGGCTTCTACCTGCAACTGAGCGGCACGACGCACAAGTTCGCCTTCACCCGCCGTGGTTCGGACAGCACCACGGCCACGGAGGTGCGCGCCGACGCCGGCTCCGTCCCGTCCACCGGTACCTGGTACCAGCTGACCGGTGTGGACGACGTGGCGGCCAAGCAGCTCCGGCTGTACGTCAACGGACAGCTGCAGAGCACCGTGTCCTACACCACCCCCTGGAAGGCCACCGGCAACACCGCCATCGGCCGCGGCAGGTGGAACGGCGCCGCGGTCGACTTCCTCAACGGCGCCGTTGACGACGTGCAGATGTTCGACCACGCTCTGACCGGCCCGGAGGTCGCCGCGGTCGCCGGCCTGAGCGGCGGGCAGCTGAACGTGGACGTTGCCAACCCCGCGCACAGCGTCCCGTCGGACTTCTTCGGCGTGATGACCGAGGACATCAACCACTCGGGCGAGGGCGGCCTGTACGCCGAGCTGATCCAGAACCGCTCGATGATGGCCAGCTCCACCACCCCCACCGCCTGGTCCGCCATCGGCGACTCCACCATCGCCCTGGACACCACCAACCCGCTCAACAGCGCCCTCACCCGGTCGCTGAAGGTGTCCGTCAACACCGCCTCCAGCAGCGCGCGGGCCGGGGTGGCCAACAGCGGCTTCTGGGGCATCCCGGTCAAGCCGGGGCAGACCTACACCGCCTCCCTGTACGCCAAGAGCGACGGCACCTTCACCGGCCCGCTCACCGTCGACGTGGAGTCCACCGGCGGCACCGTCTACGCCTCGGGCACCATCACCGGACTGACCACCTCCTGGCGGAAGTTCACCGTCGGCCTCACCGCCTCCAGCACCGCCCCCACCTCGGCGGCCAACCGGTTCGTGGTCTCGGCCACCAGCGGCTCCGGCTCCACCGTCTGGCTGGACCAGGTCTCCCTCTTCCCGCCCACCTACAACAACCGTCCCAACGGACTGCGCACCGACCTCATGCAGAAGATCACGGGTCTGAAGCCCGCGTTCCTCCGAGAGCCCGGCGGCAACTACCTCGAAGGCAACACCGTCCCCACCCGCTTCGCCTGGAAGAACACCGTCGGCCCGGTCGAACAGCGCCCCGGCCACCAGGACGACGCCTGGGGCTACTGGTCCACCGACGGTCTCGGCCTGCTCGAATACCTCGAATGGGCCGAGGACATGGGCTCCGAGCCCCTCCTGGCCGTGTACGCGGGCTACAACCTCGACGGCACCCACGTGCCCCTCGACCAGCTCGGCCCCTACGTCCAGGAAGCCCTGGACGAGATCGAGTACGCCACCGGCTCCACCAGCACCACCTGGGGCGCCCGCCGTGCCGCCGACGGCCACCCCGACCCGTTCACCATCCACTACGTCGAGATCGGCAACGAGGACTGGTTCGACAAGTCCGGCAGCTACGACGGCGACAACGGGCGCTTCGCCCAGTTCTACGACGCCATCAAGGCCAAGTACCCGTCGATGAAGTTCATCTCCACGATGAAGGTCACCGCCCGCACCCCGGACATCCAGGACGACCACTACTACAAGTCGGCCGCCTGGTTCAACGACCACTCGGGCTTCTACGACAACGCCACCCGGTCCACCACGACCAAGACGTTCGTCGGCGAGTGGGCCACACAGGAAGGCAAGCCCACCCCGAACATGAACGCCGCCCTCGGTGACGCCTCCTGGCTGGCGGGCATGCTCCGCAACTCCGACCAGGTCACCATGGAGGCCTACGCGCCACTGCTGGCCAACGTCAACAGCGTCCAGTGGAACACCAACCTCATCGGCTTCAACGCGCTGACCAGTTACGCCTCGCCGTCCTACTACGTGCAGCAGATGCTGGCCGACAACCAGGGCGACCGGGTGCTGCCCGCCTCCTTCGCGGGCACCAGCACCGTCAACACCGTGGTGACCCAGGACTCCACCACCGGCAAGATCTACATCACGCTGGTCAACCCGTCCTCCACGGCCCAGACCGTCAACATCAACCTCTCCGGTGCCGGCGCCCTGCCGTCCGCCGGCACCGCCACCACCCTGTCCTCCGGGAGCGCGACCGACACCAACACCATCTCCAACCCCAACAAGATCACCCCGAGCACCACGTCCATCAGCGGCGTCAGCTCGACGTTCGCCCGCTCGGTGCCGGCCTACTCCGTCACCGTCCTCGCCCTCGGCTGATCCGCTGAGGTCCCACTCGTCCCGCCGCGGGCACCGGCTCGCGGCGGGACGAGCCGTCCCCGCCGATCGCGGCCGCAGTCCTGGCTGCGCCCGCCAAGGTGTCCGAGGGCGGCGAGGCGGTGGAGCAGGCCCGCGGTGAAGGAGTCCCCGGCGCCGACGGTGTCCACAACGTCCACGGCCGGGGCTGGGACGGTGACGCGGAGGCCGTCGGGGGAGGCGGGGCGCCGCGCCCGCCGAAGGTGATGACGACGAGGCGCGCGCCGGCGGCGTGCCAGATGTCGCACCCCTCCCCGATGGAAGTTCAGCAGCGAGACGTACGAGCCTGATCGTCTGGCGCCGGTCCACCTCACGCCGCAGGGCCAGGTTCTCGCCGCGCGCCTGTTCCTTTCCGAAGCTCGGCAATCTCCGTGCGGCGCCGCTTCTTCCATCTGGTGCGTGCGCCGCTGTGGCCGTAGCGCAACGCGGTCGATCGGCCGCTCGTAGCGTCGCGGGTGTGTTCTCACTTCTCGTTGCATCCGGCTGGGCAGGAATGGACAGGCTGAAGAGGATTGCCAGCGTGATCACCGGAAGCTCGGCCTCCACCGGCAGGCTTTCCCGGGGTTCTTGTCGTTGGTGAAGTCTTTACCACGACCAGGCCTTGACCGTTGAAATATAAGTTCATATGTTTCCTGGATACCTCCCAGCGCCCGTAAAACCAGAAAGGTTCCGCCCATGCCCGGGGAAGGAACGGCCATCCGGCTGCAGAGCTTGAGCAAGTCTTTCGGCCAGGTGGAAGCGGTCTCCGGGGTGGATCTGGAGATCCGCGACGGAGAGTTCTTCTCCATGCTGGGTCCCTCGGGCTCCGGCAAGACCACCGTCCTGCGTATGATCGCCGGATTCGAGCCCAGCACCAGCGGAACCGTCGAGCTGGCGGGCAGGGACGTCACCCGCCTCGCGCCGTTCGAGCGGGACGTCAACACCGTTTTCCAGGACTACGCCCTGTTCCCGCACATGACGCTGGAACAGAACGTCGCGTACGGGCTCAAAATTCGCAAGGTACCCAAGGCGCAACGCCTGGAACGCGCCCGTGAGGCCCTGGCGAACGTACGCCTCGAAGGCTTCGGCAAGCGCCGCCCGTCCCAGCTGTCAGGCGGCCAGCGGCAGCGCGTCGCGCTCGCCCGCGCGCTGGTCAACCGCCCCAAGGTGCTGCTGCTCGACGAGCCGCTGGGTGCCCTGGACCTCAAACTCCGCGAGGAGATGCAGGTCGAGCTCAAGGCGTTGCAGCGGGAAGTCGGCATCACCTTCGTCTTCGTCACCCACGACCAGGACGAGGCGCTGACCATGAGCGACCGGATCGCGGTGTTCAACCAGGGCCGGATCGAGCAGGTCGGCACCCCGGCCGAGGTGTACGAACGCCCCGCCACAGCCTTCGTCGCGGGCTTTGTCGGCACGTCGAACCTGCTGACCGGCGAGGCGGCGCAGAAGGTGGTCGGCGCGGTCGGCACCTACAGCGTCCGCCCCGAGAAGATCCACCTCCTGCACAGCCCGGACGCCCTGGGCGCGGCCGAGGACGGGCACACCAGTGCCGTCGGCTCGGTCGCCGAGGTTGTCTATCTCGGCGACGCGACCCGTTTCATCGTCGACCTCGACGTCGGTGGCCGGCTCACCGCCCTGCAGCAGAACAAGGAGACCTCGTCCGACGAGGTCGCCGCCTACCGAGGCACCCGGGTCCGCCTGCAGTGGCAGGAGCGTCACAACTTCCGCGTTGCCGACCCGCAGTGAACTACCGGTCCCGGCACTTCCGTACGCCTTCCCTCGTTCCCGCGCCCACCACGGAGACATCGTGCGACTGACACGTACCCTCGGCTGTACCGCCGCCCTCGGTGCCCTTGCCCTGGCCACTGCCTGCGGCGGCTCCTCGACGTCCACCAACAGCGACGGCACCTTCACGCCGCCCCGACTGAATGCCCAGAAGACGCTCGGCAAGGGCGAGGGCGAGGTCAACCTGATCGCCTGGGCCGGCTATGCCGAGGACGGATCCAACGACAAGTCCGTCGACTGGGTCCACCCCTTCGAGAAGCAGACCGGCTGCAAGGTCAACACCAAGACGGCCGGAACCTCCGACGAGATGGTCAGCCTGATGAAGACCGGCCAGTACGACGCCGTCTCCGCCTCCGGCGACGCCTCGCTGCGCCTGATCGCCTCCGGTGACGCCGCTCCCGTCAACACCGGACTCGTTCCCAACTACAAGAACGTCTTCGCCAGCCTGAAGATGCAGAAGTGGAACTCCGTGGGACCGGTCGCCTACGGCATCCCGCACGGCCGGGGCGCCAACCTGCTGATGTACCGCACCGACAAGGTGTCCCCGGCCCCCACCTCCTGGTCCGCCGTGTTCGACAAGTCCTCCGCGTACAAGGGCCACGTCACCGCGTACGACTCGGCCATCTACATCGCCGACGCCGCCCTGTACCTGAGCAAGACCAAGCCCTCGCTGGGGATCAAGAACCCGTACGCGCTCGACCAGAAGCAGTTCGACGCGGCCGTGGCCCTGCTGAAGGAGCAGAACGCCAACGTCAGCGAGTACTGGAGCGACTACCTCAAGGAGATCTCCGCCTTCAAGAGCGGCGACTCGGTGGTCGGCACCACCTGGCAGGTCATCGCCAACCTTGCCCAGGGGGAGAAGGCGAAGGTCAAGGCCATCCTGCCGAGCGAGGGCGCGACCGGCTGGTCCGACACCTGGATGATCTCCGCCAAGGCCAAGCACCCCAACTGCGCCTACCAGTGGATGAACTGGATCGTCTCCCCGAAGGTCAACGCCGAGGTCGCCGAGTGGTTCGGCGAAGCTCCCGCCAACTCCAAGTCCTGCGCCCTGACATCGGACAAGAGCTTCTGCACCACGTACCACGCCGCCGACGAGACGTACTGGAAGCAGGTCCACTTCTGGACCACCCCGATCCAGCAGTGCCTCGACGGCCGCACAGACGTCAAGTGCGTGCCCTACGCCAAGTGGGTCCAGGCCTGGACCCAGATCAAGGGCTGAAAGATCCCATGACCGACACCGCGCCCGCGGCCGCTCCGGACCACGGCATCGAACCGGGTCCGGGCCGACGGCTCGCCGGGACCCTGCACCGCCACCCGCGCCTGCGGCTGTCCCTGCTGCTGGCCGCGCCGATGACCTGGCTCGTCGTCGCCTACCTGGGATCGCTGGCAGCCCTGTTCATGTCCGCCTTCTGGACCACCGACCCGTTCACCTCGGATGTGGTCAAGACCTGGACGCCGGACAACTTCAAGGCGCTCTTCACCACCGACGTCTACCGCGACGTGGCGCTGCGCAGCATCGGCGTCGCCCTCGCTGTCACCGTCATCGACGTTCTGATCGCCTTCCCCGTCGCCTTCTACACCGCCCGGGTCGCCAAGCCCAGGTACCGCCCCCTGCTGGTGGTCGCCGTGCTCACCCCGCTGTGGGCGAGCTACCTGGTCAAGGCGTACGCCTGGCGGATCATCCTGTCCGAGGGCGGGCTGCTGGACTGGGCGCTCGGGCCCTTGGGCGCCGACGGGCCGGGATACGGGCTGCCCGCGGTCATCATGGTGCTGTCCTACCTCTGGCTGCCCTACATGATCCTGCCGATCCATGCCGGGCTGGAACAGCTTCCCGCCAACCTCCTGGACGCCTCCGCGGACCTGGGTGCCCGCACCTGGCGGACCTTCCTGTCGGTAGTGGTACCGATGGTGTTCCCGTCGATCGCCGCGGGGTCCGTCTTCACCTTCTCGCTCAGCCTCGGCGACTACATCGCCGTGCAGATCGTCGGCGGCAAGACCCAGCTCATCGGCAACCTGGTCTACTCCAACATCACGCTCGACCTGCCCCTGGCCGCCGCGCTCGGCACCGTACCCGTGGTCGTCATCGTGCTCTACCTGCTCGCAGTGCGCCGCAGCGGCGCACTGGCCGCGCTGTGAGGACCCTGAGGAAAGCATGCAACTCTCCCGTCTCGCACGCACGGCCCTGCGTGCGACCGCGGCCATCGGCTTCGCGATCATCTACCTACCGCTGCTGCTGGTCCTGGCCAACTCATTCAACATCGACAAGACGTTCGGCTGGCCGCCTTCCGGCTTCACCCTGCGCTGGTGGGGCAACGCCTGGCACAGTTCCGGCGCACGGGACGCCCTGTGGACTTCGGTCAAGGCCGGCCTCGGCGCCACGGCGATCGCGCTGGTGCTGGGCACGCTGATCGCGTTCGCCGTACAGCGTTACAGGTTCTTCGGCCGGGACAGCATCTCCTTCCTGGTGGTGCTGCCGATCGCGCTGCCCGGCATCGTCACCGGCGTGGCCCTCAACACCGCCTTCCGTGCGGTCCTCGAACCGCTCGGCGTGGGCCTCGGCCTCTTCACCGTCATCGTCGGCCATGCCACCTTCTGCGTCGTCGTGGTCTTCAACAACGTCGTCGCGCGGCTGCGCCGGATGTCCGGCTCGTACGAGGAAGCCGCCGCCGACCTGGGCGCGGACACCTTCCAGACGTTCCGCGACATCACCTTCCCCTTGGTGCGCTCCGCTCTGGTGGCGGGCGGGCTACTCGCCTTCGCACTCTCCTTCGACGAGATCGTGGTCACCACGTTCACCGCCGGGCCCGGCGTCCAGACCCTCCCGGTCTGGATCTTCTCCAACATGGCCCGGCCGCAGCAGGCGCCGGTGGTCAACGTCGTCGCCGCCGTGCTGGTGCTGCTGTCCGTCATCCCCGTCTACCTGGCCCAGCGGCTGTCGTCCGACGCGGCCTCCGGCGGCAGGATCTGAAGCAATGGGCGAGGAACCGCGGAGATGCCGCACGGCGGCTTCAAGAAGTCCGGCCATGGCAAGGATCCGGCCATGGCAAGGATCCGTCCGCGTACGACTTCGAGGACCGCACCCGCATCAGGCATGTCGTGACGTCACCGGGCGCGTGACGCTCGCGCCGCCGTTACGAGCACCAGGGGGATCGCCCCGCACGGGTGCAGTACCACCTCGCCCCGCGCGGCAGCCGTGTCGAGGTCCCTGACCAGGGAGCCCGCAAGCTGAGTCGCGGTATTGGACGCGGTGACCCGGCCGCGCGGATTGACCAGGAACGCGGGGCCCTCGATGCGGCGCAGCGCGGGGCCGACAGCGGCCTCGAAGTGGCGCAGGTACACGTCGGCGGCGGCCACACCCGCGAACGCGCCGTCCACGACCACCGGTGCCGCAAGGGTGAGGCTGTACTCGTCGGAGCACAGATAGTCGACGTACGGCCCGGACACGGCGCGCTGCCCGGTGGTCCGGGGCAGGGCGAACCAGTCCCAGGCGGTGTAGTCCGAGAACGCGGAGGTGTCCGGGTCCAGCTCCAGCAGCATGGGCTGGACCTCGCCATCGGCCCTCGTCTGCCACCATTCCAGCCAGGCGGGCACGTCGCCGAGCAGGCCTGGTTCGGCGATGAAGCCGGTGCCGGAGATCAGCTTGGCCTCGCGGACGAGCTGTTCGCGCAGCAGCGGCTGGAGCCGGGCCAGGTCGGCCGAGGTGGGGCGCCGTCCCCGCCGATTGATGTGCGCCAGCAGGGTGGCGGTCTGTTCGCAGGTCTGCTGGACGGTGGTGAAGACACGCTCCAGCAGGCCGCTGACCCGGACGACCGCCTCGGCGACGGTGTCGCCGTCGGTGCTCAGTGTGCTTGCCATGTCTCGTCCAGTCGCAGTTCTATGAGGTGCCGCACCGCGTCGCGAACGTGCTCCTCGGCCAGCGTACGAGCCTGTAGTCCGTCACCGGCCCTGATGGCGTCGAAAAGGGCCCGGTGCTGCGCGTCGGCGGTCCGGTGGAATGTCGCTTGGCTGAATGGCAGACACAGTAGTGGGCCGATTTCGGTCTGGAAACGGATCTCCTCGCGGGTCAGCCGGGAGGACTGGGCGGCGGCGGCGATCTCCACATGGAAGCGGCCGTCGATGCGGCCTCGCGCGGCGGAGTCGACGGCGTCGGCGAATTCCCGCAGGGAACGGTTGGGGGCTTCCAGGTCGTGCTTGTCCGCGCGCTCGGCGGCGAGCCGGGCGGTGCCTCCGGCGACGGCGGCATAGTGGTCACTGAGGTCGCGCAGCTCCTCCGTGGTGTGGGCTTGCAGCCGCTGCCGCAGGCGGTCGTGCAGATCGTCGACAGACGCGCGGACGAAGGTCCCGCCGCCCCGGCCACGCCTTGTGGTGACGAGGCCCTGCTGCCGCAGGGCCATCAATGCCTCGCGCAGACTCACGGTGGAGACGCCGAGCCGCTCGGCGAGGTCGCTCTCACCGGGCAGCTGCTCGCCGTCCGTCAGCAGCCCCAAGGCGATCGCGTCGCCCAGGCGCCTGACGACGGCCTCGACCCTCGCTTCCGTGTCAAGCGGAGCGAAGATCGCACGGCGGGCAGCACTGGAGAGTCGGTTCACGGCTGTTCCGTCGTCCTTCCGATCGGTGCCGCGGGGGCTCATCTGGGGGCTCGTTCGGGGGCTCATCTCATCACAGAACGGTTTCACAGATCGCCGAGCATTGCTATGACCTATGGATTCACATTTCTACGCCAACCCGCGCCCACGTTCCCCTGAGCCCTGCGGGAGGCCCCCGTTGTGCCACCCGGGGCGGCGGTCAGCGGACTGTCGCGCCGGGCGGCGTCGTGGAGTACCTGGTCCAGGTCGCCCGCAGCCTGTCAGGCGCCCGGCGAGGAGGGGCATCGCGTCGCACCTGCGTCATTTGGTTGCCCCCAGCTGCTGCGCCCAGGGGTAGTACCAGTTCACGAAGGAAGCCGGCGGGCCCGTCACGCTGTCGTCCAAGTACAGGACATTGGCCACGTCCACCACGGGAATCCACGGCAGCCGGTCGAACAGCCGCTTGTCGGCTTGGGTGAGAAGCTCATCGCGCTTGCCCACGTTCCCTTCCGCGCCCGCCTGCTGGATCAGCTTGCTCGCCCCGCCGTCCGCGAACTGCGAGTAGTTCGAGGGGTCCTCGGGGCTCGCCCACACCGAGAACTGTGCCTGTGGGTCGGCGACGGGAAGGTTCCACTGCGAGCCGAAGGCGTCGGCGCCGGTGCTGCGCCAGCCCTGCGGGCCGGAGAAGAGGTCGTAGAACTGCCCGACGGTCACGGGCTTGTAGGTCGCGTCGAGGCCGATCTTCCGCGCCGCCTCAGCGATGGCCTGCAGGGTCTGGGTGAGGGAGTCGCTGATGGCGGGAGCTCCCGCGAGGACGATCTTCCCCTTGGGGGATCCGGCTTCCTTCACGAGCTTCTTGGCCTGCGCGATCTCGTCCGCGCTTCCTCCGGTGCCGTCGCTCTTCGTCGCCTTGACCGGCCCGTACGCGTCGGCGGGAAGCATGCCGCGGGAGGCGACCGCGCCGCCGCCGAAGGCGGTGCGGGCGACCGCGCTCCTGTTCAGCGCCAGGAACAGGGCCTGCCGGATACGCGGGTCCCGCAGCGGGCCGGCCTTCGTGGTGGGGACGAGGTAGAACGAGAGCAGGGACTTGCCGTAGTACACCTTGCCGTGATCGCCGAGCCGGCCAAGGGCGGAGGCCGGCGGCTGGTACATGCCCTGGATCGCACCGCCGGTGAGCGCCCGGGTCTGCGAGCTGTCGCCCTGCAGGAAGCTGAACACCACCTGACGGGTCTTGGCCGTGAGGCCGCGCCAGTAGTTCTCGTTGCGCTCGAGCGTCAGTTTGGACCCCGTCTGCCAGGACTTGAACGTGTACGGCCCGGAGCACATCGGCGGAACGCTCGGCTTCCCGTAGTCGGGATGAGCCTTGGAGTACCGCGCCTCGACCACGGAGCCGGCGAAGGTCGCCATCATCTTCTGGAAGAGGAGATCGGGGTGCTTCAGGTCGACGGCGACCCCACGGGGCCCGGTCGCCTTGATGCCGGTGACGGCGGCGAAGTACTGGCTGTAGACGGGCGCCTGCTGGGACGGCGGGTGCCAGGCCCGGGTCAGGCTGAAGGCCGCGTCTGCGCCGGTGACCGGTTGTCCGTCCCAGAAGCGTGCCTTGGCGTCGATGGAGTACACCAGCCGCTTCCCGCCGTTCTCGACCTTCAGCGACGCGAGGCCGTCACTGATCGAGAAGTCGGGGTTCAGCGTCTGCAGGCTCTCGCACATGTTGGACAGCACCTCGTTGACCCCGTAGTTGCCCGCCTGCTGGGGGTCCAGCGTCGTGGGCTCCAGGATGAGGTTCCAGTTCACGGTGTCGAGGTTTCCGGCCGCCCGGGGGGTGGTGGTGGTCCAGCCCCGGCTGCCGGCGGCCTTCTCCGGGGAGGCGGTCCCGCCACCGCAGGCGGTGACGAGGGCCAGGGCGGCCGCCACAGTCGCCACCTGGACGGTCCGCCGCCGCTGTGCGTCGGACGGCGTGCGGTGGCGGTCGCGGCGTGATGGACGGAACGGTAGCGACATGAAAGATCCCTTTCGAGGAGATCGGGCCGACGATGGTGGCGCGTGGCTTCCGGCCCGGACGCGGTCGCCGAGGCGTCATATTCAGCCACCCCGCGTTCATGGTCATAGGCGGCAAGGGGGACGATTCTGCGGTGTGGAAGATGCGTCCGAAGAGCAGGGCGCAGCGTGTGCTGCGGGTGGTCGGCGCGGTGGGGGGCATCACCGGGCAACCGGTACGGGAGCGGACGGTGTGAGAGAGGACGTCGGACGACGGTGAGGGGCGCGGTGGCGGACGGTCCGGCGGCGTCAGGCCGGGATCGGCGGGCTGTCATCCGTGGGACGTCGGACCGGTTTCCAGCCCGGCCGGGGGACGGAGTCGCGCAGGAGACGGGTGTAGGGGTGCTCCGGGTGGTCCAGGACCTCCTCGGCACGCCCGTGCTCCACCACGCGGCCGGACCTCATGACCAGCACGTCGTCGGCGACCTGCCGCACGACCGCCAGGTCGTGGGTGACGAACAGGTAGCTGACGTTCGTCTGCTCCTGGACGTCCGCCAGCAGGTTGAGGACCTGCGCCTGGACGAGCACGTCCAGCGCGGCGACGGCCTCGTCCAGGACGATCGCGCGCGGGTTCGTGGCGAGCGCGCGGGCGATGCACACGCGCTGTCGCTGGCCGCCCGACAGTTCGCGGGGCAGGGCGTCGAGCAGGGCGGGGGCCAGCCGCACCAGCTCGAACAGCTCGGCCGTCCGGGCTCTGGCGTCCTGGTGGCTGAGGCCGAAGTGGAGGCGCAGGACCTCGTCGACGGCGGCGCCCACGCTCTGACGGGGATCGAGAGAGCGGTAGGGATTCTGGAAGACCATCTGGATCACCCGGGCGTGGGCTCGCCGGTCGCGTGTCCGCATCCGCTGCGGCTGCGTCCTGCCGAAGAACTCGACGGAACCGCTCGTCGGTGTCTCGAGCCCCATGATCATCCTGGCCAGGGTGGTCTTGCCGGACCCCGACTCACCGACGACGGCGAGCGTCGAACCGGCCACCAGGGCGAACGAGACCCCGTCCACCGCGACGACCGGCTGCCCGGCGTTCAGGAGACCACGGGGCTGGAAGGTCTTGCGGAGGTCCCGGACCCGTACGACGGGAGTGGTCGCGTTCCCCGGGTCGGCGACTGGTTCCTGTGATCCCTGCGATTCCTGACCGATCACTGGGCAGCCCAGCCTTCCTCGAACGCGCCGGCCGGGACCGCCGGCAGCCGGTGGCGGCGGCGCGTGATGTCCGGGCGGCAGGCGAGCAACGCTTCGGTGTACGGGTGTGAGATCTTGCCGCCGTGCAGTTGCGCCGGCGTCAGCTCCTCGACGATCCGGCCCTTGTACATCACCAGGATGCGGTCGCAGAGGGCCCCGACGAGCTCGATGTCGTGAGTGATGAAGACGAGCGCCGCGTCGCGTTCGCGCCGCAGATCGGTGATCAGGGCGACGACCTCGGCCTGCGTCGTGACGTCGAGTGCTGTCGTGGGCTCGTCCGCGAGCAGCAGGCGCGGATCGCGCAGGAGAGCCGCCGCGATCATCACGCGCTGCAGCATGCCGCCGGAGAGTTCGTGCGGGAAACAGCCGAGGATTCGCGCCGGATCCTTGATGCGCACCTGGTGGAGCAGTTCCAGGGCGCGGGCGGTCGCGTCCCGCCGTTGCTTGCGGCTGTCCTTCCGGTAGGTCTCGGTGAGGAAGTCGCCGATGCGGTGGACCGGGTTGACCGCCGCGTGCGGATCCTGGAACACCATGCCGACGTGGTCGCGGCGCAGTCGCATCAGCTCGCGAGGCGTCATCGCGGGGACGGACTGTCCGTCGAACCGTATGTCGCCGTCGATCTTCGCGCCCGGAGGGTGCAGTGCGGCGACCGCCCGGATCGTCAGGGTCTTGCCCGAGCCCGACTCACCGACGATTCCGACTGCTTCCCCGGCGCCCACGGCGAACGAGACGCCATGCAGGATTTCCTGTTCCTGTGCACCCCGGCCGCCGACGGTCAGGCGGAGGTCGTCCACTTCGAGCAGCGGAGTCATCGGCGGCCTCCGTTGATTCGTTCGGACAGGAGGTCACCGAGGCTGAGGAAGCACACGACGGCCAGGACGAGGACGATCCCGGCGTAGAGGGATTCCTGGGGGAAGCCGCGGACGATGCTGCCCTGCCCCGTGTTGATCATCTCGCCCCAGTCGGCGGTGGGGTCCTGCACACCGAGACCGAGGAACGATATGCCCGCCAACTCGACCATCGCGTAGCCGAAGGACATGGTCACCTGCGCGACGATCACCGGCCACAGATTGGGCAGGACATGACGGACACACAGTCTGACCGTCCCGAATCCCTGGGTGTACAGGGCTTGTACGTACGGCTCGTTCACCTCACGCAGCGCGGTGGAGCGGACCAGCCGTCCAATGGCCGGGACGAAGGCGATGGAGACCGCGAGCGCGGCCGAGAACAGACCCGGGGACATGACCGTGACGAACAGCAGGGCCAGCAGCATCGAAGGGAAGGAGAACACCAGGTCGAAGAGGCGGCCGATCAGGGAATCGGCCCATCCCCGGTTCCAGGCGGCGAGGATGCCGAGAGCCGTTCCCGCGGACGTGGCGACCAGGACGACCACGAGCGGGCCGAGCAGCGCGGTCCGTGAGCCGAACACCAGACGCGAGAACAGGTCGCGGCCGGATGCGTCGGTGCCGAGCCAGTGCTCCGACGACGAGGGCTGCAGGACCGAGAGGACGTCTCCCGTGTTCGGATCCTGGGGGGCGATCAGTGGCGCGCACACGGCGAGAAGAACCAGCAGCACGGCGAACGCGCCGAAGCACCGGATCGCCGTCGTCGCGCCGCCGCCCGAGCCGCGCAGGAGCCGGGACCGGGCCGGCACGAGCGCGCTCACGGGGTTCCGCCCTTGCGCGTGCGCGGGTCGATGACGCCGTACAGGAGATCGACGAAGGCGTTCACCAGGAGGAACGCGGTGATGACCAGGATGCTCGTGCTCTGCACGACGGCGTAGTCCTTCCGGGTGATGGCCTGGACGAGTAGCGAGCCCACCCCGTCAAGGCCGAAGGCGTTCTCGACGATCACCGTCCCGCCGATGAGGCCGGCGGTGACGATGCCGGCGATCGTCGTGATCGGCAGCAGCGCGTTGCGTATGACGTGCCGGCGCAGAACGGTTCGCGGGTCCAGTCCTCGCGCGAGGGCGGTGGTCACGTGGTCCCGGCGTTCCTCGTCCTTGACGGCGGCCCGGGTCACCCGGGCGATCGCGGCGCTGCTCGACAGGGCGAGCGTGACGGCGGGCAGGGTCAGGTGGTGAAGGCGTCCGAGCAGGCCGTCCCCGCTGCCGAAGACGGGGAACCAGTTGAGGTAGAGCGAGAAGAACGTGATGAGGACGATCGCGATCACGTAGGTCGGTGCGGCCAGGGCCGCGGACAGCAGGACGGAGATGCCGGTGTCGGCCGTTCGGCCCGCGCGGGCCGAGACAAGCCCCAGCGCGAATCCGATGACGAGGACCAGGAGACCTCCGTAGACCACCAGCAGGGCGGTGGTGGGGATCCGTGCGGCGATCAGCGACGAGACGTTCTCCCGGAAGACGAACGAGGTGCCGAGGTTCCCGTGTAGGAGTCCGGTGAGCCAGTGCCCGTACTGGACGAGGAGCGGCTGGTCGAAGTGGTACTGCGCGTTCAGGCGCCGGACCGCCTCCGGGTCTCCGGCTTTGCTGCCGAGCATGATCTCGACCGGGTTGCCCGGTGCGAGCTGCAGCGCTGTGAAGATCAGGAAACTCGCCGCGAGAAGCGTGAGCGCCATCTGGGCGAGGCGGCTCGCCACTGTCACGAGCACCCCGGTCCACTGCCTGCCGGCGGAGCGCGGCAGGCTGTGTTCGACGATCGCCAAGACTCCTCCTCTGAGTCGACCCGTGAGCGGTTGCTGCACCATAGGCGTTTTTCAGACATCGGACCGATGCGAAGGCCTCGGATTCTGCGGCGTGGAAAGCGGCGTCGCCGCGCACCGGCGGCACCCCCGGGCGTCACTCACGCCGGTACACACACCGGCCGCCGAGCCAGGTGCTGACGACCACCGTCTCCGCGATCTCGTGCCGTGGTCCCAGGAACGGATCACGGTCGAGGAGCACCAGGTCGGCCAGGTACCCCGGCTCGAGCCGGCCGGTCTGCCGCTCGCGGCTGTTGAGGTGGGCGACCCCGTGGGTGTAGGCGTCCCACGCCACGACCAGGGGGAGGCGCTGCCGTGGGATGAACGGCTCGGTGTCGGACGGCGCGTGCTCGGCCGTGCGGTTGACGGCGACGTGCATGCCTTCCAGGGGACTGGCGCTGCTGACCGGCCAGTCGCTGCCGCCCGCCAGCACGGCGCCGGCGCGGTGCAGGTCCAGGAACGGGTACTGGCGGTCCACGAGGGCCGGGTCCAGGAACGGGATGGTCAGCTCCGTCATCTGCGGGTCGTAACGGGCCCAGAGTGGCTGGATGTTGGCGACCGCCCCGAGCCGGGCGAAACGCGGCACGTCCTCGGGCCGCACGATCTGCAGATGGGCCACGTGGTGGCGGATGCCCGAGCTGCCGTTGACCCGCCGAGCGTGGGCCACCGCGTCCAGGGCGTCCGTCACCGCCTGGTCCCCGATCGCGTGGAAGTGCGCCTGGAAGCCGTGGGCGTCCACGGTCGCGACGACGTCCCCCAGCACGCCACGGTCGATGAAGCTGAGTCCGCGGTTGCCGGTCTCATGCCCGCAGCGATCCCGGTACGGCCGGCTCAGCGAGGCGGTGAAGTTCTCCGCGACCCCGTCAAGCATGATCTTGACCGCGTCGGCCCGGAAGAGGTCGTCCTGGCCTCGGTCGTCATCGCCCCGGTCGTCGTGGCCCCGCGCACGTTCCCGGCGGGCCACGAGGTCGGCGATCTGGTCGGGGCCGCGGTCGCGGTCCCACCACAGGGCACCGGTGACCCGCGCCTTCAACCCGCCGTCGGCCAGCGCGTCCACGTAGACGTCCATCGCGTCGAGGCCGGGGCCCATCACGCGCAGGAGGGCGTCCTGCCATTGTGTGATCCCCTGTGCCAGGCAGTGCTCCTGGCCGCGCAGCAGGCCCTGGCGCAGGCCGTGGCGTGTGGGCGGTGGCGCCACCTTCGTCACCAGGTGTGCCGCGCCTTCGTGCAGCGTGCCCGCGGGGCTGCCGTCCGGGTCCCTCTCGATACGGCCGTCCCGCGGATCGGCCGTGTTCGCGTCGATGCCGGCGATTTCGAGCGCGCGGGAGTTGGCCCAGGCGCCGTGGTGGTCACGGTTGCGCAGGAACACGGGGCGGTCGGGCACGAGGCGGTCGAGGAGACTCTTGTGGGGGGTGCCCCCGGGGAAGTGCCCCATGGACCACCCGCCGCCGAGGATCCAGGCCTCGTCCGGATGGTCCGCGGCATAGGCCGCGATGGCCTCCAGGCACTCCTCGGCGGACGTGCAGTGGTCCAGGTGGCACTGCCCGAGCTCCATTCCCCCCACGATCGGGTGCAGATGCGCGTCGCCGAAGGCCGGGCTGATGAGGCCGCCGCCGGCGTCCACGATCTCGGCGGCCGGGCCCGCCGCGTCGACGACGTCGCTGTCGGGCCCGACGGCGACGATGCGCCCGTTCCGCACGGCCACCCCACCGGGCCGGGTGCCGACTCCGGTGACGTAGCGGCGACCGTTGACGAAGGCGATGCTCATGGGCTCTCCTCGGGCCGGCAGCGGGTGCCTGGCGTTGCGTTCATGCGGGTGTCCCGCCGAGCGGCGGCACGGTGAAGCCGCCGACGCTCTCGGAGATCAGGCGGGCCGCGGCGATGGCGCTGCGGTCGTGGCACCCGGCGGCGACGACCTGCATGCCGACCGGCAGCCCGTGCCGGTCGAGCCCGATGGGCGTCGAGACGGCCGGAAGGCCGAGCACTCCCACCGCGCCGCACCAGCGCGTCAGTGCCGGGCGCCACGGATGGTGTTCGCCGTTCAGCTCGAAGTGCCTGGCCCAGACCGGCTCGCTGTGGTCGTGCGGGAGAGCGGTCGTCATGACCGTGGGGGTGACGACGACGTCGTACTCGTCGAACAGCTCCTGCCATCCCTGAAGCAGCATCAGGCGCTGTCGGTGCAGGGACAGCCATTCCCGGTGTGTGAGGCCCAGCGCGCGGTGGTGCAGCCCGGCCATGGGCGACTCCGTGCGCAGCTGCCGTATTCCGCGGCGCAGCTCCTCGAAGCCCGCGTCGCCGGTGCCGCCACCGACGTCCGCCATGAAGAGCAGTTCGAAAAGCTCCCCGAGTTGATCGAGGCCGCCCGGCGGCAGTACGCCGTACCTGACATGGGCGCCGTCGCCCTCGAGAGCGCGACAGGCCGTGTGCAGTACCTCGAGTGTCGCCGGGTCGACTGCTGTCACGGGGTCGTCGAACCAGGCGAGCACGCGCAGTTCCCGGTGTGCCGTGAACGGCGCGTTCGGCAGGTACGGTCTGAGACCGCCGCGATCGTCCCGGGGCGTGGTGAGCACGGTCAGGGCGAGGTCCAGATCATCGGCGCCCCGGGCCAGCGGACCGCACACGGCGACGTCCGGCACGGTCAGGTCCGCCCCTTCGGCGTCGTCCGGATGCGGAACACCTCCTTGCGTCGGCACGACGCCCCAGGTGGGCTTCAGGCCGTGAACGCCGCACCAGGCGGCCGGGATGCGGATGGAGCCGCCCATGTCGCTGCCGAGGTCGAGCGCGGTCATCCCGGCCGCCACCGCCGCCGCCGAGCCGCCCGACGAGCCGCCGGAGGTGCGCTCGCGGTCCCAGGGGTTACGGGTGGTGCCGTGCAGCGCGTTGTAGGCCTGCCCGTCGGCGGCGAACTCGGGCAGGTTCGAGCGGCCGAAGACGATGGCGCCCGCGCTTCGCAACCGGGCGACCGCCTCGGCGTCATCCTCGGGTATGAAGTCCCGCAGGCTCTCGGATCCGTAGGTCGAGGGGACGCCCCGGACCTTCTGGTCGTGCTTGACGGTGATCGGCAAACCGTGCAGAGGGCCCGTCGGGCCGCCCGCGCGGCGCATCTCGTCGGCCAGGCGGGCTTCGGCCAGTGCCCGGTCCGCGTCGAGGGTCACGATCGCGTTGACCCAGGGATGGGCCGCGATCCGGTCCAGATACGCCCGGACCAGTTCGACGCTGGAGAACTCACCGCGTCGCAGGCCTGCAAGGGTCTGTGTCGCGGTCGCGAACTCGATCGGTCCTGTGTCCATGGATGGCGTCGCCTGCCTGCTGATGGTCTTCGGGGGTGCCCCCGTGTCGGATGTCTGGGAACGGTATGCCGCAGAAACGGACGCGCCTGCGACGGATATCTCAGAGTGGAGGTATCAGAGTGGATGTATCAGACGGACGTATCAGTGGATGTCTCAGAACGGATAGGGAGCGATGTCGGCCCGGGCGGTGAGCCACTGTGTCTCCGTGAACGCCTCGATGTTGGCGGCCGCACCACCGAACCGGGCACCGGTTCCCGAGGCCGCGACGCCTCCGAAGGGCACATGGGCCTCGTCCGCGACCGTCTGCTCGTTGATGTGGACGATTCCGCTGGGTACGGCGTCCGCCACCCGCATCGCCGCCCCGGTCTCGCCGAGGATCCCCAGCGACAGTCCGTACTCCGTCGCGGCGGCGGCGGTGACGGCCTCGTCGATGTCGGAGAAGGAACGCACCGGGGCCACCGGACCGAAGATCTCCTCCGACCAGGCACGGTGGCCGTCCTGGACGTCCGCCAGCACGGTCGGGCGGTAGAACAGGTCCTCGTACTGGCCGCCGGTGAGCAGCTCGGCCCCGGCGCAGACGCTGTCCTGCACCACCGCGTGCACGTGGGCACGCTGTGCCGCGTCGATGAGGGGGCCGAGGGCCACCTCGGCCGTGTGGGGATCTCCCACCGGCAGCCGCGACGCCTTGTCGGCGAGCAGCGCGAGGTACTGCTCGTACAACGACTCGTGGACGAGGTGCCGCCCCGTGGTCATGCAGATCTGTCCCTGGTGCAGGAACGAGCCGAACGCTCCCGCCGAGGCCGCGCGCTCCACGTCCGCACCCGGGAGCACGATGAGCGCGTTGTTCCCACCCAGTTCGAGATGGGTCCTCTTGAGGTGCTGGGCGCCCAGCGCCCCCACGCGCCGCCCGGCAGCGGTGGATCCGGTGAAGGAGACCACACGTACCGGCGCGGCGGTCACCGCCGCCTCACCGACATCCACGCCGCCCGGCAGGACCTGGAGCACACCCGCCGGGAGGCCCGCCTCCTCGAAGATCCGCGCCAGGACCACACCGCCGCAGACGGCGGTCCGGGGATCCGGCTTGAGGAGCACCGCGTTGCCCAGGGCGAGGGCGGGTGCGACCGAGCGGATCGAGAGGACGAGGGGGAAGTTGAAGGGGGAGATCACGGACACGACGCCCGCCGGCCGACGACGGGCGAGGCTCCACCGGCCGGACGCGGACGCCAGCACCTCCCCTGCGGGATGCGTGGGCAGTGCCGCCGCCTCGTAGCACTCCTGCGCTGCCGTATGCACCTCGAGGTCGGCCTTGAGACGTACCGAGCCGGCTTCGCGGACCAGCCACTCGGCCACCTCGGCGGCGTGTACGGTCCACAGGTCTCCGGCCCGGCGCAGGAGTGCGGCCCGCTCTTCGGGCGGCGTCGCCGCCCAGTCCCGCTGCGCCGCCGCAGCGATGCCGGCGCCACGGTGCACGTCCTCCGGTGCGGCGAGTCCCACGGTGCCGAGACTCTCTCCCGTGGCGGGCTCGATGACGGCGGCCTTGCCTCCCCGGCCCTCGCACCAGGTGTCCAGTCGGATGCGCGTGGACCACTCGCCGTCCTTGAGTAGTGATGCCATGCATGCTCCTCGTGGGGGATACCGCCCCTGGGGAGCGGTTGGACCGGGCCAGTCGTACGGAAGGCATCCTGTGCCGGTGGCCGGGCGGTTCCGGTGGGCGTGCCCGGTAAGTTCTGCCCGGCAGAAATCCGTGCCTCGCCCGGCACCGGGCACCGCCTCACCACCGTTGACTGACGCCGGTCCCCAACACCGATCCCTTCGGAGGCAGCGGTGCGCAGTGCGGCAGATACGACATGGACGGCTCAGGTCGTCAGCGCCGGCCGGACGTACGAGGCCGAGACCGCCCCGGTCGTGAACCCGGCGCGGACCGGCGAGATCGTCGGGACGTACGCGCTGGCCGGCCCGCGGATCGTGAACGAGGTCGTCCACAACGCCGTGGCCGCAGCGGCCACCTGGGGCTCCTCGAGCGGCGCCGAGCGCGGACGGCTCCTGCACGCCGCCGCCGACGCGCTGGAGCAGAACACGGCGTCCCGGGCCGAGCTGCTCACCCGCGAGCAGGGCAAGGTGCTCTGGGAATCGCAACTCGACGTCGGCGGGGCACCCAGGCTGCTGCGCTACTACGCCGACATCGCACCGGCCGCGGACGAGGAGACCGTCGTACGGGACGAACGCGGCACCACGGTGATCCGGCGCCTGCCCATGGGGCCCACGGTGGTGATCGTGCCCTGGAACTACCCCGTCTACCTGTGCATGATGGCGCTGGCGCCGGCCCTGGCGGCCGGCAATCCGGTGATCGTCAAGCCGTCCGAGTTCGCCCCGCTCGCGCTGACGGAGACTCTGGCGATGCTCGCCTCGGCGCTCCCGGCCGGTGTCGTGAACGTGGTGCCCGGCCTGGGCAGCGAGGCCGGAGCCGCCCTGGTCTCCCACCCCGGAGTGCGCAAGGTCCTGTTCACCGGCGGCACCGAGACCGGTCGGGCCGTACTGCGCGGCGCCGCCGAGAACATCACGAGCGTGAGCCTCGAACTCGGCGGCAACGACCCCGCGATCGTCCTCGACACCGCCGGACTCGACGACCGGCTGATACGGGAGATCCGCCGCTCGGTGTACACCTGCACGGGCCAGGTCTGCTTCAACATCAAACGGCTGTACGTCCAGCGCGGTGTGTACGACGAGTTCGTCGACAAGTTCCGGCAGGCTGTCGACGAGATCGTCGTCGGCGACGGCCTCGACCCGGCCAGCACGATCGGGCCGCTGAACAACGAGCGGCAGTTCACGTCGGTGACGGCTCTCCTGGAGTCCACCCGCAGGGCCGGCGCCCGGGTCGACGTACTCGGGCGCCCCCTGGACGACGCCGACTGGGACAACGGCTACTTCATGCTCCCGAGCGTCGTCACCGGCGTCCCCCACGACTCGCCCCTCGTCTCCCGCGAGCAGTTCGGGCCGACCGTGCCGGTCGTCGCGTTCGACGACGTCGAGGACGCGGTGCGGATGGCCAACGACACCGAGTACGGCCTCGCGGCGTCCGTGTGGAGCGAGGACGCCGAGCACGCCCTGGCCGTGGGCCGCCGTATCGCCGCGGGTTCGGTGTTCGTGAACTCCCACCGCGTCGGCAGCTCGGACATGACGATGCCCTTCGGCGGGATGAAGCGCAGTGGCCTGGGCCGCAACCATGGGATGTGGGCGATCGACGAGTGCAGTGAGCTTCAGGCACTGAGTCACCGGCCCGACACGTCGGCCTTTCCCGGGCCTCTGATTCAGTGAGGCCCGTACCGGACCGGGACCGCGCCCGGCCGTCACCCATCGGCGAACCTGACCACCCGGAGACCAGGAGAGACACATGTCCCACACCGACCCGCACCAGCAGCCCGACAGCGCCGCCCTGGAGGCCCTGACCCGCCGGAACGCCCTCCTGGAGAGCCGGATCCAGCGGCTGGAGGACATCGAGGAGATCAAGAACCTGCACCGGCGCTACATCCGCAAACTCGCGGACCGCGACTGGGAGGGCATGGCCGACTTCTTCACCGAGGACGCAGTCACGGACATCCGGTGGCACGGGCGCACCGAGGGAAAGAAGCAGCTGGTCGAGGAGGTCTTCGACGAGCTGCACAGCCTGGTGAAGAGCGCGGACGGGTACGTCCTGTCGTCACCGGTCATCGAGCTCGCCGCGGGGGCGGACCGGGCGTACGGCGAGTGGACCTGGCACCGTCACATCTGCGAGTTCCGCACCACGGGCGGTCTGATGCGTGTGTGGGGCCCCTGGCTGGAGGGCAGGTACAAGTGCCACTACGAGCGGGTGGACGGCCAGTGGAAGTTCAAGGACATGTGGTTCCGTGTCGTGCTGCCGGACGCGGACCCGGACCACGACGAGATGCAGGAACGTATCGCCGCGAGTGGGACGCAGCCGCACCGGACCGGCGCCGGCCTCATCCGGCGTGACAAGGGTGAAGCATGAGACCAGGGGCGACGTAGCCTTGGACAGCGGCGCGAGCAGCGCGGAGGTGACCATGACCGCCCAGCAAGCTGGTGTCGGGGGGCAGCCAGAGCCGGACGGCGGTGAACTGCCCGCCTACCACATAGCGTCGGTGGGGCGCGCGCTCACTCTGCTCACCGCGTTCATCGCGCGCCCCCAGCTGACCGTGTCGGAGGCGGCCGACCTCCTGTGCGTGGCCCCCTCGACCGCCCACCGGTTGCTGCAGATGCTGCTGCACCACCGCTTCGTGGAGCAGGGCGAGCGACGGGTGTACGTGCGGGGGCCCGCCCTGGTGTCGCTGACCGAGACCGCCGAGCGAGTGCCCGACGTCGAGTCCGTCGCGCTGCCCCACCTGCAGCGCATCAGGGACGAACTGCGGGGCACCGCTCATCTGCTGGCGCTGGAAGGGAACGGCGCACGTTTCGTGACGGGGGTCGAGTGGCGCGACGAGACCCGGATCGCGGTCTCACGGGTGGGCTGGCTGTTGCCCGCGCACACCCTCGCCGGCGGCAAGGCCATGCTCGCGAAGCTGAGCCGTGCCCAGATCGAGTCGCTCTTCCCGGACGGTCTGCCCGTCACCCGCTACGCACGGGTCCGGACGCTGGCCCAGCTCCAGGCCGAGCTGGCGGACGTCCGATCACGGGGATACGCCCGCAGCCGGGAAGCCCACGAGAACGTCACCGCCATCGGCGTCGCGCTGCATCTGCCGCCGGGCACGAGGCCCATGGCCCTGTCGGTCGCCTGGTCCGACACACGGTTCCCCAACAGACAGGAGCACCACGTCGTGGAGGCCCTGCAGGCAGCCGTCCACAAAATCTGTCTTGAGCTCGCCCAGTGGGGCGGCGGGTCCCGGCAGGGAGACCCGTCCGACCCGCAGTGCTGAGCTCGGCGTCCTCTTTTCGGCAGCTGTCAGAAGGGCCCGGCGCAGCGGCAGAAATCCTCGACCGCGTCGGCTACGTCCTCAGGCAGGTAACAGCCCCGGTCGGCCAGCCGCCACGCCCGCTCGCTCGCCAGCTGCCGCAGCCGTTGCGGGCTGGTATAGCGCCGTGTCAGTTCCGCGGGTTCGAAGGGCTCGCGGTGCCAGGTCCCGATGGTCATCGGCCCGTCGGGCGCGCGCAAGGACCGGGCGACGGGCAGGTCGACCTCCAGATGGCGCATGCCGCCCAGGGCATGCCCGTCCGCGTCGCTCAGAACGTACGTTCCGCCGTAGTCGAGGCCGTCGGCATCGAGTCGACTGCCGGGCCGGGCCATGACGGCGATCGGATCGATCCGGGGCGCCGCCACACCGTCCGCCCAGCGCAGCAGGTTCTCCACGGCGGCCGCGAGAAGGTAACGGGAGGCTTGATGACGGAGCGGAGGCGCCGTCTCGATGCCCTCGGGTACCTCGACGCCACCGGGCGCGTCGCTGCCACCGGACGGTTCGGCGCCACCGGACGGGTCGGCGCCACCGGACGGGTCGGCACCACCGGACGGGTCGGCACCACCGGACGGGTCGGCGCCACCGGACGGTTCGGCGCCTTGGTGCCCGTGCGAGCGAGCCTGTGCATGATCGGAGGAACGGACCGAGTCGTCGAGCAGTCCGGACTCGTGACCGCGCCCCGGCAGCTGGTAGCAGCGGTAGAGGTCGCCGGGGACGTCACTGTCGGGGCGCTGATGCCACAGGTGATGGAGCGTTTCGTCCTCGCTCATCAGCTCCATGACCGGTACACGAGAACCGCGTACGGTCCTGCGGGCGTCGTCCATCGGCAGCTGTACGAGGCGCCCTCCGACCGGCCGCAGATCGGCGTCGAAGGCCATCTCGCCGTGCCGGTCCACGTTGACGTAGCCCATCGGCCCGAAGCCGCCGCTGGAGACCCCGATGAGGAAGGCGTCCACGACGGTGCGGCCCGTCTCGCCGCAGTGCTGCTCGTGCAGCCCCTCGGACAGGTAGGTCCGCAGGAAGGATCCGGACTGCGACCAGCCGGTCGCCAGGATCCGGGCCGGCTCGCGCAGGCCGGGCAGTACGCCACCGCCGTGCGGTGACCGCAGCGTCGCCGCGAGGGAGCCGAGCAGGTCCCACACGGCCCCGTCGTGCGGGAACGAGAGATCGCCGTACCGCTCGGGTGCCATACGGCGCAGCGCCTCCACCGTGACGTTCTTGCACGTCATGCCGACGTATGCGTCGCCGCGTCGGATCAGGTGGCCGGCCAGGTCCGGCCAGTACATCGGGAAGTCGTAGCCGGTCGACGGATTGAGCAGCTCGACGTGCACGCGACCGCTGAAGGCCTCGTCGGTCACCGGCCGGACCACCAGCACCCGCGTCGTGCAGGAGACCGTGCCGGTCGTCGCCGGAGGCCGGGCCGCTCCGTCGGTGTACAGGCGGGCCACGCCGGAGACCGCGTACTCGAACACGTCGTATCCGTGGTCGCCGAGCCGGTCGTGCGGTTCAGCGGGCCAGCGCGCCGGGGACAGGTAGGCGGCGTCGCGGGCCCCGTCCAGCGCGACCGCCCGCAGCGTGCTCAGTGACATGGGTGTCACTCCTCCCGGCCGGTGTGGTGGCCGGCGATGTCCTCGCTGTGCAGCCAGGTGCCGTGCAGGCCGTTCCGCAGCCGCAGGGGCAGCCGGACGGTGGCGAGAGGCTCGCCGTCCACATTCTCGGCGTCCAGGATCAGCAGGTCCGAGCGCATCTCCGCGTACCGGCTGATCACGGCCATGATGTATCCCTCGCCCTCAGATGTGGCACCCCGGCGCGGGACGAACAGCGGTTCCTGGGTGGCGGACGTGTCGCCCACGTAGTGGGTGGTCGTCGTCCCGGTGGCGAGGTCCACCCTGCCGATCAGATCGAACCGCATGCCGCTGGCGCTCGACGGCATGGTGGGGTCCGGAACACCGCTCTGCATGCTCATGTAGCCGTACCGGTACGAACGGATCGCGCGTCTCTCGTTGATGCGGGGGAACTCTCCCGGCACGTCCGACAGCCGTGTCTGGGTGAAGTCGTCGGTCGCGCGCCGCAGGTCGAGCGTCCACCGGGAGATGTACGGCGTCGCGGCCTCGGGGTCGAACGGGGCTCCGTTGATCTCGGGGAAGAACGGGAAGACGACGCTGTCGCCGACCGACATGTCGATGTGGATGCGGCCGTCCTCCTCGAAGGCGTTCATGGTGTGCGAGGCGAAACGCGGATCCCCCACGAACCACCGCACGTCCGCGGCGGGATCCCGGCGCGGCAGCACCCCCAGGCAGACCGGATTCGACGGGTCCCACGCGAAGTGAGGGAGGCCGTCCTTGAGTCGCTGGAGGTCACTGACGAGCGGCACGACGGGGAACACCACGTGGTTCTCGGTGACCGCGAAGTCGTGGACCATGCTGGCGTAGGGCGCGGTCAGCCACCGCTCGAAGACGATCGTTCCGTCCGCGTCGGCCTCGTAGTACGCGATGTCCGGGGTCGTCTCCCCCTTGGCCGCGTAGCCGAAGAAGACCAGGGTGCCGGTGTCGGCGTCGACCTTCGGGTGCGCCGTCGCCGTGGCGCTCGTCAACGCGCCGTCGTAGTCCCAGGGACCGATGGTCCGAAGGGTCAGCGGGTCGATCTCGACGGGGTGGCTGTCCTCCTTCAACGCCAGCATGCGGCCCGCGTGCCAGAGGAGGTTGGTGTTCGCCGTACCGCGGCTGAGTCCGCGGACACTCGGATCGTCCGTATAGGGATTCCGGTACGCCCCGAACAGCGCGCGCCCCGCCTCGCGCTCGGCCAGGAACTTCGGCGTGCGAACCCACCGGCACGTGAAGTCCACCCGGCCGTCCTCGAAGCGGAACATGCTGATCATGCCGTCGCCGTTGAGGAAGATGTCGTCACCGAGCAACGGGGGGAACTGCGGGTCGGGCCCGACGCGGTAGTAGGCGCCGTAGAGGTCGGCAGGAACCTCGCCCTGCACCACCTCCAGGTCGCGGATGTCGGCTTCGAACCGCCCGGGGGCCTGGAAGCCACGGAACGTGGGCACGTCGGGGAATTTCATCGTCTCCGTCCTTCGGGTGACTGCGACCGCACCCTAGGCACACCGCGGAGGGCCCCCGCCGGTCTCCCGCCGCCGTTCCGCAGGCCAGAAAGCCGCGCGAGCCGTGGCTGCGGGAATCGCGGCCTGTGGCTGGATACGCGGCAGCGCCGAAACAGGCGCGGCGTTCGTCACCGGCCGCCTCACGAGCCGGAGACCGCCTGGCATGACGGCACATCGGACCATCACCGACAGGAGAGACGTGTCCAGTTCCTCGCCCTCGGCACCCTCACAGCCCTCGGACGACGGCCGCTGTCTGCGGATCGCGACGGAGGAGGCGTACGCGCCCCAAGCGGTGATCGACGAGTACCGTCGGCTGCTCGACACCCAGGGAGGCGACGCCGGTTTCCGCAGCCTGTGGAGCTACTACCTGCTCAACCGGACGGCACACACCGATCTCTTCCGCTCGCGCATCACCGACCTCGGGGATCGCCGGCTCTCCGACATGGCGGACCTGGGGATCGATCACCAGGTGCTCTCGCTCGCCACCCCGGGCGTGGAACTGTTCGAGCTTCCGTTGGCGCGGGAACTCGCCGCCATGACCAACGAGTACATCGCGCAGGCATGCCGACAGCACCCGGCACACTTCAGCGGTCTCGCCGCCGTCGCCCTGCAGGATGTCGAGTTCTCGGTCGGAGAGCTCCGCCGAGCAGTCCAGGAGCTCGGGCTGAACGGCGTGATCGTCAACTCGCACACGCGGGGCGAGTACCTGGACGCGCCGAAGTTCGAGGAGTTCTGGGCGACCGCCGCGGAACTCGACGTGCCGGTGTATCTGCACCCCAACACGCCGAGCGACGGGCTGATCGGGCCGCTGCTGGACTCCGGACTCGACGGGGCGATCTTCGGCTTCGGAGTCGAGACCGGCATGCACCTGATCCGCATCATCTTCTCCGGGGTGTTCGACCGCCATCCTGGCCTCCGCCTGGTGGTGGGCCATCTCGGCGAGGCGCTTCCGTTCTGGGCGTTCCGGGTCGACCACTTCCACCACATTCAGGATAAGACCGGACGTTACCCCTGGCGTCCGTCTCTGAAGCAGCCGCCGAGTCACTACCTGAAGACCAACATCTGGCTGACCACGAGCGGCATGGCCTGGGAACCGGCGATCATGTTCGCCCGCCAGGTGGTCGGAGCCGACCGGGTCCTCTACGCCATGGACTACCCCTTCCAGGCCGCACTTTCCGAGGTCGAGGTGCACGAGCGCCTGCCCATCGCGGACCACGAGAAGCAGACCCTGTTCGAGACGGCCGCGCGTAGCGTGTTCGGGCTGCGGCCGGATCTGCGTCGTTCGTGATGAGCCCCGACCGGCTCGTCACGTGCTGCCGTCGCCGAGGCGGGTGAGGGTGCGGCCGAGGGTGCGGCCGAGGGTGCGGCCGAGGAGGGGGGCCGTGCTGTTGGTTGGATGCGTTGGACCAGGACGTCGATCTCGGCCGATGCGGCTGGGCGCGAAGGCTGTTGCTGTCAGGGTGTCGGCCTGGGGAGAGGGGCGACCGGCGGGTTGTGTCTGCACGAGGCGTTCGGCGTGGGTGCGCAGCCGTCGGCGTGGTGCTGGCCGGCCGTGAGGTCTACTGCCCCGTCCTGGACGAAGCGCAGCGAGCGGTGCCAAGATCCCCGACTGTCGCGCGCTCGCCACCGAAGACGAGCTGGACCGTCCGCCAAGCTTCCACTGGCAACTGCGCAGTGGCCTCATCCGTAAAGGCTGTCTTTCATGGCACGTTTCGCAGATCGAGTGGTCATCGTGACCGGGGCCGGTGCCCCTGACGGAATCGGTGCCGCGGTCGCCAGGGGGCTGGTCGCGGAGGGTGCGCGCGTCGTGTTGGGCGCGACGTCCGAGCGGGTGCACCAGCGAGCGGCGGAGCTGGGGCCCGCCGCCGTCGGTGTGATCGCCGACCTCACCATCGACGGGGCCTCGGACGCCCTGGTGCAGGCCGCGATGGACCGCTGGGGCCGCGTCGACGTGCTGGTGAACAACGCCGGCATGACGTCCGTGGCATCGGGCTGGGACGCAGGCGACGACGTCGCCGATCTGTCTCTGGCCGACTGGGAAACGGCGCTGTCCCGCAACCTGACCACCGCATTCCTGATGTGCAGGGCCGTGGTGCCGATCATGCGGGCTGCCCGGTACGGCCGTATCGTTTCGGTCGGCTCCACCACCGGCGCGGTCAGCGCGATGCCGGGGCAGGCCACGTACACGGCCGCGAAGGCAGGACTGCTGGGGTTGTCCCGGGCGCTCGCCCTTGAGGTGGTGTCGTACGGCGTCACCGTGAACGTCGTGGCCCCCGGCTATGTCGCGACAGGCTCCCAGCTGGAGTTCGAGGCAGCGGCCGCCGCGGCGGGCCCGATCGGACGCAGTGCCACACCGGACGAGATCGCGGCTTGCGTCATGTTTCTGGCGCACGAATCGGCGTCGTTCGTCACCGGATCGGCTCTCGTGGCCGATGGCGGGCACGGTCTTCCAGAGACGTGGCCGCGACCGTGAGTCTCGTGTCACGGCACCTGCCGCCCGGCCATCGCGCGGCCTTTGTCGGGACATGACGATCCCGCCCGGAGCCGCCAGGTCGTGCGCCGAGCGTGAGTGGCCAGTCGGTCACTGGGCCTTGACAGCGCCTCCTGGCCGGGGCTTCGGAAGGGCTGCCGGCGAGGCAGGTTCCATGTCCGGTGCCACGTGGCTTCCGAGATCCGAACGACTGATTCGATTTCCCCGGCAGAGGAATCGACGGTGTACTGGACATATTGCGCGTGAATCGATTGCATGCTTAGCTGCTCGCGCACCTAGGAGGTGTCCTCATGGACGACATCGATCGGGCCATCCTGCGCGAACTGCAGAGCGACGGTCGCATCCCCTACGCCGATCTCGGCCCGAAAGTCGGCCTGTCGGCGTCGGCCGCCCGGCAACGGCTGCAGCGGCTGATCGACACCAAGGCGGTGCAGGTCGTCGGCGTCACCGACCCGATGGCGATGGGCGGGCAGGCCATGGCCCTGCTCGGGCTCCGCGTCGACGGCGATCCGCGAGCGGTGGCCGACGAACTCTCACGCCACGACGAGGTCGTCTACGCCGTCCTGACCGCCGGCACCTTCGACTTGTTCGCTGAGGCCGTCTGTCGCCATCCGCGTGACCTGCTGGACTTCGTCAACGACGTCGTGCGTCCCATCGAGGGCGTGACAAAGGTGGAGAGCTTCCCCTACTTCGGGATTCACACGCACCGGTTCTTCTGGAACGTCGGCTGAGCAGCGCCCCAACTGCGGCCATGCGGCGCAGCCTTTGACGTCGCCGCCGAACCGTACCGGGCCGCCGAAACTCCGATGGTCACCAGGAGACCGACCGCCGCGGTCTCGCCGACGGACAGGAGTACCGCGGTGCCGGGCTGTCGCGGGTCAACCAACTGATGAACGGAGAATTCGATGGGCATCTCCCCTGCCGAGTGGCTGGTGGCGCCGATGGTCGCCATCGAGCAGGAGCGGGCCGCAGCCCTCCTCACGGAGCGATTCGGCATCGAGGGAACACTCGAGGATCTGGGCAGCAACCACGACCGCAACTTCCGGGTGCGCACCGGTCCGGACGAGCACGGGTACGTCTTCAAGGTCTTCAACCCGGTCATCGACCGCGCGGTACTGAGGGCGCAGTCCGAGGCCACCGAGCACCTCGCCCGGGCGCTGCCGGAGCTGCGGCTACCGCGGGCCCGGGTCGGAGTCGACGGGGAGCACATCCAGACCGTCTCCGTGGACGGCCGGGACTACGACTGCCAATTGCTCGACTATGTTCCCGGTGAACCCATCATGGACAGCCGCTATCTGGCTCCGCGGGTGGTGGCGCGGCTGGGAGAGCTGGCCGGACGCATCACCGCGGCCCTGGAAGGCCTCGACATACCGACTCCGGACAGGCCGATGCTGTGGGACCTGCGCAACGCCCTCGAAGTCGTCGAGGCCCTGGCCCCGCACATGGTCGACCAGCGAAGGGCCGAGCGTGTGCTGCGAGCCGCCCGCGCGGCACAACAACTGGTGGAGCGGCGCGCCGCGCGGCTTCCCGTACAGGTCATTCACGGCGATGTGGCCGACAACAACGTGGTGTGCCGGACGGACCCGGACGGCCGCCCCATACCGGTCGGGCTGATCGACTTCGGAGATCTCACACACAGCTGGGCCGTGGCCGAGCTGGCGGTCGCCTGCACTTCCGTCCTGCATCATCACGGAGCCACACCGGCTTCGGTACTGCCCGCGGTCCGCGCTTTCCACGCCGTACGGCCGCTCGGCGGAGACGAGCTGGACGTGCTGTGGCCCCTTGTCGTGCTGCGCGGCTGCGTGCTGGTGGTATGCGGGCAGCACGTCGCACTGCAGGACCCCGGCAACGGCTACGCCACGGCGGCCCTTGACCGGGAGTGGGCCATGTTCGAGGCCGGTGCCTCGGTACCGGCCGAGGTGATGGCGGCCCACTTCCGGCAGGTGATCGGCGAACCCGCCCCGCACAGCGATCCGCCGACCTCGAGCCACCCTCTTCTCCCCGAACTTCCCTCCGAAGCAACGCTGCTCGACCTGTCCGTCACCAGCGACGCGCTGCACGGCGGCGGCTGGCTCGAACCCGACGCGGAGTCCGCTGTGGTCGCACGGGCACTCGCCTCGGGCGGCACGGCAGTGCTGACCCGGCACGGAGAGTGCCGTCTCACCCGCACACGGGTCGACAACACAGACCAGAGCGCCACGCTCGCGCTGGGCGTGGAGGTGCACCTCACCAGCCCGCTGGCGGTCCATGCGCCCTGGGCCGGCACGGTCACCCGGCACGCCGAGCACGCGGTGACCCTGACCGCCGGGGGGCTGCACCTGGTGCTCGACGGCATCGACCCGGATGTCGCGGTCATCGACGGGGGAGAGGCCGTGTCCGGTCAGCAGTTGGGCACCGTCGCCGCACAGGGCAGCTGGTATCGGTTGGATGTGCAACTGTCCCGGCTGGGCACGGGAATCGCGCCACGTTTCACTCCGCCAGGGCTGGACGCGGGCTGGCTGACGATGTGCCCTGATCCCACCGGCCTGATCCTCCCCCGGGCGGACCGCCCCGTGGCGGACACGCCCATGGAGCCGGAGAGCGTCCTGCTGGAGCGTCGAGTGAGGTCTTTCGCCACCGTGCAGGAGCACTACTTCGAAACCCCTCCGCAGATCGAGCGAGGCTGGCGGCACCACCTGGTGGACACCCGTGGCCGCGGCTACCTGGACATGCTCAACAACGTGACCGTCCTGGGCCACGGTCACCCGCGACTGGTTGAAGCAGTGCACCGGCAGTGGCAGCGGCTCAACACCAACTCCCGTTTCCACTACGCCTCGGTGGTGGAGCTGTCGGAGCGGCTGAGCGCGCTCCTGCCGGACGGACTCGACACCGTCTTCCTCGTCAACAGCGGTTCCGAGGCCGTGGATCTGGCACTGCGGCTGGCCTGGGCCGCTACCGGGAGGCGCGATGTCGTCGCGGTGGAGGAGGCGTACCACGGCTGGACCTACGCCAGTGACGCCATCTCCACCTCGACGGCCGACAACCCGAACGCCTTGGCCACCCGCCCCGCGTGGGTGCACACAGTCCCCACACCGAACAGCTACCGCGGCCCGCACCGCGGCCCTGAGGCGCACCTCTACGGTCCCGAGGCCGCGGCCGTGATCGCCGACCTGGTCAGATCCGGACGCCCGCCGGCGGCGTTCGTGTGCGAGCCCTACTACGGCAACGCCGGCGGAATGGCTCTGCCCGACGGCTACCTCGAGCAGGTCTACGCCGCCACCCGGGAAGCGGGCGGTCTCTGCATCGCCGACGAGGTGCAGGTCGGCTACGGTCGGCTGGGCTCCCACTTCTGGGGCTTCGAGCAGCAGGGCGTCGAACCGGACATCGTCGCTGTCGCCAAGGCGATGGGCAACGGTCACCCCTTGGGGGCGGTGATCACCCGACGCGAGATCGCCGACGCTTACCGTTCGCAGGGCTACTTCTTCTCATCGGCCGGCGGCAGCCCGGTCAGTTCGGTGGTCGGGCTGACCGTGCTCGACGTGCTCCGCGACGAACGTCTCCAGGACAACGCCCGCACGGTCGGCGCACACCTGCGTACCCGGCTGCTGCGACTCGCCGACAAGCACCCGCTGATCGGCGCCGTCCACGGCAGTGGCCTGTATCTGGGCGTCGAGTTCGTCAGAGACCACGAGACACGGGAGCCGGCGACCGAGGAGACAGCCGCCATCTGCGAACGGCTACGAGAGCTGGGCGTGCTGATGCAGCCGACTTCGGACCGGATGTGCGTCCTGAAGATCAAGCCGCCGCTGTGCCTGACCACGACGAGCGCCGACGTCTTCGTCGACGCCCTCGACGACGTACTCACTCACGGATGGTGACACACGGTCCCCGGCGCGGCATGCCCGGTCACCGATGGCTCCGTTCCCCTCATCCGGGGAACGGAGCCCCCGTGCGTTGGAGGTAGCCCTCGCGTGCTATCGGGTGCCACGCTGTGGCACACCCTGTGCTCCGGTGAGGCCCGCAGATCTCGCGCCAAGGAAAGTGGTGAGGTACGGCGAGGACGGACTGCGATCCAGGAAGGCGTGAACCGCCTGGTTCTTCTCGTCTGACCGGCGTCGGCCTACCTCACGTTTCATCGAACCCCGGCAGCCGCCGCGCTGTCACGCAGGAAGCCCGCGAACGCCTCGGCGGCCGGAGTCAGGGCATGGTCGCTCATGCGTACCAGGAGGATGCGGCGCACCGGGGCGGGCGGTAGCAGCGGCAGGACGCTGACGCCTCCTCGGATGCCCTCCAGGGCCAGGGTGGGGGCGAGGGCGACACCGATGCCGGCGGCGACCATGGCCTGGGCCTCCTGGTAGTCGTGGGCCTCGTAGGCGATCTGCGGCTCGAAACCGGCCGCGCGGCAGCTGCGGGCGAGGGCCTCGGCCACCGGGTGGTGGTCGGCACGGGTGATCCAGGCGTCGTCGGCGAAGTCGGCGAGAGCGGCCGAAGAGCGGCTGGCGAGGGGGTGGTCCTTGCCGACGAGGAGTGCCGGAGGGTCGTCGACGAGCGAGGTGACGACGATGTCCTCGCGGTCGATGCGGTTCCAGTCGTAATCCCACATCAGGGACATCTCGATCTCGCGGTTCTCCAGCAATGCCCACAGTCCTGCGATACGGGCGCTGCGCACCGTCAGCCGCACGTCGGGGTGCGTCTCCCGGAAGGCGATCACGGCCCGGGGTAGGAGGGAGGCACCGACGGTGGGGAAGGTTCCGACACGGAGCGTGCCCGCTCGCAATCCCGCGAAGTCGGCGAGTTCGTTCTCCGCGGCCATCAGTTCGCGCTCGATCCGCTCTCCCCGTTCGGCCAGCGCGCGCCCCGCGTCGGTGAGCGTGACGCCCCGCGCATGACGCTCCAGGAGCGGCTGCCCGGCCTCCGCCTCCAGGCGGCTGACCTGCTGCGACACCGCTGACGGAGTGTAGTTGAGGGCTCGTGCGGTCGCCGTGACCGAGCCTCGGCGGGCGACCTCGGTGAAGAGCAGGATGCGCCGGACGTCGAGCATCTCGCCACCTCCAGCATTCACTTCAACTTAATACCCATGCAGATTTCCGAGATTGTACTTCACGCTGTCGGCGCCCACTGTGGATCGCATCCCGCACGGAAGTGCCGTCGGGGTTTCCACGAGGAGACCGCTGTGTTGCGTCTGCAGGGCGAGATGATCCGCGGAGGAACCAGCAAGTGCTGGATCTTCGACCACCACGACGTGGTGGCGACCGGCGTGGACGCCGACACCTTGCTGCTCGCCGCTTACAACGCCGCCGACCCCCGCCAGATCGACGGCGTCGGCGGTGCCTCCTCCACCACCTCCAAGGCGGCGATCGTCCGGACCTCGACGAAGCCGGACGTCGACGTCGAATACGCCTTCGCGCAGGTCGGCATCGGCGACGAGAAGGTGGAGTGGGCCAGCAACTGCGGCAACTGCGCCACCGCCGTCGCCCTGTACGCCGTCCACAACGGCCTGGTGTCGGTCACGTCGGACTCGACAACGGTGCGGATGCTCAACGTCAACACCGGAGCCCGGCTCAGCGGCACCATCCCCACCCCGGGGCGGGCCGCCCCCGATGCGGGGACGGCCCGGGTGCCGGGCACCGCCGCGCTCGGCGTGCCGGTGCTCCTCGGCTTCGAGGACCCCGCGGGTACGTCGACCGGCCGGGTCCTGCCGACCGGCCACGCCCTGGACACGCTGACCGGGCCCACCGGCACCGTCGAGGCGTCCCTGGTCGACGCCGGCGCCCCGGCGGCGCTGTTCGAGGCCAAGGCGTTCGGACTCGACGGCACCGAGTCCCTCGCCGACTTCGCCACGGCGGTGCCCGCCCTCACCGTGCTGCGCCGGCAGGCCGCCCTGGCCATGGGACTGGCCGAGGAGACCGATCCCGTCAGCCACGCCGTCCCGAAGGTCGGCGTGGTCGCCCGCCCTGTCGCCTACCGCACCACCGATGGCACCCTCGTCCAACAGGACGAGTACGACCTGGCCGTCCGCATGGTGTCCATGCACGCACCCCACCCGGCGATCGGTCTCACCTCGGCCGTCGCCCTGGCCACCGCAGCCGCCATCCACGGCACCCTCGCCCACCGCGTCGCCCGGCAGACCGCCGACGGCACGCTGCGCCTGGGCACCCCGGCCGGTGTCATCACCGCCCGAGCCGTCCCCGCAACGGAGGGCGCGTCCCCCACGGTGCTGCTGCACCGCGCCGCCCGCCGCATCGCCCGAGCCGAACTCCTCGTTCCCGTCCTGGAAGGACGCCCCGCATGAGCCGCAACGACGCCGCCCCGGGTACCGTCAACGCTCCCCCGAGCCGCTTGCGCAGGCTGCTGTCCCTGCTCTACGTCCAGTGCCTGGTCGGCGTCCTGGCCGGGGCCGCCGTCGGCTGGCTGTGGCCGTCGTTCGGAGCCGACCTGAAACCCCTGGGCGACGGGTTCATCGCGCTCGTACGCATGATGATCGCACCCGTCATCTTCTGTACCGTCGTCCACGGCATCGCCTCCATGGGCAACGCGCGCGCCGTCGGCCGGGTCAGCCTCAAGGCGCTGATCTACTTCGAGGTGCTGACGACCGTCGCCATGGTGATCGGCCTGGTCGTCGTCAACATCGTCAAGCCCGGCAGCGGACTGCACGTCGATCCCTCCACCCTCTCCGCCGAGGGCCTGCCGCCGGAGGCGACCCAGAGCCACGAGAGCGTCTCCGCGTTCGTCCTCTCCAACATTCCGGATACCCTGCCCGGCGCGCTGACCGGCCACGAGATCCTGCCGGTGCTTCTGGTCTCCGTGCTGTTCGGCTTCGGCCTGAACGCCGCCGGAGAGGCGGGTGCGGGGATCACCCAGGGCGTCGAGAAGCTGTCCAAGGTCCTGTTCACGCTCATCCGCTGGATCATGCGGCTGGCCCCGGTCGGCGCCTTCGGCTCCATGGCCTTCACCATCGGCAACTACGGTCTGGACACCCTGCGTCACCTCTTCCTGCTGGTCGGCTCCTTCTGGCTCACCGCCCTGTTCTTCGTCCTGGTCGTCCTCGGCACGGTCATGCGCATCAACGGCCTGCGTCTGCTTCCCTTCCTCCGCTACATCAAGGAAGAGCTGCTGATCGTCCTGGGCACCTCGTCCTCCGAGCCGGTGCTGCCGCGCATGATGGCCAAACTGCAGCACGCGGGAGCCTCGAAGCCGGTCGTGGGCATCACGCTGCCCGCCGGATACTCCTTCAACCTCGACGGCACGGCGATCTACCTGACCATGGGCTCGGTCTTCCTCGCCCAGGCCCTCGGTATCGACCTCAGTCTCACCCAGCAACTGTCGATGCTCGCCGTCATGCTGCTCACCTCCAAGGGTGCCGCCGGCGTCACCGGCTCCGGCTTCATCGCCCTGGCCGCCACTCTCAGCGCCGTTCCGCACGTCCCCGTCGCCGCACTGGCCCTCATCTTCGGCATCGACCGCTTCATGTCCGAGGCCCGTGCTCTGACCAGCGTCGTGGGCAACGGCGTCGCCACCCTGGCGGTGGCCAAGTGGGAGGGGCAACTCGACGAGGACCGTGCCAAGGCCGTCCTGCGTGGCGAGATCCCGTACACCTGCGCTCCCGAGACCGATCACACCCCCGAGCCGCAGGCAGAACCGACGCCCGACGCAACCGAGGCGGTCGAGGAGGCCGCCCCGAAGGCTGCGACCGGGGCGGACCGTGAGCCGGTGCCCGCCGGCGGCTGACACACCCCTCACCGCCGGTCCGGAGCCTGGCCTCCGGACCGGCCTCTTCTCGTGATCAGGAGCACCCCGACTCATGGCAGCACCCTGGGACGTCATCCTGGTCGGCGGCGGAAACGCCGGCCTCTGGGCCGCACAGTCCGCCCGGCAGGAGGGAGCCCAGGTCCACAACTGGTGCCGTGGCAGGCAACGTGCGCCCCGTCGCGACGCCCGGCACGCTCCCCCACTGCCTTGAGGGCGTGGGAGGTGCCCCCACTCGCCGCACCGGCCGAAAGCCCAAGTACGTCCAGTACGAGGGCTTCCGGCCGGCACTTCCCCAGCCTTCGGCCGGGGCCCCAGACCACGCACCGGACGCCGCTCCTTCACGGGCAAACGTTGCCTGCCACGGCACTAGCGAGGTGCCGCGAGTACGTCCCGGAGTACGTTCTCGAGCGTGACGCGGGCCAGCTCGCGTCTCAGGGTCTCCTCGATGCCCTCGTAAATGCCCTGCATCGCCGGCTGGATGCCGTAACCCACCACGCATTCCTGGTCCGGGGTGGTGCGGTGCATCGCGAACAGCGGGCCGGGTTCCACTGCCTCGTACACGTCGAGCAGGGTCATCGACTCCAGCTCGCGTGCCAGCGACCAGCCCGCGCCCACGCCCCGCCGGGACTCCACGAGCCCGGCCCTGCGCAGCTCGCCGAGCAGCCGTCTGATCACCACGGGGTTGGTGTTCGCGCTGGCCGCGATCTGCTCGGAGGTGGCGACCTCATGGCCCTGGCGCTGGTAGAGCCCGATCCAGGCCAGCGCGTGGGCGGCGATGGTCAGCCTGCTGTTGGCACTCATGGACACCTCCTCCCGGCCGCAACGCTTCATGTTACGACAGCTCAGTCGTAACAGCAAAGGTTGCAACAGCCTGTCGTAACAATTAGCGTTGCGACTGCCAGGAAGGGTCAATCAACGAGGTGAGAAGAATGAGCAAGCCACTCACGGGCAAGGTCGCCCTGGTCACCGGGGGGTCGCGCGGACTGGGAGCCGCGACCGTACGACTGCTGGCCGAGCAGGGCGCCGACGTCGCCTTCACTTACGTCAGCTCCGAGAAAAAGGCGCAGGCGGTCGTCGACGAGGTGCACGGCAAGGGAGCCAAGGCCGTCGCCTTCCAGTCCGACCAGGCGGACACGAGCCGGGCGCCGGCGCTGATCGACGACGTGGTCGCGCACTTCGGCGGCCTGGACATCCTCGTCAACAACGCGGCGATTCCCGCGGCCGGCATGGTGGACGACCCGGACGCCGACACCGCCGCACTGGACCGGATGCACGCCACCAACTACCTCGGCGTGATCGCCGTCATCCGGGCCGCCTCCCGAGTGCTGCGCACGGGTGGCCGCATCATCACGGTGAGCTCGGGACTGGGCTCCCGGGTCGGCGCCCCCGGCCTCGCCGACTACGCGGCGACCAAGTCCGGGATCGAGAGGTACACCATGGGCGTCGCACGCGACCTCGGGCCCCGGAACATCACGGCCAACGTCGTGGAAGCCGGACTGATGGAGGGCGGCATGCAGCCGCCGGACCCCGAGACCCTCAAGGTCCTGGTCAGCTCGCTGTCGCTGCAACGCATGGGGCACCCCGACGAAATCGCCGCGGCGATCGCCTTCCTGGCGAGCCCCGCCGCGTCGTACGTCACGGGCGCGGTGCTGGACGCCCACGGCGGCTACAACGCCTGAACCCGAACCCCTGCCGCACGCCCCGAAGGACATCGCGCCTTCGGGGCGCGCACCGCCAACGACCCGCGACAACGCGTACGACTCTTCGCGGTGAGCTGCGACGCCGCTGCATCCAGGCGCTGATCTCCCGCAAGGACTCCCCGAACATAGGGCCTGGGCAAACTCCGCCAGTCGCCGAGCAGACCTTGCTCGGCCTGGATCTGCCCTGCAGGCGGTCCGGGAGGAGGACGGCGAGGACGCCCGGGCGCAGGCTAGGCTGCGGTTCTTCGGCGGATGGGGGCATGGCATGTGGCGGCGGGGGATATGGGCGGCCGTGCTCGGCGCGGCCCTGGTGGTCATCACCGGCTGCGGTTCCAAGATCGCCGAGACCGATGAGAGGGCGACCGGCGCGGCCACGGCCTCCGCCTGGACGCTCGCCGCTCCGATTCGCATCGACGGCGTCCGTACCGCCGACGGCGGCCGGTCTCTGGTGGTCGATTCCGAAGTGCCCGACGGGGCACGCGACTGCGTGCGCAGCCTGCGCGGTGAGCTCGAGACCGCCGAGCACGGCACGGTATACGTGAAGGTCACGTACGAGACCCGTTCCTGGGACCAGGACTCCGGCTGCACCGGCACGCGGCGGGTCAAAGCGACGGTGAAGCTGGGCGAGCCACTGGGCTCCCGCAGGGTCATGGTGAACAGCATGGACGTGTACACCCCCGTCGGTGCCACACCACCCGCCCTGCGGCAGTGCGGTGAGAACGGCTGCGACCCCACGCCGCCGCGTTGCACCTCGTCCTCGTACCGGCAGGCGGTCAACGACACGGACATCCCCAAGCACACGAGCTGGGAGGAACGCGGCTGCGACGGCACATGGCTGACGCTGGACCTGTCGACCCGGATGGGGCCGGCGGCGTGCGGTGACGCCGGCGACGGATGCTCCTCCTCTGCTGTCTCCCAGCGCTGGTTCTACCGGGCCGAGTCCTCGGGCTGGCGGCCGGTCGCCACGAACGGCGACGCGGGGTGCGCCGGGATCCACAAAGTCCTGCCGGAATTGCCCGAGCACCTCTGTGCGTCGCTGCCGCGGCTCGACCGCGGCTGATCCCTGCGGCTGCTTGGTTACCGTTGTCCGTCTGCGGGTTGACCGCGCGCAGGTAGTCGCGATGCGCGGCGACACACTTCTCGACCGTCTGCGGGGCTTGCGCGCGAGCACTTGGGCGGCCCTCCTGACCGGCCCCGGCGACTGGGTCAGTCAAAGAGGGCAACGACTCCATTCACCCAGATCGCGAGGAACGCGAGAACCCCAACCAGGAAGCCGACGCCCGCCAGCACACCGCCGAGCGTCCACGGCTCGGAGGGCGCTTCCTCGTACTTCTCCTCAAGGGCGTCCCGGTAGGAGGCGGGGTCGTCCCAGTCGACGGGGTGCCCCAGCTCCTCGGCGCAGGCGGTCCGCACCGCGACCAGCTGCCCCTCCGCGAAGGAGGTGGCAGCCAACGCCTCGGGGCCGCTCCAGGCGAGGGCCTTCATGCGCCACCCGGGAGACCCGTACCGCGCCTCGAAGGCGACGGTCTCGTCGGCATTGCGGTCCTCTTCGAGGTACATCCAGCGTCCGGCCTCGGCGGAGTCGCCGTAGCGCCGGTACACCTCGGCCAGACGCCGACGGAGCGTCAGGTCGTATGGAAAGGACGAGACGAGACCGCGCAAACGCTGGCGCGCGACGGGAACCCGGCCGGCTGCCAGGTCAGCATCGACTCGGGCAAGGGTCTCCCTCAGAGGCATGAACACATGATTGGTTACCGCACGGGTCCACGTCGACCTGGTTTGTCGCTCAGTACTCACATGCCGATGGGGGGACTTCGGTGACCCCCGCGTCACCGAACGCCTCCCGGAAACCGGCGATCCGTTCCAGACTGCTGACCAGGTCCACCGGGCCGCTGATCGCCAGCACCCGGCGGTGGCCCAGCTCCCTCAGGTGCTGCCCGATCAGCCGGCCTCCCGCGCGGTGGTCGGCGGTGACCAGGATGGTCTGCTCCAGCAGACCGGGGACGACCTCGTCGGCCAGGGCGATGGGGAACCGCCCGAGCAGCGACGCGAGCCGGCCATGGGAGGGCGGCGATCCCGAGGCGTACACCATGCCGTCGATGAACCGGCCGCGCAGCAGTTCCAGATAGCGGTCCTCACGGTCGGGGTCGAACTCGGTGTTGCACAGGATGACCCCGTAGCCCAGGTCGTGAGCGGCGTCCTCGACCCCCTTGGCGAGTTCGGCGAAGAACTGGTTGGTGATGTCGGGCACCAGCAGCCCTATGACGTTGGTCGAACCGGCCTGGAGATTGCGGGCCGTCGAGGCCGGTACGTAGCCGAGCCGGCTCACGACCGCGCGGACCCGGTCGGCCGTCTCCTCCGCGACCGGCCGGTTGCCGCTCAGCACATGCGACACCGTGGTCGGGCTCACCCGGGCGGCGGCGGCCACGTCCTTGATCGACGCGGGTCGCCGCAATCGGCGGCGCCCCCCGTCCTCGTCCTGCTCACGGGTCATAGTGCTGCACCGCCCTGCCGTGCGAGGTGTCAAGGAGGGCGGGCACGCGCGCCTCGATCTCGGCCAGCAGCCCCGGCAGGTCCACGGTCAGCAGGCGCGCCGATCCGTTCCCCGAGCCCGAGCGCCCGGGCCCCGCCGCGCGTGGCCAGCCGGACCGTGTCGGAGACCGTCATCCAGGTGGCGTCCCGCTCGGCCTGCTTCTGGGTCAGCGCGACCAGCCGCATCGCCTCCCACACGTCCAGTGTGTTGTGCCCGGCCGCCCCGTCCGTCCCGGCCCCGACGGCGACCCCGGCGTCCAGCAGGCTCCGCACCGGCGTGAGCGGATGCAGGGCGTGCTTCAGATATACCTTCGGGCAGCAGGCCACGCCCGTACGGTCCCGGTGCGCCGCCAGCGTCGGCAGGTCGTCCGGGACGATGCCGCACCCGTGCGCGATCAGCGCGCCCGCGTCCAGCACACCGGTCCGCTCCAGCACCGTGATGGGCGTGATGCCACGCCTCGCCAGGCTCGACTCGGTCTGCTCCAGGTGCTCGGCGGCGTGGATGTGGATCCGCAGGCCCAGGTCCCGGGCCAGCTCCGCGACCCGGACGAGATCCGCGTCCGCGACGGTGTACGGCGCGTGCGGGCCCAGCGACGCGGTGACCCGCCCGTCGCCCGTGCCGTGCAGGGCGGCGGCGGTCCCGGCGCTCTCCTCAAGGGCCGCGCGGCCCTGACTGCTGAAGTAGGTCGGCGCGATGTCGGCCCGGATTCCGGTGCGCACGACGACATCGGCGATCCGCTCGGCGTGGAAGTAGTGGTCGGCGAACGTGGTCACCCCACTGAGCAGCATCTCCGCACAGGCCAGCTCCGCGCCGAGGCCGATGTCGGCGGGGGTGAGGTTGACCTCCATGGGCCACACCCGCTCGTTGAACCAGGCATCGACACTCACGTCCTCGGCGGCGCCGCGCATCAGCGTCATCGGTCCGTGCGTGTGGGCGTTCACCAGCCCGGGTACGGCGATCAGTCCCGTGCCGTCCACGACCTCCGCCCCGGCTGCCTCCGGCCCTGAGCCCGCCGGGCCCAGCCAGGCGATCACACCGTCCTCGACCAGGATGTCCTGGTCGGTCCCCACTCGGCAGGAGCCCTGCTCGGGCACCAGAAGCACCGAGCAGGACGTCACGATCAGTCGGCGCATCATGCTGATCCTTCCGTCCGAACCGGACGTCAAGGACCCAAAACGTTTTGCACAACCCCTGGTCATGCCGCGCGTTCACCGTCGGCCTGCGGGAGCTTGCGGAGGCCGACGGTGAACCGGACGCGGGTGATGCGTCCGTCCTCGATGTGCGGTCGGCCGACTGGCGACAGGGAAGGGGTCGCCGGCCCCGTGGCGTGTTGCCCTGATCTCCCGAATGAGTTCCTTCCCGCCTGCACGGTGACAGCTCGCGCTTGTCCCGGACGCTGGGGCCCCGCTCACCCCCGTCCTCTCGGACGTACGGGGTTGGGCGGGCGGGGTCCGCCACATCAGCCGGCTCGGCTCACCGGGCTGCTTGCGACAGTCGGGAGCCGGGCGCCGTTCGGCACGGGTCTCGTGAGCCACGTGCGCTGCCGCACTGTCCCGTTCCCAGGAACGCCGGAACCGATCCGCACCCCAGGCCGGAACCGGGGTGCGAGGCGGGGGAGTTACTCGGACTCTTCCCGCTCTTCCCGGGGAAGGGCGCGGCCGTTGATCGCGTCGGCGATGGCGTAGGCGGTGCGGACGAAGGACTCTGCCTGTTGCGCCGACAGGTTCAGCGCGGAGGTTTCCTCCAAGGCCCGCCACATGGCTGCCAGGGGCTCGCGCATGGCACGGCCCTTGTCCGTGAGGTGGACCACCATGACACGCCGGTCATGTGCGGCCGGCTCGCGCACGAGCAGGCCGGCGTCCTGCATGCGGCGCAGGGACTTGGAGACGGTGGAGTGGTCCAGGCCGACGCTTTCGAGCAGCTCGGACTGGGTCTGGCCGTCCCGGTCGAGGAGTTGCATCAGCAGCAGTTCCTGTCCGGGATGCAGGTCCATCTCGCGGAGCATGGCGGCGGCGCGGGCTCGGTGAGCGCGGGCGAGCTGGAAGATCGCGTAGCTCATCGGCCCCTCGCTGGCCGTCGTGGGAGTGCGTGGTGTCGGGACGGCCATGGTTCGGTTCCTCAGACGGTGTGGGTGGGGTAGTCGGTGTAGCCGGCCACTCCGCCGCCGTAGAAGGTCGCCGGGTCGGGGGTGTTCAGCGGCGCATCAGAGCGTAGCCGCTCGACCAGGTCCGGGTTGGCCAGCGCGAGGGCGCCGACGGAGACGAGGTCGGCCGTGCCGTTGTCGACGTCCTTCGCGCGGGTGGGCAGGTCGGTGCCGGCCCGGTTGAGGATCAGTGTGGTCGGCCACAGTGCGCGCAGGGTGGCCAGCAGCGCGTCGTCGCCCGCGTGCATCACGTGGAGGTAGGCGAGGCCGAGCGGTCTGAGGGCGCGCAGGAGCGCCGGATACAGCTCGGCGGTGTCGGACTCGGCGATGTCGTTGTAGGGGTTGCCGGGGGAGATGCGCAGGCCGGTGCGGTCGGCGCCGATCTCGTCGGCGACGGCAGCGACGACCTCGACGGCGAAGCGGATGCGGTTGTCGATGGAGCCGCCGTACTGGTCGGTGCGCTGGTTGGTGTTGTCGGCGAGGAACTGGTGCACGAGGTAGCCGTTGGCGCCGTGGATCTCCACGCCGTCGGCGCCTGCCGCGACGGCGGCCGCCGCGGCGCGGCGGAAGTCGTCGACGGTCGCCACGACCTCCTGCGTCGACAGCGCACGGGGCGTCGGCATCTCCTGGGGCCCGGACGCGGTGAACATCGCGCCCTGCGGCCGGATCGCCGAAGGGGCGACCGGCTGGCGGCCGTGAGGGGTGTTGTCGGGGTGGGAGATGCGTCCGGTGTGCATCAGCTGGATGACGATCCGGCCGTCGGCCGCGTGCACGGCGTCGGTGACCTTGCGCCACCCGGCGATCTGATCGTCATTGTGGATGCCGGGGGTGAGGAGGTAGCCCTGACCGTCGGCGGAGGGCTGGGTCCCCTCGGTGATGATGAGCGCGTGCGAGGCACGCTGGGCGTAGTACTCGGCGTTCAGCTCGGTCGGTACGCCTTCGGGTGTGGAGCGGTCCCGGGTCATGGGGGCCATGACCAGGCGGTGCGGGAGGGAGATGTCGCCGACGGTGGTCGGTGTCCACAGGGCGTTCAGCACGAGTGGTCCTTCGGTTCGGTGATGGCCAGGTGATGATCGGAACAAGAGGGAAAGCGGGCGTGATCAGTCGAGGGTGAGGACGAGCTTGCCCCGGACATGCCCGGCATCGCTGACCTGCTGGGCCGTGGCGGCCTGGGCGAGCGGGTAGGCGGTGACGGTGGTGACGACCTTGCCGGTCGCGGCGTCCTGCGCCAGCGCGGCCAGGCGGGCGGCCGAGCGTTCCTGGCCACCGCTGGAGAAGGTGATGCCGAGTTGGTGCGCGCGGAAGTCGGCGATGGTGACGATGCGCTCGGTGCCGCCCCGCAGGGCGATGGAGTCCTCCAGGGCTCCCTTCCCGGCCAGGTCGAACACCGCGTCCACGCCGTCGGGGGCGAGTGCTCGGACCCGCTCGACCAGGCCCTCGCCGTAGAGGGTCGCGGTGGCGCCGAGCGAGGTGAGGTAGTCCTGGTTGGCGGGGCCGGCGGTGGCGATGACACGCGCTCCGCGGGCCGTGGCGAGCTGGACCGCCAGGGTGCCGACCGCTCCGGCCGCGCCGTGCATCAGTACGGTCTCCCCGGCGGCGACGCCCAGCAGGTCCAGGACCCGCTCGGCCGTCTCGCCCGCCACCGGCAGCGCGACCGCGTGCTGCCAGTCGAGGCCGGCGGGCTTGGGGGCCACTGTGGTGGCCAGAGCGTACTGGGCGTACGAGCCGGTGTCCGACCAGCCCAGCACCTCATCGCCCACCTGTACGTCGGGCACGCCCTCACCCAGGGCGTCCACCACGCCGGCGAGCTCGGCACCAGGGACGGCAGGGAGCTGCGTGGGGAACGCGGCCTCCATTGCCCCGGAACGGATCTTGCCGTCCAGCGCGTTCAGGCCGGCCGTCTTGACGCGGACGCGGATCTGCCCGGGGCCGGGCTGCGGGACCTCGACGTCCGCCTCGCGCAGCACTTCCGCGCCTCCGAAACGGTCGAACAGGATGGCTTTCATGACGACTCCTCTCGTGTCGCCACCCATTTAGGTGGCTGGACACATAATCAACGTAACAGCAAACATGTGGCTAGCCAAGTATTTGCCTCCGCTCGGGCCGCGCAGGATCGGTCGCGGTCGCGCACCGGCCCCCTCGGGGCGGCGGACGAAGCGGGAGGCGCCTCGCCTGAGCACGCCTTCCGCGGCCAACGGCCGCCTCTGCCGGGAGCTGGACGAGCGGGCCGGTCAGACCCTGGCGGTGCGCGGCTCCTTCTGGGGGGCCCGGGTCGGCTCGCGGTCGGCCGCCTGGTTCCGGCCCGGGGCGGCTCGCGGTCGGCCGCCTGGTTCGGGCCCGGGGCGGCTCGCGGTCGGCCGCCCGGGCGACCTCCAGCACTGAGACCGGGGCGCTGCGCATCCGCCAAGATCGTCAGCTCGCCCATTGCTCGCCCGGAGTGAGAACCGCCCACTCCGACGGCCGTTTGGAGGCAGGCCCTCGGGACCGGTAAGCCCGCATGTTCCGTGTCGCCTGTTCGCGACCGAGTCCACATGGGGGCTCGTTTTCGCGGCCGAGTCCACATGGGGGCTCGCGCTGAGTGATCAGGGCGAGCTTGGCGGACGTCGATCGCCACGGGCTACCGCAGCCTGGCGCGGACAACGTGCGAACGCGTCCGACCATGCCTGAGGGCACCAAGGCAGTCCTTGCTGTCAGGGGAGGTCCGGGCACTCCTCGGCAAAGCCCTGCGAGACGGGCTGCCATGCGCCGTGGTCCTCACGCCCGCTGAGTCGGTCCGCTTCCTTCGCGGCCTCGATCAGCTGAGCGGTGGTCAAGGGGACGGTCGCCGCGAAAACCCGCCCCAGGTGGTGGCAGTGCAGCATCGGGCGGAGCTCCTCCGCATACGGCTCATCGGCGACCGCGAAGAGATCGGGGAGGGTCCAGCCCAGCGGACCTGCCACGGCAGACAGCTGCTGCCGGCGGTGCGGACTCGCGTCCCAGCGCCACACCATCCCGTGCAGGGTGCTGAGGGACAGTCCCATGAACGGCAGTTCGCGGATGCCGAAGCCGCGATTGCGGATCAGCGCGCCGAGCACCGCGGCGAACCTGGTCTCGGCGGGACGGCGGCCCGGCCACGCCGGCTGCACGGAGGGTTCTGGAGTGGCGACGCGAGGCAACGAGCGGACGAAAGCCTCCAGCGCGGCGAGCTGCAGGTGGTCGCAGTAGCTGACGCAGTATGCGAACCGCCCCATGACCCTGGCGTCGCGGTCCGGGGGAAGTAGTTCCGCCGGTACGGGGTGGCCTGCGACAACGAGAAGGTCGGCGGCCGGTATGTCGAGTTCGGCGGCAAGTCCGATGAGTCGCTGCGGGGCGGTTTCAGTTCTTCTCGCGGCGAGGCTGCCCAGAATGATGGCCCGTTCCATGTGAGGAAGGTAGCGGGGGGCTCACCTTCGGTGATCACCCGGGCGTATCGGCTCCAGGTTCCACCGGCTTCGACGACACTTCCTGCTTTCGCCCGAGATCCGGACACAGCAGCAGGTGAAAGCACAGGTTAAGGCTTGGTAACGCACCTGTGGGGGGTGCGCCCCGGTCGTCTAGCGTGATGGGTCACTTGCTGGAACACCAGGCGCACGGGGGAGCCGTGGAACCTGTCTTCGCGTCCGCAGACCGGCTGTTCATGCTTATCAACAGACTCGTGCGCCGTCCCGGACGAGGCGAGTTACCGGCCGAGGTACCCGGGCGGGACGGCCTGCCCGTGCTCAGTCTGATCGGTGACGACCAGGAGGGGCTCGCCGAACAGATCGCACGGGCGCTCGGCGCGGCGGAACCCCGGCGCGTGCCGCACGAGTTCGTCGACGTGGACACCATGCGGCGGGAGGTCCGCGACGAACGGGGCAGTGACGAGTCCGCCCCCGACCACCTCCCGCCGCCCTGGCAGCGGTCCGAGCTGTGCCGGCGGATGCTCGTCAGGCTCGCGGCCGAGTACTCCTCCGCGCGCAACGGGCGGGACCAGCGCGTACGCTTCCGGCGGTTCGGCCTCGTCAACTGGCTGCTGGAGATGACCTACACGGCGGAGGAACCGAACTCCCAGCACGCCCAGGACATGTTGCGCCGACTGCGGGACCGCGAGATCCAGCGCCGGCCGCTGCTCGGGTTCGCCCGCAGCCCCAGCACCGAGGTGGCGTTGCAGGGAAGCGTGCCGTGGTGGGCGTACCTCCTCGGGCTGCACGTGCTGCCGCTGGTGTGGTTCCGGGCATGGCGGGTGCTGGGCAGCGAGTACCGGTGGCTGCTGCGGCAGCCGTACATGGCGCCCGGCGACCCGGGGACCTTCGACGGGTTCGCGCTACGGCTCACCCAGCCCCGCTGGGGGCGCGAAGACCCGGTGCAGATCACCAAGCTGATGATCAACGCCTTTCTGGAGGACCTGCGCGTGGCCTACCGGCGCCGTCCCTGGCGGCGCCGCGCCTACCGGCGTACGGCCTACTGCGTGGCGTACCTGAAGGGGGTGAGCGAGTCCAACGACGGACGGGCACTGGTGCGTACGGTCGCTCAGGTGCGCAACGAGACCGGGGCGTTCGATCCGCTGCTGATCGTGACGAGCTGCGGCGAGAACGACCACGACCACGCAGACGTGGTGGAGCTCGACGACGAGCTCGGCCCGTACGAGACGTGGTGCGAGTCGCTGCGGACACAGGGACGCAGCCGAACCGTCGACTTCTGGTACCTGCCGGTCAAAGTGTCCGCGCCGCTGCCGGAAAGCCACTACGGCCTGGCCCGGCAGCGGGTGCGCAACTCCGCGGCGGCCCGGATCTCCGTGCCGCGCCCGCCGCGCGGCACGGGCCCCCTGCCGATCGTCGGCGCCGCCCTCACCGCCCTCCTCCTGGTCGCCGCCGGAATCGGCTACGCCATCGCCGGCGAGCGGGACTGGCAGGAGCAGCACTGCGGGCTGAGCCGCTCCCACCAGGACGCCGACACCCTGGTGCGGGAGTCCACGGGGGAGTGCGTCGGGGTCGCCCCGCACGGGTACGCCTTCGGTTCCGACGACGGGTCGGTGAAGAAGACGCTCGCCACCATCGCGGAGCAGAACACCGAGGCCGAGCGCATCCACCGGGAGGTCCCCGGCCGGCCGCTCGTGACCCTTGTCCACCTGTCGGCCCTCCTCAGCCCCAACGGAGAGGCGTCCGGTGCTCAGTCGTACGCGCGCGAGCAGTTGCAGGGCGCGGCCAGCGCACAGCGGCGGCAGCTCGACCGGCGCGGGGAGAACGATCCCGTGCTGCGGATCTTCCCGGCCGCCGCGGGTTCCGGCATGCGCTACGGGGACGTGGTCGCGCGGATCATAGAGCGGATGATGCGCACCGATCCGACCATCGTCGGCATCACCGGCCTGGACCAGAGCCGCAAGGCCACGATCACGACGATCGGCGAACTCACCCGTGTCGGGCTCCCGATGGTCGCCACCACCCTCTCGGCCGACTCCCTCGACGACCACTCGCCCCTCTACTACCAGGTCTCACCGCAGAACCGGCGCGAGGCCGAGGTCGCCGCCGCGTACGCCGGGAGCCTCGCGCACGAGGGCGGGCTGAAGGCGCGCAGGGTGCGGGTCGTGTACTCCGCGGATCCGACCGACGAGTACAGCAGGAACCTGCGGGACGACGCTGTCGCGTCCTTCTCCGGTGCGGACTTCGCCGTCGAGGAGCAGCCCTACACGCCCTCGCCTTCGTCCGACGTGACAGCCTCGGGCCAGCCCGGCGCGCGGAGCGTCGGCGAGCAGGCCTGTCACTACAAAGGGCTGGTCTTCTTCGCCGGCCGGTCCGAGGACTTCGAGACGATCCTGAACGCGGCCAACGACACCTGCGGTTCCAGCCCGCCCGTCTTCCTCGGCGGGGACGACGTGGCGCGCCTCGGCGCCGACCCGTCCCGGCGCGGGAACTACCCGCGGATCCCTTACGAGTTCCTGGACTTCACCCTCGGCTCCGCCTCCTGCAACGGTCCCAGCGACCTCTACGGCACCATGAAGAAGCTCTTCCCCGAAGAGTGCGAGCAGGTCGAGAACACCTCCCTCGACGGTCATGCGGCGCTCGCGTTCGACGCGGTGAACCTCTACCTCAAGGCCGTCGGCCGCCTCCAGGACACAGCACCCCGCATGCCGATCACCGCATCCGCCGTATGGCAGGCTCTCAGCCGCATCCACGGCGATGCCGCTCTCGACGGGGAGAGCGGCCGCATCGACTTCGGCGGTGTCGTGGACCAGCAGATCCCGCTCGACAAGCTCATCTCCATCCAGCGCGTGGAAGGGACCAAGCGGCCCAAGCAGGTGGCTTTCTGCGGACGTTGGGGCAGCCTCCGTCAGGGCACTTGGTGTCCGGAGCCCGAGACCGGCACGACGCGGAAGCGTTGACGCGGGAGGCCTGGCGGCGTGCAGATCTTCGACTTGTCTTCTTGACCTTGGTCCGGGTGGAGTCGGGAGCGGGGAACGTCGCGACGTCGGCTGGTGTGCGAAGGCGGGCGGTAGAAGCGTTGATGTGGTGGCCGTGTGCGTCCAGCGGTCTGCTTGCCGGGGTCGAGGCGCGGCCTCGGCAGGGGAGGCCGGGCGGCCCCCCGGCGTCTTCCAGAAGGCCGCCGGTTGGTGCCGTACGGACGGCATCCGGGGTCGCGGCGCTCGACGTCCCCGCTCTGCACCGCCGTTGACCTGGAGGAATGAGCGCTGTGTTCCTGGTCACGAGAAGAGCCGGTCCGGAGCCCGAGCTCCGGACCGGCTGTGTGGATACGTCAGCCGTCAGCCGGCACGGGAGCACGGTCCGTTCCGGCCGCTTCCTTGACGTCGGCGGCCCCGGCCTTCTCACCCGGTGCGGGATCGGCGTGCGGCTCGGGGGTGTGATCGGCCTCGGGGGCGGAGGTGTACGGGATCTCGCCGCGGAGGACGGCCCTGGCGCGGTCCTCGTCCAGTTCCCCTTCCCACTTGGCCACCGCCAGGGTGGCGACGCCGTTGCCGACCACGCTGGTCAGTGCCCGGGCCTCGGACATGAAGCGGTCGATGCCGAAGATGAGGGCCAGTGCGGCGACGGGGACGTGCGGAACGGCGCTGAGGGTGGCGGCCAGGGCGATGAAGCCGGAGCCGGTGACTCCGGCGGCGCCCTTGGTGTTGGACGCCGAGCAGCCGTTCCAGGTCCGCGACGGCGCGGCTGAGCGAGGACTGGGAGACGTGCATCTCCGCAGCGGCCGCGGTGAAGCTCGCGGCCCGGGCGACGGCCGCGTATGCCGTCAGTTGTCGCAGGGTGGTGGCCTCCATGGCCGACGAGTGCAGGGCGCCTGCGTTGATTGATGCGTTCATCGCATGGACAGATCTCGGTTTGATGCTGGACACCGATCCGGTGGTGCTCCGAAACTCTCGCGTAACACCTCGGCTTTGCCCCCGCCCAGCCCCGCCCACCGCCGCCGAGGGCCGTCCCCGAGAAAGCGAGCGCCACCTTGCCGGCAGCCCTGGGCTTCGCCACGATCGCCGTACTCCTGCTGGTCACCATGACCAAACGGGTCTCGGCACTGGTCGCTCTGATCCTGTTTCCGGTGCCGGCGGCGCTCATCGGCGGCTTCGCGGACGATCTGGGCGAGTACATGTGAATCGTCGAGTATTCGTTGAAGAGGAGCCCGCATGGAGTTCACTCGGACATCGTTACGGCGTCGCAGGAAAGGCCGGTTGCGCCGCACCGGGCTGATCGCGGGAGCGAGCGCGATGCTCCTTGCCGCAGGCACGGCCGTGGCCCCCGGCGCCTCGGGCGCGGGCGACGCCCGGGGCACCGGCAGCGTGTCTCCCCGCGTCGCCGCCCTCATCGCGAGGATGTCGCTGGACGAGAAGTTGTCCTTCGTCCATGGAGGCACCGATCCCCGGAAACTCGGCCAGGCCGGATACATCCCCGGGGTTCCCCGCCTCGGTATCCCCGAACTGCGGCTCACCGACGGGCCGGCGGGCGTCCGGGTCAACGCGCACGCCACCGCGATGCCGGCGCCGGTCGCGCTCGCCTCGTCCTTCGACGACCGACTGGCCCGTACGTTCGGCCAGGTCATCGGACGCGACGGCCGTGCGCTCGGCCAGGACGTGCTGCTCTCACCGATGACGAACATCATTCGGGTGCCGTACGCGGGGCGGAACTTCGAGACCTTCAGTGAGGACCCGCTGCTCAGCTCACGCATGGTGTCCGGCGAGATCGCGGGCGTTCAGAGCCAGGGCCTGATCGCCACCGTCAAGCACTACGCGGAGAACAACCAGGAAGACAACCGCATGGGGGTGAACGTCAACGTCGACGAGCAGACCCTGCGTCAGATCGAGCTGCCCGCCTTCGAGGCCGCCGTCAAGGCCGGCGCCGGTGCGGTGATGTGCTCGTACAACTCGGTGAACGGCAAGCACGGCTGCGGCAGCGACGAACTGCTCGACTCGATCCTCAAAGAGCAGTGGGGCTTCCAGGGCTGGGTCATGTCGGACTGGAGCGCGGCCCACGCGACGACCGACATCGTGAACGGCCTCGACCAGGAGATGCCGAGCGGTGTCTTTCTGGGCGACGAACTGAAGACCGCGATAACGAACGGCACCATTCCGGTCTCGGAGCTGAACGACGCGGTCGCCCGCATCCTGGGCCAGATGAAGAAATTCGGTCTCCTCGACGGCGCCGCGGGCCGACGGCCCGCACGCGACCCGAAGGGCGGCGCCCAGATCGCGCAGAAGGTGGCCGAGTCCGGCTCCGTCCTGCTGAAGAACACCGGCAAGGCGCTTCCGCTGACCGGCAAGGACACCAGCATCGGAGTCATCGGCCCGACGGCGAAGACGCCGAAGGTCACCGGCGGCGGCAGCTCCTACGTCGTACCGGACTCAGCGTCCTCGCCGCTGGACACCATCACGCAGCGGGCCGGCCGGAATGCCAAGGTGCGTTACGCCGCCGGCGGCGACAACACCGGCGCCCCCATTCCCGCGGCGGCCCTCAACCCCGCCCTGCCGGTCGGCTCGGACGGCACGATCCCCGTCACACCGGACGCCTCCTTCAACTACAGCGGCACCCTCACCGTGCCGGCCGACGGCGACTACTCCTTCGTCTACGACCTTCCCGCGGCGTACGGCACGCTGAAGATCGACGGCAAGAGCGTCATCACCGGCTTCCTGGGTTCCAGCAGCGCCACGGTGCACCTGACGGCGGGAACGCACAGCATCGCGGCCGGCGCCTCCGCGATCCAGGGCGCACCGACCAAGATCCGGCTGAACTGGGTCACCCCGCAGGCCGCGCGGGCCGCCCGGGAGCAGGCCGTGGCCCTGGCCCGCCAGGTGAAGACCCCCATCGTCTTCGCCTACGACGACGGAACCGAGGGCTTCGACCGGAAGAGCCTCTCCCTGCCGGCCGACCAGAACGGGCTCATCTCCGCCGTCGCCGACGCCAACCCGAACACGATCGTCGTCCTCAACACGGGATCGTCGGTCACCATGCCATGGCTGTCCAAGGTCAAGGCGGTGCTCGACACGTACTACCCCGGGGAAAACGGGGCCGAGGCCACCGCCCGGCTGCTCTACGGCGACGTGAACCCGTCGGGCAGGACCACCCAGACGTTCCCCGCGAGCGAGTCCGCCACACCGGTCGCCGGCGACCCGCTCAGGTACCCGGGAGTGGACAACCAGGAGAACTACTCCGAGGGCGTCTACGTGGGCTACCGCTGGTACGACAAGGAGAAGGCCGCCCCGCTGTTCCCCTTCGGCCACGGCCTGTCGTACACCTCCTTCGCCTACCGCGACCTCGCGGTACGGCAGAGTCACGGCGGGGTGACCGTCTCGTTCACCCTGAAGAACACCGGCACCCGTGACGGCGACGAGGTCGCCCAGGTCTACGTCGGTGCGAGCCCGAAGACCACCGCGCCGCAGGCGGTGCGCTCGCTCGGCGGCTACGAGAAGGTGCATCTGCGCGCCGGTGAGTCGAAGACCGTACACATCCGGGTCGACGCCCAGCAGTTGAAGTACTGGAACACGTCCTCCCACGCCTGGGTGCTCGGCACCGGGCACCGGGAGGTGTGGGTCGGCTCCTCGTCGCGGACGCTCCCCCTGCACGGCGGGGTCGACGTCACGCGCTGACCGCACGGCTCGCACCGTCAACCGGGTGCCGAGCCGCGTCTGATGCCGGGCCCGCCCGGGCCCGGCTCCCTCCCCCCACCACCAAGGGTGCCCGGCCGCGCCGCCGCGGCCGGCACCCGGCCAGAGAGGTTCTCATCCATGACTGCCAGCAGAATCCGTACTGTCCTGGGCGGCGCGTTAGCCATGTCCCTCGCCGTCGTCGGGCTGCTGCCCGCGACGGCCTCCGCGAGTGCGCCGACCGTGGTGCCCACCGACAAGGGCGCTGTGCGCGGCGCCACCTCGAAGGGCGTCGAGAGGTTCCTCGGCATCCCCTACGCGGCGGCGCCCACCGGCTCCCTGCGCTGGAAGCCGCCGCAGCCCGCGGCGCGGTGGACCGGCGTCCGGGACGCGGCCGATTTCGGCAATCCCTGCCCCGTACTGCCCAGCGGCAACGGACCACGCAGCGAGACCGAGGACTGCCTCGACGTCAACGTGTGGCGGCCGTCGGGCGTACGGGCCGGCGCCCGCCTTCCGGTGCACGTCTTCATCCACGGCGGTGGCCTGACCAACGGCAGCGGCTCGCAGAACGACGAGTCGAAGCTCGTCAAGGAGACGGGTGTCATCGGCGTCTCGCTCAACTACCGACTCGGCGCCTTCGGCTTCCTCGGCCTGCCCGCCCTCACCGAGGAGGACGGCGAGTCCGGCAACTACGGGTTCATGGACCAGCAGGCCGCGCTGCGCTGGGTGCAGCGCAACATCGCCGCCTTCGGCGGGGACCCCGATGAGGTCACCATCGACGGCGAGTCCGCGGGCGGCTGGTCCGTCTGCGGGCATCTGGTGTCGCCCGGCTCGCGCGGGCTGTTCGCCCGCGCCATGATCCAGAGCGGCTCCTGTACCAGCGGACCGCAGGCCCGGGCGGAGGCCGCCGGGACGGCGTTCGCCCGGCAGGCGGGCTGCGACGGCACGGCTCAGGCGGCCGTCCTCGACTGTCTGCGGTCGGCTTCGGTGGGTACGCTCCTCGACGCGAGCCGGACCTTCTCGGCCGGCTTCGTGGACGGGACTGGGACGTTCCCGACCGGAGTACGCGAGGCGCTGGACAGCGGGGGGTTCGCCCGTGTGCCCGTCGTCGTCGGTGCCAACCGTGACGAGGGCCGCACCTTCGCCGCGGGCTACATAGGCGCGGGCAAGGAGGCCTACCTCGCCTTCGTCCAGGGCATCGCCGGCGCCCGCGCCGACGAGGTCCTCGCCCGTTACCCCTGGCCCGATACGTCCGACCGGTACACCGCGGCGTACCTCATCGGCGGGATCATGACCGACTCGGGGATGATCTCGGGGATCGGAGGGTGCGGACTCCGCTCGCTCGCCCGGACCTTCGCGCGGTACACCCCCACCTATGCGTACGAGTTCGACCACCGGACCGGCCCTGGCCTGACGCAGATCCCCGGCTACGTCTGGGGGGCCGGCCACGCCGCGGAACTCGCCTACATCTGGCCCAGCTTCAACAACGGCACACCCATCGCCCCGCTGTTCAACGCCGACGAGCGCCGGCTCGCCCACGAGATGACGCGGTACTGGGGCGCGTTCACGAAGACCGGCCGGCCGGCCGTCGCCCGGCAGACGAGCTGGCCCGGCTATCACAGCGGCAAGGGCCTGATGCTGTCGCTGCGGGCGGGGGGCAGGAGTGCCCTGATCGACGATGACCGGTACTCGACGGAACACCAGTGCGCGTTCTGGGAGACGATGCCGGGCACACAGCACTCCTGAGCAGGCCGGGGACTGGAAACGGAGCATCAGCCACCGTGCCAGTCCCCGTCCCTGCCAATGGGGCGTCGGCCCGCCGGCACAGTCCGGTGGGCCGACGCCGTTCACGTCTGCGCCGGTGGTCGGCGAGCATTGTCCCGACAGCCGATTCTGCCGGCGTCGTAGACCTGGAGGGTCCCGGGTCCCCGTCGGCGCGGTCTTCGGTCGATGGTCAGTTGCCGCCTGCGGCCTTGAACATGTTGTTCTCAACCGTCTTGCGGCTGATGTTCCAGTACGAGACAAGGGGGTCGTCGTCGATGTTCAGGAAGGGCGTCTCGTCGGGCAGCGGGACGTCGATCGGCCGGCTGTCCGCATCGACGTTGGAGACGCGACCCGCGAGGCTGACGGTCATGGTCTCCACGACGTCGGTCCGCGCGCCGGTCCGGAAAAGGAGCATGCCTGCGTACGCCTTCTTGCCCGGCCCGATGGTGGCTCCCTTCATCTCGGACTCCATCGGGCCGACCTGATCTACGCGCCCGTTGTCGAAGCGCACGGTCGGGTAGCGGTAGAGGGCGCATTCCTTGTCGCCGGTGTTGGTGGCCGTGAGGAGGAGGTGCCGGACCGAGTCGTGTGCGTAGGCCGTCGTAGCTATCGAGATGTTCGCGGGAGCGCAGGCGGCCGTGACGCTCTCACCGCTGCCCGACGCACCGGAGTGACCCGAGCCACCGCCCGAGCCCTGCGAGCCGCCGGTCGTGCCGGCGCCCCTGCCGCCGGGCTGGGTGGAGGCGGTCGCGCTCGGGGTGGCGGTCGCGGTGGTGGCCGTGCCGCCGGGCTGGGTGGAGGCGGTCGCGCTCGGGGTGGCGGTCGCGGTGGTGGCCGTGCCGCCGGGCTGGGTGGAGGGGGTCGCGCTCGGGGTGGCGGTCGCGGTGGTGCCCGCGCCGTTGTTCGTGCCGTCCGGCTCGCAGGCCGTGGTGGAGAGGAGGGCGGCGAGGGCCGCCGCTCCCAGGACGGAAAACTTCCAGTTCTTGCGCGCGACGTGCATGGTGGTCCCCGTTGTCCTTACGTGGTTGAACTTGCCTGGCTGGTCATTGGACTCTGCTCCGGAGAGACTGCTGCCCTCCGGCTCCCGGTTCCGGCGCTAGCGCGACGATCTGCCCGCAAGCCACTGGTCCCAGGGGATGTTCCAGTCGCCGTAGCCGTTGCCGGGAGCGACGGTGTCCTTGGAGTGGACGACGCGGATGATGTCACCGGGGATGACCTCGTCGAAGAAGCGCCGCGCGGTGCCGTCGGTGGCGAGGCCGACGCAGCCGTGGGTGACGTTCTGGCTGCCGGCGTAACGGTCGGCCTTGGGGTTCTCGTGGAGGTAGGTGCCGGAGGCGGTGAGGTGGACGGCGTAGTCGTAGTAGCCCCGGTAGGCGTCACCGTAGCCAACGGTGCGCGAGTCCATGAAGACGCGGCGCTGCTTGTCGGCGACGACCATGGTGCCGTTCCAGGTGTCCATTCCGGGTGCGCCGGCGGTGATGGGGACGCGGCGGGTGACACCGTCCTTGACCACGGTCATGGTGTGGGCGGCGACGTCCACCGTGGCGACCAGCGAACGGCCGACTGCGAAGTGGCGGGCAGCGGCTGAGCCCGCCCGGAAGGTGATGGCGGTGCCGGGGGCCCAGGGAGTGCGGGGGCGGTAGTCGAGGCGCTGACCGTCGAGGAGGTTGCGGTCCTTGATCCAGCTCCAGGCACCCGTGACATGCGGGGCGGTGGTGACGGTCAAGGCCCCCTGGACGGCGGCCCGTTGGGCGCTGGGGACGGGGCGGTCGAAGGTGAGCGATATCGGCATGCCGACGCCGACCGTCCGGTCGTCGGCGATGTTGACGTGTACGCCCTTGAGGGCCGCGGGATCCGGTATGGGTGTCGGCGTGGCCGTACGTGTGGGCGGGGGCGCCGGTGCGGTGGTCGCCGGCGCTGGACTCGCGCCGGCCACCGGCTTCGCGCAGGCCGCGAGCGCGAGTGCGCAGGCGGCTGCCGCTGTCCAGGCCAGGGCCGCGTGACGAATCCTGACTCCCGTGGTCATCGGGTTCCCCCCTCGTTGTGCTTCGATGTACGCGACCTGTACGCACGGCGGGTCAGGTCGGGTTGCACGCGATGGCGTGAATTTTTCGGGGGCGGCGGGAGATGACGGAGGACGAGTTCTACGCGTTCTACGCGTCGGCGTTCCCGCGGCTGGTGGGCCAGTTGTTCGCCATGACCGGTGACCACGGCGAGGCGCAGGATGTCGTGCAGGAGGCGTTCGTACGGGCCTGGGACCGGCGGAGCGACTTCCTCGCCGACGAGGCGCCGGAGGCGTGGATCCGTACGGTGGCCACCCGGCTGGCCGTGAGCCGCTGGCGCCGGGCGCGGCGCTGGCTGGAGCTCGTACGGCGTACGCCGCCGGAGGCGCACACGCCCGGGCCGGGCCCGGAACACGCCGCGCTGGTCGAGGCATTGCGGCAGTTGCCGGAGGTCCAGCGGATCGCGATCGTGCTGCACCACCTGTGCGACCTGAGCGTGGAGCAGGTAGCCTCCGAGACCGGCGCCCCCCTCGGGACGGTCAAGGCCCGGCTGACGCGCGGCCGGGCGGCGCTCGCCGGGCACTTGGGGGAGAAGGAGGACGGCCGTGTCCGATGACCGCGACCTCATCACCGCGCTGCGGGATGTCGCCGACGCCCACCAGACGCCCCCGCGGGTCCCCGGCACGGAGATCCGCCGCCGGGCGGCTTGGCGCAGACGCCGACGGCACGGGGCTCTCGCCGGAACCGCCGTCGCCGCCGTCGTGGCAGCCGTCGTCATCGGCTTCACCACCGGACTCGGCGGCACCGAGCAGCGTCCGGCTGCGGCGGCGTCGGGTACCGCGCCCTCGCCCGCCGCCACGGTCGACCTCTCCCGGCGGCTGCTGACCATCGCCGGCCGCGAGCTGGCCGTCTCGTCGGGCAGGGCCCAATACCCCACGCCGACCGGGCTGATGACCGTGACCGCCAAGTTCCCCACGAAGACCATGGACAGCGCGGAGCTCGGCCTCGGCAACGGCAACGGATACGATCTCACGCTGCCGTGGGTCGTCGAACTGCGCACGGCCGACGGGCGTACGAACTACGTCGTCGCTCTGAACTACGACGAGAAGGCACCCGGCAAGAGCGATGTGACGCATGGCTGGATCGGGTTGCGGACGGCCGACGCCAAGTGGCTGTACGCGCAGGTGAAACCCGGCATGGTGCTCAGCGTCAGCTAGAGCGGGTGCGGACCGGTGACGCAGTCCGTGGCGGCCTCCCGGACACCGCCGCCCGAGGGCGACCACACTCCCGGGCCGCAGGCAGACGCGACGCCCGACGCGAAACCCGAGGCGGTCGAGGAGGCCGACCCGATTTCACAGCATGATGAGCAGACGCGTCTTCGGCTTGAGTTTCCTGTTCACCGAACGACTCTGTACGTACACCTCCAACTTGGGATTGTTCCCCGCTTTCACGGAGACGGTCCCCTGGACATCGGAGCCGAACAAAAGGCTGCGTGCCGCGTCGCCCGTATAGGCGCGGTCGGTGTCCTTCTCGACCACGATGACTTCTTTGTTCTGCTGAACCTGAGCCCGGGCGCCCAGCTGGTAGTAACACGAACCACGTTCGTACGTCACGCCCGGATGCGAGTTGACGAAGGCGCGAATCTCGACTTCCTTGTCGACTTTCAGGAGCCGGTACTTGTCAGCCGGAATCGGTTCGAGGTTCGCCCGCACGTCGTCAACCGATATGTCCTGGCCAACGGCGAACAGGTTCTTCGTGCCGCGCACCCCCTGCTCTCGCCCGCGGAGGAAGCTGGTGGCGGCAGCGCGCACGGTGCCGATCGCCTCCTCGACGCCCTTCTGGGAGTCCGCGTCCCAGATGGCGATGTTCCCGGCCGGGAAACCGTAGTTCTGCGCGGTGCGCTTGGCCAGGGAGTTCGGAACGAGGATCGCCGAGGTCCAGTGGCCCGGAAGCCCGCGCATCTTCGCGGTGATCCTGTCGAGCCAGGGGCCGAGGACGGCCATGTCTCCGTCGTGCCGCCGGTCGCCGCCGGAGGCGTTCTCCTCACCGTCCGTGACGACGATCTGGAGGAAGCTGTGCTCGCCGTATTCCTCCCAGATATGGCCCAGGTCGTCCAGGGACTTCAGAGAAGCCTCGATGAGCGCCGTAGCGCCATTGTTGACCTGATACAGCCCCCGCATGGACGGCAGATGCTTCACGTCCATGTCCCAGACCAGGTTCTCCACCTTGTGGTCGAAGGAATAGAGGCTGATCCGTGTCTCGTGGCCGAGGCTGTCCGACTCGGCCTTCAGTCCCGCCACGAACTCGTCCACAACCCGAATGAGTTGACTCTGGTGCGGACGCATCGAACCCGAACAGTCCACGACCAGCGCGACGTGATTCACCTTGTGCTGGATCTTGTTTGCGGACACGTTTGTGTTCCCCCTCCGAGGCTCCCCGAGTGATGTCCTCACTTTATGGGGAGGCACTGACAACGGCGCTTGACGCTTCATCACCTGCCTGCGTGCAGTGCGGCGTCCGGCATCCAGGAGACGCCGCCGAAGCCGTGCGAGCGGCGTCCGCTCGACCCGGCGGAACACACCCAGGCGGCCGGCTCCCGCAGGCAACCCCGAAGAGTGCTGACCCCTCATACCAGTCGAACCACCGGGATACTCGGAGAGGAGCTCCCCTTGGCCCGCCAGTGGTCCCGCCGGAAGTTCGTCGTCTACTCGCTCGCGGCATCCACGCTGACCGTCGCCGCGCCGCTCGGCTGTGACGCGGCGACGGCGGACGGCGTCGAGCCCACCGCGGCCACGACGCGCCGGCCGTCCGACGTCCTGGTGACCGGCACCGACGAGGAGATGCTGGTCCTCGAAGTCACCGAAGCCAACAAGGTCGTCGTACGACTGCCGCGCGTCGAGGTCGGCCAGGGTGTCACCACCGCGGTCGCCATGATGATCGCCGAGGAGCTGGATGCCCGGCTCGCCGACGTCGACATCCCGCTCGCCGACGCCCGTGCCAAGGGCAACCAGTACACGGGCGGTTCGAGCTCGGTGAGTTCGCTGTACGGTCCGGCCCGTGAGCTGGCCGCCTTGGCGCGTGCCAAGCTGGTGACCGCGGCGGCCAGGCGCTGGAATCTTCCCGCCCGGTTCCTGCGCACCCGGGACACGAAGGTGATCGCACCGGACGGGCGTTCGGCCACCTTCGGTTCACTGACCGCGAGCGCCGCCCGGATCCGCCGGCCGGCCGTGTCGAGCAAACCCAAGCCCGCGTCCCGGCACCGGGTGATCGGGCGGCCGACGACCCGGATCGACGCTCTGGACATCGTCACCGGCAAGGCCGAGTACGCCGGGGACTTGGCGGTGGCCGGAGCGAAGCCGACCGTGGTGGCCCGGCCGCCGACGCTCGGCGGGAAGCTCGTCTCGGTCGACTCCCGGGTCGCACGCGCGATGCCGGGAGTCCACGCCGTCGTCAAGGTCGCTGGTGGGGTCGCCGTGGTGGCAGAGACTTTCCACCACGCTTTCAAGGCGCGGGACGCCCTGCGGATCACCTGGGCACCGGGGCCGCTCGCGTCGCTCTCCGATGCCGCGATCCGCTCGCGGCTGCGGGCCGCCGTCCCACGGCTCGGCAACCCGCCGCGTGGATCGGCGCAGACCGAGGGCGAGTTCGAGTTCGCTTTCGTCAGCCACGCCCCCATGGAGGTGCTGACCGCGGTGGCGGACGTTCGTGCGGGCCACGCGGAGATCTGGTTCTCCTCCCAGGCGCCGATGGACGCGCGGGAGAGCATCGCCTCGGCGGTCGGGCTTCCCAATTCGAAGGTGAAAGTCCACGTCGTACGGGGCGGCGGCTCCTTCGGCCGGCGGCTGGACCACGACGCCGCGATCGAGGCGGCCCTCATCTCGAAGGCGGCACGCCGGCCGGTCAAGCTGATGTGGAGCCGCGCCGACGACATCCGGCACGGCCGGATGCGCCCGGCCAGCCACCACCGGATCCGGGCCAGCCACGCACGGGGCAGGGTGGTGGCGTTCACCCACGCGATGGCCTCGGTGAACGAGTCGTACGAGGGGCAGGGCCTTTCCGCTCAGGGGTCCGTTCAGGGGTCCGCCCGGGGCGGGGTGACGCCGGCCGTCGCACGTGCTTCCGGCCCGCTGCCCAGCGACAGCGGCCTGTACAACTTCGGCCGTGTGTCCGGGGACTCGGGATCGGTCGAACTGGCGATACCCCTCGGCGCCTGGCGGTCGGTGGACTCCGGGACGATGCGGACCGCGGAGGAGATCGTCGTCGACGAGGTCGCGAGGAGCCTGGGAAAGGACCCGATCGCCTTCCGGCGCACCACACTCAGGAACAAGGCCGTCAAAGCCGTGCTCGACAAGGTCGCGGTCGCCGGTGACTGGGGCCGGGCCCTGCCGGCGGGCCAGGCACAGGGCGTCGCCGTCCACGAGGAGTACGGCTCCTGCGTGGCCTGCCTGGTCGAGATCGACGCCACCGACCCGAAGAACCCCCGGGTGACCAGGGTGGTGATGGCGGCCGACGTGGGAACGGCCGTCAACCCGCGCGGCATCGAGGCCCAGCTCATGGGCACCGCGATCGACGGCATCTCCACCGTCCTCCAGGCCGGTCTGCACATCGACCGGGGCGCCGTCCGCGAGAGCAGCTACGCCGACTTCCACTACGCCCGCCAGCGGCACGCCCCGTTGCGCTTCGAGGCACACATCATGCCCTCCCGGCGGGAACCGGGCGGGGCGGGCGAGCTCGGCGTCCCGGCCGCGGCCGGCGCTGTCGCCAACGCCTATGCCCGGGCGACCGGTTCCAAGCCCCGCCGCTTCCCTCTCAACTTCTGACCCGACCTCCGAGAAGGTGCTGATGCCCTCCTACTCCTTCGTCCTCAACGGGAAGCCGGTCACTGTCGAGGCCCCGTCCGACATGCCGGTGCTGTGGGTCCTGCGGGACATGCTGAACGTCACTGGACCCAAGTACGGCTGCGGCGTGGGCGTCTGCCGTGCCTGTACGAGCCACCTCGACGGCGAGGAGATCCAGCCCTGTGTCGTGCGGGTCGCGGACTGTGCGGACCGCGAGGTCACCACGATCGAAGGCCTGGCCGACGGCGACAAGCTGCACCCCGTGCAGCAGGCATGGCTCGACCGCGATGTCGCGCAGTGCGGCTTCTGTCAGCCGGGACAGATCATGGCCGCGGCGGCCCTGCTGAAGAAGACGCCGCAACCGACGGACGCCGACATCGACGGCATCGAGAACGTCTGCCGCTGCGGTACTTACTCCCGGATCCGCGAAGCGATCAAGAAGGCCGCGGCGAACGGCTGACGGCCGGCCCTGGGGGTCAGGGCGTCGCCCCGCCCACCGCTCGGCAGACCCCCTCCTGCTGGAGCTGACCCGGCGTGAGCACGGGACGCTCTCGCTGGTGGCCCAGGGTGCTCCAACGCCGGCGTCGCCGGCCGCGCTTCCTGCTCATCGCCCAGGAGGGGGCAGCGTAGCAATACGTCCCATGCCTCGGGAAGGATCAGGAAGTAGCGGAGTGACCGCATCAGCGCGGGATCATGTCCGTTTCTCTGTAACCAGAGGTAAGTCCTCTCCGTGATCACCTCTTCTGTGTGAAGTATGGACAAGGCTTCCCGTGCGCTCTATATATACATCCCATGTCCGAGTGGCTTTATTGAAGGCCGGACATCTCCTCGACGCATTCACGACAGGGGCCTGCATGTCCTTCAGTGATCAATGACGGCCGGGGTGACCCGTACTTGAGCGACCGAGAACTGGCACGTACCGGGAGCCGCTGTCACCCGTCCGCCCGCACGTGAACGGTGCTCGACGACACACTAAGCCGGGCTTTCTCTCATCCGCCGGCCGCTTGAGTGACGACGTGGACTGCCAGGCGTCAGGGCCGGAAGCAAGTCAGTCCCCGATCACATCCGCCACTCCGGCATGCGCGCCAACGCATTGCACAGCCATGGATGTTAGCGCTCACATTTCCCGGATCCGACACCGAGAGGTACTCATGCACGAGCACAGTCCGCCGCCGCGCCGTAGACGTTTCGCATCGTTGTTCGCGTCTGTCGTGGCGCTGCTTTCCGCCGCCCTGGCGACGCCGCAGCCGGCGTCCGCCACAACGGTCTCGGACATCAACGGGTTCACCGCGGGCAACGCCGCGGTCAGGTCGGTGGACCTGGCAGGAACGTGGAGCTTCACGCCGAAGGGCCGCGCGGCGACGTCGATCACCGTGCCCGGCGGCGGCTGGTACAAGCAGGGCTTCACCGACGTGAACGAGGCGACGTACTCGCGCACCATCACCGTGCCGGACACGGGGCAGCCGCAGTCGGCGTGGATCGAGTTCGGCGCGGTGAACCATCAGGCGACGCTGTCGGTGGACGGGCAGGTGGTCGCCACCCAGACCACCTCCTTCACCCAGTCGAACTTCGACATATCCGCCTTCGCCGCCCCCGGCACCACCCACACGATCAGCGTGAACGTCAAGGGCCGCTATGCCCTGACGAATGGGAGCCAGACCCTGGTTCCCGACGCCGCCCAGTGGTCCGAGGCGATCCCCCAGGGCATCTACCGTTCGGCGTTCCTGCGCGTGTATCCGGCGGTGTACGTCAGCGACACGTTCGTCCGCACCTCCGTGGCCAACCAGACCCTCACCTACGACGTGTCCGTGACGAACACCTCCGGCAGCTCGCGGTCGGTGACGCTCACCGGCTCGCTCGCCTCGGACAACGGCGCGTCGTTCAGCTACCCGTCGCTGCCCAGCAAGACGGTCACCGTGGCCGCCCACTCGACCGCCAAGGTGACGGTCGGTCCGGTGGCGTGGAACCTCGGCTCCACCTCGTACTGGTGGCCGAACGTGCCCTACCAGTCCGGGTACCGGGCCCAGCTGCACAAGCTGTCAGTGCACGCGTCCACCGACGACGGGCGCACCAGCGACGCCACCTACCGGTTCGGTTTCCGGGAGACCACCCAGAACGGCGAGTACTACTACCTCAACGGCGTGCGCGTGAACTTCCGCGGTGACAGCCTGCAGGGCGCGGATTACGACCGGATCGACAACGGCGGCAAGGGCGACGCCTACGACACGCTGCCCGGCTTCCTCGCGCCGTCCACGGGCAACGGCGGCTGGCCGAAGGCGGTCGACAACTACCAGCGGCTCAACTACAACGTGGTCCGCATCCACCAGGAGCCGGCCAGCCCCTACATGCTCGACGTGGCCGACGAGATGGGCCTGATGGTCATCGACGAGACCGCCATCCGCGGCACCTGCAGCTGCCAGGACTTCGTCGCCGGGCACGACAACATGGTCAACCACGCGAAGGCGCTGACGCTGCGTGACCGCAACCACCCGGCGATCATCCGCTGGAGCCAGAGCAACGAGGCGGATTACAGCAGCTTCGACTCCGAGTCGTTCGAGAAGGACCTGTACGCGGCGATGAACGGCAACGACGGCACCCGGCCGGTCAGCGTCGACACCGGCTCGGCCACCAACCCTTACCCCAACATGCTGAACGGCAACTTCGCCGTCTTCTCCCACTACATCGACGGCATCGGCACGTACGGCGAGGCGCGTGCCAACCTGGCCGGCCGGCCCGACGGTGAGGGCGAGTACGTCTGGAACGCCTCCAACACCAAGCAGGGCTTCGAGTGGTTCGCCACCGCGACGGCGGCCAAGCGCGGCAAGGACGCCAGCGACCTGCGCCCCTACACCCTGCTGTCCGGCTGGGCCAGCTTCGTGCCGGGCGTGCGGACCACCGACTTCACCCCGGAAGAGGGTGGCCACCCCGTCTACGGCGTGGACAACCTGTCCGACCCGTGGAGCAACCCGCAGATCCAGCGGATCCAGGCCGCGTTCAACCCGGTCGCCGCGATCGACCTGCCCTACTGGTCGGCCTCCGGCCAGTCGGACACGAACGGCACCTTCCCGCTCCCGGAGAAGGTGGACACCTACAACTTCAACAGCACCGTCACCCGGAACATCACCGTCTTCAACGACGATTTCAGCAACACCTCCGTCACCTTGAACTGGACGGCGCGCCTCGACCAGCCCAACGGCACGGTCATCGCGTCCGGGAGCGAGCCCCTCACCGTCCCGCTCGGCTCCCGGGTCACCCAGCCGATCTCGTTCACCGCGCCGGCCAGCGGCAACCGGGTGTACCTGGTGCTGTCGACCACGAAGTCGGGCAGCACCACGTTCACCGACTCGGTGGAGTACCTCAACCTGGGCACCCCCACGACCAGTGTGGACGACGCCAGTTCCACGGTGACCTACGCCGGCGGTTGGGGCCACGCGAGCGGCGAGACCGGCGGCCCGTACGCCGGCACGAACTCCTACAGCAACGCCGCGGGCGACACGGCGACGCTGAGCTTCGTGGGTACCGGCGTGACGCTGCACGGCGTGACCGGGCCGAACCACGGCATCGTGGGCGTCTCCGTCGACGGCGGGAACGAGTCGCTGGTCGACGAGTACTCGGCGACGCGCACCGGCGACGTCTCGATCTGGAGCAGCCCCCGGCTCGCCTCCGGCACGCACTCCATCCGGGTGCGCGTCACCGGCACCCAGCGGTCCGCTGCGACGGGCGACTACGGCGTCGTCGACCGCTTCGAGATCGCCAACCAGCCCGTGGACGGCACGAACTACCGCATCGTCAACCGCAACAGCGGCAAGCCGCTCGCCATTGCCGGCAACTCGACGGCGGACGGCGCGTTGGCCGTCCAGACGACGGGTGGCGGCGCGTGGACCACGAACGCCGTCGCGGGAGGTGCGTACTCGCTGAAGTACGTCCCCACCGGCAAGGCGCTCGACGTCAACGGCTACTCCACGACCGTCGGGCTCCAGCTTCAGCAGTGGACGCCCACTGGTGGCACCAACCAGCAGTGGTACCTGCGGCCCACCGGCGACGGGTACTTCACCATCGTCAGCCACGACAGCGGGCTGGTGGCGGACGTGTACGGCTGGGACACCAGCGACGGCGCCAAGGTCGTGCAGTACACCGCCGGCGGCGGCGCCAACCAGCAATGGCAGCTGGTACCGGCGTGATCCGTTCCTCAGCCGTCACCCGCATCCTGACGGCTGAGGAACATGACAATGGCGTCGGCGGCGTACGCCCGTCCGCGCCTCGCGGATTGCGGGCACTCGGCCGCCTGCTTCTGGCCGGGCGGCGCGGCGCCTGAAACGGCATCGGCCGGGAGGGCCGTACCCTCTCCCGGCCGAACGGCGCAGTCGGCGTCACACCGTCGCGGAGGTGCTCTCGGCCTCCGGTGCGGTGACGCTGCCCAGCAGACGCAGAGCCGCCTCGGAGGGCGAGCCGGGCTCGGCCGTGTAGGCGATCAGGCGCTGGCCGGACGAGCCGGGGACGACGAGGTTCTCGAAGCTGAGGTCCATGGTGCCGACCAGCGGATGACGCAGCTGTTTCACTCCCGATGTGCAGGTGCGCACGGGGTGGCGGGCCCAGCGAGAGGTGAATTCCTCGCACCGCACGGTGAGTTGGCCGACGAGCTCGGCCAGGCGGCGGTCGTCGGGGTGACGGCCGGCGACCAGACGCAGCGAGGCGACGGATAGCTGGGCCTCCTCGTCCCAGTTCGGGTACAGGTCCCGGTACTGCTCGTCCAGGAAGAGCATCCGCGTCAGGTTGGGGCGGGCGCCCTGCGTGTCGGGGCTCTCGGGGGGCAGATGCCCGGCGAGCAGCGCGTGGCCCAGCCGGTTCCAGGCGAGGACGTCATTGCGGCGGTCGAGGATGAGCGCCGGTACCTCCGACATGGCCGCCAGCAGCTGCCGTGCCGACGCACTGGCGTACTCGACGCGGGGTGGAGCAGGGCGGGACGCGGCGGGGCGGGCGAGGGTTTTCAGGTGGGCGGTCTCGTCGTCGGTCAGGCGCAGGGTGCGGGCGATCGCGTCCAGCACGGAGTCCGAGGCGCTGATGGCGCGGCCCTGCTCGAGGCGGGTGTAGTGGGTGATGCTGACGCCGGCGAGCATGGCCAGCTCCTCCCGGCGCAGGCCGGTGACGCGGCGGCGGGTCGGATGCGGCGAGATGCCGACGTCTTCCGGACGCACCGCGGCACGGCGGGACTTGAGGAAGTCTCCGAGCTCGGATGGAGCGTCCATCGATGCCTCCGGTTCTTGGGCGTCCGGCCGCACGGCTTCCTGAGCACCGGTGCCCGGCGAGCGGCTGGTGATCCCTCCATGATGCCCGCCCACCGCGGAGCCCGTGAGCCGTAAGGGTGGTCATGTCATGACCACCCTTACGGTGGCTGCGCGAAACAGGGTTCTGGCTGGGAGCCCGAGCTGAGGCGAGCCTCTTTCCCGAGCGGTGCGTGACCGACGCCCGCGCACGACAGAAGCGCGAGAGATCGCGCGAGAACACGAGAGAAAGGGTCTCGGCCTCATGTCCGTCACTGAATCGGAGACAGCCGGCACAGCCGTCCGCTCAGCACCAGCCGTCCTCACTCCCCGGCTGCGGCTGGTTCTGGTGCTGCTGCTCGCCGCCCAGTTCATGCTGGCTGTGGACTTCTCCATCCTGAACGTGGCGCTGCCGGTGATCGGTGCGGGCCTGGGCTTCTCGCTGGGGCACCTGCAGTGGATCGGCACCGCGTTCGCCCTGTGCGCGGCGGGGTTCACCCTGCTGTTCGGCCGGGTCGCGGACCTGTTCGGCCGCCGCCGGCTGTTCCTCGGGGGGCTGGTGGTGCTCGGCGCGGCCTCTCTGGTGGGCGGCCTGGCGCAGAACCCGGAGGTGCTGATCGCGGCCCGGGTCTTCCAGGGCCTGGCCACCGCGGCGGTGACCCCCGCCGGGCTGTCGCTCATGACGACGTCGTTCCCCGAGGGCCCACTGCGGGAGAAAGCGCTCGGCCTCAACGGGGCACTGATGTCTGCCGGGTTCACCACCGGAGCGATCCTCGGCGGTGTGCTGACCGACCTGCTGTCCTGGCGCTGGGCGTTCTTCATCAACGTCCCTGTCGCCCTCGCCGTGCTGTTCATCGCCCCGACGGTCATCAAGGAGTCCCGGCCCGACGAGCGTCCGAAGCTGGACCTGCCCGGGGCTGTCAGCGTCACGCTCGGCCTGCTGGCCGTCGTCTTCGGCCTGACCCAGGCGGGTGAACGTGGCTGGGGCTCGTCGTCCGCGCTGCTGTCGCTGGCGGCCGGAGTGGTCCTGCTGATCGTGTTCTGGGTCGTCGAAGGCAAGGTGGCCGCGCCGCTGGTGCCGCTCAGCGTGCTCGGCAAGCGGTCGGTGGCCTGGGGCAATGTCGCCGGTCTGCTCGCGTTCCTCACCGAGACGTCCCTCGTCTTCCTGCTGACCCTGTACCTCCAGGAGGTGCTCGGCTTCTCCCCGCTCGCCGCCGGCCTGTCCTTCGGTGTGCTGGGCCTGGGAACGGTCGTCGGCGGCTGGGTCGCCCCGAAGGGCATCGGGAAGATCGGCAGCAAGCGGACGCTGATCACCGGCGGCATCCTGCAGACCGTGTTCACGGCCGCCCTGCTCGGCCTCGGCGACGACCGCTCCTGGATGTGGCTGCTGCTCGTGGCCACTTTCGCCGGCGGAGTCGGCAACATGCTCGTCATTGTCGGCTTCATGGTCACCGCGACCTCCGGGCTGGCCGATCACGAGCAGGGTCTGGCCACCGGGCTCGCGACCATGACCCAGCAGATCGGCATCACCATGGGCACGCCGATCATGAGCGCCATCGCCACCGCCGCGATGACCGGTACCGGTGGCGCGGCCATCCTCGGCGGTCTGAAGGTCGCGATCGCGGTGAACGCCGCCCTCGTGCTCTTCGGAGCCCTCACCAGCGCCCTGTTCCTGCGTGGTGCCCGGTCGAGCGCACAGTGACTCACGGCGGTACGAGCCCCACGGCGGCCTGACCACCGATGCCGGGGGCGGGTGACCCACGTCCCCACGAAGCCCACCGGGCGGCGCGGTGGCTCGACGCCGGGACGCGGGGACGCGGCGCCCCGGAGATCCTCGCCGCCGTCCGGCCGACGCGGACACGCCGGACGGCGGCCCGTCCGCGTGGCCGACGACCACCACAGACCACGGCCCGCTGGTAGCGGCGGCGTTTCGTGATCACGGGCCGGACGGCGGGAGTTCCTCAGCGGCGCGAACCGGCGCCCCGTGTCGTTCGAGGACAAGGCGTGCCGTGGCGGCCATGGCTTCGTCGACCATCTCACCCCGGAATGCCACAGCGCCCGTCCCGTCTCCCTGTGCCGCCTCGACCGCCGCGACCAGCTCTGCGCAGCGGGCGAGTTCGTCGGGGCTGGGAGAGAACACCTCGTTGATGACGGGGACATGGGAAGGGTGGATCGCCATCATCCCCTCGTAGCCGAGGGAGCGGTTCTGTTCGGCGAAGGCACGCAGCCCCGGCAGGTCGGCGATGCGCGTCCACAATCCGCTGACCGGGTGGGGCACTCCGGCCGCCCTGGCGTCCAGCAGGACACGGGAGCGCAGAGCCACCGTTTCGGTTCCCTCCGGGCTCCAGTGGTAGCCGACGGCTCGTTCCACGTCGCCACCCGCGGCGGTGAGTGCGCCCACGTAGGCGACGCGGGAGGCGGCTCGGGCGATGTCGTAGGCCTCGCGCAGGCCACGGGCCGTCTCCAGCAGGGGCACCAGGGCGACCCGCCCCGGCGACAGGCCCTGTTCCTGTTCGCACCAGTCCAGCAGCCGGTCGGCGAGCCTCACGTCCTGAGCTGAGCGGACCTTGGGGAGCACGATGCCGGTGAGCCCGGGCCGTACGATCGCCCGCAGTTCCTCGGCCCCCGCCCAGGTGTCCAGCGGGTTGACACGGACGAAGAGCGCCATCCGTCCCGCTTGACCGGTCGCCGCGGCGGCCCGGGCGACGGCGTCGGCCACCTGTGCCCGGGCGGCGAGCTTGCCGGAGGCGGGCACCGCGTCCTCCAGGTCCAGGATGGCCGCGTCGGCGCCCGCCGCCCGGGCCTTGGGCAGCCAGTCGGTTCTGGTGCCGGGGACGAAGAGCAGGGAGCGCAGCGGGGGCCGGTCGACCGCTCTCGTGTCCGCCTCGGCACGCCTCGCCGACGACGCCTCAGATGACATCGCTCTTCTCCAGGCGAGCCAGTTCGTCCGCACTGAGTCCGAGCCACTGCCCGTAGACGAGGTGGTTGTCCTGCCCGAGGGCGGGTCCCGTGCGCCAGACCCGGCCGGGCCGCTGCCGGAAGTGCGGGATCACCGCCTGCATACGCACCGGACCGAGGTCGGGGTCGTCGACGGTGACGATGTCCTCGCGTTCGGCGTACACAGGGTCGGCGGCGATGTCCGCGGCGTCGAACACCCGTGAGGCCACGACTTCGGCACGGGCGAACTCCTCCAGGCACTCACCGGTGCCGCGCTCCGCCACCCAGTTCCGCAGTCCCTCGTCCAACTCCCCGCGCCGGTCGTACTGTTGCCGCGCTGTGGCGAACTCCTTCTCGGGGAGTCCCAGCAGGCGGACGATGTTGAGGACCGAGCGCAGCGTCGCGGAGGTCACCGTGATCCACTCGCCGTCGCGGGAGCGGTAGGTGTTGATCACGGCCGCGGGGGCGACCGCCAGCTGATTGCCGGAGCGGTCGGGCACTTGTCCCAACTGGTCGTGGACGATGACCTGCCACTCCACGAGACGGAACAGGGACTCGAAGAGAGCGAGGTCGATCCACTCGCCGTCGAAACCGGGGTCGTGGTCACGGCGGTGCAGGGCGGCGAGGACGGCGTAGGCGCCCATCAGACCGGTCACGGCGTCGCCGTGCGAGAAGCCGGTGTGGACGGGTGGGCCGTCGGGAAAACCGGTCAGGTGGACGACTCCGCTGCGTGCCTCACCCATCTTGCCGAAGCCGGGGGCGTCCGCCTGCGACGATGTGGCGCCGAATCCGGAGATCTGCAGCAGTACGGCCCGGGGGTTGATCCGGTGCACGGAGTCCCAGTCGAGTCCCCAGCTGCGCAGGCGTCCGGCGCGCAGGGTGACGATGACGACGTCCGCCCAGGCGACGAGCCGGCGGGCGACTTCCCGGCCGGCCTCGTGGTGCAGATCGAGGGTGACCGAGCGTTTGTTGCGGCCGGCGACCTTGAACCACAGGGGGACGCCGTCACGTTGAGGCCCCATGGCGCGGGCCGCGTCTCCGGCGCCGGGGGGCTCCACGTGTACGACGTCGGCCCCTTGGTCGGCGAGCATCGAGCCCGCCAGCGGCCCGGCCACCACATGGGCGAACTCGACCACTTTCAGCCCGCGCAACTGCCCGCGTCCGGTGGTGTTCCGCTCGTCTTCCGACACCGATGCGCTCCCTCGCCCCTGCTGTTTCGCGTTGGCCCCCGGCTGCGTCGTCGGCGTTGTGCGGCACGGTCGTCGCCGTTCGGGGTCTTCCACATTGCAGGAGCGGGGAAATGCCTGTCGAGCAAAAAAAGGCCATCAATCAATGCGAAGAACGCATGAATGGGGAGGGGTTGGTGTGCGGGTGCGGCGGGTGTCCAGGGTGGTGCTCAGCTTCGGCCCCAGCCGCACCCCGGGCGGCTCTCATGCCCACGAAACCCCGGGCGGAAGGGGGTGGCCCTGGAGGCGGAACTCCTCAAGCGTCTCCAGGAACCGCTGCGTCACGACCGGGAGCGTTCGCCGAGCGCGCAGCGCGATGTCCAGGCGCCGGTCCACCACGGGTTCCACCAGAGGACGGCAGACGACGCGTCCGGCGCCCATGAGCGGGATCACGAGGGCGGGCATCGCCGACACCCCGAGTCCGGCGGTCACCAGTCCGCCCACGGTCGCGATGCTGCCCGCCTCGGCCGCCGGTGCCGCGTGCGCGTCGATCTGGGCGAACGCCGCGTCGGTGAGCCGGCGCACGCTCGAGTCGCGCCCGACGGCCAGGAAGGGCCGGCGAGCCAGGTCGTCCCAGGCGACCTCGTGGCGGTCGGCGAGCGGGTGGCCTTCCGGCAGCACCGCGACGAAGCGGTCCCTGACCAGGGGGCGGTGCTCCAACTGCTCGGGCGGATCCCCGACGGTGGTGATCGCGAAATCGGCGTCACCGGACAGGACCCGGTCCAGTACCAGCCGCTCCAGCCCGTCGAGGAGGCGTACCGCCACCTGCGGCCGCCGCTCGCGGAAGCCGGAGATCACCTGAGGCAGGAGCACCGCGGCGACCGAGGGCAGGGTGGCCACGGCGACCGTTCCCGACTCGCCGAGCAGGAAGCGCCTGAGTTCCTTCATGCCCGCCCGGTGAGCGGTGACGATCTGCTCGGCGATACGCAGGGCCTCGACGCCCGCCGCGGTCAACTGCACGTTACGGGTGTCCCGTTCGAGGAGTTGGACGCCGAGCAGTCGCTCCAGGTCCGCGACGGCGCGGCTGAGCGAGGACTGGGACACGTGCATCTCCGCGGCGGCCGCGGTGAAGCTCGCGGCCCGGGCGACGGCCGCGTATGCCGTCAGTTGTCGCAGGGTGGTGGCCTCCATGGCCGACGAGCATAGGCGCGCCCGCGCACATTGATGCGCTTATCGCATGGACAGATCTCGGTTTGATGCTGGACACCGATCCGGCAGTGCTCCGAAACTCTCGCGTAACACCTCGGCTTTGCCCCCGCCCAGCCCCGCCCACCGCCGCCGAGGGCCGTCCCCGAGAAAGCGAGCGCCGTCATGCTGGCAGCCCTGGGCTTCGCCACGATCGCCGTCCTCCTGCTGCTCACCATGACCAAACGCGCCTCGGTCCTGGTCGCTCTGATCCTGCTTCCGGTGCTGGCGGCGCTCATCGGCGGCTTCGCGAGCGATCTGGGCGAGTTGATTCTCGGTGGGCTGTCCAAGGTGGCCCCCACCGGCATCATGATCGCCTTCGCGGTCCTGTACTTCAGCCTGATGGTGGACGCCGGGCTCTTCGATCCCCTGATCCGCGGTCTGTTGCGTGCGGCGCAGGGGGACCCGTTGCGGATCACCGTCGCCACGGCCGTCCTCACGCTGTGCGTGGCCCTGGACGGCGACGGCGCCTCCACCTTCCTCATCACCGTCTCCGCGCTGCTGCCGGTCTACAAAAGGCTCGGCATGAATCCCCTGGTGCTGTCCGGAGTGGTCTGCCTGGGCGCGGGCGTGATGAACATGGTCCCCTGGGGTGGTCCGACCGTACGTGCCATGGCGGCGCTGAAGCTGGACAGTTCCGAGGTCTTCAACCCCGTGCTGCCCGCGATGGGCTTCGGTGTCGCCTGGGTGCTGGTGGCCTCGTACCTGCTCGGCCGCCGGGAGCGCAACCGTCTCGGCACGCTGTCCCCGCCGGGTCCGGCCACGGACCTGCCCGAGAGCGAGAACGAGCGGGGCAACCGTGAACCCGCCGCTTCGACGACGACCGTGACTGCCGCGACTGTCGCAGCTGCCGAGCCGAGCCGGCAGGTCACTCCCACGACGGCCGACGGGCAGGAGCGTCAGGCCCTTCGATCCCCCGGGGACGGGCCCGGCGCCGTCCGGGTCCCGCCGCTGCCGCGGACCTGGCTGAACATCTTCAATCTCCTGCTCACCGTCGCCCTCGTGGTCTGCCTGATCCAGGAAGTGCTGCCGCTTCCGGTGCTGTTCGTCCTCGGGTTCGCGATCGCGGCGCTGGTCAACCACCCCACCTGGGAACAGCAACAGGCGCTGCTCGACAAGCACGCCAAGAGCGTGGTCCTGGTCACCACGATGATCTTCGCGGCCGGTGTCCTCACCGGGATCCTCAGCGGCACCAAGATGATCGACGAGATGGCCGAGACGTTCGTCTCCGTCGTCCCCGACTCCTTCGGGTCGCACCTGCCCGTCGCGGTGGCCGTCACCGGCATGCCGCTGAGCCTGGTCTTCACCCCGGACGCCTACTACTTCGGGGTGCTGCCCGTGCTCGCCGAGACCGCGAACGGATTCGGCACGGACCCGGCCGAGGTCGCCCGGGCCGCCATTCTCGGCCAGATGACCACCGGGTTCCCGCTCAGTCCGCTCACCGCGTCCACGTTCATCCTGGTCGGCATGAGCGGTGTGTCGCTCGGCGAACACCAGCGCTTCATCTTCCGCTGGGCGTTCGGCACCACCCTCGTCATGACCGCGGGCGCCCTGGTGACCGGCGCCTTCCCCCTGTGACCGGTGTCCCGCCGACCGCGTACTCCCGGCAGTCACCGCGCATGCCGCTCAGGTCTGCGACGTGCCACCCGCCTCCGAAGTCCGGCGCGAGCCCGGAGCCGAGCGACCGGGGCCACCCACAGAGGCACCTGGTCCGGGTGCCCCCACCGACTGAGACGAGGACCCATGAGACGGATCACCAGACGTACGGTGCTCGCCGCCACCGCGGGTGCGGTCACGGCGCCGGCCGTGAGCTCGGCGACCGCCGAGGCCGCCGACCGCACGACAGCCACATCCGAGGGACGACAAGCGGCCTCAGGACTCAATCCGGTCCTGCGAACGGACCTCGTCACGCGGGTGACGCCGAGGAACAACTGGCTGGTGACGGCCGTCGCCATCCAGTACGCGCAGCGCATCGACCTACGCGGTGCGGTGATCCCACCCTCCGCCTTCGAGGTGCGGGCCACAGTCGGCGGGCAGACAGCGGCTCGCACGGTGACCCGGGTCTACTCCAGCACCGCCGCCGAAGTGGACGACCGGTCCCATCCCGGACGGCCGGGGGACCGCCTGATCGTCGAACTCGACCCGAACGACCCCAACGCGCGGGCTGCCGGCACCGATCCCCTGCCGCTCGACCGCGCGTACTCCGTCAGACAGGTGGCGGACGTACGTGCTCCGGGAGGTGAACCGGTGCTCAAGGCAGGCCCGTTCGCGAGCCGGAACGACGACGTCATCACTCCGGTGGCCGACGACTTCACCGCCGGTTCCTTCACCGACTCCGCGGGCTTCGAACTGGACTTCCGGCTGTACCAGCCCGCGGACTTCGTACGGAACCCTCGGACGCGCACGCGGTACCCGCTCGTCGTCACCCTGCACGGCGGTGGCGAAGTCGCGGACAACAACATGACCCAGCTCACCTCCAACCGGATCGCGGTCACATTCGCCACACCGGAACGACAGCGCCGTAACCCCGCGTTCGTCCTCTCTCCCCAGATCCCCCTGCCCCGTCCCATGGACGGACCCGACGGCACGGACTGGACCGACGCCAAGGTCCAGGCCGCGCTGAGCGAACTCATCGACACCTTCGTGCGCGAGCACTCCCGAGTCGTGGACACGGACCGGCTCTATCTCGTCGGACTGTCCTCGGGCGGTCGCGGTATCTACGGCCTGCTGGCGAAGCGACCCGACGTGTTCGCGGCCGCCCTGCCCACGGCCGGCTGGGGCGACCGGGCCACCATGGAAAAGATCACGCACATCCCGATCTGGGCCGACCACTCCGTCGACGACCCGGTCGTCCCCTACCGCGAGGGCCGGTTCGGCAAGCCCGGCACCTGGACACTGATGAACGCCCTGGAGACCGCGGGCGCGCGGGTCAGCCGAGGGGAGTGGGCCAACGATCTGCCGAAGGCGCAGTTCGAGGCCCGGTCCCGGGAGCTCCTGCGGCAGGCCCGGGCCACGCGCAGCCACGTACTGTTCACCAGCTACACGCCGGGCACGACACCGGTGAACCCACACCTCGCATGGGGCCAGACGTACGAGAACGACGTGGTCATCGACTGGCTCTTCGAGCAGTCCCGCCAGCCGTCCGGTGACCGCGCTCACACCGCTTTCCGGAGGTAGAACAATGCATTCACCCGGTCGCTCGACCGACACGACCGTGCCGTTACGGACCCGACCCCCTGCCGTGACGGCACTGATCGCACTGGTCACCGCCATCGGCTTGGCGCTGACTCCGCTGACGGCCGCCGCCCCGCCGGCGGCCGCCGCCGACCTGCTCTCCCAGGGCAAGCCCGCGACCTCCTCGTCCACCGAGAACGGGTCCATCCCCGCGTCGGCGGCGGTGGACGGCGACACCGGTACGCGCTGGTCGAGCACCCTTCAGGGCAACGGGATCCCGGCCCCGACGACCGCTTCCCTGGAGGCCACCAACGGGCCGCTGACCACCGCCACCTACACCGTGCCCCGTCCCGTCGGGTACGGCTCCGGCACGGTCACCTACCCGACGACCGGTGGCTCGTACCCCGGCGTCGTACTGATGCCGGGCTATCAGGGCACACAGCAGAACCTGCAGTGGCTCGCACCGCGCCTCGCTTCCTGGGGCTTCGTCGTCATCAACGTCGGAACCAACACCCTCACCGACGATCCCGCCTCTCGTGGCCGCCAGATCAGCGCCGCCGGCACCCAACTGCTCGCGCTGGGCAACGCCACCGGCAACCCGATTGCGGGGAAGGTCAACGGCACGCTCGGCGCGGTCGGCCACTCGATGGGCGGAGGTGGCGTCATGGCGGCCCTCCGGGACGACCCGCGCTTCCGGGCGGGCGTGCCCACGGCCCCGTACTACCCGAACGCGAACTTCTCCTCAGTCGCCGACCCCACGTTCTTCCTGACCTGTGAAAGCGACCCCGTCGCCCACGGCAACAGCTACGCGGTGCCCTGGTACAACTCCATGTCGCGGGCCGAGAAGCTCTACATCGAGGTTCCGGGCGACCATCTGTGCCCGATGACGGGCTACGGCGACAAGGCCAAGCAGGGCAAGTGGATCGTGTCGTTCCTCAGTCTCTGGCTGCGTGCCGACACCCGCTTCAGGCCGTTCCTGTGCGGTCCCGTCCGTGACGGCGACAAGAACAACCCCTCCCTGGTCACGCGCTGGATGGACACCTGCCCGTTCTGACCGGCTCGCTCGGAGTGCTCCGCGGCCCGCCGACGGAGCGCTCCGAGCCTGCTTGCCCAGGGCACACGTGCAATCTGTGTCACGTATGTATCAAATAATAACCCTGTCGCAACAAGGAAGAATCGATTAACGAGGTACCTGTAGCGTTCACGTATCCCCTACAAGGGGCCAGGTAGCGAACGAGACGGGAGACAGGCATGGGCCGAGCACTGCGGGCAGACGCCGAGCGCAGTGTGCGCGCGATTCTGGAGGCGGCCGAGCGGGTCCTCGCCGAGGACGCCGGCGCCTCCATGGAGCAGATCGCCGAGGCCGCGGGGCTGACCAGGATCACGGTGCACCGCCGGTTCGCGAACCGGCAGTCCCTGCTGGAGGCCCTCGCCGTCTCCGCGAAACAGCAGCTCCTCGACGCCATCGGGGAAGCCCGCCCCGACTCCGCTCCCGCGCTCGTGGCCTTGTACCGGGTGACCGCGAACGTCCTGCGGGTCAAGAACACCTGGCGCTTCACCCTCAGTCACGCCACACCCCACACCAGCGCCGCGGCCGCGCTCTGGGAAGAGATCGACGCTTACACCGTCGAACTCCTGACCAGGGCGCGGAACGAGGGACTCCTCGCCCCCGAGGCGGACCTGGACTGGACGCGGCAGGTGTACTACGCCCTCCTCGGCGAAGCCCTCAACAGGCCCGGCGCGGACCAGGACCCGGAAGGGCTGGCCACGCTCGTCATCGACACACTCCTGTACGGGGCAGGGCCACGCCGCTGACCGGTGCAATCCACGATGAACCGGAGCGTCGGTCCCATCACTTTTGAGCAGTGAGCGATGCGTGAAGACCCCGGCGTTGGACGGGTGAAGGTGACGTCGCGTCAGGCCGGCTGCGGGGTGAAGGGATACAACTCGTCGGATCCGGCCTGTACGACGCCGTAGCTGCTCTCGGGTATCTCGTTCCAGGCGCCAGGCAGGTCAGCGAGGGGTTCGGACACGATGAGGCGGGTGTCGTCGGAAACTTCCCGAAGGAACGCGATATCAGGGTGCAGCTGGCGCAGTGTGTCCACGCGGGTGCTGAAGAACAAGGACCGGGAAGCGCCCTGGGTCGAGTAGCGGAAGGTCCACAGGCGTTCGCCGTCGGTCACGGCGATGGTCATCTGGAGCGGGAACTCGACCCCGTGGTCGCGGCCGATGCGCTCCACCACTCCCACCATCCGGGCCACAGCGCCCGGCGGGTCCTGCTCCAGGCCGAGGGTGATCGCCAGGTAGAACATCGTCTCCGAGTCCGTCGTCCCCTCGATGTCGGAGTACAGCGCGGGGTCGACTCGCAGGGCCAGCTCGCGGCGCGTGAGGTGGAAAGCTGTGATGCCACCGTTGTGCATCCACATCCAGCGGCCGTGCCGGAACGGGTGGCAGTTCGACTGCTGCACCGCCGTGCCGGTCGACGCCCGTATGTGGGCGAAGAACAACGGGGAGCGGACATGATCGGCGATCTCCCGCAGGTTGCGGTTGTTCCAGGCGGGGCCGACGTCCCTGAGCAAGGCCGGGGTGTCGATCTTCTCCTGCGCATACCATCCGACCCCGAAACCATCGCCGTTCGTCGTCTCGACACCCAGCCTGGAGTGGAGGCTCTGATCGATCAGCGAGTGAGCCGGTTTGTAGAGGATGGTGTCGAGCAGCAGAGGTGTTCCCGAGTAAGCGAGCCATCGACACATGAGCGATCACCTGTCCTGCCTGCACCTCCGGGAATACCTTGATGTCTCACTCGGGTATCCGGAGTCGTCATCGGTTTCGCCGGCTGCCCGGCTGCCGGGGCCCGCTCCCTGGTGGTCTGCTTCGAGCGCGCTGGAAACGGGTTGCCGCCTTTCCCGCGCTGAAGGCCGCCGTGTCCGCTGACCGGGTGGTTCCTGGCCAATCTCATTTTCGCCTCCCTCGCTCCGCATCGCCATGCGGGCGCCTCGGCACTGCGGCCCGGCGTCCCGCAGGGCCCGCCGGCGTCGTGTGGGGCCCGCATGACGTCGGCCGGGCAAGGGCCCGGGACGTCACACGGTTCCGACGGCCCCGCATGAACGTCGGCCGGGGAAGGCTGTTTCCCGGCTTCGCCACCGGAGGCTGATCTCCGATGCAGGATCACGTCGCCGCCTCTCTCCCGTGGACCACGGTCAGGTGGCGGCGCAGCCGGCCGAGGACGTCGAACTTCCCTGCCCTGCCGGGCTGGGAGCAGATGTCCCGACCGCCAGGACGCCTCGGAAAAGCACGCACGATCCGTTGACTTCTGGGCGGCCGGAACCCTAGCTTCAGCGTCGGCCGGTTCGGCAAACCGTGCGCTGTTCGATATACCGAACGATCTTCCGTGTTCGGTTGTACGCCTCCGGAAGGAACCCGTATGCCCCTTCAGCGTTTCGCCCCCCGAACAAGACGCTTGTGCAGAGCCGTCCTTGTCCGTACCGCGGTGCTCGCGATGGCCGCCGGTGCCCTGGTCGGCCTCCAGCACCAGCAGGCCACCGAACTGGACCGGGCGGAACCGGTCGCGGTGACGTCCAACCAGATCACGGTGCCCCCGGCGCCGATGGGCTGGGCCTCGTGGAACACCTTCGCCGCGAACATCGACTACAACGTGATCAAGGCGCAGGTCGACGCGTTCGTCGCGGCCGGACTGCCGGCGGCCGGGTACAAGTACATCAACCTCGACGAGGGCTGGTGGCAGGGCACCCGCGACAGCCAGGGCAACATCACCATCGACGAGTCCGAGTGGCCCGGCGGTATGAGCGCCATCGCCGACTACATCCACAGCAAGGGCCTCAAGGCGGGCATCTACACCGACGCGGGCAAGGACGGCTGCGGCTACTACTACCCGACGGGCCGCCCGGCCGCACCCGGCAGCGGCAGCGAGGGCCACTACGAGCAGGACATGCTCCAGTTCTCCAAGTGGGGCTTCGACTACGTCAAGGTCGACTGGTGCGGCGGCGACGTCGAGGGCCTCGACGCGAAGACGACGTACCAGGCCATCAGCGACGCCGCCGCCAAGGCGACCGCCACCACCGGCCGCGAGCTGAAACTGTCCGTCTGCAACTGGGGCAAGCAGAACCCCTGGAACTGGGGCGCCGGCATGGCCGCCCTGTGGCGTACCAACACCGACATCATCTTCCACGGCCAATCGCCGTCGTGGGACAGCATGCTCGCCAACTTCGACACCAACGTGCACCCTTCGGCCCAGCACACCGGCTACTACAACGACCCGGACATGCTCATGGTCGGTCTGAACGGCTTCACCGCCGCCCAGAACCGCAGCCACATGAACCTGTGGGCCATCTCGGGCGCCCCGCTCCTGGCCGGCAACGACATGACCACGATGAGCACGCAGACGCGTGACATCCTCACCAACCCCGAGGTCGTCGCCGTCGACCAGGACCCGCGCGGCCTCCAGGGCGTCAAGGTCGCCGAGGACACCACCGGACTGCAGGTCTACGGCAAGGTCCTGTCCGGCACCGGCAAGCGGGCCGTCGTCCTGCTCAACCGCACCTCCAGCGCGCAGAACATGACCGTCCGCTGGTCCGACCTCGGCCTGACAGGTGCCTCCGCCACGGTCCGCAACCTCTGGACGCGCTCCGACGTGGGCAGCTTCGGTACCAGTTACACCGTCTCCGTTCCCGCCAAGGACTCCGTGATGCTCACGGTCACCGGCGGCACCGAGGCCGCGAGCTCCACGTACGAGGCAGAGGCCACCGCCAACACCAAGGGCGGCTCCGCGGCCAACGCCACCTGCGCCAACTGCTCCGGCGGCACCAAGGTGGGCAACGTCGGCAACGGCGCCGCCAACACCCTCCGCTTCAACAACGTCACGGCCGGCGCCACAGGCACCAAGGTCGTCGACATCGCCTACACCAACGGCGCCAACGCCGCCCGTACGGCCGTCCTCCAGGTCAACGGACAGCAGGCCACCACGGTGTCCTTCCCGCCGACCGGCTCCTGGACCACGCCCGGCACCGTCTCGGTCGAGGTCTCCCTGGCCAAGGGCTCGTCGAACACCCTGACGTTCTCCAACTCCTCCGCCTGGACACCGGACTTCGACGCCATCGAGGTCCGCCCGCTGCCCGGCGCGAACGGCGCCCAGGTGGTCGGAACGCAGTCGAACCGCTGCCTCGACATCAACAACAACACCATCAGCAACGGTACCGACGCGCAGCTGTGGACCTGCAGCGGCGGTGAGAACCAGTCGTGGAACAACACCTCCCGCAAGCAACTCGTGGTCTACGGCAACAAGTGCCTGGACGCCTACAACCGTGGCACGACCAACGGCACAAGGGTCGTCATCTGGGACTGCAACGGCCAGAACAACCAGCAGTGGAACGTCAACGCGGACGGCACCATCACCAACGTGAACGCCGGCCTCTGCCTGGACGCCACCGGCGGGGGAACCGCCAACGGCACCAAGCTGGTCCTGTGGACCTGCAACGGCAACAACAACCAGAAGTGGACCCTGTCGTAGTCCGCTGCGTGACGTCGGCCTTCAAGACCCGGTTGTGGTCTTGAAGGCCGACACGGACCCAGCGCGACCGTCTGGCCGGGCCATCTCCGGCAGGTTGCCGGGCGGGCGGCGGCTGAGGGCCGTCGCCCGCCCGGAGCTGTGCCGACCCGCCCTACCCCGCGCAGTCGAGCCGGGCGTCGGCCCAGTCCGCGTGGTCGTGGGCGTTGCCGTCGCCGCTGTCCGAGACCACGAGGTGCAGCTCCTGGGCACCGGACACGTCGAGGTCCACGGGCAGGGGCTGTGAGGTGCCGGTGAGGACGGGGGTCGTGGTCAGCGTCCGGCCGTCGGCGGTCACGGAGAAGGTGACCGAGCCGTACGGGGCGACCTCGTCGTCGATCCCGACTGTGGCGGTGAACCGGCTGCAAGCGCCGCCGAGGAAGAACGCCACGTCGCTGTCGGCATGGGTGCCGAGACCCTTGTCGTGGACGGTACCGCGGATCGTGATCGGCAGTCCGTCGCCCGCCGCCTGCTCGCCGTTGGAGGTGTCCCGTTCCACCGGGCCCCAGCCGTTGCTGTCGGCGACGAACGACAGGTCGCTCAGGTAGGGGCTTCCGGTGGGCGGCGGGATCGGCACCTCGGTCTTCGCGGCGCCGTACGTCCAGTGCCGCACGCCGCCGCGGACATAGGTGGCGAGCGGCGAGAAGGTGACGGACACGGGGGTGGCGGCGGCTGTGGGGGCGGTGACGGTCCAGCTCGCCGTGACCGAGTGGCCGGGTGTGACCTTCGAGAAGGCCGTCGGTGTGGTGGCGGCGACCGTCCAGCCGGCCGGGGCACCGGGCCGCAGGGTGAGGCCGGTGGCCTCGTCGCCCGACGCCGGGACGGTGAAGGTGGCCCTGAGGGTCGCCGACTCACCCCGGTGGACCGTCGGCGGCAGTTCCGCGGCGACCGTGGCCGGGGGGTCGGCCGGGTGCCGTACGGGGGTGACGCTGAGGTTGTCGAACTCGTCGGTCTGGTAGCCGACCACGCCGAGGCCGACCTGTCCGGCCGCGTACGCGGAGTCGTCCACCGCGCCGACCGCCTTGTCGTCGACGCTCGCGGTGATCGTGGTGCCGCTGAAGCTCAGGCCGAGTGTGTGCCAGCGGTGGGTGCCGAGCGCCCGGGTGGTGCCGTCGGCGAGTGTGGTGAGCCGGCCGCTGGTGTCGCTCTTGACCACCGACCACTTACCGGTGTCGCCGACCCGCAGGAAGTAGCCCGCCTGATGCGACTGCGGCCGCTGCTGTTCGCCCGCCCGGCCGATGAGTTCGACGGTGCCGGGCTGCTCCAGGTAGACGTCCGAACTGACCGTGTAGTTCTTCCAGTCGGTGTCCCCGAGGAGGGCGAACGCGTCGCTGTCGTCCTGCCACTCGATGGGCTGCTGTGCGGCCATCTGCCGGACGCACGTGCCCGTACGCCCTCCGCCGCAGGGCGCGGTCTCGAAGGAACCCTGCATGTCGGAGAGGTACTTCGCCTCCCGTCCCGGAGTGTCCTGCTCGAAGGAGTCGCGGTACGGGAGTGCCAGGTGGCCCTGGGGCGGGCTGACGGCGCTGCCCTTGCCCTGGCCGGTGGTGGTGGTCAGGGAGTAGACGTGGCCGGGCTGGAGGGTGACCGAGAAGTGCCCGCCCTCGGGGGTCACGTCACCGGTGTGCACGAAACCGGCGGAGGTGCCGCCGGACTGGAGGTCGGTGTCCCAGATGTGCACCGTGCCGGTCGGCAGTCCGCCGGTGACGGTGAAGTCGGCGGTCTGGGCGCTGCTCGCGGTCGAGGTCTCCAGGATGGCGCTGTACGCCGAGTCGTCCGGAGACTTCAGCGTGACGTAGCTGCCATTGGTCCGGTCTCCGCCGAGGTAGCCGCTCGCCTTGTCGAGGAACTTCCATCCTGGCTGCGTGACTTGGGTGACCTGGGCCGTCGTCCAGAGGCTGGTGCCGAGGTCGTACGCCCCGGACCAGGGCTGGTTCGCCACCGCGAGGCCGACCGTGTCGTACGGCAGGTTGGGGTAGATCGCTGCCAGCAGCGGCCAGTTGAGGTAGGCGGTGAACTTGCCGTCGAGGTAGCCGCGGGTGATGGAGCGGATCAGGGCGCCGGCGCCGGTGTTCTCGTCCAGGGAGCCGTTCTCGCTGGCCCACAGGGGTTTGCCGGTGGCCTGGGCGTTGGCGGAGCTGTCGCAGGTGTTGGCGCTGCCGCCGTCGCCGCCCTCGCAGGGGTAGTGGACGCCGACGACGTCGACCGACGTGGCGAAGTCCGGGTCGGAGACGATGTCGTCCGCGACGTCCAGGCCCGAGTCGGCCCCGACGATCTGTATCGGGAGATGCTTGGCGGCGAGCGTGGCGTGCAGCTTCTCGTACCAGGAGATGTCGTAGCCGCGCTCGTTCCAGCCGCCCAGGTAGTCGATGTCCAGGCCGTGCCGGCGGGCGCAGCCCAGCCAGGCGGTCAGGTAGTCGATCATGTCCTGGGACCAGAAGTCGCCGCCGCCGGGGGAGTTGTCCGTGTTGCCGATCCAGCCGGGGGCGCCCCAGGCGAGGCCGTAGAGCTTGATGTGCGGGTTGCGCTTCCTGGCCTGCTCCATCAGCCACCACTCGTAGCCGCTGTCACAGCGCACGGTTCCCTTGGTGTGCTCGATGCTGGGCTCGGACCCGTCGGTGGAGTTGGTGTCACCGCCGATCTCCACCTTGAGCATCTGCAGGGCGGCGCCGTAGCCCGGTTTGAACAGGTAGTCCAGGATCCGGCTGCGCTGCGGCTCGGGATAGTTGATGAGCAGCCGCGAGTTGCCGCCGCCGCCGCTGATGGCACCGATGCCGTCGAAGGTGCGCCCGGTGCCGGAGCCGTCCACCGTGATGTCGGTCTTGCCCGGAACGGGTGCCTCACCGACGAAGTCGATCCGGTCGACGGTCACCGCGGTGCCGCTGGAGGCGGCGTTCTTCCGGCCGGTCGACGTGAGCGTGAAGGTGTGCGGGCCGTCGGGCAGCGTGGGACTGGTCCATACGGAGACGTCGCCGGTACGGGTGGCGCTGTAGAGGTCTACGTCGACGGGGGTGCCGCCGTCGACGGACACGGCGGCGATGCCATGGCCCGGGTCGGTGATCGCCCGGAAGGTGAGCTGCGTGCCGGTGAAGGCGAAGTCGACCGAGTCGCCGGTGTGTTCGGTCCAGCTGTTGGTGCCCTGATAGGGATTGGCGGGCGCTCCTTCGCCGCTCGCGTGGCCCCAGCCCGAGCCCTGGTAGTCGAACTGATCCCGGCCGCTTCCCTGGACGGAGTCGTCCACGGTGACGGTGGTGGCGGTGGCGGCGGTGTCTGCCGCGCGGATTCCGGCGGCCCCGGCCTTTGCCGTCGGTGACAGCAGGAGCGCGAGTGCGGTGAGGACCACGGCGCCCAGTCTGGGTGCACGGCTCCGTTGCGACTGGGACATACGCGCTCCCGGTGTTACAGGGTGGCGGAGGGAACAACTCCGCGCACAGTGCTACAGGAGCTCACGCAGTCGGGCAATGTTCGGGACAGGATTCAACAGAAGATTGCACGAGTACCCAGGTCGCCGCGCACGCCCCGAATGGCAGGCCCGGTCGGCTCGTTCTCCCCGCTGTCGCACGCGCGAAATGCCAGGCGGTGCGGTGCGGTTCGTCAGGAGTCGCGCTCGAAGGAGTGGACGTCGGCGGGGTGGACCAGGCCGTGGTCACGCCTCCCGCGGCGCCGGAAGCTCGCCCGAGCCTCGGACGATCAGTCGGGTGGGAACGGTGATGGTGCGGGCGCGCGAGCGGTCGCCGTCGAGTCGGGCCAGCGCGGTGGTCGCGGCTGCCCTGCCGAGTTCTTCCGCGTCCTGGGAGACGACCGTCAGAGCCGGCTCGAGTGCCTCGGCGAGCGACACGTCGTCGAAGGCGACGACGGCCACGTCCTTGCGCTTGCTGCGGGCGAGTTCGGCGACGATGCCCAGCGCCATGATGTTGTTGCCGGCGAACAGGGCCGTGGGGGGATCGGCGAGGCCGAGGAGCTGGGCGGTCGCGGCCTCGGCGTGCTGCTGGTCGTGGGCGTTGGTGACGAGCGAGCGGTCGTAGGGGATGTCCGCTTCCCGCAGCGCGGAGCGGTAGCCGGCCAGCCGTTCACGGCGGGTGTAGAGCTTCGGGGGCAGGTCGCCGAGGAAGCCGATGCGCCGGTGTCCGTGGGCGACGAGGTGGGCGACGCCGGCGTGGGCTCCGGCTCGGTTGGAACTGACGATGCTGTCCGTGGCGAGGCCGGCTCCGGGCCGGTCGAGGAAGATCACCGGCAGTCCCGCCGTGCGATGGGACTTCAGGTGGGAGTGGTCGGCGCCGACGGACGGAACGACGATGAGGATGCTGACGCGCCGGGCCAGGAACTTGTCCGTCAGGGCACGTTCGCGATCGGGGTCGTCCGCGGAAGAGCCCATGAGGAGGGTCAGTCCGCGTTCGCGGACGGTGTCCTCGATGGCGCGGGCAACGGCTCCGAAGAAGGGGTTGGCGAGATCGGGGATGACCAGGCCGATGGTGGTGTCGGGTCCGCCGACGCGGATGTTGCGGGCCATGAGGTTCGGCTGGAAGCCGAGCTTGGCCACCGCGGCGAGCACCTGTTCCCTGGTCTGTGGGGAGGCGGGTCCGTCCTCGTTGAGGACCCGGGAGACCGTCTTGGCGCTGACGCCGACTTCTCGGGCGACGTCGGCCAGGGTGGGGCGGCGGTTCGCTGCCATCGCGGAAACGGTCTCCTGTGCTCGTCGGTTCCGGCCGCGGCCTCGGCCGGAATCCGTGAGTGGCTTCAGTCGTACGTCAGTTGGCCTGGACGCCCGCGGCCTTCGCGGCCTCGGAATCCGCCACGACAGTATCTCCGGCCTCGTCGATGCTGAGCGCGCCGGTCATGATGGCGACGACCTCGGCCATGGAGTAGTCGGAGGGCTTGATCAGGGCGGCACGTCGCCCCAGTCGGTGAACGTGGATCCGGTCGGCGATCTCGAAGACGTGGGGCATGTTGTGGCTGATCAGGACGACCGGCATGCCCTTGTCGCGGACTCGGCGGATGAGGTCCAGGACCTGGCCGGACTCCTTGACGCCGAGGGCGGCGGTCGGTTCGTCCATGACGACGACGGAGCGGGCCCAGGCGACGGCGCGGGCGACCGCGACGGCCTGCCGCTGCCCGCCGGAGAGGGTCTCGACCGCCTGAGTGAGTGAGCGCAGGCCGATCTTCAGGTCGGCCATGTGCTCGGCGGCCTCCTGGCGCATCCGCTTCTTGTCGAGCATGCGGAAGGTGCTGCCGAGGAAGCCGGGGCGGCGGAGCTCGCGCCCGAGGAACACGTTCGAGGCGATGTCCATGGAGGCGGCCACGGCGAGGTCCTGATAGACCGTCTCGATGCCGTGGGCGCGTGCGCTCTGGGGACCGGAGAAGGTGATGGGCTCACCGCCCAGCCGTATCTCCCCCGCGTCGGGGACCACCGCGCCGGTGAGGGCCTTGATGAGGCTGGTCTTGCCCGCGCCGTTGTCGCCGATGACCGCGAGGACCTCGCCGGGCAGCAGGTCGAAGTCGGCACCGTCGATGGCGGTGACCTGGCCGTACCGCTTGACCAGACCACGGGCCTGCAGCACGGGGGTGGGGGACGAGGTGGCGCTCATCGGGCCTTCTTCCGGGACATCTGGTCGACGGTCACCGCGAGGATGACCAGAACGCCGGTGATCAGGGTCTGGTAGATGGAGGCAACGCCCATCAGCTGGAGGCCGTTGCGGAACACGCCCACGATGAGGACACCGATGAACGTGCCCAGCACCGAGCCGCGTCCGCCGAAGAGGCTGGTGCCGCCGAGGACCACGGCGGTGATGCTGTCGAGGTTGTCGGTCTGCCCGGCCTGCGGATCGCCCACTCCGGTGCGGGAGATGAGCAGCAGGGCGGCGATGCCGTACAGCAGGCCGGCCACGGTGTAGATGCCGATGGTGAGGCGGGAGGTGCGGATGCCGTTGAGGCGGGCCGCTTCGGCGCTGTTGCCCAGGGCGTAGACGTGCCGGCCCCAGCCGGTGCTGCTCAGCGAGTAGGCGAGGAGCAGGAACAGGGCGATGGTGACCAGGGAGCCGTAGGTGATGTCGGTGTGGCCGAGGGGGAAGGTCTCCCCGAGCGCCGTGAGCGGGCCGGGCAGGTTGGTGACCGTCTGCTCCGCGGAGTAGATGTGGGTCAGGGCGAACGCCACGTTGAGCATGCCGAGGGTCACGATGAACGGCGGCAGCGGGATCTTCTGCACCAACAGCCCGTTGAGCAGCCCGAAACCACCGCAGACGACTATGCCCAGCGCGATCGCGACGAGCGGGGGAAGAGAGCCCTCGGCCGCCATCTTGGCGATCACGATGCTGCCGAAGGCCATCACGGCCCCGCACGACAGGTCGATGCCCGCGGTGAGGATGATCAGGGTCTGCCCGATGGCGAGGGTGCCCACGACCATGACCTGTTGGACGATCAGCGAGAAGTTGCCGCCGGTGAGGAACTGGTCGGTGGAGAAGGAGAAGAAGGCGCAGGCCAGGAGGAGGGCGGCCAGGGGTCCGGTGGTCGGCGCGGTGAGCAGTCTGCGGGCTGTGGTCGGTGCTTTGAGCTCGGCGTACGGCGTGGTCGTGGCTGTCATGCGAAGTCCTTGTCGGAAGACAGATGTCCTTGTCGGAGGACGAGGGCTCAAGGCCCCGCCGCCGGGACAAGGGGGGCGGTCGTCCCTGGTCGGGGAGGTGAGCCGACCGCCCCGCTCAGGGGAGTGGCGGTGTCGTACGGTCCCGGGGCGGCTCAGCCCCAGCAGTTGTCCAGGCCGTACGCGGTGTCCTTGGACGTGACCCCGTCCTGCGCCTTGTCGGTGATCAGGGTGACGCCGGTGTCGGTGTAACCGGACGCCTTCTTGCCGTCCTTGGCGTACGTCACGACGGCCTTGACGCCCTCGGCGGCCATCTTCAGCGGGTACTGCTGCGAGGTCGCGGCGATCTTGCCGTCCTTGACGGCCTGGGTGCCGGTGCAGCCGCCGTCGACGGAGACGATCAGTACGTCCTTCTCCCGGCCCTTCGCCTTCAGGGCGGTGTACGCGCCCAGGGCGGCCGGTTCGTTGATGGTGTAGACGACGTTGATGTCGGGCGCCTTCTGCAGGCAGTTCTCCATGGCGGTCTGGCCCTTGGCCTGGTCGCCGCCGGTGTCCTGGGCACACACGACGTCCTTGTCGGTGGCGCCGAAGCCCTTCAGGAAACCGTTGTGCCGCTGCACGCCGACGGAGACGCCCGGCGCCAGGTCGAGAGCGGCTATCTTCGCCGTCTTGCCCTTCATGGCGGCCTTGGCGTACTCGCCGATCAGCTGGCCGGCCTTGAGGTTGTCGGTGGCGAAGAGGGCGTCGACCGCGTCCTCCGGCTCGGTCGGGGTGTCCAGCGCGATGACCAGGACGCCCTTGGCGCGGGCCTTCTGGATCGCGGGCACGATCGCCTTGGAGTCGCTCGGGGTGATCAGGATGCCCTTCACCCCGGCGGCGACCATGTTCTCGATGGCGGTGACCTGACCGGCGTTGTCCCCGTCGAACTTGCCTGCGGCGGTGGACAGTTGGGCGCCGTTCTCCTTGGCGGCCTTCTCCGCGCCCTCCTTCATCTTCACGAAGAACGGGTTGGTGTCGGTCTTGGTGATCAGACCGACCTTGACGCTGCCCGAGCCGGAGCTCGTGGAGCCCGAACCGGAGCCGGACCCACAGGCCGTCAGCGTGAGGGTCGCGACACCCGCGACCGCGGCGGCTCTGAGGAGGGAGGAGGACAGGCGAGTGGTGCGAGACATGAACGACTCCTGTGGGTAGCGGGCGGCACGGGGTTGGATCGGAGCGGGCTGCCCGGGGTGTCATCGATGACTTATGTCATCGTTGACACTGCCTGGCGAGGATGATGGACTCCGCATCCCGGCAACGTCAATGCCTTCCACTCGTCACAAATCGGCAACGCCGCTGTCGTAGCCCTGCGGCCGGTCAGTGACCGCGCCGCCGGGCCGCCCCTTCGCCGACATTTTCCGAGCCCCGCAAGAAACCTTCGGAGCCCTTCCGAGCCCTGTAAGAAACCTTCCGTGTCCTCCCGAGAGAGAGCAGCCCCATGAGCCCGCGTCCGATCACCGTTCTGGGAGAGTGCGTCGCGGACGCCTTCACCGAACCGGCGAACGCCCCCGACGAACTCGCCCTTCGGGTGCTGCCCGGCGGCGGACCCGCGAATACGGCGGTGGCCCTGGCCCGGCTGGGGACGCCGGCCCGTTTCCTCGCGCGCCTGTCCGGCGACGTGTTCGGACGTCTGTTCCGGACCCACCTGGAGGCGTCCGGCGTCGACCTGTCGTACGCCGTCGCCGCCGCCGAGCCCAGCACGCTGGCCGTGGCGGAGCTGGATGCCGCCGGGCAGGCCGCGTTCTCCTTCCACGCACAGGAGACGGCCGACTGGCAGTGGAGTCCGGGGGAACTGGCAAGGGTGGATCTGTCCGAAACGGCCTGTGTGCACACCGGGTCGCTGGCCCTGGTCCGGGAGCCCGGCGGGGCGGTGGTGGAGGAGTTCCTGGCGGCGGCGGCTCCGCGGGCCACCATCAGCATCGATCCCAACGTCCGGCCGCTGCTCGTGCGACCCGAGGCCTACCGCGCCCGGCTGGCGCACTGGTGCGCTCTCGCCGACATCCTGCGGCTGAGCGAGGACGACCTGGCACTGCTCCTGCCGGGCACCCCGCCCGAGGAGGCGTGCGACATCTGGCACGCCGCGGGGGTGCGGCTCGTCGTGATCACGCTCGGCGCCGAGGGCGCCCTGGCCTCACTCGACGGCGAACGGCTGAGGGTGCCCGCGGTGACTACGCGGGTCGTCGACACGGTCGGCGCGGGGGACTCCTTCACCGCCGGCCTGCTGCACCATCTCGGCGCGGCCGGGCTTCTCGGTGGCCGGCTGGCCGGTCTCGGCCTCGACGATGTCGCGGAAGCCTGCCGGTTCGGCGCTCGGGTCGCGGCCCTGACCTGCTCGGTTGCCGGTCCAAATCCGCCCTGGCAGAACCAGTTGGGGCAGCTGACGGCCGCCGGTGGGGCCTGAACGGTTCGGCGGGCCACGCCGGGCACTGAGCTCACGAAGAACCTGAAAAGGACACGAGATCATGAAGAAAACCCTGCTCGCCGAGTTCACCGCCCGTGAGGGAGCGCAGGACGAGGTCGCCCGCCTGATCGGGGACTACGCCCTGAAGGTGCGCGAGGAAGAAGGCAACATCGCCTTCGACGTCTACACCAAGGCAGCCGACCCGCGCGCCTTCTGGATCTTCGAGGTGTACCGGGACGAGGACGCCTTCCAGGCGCACCTCAAGGCCCCGTACGGCGGTCCTTTCAACGCCGCCCTCGTCCCGCTGATCGAAGAGGACGCCTCCGTGCTGACGTTCCTCGATCCGCTGGCCTGACGCGCGAGCCGGCCGGCGGCCGCCATGACAAGGGCCCCCACCGGGGCGCGAATCGGCACCCGCGACAAGCCACGCGGCCCGATCACGCGGACGTACTGGGGCACGCGGACTTACTGGCTCGGGGAGTCGGGTGGGGGCGCTGGGACCGGGGCAACTGGTGAGCCGGGGCCCGCTGCAGCGGCCGGCTCGGCGCGTCGGCCCGCTGCCTTGTCAGTAGCCGACGTAGAACGTGGCGTCCGCTTTCTCCGTCGTGGTGGAGACGGGGTCGATGCGCAGCACGTAGTCGTAGTGCCGGATGTAGCGCGTCGGGAAGTTGTGCGAGCGGAAGGACGACCAGGAGGAATCGGCCAGCCCGGCGGTCTTGTGGAAAGTGGCGTCCGCGGCGAACGTCGACGTGCCGTCGTTCTCGTCCAGCCGCAGGTTGTAGTTGTAGTGCCGCAGGTAGCGGGTGGGGTAGTTCACCGACTGCAAGGACACGCCCGCACTGTCGGCCAGGCCGGGCACGAGCTTCCACTGTGAGTCGGGGTACGGGTCGAACGGGTAGGGGTCGATACGGCCGACGTTGTCGGCGTGGCGGACGTAGCGGTCCGGGTAGTTGTAGGACTTCAGCCGGTTCCAGGCGGGACTTCCCCACTTGGCCACGAGGTTGTCGTACTCGCTCGTGCTGATCGTCTCGATGGTGCAGTGCTTGGAGTTGAGGGGCTGGGTGTAGAGGCGCTGGTCCAGCGCGGTCCAGGTGCCGGCGGCCAGGTCGGTGCTCTGCCAGGCGTAGAAGACGCCGTTGGGCGTGTAGGTGTCGCCCCACAGGTACCAGGTGCCGGAGGTCAGGGACTTCACCAGGACCGGAGCCTCGGTGCCGCCGTGGGAGACCGGTGTGCTGAAGGGCGTGAAGCTGCCCGGGGCGAGGGTGGTGGACCGTGCGCCGACGAGGGTCTGGTCCTTCTTGTAGTAGAGGTAGTTGACGCCGTTCACGCCCACGGCGAGGTCGCCGTCGATGATGTCGTAACCGGGGTCGAAGAAGACCTGCGGGGACGTCACGGTCTGGAAGTCGGTGGTGTAGTTCACCATGATCACGTTGTGACCGCTGGAGTTGACGGACGAGTAGATGATCCCGTACTGGCTGCGACCGGCGTCCCAGAACGCCTCGGGTGCCCAGCTGTGGGTGACCATGTCGTGCAGCTTCAGCCGGCGGTAGCCGGTGAAGGTGCGCAGGTCCGTCGAGTCCCAGACATGGATGTACTGGCTGTTGTAGTTCCAGTCGGTGCCCTTGAGGTCGGTGGCGAGTACGACGAAGGCGCCGTCCTGCTTGCGCATGATGAACGGGTCACGCAGCCCGCCCGCGCCCGCCGTCGGCGTGACCACCGGGTTGTTCTGGTTCAGCGGCATCCACCTCAGGCCGTCGGTGCTGACCGCCAGGTGCAGGCCGTAGTTGGCCTCGAGCATGGTCGTGGACTCGGTGAAGTAGCCCATGACGTAGGCGGAGTCCGCGGCGTGGGCGGGAAGTGCGCCGAGGGTCAGCGTTCCGGTCACGGCCAGCGGTACGGTCGCGGCCATCCCGAGGAACAGCCGGCGCGACGGGTGGGAGCCGGGACTGGGTGTTGCGCTCATCTGCTCTCCAAGGTGCGTGCGGTGCGGGTGGGCGGCCGTGCCGCGTGGGGGAGGACATGCTGGAGGACCGCGCCCTCCGTCCGACAGGACCGATGGCCGGTATTTCGAACGGAGTTCGGTGAATCGATCAGAAAGTAGAGGTGGGTCGAGTGCGCGTCAATTGTTCTGACGTTCCTCGTTGATTTCAGCGGGAAAATCGATTCCGGTGGGAAAGAGGGCGACCGCGATGAGCGCTACGGCCGCGAAGACGATCATCACCGCGGGCAGGGTCTTCGCTCCGACGCCGTCGACGAAGACCGGCATGCCGCCGCTCTGGACGCTGTCAGGAACGCGGCGGCCGGCGGCGGGGCGTGAGGCCTGCTTCTCGTCCCGCGGCTCTCTGAATCCGTAGGGCGAGGTACTCCCGGGCGACTCCGCGTCAGTCGCGGCGGCCGAGGGCTTCCAGGACGGATGCGAGCTGACGCAGTGGTTCCGGCCCGACGATGCGCAGTGCGACCGTGTCCGCTCCGGCCGTCTCCAGCGCGCGGATCTGCTCGGCGGCCGACGCCGGCCGGCCGGAGACGGCGAACACGTCCTCCTGCGCGCGGCCGAGCCAGGCGCCTTGGCCCTCGGTGTGCGGGTGCAGGGTCCGGGCCACCTCGTCGGGGTCCTCGCCGACACAGCAGAAGGAGAGCACCGTCAGCGTGTGGCCGGAGGTGGCTCCGCCCTTCGCGGTCAGCGCCCGGGCGGTCTCCAGGTCACCCGGGCCGTGGCCCTCGGCGATCAGCGTGCCGTCCGCGACCCGGCCGGACAGCTCCAGCGACCGGGGCCGTACCACGCCCGCGACCACCGGCGGCGGCTCGGCGGGCGGGTGCACCAGCTGGATGCCGTCCAGACGCACCTCCCGGCCCTCCACCTCGACCCGCTCCCCGCGCAGCAGCGCGCGTACGGCGGTGATCGTCTCCTCCAGCAGGGCCAGCGGCGAACGCGGCGCGACGCCGACCGAGACCATCCACCCCCGCACCCCGTGCCCGATCCCGGCCACCAGCCGTCCCGGGAACACCCGGGCCAGCGTGGCCAGTTCCATCGCCAGCAGCGCCGGACTGCGCAAGGGGGCCGGCGTGATCCCGATGCCCACCCGCAGCCGCTCGGTCGCGCCCAGCGCCACGGCCGCCGCCGACACCCCGCCGCTCCAGCCGAGGTCCTCGACCACCCACAGGTCGTCCACCCCGAGTGCCTCGGCCTGCCGCGCGAATCCGGGCAGCCCCTCCGGGGCCCAGTCGCGGTCGTACATCACACCGATCCGAAGGTTCGTCATCGTCGGAACCTGTGCTCCCCTCGCGGAATCGATCAACGCCGTGTTCCAGGCCGCCGGTTCCGGTGACAGGCCGGCGAACGGCGGGACTCCGCCCCTGTCCGGGGCGGAGCCTTCGCGGCTGCGGTGCTCCGGTCAGCGCTGGACCGGCTTGCCGCGGCCCCAGGCCCAGGCGAGGCGGTCGGCGCCGGACTGGTTGGTGGTGGCCAGCCAGGGGCGGGCCGGGTCGCCGATGAGAGTCTGCATCGAGTACGTGTCGTCGGTGCGCAGGCCCGGCCAGTACACGGAGCCCATCTTGAGCTCGCGGAAGGTGTCGGTGACGGCCTGGACGTAGTTGACGAAGTTGTTGGACGCGTCCGGCTTGTTGTAGTTCAGGCCGGTCGTCATCGGAGCGCCGAACTCGTCGGCGACGGTGCGGTTCGCGCAGTCGCCGATGCGCACCTTGAGGTCGGCCACCCACTGGTCGTAGGTGGCGTAGTCCTTCCAGAACCCGTAGTGGTGCAGGGAGAGGTACGTGCCCTTCAGGCGCGGGTCGGCGCAGACCGAGGTGACGTGGTCGTTGTAGCCGGCGCCGCTGACGAAGACCCGGTCGCGCGGGACCGAGGGGTAGGTCGCGAGCCACTTCGCGGCGATGTCGGCCCACTGGGCGTCGGTGTAGCCGTGCGGCTCGTTCATCGGCTCGAAGTAGACGCGCTTGTCGTTCTGGTAGGCCTTGACGACGGTGTTCCACATCGGCCAGAACGTGGCCTCGTCGTCGATGAAGCCGTCCTTCTGGGCGCCGGTGCCCTCCCAGTACGACACGATGACCTTGAAGCCCTGGGCCGAGGCCGCGTCGATGACCGCGCGGTACGACTTCCAGTAACTGCCGTTGACCGTGTACGGGTTGATGGGCAGCCGCACGGTGTTGGCGCCGAGGTTGGCGCGGAAGGCCGAGATGATCCGGCTCGCCTTGGTGTACGTCTGCCGGTAGCTGTCGGAGAGCGACAGGCCGGACAGGACGACCGGGTCGTCGGCGAAGTTGTCGCGCGGGTCGGCCCAGTTGACGCCCTTGAACTGGGTCGTGTCGGTGCTCGGCGCGGCGGCGGAGGCGGGGCTGCCGGCGAGGGTCGTACCGGTGACCGCGGCGATCGCGACGGCCACGAAGGCGGCCCGCAGCCGGGGGGTGCGGCGGTTTCTGGTGGGGGTCTTGCGCATCAGCTTGCCCTTTCAGGAGGTGGCGGCTCGGCGCGTGGGGGAGGCGCGTCGGGCCGCCGTGTTTACGCAAACATGATCGAACAGACGATCGGTGTTTACGTAAACATCGCGGCGCCGGAATCGTGGCATCCGGCTTGGGTCGCGTCAAGGTTTCCCGCACGTAACATCTCCCGTCCTCCCGGGCTCGCAGGCCATCGCGTCGTACGGGACAGGAGTCATCGCGTTGCCGCGAGGGTATGGCGGGGGCAATGGCAACGAAGACGAAGCACGGCCGGTCTCGGCCCGCCCCCATGGATGTGCGGGTCGGGCGTCCTCCCCGGGAAGCAGCCGGACCCTCGCGGGTCCTGCTCCGGGGTCAGGGCGACTGCCTCCCCGGGCACGATGTGCCCGGGTTGCGGGAGGACGAGGCTGGTCACATCGGATGCGGGGTGGCCCGTCACCTCGTACCGGCCCAAGGCCCAAGGAGGACGTCATGAACCGTCAGATCCGGGTGCGCGTCAACCGTAGGCCCGCGGCCCCGCGCGATGTGACGATCGACCGCAGGACTCCGTCGGGGCGGATCCTGCCGTACTGACGGCACGGATCGTGCCGTACTGACTGCGCCGCTTGTCATGAGTCCACCGCTGGTACGGGCGGTCGCCGGGCGGCAGCGGCAGTTGCAGTGGCAGCGGCAGTTGCAGTGGCAGTGGCAGTGACCGTCACGGCGTCAGCGTCAGCGTCAGCGTCAGCGTCAGTGACCGTGACAGTTTGTCAGTGTGCGCGGTGTGCGATCGCCGTGCGCAACGCCGTGCGGACCTCCTCCGGGGGCGGGGTGCCGTCGGAGCCGGTGCTCGCGGTGACCGCCGCGGCGACCGTGCGGAGCTTGGTGTTGGAGAGCTGGGAGGCCTCGCGGAGGATCGTCCACGCCTCGTCGGAGGTGCAGGCCTGGGTGGCCATCAGGATGCCGCGCGCCTGGTCGATCACCGGGCGGGAGGCGATCGCCTGGCGGAGCTGCTCGACCTCCTCCTGGAGCAGCCGGAGTTGCTCGGCGCGTTCCAGGGCCACCGCCGAGGAGGCCGACGCGTGCGGGTCGGTGGCCGCGGCGGCGTGCGGCGGGTCGGCGGGGTCGAGACCGGCGAGTTCCATGATGCGGCGCGGCTGACCGTCCCAGTTCACGGTCGCCACCGGCATCCCGTGCCGGTGGCCGTGGTCGGCGAGCGTCTCCAGGAACTGCAGTCCCGCGGTGTCCATGAAGACCACCCCGGTCATGTCCAGTTCCACCCGGCGGACGCCGTCCGGCAACGCGGCCAGCGTCTCGGCCAGGATGTCCGCACAGCCGCGGACCAGCTCTCCGCGTGGCGCGAGCACCGCTCGGTCCCCGTCCACGTGGCTTTCGATGACCAGGGCGTTCAGTCGCCCCGGGAGAGGTGTGTACGCCGCTGAGGTCATGTCTCCCCCCTGTGGTTACCGGACAGTCTTCCTGGCGTTGCGAGCCCCGTCGCCGCCGGGCCCGTTCGGTGAGCCCGGGGTGCTGATGCTGCGCCTGCCCGCCGTACGGTGGACTACACACCAGGCCCAGGCATGTGGCGTGGGTTCCTGGGTATGTGCGCTCCGTCCGGGAAGAGTGGGGAGACGGTGTGGGCATCCGGTACGAGGCACCGTCCGGAGTCGTTGCGGCGGCGCCGGCGCTGACGGTGTCACCGCTGACCACGCGCAGTGGAGTGCGCGTGGCGGGAGAGGTCGGTCTGGCGACGCACCATGTCTGGGAGCGAGCGCTGGAGCGGGCCGTGCGCGAGGACGGGGACGTGTATCACCTGGAGCTGTCAGCCGTGACGTTCATCGACGTCGCCGGTGCCGGGGCGCTGGCCGCCGCCGCCCAGGAGTTGGGGGACGGCCGGCGGATGGTGCTGGACCACCCGCCGCACGCCCTGCGGCGCGTGCTGGACATGTTCTGGCCCGACCTGTCGGCGATCGAGGTGTCGATGTCATGAGTGCCGCGGCCGAACCCTTCGGGTCCGACGGACCTTTCAAGCCCGACGGGCCTTCCGTGTCCGACGGGCCTTCCGTGTTCAACGGGCCTGTCGAGTACGACGAGCCCCTCTACACCATGGCGGCCCTCGAACCCTTCGTCCATCCCGCGCTGTTCTACGGTGACGAGCGGGAGTACCTCGCCGGCACCGTGTCCTTCATCCGCGAGGGGCTGGAGGCGGGCGACCCGGTGGCGGTCGCCGTGCCCGGGGACAACCTCGCCCTGATCCGCGACGGCCTCGGCGCGGACGCCGACGCCGTGCGCCTGCTGGACATGCGGGAGGCCGGGCGCAACCCCGGCCGGATCATCCCGGGCGTGCTGCGCGCCTTCGCCGACGCCCAGCCCGCCGACCGCAGGGTGCGGATCATCGGCGAGCCGATCTGGGCGGGCCGCAGCGACACCGAGTACCCCGCCTGCGTCCAGCACGAGGCACTCATCAACGCCGCCTTCACGGGCCGCGCGGTGAGCATCCTGTGTCCGTACGACACCCGGCGGCTGGCCCCTCAGGTCATCGCCGACGCGTACGCCACCCACCCCGTCGTCATCCGCGCCGATGCCGGGCCGGCGGCGGCCAGCGAGGCCTACGCCCCGGACGACGTCGTCGCCCGCTACAACGAGCCGCTGCCGCTCGTCGCGGACGTGCCCGTCTTCACCTACGACGCGGACTCGCTCTCGCAGGCCCGCCATGTCGCCACCGACATCGCCGCCCAGCTCGGCCTGACCGGCGTACGCCTGCAGGACCTGGCGCTGGTCACCGCCGAGCTGACCACCAACAGCGTGGTCCACGGCGGCGGTTCGGGTGTGCTCAGGGTGTGGGCCGAGGACCGGCACGTGGTGTGCGAGGTACGGGACAAGGGGCGGCTGGCGGATCCGCTGGCCGGACGCCGGCCCGCGCCCCGCGACCAGCGCGGCGGCCGGGGACTGCTGATGGTCAACCTGGTCGCGGACCTGGTCCGGGTGCACACCGGGGTGGACGGGACGACGGTGCGGTGCTGGTTCGCCTGCTGATGGGCCGTCAGGTCAGGACATGGGCAGTCCGTAGCGGGGGCGAGTCCGTTGCCGGGCGAGCCGGTGGCCGGGCGAGCCGATAGCGGGGCAAGTCTGTAGCCCGGGCGGGCCCGTTGCCGGGCGAGGCGGTAGTCAGGCAAGTTTGTTGCCGGGCGGGCCCGTTGCCGGGCGGGCCCGGTGACGTGCTTGCCGCGGTACGTCGCTCAGGCGGCCAGTGGGTCCAGGACCAGGGGTTCGATCTTGCCCTCCAGCATGTAGCCCAGGCCCTGGGCGGCGCACACGTCCGGCCGCTCGGCGATGTGCACCGGCATGCCCGTCGCGTGCCGCAGCATCTGGTCGAAGCCGGGGAGCAGGGCGCTGCCGCCGACCATCATGATCCCGCGGTCGGCGAGGTCGGCCACCAGATCGGGCGGGCAGTTGCGCAGCACCCGTCCGATGCCGTCGAGGACGGCGGTCAGCGGGGTCTCGATCGCGAACCGGATGGCGGCGGTGTCGACCTTGACGGAACGGGCGAGGCCGGTGGCGACGTCCCGGCCGTGGATCTCGGTGGACGCGGGGCCCTCGGCGGTGAGGCCGTTGCCGGAGAGGGCGAGCTGCAGCGGCCGTACGGACTGGCTGGGCAGCATCAGCTCGTGCTCGTGCCGCAGGTGCTGCACGATCGCGTGGTCCACGGCCTCGCCGCCGACGGGAATGCGCTCGGCGGTGACGATCGAGCCGAGGGAGAGCACCGCGATCTGGGTGGCCGCGGCCCCGCACACCATGATCATGGTCGCCTCGGGCCGCTCCACGGGCAGCCCGCAGCCGACCGCGGCGGCGATGAGCGTGTCGACCAGCTCCACCCGGCGCGCCCCGAGCCCGACGAGCGTCTCGATGGCGGCGCGCTGGGCCAGCGGGTCGGCGTCGTGCGGGGTGCAGGCGGCGGCCCGCAGCCGGGGCTTGCGGCGCAGCGCGCGGCGGACCTTGTCGCCGAGCAGGTGCCGCAGCATGCGCTGAGCCATCTCGATGTCGACGACCGTGCCGCCGGAGACGGGCCTGACGACCCGGATGTAGTCCGGCGTACGGCCCGTCATCCTCTCCGCGAACTCGCCGACCGCGATCAGAGCGCCGGTACGGGTGTTCACGGCGGCGGCGGACGGCTGGTCGACGACGAGCCCGGCCCCTTTCACGTACACCCGCGTCCTCGCCGCACCCAGGTCGACGGCGAAGTGGCAGCGGCGCAGCTGCTCCAGACTGGCGGTCATGGCAGGTCCTCCCGAGAGCGCAGACCGGTGGACCGCCGGGTGGCGGTCTCCTACGCATCCTGCGGGGACGGAGGAGGGTACGCGTCTTGTGGTGGGCCGGGCGGGGAGCGGCTGAACGGGGGTTTCTTTGTGTCCTGTCAGTTCGCGCCAAGGCACTGTGTCCCCGCGGGACAAGAACTCCGCCCGCGTGCGCTTCGTCCGGGCTGGTCTCGACCCGGCCGGTGCCGCTGGTGCTGATGGCTCAAGACCTCCTGGAGCGCTGCTCCAGGAGGCTGCCTGAGCCGGGAATCCCCTCACCCTCAGGGAGGGGAGGATTCAAGGACGGTACGCGATGTTGTCACGTGGGGCATGCCGGATCAGGCCCAGTTCGGCCAAGTCCTGTGGGCGGATGCGGAGTTGGTCGGCCGTCGCCTCCACCTCCTCCGGCGGGCGCTTGAGGATGGCCGCCGCCGGCTCGGGGGCTATGACCGAGAAGTAGCTGTCGGGGGTGGCCCAGGTGTTGCCGGGGGCGGCGAGGGCGAGGGCGCCCCCGGAGCCGCCCTCGCCGATCAGGAGGGTGGTGACCGGCGTGCGGGCGGCGGCCACCGCGCCGAAGACGTCCGCGATCGCCGCGCCCGCGCCCTGCCGCTCGGCCTCGGCGTCGTTGGCGGCGCCGGGGGTGTCCACCAGGGTCAGCACGGGGATGCCGAAGCGGTCCGCGAGGCGGATCAGGCGGGCGGCGGTGCGGTAGCCGGCGGGGCGGGTCGCCGTGCCGGTCTGTGCGGCGTAGGCGACCGTACGGCCCTCGTGCTCGCCGAAGCCGCACAGCATGCCGTCGGGGTCGGTGCCGCCGCAGCGGTCGCCGCTGATCGGGAGACGGTGGGTGAAGTACCTGTCCAAGTAGCGTGCGGCGCGCGGGCGTCGGGGGTCGCGGGCGCGGCGGACCGCGTCCCAGCCGGTGGCCGGGAGGTCCGTCGTGCCGAGCGGCGGCGGGGGCGGGGCGGGTTCGCTCGACGTGCTCGTCAGCAGGCGCAGCCAGCGGCCCAGGGCCCGCCGCAGGTCCTGCGGTGCCACGACCGCGTCGGCCGCGCCCGCCGCCACCTGGGCCTCCGCCGTGTACGCCGCCGGGTCCGCGTCCGGCGGCCGGACCCGGGAGCCCGCGAAGCCGACCTGCGCCCCGGGCAGGGCGAGGATCACGTCGGCGCCCGCGCCCAGCGTGGCCCAGCCGCCGCCCGTCGTCGGGTCCCGCAGGACCGCGATCTGCGGCAGCCCCGCCTCTCTGGTGAGCGCCGACTGCCGTGCCACGCGCTGGAGTTGGGTCAGTGCGAGCATGCCCTCCTGCATGCGGCTGCCGCCGGTGGCGATCAACGGGACCACCGGGAGGCGGTGGTCACGAGCGTATGTGTACGCCGCCTCCAGGCGGTCCCCGGTGCGCTCGCCGAGCGAACCGCCGAGGAAACCGAACTCGAAGGAGAGCAGGACGGCCCGGGTGCCCTCGACACGCGCGGTGCCGCAGACGACGGACTCCTCCTCGCCGGTGCGTTCGGCGGCGCGGGCACGGGCGGCGTCGTAACCCTGCCAGGAGAGGGGGCCGTCGGGGCCGGACCGCCTTGCCGGGTACGGGAGTTCGGTGAAGGTGAGGTCGTCGGCGACAGCGGCGATCGTCTCGCGGGCGGTCGGGCGGTCAGTCACGGGTCAGCGCCCGCTTCATGATCTTTCCCATGTCGTTGCGGGGGAGGGAGGCCAGGTGGTGGACGACACGGGGGCGCTTGTGCGGAGCGAGGCGGCTCGCGACGTGGTCGGCCAACTCCTGCACCGTGGGCGGTGCTGCGGGGTCCGCGGGCACGATCCACGCCACGATCCGTTCGCCCAGGTCGGGGTCCGGCTCGCCGGTGACCGCCGCCTCCCGGACGCCCGGGTGTTCCAGCAGCGCGTTCTCGATCTCCCCCGCCCCGATCTTGTACCCCCCGCTCTTGATCAGGTCGGTGGCCTTGCGGCCGACGATGCGTACGTAACCGTCGGGGTCGCGCACCGCCATGTCCCCGGTGCGGAACCAGCCGTCGGCGGTGAAGGCGGCGGCCGTGGCGTCGGGGCGGTTGAGGTAGCCGGTGAACAGGTTCGGGCCGCGCACCTGGATCTCGCCCACACTCTCGCCGTCGTACGACGGGATCGGGGTGCCGTCCTCCTCCACGAGCCGCAGCTCCACGCCCGGCAGCGGGACGCCGACCGTGCCGGGGCGCGGCTCGCCGTCCGCGCGGACGCTGGTGTTCATGAGCGTCTCCGTCATGCCGTACCGCTCGATGACGCGCTGCCCCGTCGCGCTCGTGATCCGCTCGTGGTCGTGCACCGGCAGCGCGGCCGAGCCGGAGACGAGCAGCCGCGCCCCGCTCAGCGCCTTGGCCAGCGCGGGATCGCCGGGGAGCGCCTCCGCGATGCGGTGGTACATGGTCGGGACGCCGAACAGCATGGTCGCGCCGCCCTCCAGCTCGCGTGTCACGCCCTCGGTGCTGAACCGGCCCAGGTGCCGGACCGAACCGCCGCGCCGCAGCGGGCCGAGGATCCCGAGCACCAGGCCGTGCACGTGGAACAGGGGCAGGCCGTGCACGAGTACGTCGTCGCCGGTCCACTGCCAGGCGTCGGCGAGGGCGTCCAGGGTGGTGGCGACGGCCCGGCGGGGGAGGACGGCGCCCTTGGGCGGGCCGGTGGTGCCGGAGGTGTAGACGACGAGGGCGGGGTCGTCGTCGGACGCCTCGGCCTCGGGGGCGGAGCCGGTGGTCTCGGGGGTGGGGTCGGTGGCTTCGTGGGCGGGGCCGGTGGCCCGCGCGTCGACGTCGACATCGACGCGCGGCAGGTCCCGCAGGGCGGACGGCAGTTCGTCACCCGGTGCGGCCAGGACCAGGGCGGGCGCGCTGTCGGTCAGGATGTGCCCGAGCTCCTTCTCCCCGGACTTCGGGTTGAGCGGCACCGCGGCGGCACCGGCCCGCAGCGCGGCCACGACGGCGACCGCCGTCTCCAGCGCGGGTGTCGCCCAGACGGCCACCCGGGCATGGCCCGCGAGCCGGCGGGCCACGGCGTCGGCCGCGGTGGCGAGTTCCGCGTAGGTCAGGGAACGGTCGCCGAACCGCAGGGCGGGGCGGTCGGTGCGGCCGTCGGTCAGGGCCGGGAAGAGAGAGGACACGCGTCGTACTCCTTAACTGTTCAGCGGTTGCCGGGCTGGTGGGGGCCGCCGGTCGGCCTACCCCCAGCCCGGCACGACCATCACCAGCCACGCCACCGCGGGTACCACCGCCACCACGATCCCTCCGTACACCATCAACTGCCGGAAGAAACGCTCGCGGTCGACGTCAGGGGCCGCGGCCAGCACCAGCGCGCCGTTCGTCGAGAACGGGCTCACGTCCACCACCGTCGCCGACACCGCGAGCGCGGCCACCATGCCGACCGCCCCGATCTCACCCTGGGCGAGGAACGGCACGGCGAGCGGGATCAGCGCGCCCATGATGCCGACGGAGGAGGCGAACGCGGACACGAGCGCGCCGATGTAGCAGAGCAGTACGGCGGCCAGCAGGGGGATGCCGATGTCGCTGACGCCCTTGCCGGCCCAGGTGATGGTGCCCATCTCGTCCAGGACGGCGACGTATGTCAGGACACCGCAGATCAGCAGCACCGTCGACCAGGCGATCTGGCCGACCGCCTTGCGGCTGTCCTCCGGCCAGGCGGTACTCAGCAGGACGGCGAGCGTGATCGCGGTCAGACCGGCGTCGAGGTCGAAGGCGAGAACGGCGACGACAAGGGCGACCAGGGCGGTGAGGGTGGCGGTCCGGGCGGGGGTGAGGCGGGTGGTGTCCGGGATGTCGGGGCGGGATTCGACGAGCGTGGCGGTGGCGGCGGGGCGGGTGGCGCTGCCGGTGCTGGTACCGCTGCCGCTGCCGGTTTCCGCCGTACGGGCCCCACCACCGTCCTCCGCCAAGTCCCCCTCGTCGGAGCCTGAGTCGGCTGTGACCGCGCCCCGTGCCCACAGCTTCAGGCCGCCGAACAGGACGAAGACCACGCCCGCGATGACCAGGTTGGCGATCAGTGAGGCGAGGAAGAGGGTGATCTCGTTGCCCGGGAGCTTCTCGCGTTCGACGATGCCGTTGACGATCGTGCCGTAGATGCTGATCGGCGAGAAACCGCCGCCCTGGGCGCCGTGCACCACCATCGCGCCCATCAGCAGCGGACTGATCCGGTAGCGGGCGGCGAAGCTCAGCGCGATCGGCGCGACGATGGCGACCGCGGCCGGGCTGACCGCGCCGATCGCCGTGAGCGCGGCGGTGATCGCGAACATCACCCAGGGGATGAGGGCGACGCGCCCCCGGACGAGCCGGATGGACGCGTGCACCAGCCAGTCGGTGGTGCCGTTGGCGCGTGCGATGGCGAAGAGGTACGTGACGCCGACGAGTACGACGAACAGGTCGCCGGGGAAGCCGGCGAAGATGCCGTCCGCGTCGAGGTCGGCGACGAGTTCCCCCACCACGAAGGCGGCGGCGAAGGCGAGCGCGCCCATGTTGACGGAACGGGTGGTGGCGATGACGAACACCACGACCAGGACGAGGATCGAGATGAGTTCGGGGGACATACGGGCTCCCGTCGTTGGGTCCCGGAGCGGTTGCGGGTGCACTGGCGACGCCCCCGGTGGCTCAGTGGCTGAACCACTTGGGGCGTTGGCTGATCAGCGTGGGTGGGCAGGGGGCGCCCGTCAAGGGGTCGCGCAGGAATTGGCTCAGCCACTCAGCCACCGCCGGGTCCGGTGTTACGCTCCCGACGAGAGGGGGACCCCGTGACCGACGCCCTGCGCCCCATGACGAAGCAGCGCCTGTACGAGCAGGTGCTGGACCGGCTGCGCCAGTACGTCGCCGAAGGCGGCCTGAAGGCCGGGGACCGGCTCCCTCCGGAACGTGACCTGGCCCAGCGGCTCGGTGTCAGCCGGGCCTCCGTGAAACAGGCGATCGTGGTCCTGGAGGTGCAGGGCCTGGTGGAGGCGCGGCACGGCGGAGGCACGTACCTGGTCCGCGACAGCCTGGACGTCGAGCCGGTCGAGCGGATGGTCGAGCGGCGCCGACGGCTCCCGGACGTGCTGGAGGCCCGCGAGGCCCTGGAGACGAAACTCGCCGAACTGGCCGCCGAGCGCCGCACGGAGGACGACCTGACGGCGATGCGGTCCGCGCTCACGCACATGGCCGAGGAGATCGGGGCGGACGGTCACGGCATCGAGGGTGACCGCCTCTTCCACGCGGCGGTGACGGCGGCCGCACACAGCAGCCTGCTTGCCGAGTTCATGCGCTCCATCGCCGACCAGATCGCCGAGAGCCGCACCGAGTCCCTCCGCCAGCCCGGCCGCCCCACCCGCTCCCTGGCCCAGCACCAGGCCATCCTGGACGCCGTCGCCGCCCGGGAACCCCGGCAGGCGGCCACCGCGATGCGCAACCACGTCCGCACGGTGGCGAAGGTACGACTGCTGGACTGGGAGCCGGACGAGGAGCGTCCGGAGGACGAGCGCGGGGAGCGTTAGGCGGCCGTCTCCACCACGTCCGCGACCGCACAGCTGACGTCGTCCGGGCCGCCGCAAGGGGGGAAGGTCAAACGGGTTGCCGTGGTTGCGGGGGCGGCGGTTAGCCTGCGGGTCGAGCCGCACAAGAGATGGAGCCCGCCGTGCCCCGAATAGCCCTGGTCACCTACGACCCCCGCCCCGAGACCAGCAGGGACCGCGACCTGCCCGTGCTGCTGGAGGCGCTGCGGGCGGGCGGGGCCGAGGCGGAGGGCGTGTTCTGGGACGACCCGGACGTCGACTGGGGCGGGTTCGACCTCGCCCTCATCCGGTCCACCTGGGACTACAGCTGGCGGGCGGCCGAGTTCGTGGCCTGGGCGGAGCGCTGCGCCAAGGCGACCCGGCTGGCCAACCCGGTGGACGTCGTGCGGTGGAACGCCGACAAGCGCTACCTCGGGGACCTGACGGCGGCCGGGGTGCCCGTCGTGCCCACCCGGTACCTCGCGCCGGGGGACGCCGCAGACCTCCCCGGCGACCGCGAGTACGTCATCAAGCCGGCCTCCGGCGCGGGCGCCCGGTACGCCGCCCGCTACACACCCGGGCAGCACGACACCGCCGTACGGCACCTCGCGCGCATGCACGAGGAAGGGCTCACCGCGATGGTGCAGCCGTACATGGCCGGCATCGATGTCCGGGGTGAGCGGGCCCTGCAGTTCTTCGGCGGGCGGCTGCTGCACGCCAGCCGCAAGCGGGCCGTCCTCGCGCCCGGTACCGCTTTCGACGCGGACAAGGTCGCCCACCCGGGACTGGAGCCGTGGACCCCGGCCCCGGCGGAACTCTCCGTCGCCGAGCGCGCCCTGGCCGCCGTACCGGACACGCCGGAGCTGCTGTACGCCCGGGTCGACCTGGTCGACGGGGAGGACGGCCTGCCCCGGGTGATGGAACTGGAGCTGGTGGAGCCCAACCTCTTCCTGTTCCTGCACCCGGAGTCGGTGCCCGCGGTCGTGACGGCGATCCTCGCGGCGGCTCGCTGATCAGGCCGCCGGTACGTCGTCCGGGGTGACCAGGGCCGCCGCGGCCAGCCGGTGCCCGCGGTGCAGGCCCTCCGTCGCGCCGAGGCCTTCGAGCACCGTCGCCGACAAGTAGCCCGCGGCGAACGCGTCGCCCGCGCCGACCCGTTCGACGATCCGGGACGGGGGCGCGGCGAGGAAGGTCTCCTCGCCGTCCCGCGTGTACGCCGTCGCTCCGTGCTCGGCGTCCTTGACCACGACGACGCGGGCGGGCCGCAGCAGGCCCCGTACCTCCGCCGCCGTGCCGGTGCCCCACAGGGTCTCGGCCTCGTCGCGGCCGACGAAGACGATGTCGGCGGCGCGGGCCAGGGCGAGCAGGACGGGGGCCGCGTCGGCGGGGCGGTGCCGCCACAGAGCGGGGCGGTGGTTGACGTCGAAGGAGACGAGCGGGTCCGGGGCGGCCCGGTGGGCGATCAGCGCGTCCGTCAGGGCGGCGCAGCTGTCCGACAGGGCCGGTGTGATGCCGGACAGGTGGAGCAACCGGGCCGCCCGCAGGAGGGGGAGGCGGGCCAGTTCCGGGCCCATGAGCGTGGCCGCGGAGTCCCGGCGGTAGTAGTAGGTGCGGGTCCGGTCGGGGGCCGGGTCCTTGAAGTAGACGCCGGTGGGGCGTTCGGGGTCGGTCTCCACGGCCGAGACGTCGACGCCGCGGGCGGTGAGGTCGTCCAGGACGCGGCGGCCGAGCGGATCGGCGCCGACCCGGCTGAGCCAGGCGACGCGGTGCCCGAGGGCGGCCAGCGAGCAGGCCACGTTGGACTCGGCGCCGCCGACAGTCAGCGCGAGGGTGCGCTGGCCGGCGAGCGGCCGTGCGTCCGGCGGGCTGAGCACGGCCATGGTCTCGCCGACGCAGACCACGTCGTAGCCAGGGGTGGGCACCTTCGCTTTCCTCACGTGTCCAGGACGCGGTGCAGGAACTGCTGGGTGCGGGCCTCGGACGGACTGCCGAACACCTGCTCAGGCGGGCCCTGTTCCAGGACGACCCCGCCGTCCATGAAGACGACCCGGTCCGCGGTGTCCTTCGCGAAGCGCATCTCGTGGGTCACCACGACCATGGTCATGCCGTCCTCGGCGAGGGACCGCATCACGCCGGTGACCTCGCCGACCAGCTCCGGGTCCAGCGCGGAGGTCGGCTCGTCGAAGAACATGATCGCCGGGTCCATGGCGAGCGCCCGGGCGATGGCGACCCGCTGCTGCTGGCCGCCGGAGAGCTGCGCGGGGTACGAGTCGGCCTTGTCGGCGAGTCCGACCCGCTCCAGCGCGGCCCGCCCGCGCTCCTCGGCCTCGGCCCGCGCCAGCTTCCTGACCTTGAGCAGGGCGAGGGTGACGTTGCCGAGCGCGGTCTTGTGCGGGAAGAGGTTGAACTGCTGGAAGACCATGCCCACGTGACCGAAGATCTCCGGTGCCCGCTTGCGGTCGTGCAGTGGTACGCCGTTGACCCACACCTCGCCGTCGTCCGCGCGTTCCAGGTCGCACATGATCCGCAGCAGGGTGCTCTTGCCGGAGCCGCTGGCGCCGATGAGGACGACGACCTCGCCGGGTTCGACGCCGATGTCGACGCCCTTGAGGACCTCCAGCGCGCCGAACCGCTTGTGCACGCCGGACAGGGCGATACGGGCGGGCGTGACGGTCTTCCCCACGGTCTTGGGGGTCTCGGTGGTCGTCATGCGATGACAGCCTTTCGTTCCATCCGCCGCACGACGAGCGACAGCGGGTAGCAGATGACGAAGTACAGGGCGGCGACCGCGACATAGGTGGTCGCCGGGTCGCCCGCGCGGTCGATGACCGCCTGGCCCTGGCGCACGAGTTCGACGTAGCCGATGACGACGGCGATCGAGGTGTCCTTGACCAGCGAGAGGTACTGGCCCACCAGCGGCGGCAGCACGATCGCCCGGGTCTGCGGCAGGATCACGGTCGTGAAGGTCTGGGTGCGGCTGAGGCCGAGGACCCGCGCGGCCTCCCACTGGCCGCGGGGCACGGCCTCGATGCCGGCCCGGAAGATCTCCGCGATGTACGCGCCCTGATACAGGGTCAGCGCCAGCAGGGCGGCGCCGAAGACGGTGATGCCCGCGAGGTTGAGATAGGCCGCGCCGAAGTAGAGGAACAGCATCTGTATCAGCAGCGGCGTGCCGCGGAAGACCTCCAGATAGGCCCGGGCGACCTGGGCGAGCAGCGGGACGCGGCTGGTGTGTACGGCCGCGACGACGAGCCCGGTGAGCGTGCCGGTGGCGATGGCCGCGACCGACAGCAGGGCCGTGGCCCACAGTCCGTCGGTGAACAGCGTGCGGTTCGACCAGATGACCGACCAGTCCATCACGCGGCCTCCTTACGGACGGTGGGCACGGCCCGCGCGGGCAGCAGCCGGCGTACGGCGGCCGGCGGACGTGCTCGTACGGTCGTCGGCAGCGGTGGTTTGAAGGCCACCCGGCCGATCAGCCCGGCCACCAGCACCACCAGGTTGGTGAGGACGAGATAGAGCACCGCGGCGATGCCGAAGACCTGGACGGTCAGCAGGGTGCGGGAGTTGATGACCATCGAGGTGCCGGTGAGTTCGGGCACCGAGATGGCGGACAGCAGCGACGAGCCCAGGATGATCTGGACGAGCTGGTTGACCACGGCCGGGTAGACGTTGCGCAGCGCCTGCGGGAGCACCACGTGCGCGAAGGTACGGGCGGGGCTCAGTGCCAGCACGCGCGCCGCCTCCCGCTGGCCGGACGGGACGGCCTGGATGCCGGCCCGGAAGATCTCGGTCAGGTACGCGCCCACGTTGACGCCGAGCGCGAGGACGCCCGCCTGGACGGGGCTCAGCCGCAGCCCCGCCGACGGCAGCGCGAAGTAGGCGACGAACATCTGCAGCAGGACGGGGGTGTTGCGGATGACCTCGACATAGGCGGCGGCCGGTGCGCGCAGGACGGCGTACCGGGACCTGCGGGCCAGGGCGCCGAGCAGGCCGAGCGCGAAGGCGAGGGCGAAGGCGGCGAGCGAGAGTCTCAGCGACAGCCAGGCGGCGCTCAGGTAGGTGGGCCAGTCCTGGAGTGCGTAGCTCCAGTCGGTGAGCATGGAACTCCTCCACATGGTCGCGGGTGGGGCGGGGGGGCCCCCGGGGGGGGGGGCCCCCCCCCCCCCCCACCCGGGGGGGGGGGGGGGGGGGGGGTGGGGGGGGGACCGGGGGCGCCCCACCCACAACATGTGTCTCCGGTTTGGGGCGCGCGG
>NZ_JBITIY010000001.1:0-970383 GCF_044459385.1 Streptomyces sp. NPDC050287 | reverse complement strand
GTTGGGCGTTCGTCTGTGGGGTGTTTTTTCACCCCCCCCTGGGGGGGGGGGGGGGGGGGGCCCCCCCGGGGCGGGGGCCCCCCCCCCCGCCGGAACTCAGCCGGAACTCAGTAGGACGGGTTGAGCGGGAAGACGCGGTCGACGCCGAACCACTTCTTGTAGAGAGCGTTGGCCTCGCCGGAGGTGTTGAACTCCCGCAGCCAGGTGTTGACCCACTGCAGCCAGGTGGGGTCGCCCAGCTGGACGCCGATGCCGTTGTACTCCAGCGGCACCACGGAGTCCTTGGTCACCTTGAGCGAAGGGTCCGCCTTCGCCTGGTAGTTGAGGAAGTTGGAGTCCTCGACCATGGCGTCGGCCTGGCCCTGCTTGACCGCGAGGACGGCGGCGGAGGAGGTGTCGTACTCCTGGATCTTCGCGGCGGGGTTGCCGGCCTTGACCGCGTCCCCGTTGGTGGAGCCCTTGGTGACGGCGACCGTCTTGCCGGTCAGGTCCTTGATCGTGGCGATGCCGCTGGCCTTCTTCACCAGCAGGACCTCGCCCGCGACGATGTACGGGTCGCTGAAGGCGACCTGCTTGGCGCGCTCGGCGGTGGTGGTGAAGTTGCAGACCACCGCGTCGACCTTCTTGGTCTGCAGGTTGGGGATGCGGTTGGCGGAGGTCGTGTCGACGACCTTGACCTTGACGCCGAGCGCCTTGGCCATCGCGCCGGCCACGTCGACGTCGAAGCCCTGCGGCTTGTTGTCCTTGCTGAGCGAACCGAACGGCGGGAACGTCAGACAGCTGGCGACGTTCAGCGTGCCGCGCTTGATGACCGTCTGGAGGGTCGAGTTCTGGGCGCTGGTGGCCGAACTGCCGGAGCCGGAGCTGCAGGCGGTGAGGAATGCGGCGGCGGTCACACCGGCACAAATCATCATCAGAGGGCGGGTACGGTGACGAAGTCGCATCGCAGGGTCCGTTCGGGGAGGGTGACGCATCGGGGAGGGGGTACCTCGGGAGGTACCGAGAGAAGCGGGAGTGTTCTGCAATGCAAAACGTCATTTCGCAGAACTTTGCGCTGAAGCTAGCCCCGGGGGTTCGTGACCGTCAATGGCTGATTTCGATATGTAACACGGAATTTTGCTATGCAGCACGTTAGGATGCCGATGTGACTGACGCACCCGACACGCCTCCGGCCCGCCGCAACGCCTCCTCCTCCCTGCGGCGCGCGCTCGGCATCCTCATGTACCTGGCCGAGGACCGAGGCCATCCGCACGGCGTCACGCTGACCGACCTCGCCGACGGCCTCGGGATGAGCAAGAGCACCGTGCTGCGCCTGGTCGCCCCGCTGCGGGACGTACGCCTCGTCGACCAGGACCCCGACTCCGGCCGCTACCGTCTCGGCCCCCAGAACGCGCTGCTCGGCCAGGCCTACCTGGAGCGGCGCGACACCCGGCAGATCACCTCGCCGGTGCTGCACCGGCTCTCCGCGGACAGCGGTGAGACCGTCCACCTCGTGACCTTCGACCCGCCGGAGATCGTCTATATCGACAAGGTCGAGAGCAATCAGCCGGTCCGGATGCACTCCCGCATCGGCAACCGCCAGCCGGCCTACTGCACCGCCACCGGCAAGGTGTTCCTCGCCCACAGCCCGGACGACGTCGTCGAGAAGGTGATCGCCGCGGGCATGCCCGCCCGCACCCCGGCCACGATCACCACGCCCGAGCGGCTGCGCGAGGAACTCGCCCGCATCCGCCGGCGCGGCTACGCCGTCGACGACGTGGAGAACGAACAGGACATCCGCTGCGTGGCCGCCCCCGTCCACGACCACACCGGCGAGGTCACCACCGCCGTCAGCGTCTCGGGCCCGGCCGCCCGCGTCACCCGCGACCGCGTCCAGGAACTCGGCGCCCTCATCGTCGCCGCCACCGGCGCGATCACGGAGAGCCTCGGGGGAGTGGTACCGGAACGGGAAGGGCCGGCCTAGCCAGGAGTTCTGTCCACGAAGGCAGGCGACGGGCACATGGGCCGGACCTCGTCCGACTGCCACCGGCCGCGCCGGGGTCGGCGGGCCGGCGGATCAGTGGATCAGTGGATCAGCGGCCTTCGGGTGCGACGTTCGTGGCCACTCAGTCGAGACAGAACTCGTTGCCCTCGACGTCCTGCATCACCTGGCACGACTCGTTGAATCCATCGGCACGCAGGAGTGGCCCGCGTACCGCGCCGAGCGCGACCAGTCGTACGCACTCGGCCTCGAGGGCGGCCAGGCGCTCTTCCCCCACGAGCCCGGTGCCGACCCGCACGTCGAGGTGCACCCGGTTCTTGACGACCTTGCCTTCGGGAACGCGCTGGAAGAACAGTCGCGGGCCCACACCCGAGGGATCAACGCAGGCGAACGCCGAACCCTGACGCTCAGGCGGCAGAGAACGGTCGAAATCGCCCCACGTGGCAAACCCCTCCGGAGGCGGCGGTACGACGTACCCCAGCACCTCGCACCAGAAACGAGCGACGCGCTCGGGTTCCGCGCAGTCGAAGGTGATTTGGACCTGCTTGATCGACGCCATCGGGCCATCGTAGAGGCGGCGCGCAGGTGAGTTGTAGCCCTTTCCCAGGACCCCTCCCGACCGCCGGGCAGGTCCTCGTCGCGATCACGGCTGCCGCTCTACCCGGTGACCGCCATCCGCTGCAGCAACCCCCACGTGAACTCCGCGACGACCTCCCGCCGTACAAGGGTCACTGACAACCGGCCGAAGTCCTGCAACCCACCGGTGCCAGGGGCGAGGAACTGAAACTGCGGGCCGAACCACCATCACCAGGCGTACGGCCATGTGCCGTGAGTCGGGTGGGTGGTCGCCCGGCTCGGTCAGGTACTTGCGCAGCGGCGTCCGGTAGCGACAACAGTGGGCGTGGCCGACGCGAACACGTGCTCGCCCAGACGTATGCTCACCCCTTGAATGACAGCGCTCTCTTCAACAGCCGGTGGCCGAGGGAGCGTTGGCCGGCTCACTGACCGACGGGGTCCCGTGTCGCCGCCGGCCGGGTCAGGGCCTGCAACAGCGGAAGGGAACCACGGTGTCCGACGAAGGACGGCTGGTCGCGGGGCGGTACCGGCTCCTGGACCGGATAGGCCGGGGCGGCATGGGTACCGTCTGGCGCGCCCACGACGATCTCCTGGCCCGTCAGGTAGCTGTCAAGAAGCTCCATCCCCAGCCGCATCTCGATGACGACGAACTCGCTGTTCTCTTCGAGCGCACCCGGCGTGAGGCCCGTAGCGCCGCGCGAGTCAGCCACCCCAATGTTGTTGTCGTCCACGATGTCGTGGTCGACGAGGGCCTGCCCGCCATTGTCATGGAGTACGTGCAGTCCATCACTCTGGGTGACCTGATCGAGTCGCACGGTCCGGTTCCGCTCGAGGAGGCCGCCAGGATCGGCCGTGGGGTGATCGCCGCGTTGCGGGCGGCGCACCGGGCCGGGATCCTGCACCGGGACGTGAAGCCGGCCAATGTTCTGCTCGCCCAGGGCGGCCGGGTGGTTCTCACCGACTTCGGCATCGCCCAGGCCTCCGAGGCCTCGGCTCTCACCCGTTCCGGACAGTTGGTGGGGTCGGTCGACTTCATTGCTCCCGAGCGCCTGGTCGGCGCCCCGCCGGGCCCGGAGGCCGACCTGTGGGCGCTGGGTGCCACGCTCTTCCAGGCGGTGGACGGCCGCTCACCCTTCCTGCGGGACTCGGTGACGGAGACGATGTACGCCATCGCCATGGAACCGGCCCCCGAGGTCCGGGGCGCCGGGCGGCTCACCCCGCTGATCCAGGGTCTGCTCGCCGCGAAACCGGCCGAGCGGCTCTCGGCCGAGGAGGCCGAGAATCTACTGCGCGTACCGGTTGCAGGAGGGGGCTCGGCCGGTGCCCCGCCCGCTGTCCGTGCGGGGGCGGGTGACGCTGCGGCCCCGGCGGCGAAGCCGGAACTGGATGCCGAACCGGACCTGGGCGGCGCACGGCGTGAGGTGTCCGCTGCCGGGACGGCCGGGGAACACCCGCAGCTCCCTCCGAAGGACCCGCGGCCGAAGCGGGCCTCGGGCTGGTGGAAGAAGCCTGTCGTACTTGCCGCCGTGGCCGTCACGGCGATATCGATCGCGACCGTGTTGCTCCGAGACCTGCCCGTGACGCCGACGGAGAAGAACAGCACCAGCGCATCGGTCAGCCCGCCCGTGGCCGGCGATACCACCACGCCGCAGTCCCCGGACGCGTCCGCCGCACCCTCGCCGTCAGCCTCCGCGAGTTCCCGTGTCACCGCGCCTGCGGCGTCCGCTGCCCCGCCGGCGACGTCCAGGACCCCGCGGGAGACCGCCCTCCCGGAATCCGCGGACGGCGGAACCCCCTCCGCCAAGAGTGGACCCGACACGTCTGCCGCCCCGCTCGGCCGTGCCCTCGTGGTCGCCGCCTCGGGCAAGTGCCTGAGCAGCGGCAACGGGAGCGAGGGGACACAGTTGTTCCAGGCCGCATGTGACGGCTCCGCGGTGCAGCAATGGCAGATCCGATCGGATGGCACCATCCGCTCATCGGGAAAGTGCATGACCGCGGCCGGTGGGGCGACGGAGGACCGGACCGAGATCCAACTGGCCGGCTGCGACGGGGGCGCCGACCAGCAGTTCCATCTCGCCGGTACGGAACTGGCGGCTGATCAGTCGCAGAAATGTGTCGACATTTTCGGGGGTGCGAGTGGAACGGGTGCGGTCCTCTTCGAGTGCAACGGCAGAGACAACCAGACCTGGAAACTCCAATGACCACACGGCCCGCGAACTCACCGGCCCCCGCGGAGAACCGACGCCAGAGGGTGACGCCCGATTCGGGGCCGGCGTTGGGTGAGGCCCGCTGATCACAGCGGTGCCGGTTGTCCTACGGGTGGTTCTGGGCCGGGCCCACGACCGCCATCCGTTGCAGCAACCCCCACGTGAACTCCGCGACGACCTCCCGCCGTACGCCCTGGGCGTCCGCAGCGGTGAACGTCAGGCCCCAGCGGGTGGGGGCCGTGCCCTGGAGGGGGCGGGCGGGGGCGAAGGCGCGGGCGGCCTCGTCGACCGTGCAGGACCACGGGGTGAGGTCGTCGAGCGTGGTCAGCGAAGGGCCCTCGGCTTCCGGGGCGCGGATCAGCCACTCGTTCCAGACCGCGCCGTTCGGGGCGAGGACCACCTCGAAGCGGAGGTCGGGCCACAGGGGAAGGGGCCAGAGCCGGGCCTCGCACTCCAGGTCGCCGATCTTGCGGGTGAGGACCGACTCGGGCTCGCCCAGGACCGAGCGGTACCGCGAGGCGGCGGCCCGCGCGCGGGGGGAGCGGAGCATCGCCTGCCAGCGTTTGTTGGCCTCGCGCATGTCGGTGATCGAGGCGCCCAGGGTGCGGCGGGCGTCCTCGACCAGGTCGGGGTTGTGGTCGGCCATGCGACGCAGCAGGACCAGCTGGAAGTCCCGCGGGGTGAAAGGGCTAGTCGGCCTGTTTCCTGAGGGCATGCCGTTCATCGTGGCGCATCGGCCGCTCGGCCGGCCGCTCGCCGGGACGGCGGCCGTCGGGCAGGAACAGGACCGAGTTGACGTACCGGGGACGGTCGCGGAAGGGCAGTACGCGGCGCAGCAGGCCGTGGGAGACGACGTACGAGGCCGTCGACTGGTGGGACTCCAGCGGGAAGTCGGCGAGCGGCACCCAGGTGTCGCGGGGCAGCACCCAGCCGTCGTAGCCGACCAGGGACAGGTACGTCACCACCGGCGCGATCGGCTGGATACGGGACTCCAGTTCGACGAAGAGGGCCGGGCGGTCGCGGGTCAGGACGCCGGTCGCCCCGCGCAGCACCGCCAGCTCGTTGCCGTCCACGTCGACCTTGACGAAGCCGACGTCCCGCAGGCCCAGCTCGTCCAGGGTCACACAGCGCACGTCGAGTGCGCGGCCGTGGATGTCCCGGCGGACCAGCGAGGACACGCCCCGGTCGCCGGCGTCGTCCGGCGGCAGCCACAGCCGGGCCGTGCCCGGCCGGTCCGAGGCGGCGGCCTGGACCACCCGGACGTTCGCCGGGGCCGACGAGGTCAGCAGCCGCGCCAGATGCGGGACCGGCTCGACGGTCACCACCCGCTCGGCCCGTCCCGCCAGGCGGCGCGTCCAGGGGCCGTACCAGCCGCCGACGTCCACGGCCGTGCCGCAGTCCGGGGGGCACAGGTCGGCGAGCCGGGCCAGCTCCGGCTCGAAGCGCGGGTACACGGCCCGGGCGGCCGCGGCCACCAGCCGCTTCGGCAGATGCGGGGCCACCCGGGCGGCCCAGGTGCGCGCGGGGCCCGTCATGACGTGATCCGTTTGAGGAGGGCTTCGTGTTCGTCGTCCGTCACCTGTTCCCCGGACGACGGCAGCAGCTGCGGAATGCCGTCCACGATCGGGTAACGGCGGTGCAGCCGCGGGTTGTAGAGGAGCTCGGCCCGGTCCGGTCCGTCCGGTGCGACGAGGTGCAGCGGGCCCTTGTCGAGCGGGCACGCCAGGATCTTCAGCAGCGGGTCGTCGGGTTTCATGGTGGAGTCAACTCCTTGGCTCCGATGGGGGGTTGGGGTGCCGGATCGTGTTTCGGCATGGCGAGCAGGACGGCCACGGCGAGCACGACGCCCGCCAGCCGCAGCGCGAGTCTGAGCGGTTCGTGCGGCAGCGCCTCGCCGAACGAGAGCGTGCCGAGCACCGCCGTGAACAGAGCGGTCACCGTCGTGCACACCGGGACGATCAGCGAGGCCCGGCAGCGCTGCAGCGCCGCCTGCGACATGATTAGGCCGAACGCGCCGGTGAACACCAGGAGATACGGGTACGGGGAGCGCAGCAGACCGAGGATCGCGCCCCCGAGTCCGCCCGCCGTGAGATAGCTGGAGACGCCCTTGATGGCGAGCGAGCTGACGCCGTAGAGCAGGCCGACCGCCACGCCGTACTCCACACCGGTCGTCGGCGCGCGGTGGCGGTGCCGGGTGCGGCGCTCGGCCGCGTTGTACAGCCACACGCCCGCCGCCAGCGACGGCACGCACACCAGCAGGATCAGCGGGTACGGCGCCCGCCGGCTGACCTGGTCGGCGTCCTCGCGCAGCGACAGCACCACCATCAGCAGCGCGAGCAGGATCGCGCCCAGCGCGTACCGCTCCCGGCCGGTGGTCTCCTCGCCGAGCAGCCGCGAGGACAGCAGCACGAGCAGCACAAGACCGGAGACGAAGATGCCCTGCGCGGCGGCGATCGGCAGCGTCCGGTACACCGCCAGCTGCGCACCGAACCCGGAGGCCAGCGCGAGCGACCCGCCGATCCACAGCGGGCTGCGCAGCACCAGGGCGAGCAGCCGGGCGGGCCGGCGGATGCTCACCTGGGGCAGCGCCGCGAGCGCCCGTTTCTCCAGGACGAATCCGGTGCTGTACAGGACGTTGGCCAGCAGGGCCGCCGCCACCCCCCACCACATCGCCGGCGCCCCCTACGTCTTCCGGGCGTGCAGCAGCAGGATCGACGCGAGGGACGGTCTGGCACAGGCCAGCCGGTCCAGCGGGCGCAGCGGACGCGGTACGCCGTGGAAGGGCGCCCCTTGAAGTCGTACGACCTCGAAGCCGGAGGCGGCGACGAACTCCCGCAGGGCGCGCGGGGTGTAGAGCCGCAGATGCCCCACGACCTCCTTCCCCGGCCGGCCGTGAACGGCCCGCAGACTCACCTCGGAGAACACCGGCTGTACACCGGCCAGCAGCAGGGCGCGGTTGTACCAGGCGGCGAGGTTCGGGGTGGACAGCATCAGGTGGCCGCCCGGGCGCAGGACCCGGCGGATCTCGTCCAGCGCGGCGTCCGGGTCGACGAGGTGCTCGATCACCTCGCTGAACAGCACGGCGTCGGCGCAGCCGGTGGCGAACGGCAGCCCGGGGCCGGTGAGTTCGCCGCGGATCGGGTACGTCAGGTGGGCGCGGGCCCGTCTGAGGGCGTCCTGGGACCAGTCGACGCCGATGACGCGGTGGCCGGTCAGGAGCGGGGCGGCGGTGGCCGCGGCGGTGCCGTCGCCGCAGCCGATGTCGAGCACGGTACGGGCCGCGTGCGTGCCGGTGCCCGGACCGAGAGCGGCCGCCAGCATGCGGGCCTGGCGGCGGGAACGGGGGGTGCCGGAGGCGACCGGGACGGCGGGATCCTCGTAGAAGTCCCGCAGTTCCTTCGGGGGTTGGTGGGCGGTGGTGGTCATGGACCGACCTCCGTGGTGTGCAGGTAGTGCTCGAAGAGGTCGCGGAGATGGGCTCCGTCGCCGTGGCCGAGCAGGGAGCGCGACCAGCGCAGGGCCAGGTGGAGGCGGCCGGCCGTGGAGGCCGTGGTGACGGTCAGGCCGCGGGGCATACGGGCGGGCGCGGAGAACCAGACGGCGTGCGCGCGGCCGGCCTCCTCACCGAAGTCCAACGGGTACGGGATCCGGCCGATGTTGCTCAGCAGGGTCGTCGACGTCCACGGGGCCGCCGCCTTCCGCAGCCCCCGGGTGAGGGCCGCCCGCCAGGCCACGGGGGTGACCGGGGCGGTGAGGAGGGAGGCACCGTGGCCGAGTTGGGGGCGGGGGAGGGACTTGAGGGCGCGGGTACGGGTCGCCGTGCGGTGCAGGAGTGCGGCCATGTCCGTGGGGGTGGCGTGGGCCAACTCGGCCGGGTCGAAGGGGACTTCCACCAGGCGGGTGCCGTTGCCGATGGGCATCGAGGCGTCGCGTGGGCGGTCGTCCACGGGCATGGTGACGCGCAGGGGGCGGGGAGGAGCGCCGTGCTCCCTGTTCCAGTGGGTGAGGGTGAGGGCCGTGGTGACCATGAGCTGGTCGTTCACGGTGTAGGGGGAGCCCTTGGGGCGGTGAGGGAGGGGGAGCTCGGTGACCAGCAGGCCGTTGCCGGGGGAGGGTTCGGGGGAGCCGGGGGCGACCCTCGCGGGGCGGGACCAGTTGGAGGGGGCGGGGGGCTGGTTCTGGGGGGCTTCCGGCGGGCGTACGGGAGGTGTGGCGGGGGCGTTGTCCTGGCCGCCGTACAGCTCCGCCGCGGTGGCCAGGACGCGGAGGCAGGCGGGGCCGTCGAGTGCGGTGTGGTTGATGGTCAGGAAGAGGACGGTGCCTTTGGAGCAGCTCACCGGAACCCCGCCGGCGCGGGTGGGCGAACCCACGTGCGAGCTCCGGCTCCCCGCACGGGTGGCGCCGACCACGTCACTCGCCTCGCTGCCCTCCACCGACCCCGCCCCCTCCACCACCTCGAGCCGGATCGGCGGCGACAGCGACAGCGGCGGTGCCTCCACCAGGGCCCGTGTCCGTGCGTCCCGCAGCGCGTCCCTTCCCGGGGGCGGGAAGCTCACCACCTCCACGTCCGGTTCCGCCGTCAGTTCCCACTCGTAGCGGCGTCGGTACCAGCGTCCGGGCGCCTGGCGCATGAGGATGCGCGGGTGCCGGTGCAGCGCCTCCGTGAAGGCTTTTCGCAAGCGTGCCGGGTCCAGCCGGCCCGGCAGGTGGACCTCGATGTGGACCGTCTCCGGTTCCTCGTCCTGGAGGCAGTGGCGGGCCACCTCGTCCACCACCGGGAACGGGATGCGCGTGGTCGGCGTACGGGTCGTCATACGGGTTCGGGCCTCCCCTTCCCGGCCTCGACCGGGGGCAGTTGCTCGGTCGGCGCCTCTGATTCCGGTGGTGGCCCGGCGGCGCGGTCACCCTCGCGGACGCGGTCTCGGTCACCGGGCTCCGCCACGCCCACCAGTCCCGCGAACAACCCGATCAGTGCCAGCAGTTGAGCCGCGTGCCCGAACGCGCCCTCCTGAGCGCCCACCGGTTCGCCCGCTCCCGTCGCCGCCGCGATGCCCGCCCCCGCGAGGGCGACGAACGCGATCGGGACGAGGAGGGCGTGGCGGCGGTACGCGAGCAGGGCCAGGGCCGGGACCAGCAGGGCGAACCAGCCGGCGATCACCGCGCCCACCAGCGTGAGCGCCACCGTGCCGAGCCACAGGCCGGGCGCGGCCGGCAGGGGTTGCGGGTCGTCCGGGTTGGGGGCGTTGCGACGCCACAGGGCGAGGCCCAGCAGGGCGGCGAGGGCGACCGCGCTGCCGATCAGGCCGGCGTCGTAGGTGGTCGCGGGTTCGTAGGACAGCTTGACCGTGCCGCCAGCGCCCGCCGGGATCCGCCAGCCCTGCTGCCAGCCGTCCAGCCGTACCGGTGTGAGTTCCTTGCCGTCGAGGGTGGCTCGCCAACCGTCGTTGTAGTTCTCGTACGTCGTCATGTAGGAGGCCGCGCCGGAGCCGACGGTGGCTTCGCGGCGGTCGCCGAGCCAGTCCCGTACCCGCAGTTCACGGCTCGCGGATGACGCCTGCGGCAGCGTGCCGCGGGTCAGCGTCACGTCGGTCAGGGTCAGGGGGCCGGCGTCGCCGGCCTCGACCCGGTGCGAGCCCGCCGACAGCTCCAGCCCTGTCGCCGACTCACCCGACTGACAGGGCGTCACCTCCACGGGGCGGCGCTCCGTGAGGTCGCGTATCCGTCCCCGCACGCTCGTCCGGTACAGCTCGCCGTCCACCGCGAGCACCGGGCCCTGCCCGCACGGCAGGGAGAAGGTGCGGGTGGGCTTCGGCTGGGGCGTGCGGTAACTGTCGAGGGCCGGGAGGTACGCCTCCGTGAGGCCGACCGGGAGTTGCAGGTCCTCGTCGGCCACCGGGTTGTGCAGGGTCATCGGAGCGGTCTCGGTGATGGTGATGTCGAGGCGGTCCGTGGTGATCGCCGGGAAGCGGGCCGCCCCGTTCGCGTCGACGCCGGCGATCGCCGCGCCGTCGGGCGAGCTGATGTCCACCTCGGTGGGCCGGCTCGACAGGCCGCCCGCGGCGGCCAGCACGATCTCGCCGACCGGCTGCTTGCCGGTCCAGCGCAGATGGATGGTCGGGCGGTCGCCGGCGATCCACGCCGTGGTCAGATCGCCGTCCGTGAGGTTGCGCGCCGACAGGCCCGCGCCCAGCATCGCCGTGGAGTCGGCGGTCGCCGTGATGCGGTTCTGCTGATCGGGCGCGACCCGGTACAGCATCCGGTCGAGTTCCTCGCCGGTCACCGGGACCGCGCTCGCCTTGATCCGGTACGTGCCCGCGGTGGCGGTCGTGAAGGTGCGGTGCAGGCCCGCCTCGGTGCCCGTCGGGGAGAAGCCGGCCGGGTCGGCGGTGCGGTGCAGGGAGACGATCTCGTTCGAGGCGTCCGTGCCGCCGGCGTCCGTGGGCAGCCGGAGCAGCCGGGTCACCTGGACGTCCGGCAGGTCGATCTCCGAGAAGCCCGCGCCCGCCAGACCGGTGCGCCGGGCCTCCGAGTCGGTGATCGTCAGTCTCATCCAGCTCGTCTCGCCCGGGGGCGCCTTGATGCTCTGCGTGGAGCCGTCCGGGCGCAGCAGGCTGCTGCGTGACCCCCTCTCCGTCTCCACCCGCACCCGGGTCGCCGCCGACCGCACACTCTCCTGCGGCAACGGCGTCACCTTGAACGACGAGGGCATGTCGTACGCGTCGTCGGTGAAGGCGATCCGCAGCCACTGGCCGTCCGGGGAGCCCGCCACGCCCTCCGCCCAGGCCGTGTCCGGATTGCCGTCGAAGGCGTTCACCGGGTCGAACTGGGGGAGATGGAACAGCCAGTTGCCGTACGAGGACGCGGTGACCGAGCGGGCACCGCGCAACTCGGCGACCGTCTGGTGGTCCACGCCCTCGGTCGGCAGGATCTGGTGCGGTTTCTCACCGGCGTCCTGGGCGGCGCCGGACGCGTTGCGTTCGTCGCGGGTGTACGTGTACGAGGTGTTCGCGTTGACCAGGCCGAAGCGGGTGTCCGCGCGGCGCAGCCCGTCGCCGACGATCTGGAGCGGGGAAGTGCCGAGACCGGGGTGGTTGTCGCCGGTCAGGACGGTCGACCGGCCCCGCAGCTCGGTGGCCAGGGGCAGCAGGGCCTCCGGGCCGCCGGAGACCACCGCCGTGTCGGCGACCGGGGCCAGCCCGGCCTGCCCCGGACGCGGGACGTCCTCGCTCGCCGGACGGTAGATCTCCACCGCCCGCTGCCTCGGGTACAGGCCCTCCACCTGGAGCGGGGTGTCCTCGGCGATCCGGCCGCCGGTCATCAGCGGGCCGAGGCCCGTCACCCGCTGGTAGCCGGACTGTTCCAGGGTCCGCTTCACCGTCGAGGTCGGCACGTTGCCGATCTGGTCCGGGTCGAGGTCGTTGCGGACGACGACGTAGTAGACGCCCGCCCGGCTCAGGTAGTCGGTCAGTCCCGGGACCTCGCCGCCGGTGAGCAGGGCCCCCTCCACCGCGTCCATGGCGCGCCGGTTGCCGGGGGTGCCGAAGGGCACGTAGTCGCGTTGCGCCCAGCGGGAGTCGGCGAGCACGTCGAGGGGCTGGTCGATGGGGGAGCCCCAGGTGTAGATGCCGTGCGCGGTCGCCGGGACGACCAGGGCACGGGAGTCGGGGGAGTACTTGTGCAGCCAGTCGGCGGTGGCCTGCCAGTACTTGGGGAGCTCCTGGAAGGAACCCGGGTTCAGGATCGAGCCGTTGAGATACGGCCACAGGAGGCCGGGCAGGATCAGGACCGCCGCGATCAGCGGTGCGAACCGGCGGCCCCGGATCCGACGGGCGCCGCGCTGCTCACCGGCCACACCCACCACGTGGGCCAGGCCCAGCACCAGGGCGAGGGCGAGGCCCACCTGGAACTTGTAGATGTTGCGGAAGGGAGCCAGCCCGCCGTCCAGCCAGTCCTGCACCGCCCCGTGGAAGGGGGCGCCGAACGCGCCGCCGTATCCGGCGAGCAGGACCAGCGAAGCCGTCAGCACGGTCAGCACCAGCCAGCGGCGTTCGGGCAGGTCCCGGCGGGCGAGGCCGGCGAGGCCCAGTCCGGCCGCGAGGGCCGAGCACAGGATGACGATCACCGAGGAGGCGACCGTCCAGCCCGCCGGCAGCCAGGCCTCTCCCAGGTGCAGATAGGCCACCCAGTTCCCGCCGCCGCGCACGGCCTCCGTCGCCGACATGGTCTCGGTGGTGGTCCGCGCGTTCTCGACGTACGGCAGGAAGTTCTCGCCGTAGAAGCCGAGCAGCAGCAGCGGGATCCACCACCAGGCCGTCGCCAGCAGCACGCCCGGCGCCCACCAGGCGATCAGCTTGCGCTGTCTGGGGCCGGGGGGACGGGACAGCAGGTAGAGACCGGCCGGGAGCAGCGCCGCCAGCGTCGAGGACGCGTTGACGCCGCCCATGAAGGGGACGACCAGCGCTGAGCGCAGGGCGGCGATCCGGGCGCTGAAGCGTTCGTCGGTCAGCGGCAGCAGCACCCAGGGCAGGAACGCGCCGGGCAGCGCGGCGGCCGAGGTGGAGCCGACGACGATGGTGAACACCGGCCACAGGGCGTACGCCACCGCCGCGAGCAGACGGGAGGCACCGGTGCCCACACGCAGGCGTTCGGCCAGCCGAAGGGCGCCCCAGAAGGCTACCGACACGATCAGCGACAGCCACAGCCGCTCGATCAGCCACACCGGCAGCCGCACGGCGTGACCCAGCCAGTAGAACGGCAGCATCGGCCACAGGTAGCCGACGTACTGGTCCTGGATCCCGCCGAAGGAACCCTGGTCGTGCCACAACTGGCCCAGATCGGCGAGGAACCGCCCCGGGTCGGTGGTGACGCCGAGCTTGGTGTCGAAGGTCTGACGGCCCGGGTGCACCGCCAGGAACAGCACGAAGACCACGGCCCAGAACCCCAGCAGCCAGCGCCGTGACCTCGGGCCCTGGGGAGGGCCCGACATGATCGCGGTGGTGGGGACCGCCGCCGGAGGAGGGGTCTGGACCGTGGACGTCGTCATGGTGGACACCGCCGGAGGATGAGGAGGAGGTTCCAGGTGGCGACCTCGCGGATCCCGGGGGCTCTGACGACGGTCTCCGCGAGGAAGGGCCAGTAGCGGGAGCGCGCCGAGACGACCCGGACGTCGTCTCTGGCGCGCACCTGCCGCAGGGTCGGGCCGATGTGCACGGCGAACAGGTTCTCGCCGAGGGTGTGCTTGGCGGGCCGTCCGGTACGGCGCCGGTAGCGGGCACGGGCCCGCTCGGCACCCAGGTAGTGCCAGGGCGCCCACTCGTGACCGCCCCACGGGGACAGCCAGTTGGTGAACGACACGTAGATCAGACCGCCCGGCCGGGTCACCCGGATCAGCTCGCTGAGGAAGGTCTGCGGATCGGCCACGTGCTCCAGCACGTTGGAGGAGAACGTGACGTCCGCGACCCCGTCGGAGAGCGGCAGCAGGTACCCGTCGGCGATCACGGTTCCGCCCGGCGGCTTCTCGCCCAGCTCCCGGACGTCCGGTTCGAACAGGTGGGCGTGGGCGCCGCGGCGGCGGAACTCCTCGGTGAAGTGTCCGCTGCCGCCGCCGACGTCCACGACCGTACGGCCGGCGACCGGACCGTCGTAGGCCTCCACCTGGTCGGCCGCGTCCCGGGCGAGCAGGGAGTAGCAGGCCTCCGGGTCGTCCTGCTCGTGCAGGAAGGCACGGAAGAGGGCGAGGGAGCGCCTGAGGGAGGGGTCCTTCATATCTCCGTGCGGTGGTGCGCCCCTGAAGGGGCGCGGGGAACTGCGCGACAAGCCACAAGCGGCCGCTACCCGCGAGACGGCCTGACCCCCACGGCGTATAGGCGTCACGGCACCCAACCCCGCACCGCTTCCGCGGCCACCGCCCGGAACTGCCGTACCGTCCGGTCCCACCGATACCGCGCCGCCCGGTCCCGGGCAGCCTTGCCCATCAACTCCCGCCGGTGCCCGGACAGGGCAAGCGTGCACCAGGCCGCCGCGAACGAGGACTCGCCGGCCGCGAGAACACCGGTCTCACCGTCCACGACCGAGTCACGCAGACCGGGTACGTCGAAGGCGATCGACGGGGTCTCGCGCGCGGCGGCCTCGGTGACCACCAGACCCCAGCCCTCCACCGCGGAGGGATGCAGCAGCAGCCAGGCCGCGCACAGCAGGCGGTGCTTCTCCGCCTCGGAGACATGACCGGCGAACTCCACACCGGGACCGGCCAGTTGCTCGAGGCGCTCCCGCTCGGGGCCGTCGCCGACGATCACCAGCCGGCCGCCGGTGACCGGCCGCACCCGCTCCCAGAGCCGGAGCAGCAGATCGATCCGTTTGTACTCGACGAGCCGGCCCACCGCGACGAACAGGGGCTCGGGGGAGCGTTCGGCGCGCGGGCCCGGCTCCTCCACGCCGTTGTGCACGACCCGGATACGGTCGCGTTGGACGCCGATCGCGCGCAGCGCGTGGGCCGTGGACGGGGAGACGGCGACCAGCAGACCGCGGTGCTGGGCGGCCCCGGCCAGGGCCCAGTGTTCGAGTCTTCGGCCGATCCGGGCGGCCGGGGCCAGCGGCCCTCCGAAGCGCATCTTCCACAGATCGGTGTGGACGTGGTTGACCAGGCACAGCGTGGGGCCGCGATGCCACAGGGGCGCCAGATACGGCATCCCGTCGCAGACCTCGACCAGCAGGTCGGTCTCGCCGACCTGACGGGCGAAGGCGGAACGGGCGCGCAGATAGTGACCGAACTCGCCGCCCGCCGACACGACCCGGTAGTCGCGGACGGGGGCCCCTCCCGCTCGGGCGGAGCCGAGAGAGGAGGCCGGCCCTCCGCACAGCAGGGTCACCTGGTGACCGAGCCGGGTCAGACCGTCGGCGAGCTTGTCGACCAGCAGCTCCGAGCCGCCGGCGGCCGGGTTGTGCAGATCTCGATGGGCGAGGAAAACGACTCGGCGTGGGGGTGGGGGGAGCGCCGAGGGGTGCTGCGCCATCCGGGCAACCGGAGGGTGCAGCGAGGACGGCACGTGCTGGGGCATGGGTGCTCCAACTCGTCTCAGGGTGCGGAACTCAGCGTGGGGGTGAGGGTGTGTTCCTGTGGGGGGTTTCCGAGGTTTCTGCGTGGTGGGTGTGGACGGTCTGTGCTCGGGTGGGGTGGACAGTTTTCGCCCACCCGTTCGTCACGGCTACTCACGCAGGTGACAATTTCCGGCTTTATTAGAGCTGACGTCACGTCACATCGTGACGGGAACTCGGTGCATCTCGGGAGTTTCCGGGGAATCAGGGCGCTTGCGTCCCCGAAGCACCAAAACGCCTCCCACGGCCGCCAGGACGAATCCGGTCACAGCGGCACCGATCGGCAAGGTCTCGCCCAGCAGGCGCAGTTGGCCGCTGTCCCGCTCGGCCTGCCGCACCGCGTCCTTCTGCGTGCCGGTGGTGAAGGCGATCTTCCGGCTGTCCAGCAGGACCACCGCGTCCTTCTTCGCGCCGGGCGCCCGCAGCGTGCGCTTCGGGCCGACCTGTGCGTAGATCACCCGGCCGGTGGCCTGGTCGACGACGAGCTCGATGCCGTGGTTGGAGTACCACTCCTCCGCCAGCACCTGCGGCCGGTTCGGCTGGTCGACGATGCTGCCCGGCACCAGCCGGGTGCCGACCTTCGCCGGCGCGACCGTCCCGGTGAACCGGTAACCCGTGTACCCCTGGACCTTCTTGGTACCGCCGTAGCGCAAGGTGACCGTGGATCCCAGGGAGTTGTCCCACCACTGGTACGAGCGTTTGTGCACGTCGAAGGGGAACTTCAGATAGGCCTCGCCCTCGATGTAGGGCTTCTCCCCGCAGCAGTGCACGGGCTTGGTGGTCTTGCGGTCCATGACCCAGCGGTGCGGGATGAACTCCAGCGCGTCGTGCGGGTCGGCGGCCGGCAACGAGGCGTCGGTGTCGACCGTGGTCGTCACGTCCCACACGGCGGCCCGGCCGCTGCGCTCGCTTTCGGCCACGTTGCCGCGCACCCGCTGGGTGACGGTGATCCGCTGGTCGGACACGGTCTCCAGCTCCTCGGTGTCGAAGACGCTGCCGGTGCCCTTGTAGACGGCGGTGGTGTCGATGTCGACGGGGTTCACGGCCGCGCGCGGCTCGACGTACCAGGCGAGCAGGGGCGCCAGTACCAGCAGAAACGTACCGAGGCCGAGCAGGATCAGGGAAAGTGGTGAGGCATTACGGCGCATCCGGCTACTCCAGGGGGGTGGGATGAGGAGTTCGGGCCGCTCTATGGGCCGAGGACCGTAGGCGCCTCTTGACGGAGTGTCAATCTCCTGTCGACACTGGGGCCTTCAGGCAGGGTGGGACGCCGGGTGGGTACGACGTCCGGATTTCAGGCCGGACAGAGAGGCTGACCCTGCGATGTCCAGACTGTTCGCCGCCGCACTGACCGTCGTGCTCGCCGCCGCCCTCGCCGTGGGCGCCGCACTCGGCGTCGTCGCGCTGCTCGAGGCCACGCCCGACCAGCCCAACACACCCTTGATCACGTACGAGCAAGCAGGCCAGGGGAGTTGACCCGTGCCCGCCCGCCCGGCAACCGTCACCACCCGCTCGGCCTGGCACGACGTCCCTCGTCTCCAGGTACGCCAGTTCGCGGCGATCGCCATGGCCGAGGCACCCGAACTCGCCGACGAGATCCTGCGCGAGATCCGCCGCGAGTACCCGCATCTGCCCGTCGTCCTCGACGAGTCCGGCGAACCCATGGCCCTGGTCGGCATCCGACGCGCCATCGAGGTCTTCGTCCAGCACCTGGAGAACTCCGACTACTCGTCGGGCCGCCCGACCGTACCGCCGGGCGTCTTCCAGGAGTTCGGCCGCGGCGAGGGCCTGGGCGGCCGCAGTCTCGACTCGCTCCAGGCGATCTACCGCATGGGCGTACGGCTGGCCTGGCGCCGTTTCGCCGACATCGGCCAGCGCGTCGAGATCCCGCCGCCCGCGATGTACGAGCTCGTGGACGCGGGCTACGAGTACCTGGACGGCCTCGTCGACCAGTCCGTACGCGGCTACGCGGAGGCGGCGGCCAGACAGGCCGGGGAACGCTTACGGCTCCAGCGCCGCCTGATGGAACTCATCTTCGCCGAGCACCACCGCGGCGACCCGGCCGACGCCCTCACCGAACGGGCCGCCCGGATCGGCTGGCCGCTGCCCGAGAAGGTCGCGGTCGGCGTCCTGCTGCGCCCGGCACGGGAGGCGGTGGCACCCGCGGTCGGGCAGGGCGTCCTGCTCGACATGGAGTACGAGCAGCCCCGGATGGTCGTGCCCGAGCCGGACGCCGCCGGCCGCCCCGAACTGCTGCACCGCGCCCTGACCGGCTGGGCCGGGGCGATCGGCCCGCCGGTCCCGCTCGCCGACGCCGGCAAGTCGCTGCGCTGGGCCGAGGCGGCCGTAGGGCTGATGGAACGGGGACTGCTTCCGGCGGGCGAGGTCCTCCACTGCACCGAGCACACCGAGGCGCTCGTCCTGCTCCAGCCCGAGGAACTCATCGACGACCTCGCCCTGCGCTGCCTCGCGCCCCTGACCCACTGCGGCCCCACCCACGGCCGGCGCCTCGCGGAGACGTTGCTGGCCTGGCTGGAGACCCGGGGCGGCGCGCCCGAGGTGGCGGCCCGGCTGGGCGTCCACCCGCAGACCGTCCGCTACCGGCTCCGGCAGATCCGCGAGCTGTGGGGCGCCGAGATCGACGACCCGGACCGCCGCTTCGAACTCGAACTGGTGCTGCGGGCACAGCGGTTGCGGGGGACTTTGGGGGAGACGCGGGGGCGGGGAGGAACGTGAGACGACCGGGGCGCGGGGCGCGTACCCATGAAGGACACGTGCCCCGCACCCCGGCCGCCGTAAGACCGCCCGGCTCGGATGATCACCGGCGGTTCTGGAGCCTCACCCGCAGCCGGGGCGAGAGACGGACCGCCGCGACACCCAGCGCCGCGAGGGCCGCCGCCGCGCCCAGCATCAGGCCGATGCCGCCCGCGCCGGTGCTCGCCAGGCCGCCCGAGAGCGGCGAGGTGTTGTCGTTGCCGGAGCCGCCGGTACCGGAACCGTCAGTGTCGGTGCCGCCGGAACCGTTGCCGTCGCTCGTGCCGCCCGTGACGCCGTCGGCGGAGCCGGACGGACTGGGGGTGGGGCTGGGGGACGCGGACGGGTCGGTCTCGACCTTCTCGACGACCTCGACGGTGAAGGTGGCGGACGCGCCGCCGTCGACGGACGCGGTGACGGTGTACGTGCCGAGTTCGTCACCGGCGACCAGTTCCCGCGAGCTGACCTTGCCCTCGGCGTCGGCCGTCTCCCGGGCGCCCGCGTACTTGCCCTCGAACTCGGGGAGCCCCGCGCTGCTGCCGTGGACGAGGAAGTTCACCTTCACACCGGCGGCCGGCTTGCCCTCGTCGGTCACCAGGGCCTGGAGCACCTCGGGGAAGGGCTGACCGGGCTCGGCCTGCTGCTTGTCGCCCGCGAGGACCTTCACCTCGTTCGCCAGGTTCCGCACGTGGACGACGAAGTCCGTCGAGAGACCGCCCGGCGCCGTCGCGTGGATGGTGAAGTCGCCCTTCTGGCCGCCGGTGTAGATGGTGGGCGTCTGCACGCGGCCCTGGGCGTCGGTCGCCAGCACGACGGACGTCCTGTTCTCGCGCTCGCCGAAGGTCAGGTCCCGCTTCAGGGGGTCGTCGATCGCGAACTTCACCGAGACACCCTCGACCGGGTCGCCGTCCTTGTCCCGGACCACCGCGGCAGTCGGCGGGACCTCGTAACCCGGCTCGACGGACTGCTCCGCCGCGGAGGCCGGGCTCAGTGTCGCGGGCGCGACGGCACCCTTCCACTGGATGACCACGCGGCCGTTGCCGCCGATGAGGTTGCCGCCGCCCTCGGCCACCCCCTGGGTCTCCGGCTCCGGCGGTCCCGACCAGAACGGGTCGTCCTTCGCGGGAGGCGCGCTACGGACACCGCTGACCATCCGCGCGTCGGTCACCCGGTCGGGGCTGGTGTAGCCGGTGCCGCCGCCGCCGCTGCCGCTGGCCTTGAAGTCCTCCGAGCCGGCCCCGCCACCGCCGCCCGCATAGCCGGCACCGCCGCCGCCACCGCCGTTACCGGCCTTGCCGCCGTCACCGCCGCGGCCACCCGCGGTGGCGTCGGCCCCCGCCGCGCCGTTGCCGGCCCCCGCGCCACCGGTGCCCTTGTCGGCACCCTTGCCGCCGAAGCCCGACTCGGAGCCGTCCTGACCCTCGTCGCCACCGGCGGCACCGCCCCAACCCGGGCCCAGGCTGCCGCCGGAGCCGCCTCCGCCGCCGGCGATGACGAGTGCCTCGCCGCCGCTGGTACGGATGGCGCTGCTGTTGCCGCCGGGCTTGGCATCGCCGCCACCGGCGGCACCGCCGAGCGCGTCGCCGAACGACTTCCCGTAGTAGTATCCGCCGACCGCGACGGACAGCGGCTCACCGGGCGTGACCTTCAGCGTGCCCGCGGTGTACCCGCCCGCACCGCCGCTCACGCTGTGGCCGCCCCACCCGCCCTGCCCCCACGCCCGCACGTCCAGCGTGTGCACGCCGGACGGGACCTGGAAGGCGGCCTTGTCTCCCGTGAAGTCGAACAACCGGCAGCCCGTGAAGCCCGCCGTCGGCACGCACGCGTCGCCCGCCGCCGCTGTGCCGGCGGCCGCCGCGGGCACCGCCGCCCAACTGCCCCCGGCGCCCAGCGCCAGCAGGGCGACCGTCGCCGCACCACGTCTCAGACGGACACGGCGTAACTCAAGAGAATCCCGCATGATCAACCACTCCATAGCTCGACGGCTCGGCCGGCTCCCCCAAGGAGCTCAGGTGATCAAAAACCGTCACCGTTTCTTCACGGGTAAGACCCCGGAGCGGAGAAAAGGTTGTACCTGTGAGGCGGAAGTGACGGCGCATGCCCATTGCCCGGGCAAACGCTCTATGACTAGCCTGTGTTCGTCATGCCGATCGTCTGTTGAAATTTCGAACGCAGACGCCTTAGCCGCAAAGGGAGGGGGCCGGTCGTGGGACGCTTGGTACCTGCCGTGACCCGGGCTCTCGACATTCTCGAGCTCTTTCTCGACGGGGACGGAACACTGTCCGCCCCCGACATCGTGCGCCGGCTGCAGCTGCCGCGCACCACCGTGCACGAGCTGGTCACCACGCTCGCCGCCCGGTCGTACATCGTGCAGGTGCCCGGCCAGCCCGGCCGCTACCGGCTCGGGGTACGCCCCTACCAGCTGGGCAGCCGGTACTCCGAGCAGCTCGACCTCGCCGCCGAGGGCCAGCACGTCGCCCGCTCCGTCGCCGAGACCTGCGACGAGACCGTGCACGTGGCGATCCTCGAGGGCACCGACGTCATCTACATCGCCAAGGTCGACTCCACACACGCCGTACGGATGGTCTCCGCGGCCGGGCGCCGGCTGCCCGCCCACTGCACCTCCGTCGGCAAGATGCTGCTGGCCTCCCTGCCCGACCACGAGCTCACCTCGCGCATCCCGGACGGCGCCGACCTGATCGCGATGACACCCAACAGCATCACCGATCCGGACGCCCTGCGCGAGGCCCTGGCCGAGATCCGGCGGCGCGGGACAGCGGTGGAGAACCGCGAGTCCAACCCGGACGTCTCCTGCGTGGCCGCGCCCGTGCAGGACCGCACCGGCCGGGTCGTCGCCGCGCTGTCCATCTCGGTGCCCATGATCCGCTGGAGCGACGAGCGCCGCGTCGAGCTGGAGCAGCTCGCCGCCAAGGGTGCCGCCGAACTGTCGGAGCGTCTCGGATACCGGAGCGTGGCATGACGTACACCTACGAGGTGGCGGTACGGGCGGAGGCGACCCTCGGCGAGGGCCCCACCTGGGACGCGGCGGCCGGCCGGCTGCTCTGGATCGACATCCTCGGCTCGCGGATCCACACGTACGACCCGGGCTCCGGCCGTCGGACGACCCGCACCACCGAGCAGCACGTCGGCGCGGTCAAGCCGCGCGCGGGCGGCGGCCTCGTCCTCAACCTCCGGGACGGCGTCGGCCTGCTCGACCCCGACGACACCTTCCGCTGGCTGCACCACGACCCGGTCCCCGGCCGCCGCGCCAACGACGCCGCCGTCGCCCCCGACGGCTCCCTGTGGGCAGGCACCATGCGTTACGACGAGGCACCCGGCGGCGGCACGCTGTCCCGGATCACCGGCGACGGCACGGCCGAGACCGTCCTCGACGACGTGGCGGTCAGCAACGGCACGGGCTGGAGCCCCGACGGCCGCCTGATGTACTACATCGACTCCCCGACCCGCCGGGTCGACGTCTTCGACTTCGAGAACGGCCGGCCCCTCAACCGGCGTCCGCTGGTCGAGATCGAGGACGGCGCCGGCTTCCCCGACGGCCTCACCGTCGACGCCGACGGCTGCGTGTGGGTGGCGCTGTGGGACGGGGCGGCGGTGCGCCGCTACACGCCCGGCGGCGAGCTGGACAGGGTCGTCGAGCTGCCGACACCTCGGGTGACGGCCTGCGCGTTCGGGGGCGCCGACCTGGCGGACCTGTACGTCACCACGGCCCGGGTGGGTCTTTCCTCGCCGGATCCGGTGGCGGGGTCGTTGCTGGTGGTGCGGGGGGCCGGGAAGGGATTGACGCAGCCGGCGTTCGCCGGTTAGCGGCGCAACCGCGGGCAGTAGTGCCGCCGGGGTGCTGGGGGAGGGTGGGCGACGGGGGTCCCCCGCCCCCACGTCGGCCCGTACTCAGACGGCCGCCCGCTCCAGCCCCCGCAGCACCCCCCACTCCTCCGCGGTCAACGGCGGCCCCTCCAACCGCGGCAGCAGCGCCCCGTTCAGCACCGCCAGCAACGTCGCCGGATGCAGCAGCCGCTCCGGACCCGCCGTAAGACTGGTCACGTCCCACAGCGCCGAAGCCGCCCGGTACGACCCCGTGGCCGCCTTCGTCAGCCGCCGTGAGTACCGGGTCACCAACCGGTCCGCCGCGTTCGGCCGCCCGCCCCGCGTCTCCGGGTACCAGATGTCCTGCCCCACCGCCATCGCCCACGCCGCGTCCACAGACCGCGCCGCCCCTCGCTGCACCCGCCGCGCCAGCCCGGCCGCCCCCAGCCCGCCGCGCCGGACCTCCTCGCCCAGGAACCGCGCGCCGAGCGCGGCCACCGACATGCCCTGCCCGTACGCCGGGTTGTACGTGGCCAGCGCGTCGCCCAGGACGACGAAACCCTCGGGCCAGTCGCGTACCTTCTCGAGGTACCGCCGGGCGTTGTGCGTGCTGCGGCTGATGTGTACGTCGGTCAGTGGCTCCGCACCGGAGATGAGCTGCCCGACGATGGGGTGCGGCAGGCCGAGGGTGTAGCGCAGGAAGCCCTCCGGGTCGGACGGCGGCTCACCGCCCCGGGTGCCGGCGAGGCTGACCATCCACCGGCCGCCCTCGATGGGCAGCACCATCCCGCTGCGCCCCGGCCGGTTCGCGTACGGATCGGCCTGTACGACGGTCAGCGGGAACCGTTCGGCGCCCTCGGGCACCCGGTAGACGCGGGTGGCGTTGACGAGCCCGGCGTCCACGGTCCGCTCGGGGATGCCGGTGACCCCGAGGCGCTCCAGCCAGTGCGTGACCCGTGAGCCGCGCCCACTGGCGTCGACGACGAAATCGGCCTGAAGGTCCGTGCTGCCGCCCGGAGTTGACAGTCGTACGCCGGTGACCTGCCCGCTGCGGCCGGTGAGTTCGAGGACCTGTGCCTTGCGCAACTCGACCCCGGTGTGGTCCAGCACGGCTCTGCGGACCGCCCAGTCCAGCAACGCCCGGCTGCACGCGAGCATATGGGGGCCTTCGTGCCGCCAGCGGCGGAACCAGCCCTCCGGGGTGAGCGCCACCATGCCGGAGCCGAGAGGTATGTCGTGAGCGCCCGCGTCGAGCAGATGCCGGCGCATGCTCACGCCGGGCACCAGGTCCTCCATGGCGGCCAGACCGCCCGCCATCAGCAGGTGCGCGTGCCGCCCCTGGGGGAGGCCCTTGCGGTGGTCGGGTCCGTCGGGCAGGTCGTCGCGGTCCAGCACGATCACTTCGTCCGCGGCACCGGACAGCGCCGCCGCGGCCAGCATGCCGGCCAGGCCGGCACCGATGACGACAGCTCTGCGCGTCATGGAGCTCCTCTAGTTCAGCCAGGGGTGGCCCTCACCGTACCTTCGGCTAAGACGGTGACGTGCGTCGAACGCGCGAGCGTCTGTGCCAGTTCCACCAGCCCGCCGGTGCCCGGGACTTCGGTCGCGTACAGCCGGTACGCGCTCGGTGTGACCAGCGGCGGCCGACCGGCGGCGGCGCGGCGCGCGGCGTCGCTCACCATGGCCGCCTCGGCCGCGAGGCGGGCCTCGTGCGGGTCGCGGCCCGCACGCAGGGCGCTGTCCAGGGCCTGGTCGCGGATCCGGTCGTCGAAGTACGGGGCGAGCGCCAACAGGGCGTCGTGGATGGACACTTCACGCCAGCGCAGCCGGTCCACGGGCGACTGCCACCAGGCGCTCGGCGGCTTCGGCGCGGTGGAGGCGAAGCACACCCGGGACCACAGCGGGCCCAGCCTGCGGTAGTCCTCGACACTGTGCCAGTGGGCGAGCGCCGGCGGCAGCAGCCTCGGCAGCACGAACCCGGCGGAGAACAGCAGCGCGGCCAGCGAGGCCATCGGCGGGGCCACCTCGGTGGACAGCACGTCGAGGTCGTGGCCGGCCCAACGGGCCACGACCGCCGTGTACTTGGCCGCCTGGAAACCCACCAGGTCCAGCAGCGCGCCCGCCAGGATCAGCCACAGCCCGGCCCGCAGCAGCCCGGTGACCTCGCGCCCCCACTTGACGCACACCACGCACGTCGCGCCCATCGCCGCGGTGTGCCCCAGCAGATAGAGCACGATCATCTCGCGCATGTACGGCGTGTTCGCGTAGTAGGTGTCGAGGTCGGTGAGCCGCTCGACGTGCGCGTCCGCCAGCGTGAACAGCGCGACGATGGCGGCGATCAGCACGCCGTACGCGGCGACGGCCCGCAGCGTCAGGCGCCGGATCCGCTCCGGGGAACCGCCCCGCCAGTTGATCAGCAGGACGAGCAGGGAGCAGCTGTACGCAGAGAGCACGCCGTAGGTGAGCGGGGCGCCGAAGTTGGGGATGCCGGTGAGGTCGTTGACGGCGGCCAGGGTGACCGGCGCCGCGCAGACGAAGACGAGGGAGCCGAGCACGATGGCCGCGCAGGTGGACACGGTCAGCGGGTCGCGCGGGGCGGTGGGCGGCCGTCGGCGGAAGAGGACCGCGCAGGTCAGTCCGAAGACCGCGGCCGCCAGATACACGACGAGGCTCATGCCCGGGAACTCCGTTCGGACGATCGTGCGGCGGTGGGGGGACGGTGCGCCGCGGGCACCTTGTTCATGCCGTATCTGTCCGGATGTTCACGCCGTACACGTCCAGTTGTACAGGCCGCACCCACCCGTTCGGATTTCCATGTCGCGCCCACACGGACACTCCTGCCGCGCCCATACGGCTGTTCATGCCGTACCCGTCCGGGTCGTGCCGGCGCGGACGCGGGCGGCGGCGACGAGCGGGGAGGCGGTCAGCGCGTCGGCGATGCCCACGAGGGTGCCGGGGGCGGGGGTCCGGTCCTGGAGGCGTTCCGTCCCGTCCGACGGTACGAGGCGGTTCCGGACGGGGCTGCGCCGGTCGCGTTCCTCCACGGCCGCCGCGGCGATGACGGCGGCCCACGCGGTCGCCTCGGCCCGCTCCGGGTCGCCGCTCTCCCGGGCCGCGGCCTCCAGGGTCCGCTCGTACAGGTCGGGGTCGAAGAAGGAGTCCAGGCTGCCGAGGGCGTTGTGGATGCTGGTCTGCCGCCACACCAGCCGGGTGCCGGGGGAGGCCCAGCGGGGCCGGGGCAGCCGCAGCGAGCGCCGGGTGAGGAACTCGTCCAGTTCCCGTTCCAGCGGCTCCAGCCGGGCGAAGTCCCGCCGGGCCCGCCGCCACTGGGTCGCCCGGGGCCCGATCAGCGGGATCAGGATGCCCATGACCGTCATCAGGGCGGCCACGCCGGCGGCGGCCGGCGAGACGGTCGTACTCAGTCCCGACCAGTCGTGGCCGGACCAACGGGCCACCACGGCCGCGAGTTTGGAGATGCTGTACCCGGCGTTGCACAGCGTCCCGAAGCCCAGCACCACCAGTCCGGCCCGGAGCCAGCCGCGTACCTCGCGGGCCCACCGCAGCGAGGACACCGTGGTGACGCTGACGGCGGCGAGATGACCGGCCAGGTACAGCACGATCATCTCGGCGATGAACGGGGTGGTCGCGTAGTAGGTGTCCAGGTCGGTGCGGCGCTCCACGGGCGCGTCGCCCAGGGCGAAGGTGACCGCGATGCCGAGCAGCACGAAGGCGTACGCCACGATCCAGCGGCGCGTGGTGCGGTGTACGTGCGGTCCGCCCCTCCAGTACACGATCAGTACCTGGGAGGCGGCGCTGTACGCGGTGATCGACGCGTACGTCAGCGGGGCGGCCAGGTTGGGGATGCCGCTGAGGTGGTTGACGGCGGCGACCGTCGGCTCGGCCCCGAGGAAGAAGCAGACTCCGGCCAAGCCCAGGACGGCACAGATCGCCCGCAGGTAGGGGTCGCCGCGGTGCCGTACCAGGTCGGGGGCCCGCACCACGAGGCCGAGCCACAGCAGGCCACAACTCACGTAGTTGATCAGGCCGTTCATCTTCGGGGCCCGCGGTAGTTGAGCGCGGCGCCGATGCGTCCGGCGATGTCGTCCTGGGGGCCCTCGCCCGACGCCGGGCCGCCGCCGTCCGCCGGGGCCTCCAGCCAGGGCCGCAGCCGGCCGCTCATCAGCATGCCGAACCGGTCGGCCTCCTGCTCGTCGTCCAGGCTGAAGTCGGTCCGCGCGGCGACCGGCCGCAAGGGACTTTCGATGCTGGTGGGAGGACGGTCCACGCCCTGCTGATGCATGTGCCACACCTCATGACAGAAGATCACGATCTGATGCCAGACGGCGGCCCGCCGGTCGACGACGACGATGTCCTGGGTGTCGCCCTCCAGCCACAGTCCGCTCGCGGTGTGCGGCGGGAACACCTCCCGGCGCACCACGACCTCCCGGCCCCGCCACCGGCTGACGGAGTCGACGAGCGCGTCGAACAGGGCCTCCGGGTCCGCGGGGACCGGGGCCCGCAGGGGTCCGATGAGCACGGCGGCCAGCCGGCGCATCTCCTTCTTGCCGCGCACCGCCGCCAGATGCCGGGCCATTCGTTCCTTCAGTTACCTCACCTCCGGCGCGACGGCGGCCGGACCGGCCACCGGGGCGGCCACGGCCGCGACCGCCGCCCGGGCGCGCACCGCGTCGATCACCTCGGTCCGCCGCAGTGCCCGCGAGACGGCCCCGATCTCCCGCAGCAGGTCGGTGGTGTCGGGGTCGCCCATCCCACCACCCCGCGGCGCCGCGCCCCCGGGGACCACATCGGTCTGACGGTCGCCGGCCCGCTCCCGCCCGGAGGGGGCGCCCACGGCCGTGCGGTCGCCGTCCGCCGAACGCCTGCGCGGTGCGGGACCCTCATCGTCCAGGGGCGTTCCCGCTCCCGCTCCCGCTCCCGCTCCCGCGCCGTGCGGCGGGACGCGGCCCCCGGCTCGCACGGCCTCGCGCGGATGCGCCTCGACGGAGTCGCTCACCGGCGGCGCCACCTGTTCGCAGGCCGCCTGATCCACCACGGCCGTACGCGTGCGCGGGCCGGGACCCCCATCAGGCAGGGGTGTTCCCGCTCCCGCTCCCGCGCCCTGCGGCGGGACGCGGCCCCCCGTTCGCACGGCCTGCCGCAGGTGCGTCTCCATGGAACCGCTCACCCGCGCCACCAAGCCCCGCCGGCCGACGCCGGCCCGGTCCGCCGGCTCCGCCCGGTACTCGCGTGCCCCCGCCGGGCCGGTCCCCGCCTCGACCGCCTCCAGGATCGCCACCGCCGCGGCCACCGCCTTCGCCCGGTCCGGGGTGAGGCCGAGGGTGAGGGCGGTGTCGTACGACCGGGCGCGCAGGTCCTCGTCGAGGTGCCGTGCCAGGGGGAGCAGGGTGTCGCGGATGAACGTTTCGCGGTGGGTCAGGCGCAGTTCGGGGGTGGCGCGCAGCAGCACGGGCACGCCGTGGCCGTTGACGCGGCGGGTCAGCAGATACAGCGGACGCAGTTCGTGGTGGGCCAGTCTCAGGCGCCAACGCTCGTGCAGGTACTGGCCGGCGTGCGGCAGGATGAAGCCGACGGCGATCAGGACGGCCGACAGACAGGCCACCGGCGGGGCGACGACGGTGCTCAGCCAGTCCAGGTCGTGCCCGGTCCAACGGGCCGTGACGGCGGTGAGTTTGGCGGCGTCGAACACCAACTGGCTGGCGTAGCCGAGGCCGAGGAACTTCAGTCCCCAGCGCAGCCAGGCGTCGAGGCCGTCGGTGCGCACCCAGTTCCAGATCAGCCGGGAGGTGATCACGGTGGCCACGGTGTGCGCGAGCAGGTAGAGCAGGATCTCCTCGCGCATGAACGGGGTGTTGGCGTAGTAGGTGTCCAGGTCCCGCAGCCGTTCCACGGGCGCGTCCGCGAGCGCGAACAGCACCCACAGGGCCACGATCACCCCGGAGTAGACCGCGATCACCCAGCGCATCGCGCGCCGGGTGCCGTCCGAGCGGTCGGACAGCCCGCCCTGCCAGGCGATGATCAGCAGCAGACAGGAACCGCAGAACGCGGTGAGCAGCGAATAGACCAGGGGCGCCGAGATGTTGGGCACCCCGGTGACCCGGTTCGTCCAGACGATCGTCGAGGGCGTGACGAACACGAACACACCGCAGGCGAGCAGCAGCAGCCCGCCGACCGCACGCAGCAGCGGGTCCTTCCACAGCCGGATGATCGTCGGGAGTTTGATCGCCAGCGCGGCGGCGAGCACCGCGGTGGGAATCCAGAAGGAGATGGCGTACATGCTGAGTTCGAGGTCGTAGCGCGCACCGAGGCCGAGGGCGTACGCCACACGCCTCCCCTCCTTCTTCTCCTCCTCCTTGGCTTTTTGAGGTTACGCGCCCTGACGTGTCGCCGTCAGGCGAGTCGTGTCCAAACCATTGACGTGGAAGCGCTTTCTATCTACCGTCGCCGTTCGAAGTTACGAGCATGATTCGACATACCGAACAGTTAGGGCAGGGCATGGGACGACCTGACCTGAATCGCAGGCAACTCCTGGGCGGGCTCGGCGGTTTGCTCGTCGCCGGCAGCTTCGGCTTCGCCGCACTCGGCACCGGCGCCGACGCGCTCGCCGCCGGTGCCCGGACCCGCGTGCGGTACTGGAACCTCTTCAGCGGCGGCGACGGCTACAACATGATCGCGATGCTGGACTCCTTCCGTAAGGACAACCCGGACATCGACGTGAAGGACTCCACCCTCCAGTGGGGCAGCCCCTTCTACACCAAGCTGGCCATGGCGGCGGCGGGCAACCGCGCACCGGACCTCGGTGTCATGCACCTGGGCCGGGTCACCGGCTTCGCGCCCGGCCGCCTCCTGGACCCGTGGGACGTCGGCCTGCTCGCCAAGTACGGGGTGCGGGAAGGGGACTTCAACCCGGTGCTGTGGAAGCGCGCCGTCATCGACGGCAAGCTGTACGCCCTCCCGCTGGACATCCACGTCCAGCTCTGCTTCTACCGCAAGGACGTGCTGAAGAAGGCGGGCCTGCTCGGCGCCGACGGCCGCATGGTGCCCGTGACGTCGACCGACGAGTGGTTCGACGTGCTCAAGGAGGCCAAGAAAGCCACGAAGAAGGGGCTGCAGACCCTCGGGCTGCACGCCAACGACCAGAATTTCATGTGGTGGTTCTTCGTCGCTTTCTACACCCAGCTCGGCGGCACCTTCTTCAACGCCGCCGACACCGAGGTCACCTTCGACACCGACAAGGCCGTCCAGGTCCTTGAGTTCCTGCGCCGGCACGTCACCGACGGGTACTCCACCGCGGGCGCCGCCGACGGCGAGCAGTTCATCAACGGGGCGCCCTTCACCTGGGAGGGCAACTGGTCGGTGCCCGTCTTCTCCGGCGCGAAGCTCGACTACGGCGCGACCCCGCTGCCGCCCGTCTTCGGCAGACAGGCCACGCACGCCGAGTCGCACTCCTTCGTGCTGCCGCACCAGTCGGACCGTGGCGGCGCCACCAACGAGGGCGCCCACCGGCTCGCCGCCTACGTCGTCAAGCACGCCCGGCAGTGGGCGGCCGGCGGTCACATCCCCGCCTACACGCCGACCCTGTCCACGGCCGCGTACAAGAAGCTGAGCCCGCAGAACGAGTACGTCTCCGCCATGGACCACCAGGCCACCGAGCCCAAGGTGTGGTTCGCGGGCTCCACCGGCATCCTCGCCCAGCGCGTCGGCCCCGTCGTCGTCTCCGCGTCGATGGGCTCCGCCGAGCCGGAGAGCGCCGCGCGCCGGATGAAGAGCACGCTCGCCCACCTGCTCACCATGAAGAACCCGATGGACGGCAGGACCGCCGCGCAGGGAGGTGCGGTCGCATGACGACCAGTGCGCAGACCGTTCTCGCCCCGGCCCGCGCGAGAACCGCCGCGGCCGGCGCCACCGTCCGCCGCAAGCAGGGCTTCCAGCACGGCGGCTGGTTCGTCGCCCCGTTCCTCGCGTTGTTCGCGCTGTTCGTGATCTGGCCGCTGCTGCGCGGCGTCTACCTCAGCTTCACGGACGCCAACATCTCCGGCGACGCCGCCCACTTCATCGGCCTCGACAACTACCGCGAGGCCCTGAACGACCCGCTGATGTGGGACTCGCTCGGCCACAGCGCGTACTTCACGCTCCTGGTCGTGCCCTGCATCACCGTCCTCGCCTTCCTCCTCGCGATGCTGGCCCACCACATCGAGCGCGGCAAGTGGCTGTGGCGGCTGTGCTTCTTCGCCCCGTTCCTGCTGCCCTCCACCGTCGCCGGCAACCTCTGGCAGTGGCTGTTCAACCCCGGTACGGGCATGGTCAACTCCGTCTTCGGCATCGAGACGCCCTGGCTGACCGACAAGTCGTACGCCATGCTCGCCGTCGTCATCTGCACCCTGTGGTGGACGGTCGGCTTCAGTTTCCTGCTCTACCTCGCCGCCCTCCAGGGCATCCCCGCGCACCTGTACGAAGCCGCGAAGCTGGACGGTGCGAACGCCTGGCACCGCATGGTCCACATCACCCTGCCGATGCTGCGCAACATCACCGGCCTCGTCCTCGCCCTCCAGATCCTCGCCTCGCTCCAGGTCTTCGACCAGGCCGTCGTGATGATGGACTTCGGCCCGGGACCGGAGGACGCGACCCGCACCTTCGTGCAGTACACCCTCGAACAGGGCTTCACCAGCTACCGCGTGGGCTACGCCTCCGCGATCTCCATCATCTTCTTCGTGATCATCGCGGCCGTCGCCCTCGCCCGGATGTGGCTGCTGCGCAACCGTGAGGAGGGCGGCCGATGACCACCGCCACGCAGACAGCCGCACCGGTACGCGTCAAGCCCCGCAGCGCCTGGACGCCCAGCCAGATCATCCTCACCCTCCTCGGCGCCGCCGTCTCGGCGGTGTTCCTCGCGCCGCTGGCCTGGGCCCTGTTCACCTCCCTCAAGTCGGAGACCGAGGCCGTCGAGGTGCCGCCGCACTGGCTGCCGAAGCTGTGGACGGGCCAGGCCTGGAAGGCCATCTTCGAGACCGGCAACCTCACCAACTGGTTCGTGAACTCGCTGGTGGTCTCGGTGTGCGTGACGACCGTCGTGCTGTTCGTGAGCGCGCTCGCCGGATACGGCTTCGCCCGCACCGAGTTCCGCGGCAAGGGCGCCCTCATGGGCCTCGTCATGACCGGCCTGATGGTCTCGCCCGCCGTGCTCGGCGTGCCCCTCTTCACGACCGTCCAGCAGATGGGCATGGTCGACACCTACTGGGGCATGATCCTTCCGCAGTGCGCGCCCGCAGCGATGGTCTACATCCTCTACAAGTTCTTCCAGGGCATCCCGCGCGAGTTGGAGGAGGCGGCGTTCATCGACGGGGCGGGCCGCTGGCGGGTCTTCTTCACCATCGTCCTCCCGCTGTCCCGTCCCTCCCTCGCGGCGGTCGGCATCTTCACCTTCATCGCCTCGTGGAACAACTTCCTGTGGCCGTACATGGTGACCAACAACCCCGACCTGATGACCATGCCGAACGGCATCGCGACCGTGATGAACTCGTACGGCATCCAGTGGGCCCAGCTCATGGCCGGCGGCCTGATGGCGGGCCTGCCGCTGATCATCGTCTTCGTCTTCTTCCAGCGCCAGATCGTGGCGGGTGTCGCGCACACCGGCCTCGCGGGCCAGTAACGACTCCCGAAAGGACCCCATGCACACCGCCCGCTTCACCCTCGACCCCGCCTTCACCGTCGGCGAGGTCAACCCGCGCCTGTTCGGCTCGTTCGTGGAACACCTCGGCCGCTGCGTCTACACGGGCATATTCGAGCCGGGGCACCCGGCGGCAGACGAGGCAGGCCTTCGCACGGACGTACTGGAACTGGTCCGCGAACTCGGCGTCACCGCGGTCCGCTACCCCGGCGGCAACTTCGTCTCGGGCTACAAGTGGGAGGACTCCGTCGGCCCCGCCGAATCCCGTCCCCGCCGACTGGACCTCGCCTGGCACTCCACCGAGACCAACCGCTTCGGGCTCTCCGAGTACATCGACTTCCTCCGCAAGATCGGCCCGCAGGCCGAGCCGATGATGGCGATCAACCTCGGTACGCGGGGGGTGGCGGAGGCGCTGGAGCTCCAGGAGTACGCCAACCACCCGCAGGGCACCGCACTCTCCGAGCAGCGCATCGCGCACGGCGACAAGGACCCCTTCGGCATCGGACTCTGGTGCCTCGGCAACGAGATGGACGGCCCCTGGCAGACCGGCCACAAGACGGCGGAGGAATACGGCCGCGTCGCCGCCGAGACCGCCCGCGCCATGCGCCAGATCGACCCGAAGGTCGAACTCGTCGCCTGCGGCTCCTCCAGCCAGTCCATGCCGACCTTCGCCGAGTGGGAGGCGACGGTCCTCAAGGAGACGTACGACCTCGTCGACTACATCTCCCTGCACGCCTACTACTGGCCCGAGAACGGCGACACCGACTCCTTCCTCGCCTCCGCCGTCGACATGGAGTCCTTCATCGAGAACGTGGTCGCGACCGCCGACCACGTGGGCGCGCGGCTGAAGTCGAAGAAGAAGATCAACCTCTCCTTCGACGAGTGGAACGTCTGGTACCTGCCCGAATGGGAGGAGCACGCGAAGACGTTCGAGCAGGACGACTGGCCGGAGGCCCCCCGCCTCCTGGAGGACAACTACAGCGTCACCGACGCCGTCGTCTTCGGCTCGCTGCTCATCGCCCTGCTGCGGCACGCCGACCGCGTCACCGTCGCCTGCCTCGCCCAGCTGGTCAACGTGATCGCCCCGATCATGACCGAGCCGGGCGGCCCCGCCTGGCGCCAGACGACGTTCTTCCCGTTCGCCCAGGCCGCCCGGTACGGCCGAGGCCAGGTCCTCGACGTCCGCGTCGACTCGCCGACGTACGAGACGAAGAAGTACGGCGAGGCCGACCTGCTGCACGCCACCGCCGTGCGCGCCGACGACGGCACCGTCACCGTCTTCGCCGTCAACCGCGGCCGCACCGACGCCCTCCCGCTGGAGGTCGCCCTGAACGGCCTCGACCTGACCTCGGTCGTCGAGCACAGCGCCCTCGCCGACGCCGACCCGGACGCCCGCAACACCCTCGACGACCCGGAGCGGGTCGCCCCGCACCCGGTCGAGGGCACCGCCCTCACGGACGGCACCCTGACCGCCGTGCTGGAGCCGCTGTCCTGGAACGTGATCCGGCTGGCGTGAGCGTGTCCCCTCCCGCGCGGGTGCGTCAGCGCTCGATCCGTACCTGCGCGGGTGGGTAGGGCGAGGAGGAGGTCGTCCCGGCGGCCCAGTAGCCGCCGCCCGAACCGGGCACCGTGGCAAGGGAGTTCATCACGACCGGCGTGGCGGCCACAGGCCCCCGTTCGCTCACCCAGCCCGTGCCGTCCCACCGCAGGTAGTGGGCGCGGGTCTGGTCCCAGAAGTCCCACCCGGCGATACGGTCGGGCCGCCCCTGCGCGTCGGCGACGATGCCGTTGAGCATGCCGACGGTGAACGGCGGGGTGGCGCTGTTCCAGGTACTGCCGTCCCCGTGCAGCAGGAGGACGCCCGGGGGTTTGCCGGGCGGCCCGCCGACGCCGTAGTCGAAGCCGATGAGCCACAGGTCGTCGTCGGCCACCGGCAGCAGCCCGGTGAGGTAGGCGCGGATTCCCTGGTAGCCGGGCAACTCGGTCCACGCCGAGCCGTCCCAGCGGGCGACGATCCCGACGCCGTACACCCACACGTCACCGCCGGGTGAGAGCTGCACGCCGGACGGGGTGGCGGTGGTCGCGCTCGGGGGCGCCGGCAGCCATCGCCAGCCGCCCTGGCCGTCCCGGTGCAGCAGCACCGAGCCGCCGGCGTCGCGTCCGGAGAACCAGGCGCCCCCGGCGGGGTCCACCGTGACACCGGTGAGGGAGGTCCCGGCCTGGCCCTGACCGGGGAAGGACCTCTCGCGCCAGGTCTGCCCGTCCCACGCGAGGAGGCGGGTGGCGCCGGAGGAGTCCGTGCCGATCGCCCAGGCGGAGCCGGCGCCGGTACCGGCGACCGAGTGCAGGTAGCCGCGGAACCCCAGGTGACCGAGGCCGGTCCGGGTCCACGTCCCGCCGTCCCACACGAGGGCCAGCGGGGGCCCGAAGGCGGCGCCGCCGCGGCCCTCCTCGCCCACGGCCCACGCGAGGCCCGCGTCCGCTGCGGCCACGTCCCTCAACTGGGCGGCCGGCGTGCCCTCCGGCACGGGGACGGCCTGCCACTCGTGGGGTTCCGCTGGTTCCCCGGCGAGCGCGACCGGGGCCGCCCCGGCCGTACCGCCGCTCGCCGAGACCAGCCCCAACCCCGCCCCGGCTCCTGCCAGTCCGCCGATGAAACGCCGTCTTCGCACGAGGTTCCCCTCCCTCTTCGCGGTTCCGGACCCCACACCGTGGACCAGTGGGCCGAAGAAGGCAATGCACTCGGAGACGAGGTTTCGGCGGTCACCGACCGGGCGAGTCGACCGGCTCCACCGGCACCCCGCCCGCCGCCGCGCCCAGCAGGGTCAGCCGCACCTCACCCGGCCCCGCCGGTGTGGTCCCGTCGGACAACACCGCCAGCGCCAGTGTGTTCGCGCCACGTGTGCGCAGGATCCCGTTCGGCAGAACGAAGGTGTGCTGCGGGCCCACGTCGTTGATGTACTGGCCCATGTTCCAGCCGTTGAGGAAGATCTGGACGCGGTAGGCGCGGGCCGGGTCGTCGTCGAGGGTGAGACCGATCGAGGCGTCGGTCCCGGGGTCCACGGCGAGCCTGAACTCCGTCCGGTACCAGGTCACTCCCTGCCGTCGGTCCGCCCGGGGCAGCTCGGCCGTCTCCCAGTCGCCGTCCTCGAACCCCGGCAGGTGCCAGCCCTCCCGCTCGCCGTGCAGCCCGCCGTTGTTCTGCGGCCCGCGCACCCGGTCGGGCGCGCCCTCGCCCTGCAACCGCCACCGCACTTTCGGGGCCGCCCCCTTGAAGGTGACCGCGGTCAGTCCGCGCGCGACCTTGTGCGTGTCGAGCGCCTTGCCGTCCTGGTCGTGCTGCATGCGTCGCACGAGGACGGACAGGACGTGCGCGGCACCGTCCTCGGCCTGTTTCCCGCGCAACGCCTTCGGCACCTCGAACGTGGCCGTGGCCGCCCAACTGCCCTTCCGTACCGTCCTCTTGTCCGGCACCGGCATCCGGTGCGTGCCCAGCGGCTCACCGTCCAGCCACGCCATCAGCAGGCCCTGGGTGCCCGTGCTGTAGGCGAGGGAGACGGACTCCAGGTCCGCCAGGTCATCGGCGCCGACGGTGAAGCGCCCCCGGTACCAGACGTCCCCGTAGTGGAAACCGTAGTCGTCCGCGAAGAGTACGGGCTGCCCCTCGGGCACGGGCGTGACGCTGTACGACGTCGTCCTGTTGGCGGACTTCCACGCCGAGTCGTCGAAGTCCGGCTCCGCCTCCGGGTTCTCCGTCCGCCGCCGCCAGCCGCCGGCCAGGGACGGCAGGGCGACCGGGCGCACTCCGGGCAGGAACCGCTCGGCCAGCAGGCTTCCGGTACCGCTGAGCCGGGTCGGCACCGGGCCCTTGTTCCAGGTGACCCGGGCGATACCGCGCGGCCCCCACACCTCCATGCCGGTCTCCCCGATCGTGTCCCCGGTCAGCTGGACCGTGTCGCCGCTCAGGGTCACGTCCCGCACCAGCGCGGGGCCGTACACCAGCACCGAGCCCGACGGGGTGTCGTACGGCCACAGCCTCAGCGAGGTCGCGTCGTCGGTGAAGAACAGCAGCAGGGTCCGGTCGTGGCCGCCGCCCTCGACCCGCACCCGGGTCAGTCCGCCGACGCCGAGCGGCGCGGTCACCCGCAGCAGACCGCGGTCGTAGACCCACGCGCCCTCGGCGTCCAGCCGGGTCGTCTCCGGTTCCTCGGGGCAGTCCAGCACGACCTGCGCGATCTCGCCGTACGGCCCGGCGAACACGGCGATGTCCTGCCGCCCGGCGGTGAGGCAGAACATGGGCTGGACCGTGGAGAACCTCAGCTTCCGCTGCCCCAGTGCCATCCCGGTCGCCAGCAGCCGGGCGTCCCGGGCCGGGACGGAGACCGGCACGTCGAAGTCGGTGTCCGGCAGGGTCGTGGTGACGCGTTCGTCGCTGTCGTTGCGCAGGACGTACACGTGGGCGCCGGTGTCCGGGTTGGTCAGGTGGTAGGCCTTGAGCCGGTCGTCCGCGGGCTCGACCGCCGCCGCCCGGTCCAGCTTGGCGAGGTCCGGCTGGCGCTGCAACAACTGCCCGATCTGATGCATCGGGGCGAGCTTGGGGGTGGCGTTGCGCCCCTCGTCGAAGGCCGCCCCGTAGTCGTACGACGTGTAGACGACCGGCGCGGGAAGCCAGCCCCAGGAGGTGCCGCCGAAGGTCATGTAGACGTTGTGCAGGGTGATGCCGTTGGCGAGGTTGGTCAGGTGGAAACGCCGCTCGTACGCCGCGTCCCGGGTCCGCCGGGCCTGCGCGTACCCCTTGCCCTGGAACTCGGCCCCGCCCCACGGATCGAACCAGCCGCCCCCGAACTCGGGCATGAACCCGGGCGTTTCAGGACTCGCCGTAGCCCCGCCCCTGGCCCCGCCGACGCCGAAGTGCCCCCAGTCGGGCGGTACCCGCGCGGGCTCGGGATAGCCGTCGAAGCCGTACAGCCACCGCCCCTTCTCCCCTCCGGTGTCGAACGATCCGGGGATCCAGTGGCCGTTCCTGCCCTTGTCGTTGTGGAACAGCGGTACGTCGATGCCGTCGGCCCGCACCTTCTTGTACAAGTGGGACATGTAGTCGCGGCCCGCGGGCTCGGCGACGAACGCGTCGTACTCGTTCTCGATCTGGTAGAGCAGGATCGTGCCGGTGCCGCTGGTGAACTGATACCGGGCGGCGATCTGGTTCACCCGGGACAGCCACTCGTCGGCGTGCCTCAGGTAGGCCGGGTCAGAGGTGCGGGCGCGGCCCTCGGTGGCCGTGAGCCAGCCGGGGAAGCCGCCGCCGTCGATCTCCGCGTTGATGTACGGCCCGGGGCGCAGGATCACGTACAGGCCGGTCTCGGCGGCGGTCCGCAGGAACAGTTCCAGGTCGCGGACGCCCGTGAAGTCGTACCGGCCGGGCGCGGGGGAGTGGTAGTTCCAGGACACGTAGACGCTGACGGCGTTGTAGCCGTGCGCCCGCATCTTCTCCAGCACGTCCCGCCACAGCGACGGGCTCGGCAACCGGAACGGGTGCATCTCGCCCGACCACAGCACCAGCCGCCGGCCGTCGACCAGCAGCGAGTACCGGTCGAAGCCGACCGTGTGCCCGCGCCCGTCGGCACCGGGCGGGCCCGGCGCGGGACCGGTGGGCACACTGCGCGACGCGGAGGCCTTCGTCGTCGTGCCGATACTGCCGCCCAGCGTGAAACCGAGCGCCGTGGTACCGGCGAGAATGCTGAAGGTCCTTCTGCTGAGCCCCAAGGGAGCGCCTCCTGTTGTGCCTGTTCCGTCCGCGACCGTGGGTGCTTGGGTGGGTTGTGGGGTCATTCTCTACGGTCCGACGCCCCACAATTGTCGTATGAGGATCTCTGCGCGGGCGGACTACGCGGTACGGGCGGTGCTGGAGCTCGCCGTACGGCAGCACGACGGACCGGTGAAGGCGGAGGCCGTCGCCGCCGTCCAGGACATCCCGCACAAGTTCCTGGAGGGCATTCTCGGGGATCTGCGGCGCGCCGGCGTCGTCGACAGCCGGCGCGGCGGAGGCGGCGGCTACCGGCTGGCCCGCCCCGCGACGGAGATCACAGTCGCCGACGTCATCCGCGCGGTCGACGGCCCCATCGTCTCCGTGCGCGGCGAACGCCCCACAGGCCTCGAGTACACCGGCTCCGCCCAGCCCCTGCTCCCCCTGTGGATCGCCCTGCGCGCCAACGTCCGCCGCATCCTGGAGGGCGTCACGATCGCCGACATCGCGACGGGCACGCTGCCGGAGCCGGTACGGCAGCTGGCCGCGGAGCCGGCGGCCTGGGAGAATCCCTGAGGGTCCGGGATACGGGGCTTCGCGGTCGTTCTACAGGTTTTGGGCGGCTTTTGGGCAGCTTTCGGGCGGCTTTTGGGCCAGGTGACCCCTCACACCCGAAGGGTGCCCGCACCTGGCAGTCGCACCATGAAGATGTCGATCGGATCCTGAACCTCCACTGTGAACCCATGGCGCTCGTACAGCCGCCGGGCGGCGCTGCCCTGCAGGACGTTCAGGCGGACGAGCACGCCGTCGGCGTCGGTCCGGTCCAGCAGTGTTCGCAGGACAGCCGAACCGAGCCCCCGGCCCTGGACGTCGGGGGAGAGATAGAAATGCTCCAGCCACTGCCCGTCCTCAGCCGGCCGCAAGGTGACACAGCCCGCGAAGGCGCCATCGGCCAGGATGACCGACGTGTGCCGCGGGGAGAAGGAATCCCGCAGCCTCTGCCGGACCCGATGCTCGTCGAACCGGCCCAGGCTCTCCAGGTCCGGGCGCATCACCACGGCCCGCAGCTCCGCGATCCCTTCCACATCCGCCGGCTCGGCGGGGCGCATGGCCCATTCCATGGGCGGCCCCGACGTGAAGCCGGGCACCACCCGTCCCGCCTGAATCTCATCTGCCTCTGTACGCGCTTCCACGGCCGGATTATGTCGTGGGCGGGCTCGGGCAAGCCGGGCTCGGCCAAGCGCGAGGCGTTCCGGGCCCGGACACGCACCGACCTCACCCACGTCCTCGAACTGCTTCGCGACGGCGTGCTCACCGCGCAGATCGCCGCCCAATTTCCGCCGGCCGAGGCGGGCGCGGCGATGGAGCCGGCCGAATCCTCCGCCCGGACGGCCCCGGGCAAGATCATCTTCACGCCCTGACGGTCGAGTGCGGCCGGCGGTTCGAACGCGTTACCCCGACGGGCTTGCCTGAATCAGTTAGCTTATTAATCTGTAAGGCGCAGTATGATCGCGGTGGCGACGCGCGCCGGTACCCGGGAGGAGACGAGCATGGGCCGACTTGGACCCTGGACACCGACGACGGTCGAGGAGCGGCTCGACCGCATGGAGTCGCTGGCCGAGATCCGCCAACTCCCCTACCGGTACGCGCTGGCGCTCGACTCACGGGACATGGACGCCGTCGCGGACCTGTTCGTGCCCGACGTGCGGGTGGGGCGCGACGAGTCCGGCCGCGCGGCACTGCGCCGCTGGTACACCGAGGCCATGCGGGCCTCCAGAACCACGATCCACCAGGTGACCAACCACATCGTGGACTTCGACGACGCCGACCGCGCCAGAGGCGTCGTCTACTGCCGGGACCAGCTCGAACGGCCCTCGACCGGCCAGTGGGAGGTCGGGGAACTGCAGTACTGGGACGACTACCTGCGGGTGGACGGCGAGTGGTGCTTCCGGCGGCGGAAGTTCCACCGCTGGTACCTGGCCGACGCACTGTCCAGACCCGCGCACGGCACCGGCGTGAACGACGGCAGCGACCCGCTGGGCGCCCGCCAGCTGCCCGAGTCCTTCCCGACCTGGGCGCCGTACTGGGAGACCGCCGACAGCCACTCCCGCCATGCGCGGACCGACTGATCGCCGTTCTCGTGCCCGGGGCTGTGAAATCCGAAATGTGAATGGCTTGAGTTCGCCCTGACCGCCTCCCCCGCGTCTCCCTAGGCTGCGACCGCTCCCGGACTTCACAGAAACCTCATGGTTTCTCCACAGTCCGGTTGCGCAGCCACCCCCCACCCCTAGGAGAGACCATGACCGGTGGATTCCTGCTGAGCGGGGCGATAGCCGCTCTGCTCACCACCGCACTGCCCGCGCAGGGCTCGTCCGGCGGGTTCGAGGACCCGCCCCCGGACAAGATCGTCATCAAGGTCGCCACCGTGAACGGCTCCGGCTGCCCGCAGGGCACGGCCGCGGTCGCCGTCTCCGAGGACAACACCGCCTTCACCGTGACCTACAGCGACTACCTCGCCCAGGCCGGCGGCGGCTCCGACCCCACGGCGTTCCGCAAGAACTGCCAGCTCAGCCTGATCGTCCATGTCCCGGGCGGTTTCACGTACGCCATCGCCAGCGCCGACTACCGCGGCTTCGCCTCGCTCCAGCCCGGCGCGAGCGGCACGCAGAGGGCCTCGTACTACTTCCAGGGCTCCTCGAGCACGGTCTTCAAGAACCATTCCTTCACCGGCCCCCGCGACGACAACTGGCAGGCCACCGACACCACGGACTGGCCCCAACTGGTGTACGCACCCTGCGGAGTCCAGCGCAACTTCAACATCAACACCGAACTCCGGGTGACCGCGGGCAGCCAGGCCCCGGGCAAGGTCAGCTTCATGACGATGGACTCCACCGACGGGGACATCAGCACGGTGTACCACCTGGCGTGGAAGGAGTGCCCGGAGTCCTGATCGGTTACGGCGAAGTCGAGTACGGACTCACCGGCTGCCCAGGCCCACGACCAGAACACCTGCTCTTGGGCCTGGCGCAGACCGACTGGCCGCCGTTTCGACGACGGCGCGGCGCCGGCGACGGTTCCCGGATGGCCGCCCCATATCCTGTGCGACGTACGGACTGGAGGTTCCGGTCGGCGGCGGAGGCCCAACACCAATGATCACCGGAGTCACCAGGGAGCCCGCAGCATGACCGGCACCACGGAGGCCCTTGGCGGGTCGGCCGCGGTCGACAACGCAGCACGAAGTGTCACGCGCCCGTTCTACGTATACGCCGTGCTCGCCAACTCGCTGTTCCAGCGCGGCGTATTCGTCCTCTTCCTTCAGCAGCGAGGCTTCTCCGCCGGACAAGTGGCCCTACTGCAGACACTGCTGTACCTGGTCAGCGGACTTGCGGAGTTACCGACGGGAGTCATCGCCGACCGAATCGGCAGGCGTGCCGGCGTCGTGATCGGCCAGATGCTGATAGCCGGATGCCTGCTCGGCCAGGGGACGTTCTCCAACTACTGGGTGTTCCTGGCACTGTTCGTCGGGCAGGGCGTGGGCATGGCATGCGTGTCCGGCTCGGACACCGCCCTGCTGTACGACCTGCTCGTGCGGCGTGGCGCAACGGCCGACTACGTCAAGATCAAGTCCCGGTTCACCATGCTCGGGACGGTCACCTCGGGAGCCGCCATCGTCCTCGGCGGCCAACTGCAGCGGATCTCCTGGGGAGTCGTCTACGTCGGTTCGGCGGCGTGCCTCGTCCTGGCCGTGGTGGTGCTGATGTCACGGGTGCCCGAGATCCGCGGCGCGGACGCGGTGGACGAGCAGGACGGAACCGAGGGGCACGGCGACGCCACGGCATGGCGGGCGATGCTTCGGGTCGCCACGCCGGCGCTCGTGACGCTTGTCGTGGTGTCCGGATTGATGCATGCGACTTTGACGCCGTACATCATCTTTGCGCAGAAGACCCTCTCCGATCAGGGAGCGGGCACCGCATTGGTCAGCGTGGTCATATCGGCGGGATTCTTCGCCGGCGGGCTCACTCCGCTGCTGTCGGACCGCGCGGACCGGCGCATCGGGTATCGGGTCATGGTCCCGGTGTCCCTCCTGACGCTCGCGGCGGCACTCGGCCTGAGCGGCCTGGGCCTTGTCTGGGTCACCATCGCCGCGTTCCTGGCCCTGGTCGGGATTCCCGAGATCACCGCGGTGATCGTGGACAACGTGTTCAACGAGGCCGTGCCGTCGCGCCACCGGGCGAGCCTGCTGTCGATGATCGCGTTCGTGGAGTCGGCGCTCATCGGCATCGGCTATCTCGTCCTCGGCGCGCTCATGGACGGGCTGGGCTCCAGTGCGGGCATGGCCACCTACGCCGCGGTCCCCCTGCTGGCATGTCTCCTGTGGCTCCCGGTGCTCTTCCGAGGGGCACGGGTGACCAGCGAGACAGAGAAGCCCGCCGACCAAAAGGCATCCTGAAACAGACCATCTCGAGCAATGCCCTGCCCGATGGCAGGGGCATTGCACGTTGACATGTCGCTCCCAGTCGACGACGGAGCTGTCATCGCGACGATCAGCGCCAGGGTCAATTCACGGCGAAGCCATTCCGGCAGCATTGGGATTGGTCCGGTTCGCCGGTCTCATGGGTGACGTGGCGTCATGTCCGTTACGCAAAGGGATCCCGGTGAGCGGCAGGAATCGGCAGGTGATCCAAGTGGTGCGGTGGCGGCGCGACTTGAGCGCCGGAAAGCTGGCCATCGAGCGCGTCTACCTGATCACCAGCCTGAGCGTCTTCGATGCCACCTGCACTGAACTGGCCACCTGGATCAGAGGCCACTGGGGCATCGAGAACATCCTGCACCACGTCCGGTACCGCACGTTCCGCGAGAACGACTCCAAGGTCCGCACCGGCCTCTGCCCCGCACCACGGCTTCCATGCGCAACCTTGACATCATCGCCTTCCGCCAGGACGGCCAGACCGACGTCGCTGCCGCCCTCCGCCACACCGGCCGCGATTACCTCAGGCCCATACGAGCCCTCGGCCTCACGTGACACACCCGGACAGATCCCGATCACGCGATGACCCTGGTCGGGTGTGGTCCTGAGGACGGGGCGATATGGGATCGCGTGAGGCGGTCGCCAACTGGCACGCTGCCGCCATGGATCACGCGGAAGTACTACTCATCGGCGGGCGGGCCGGTGTCGGCAAGACGACGGTGGGGTGGGAGGTTTCGGCGTTGCTGCGCGCTGCGGCGGTCCCTCATGCGGTCATCGAGGGCGACTTCATGGGGCAGGTGCATCCGGCACCAGAGGGGGACCCGTACCGTTCGGAGATCACTGAGAGGAATCTGACCGCCGTATGGGAAAACTTCGCCCGGCTCGGCTACCGGCGTCTGATCTACACGAACACTGCGAGTGTGCTGCCTGAGGCGACGGGCATGTTTGAGCGCGCCATGGGGGCGAATGTGCGGATGACGCGGGTCCTGCTCACCGCCTCCGACGCCACCGCTCGCGAGCGGCTGGTGGGCCGGGAACTCGGCTCGGAGCTGGAAAAGGAGGCAAGCAGCGTCCGTAAAGGACCGCTCCTGGACCAGCGGGCCACCGCAGGGACGGTGCGGGTGATGACGGACCTGCGGCCTGTCATAGACATCGCACGGGAGGTGGTGGCCGCAACCGGCTGGGTCGGGCAGCATTCCTTACGCGGCTCGTGTCGCACTTGTGGGCCGGTCCGGGAGCGGACGCGGCCACCGGTGAGCATCGGTATGGCGGCGGGTGTCCGCCTGAGTGATGGCGTCCAGCGTCATCGATGCGGTTCCGTGGTGGTCGTCGACCATCCATCCCGTCCCTGCGGACCGACGTGTGTGGCCGGCGCTTACCGGATGCGCCGGCGGCAGGAACGCGCGCACGAGTTGATGACCGTCCTGGTGGATGCCAAGGGAGCAGAGTTCCTGCGGACGACCACCAGCCGCCCGTGGGAGATGCCAGGCGCCCCGGAGGTCCGGCTCCTTCTACGCGACCACGCGCGCCCGGCGCGGACGTCCACGAACGAACGTCCGCGCCGGGCGCGGCTGCTGGCCTCCGGTATGGAATGGCCTCGGCGAAACGATCAGGTGACCGGATCCTCGGCCAGGATCGCGTCGCGTGTCACCTCGAAGGCAGCCTCCGCTTCAGGGTCACGTTCCATCATGCGCTCCCAGAAATCTCCTGCGATCCATTCCTTCGGCCCCATGCTCAGCCCGCCTCGCTGGTAGATCTCCACCCTCCATTGGGAAGGAATGACGTCAGACACCTGCTCGAAGTAGTTCCCGCTGTATAGGCCAGCGAGGTCGCCTGGCGAGTGCTCGATTCGCAGAGAGGAAGAACCGTCACTCCGAACATGCAGTTCGAGTACGACGTATTCCTGCCCTGGAACGAAGTGGTATCTGCCATCAGTAGGATTAGGAGGCGCGTCCGGGGCGCCCAGGTAACGGACTCTCACTTTCTTTCCCCTCCACCGAGCTTCACCTTGTAGTCGTAGTAGTAAACTTCTCCACTCACTTCATTTCTGTAGAAATGAATGTCGAGAGTTCCCTCGCCTCCCGGGGTATTGAGTCGCGGAGTAGCGTACTTACCCCACTGGTCAGCACCACCGTGCGCTGCGAAGTATTCCTTCAGATGGGGGTTTCCCATCTTGGAGCCCTCTTGAATTTTCGTGGAACGCGCGATGGTCTCCGTAGTCAGGTCACCCTCCTTGGTGAACATTTTGGCCGCTGCGGCTGCGTCGACCTCGTACTGGAGTTGTTTCGCAAGCCGGGCCCCGCTGGCAGCGTTTGCGGCGCCAGACGGCATGCTTCCACCTGCGGCGCCGCCTGTTCCTATTTCAGCTACGACTCCAGCGCAACCTGCAGGGTTGGCCAGGCATGCTGCGCTGATCTCTGGACCGACAGCTGCAACGACCGGAGCGGCAACTACTGCCGCCGCTACGCCCACGACGACGCCTAGCACGATTTTCTGCCAGGTTGCGAGCTCCGGCGTGTCCGGTAGATCGTGTGCGTTCGAGTCGTAGTAGGGGTTCGTTCCCATTGCCCAGCAGGATTTACACTGCGATCCGTCTTTTCGCTCTGGCTTGGGGTCAGGTCCCTTCTTGAACACGATCTGCGCCGACTTGTGACCCCCGTCCGTGCGGACGGTGACGGTCATGGTGCCGCTTCCGGTACCGCCGCCCGCCTTCGGGTACTGGTACGTCTGGGTGTAGGTCTGTGTGTAGTGCCACTCCCACCCGTTGCTGTTCTTTGTGTAGTACTCAGTGCCGCCGTTGCAGTGGCCTGAGGCACCGCCGCACATGCCATCGGGACGGAGCCCCGTGGGATCGGATCGGGTGACAGGGGTGTTGTTGGCGTACGCGTAGCCGTTGAGAGATTCGTGGTCGTCGGGGGCGAGGACGGGGTCGACGGAGAGGAAGCGTCCGATGGCCGGGTCGTACTCGCGGGCGCCGATGTGGGTGAGTCCGGTGTCGGCGTCGGCGGGTTTGCCGAGGAATCCCTTGTCGTCGGGCCAGGCCGGCGGCGTCGCGCCGCGGGCCTCGCCGAATGGCTTGGTGTAGCGGCGGCTGACGGCCTGGGTGGTGGCGTCCACCGTCATCGAGGCGGTGCCGTGGTGGTCGTCGACCATCCAGGACAGGCCGGCCTCGGTGCGGACGGCGGTGGCGTCGCCGGCCGGGTAGTAGCGCTGAGCGGTGAACTTGTTGGTGCCTGTGTCGTAGTGGAGTTCCTGGCCGGCCAGGTAGAGGACGGTCTTGGCGGGGCCACGGCGGATCAGGAGTTCGCCGTTGGCGTCGTAGAGGTAGCCGGTGGTCTTGGTGCCTTCGGTGAGGCGGGTAAGTTCTCCTTCGATGTCCCAGGTGAGGGTCTGCGCGGTGCCGGTGGGGCTGTAGCGCTTGGTGGTGTTGCCCTGCTCGTCGTAGGTGTACGTCTTGGCGGTGGCGCCGTTGACGGTGCTGGAGGTCAGGGTGTGGGGCTGGCCGGCGCCAGAGGTGTTGACGGCGGGGTAGCCGTAGCCGGTTTTGGTGTCACCGGCTGTCTTGTGGTCGGTCTGGGTGTCGCGCAGGCCTCCGGGCTTGTAGGTCCAGCTGGTCCAGTACGGGGCGGGACCGCCGAGGGCGGTCGCCGAACGGGCGGTGGTGCAGTCGTTGGAGGACGGGGTCCAGGCTTCGGACAGACGGCGGGCTGGACGTCACGACACTTTGCCGAAGCCCTGGTCGCGGGAGCGGGAGCGGTACTCGCCGGGGGGGCATGCCGCGGGCGCGGCGGAAGGCGTGCGGGGAGCCGTATCCGACGGCGCTGGATATCGACTCGACGGCTCGCCGGTGTCGCGGAGCCGGAGGGACGCCAGGTCCATCCGCCACTGTGTCACGTAGGTGCCCGGTGTCTGTCCGAGGGCGTCCCGGAAGTGCCTGGACAGTGTCGCTCGGCAGACCCTGATCTCGGCGGCCGGCGTCTCCGTGGTCCACGGGCGTTCCGGTTCGCTGTGGACACACGTCAGAGCGGCGCGCACGACCGGGTTCCGCATCACCCCCAGCCATGAGCCGGGCTGCCCCTGCGGATGACGGGCCAGCCAGGCGCGTACGAACTGTACGAGCAGGAGGCCGACGCGTCTGTTGACTGCGGCGGTGGTGCCGATCTGCGGCTGTGCGAGTTCCGCGATGAGAAGCTCCACGGTCCTTTGGAACTGCGGGTTCTCCCGCGCCGCGACATGTATCGGCCGGGCGAGTGCGGTGAGCACAGGCGCTGCTGAGCTGGGGTTAGGCATCGCGGTATCGCGATGCCTAACGCCTGACGGATGATCCGCCAGTTGTCACACGGTCATCGGACGGCGACGGTCTCCGTGGTCTCCGCCTCGTCCGCGGTGGCGCGGTCTGATCCCTTCGGCCCGCGAAGAGCGACGTAGACGAGCAGCACGCCCATGACGGCGACGCCTGCCCACATGGCCTGCTGCCAGCCGTCGACGAAGGACTGCTGCGCGGTGTGGATCAGGTCCTGGGCGTGGTCGCCAGTGCTCGGGGCCACCTCGACGGCGTTGGCGATGCCTTCGCGTGCGGTGTCCGCGGCCCCCTGGGGGATGCCGCCGAGCTTGTCATCGATGGCGCTGCGGTAGCCGCCCGCCAGGAGCGCGCCGAGCATCGCGACGCCCAGGGCGGTGCCGAATTCGCGGGTGACGTCATTGAGGGCCGAGGCAACGCCCTGCTTGGCGCGGGGCAGGGAGCTGGTGATGGCCTCGGTGGAGGGCGTCATCGACAGGCCCATGCCGATGCCCATGGCGAGCATGCCGGCGAGGATGGACAGGTAGCCGCCGTCGACGGAGACGAACAGCGCCATCAGCGCGAGGCCGAAGGTGGACAGGGCGACGCCCACGGTCATGGTGGAGCGGGCGCCGATCTTGGCGGCCATCTTTGGGGCCAGGCCGGACGTCATCATCATCATGATTGCCATGGGCATCATCGCCACGGTGGACAGCAGACCCGACCAGCCCAACACGGCCTGGAAGAACGGGAAGAGGACGACGGCGATGCCGGCCTGGACGCCGAAGACGACGAGCAGCGTGATGGAGCCGCCGGCCAGGCCGCGCTCGCGGAAGAGGCGTACGTCCAGCAGGGAGGCGTCGCGGCGGCGCAACTCCCAGGCCACGAAGGCGATGGCGGCGACGACACCGACGGCCAGGCTGATCAGGGAGACGGGGTCGGTCCAGCCGCGCTCGGGGCCTTCCTGCAGGACGAAGATGAGTCCGATCACGGCGATGGTGGATACCACCGCACCGATGGTGTCGAAGGAATGGGTGGAGCGTTCGCGGGAGTTGGGCACCGACTTCAGGGTCATCACCAGCGCGACGACGACCAGGACCACGGGCAGCACGAACAGCCACCGCCAGTCCGCGACGTCCACGAGGAGCGCGGAGAGGAACATGCCCAGGATGCCGCCGCCTCCGGCGACACCGGTCCACACACCGATCGCCTTGCCCCGTTCCTGCTCGGGGAACGTGGAGGTGATGACGGCCAGCGTGATCGGCATGATCATCGCTGCGCTGATGCCCGCGGCCAGGCGGGCGCCGATCATCACTTCGGCTGACGGGGCGAGCCCGGCGACGACGCCGGCCGCGCCGAAGATGATCAGTCCGGTGATCAGCATGGGCTTACGGCCCAATCGGTCACCGATCGCGCCGAGCGGCAGCAGCAGGGCGGCCAGGGCAAGGGTGTAGATGTTGATGATCCACAGGACGGTGGTCTGCGAGGCGCCCCATTCGACGGCCATGTGGGTCTGGGCGACGTTCAGGCCGGACACCGAGGCGATGACGGCCATCAGCGCGATCGAGACGGTGATCAGGATCGCACGCAGCTGACGCGCGTCCGGCGTGCCCTCGCCGCTCACTGGCGCGGCCGCCGCCTGGGGAGGCTGGTTGCTACTCATGTTTTCCTCTCAAAAAGGGCATGCGGAATCAGCGCCGGACAGGGCCGGTCGCCAAGAGGGGCTGAAGAGGGGGCTCGTCGCGGGGACCGCCGGCTGCGGTCCGCGCGGATCAGTACGAGGGTCAGGCGGGGGTGTTCGCGGCCTGGGCGGCGGCTAGGGCCGCATCGGTATCGGCGGTGGCCAGCAGAGCGTTGATGTGGGATCCGGCCAGGGCGCCGGCCGCGGCGGCCGCACCGACCTGCGCGGTCAGATCGGTGGCGTTGCCCGCCACCCACACGCCGGGGACGTCGGTGGTGCCGGCCATGGCGGAGGTGAAGCGGCGGCCCATGTTGTCGGGCAGGTCCTCCATCGGCAGCTTGAGCCCGTCCAGGCCCTCGGTACGGGCCTGCAATCGGGTGGCCACCGCGATCACGCGCCGGGCGACGAAGGTGCCGTCCACCAGGCGCAGACCGGTCAGGGCGCCGTCCTCCTCGACGGCTTCCCGCACTTCGGTCTCGACGACGCGGATGTCGCGGGCGGCGAACCGGCCGCGCGTGGCCTCGTCCAGGTCGGTGCCGTTGGTGAAGTACACGAGGTCGTCGGTCAGCTGACGGAACAGCAGTGCGTGGTGAAGGGAAGCGGGGCTGGTGGCGAGGATGCCGATGGACTCGTCGCGCACTTCCCAGCCGTGGCAGTAGGGGCAGTGCACGACGCTGTGGCCCCAGTGCCCGGCCAGGCCCGGCACCTCGGGCAGTACGTCGCGCAGACCGGTGGCCACCAGGACGCGGCGCGCGGTCACGCCGCGGCCGTCGGCGAGGGTTACGGTGAACCGCAGATCACCCTCGACCGGTTCAGCGGGCTCGGCGGAGGCGACTTCACCGAAGATGATCTGCCCGCCGTATTCGCGGACCTGCCGGCGCCCGCGCTTGAGGATCTCGGTCGGCGGGGTGCCGTCCAGGACGATGAAGCCGTGCATCGCTGCGGAAGGTGCGTTGCGCGGGGTGCCGCTGTCGATCACGACAACCGAGCGGCGCGAACGGGCGAGCATGAGCGCGCCGTTCAGGCCCGCGGCGCCGCCGCCGATCACCACCACGTCCACTGTCGTGGCGGGCAGGGTGTCGCTCTCGTCGCGGGAAGTCTGCGCGGACACGTCGCGCCCCTTTCGTCGTAGGTGGCCCCCGTGCTGGGCCAGCTGTATTCGACGTTAAGCACATATTGCAGCTAGGGCATACAATCTTGCCTATGACGCAAGAAGATGGAGCGCTGGACGGCCTCGTACGCAAACGGATCCGCGCACTGCGCGTCGCACAGGGCTGGTCGCTGGAAGAACTGGCCACTCGCGCCAACCTCAGCCAGTCCTCGCTGAGCCGGATCGAGAACGGGCAGCGCCGCCTCGCCCTGGATCAGCTCGTCACCCTCGCCCGCGCCCTGGACACCACCCTGGACCAGCTGGTGGAGAACGCCGCCGACGACGTCGTCATCAGCCCGATGATCGATGCCGCCCACGGCCTGATGCGCTGGCCTGTAAAGGGCGACCCCGGCATGAGCGTCATGCGTCAGCGCATGACCGAACCGCCGCCGGACAATCCCGCCCGCATGCGCGCCCACCCCGGCCGCGAATGGCTCGTCGTGCTTTCCGGCACCGCGATCCTCATGCTCGGCCACCGCCGGTTCCGCGTCGAGGCCAACCAGGCCGCCGAGTTCCCCACCATGATGCCGCACGCGATCGGGGCCGAGGGCGGCCCGTGCGAGATCATGGGCATCTTCGACCGCGACGCCCGCCGCGGCCACCAGCGTGACACCGGCGACAGCAGCGAGTGCGACGGCGCGCAGGGGCCCTGCGAGTAGCAGCTCGCGGCTCCACCAAGCACCTGAGCAAGATTCTCGTTCTCCGTCGGCTGTAACAGCGGCCCGGCTGTCGCACGCTCACGCCACACTTCGAGCCATTGGAACTACTCGTTCAGTGCGGAAGGGGCCGCGACACGAACTCGGCCCAGGCGGTGGGGGAGAGGGCGAGTTGCGGGCCCTTACGGTCCTTGGAGTCGCGTACGTGGATGGTGGCGGGGGTGAGGGCTACCTCGACGCAGTCGCCGTCGCCGCTGCTGCTGTACGTCGACTTCTGCCAGGCAACGGCGACCTCGACGCAGTCGCCCTGGCTGCCGCTGCTGTAGCTGCTCTTGAACCAGGCCAGGTCCGGCGTGCTGCTCATAGCGCTCCTCGCATCCGCTTCAGCAGGCTCTTCGAGTCCTCCGGGGTGAGAGCCTGCGCGCGCAGTTTTCCATATCGCTGGCTGAGAACGCTGATCTCTTTCCGGTCGGAGATGAGGCGGCTGTTGTTCTGCCCTTCCGAGTAGGCGAACCACTGGTTCTCCGGCGTCTCCAGCAACTGCAACGGCCCGTCGAGACCCGGGTGGTCGGGCTGCCGCAGCGGCATGATCTGCACCTGGAGGTTCCAGTGCCGGTCGATCACCCGCAGCAAGTGATCGAGCAGATCCCGTGTGACCTCCTCGCCGCCGGTGTGGCGCTCAAGCAGCGCCTGCTCGAAGATGAAGCTGAACGCGCAGGGTGGTTTCCGCCGCGTCGACAGCAGCTCCTGTCGGGCCAGCCGCGCGGCGATCCGCTGGTTCAGCTCCTCCTCGTCGGGAACCGGCGGCACGCTCAGCGACACTGCCCGTGCGTACGCCTCCGTCTGCAGCAGACCTGGCACGACCCTGCACTCGTACGTGTCCAGGTTGATCGCCACTGCCTCCATCCGCGCCCACTGCCGAAACCAAGCCGCCAACCCAGGCTGCCGAGCCAGATGCCCCGCCGCCTTCCGCAACGCCCCCGTGTTCCCCAGCACGTCCTCCGCCCGGTCCACCAGCGCCGGATCCGGCATCCGGCGCCCCAACTCCACCGACGCCACCGTGTGCTTGGAGAACCGGACCAGGTCCGCGAACTCCTCCCGGCTCAGTCCCGCGTGCTCGCGCAACGCCTGGACGACCGCCCCGAAGGTCCGCAGACTGTCGGACGACTCCGGCTCGCTCCCGCCCGCACCCACCGCTCCATCGACCACCATCGGTCACCTCCCGCGCCCATGGTCACGGGCAGTCACCAGTACTGTCCAGCCCGTGACCGCGTACGCCCGCGCAGCGTACGCGGCGCCGACCTGGTGAAGTGGCCCTCGCGCCCGCCAGATTGGGCGCATGACACCACCCCCCATCCGCCAAGGCCCGGTTACCGTACGTGTGTTCAGTCAGCGTCTCAGCTCCACGCCCCGCGGTGCCCGCCTGGCCCGCCGCCTCGCCCTGCACCAACTCCACGCCTGGGGCATCCCGCACGGCAGCGACGTCTCCGACGCGGTCGCCGTGATCGTCGCCGAGCTGGCCGCCAACGCGGTGACACACGGACGTGTCCCGGGCCGGGACTTCGAGCTACGGCTCGCGCTGGTCACCGGGAGCGTGCGCGTCGAGGTGACCGACACCTGCACGGAACCCCGTCCGCCGGCCGCCTCGGGCGTACGGACTGCGGGGCCGCTGGACGAGGACGGCCGAGGCCTGCTCCTGGTCGACGCCCTCGCCGACCGGTGGGAGGTCGTGGACCGCGAGCCGCCGCCGGGCAAGACCGTGCGCGCCGAGGTCGACCTGCCGGGGTGGCTGTCTCTGACGGCTCGTCAAGGTAGCGTGGTGTGACAAAAGGGTCGGAAAAGGGCGAAAAGGAGTGCGAATGGGGCTGACCGTGCGCGTCGAGAAGCGCATCGCCAAGGACTTTCCCGGGCGGGACGGCCAGATCGTGGGGGAGCTTCTCGCCGAGCTCGTGCACCACCTGACCGAGCGGGGTGACCGGGAGGACAAGGAACGCATCGCCGCCGCGACGCTGCTGTGCGGCCGGGGGCGGGTGGACCGCCTCCTGGACGCCGTGCAGCTGGCCAAGGAGGACTGGCGGGACGTGCTGGTGGGAGCCGGTCTGGCGGACCAGGGCTGGCGTGAACGACTGGAGGCGGACTTCGGCCCGGCCGTCTGAGTGGGCTCCGCCGCGCCCGCCGGGCCGGGCCGTCGGCCGGGCGGGCGCCGGCTCACAGGTGGGGCTGCGTGGACCGCAGGCGGCTGCGCGGACCATTGACGCGCAAGGGCTTCGATTCTACGGTCCGTCCGAAGTTCTGATCGTCGATCGATATATCGAACGAACCGAACAGGCCGAACGGGCCATACTCCCCCCCACACAAGGAGACCCGCGTGAGCCGCACCTCCCGCACCCCCCGCACCCCCCGCATACCCCGCACGCCAGCCACCCCCCGCACTCCCCGCACCCCCCGAACCTCCCGCAGAGCCGCCCTCCTCACCCTCCCCGCCGCCGTGCTCCTCGCCCTGATACCGAGCACCGCCTCGGCGTACCCCAACCCCGGCCGCGTCACCGGCGACGTCGTCGTCCACGACCCCACGATGGTCCGCTCCTCGGCCGGCCGTTACCTGCTGTACGGCACCGGCGGCGGCCTCGGCTACAAGAGCTCCACCGACCGGATCGCCTTCACCAACGGCGGCGACGCCTTCTCCGCCAAGCCAGGCTGGTGGTCCTCGTACGCCACCGAGGCCTGGGCGCCCGACATCTCGTACCACGGCGGCAAGTACCTCATGTACTACGCCGTCTCCACCTTCGGCTCGAACAAGTCGGCCATCGGCCTGGCGACGTCGAGCACGGGGCTGCCCGGCTCCTGGAGCGACCAGGGCACCGTCTACACCTCCACCACGTCCAGCGACTACAACGCCATCGACCCGAACCTCTTCGTCGACGACGACGGCAAGTGGTGGCTGTCCTTCGGCAGTTGGTGGACGGGGATCAAGATGATCCAGATCAACCCGTCCACCGGGAAACAGTTGTCCTCCAACACCACCCGGTACTCGATCGCCTCCCGCCCCACCGGGACCAAGGCGGTCGAGGCGCCGTACGTCGTCAAGCGGGGCGGCTACTACTACCTCTTCGCCTCGTACGACACCTGCTGCGCCGGCACCAGTTCGACGTACAAGGTCAAGGTCGGCCGCGCCACCGGCGTCACCGGGCCGTACTACGACAAGAGCGGCGTCGCGATGACGAACAACGGAGGCACGCCCGTCCTCGAGACGCACGGCAGCGTCATCGGCCCCGGCGGACAGTCGATCATGAACGACTCCGACGGCGACCTGATCGTCTACCACTACTACGACGGCAACGACAACGGCACACCCAAGCTCGGTATCAACCTGCTGAACTGGAGCAGCGGGTGGCCGGTGGCGTACTGACGCACACCCGGGGGCGTGCGCGGAAGAGCTAACCCGCCTGACCCATCCCCGCCGCGTTCGGCCAGCTCTGCGCGTTGGGCCAGCCGGTGGCGGCGGCGGGGGTGAGGTCGGGTACCGGCGCCGGGCCGGTCATGCCGCGGACCTGGGCGGCGGTGAGGCCGCCGCGGGCCGGGACGCCCGGCGGGGTCGGGCCGGTGGCGGCGGCCGCCGCCGGGAACGGCGTCGGCGCCTGGGCGGGCATCGGTGCCGGCGCCGGTACGGGCGTGGGCATCGGCGCCGGTGCCGGTACCGGCGTGGGCATCTGCGCGGGCATGGGCATCTGGGCCGGCGCCGGCGGAGCCGGCATGCCGAACGGCTGGGGCGCTGCCTGGGCCACCGCCGGCATCGGCATCTGGGGGGCACCGCCGGGCTGAGCCGGCCGGGCCGGCTGGCTCGGCTGGCTCGGCCGGCCGGACTGCGCCGCCGCGGGCATCGGCATGCCGGAGCCTATGGACGGGGCCGCGTGCAGTCCCTGGCCACCGGCGGCCACCGCCTGGGCCGCCAGGCCCTGCATCCCGCCACCGTTGGTGGCACCGACCAGCCGGTCCACGGCCGCCGTACCCGAGCTGTAGCCGGTCCCTGTGGCCAGTTCGGGCACGGCGGCTCCCCTCCTGGTCCCGTAGAGCACCTGTTCCAGGCCGGACACCAGGCGACGCACGTCCACCTGGGGGCGCACCACGAGTCTCAGGAAGCGGCTGGAGGAGCCGATCTTGTTGCCGCACTCGCGGACGAGGATCCGGTGCTCGGTGAGCATCCGGTCCCGGACCACGGTGCCTTCGGCGCCGACGGGAAGGCGTACGAAGAGGAAGTTGCCCTGGGAGGGGTAGACCGTCAGGCCGGGCAGGTTGGCGAGCTGGCCGGCCATGTCCAGGCGGTCCCGGCGGACCTGCTGGAGACTCTGGGCGTACTCGGAGCCGTGCTCCTTCAGCATGAACACCACATGCTCGGCGAAGGAGTTGAGGTTCCACTTGGGCAGCATCGAGCGGATCCGGCCGGCCAGGGCCGGGTTGGCGACGAGATAGCCGAACCGTATGCCGTGCAGGCCGAAGTTCTTGCCGAGGCTGCGCAGCACCACCACGTTGGGCCGCAGCATGGCCTCGTGGACGACGCTGGGTTCGACCTCGGCGTCGGCGAACTCCAGGAAGGACTCGTCGATGACGACCAGGTCCAGGTCGGCCATCGCGTCCATGAACTGCACGATCGCGTGCTTGTGCAGGAAGCCGCCGTCGGGGTTGTTCGGGTTGCAGATCACGGCGACGCGGGTGCCGCGGGCGCGGATGAACTCGGCGTACTGGGCGAGGTCCAGGGCGAAGCCGCTGGACTCCTGGAGCGGGAACATGTCGACCCGTTTGCCGGTCTCCATCGGCTGGTCGGTCCAGCGACCGAAGGTGGGGACGGGGATGGCGAGCGACTCACGCACCAGCAGGTGGTCGATCCAGGTGATCAGCTCGGTGGAGCCGTTGCCCATCGCCACGCACTGCGGGGGGAGTTGGAGCAGGTTGCACAGCTCGGCCGTGATGGTGTCGGCGCTGCTCGGGTAGTACGTGATGATGTCGCGCAGCCGGGACGCCATGGACTCGAACATGGCCGGGGTGGGGAAGTACGGGTTGCAGGGAATGCAGAAGTCGACCGGACCGGCTCCCTCGCCGCCCTCCCGAGTCAACGCCGCCATCGACGGGCTGTGCGCCGCGGTGCCGCGGAACAGCGAGGTGACGTTGTCAGCCAAGGGAGCCTCCGTATGGGGCGGGCCTGGCGGGGACGACCGGGCCCGTCGTCTTGGGTGGCCCGCGCGGGGGAGCGCGGGCCACCCTTAGATACGGAGGCTGGGGTGGCGCCGTTCAACGCGTGTGAAAGGAGCGTGACCTATCAACTTCATCCGGCGGACGCGTCGACGGTGCCGGCCGCGGCCCTACGCGCCGAACGTGTGGACCGTCGTCGTCTTGTACGTCTGCCCAGGTCGCAGCACCGTGGACGGGAACGACGGGTGGTTCGGCGAGTCCGGGAAGTGCTGCGTCTCCAGGCACAGGGCGTCGCCCTGGCGGTAGGTGCGGCCGCCGGTGCCGGTCAGGGTGCCGTCGAGGAAGTTTCCGGAGTAGAACTGCAGCCCCGGCTCGACCGTGGCGATCTTCAGGGTGCGCCCGGAGGACGGGTCGCAGAGGGTCGCCACGTGCTCGGGCTTCGCCGTGATGCCCTTGTCGAGGACCCAGTTGTGGTCGTAGCCCTGGGCGAGGATCTGCTGCGGGTGACCGTCCCGGATGTCCCGGCCGACCGGCTTCGCCTTGCGGAAGTCGAAGGGGGTGCTGGAGACCTTCGCCAGCTCACCGGTCGGGATGAGGCCCGAGTCGGTGGGCGTGTAGCGGCCGGCGGCGATCTTCAGCTCGTGGTTCTCGATCGTGCCGCTGCCCTCGCCGGCCAGGTTCCAGTACACGTGGCTGGTCAGGTTGACGACGGTGGCCTTGGTGGTGGTGGCCTCGTAGTCGATGCGCCAGTCGCCGTGCCGGGTGAGGGTGTACGTCACCTTCACCTTGAGCGTGCCCGGGTAGCCCATCTCGCCGTCGGCGCTCGTGTAGTGCAGGTGCAGACCGACGTCGGAGCCCTTGGTGAACGGCTCGACGTCCCACACCCGCTTGTCGAAGCCCTGGGCGCCGCCGTGCAGGCTGTTGGCGCCGTCGTTGACGGAGAGCTGGTAGCTCTTGCCGTCCAGGGTGAACTGGCCCTTGGCGATGCGGTTGCCGTAACGGCCGATCAGCGCGCCGAAGTACGGGGTCTTGGCGACGTAGTCCTCGATGTTGTCGAAGCCGAGGGAGACGTTGGCGTAGCGGCCCTTGCGGTCCGGGATCTCCAGGGACTGGACGACGCCGCCCCAGGAAAGGACCTTCATCCGCGTGCCGCCGTTCTCCAGCGACCAGCGGTACACCTTCGTGCCGTCGGCCAGCTTGCCGAAGAGCTCCTTCACCGGCTTCCTGCCTCCCGTGGCGTGTGCTGTGCCGCCGAGCGCCGTGGCGGCTAACCCTGCCGCCGCGGCTCCTGCGATGACCGTGCGTCTGTTCAGTTCCATGTGCGGCTCCGCTTCATCGGGAAACTGCTGGGAAATGAACCGGGCCCCGCCCTTCGGCGGGGCCCGACCAGGCTACGAACCGACCTTGCGCTTGTTCCACACGTCGAATCCGACCGCCAACAACAGGGCCAGGCCCTTGATGACCTGCTGCCAGTCGGTGCCGACGCTGAGGAGGTTCATACCGTTGTTCAGCACACCGAGGACGAGACCACCGATGATCGCGCCCAGGACGGTACCCACACCGCCGCTCATGGACGCGCCACCGATGAACGACGAGGCGATGGCCTCGAGTTCGAAGTTGAGGCCCGCCTTCGGTGAGGCCGCGTTCAGGCGGGCGGCGACCACCAGACCCGCCAGGGCCGCGAGCACGCCCATGTTCAGGAAGACCAGGAAGGTGACCTTCTTGTCCTTGACGCCGGACAGCTTGGCCGCCGGCAGGTTGCCGCCGATCGCGTAGATGTGGCGGCCGAAGACGGCATTGCGCATGAGATAGCCGTAACCGACCACCAGCACACCGAGGACGATCAGGATGATCGGCGCGCCCTGGTAGCTGGCGAGCAGCATCGTCACGGCGAGGACCGCCGCCGCGATGGCGACGAGCTTGAGCAGGAAGGCGTTCCTCGGCAGCACGTCCAGCAGGAACTCCTGCTGGCGCTTGCGGTCGCGGATCTCCTGGTAGACCACGGAGGCCAGCAGCACGAGGCCCAGCAGCAGCGTGAGGTTGTGGTAGTTGGTGTCCGGGCCGACCTCCGGCAGGAAGCCGTTGCCGAGCTTCTGCAGACCCTCCGGGAACGGGCCGAGGGTCTGACCCTCCAGGAAGATCTCCGTCAGACCGCGGAAGAGCAGCATGCCTGCCAGGGTCACGATGAAGGACGGTATGCCGAAGTACGCGATCAGGTAGCCCTGCACCGCACCGGCCACCGCGCCCAGCACCAGGCACAGCACCAGGGCGACCGGCCAGGCCACATGGTGTTCGACGGTCAGCACGGCCGCCGTCGCGCCCACGAACGCCGTCAACGAGCCGACCGACAGGTCGATGTGGCCGGCGATGATCACCAGCATCATGCCGATCGCGAGGATCAGGATGTAGCTGTTCTGCAGCACCAGGTTGGAGACGTTGCGCGGCAGCAGCAGGTCGCCGCCGGTCCACACCTGGAACAGGATCACGAGCAGGGCGAGGGCGATCAGCATGCCGTACTTGCGCATGTTGCGGCGCAGTCCGCCGAGCATCAGCTGCAGCAGACCTTCGCCGGTGGCCGATCCGCTCTTGCCGGGCGGCGCGGGCGCCGGGGTCTTGGCGGTCACATCGGTGCTCATCGGGTTACCTCTTTGTCCTTCGTCATCTGACGCATCAACGCTTCCTGGGAGGCCTCGGCCCTCGAGAACTCGCCCGTCAGCCGCCCGGCGGCCATGGTGTAGATGCGGTCGCACATGCCGAGCAGCTCCGGCAGCTCGGAGGAGATGAAGACGACCGCCTTGCCCTCGGCCGCCAGCTGGTCGATGACCGTGTAGATCTCGTACTTGGCGCCCACGTCGATGCCGCGGGTGGGCTCGTCCAGGATCAGCACCTCCGGACCCGCGAAGATCCACTTGCTGAGGACGACCTTCTGCTGGTTGCCACCGGACAGCTTGCCCACCGGCTCGAAGACGGTCGGCGCCTTGATGTTCATGGACTTGCGGAAGCGTTCGGAGACCTGCCGCTCCTCGTGCTCGTCCACCACGCCCCGCTTGGCGACCTTGTCCAGGGCGGTCAGCGAGATGTTCCGGTTGATGGTGTCGATGAGGTTCAGGCCGTAGTGCTTGCGGTCCTCGGTGACGTACGCGATGCCGTGTTTGATGGCCTCCGCGACGCTCTTCGTACGGATCTCCTTGCCGTCCTTGAGGACCGTGCCGCCCGCGTACCGGCCGTAGGTGCGCCCGAAGACGTTCATCGCGAGCTCCGTGCGGCCGGCGCCCATCAGGCCGGCGATGCCGACGATCTCCCCGCGCCGTACCTGGACAGAAACGTTGTCGACGACCTTGCGCTGCTGGTCGACCGGGTGGAACACGGTCCAGTCCCGGATCTCCAGGGCCGGGGCCGCGCCCACCTCCGCCTCGTGCGGGGTGCGCTCGGGGAAGCGGTGGTCGAGGTCGCGGCCGACCATGCCGCTGATGATCCGGTCCTCGGTCGTCTCCGGCGCCTTCACGTCGAGCGTCTCGATGGAGCGCCCGTCGCGCAGGATCGTCACCGAGTCGGCGACCTTGCGGATCTCGTTCAGCTTGTGGGAGATGATGATCGAGGTGATGCCCTGCTTCTTCAACTCCAGGATGAGATCGAGGAGTTTGCCGCTGTCCTCGTCATTGAGGGCCGCGGTCGGCTCGTCCAGGATGAGCAGCTTCACCTTCTTGGAGAGCGCCTTGGCGATCTCCACGAGCTGCTGCTTGCCCACGCCGATGTCGGTGACGGGGGTCTCCGGGTGGTCGGTGAGACCGACCCGGCGCAGCAGCTCGGTGGCGTGCTTGAGCGTCTCGTTCCAGTTGATGAGCCCGCCCTTGGCGTGCTCGTTGCCGAGGAAGATGTTCTCCGCGATGGAGAGGTACGGCACCAGAGCGAGCTCCTGGTGGATGATCACAATGCCGTGCTGCTCGCTCGCCCGGATGTCCTTGAACTCGCAGACCTCCGACTCGAAGAGGATCTCGCCCTCGTACGTGCCGTGCGGATGGACGCCGGAGAGCACCTTCATCAGGGTGGACTTTCCGGCGCCGTTCTCACCGCAGATGGCGTGGACCTCGCCTTGGCGGACGGTCAGGGTGACGTCCGACAGCGCCTTGACGCCGGGAAAGGTCTTGACGATCGAGCGCATTTCCAGGACGGGTCCCGCCATGGTCGTGCCTTCCAATCTTGGGAGCCGAGGGCTTACTTGACCTGGTCAGCCGTGTAGTAGCCGCCGTCGATCAGCACCTTCTCGTAGTTGGACTTGTCGACGCTCACCGGCTGCAGCAGGTAGGCGGGGACGACCTTGGTGCCGTTGTCGTAGCTCTTGGTGTCGTTGATCTCGGGCTTCTTGCCGTTGAGCGCGTCGTCCACCATGTTCGTGGCGACCTTGGCGAGCTTGCGGAGGTCCTTGTAGACCGTCATCGTCTGCTGACCCGCGATGATCGACTTCACCGAGGCGAGCTCGGCGTCCTGGCCGCTGATGACCGGCAGCGGCTTGCTCGCGGAGCCGTAGCCGTCCGACTTCAGCGCGGAGATGATGCCGATGGAGATGCCGTCGTACGGCGAGAGCACCGCGTCGACCCGGCCGCTCTTGTAGGAGGAGGTCAGGACGTCCTCCATGCGGTGCTGGGCGGTGGTGCCGTCCCAGCGCAGGGTGGTGACCTGGGTGAGCTTGGTCTGACCGGACTTGACGACGAGCTTCTTGCTGTCGATGTACGGCTGCAGGACGCTCATCGCGCCGTTGAAGAAGTACCGGGTGTTGTTGTCGTCGTTGGAGCCGGCGAACAGCTCGATGTTGAACGGGCCCTTGCCGTCCTTCAGGCCGAGCTTGTCGGCGATGTAGCCGCCCTGCAGCTTGCCGACCTTCTCGTTGTCGAACGACGCGTAGTAGTCGACGTTCTTCGTACCGAGGATCAGGCGGTCGTAGGAGATCACCGGGATCTTGGCGTCGGCGGCCTGCTGCAGCACGTTGTTCAGCGACTTGTTGTCGATGGCCGCGATGATCAGGCCCTTGACGCCCTGGGTGATCAGGTTCTCGATCTGCGAGACCTGCTGGTCGGGGTCGTCCTCACCGTAGACGAGCTTGGTCTTGTAGCCCTTGGCCTGGAGTTCCTTGACGACGTTCTTGCCGTCCGAGATCCAGCGCTCTGAGGACTTGGTCGGCATCGCGATGCCGATGGTCCCGCCCTTGGCGCTGCCGGCCTTCTCCTCGCTGCCGCCCTCGCTGCTCTGTCCGCAGGCGGACAGGGTGAGCGCGAGGGAGGCGGAGGCGGCTATGGCTGCCAGTGTGGCTCGACGAGTACGCATGATCATCATCCTTGATGTCGGGACGGGCTCGGTCTGGCGGTGCGGGATGGTCCGTGGCGCCGACAGGAAATGAGACCGAGGAAGAGGGTGTGTCGGATTGTGTGCGGCTGCGTCGCCTTTTGTGAAGAGGCCTTGTCCGGAACGTTATGAGGGTGTTTCGAACCGACGCAGTACGCCCGGCAGCCGTGAGCCGAGCGGCGCCATGTCGCCGTCCACTCCGTGCCGTGCCAGCAGGTCCAGGGCGAGCCGGCCGCGCCGCACCCGCTCCCGGGCCGAATTCAGGGTCACATCGCGCAGGTGGTGCCCGTAGGGGTAGATCGCCGGGGCCTTGGACAGACCGAATTTCAGGTAGATCGGTGCGCCGCGCCGGATCAGCTCGGCGACCTCGTACATCCGCACATAACCGCCGAGATCGTCGGGTGCCTCGATGTACATGTCCATCGGGGCGCCCGACACCCGCCGGATCTCGGTGAGGTGATCGAGCGTCAGGTCGCTGGGCACGTTGACGGAGTCGGCGCCCAGGTTCTCGTAGACCGCGTACGCGGCCGGGTTGACCGGCCCGATGAGGGCGCTCACCTTGAGGGTCGTGTCGGCCGGGATGATCCCGGCCACCCGCGCCCGGTGCAGCGTCCACAGCACGCCCTCGTCGGCGACCAGGAGGCACTTGACGCCCAGCTCCGTGGCCCGTACGGCGTCTTCGACACAGCCGGCCACCGCGTCGTGGCCGCGGGCCCTGAGGCCCCCGCCGCGCGAGTCGGTCCTGGTCGAGCCGCCGATGTCCCAGGTGCCGCGCGGGCCGGTGAACAGGCAGAGCTCGATGTCGCGCTCGGCGGTGGCCTCGACCATCTCGGTGATCTCGGCGTCGGTGAGCATCCACACGCCGCTGCCCTGGCTGATCCGGTGGATCGGCACATCGAGGCGCGAGGACTCCTTGAGGACGACGGCCAGCGCTTCGGGACCCTCGCAGGAGGGGACCTCGGTGCGCCAGCGGCCGCCCTCGGGGAAGGTGTGCGGTGAGGCGTCGGCGGGATCGAGGGCGGGTGCACCCAGGCCGAGGGCGGTGAGCGCCTGCTCACCGGGCCTACGGGCTGCCGTGGTGGAAGCGTCGGTCACAAGTTGTCCTTAGTGTTCGGTATGTCGGACGAAGTTCGCGGCTCGGGGTGGACGTGGGGGGCACCGGGACGGGATGGAAGAGGTGGTGGTACGCCGGTCCGGGGGCCGTCAGGTAACCCTCGGACCGGCGTACGTCTAGGGGTGCAGCAGCACCTTTCCGACCTTCGGATCACCGGACCCGACCAGCTCGATGGCCTGCGGGAACCCGGCCAGCGGCAGCTCGTGCGTGACCAGCGGCAGCGGATCGAGCAGTCCGGCCCCGAACACCCGCACCGTGTGCGCCCAGGCGTCCGGCGGCGCCCCGAAGACGGTGTGCACCTCCAGCTGCCGTACGACCAGGTCCGTCGGGTCGAGACCCTCGGCGCCCGGCGCCGGGAGCCCCGTCAGGACCAGGCGTCCGCCGCGCCTGAGCAGGGAGGCGGCGGTGCGTGCGGCGGACGCGGACCCGGCGGTCTCGATGACGACGTCGAAGTCGTCGGGGAGCGGCTGGTCCTTCGTACGGAAGTCGCTCGCCCCGAACTGCCGCGACAGCGCCTCCCGGTCGCCCCGGGTGCCCACCACCAGCAGCTCGGCCGGGGAGCCGGCCTTCAGGAACTGCACGGCGAACATGCCCAGCGTGCCGGTGCCGACCACGGCCACCCGCTCGCCCGGCAGCGCGTTCGCCTTGATCGCGGCGGCCGCGATGCACGCGGCCGGCTCCAGCAGGGCCGCCGCCGTCAGGTCGGCGTCCTCCGGCAGGACGTGCAGCAGACGCGCCGGGAGGGTGAGCGTGGTCGCCATGGCACCCGGCTGGGTGAACCCGGTCTCCTCGTACCCCGCCGTGCACAGCGTCGTCTCGCCCGCGTGGCAGCGGTCGCACACCTGGCAGTTGCGGAACCCCTCCCCGACGACCTTGCGGCCGACGAGGGAGGAGGGCACCCCGGCGCCCACGGTCTCGACCGTCCCGGACCACTCGTGGCCGGGGGTCAGCGGGTAGCGGACGTACCCCTCGGGCCGGTTGCCCTGGTACACCTCGCGGTCGCTGCCGCAGATGCCGACGGCGTGCACGCGCACCAGGGCCTCGCCGGCCTCCGGCTGCCGGGGCGTGTGCTCGGTGAGCCGGTGCTCACCGGGTGCCTCGATGACGACGGCGGCGGGGGCAGTCACTTCTTGGCACCCTTCGGGTTGCGCTGCTCCCAGCCCTCGGCCCACAGGTCGAAACGGGCCTGCTGCTGCGGGAACTCGGCGGCGGCGTCGGTGTCCAGCTCGACGCCGAGACCGGGCGCGTCCGACAGGTGGAAGTACCCGTCGATCACCTGGGGCGCCCCCTTGACGACCTTCTTGATCTCCGCGTCCGCGAAGTCGTTGAAGTGCTCCAGGATCTTGAAGTTCGGCGAGGTGAAGCCGACCTGGAGGGAGGCGGCCGTCAGGACCGGGCCGCCGACGTTGTGCGGGGCCACCAGCATGTAGTGCGTCTCGGCGGTCGCGGCCAGCTTCCGGGTCTCCCAGATGCCGCCGATGTGACCGACGTCCGGCTGGATGATGTCGACGGCCTGGCTCTCGAACAGCTCGCGGAACTCGATGCGATCGTGAATCCGCTCACCGGTCGCGACCGGGATGTCCACCTTGGCGGCGACCTTCTCCAGCGCCTTCAGGTTCTCCGGCGGAACCGGCTCCTCCAGCCACGCGGGCTTGAAGGGAGCGAGGTCCTTGGCCAGCCGGACGGCGGTGGCGGGGGAGAAGCGGCCGTGCATCTCCAGCATCAGCTCGGCGTCCGGACCGATCGCGTCACGCACGGCCTCGATCAGGGAGACGGCGTACAGGCTCTGCTGGTGGTCCAGCTCGAAGTGCCCGGTGCCGAAGGGGTCGATCTTGAGCGCCTTGTACCCGCGCTCCATCACGCCCTGCGCGGCCTTGTGGTAGGCCTCCGGGGTCCGCTCGGTGGTGTACCAGCCGTTGGCGTACGCCTTCACCTTGTCCGTGACCTTGCCGCCCAGAAGCTGCCACACCGGCACGCCGAGAGCCTTGCCCTTGATGTCCCAGCAGGCCATCTCGATCACAGCGATCCCGGACATCACGATCTCGCCGGCCCGCCCGTAGTCGCCGTACTTCATACGGCGCACGAGGTCCTCGACGGCGAACGGGTCGGAACCGAGGATGTGATTGGCCTGCGCCTCCTGCAGATAGCCGATCAGCGCGTCGGTGTGGCCCAGCATCCGGGTCTCGCCGACTCCGGTGATGCCCTCGTCGGTGTGCACCTGGACGTACGTCAGGTTGCGCCACGGCGTCCCGACCACGTGTGTGCTGATTCCGGTGATGCGCACGGCAGTTGCCCCTTGCTGCGTCGTCTGCTGCTTCGTCTTCTTCGTCTGCTGCGGCGGCTCGATGGCGTGTGTTCGAAATTTCGTCACACGTTCGAAATGCTGACGTGACAGTAAGGACGGGGTGAGGGGGGTGTCAATGGTTCCAGCACATAACGGTTTCGACACTGCTTTCGACAAGGATTTCGGCGGCGGTTTCGGCGCGATGTCGGCCCTGACCGCAAGCGGCCGCACCGGAGCGCCCGGTTCCCTACACAACTTTCACAGCTGTGACTAGGAACGTGTCCTGAGCGCAATTTAATCTTCCCGCGTCATGGACTACTGCCACCCGTGCCGAAGGCACCTCAACGGCGCCCTCGCCTGCCCGGGGTGCGGCGCACCTGCCGAACGGCCACCCGCGGATCCGTCCGCCACGTACGGGCCGGAGCCGTCCGCGCGGGACGCGTCGGCGCATGAGGCGCCCGGTGACTCGGACGATCGAGGTGACCGTGACGATCGAGGCGGTCATGGCGATCACGAGGCCGGGAGCGGCGAGCCCCAGGGGCGCGCCGCGCGCCGCCGTGAGCAGGGCCGGAGTGGCCGCAGGAGCTCCAGAGGCACGGCTGCCGCACCGGACGCGAGCCGTCGCGACCGCAAAGCCTCGGCCCACCGCCGGCGCCGCAGACGCGTGTTGCTGATCGCCGTCGGCTTCGCCCTGGCGGCGGGCGGCCTGAGCCTGGCCGAACTCGGCGTGGACGCGCCGGGGTTCGCGCCCTCCCGCAACCCCGCGGTGGCCGGCGGAGAGTCGTCCGAGGTCGACGGGTCCACATCCGAGCCGAGCGCGTCCGCGCAGCCGACGGACGACAGGGCGGACGTGGGCGGGGGCAGGTCCTCCGCCTCATCGAGCCCCTCGGCCTCCCCGAGCGCCTCCGCCTCCCCGTCGGCATCGGAGTCCTCGAAGGGCGACAAGGCCACCCGGACCCCGGACGGGGAAGCCCAGTCGGCCACCCACCCCGGCTCCTCCAGGCCGACCTCCGGACCGACGACCCCGGCGGACTCGGACTCCACTGCGCCCGCCGACCCGCCCGCCTCCCCGAAGCCGTCGCCGTCCCCGTCGGAAACGTGCAAGCGCTTCCTGTGGTGGTGCTCGTAGGGCTCCGGTCGCGCGGAGCGCTCCTCGTCCGATCCCGCCGAGTGTGCGTCCTGTGCGCCGTTGAGCGGGCGCCGGCCCGGCTGGACGGCCGTCCAGGACGGTGCGGCCGACGTCCCGGTATGCCCGCACCTCAGCCGGCACGGTTCCGGTTCGGCGTGTTGGCGTCGCACAGGCCGTCGCACAGGTCGTCGCCGTGTCGCAGCTCGGTACGCGCGTCGGTCGGCCCCGAGCCTCTGACCGGGGCGGATATGCCATGACCGCAGGCGCGTTACGGAACCGTGATGAGCTTCCGCTGCAGCCCCCTTGACCGCAAGGAATTGTTAGCGCTCACAATGACCTCCGCATTCACCAGTCATCATCCGACGTGAACACGGGAGTCACGATCGTTGTGCCCCTGACACCCCGACTTCCCTTGCCTTCCTGCGCCGCCGGCTTCACCGGAAGCCCGGCGTGAAGCCGGCGGCGCGGGATCGGTCATCCACATCACAGGACTTATCGGCAGACGAGCGCCAAGGAGGTGCGGCCGTGACCCACACGCAGCTTCGGCCGCCCACCATGGCCGACGTGGCACGCCTGGCCGGCGTGTCACACCAGACCGTCTCCCGCGTACTGGGGGACCACCCCAACGTGCGGGAGGAGACGCGGGCCCGGGTGCTGCGGGCGATCGAGGAGATGGGCTACCGCCGCAACTCGTCCGCACGAGCCCTGGTGACCCGGCGCACCCGGACGCTGGGAGTGGTCGCCTCCGACACCACCCTCTACGGGCCGGCCAGTACGTTGTTCGCTCTGGAGGAGGCGGCACGCGCCGAGGGCTATCTCGTCTCGACGGTCAGTCTGCGAAAACTGACCGTGAAGGAGCTGTCCGAGGCCCTCGACCACCTCAGCGAGGGCGGGGTCGAAGGGGTGGTCGCCATCGCTCCGCAGCGGTCGGCGGTGGACGCGATGGCCGAACTCCGCCACCCGTTCCCCGTGGTGATCGTGGGCAGCGGGCCGGGAGTGGACATCCCCAGCGTCAGTGTGGACCAGCATCTCGGGGGGCGGCTGGCCACCGGCCATCTGCTGGCCGCCGGTCACCGCACGGTCTGGCACCTCGCCGGGCCCGAGGACTGGCAGGAGGCGGCCGACCGGGCCGCCGGCTGGCGGGAGACCCTCGAAGCGGAGGGTCTCGAGCCGCCCATGCTGCTGCGTGGGGACTGGAGTCCGCTGTCGGGCTACCGTGCGGGCCAGGAACTGGCCGGTTGGGTGGGCCGGGGGCTGACCGCCGTCTTCGTCGCCAACGACCAGATGGCACTGGGAGTCCTGCGGGCCCTGCGTGAGGCGGGGGTCCGAACTCCCGAGGACGTCGCGGTGGTCGGCTTCGACGACGTCCCGGAGTCGGAGTTCTTCGCTCCGCCGCTCACCACCGTCCGGCAGGACTTCTCGGCGGTGGGCAAGCGAGGCATCACCGTGCTGCTGGATCTGATCGAGGGACGGCCCCCCGCCGCCACGTCCCGGATCGCGATCGAACCCCAACTCGTCGTGCGCGCCAGTACGTTCCCGTACACCGCTCAATCGGATCGCGCACCCCTCTGACCGACAAATCGGACGCACCTGCCCAGCAGAGTGGCCGATATACCGAACGATGATCGACAGACTGGACGCAGGATGGCCGGTCCCATCGAGTACCAGCAGGTCCGTACCTGGACCGGCTCTTCAAAGGAGAAGAACATGTTCAGCAGAAGAAACTTCCTCACCGCGGCGGTCGGCGTGGCAGCCGCGGGCGGCCTGGCGGCCTGCGCCAAGAAGGACGACAGCTCCACCGGCTCCTCCTCCGCGGGCGGCACCAAGGCGCTCACGCTCGGCTTCTCCCAGGTCGGCTCGGAGAGCGGTTGGCGCAGCGCCAACACCACCTCGGTGAAGGACGCGGCCAAGGAGGCGGGCTACACCCTCAAGTTCTCCGACGCCCAGCAGAAGCAGGAGAACCAGATCTCCGCCATCCGCAACTACATCGCGCAGAAGGTCGACGTCATCGCCTTCTCGCCGGTGGTCGTCACCGGCTGGGACGCGGTGCTGAAGGAGGCCAAGGCCGCGAAGATCCCGGTGGTCCTCACCGACCGTTCCGTGGAGACCTCCGACGACTCCCTGTACGTCACGCTGGTCGGCTCCGACTTCACCGACGAGGGTCGCCGCGCCGCCAGGATCCTCGAAAAGGTCCTGACGAAGGCCGGTCACAAGGGCGCCGTGAAGATCGCCCAGCTGGAGGGCACCACCGGCGCCGCCCCGGCGATCGAGCGCGCCAAGGGCTTCAAGGAGATCATGGACGCCGAGCACAAGGACGACTGGAAGATCGTCGTCAGCCAGACCGGTGACTTCACCCGCGCCGGCGGCAAGCAGGTCATGGCGGCCTTCCTGCAGTCCAACCCGGACATCAACGTGCTCTTCGCACACAACGACGACATGGCCATCGGCGCCATCCAGTCCATCGAGGCGGCGGGCAAAAAGCCCGGCAAGGACATTCTGATCGTCTCGATCGACGGCGTGAAGGACGGCTTCGTGGCCATGTCCGAAGGCAAGATAAACGCCATCGTCGAGTGCAACCCGCTGCTCGGCCCCCAGCTGATGGAAGTCGTGAAGAAGGTCAAGAACGGCGAGACGGTCGAGCGCTGGATCAAGACCAAGGAGGGCGACTTCATGCAGGACCAGGCGAAGGCCGCGCTCCCGACCCGCAAGTACTGACCGACGCACCACTGGCAGGGAGCCTCCGGCCGACCGGCATTCCGGTCGGCCGCGCCCTGTGGGTCTGCGGCAGCTCGATCTCATGAAGGGCGCCGCCGCGACTCCGCCCCGGGCGAGGGGCTTCCAGACCGAAAACCGTGGTCCAGTCCGAAGCGACCCCTCGCGGGGCGCGATCAACCTGACACGCAGTGAACTCACCCACCGGACAAAGCCGGTGGTCCCTCGCTAGGAGACTTATGGCAGAGCCGCGGCCCGTCCTGGAGATGACGGGCATAGTCAAGGAGTTTCCGGGGGTACGGGCTCTGTCGGACGTCGACTTCCGGCTCTTCCCCGGCGAGATCCACGCCCTGATGGGCGAGAACGGGGCGGGCAAGTCCACCCTCATCAAGGTGCTCACGGGGGTCTACTCCCTGGACGGCGGCACGATCACGCTGGACGGCCGGTCCGTACGGATCGCCAGCCCGCTGCAGGCGCAGCAGGCCGGCATCAGCACGGTCTACCAGGAAGTCAACCTCTGCCCGAACCTGTCGGTGGCGGAGAACATCTTCATCGGGCGTGAACCGACCCGCCTGGGTCGCATCCAGTGGAAGCAGCTGCGCCGGCGGGCCGCGGAACTGGTGGACCGGCTCGGACTCGACATCGACGTCAGCGCCCCGCTGTCCTCGTACCCGCTGGCCGTGCAGCAACTGGTCGCGATCGTCAGGTCGCTGGGCACCGGTGACGGCGAGGGGCCGGGCACCAAGGTGCTCGTCCTCGACGAGCCGACCTCCAGCCTCGACCGCGACGAGGTCCTCCAGCTGTTCGCCCTCATGCGGCGGTTGAAGGACGAGGGCGTCGCGATCCTGTTCGTCTCGCACTTCCTCGACCAGATCTACGAGGTCTGCGACCGGATGACCGTGCTGCGCAACGGCACCCTCGTCGGTGAGCACATGGTGCGCGACCTCGACCAGGTCGGGCTCGTCCAGCTCATGCTCGGCAAGGCCATGGGCCAGCTGGACGAGCTCCACGAACATCAGCTGCGCTCCGACGCGGGCGAGACCCTGGTCCAGGCGGACGGCCTCGGCAGGACCGGCGGCATCGCCCCGTTCGACCTGGAGATCAAGAAGGGCGAGGTGATCGGGCTCGCCGGTCTGCTCGGATCGGGCCGGACCGAACTCGCCCGGCTGCTCTTCGGCGCCGACCAACCGGACAGCGGCACGGTGTCCATCGACGGCAGGCAGGTCTCGATGAGCGCGCCGAACGACGCGATCGGCGCCGGCGTCGCGTTCTGCTCCGAGAACCGCAAGAGCGAGGGCCTCGTACCCGAACTGACGGTGCGGGAGAACATCATTCTGGCCCTGCAGGCCTCGCGCGGCTGGACCCGGCCCATCCCCGTCTCCCAGCGCGACGAGCTCGTCGCCAAGTACATCAAGGCGCTGGACATCCGCCCCGCCAGCCCCGAGGCCAGGGTCGGCCGGCTCAGCGGCGGCAACCAGCAGAAGGTGCTGCTGGCCCGCTGGCTGATCACCCAGCCGAAGCTGCTGATCCTGGACGAGCCGACGCGCGGCATCGACATCGGCGCGAAGGCGGAGATCCAGAAGCTCGTCGTCTCCCTCTCCGAGGACGGCATGTCCGTCCTGTACATCGCGGCAGAGCTGGAGGAGGTCCTCCGGCTCAGTCACACCATCGGAGTGCTGCGCGACCGCCGGCTGGTGGCGCAGATCGCCAACGGGCCCGAGATCACGACGAGCCGGATCCTGGAGACCATCGCGAGCGGAGAGCACCAGTGACCACCCCTTCCACCTCGTCCCGATGGCGAGGGCTGACCCGCCATCACCTGTTCTGGCCGGTAGCGGTCCTCGTCCTCCTGCTGCTCGTCAACGTTCCCTTCACGCCCGACTTCTTCTCCATCCGCATGGCGGACGGCCACCTCTACGGCAGCCTCGTCTCGATCGTGCTGTTCGGATCGCCCCTCATCCTGGTGGCGGTCGGCATGACCCTGGTCATCGCCACCGGCGGCATCGACCTCTCCGTCGGCGCCGTGGTCGCCATCACCGGAGCACTGGCCTGCTCCTACATCAGCGACCAGTCCGACCAGAGCGCCCTGTCCGGGGTGCTGCTCGCCATGGGCCTCGGTCTGCTGGCCGCGGTCGTCTGCGGGCTGTGGAACGGCTTCCTGGTCGCCAGGATGGGCATCCAGCCGATCATCGCCACCCTGATCATCATGGTCGCCGGACGCGGTGTCGCCCAGCTGATCACCGACGGCCAGATCATCACCATCAACAGCAGCCCGTACAAACTGATCGGTGGCGGCTACTGGCTCACGCTGCCGTTCTCGATCTTCGTGGTGGCCGCGGTCGTGGCCGTCACCACCGTGCTGACCCGCCGGACGGCTCTGGGTCTGCTGGTCGAGGCGGTCGGCGGCAACGCCGAGGCCAGCCGTCTGGTCGGCATCAGGTCCCGGCGCATCAAGATCATGGTCTACATGTTCTGCGCGCTGTGCGCGGGCATCGCGGGCCTGATGATCAGCTCCAACACCTCGGCAGCCGACGGCAACAACGCCGGTCTGTGGATCGAACTCGACGCGATCCTCGCCGTGGTGATCGGCGGTACCTCACTGCTGGGCGGCCGGTTCTCCGTCGGCGGCACGGTGGTCGGCGCCCTCGTCATCCAGACCCTGACCACCACGATCTACACGATCGGCGTGCCCACCCAGACCAACCTGGTCTTCAAGGCGGCTGTCGTCATCGCCGTCTGCCTGATGCAGTCGCCGAAGTTCCGCGCCAAGGTCTTCGGTGCCAGGTTCGGCGCGAAAAGAAGCGTCACGCCGGCCGCGGCCCCGGCGGACACCGCCGCGGCGACCGAGGCCGCTCCCACGATGGAGGTGTCGTGATGAGCGCGACCACTCAAAGCCCCACTGCCTCCGGCAGCCGTACCCCCTCCAAGGCGGCGCGGCTGCTCGGTGACCGGCGTCTGCCCGTGGCGGTGACGGCTCTGCTCTTCCTGCTGATGTACCTCGGGGGCCTGGCGCGCTACCAGTTCTACGGGTTCGCCGAACCGCAGGTGTTCCTGAACCTGTTCATCGACAACGGCTATCTGCTGGTCGCCGCGGTCGGTGTCACCTTCGTCATCCTGTCCGGCGGCATCGACCTGTCCGTCGGCTCGATGATCGGCTTCACGACGATGTTCACGGCCTGGCTGGTGGAGCGCCAGGGACTTCCGCTCCTGGTCGTGGTCCCCATGGCGCTGGCGGTGGGAGCCCTCGGCGGTTTCCTGATGGGCTATGTGATCCACAACTTCGAGATCCAGCCCTTCATCGTGACCCTCGCCGGCCTCTTCCTCTTCCGCGGTCTGTGCCTGGTCATCAGCAAGGAGTCGATCTCCATCAGCGACTCCTCGGTGAGCAGCATGGCCACGGCGCAGGTGTCGTTGGGGATGGGGTTCCTGTCGATCGGCGCGATCGTCTCGCTGATCGTCCTGGGCGTCGCGTTCTACGTCCTGCACTACACCCGCTTCGGGCGCCGGGTGTACGCCATCGGCGGCAACGAGCAGTCGGCCCTGCTGATGGGTCTCCCGCAGGGCGGCACGAAGATCGCCGTGTACACCGTGAGCGGGTTCTGCTCGGCGCTGGCAGGACTGCTCTTCACCCTGTACATCCAGTCCGGTGACCCGCTGCACGCCACCGGTATGGAACTCGACGCGATCGCCGCGGTCGTCATCGGCGGCACGCTGCTCACGGGCGGCTCCGGATATGTGCTGGGAACCCTGTTCGGGGTGCTGGTGCTGGGCCTGATCAAGAGCATCATCCAGTTCGAGGGCACGCTCAGCTCCTGGTGGACGAAGATCGCCACCGGTGTGCTGCTGTGCGCCTTCATCCTCGTCCAGCGCTTCATGACGACCCGCCAGAAGTCGTGAGCCGGAACCGGCGTCACCGGCCCGCTGCCCCTGTCACCGCCGACGCTCCGCGCGGGCGGTGACAGGGGCCGCGGGCCGTGCGTCGTCGTTCGCCGCGGCGACCGTGCCGTCGAGGTGACCGTGATGGTGCAGCCGGGTCATCTCTGCGAACCTCAGTACCAGTTCGCGGCGGAAGTCACAGCGGAAGGAGGGGGAGGAGCGTGATCGCGCTGATTCTCTCGGTGATCGTGGTACTCGTCCTCGGCGGCTGCGCCTGCGTCTGGTGGGCGGCGCGCGGCGGCCCGCGCTGGGCACGCGCCGTGGCCGTCGTGACCCTGGCGGCGGCCGAACTGGTGAGCGCCGCCACCCGTACGGGACGGAAGTCGGGTTCGGGTTCAGGCCCGGACTCGGACGACTGAGAGCCGGCCGCACCCGATCGTCCGGCCACCGGCGCGCGCCGCGCCGCGCTCCTCCTGCGCTTTTACGCTCCCAGCATCCGGCGCAGCAACCCCCGCAGCACCAGCCGCTCCTCTTCCCCCAGCCCCGCCAGCGGCTCCCGTGCGAACCGCAGCGACTCCCGCAGCCCCTTGGCGACCCGCCGGCCCTCGTCCGTCGCCGCTGCCAGCTTCACGCGCCGGTCGGCCGGGTCGGGGCGCCGCTCGACCAGACCGCGGGACTCCAGCCGGTCGACGATGCCGGTCACGTTGGACGGCTCGCACTTCAGCCGGTGCGCCAGCTTGCGCATGGGAAGCGGCTCCCGGGAGAGCAGGCTCAGCAGCCGGGCCTGCGCGCCGGTGAGGGCGTGGTCGGCGGCGGCTTCCTCGTAGTCCTCGTAGAAACGGGCCACGACCTCGCCGATCAGCTCGACGACCTCCATGGTCAGAGCGTTCGGCAGCGAGGTCGTAGGGGTCGGATGTGAGGCGGCCATGGTCTCAGGGTACCCACTTATTTGACAGTCTGAAATATCCGGGCGCATGGTTGTTTCAGGTAATGAAACAATTTCCCGGCGTGCTACACGTGAAAGGCAGCTCACCCATGACCGACTCCGCCCTCCCCGCCATCAGCCGCGAATGGCGTTTGCTCAGCCGTCCCGTCGGCTGGCCGAAGCCCGAGGACTTCGAGCTCGCCGAGGCGGAGATCAGGCAGCCCGGCCCCGGCCAGGTCCTGGTGCGCAACGCGTACCTCTCGGTGGACCCGTACATGCGCGGCCGGATGAGCGCGGCCAAGTCGTACACCGCCCCCTTCGAGCTCGGCAAGGCCATGCAGGGCGGCGCGGTCGGTGAGGTCGTCGCCTCCGAGGCCGAGAACATCGCCGTCGGCGACCACGTGCTGCACTTCGGCGGCTGGCGCGAGTACGCGACCTTCGACGCCAAGCAGGCCGTCAAGGTCGACCCCGAAGCCGCACCCCTGTCCACCTACCTCGGCGTCCTCGGCATGACCGGCCTCACCGCCTACGTCGGCCTCCTGCGCACCGCCTCCTTCAAGGAGGGCGACGCCGTGTTCGTCTCCGGCGCGGCCGGTGCCGTCGGCAGCCAGGTCGGCCAGATCGCCAAGCTCAAGGGCGCCTCCCGGGTCATCGGCTCGGCCGGCTCCGACGACAAGGTCAAGCTCCTCGTCGAGGAATACGGCTTCGACGCGGCCTTCAACTACAAGAGCGGCCCGGTGAGCGAGCAGCTGCGCGAGGCCGCGCCGGACGGGATCGACGTCTACTTCGACAACGTCGGCGGCGACCACCTGGAGGCCGCCATCGGCTCCCTCAACCAGGGCGGCCGGATCGCGGTCTGCGGCATGATCTCCGTCTACAACAACACCGAGCCCGCCCCGGGCCCGAAGAACCTCGCCCGCCTCATCCAGACCCGCGGCCGCATCGAGGGCTTCCTGGTCGGCGACCACTACGATCTCCAGCCCCAGTTCGTCCGGGAGATCGGCCCCTTGGTCGCCTCGGGCGAGCTGAAGTACCGCGAGACGGTCGTCGAGGGCATCGAGAACAACCTGGAGGCGTTCCTCGGCGTTCTGCGCGGCGACAACACCGGGAAGATGATCGTCAAGGTGTGAGGCCCCCGGGTCTGCCCGTAATCCGATCCGGCCCAGGGTGACATCACCGTGACGCCGGTCCGACCCCACTCGTTGGGTACGACGGAGGCCGCATCCCTGGACGTGGGGTGCGGCCTCCGCCCGTGTCGTGCCTCAGTCCGCAGCCAGCGCCGCCCTGTGCACCGCCTTCACCAACCGCTCGTTCTCCGGTGCCGCCCCGCCCGGGAAGGCCATCCGGCGGCGGGTGTAGCCGTAAGCCAGGCCGCTGCGGGGGTCCGCGAATGCCTGGGAGCCGCCCGCACCGCTGTGGCCGAAGGCGCCGGCGTCCAGGAACGGGTACCAGGTGTCCGCCGTCGCCTGGAAACCGAGGCCGTACGACTTGTGGGCCCGGGCCACCAGGTCGTACCCGACGGAGTGGATCTGGCCGACCTCGGCGACCGTGTCCGGCTTCAGCAGGGGCCCGCGTCCGTCCACGTCGCTGATCGCCGCGGCGTACATCCCGGCGAGACCGCGCGCGGCGGCGACACCGCCCGCCGACGCCGGGCCCTTGGCGCGTACGGCGCGCGAGTTCGCGTAGCCCTCCATGCTCCCGGGTTCGGCCACATGGGTGTTGAAGGCGATCGAGGACAGGGTGTGCGGTCCCCGCGGCATCGCGTCGAGAACGACCTGCTGCGCCGCCGTCGGAGCCATCGGCTGCACGGAGCGGTAGCGGGGCTCCAGCGCCTCGGGCAGCCCGAGGAAGAAGTCCAGCCCGTGCGGGGCGCGGACCCGCTCCTCGTACACCTCCTGGAGCGTGCGGCCGGTGGCCCGCCGGACGACCTCGCCGGTGAGCGCGCCGACGACGAGGGCGTGGTAGCCGAAGGCCGTGCCCGGGCGCCAGAACGGCCGCTGGTCCGCGAGCCGTTCGGCCATCGCCCGGTCGTCGGCCAGTTCCTGCTCCGAGAAGCCGGCGTCCAGGCCGACCACGCCGGCCCGGTGCGCGAGCAGATCGCGCAGGGTCAGCGCGCCCTTGCCCTCCGCCGCGAACTCCGGCCAGTAGTAGGTGACCTTGCGGTCCAGTTCCAGCGTGCCGTCCTGGACCAGGAGCGCGGTCACCAGATGGGCCGCTCCCTTGGTCGACGAGTACACCCCGTAGAGGGAGCCGCCGTCGACACCGTCACCGGCCCACAGGTCGACGACTTTGCGGCCGTGTACGTACGCGCACACCTGGCCCTCGTAATCCGGGAGTTCCCCCGCGACGAACGCCGCGAACTCCTCACGTACCGGCTCGAAGCCGTCCGCGACGGTGCCGTGGATCTCCTGCGTCATCCGTTCTCCTCACCTGAACCGCTGCTCGCGTGTCCCACAGTGAACAACGCGCGTGCGACCTGTGCGAACTCCCTCTCGGGATGATCCCGGAAGAGAGGCTCGGTGCCGAACAGGACGGCCCCGGGGCCGCTGACCACCGAGGCCTGTCCGTCCGCCTCCGCGGGACCGCCGGAGCCGTCCTGCGGTGCTCGCCGGTCTCCACGAACGAGCGGGTTCCCGGTCGCGTACGACCGCTCCACCCGGATGTCCGGTCCGCGGTCGGTGAACCACACGGGCGCGTACCCGGGCGCCGGTGACGGCCGGTCCGGCAACCCGGCCGTCACCGGGCCCGCGTTCACCACGTGGATCACTTCCTTGGCCTCCCCGTTGCCCTCGTTCGTCCCGGCGGGGGACACGCGGGTGGCGAGGGCGGTGGCGAGCGGAACGGGTCTCGGTCTCGCAGGATCGTTTCTCGTGGTGCGCACCCGTACCTCCTCAGGGGTCTCCGGAGATCGGTACGGCGAGGTGCACCCGTTCGACTCAACCGCCAGAAGGAGAGTTGGTGTCGCGGATGCCCGGACGGCGCATCCCGGGCGGCCCGGACCGGCATGCTGAGCCAGGATCGCCCTCAACACCTTCGATCCGCTGGACGGTTCGGGCGGGAGGTGCTGCGCGCGCTGTGCGAGACGACCGCGGAGTCGTACGCCTGGTCCGGCGTTCGCCTTTCTGTAACCGATCATGTTCACACCGTTGACACCCCCCACGCCGGCCTCTACTCTCGCGCCGCCATGTAGAACGTGTGACGAAATATCGAACCTTTGAAGGCGATTGCGCTGTGCACGCCCGGAACGGCGGGAGCCCGAGGCCTGTACGGCGGGACCGCCGACCCCCTGACGTTCGGCCCGTCCAGGGCATTCGGGGATCCACTCGCACGGTACCCGTCCGGGTGCGGGCACGTCTGATGCGCCGACATGCTCTGAACGACGAGAAGAACAAGGACCCATTCACGATGCTCAACCGAAGAGCTGCCCTCGCCGCCCTCGCCGGAACCGCCTCCCTCGCCTTCACCGTGTCCGCCTGCGGCGAGGAGAGCGAGGGCAGCACCCGCAGCCGCTCCAAGGGCGGTACCGTCGGCATCGCCATGCCGACCCGGTCCTCCGAGCGCTGGCTCACCGACGGCAAGAGCGTCGTCAAGAGTCTGAAGAGCAAGGGGTACAAGACGAAGCTGGTCTACGGCGACGACAACCCGAAAGCCCAGTTGTCACAGATCGAGGCCCTGGTCGAGCAGGGCGTCGACGCGCTGATCATCGCGGCCATCGACGCCAAGTCGCTGAACGGCGTGCTTCAGCGGGCCGCCGACGCGAAAATCCTGGTGATCTCCTATGACCGGCTCATCCTCGGCACCGGGAACGTCGACTACTACGTTTCCTTCGACAACGAGATGGTCGGCCGGCAGGAGGCCGGCCACATCATCGAGAAGCTCGGCCTGGCGAAGGGCAAGGGCCCGTTCAACATCGAGCTCTTCGCCGGTTCCCCCGACGACAACAACACCAAGTACTTCTTCAACGGCTCGATGGAGCTCCTGCAACCGTATCTGGACAGCAAGCAGTTGGTCGTCCCGTCCGGTCAGACCCGGATGGGCCAGCTCACCACCCCGCGCTGGGACGGGCCCACCGCGCAGAAGCGCATGAGCCGCCTGCTCGCCCGGTGGTACGTCGGCAGGAAGGTCGACGCGGTCCTGTCGCCGTACGACGGCATCTCCCGGGGTGTCCTGTCCGCGCTGGAGTCGCAGGGCTACGGCTCCGCCGGCAAGCCCTTCCCGGTCGTCACCGGCCAGGACGCCGAGCTGCCCTCGGTGAAGTCGATCATCGCGGGCCGGCAGTCGCAGACCGTCTTCAAGGACGTCCGCGAGCTCGCCGACGCGGCCGCGTGGATGGTCGACGACATCCTCAAGGACCGGGTGACGCGGATCAACGACCGATACAACTACAACAACGGCGTCAAGGTCGTGCCCGCCTACCTGCTCGAGCCGCAGAGCATCGACAAGACCAACTACGACATCCTGGTCAGGGACGGCTACTACACCGCCAAGGAGCTGAAGTAGCGACGGGAACCGGGCCGAGTCCGTCCCCGGGCCGCGCGACCGCGGCCACCACTGGCTGGACCGCCTGGGCCGACCTCCTCTGACCCCGGCGGCGTACGCCGACGTGGTGTGGGGGTGGCTGCCCGTGCGCGGGACGTGCCCGCGCCCGTGACGGTTGTCGGCCGGGGCCCACGGGCTCCTGATCCGGGCAGCGCGATCGAGCTGTGACCGGTGCCGGTTCGGTCCTGGAGGGAGTCGATAGAGTTTTCCCATGCGCGATCTCGGGGCAGGGTTCAAGTACCTCCTGAAGGGCCAGCACTGGGTGGCCCGTCACGGCAAGCAGTACGGCTTCGGCCTGCTCCCGGGCCTGATCACCCTCGTCCTCTACGCGGCGGTCCTGGTCGCGCTTGCCCTGTGGGGCGAGGACTTCGTCGGCTGGGCCACCCCCTTCGCCGACGACTGGTCCAGCCCCTGGCTCGGCCTGTTCCGCGGCTTCCTCACCGCGGTCCTGTTCGCGCTCGGGCTGCTGCTGTCCGTGGTCACCTTCACCGCGGTCACGCTCCTCGTCGGCCAGCCCTTCTACGAGAACCTCTCCGAGAAGGTCGACCGGGACGTCTCCCCGGACGGCACCGCCCCCGAGTCGGGGCTGCCGCTCTGGCGCGAGCTGTGGATCTCGGCGCGCGACAGCCTCCGGATCGTCGTGCGGGCCGCCGTCTGGGGCGTCCTCCTCTTCGCGCTCGGTTTCGTCCCGTTCGTCGGCCAGACGGTCGTCCCGGTGGTCGGTTTCTTCGTCACCGGGTTCTTCCTGACCGAGGAACTCACCGCGGTCGCCCTGCAGCGCCGCCGCGTCGAACTCCGCGACCGCCTCGCCCTCCTGCGCGCCCGCAAGACGCTGGTCTGGGGCTTCGGCACCCCGCTGGCCGTGGCCTTCCTGGTGCCGTTCGTCGCCGTCTTCCTGATGCCGGGCGCGGTCGCGGGAGCCACGCTGATGGCCCGCGACCTGCTCGGCGAGGAGACGGCCGACGGCCGGCCGGACGGCGACGAGAACACCCCGCCGGCCGTCACTCCGACTACTGCGACTGCTCCGGCTCCTGCGATCCCGCCGCCACCGCCAGGATCGACCGCACCTGGGCGATGATGTCCAGCCGGTTGCGCACGAACTCAGGGTCGGTCACCGTTCCGGTCGCCGGGTCCGTGTTGCCGGCCCCGAACTGCAGTACGGGCGTGTGCACATGCCCGCCCGGCAGCACGTCGTGCAGTCCCAGCCGGTCCCGCAGCAGAGTGGCCCGGTAGGCGATCTCGTTGGACAGGTAGTTCCCGCCGCCGCCCTCCCGGGCGCTCGACCCGGGCGTCGGCCCGTCCGGCCGGACGACCGGCTCGGTGCCTCCCGCCGGGATCTCGGTCACCTTCGTGTTGTCGTACACGGGGAACCGTCCGGTGTCCGCGGCCACGATCTTCGCGTACGGCAGGGTCGTCGTCGTCCACTGCGGCTGCGAGGCCGGGTCGGTTACGGGGACGGTCCCGGTCACGCCGATGGTGTCGTTGTCGCCGAATCCGCCCCGCCAGGCCCCGTTGGTCCGCTCCACGTCGAAGCGGCCCACGCGCCCCTGGCTCACCGTGGTGAAGAGGTCCACCTTCCTCAGATACGGCCGCAGTGTCCGCTCCACCGTTCCCTCCGTGAAGTCCTGCCAGCGCACGGGAAAGACGACGGTCTCGATCCGCGCCGGCCCGTCCGCCGTCTCGATCACCGTGCCGTCGAGCGCCAGCGCGGTGGCCCCGGACGGGTTGGAGATCCGGATGTCCCGGTCCAGCGTGAACGGATCGAACCCGGTGACGAGGATCCGCTTGACCTTCTTGCCCTGGGGATAGCGGACGGCGGCCTGCCCGCGCGAGGTCCGCTCCAACTCGTCGAGCAGCGCGGTCCGTCGGGTGGCGGACAGCCCGAAGCCCGGCGCCCAGGTGCGCACCTGGCGGGTCATCTCCAGCCGGGCCCAGTACAACGGCCGGTCGTCGTCCCGGCTGAGGTCGCCTCCGTCGGGCCCCCGCCCCTGCGCCCGTTCCACGGCCCGCCGCCACAACGCCGACCCGTCCCGTACGACGAGCCGGCGGGCCTCGGCGTACGAGCCCGCCGCGCCGAGTTCCCGCGCGAACCGGGCGGTCAGCGAGTCGAATCCGGACCGCCGGAGTATCTCCTGCGGCACCGCCCCGTCGAGCCGCCGCTCCTCGACGGTGGGCGAGGGCGCGGTCTCGGCGGTCGCGGTGGTGCTGGGGGCGGCCAGCCCCGCCAGCAGGGTCAGTCCGATAACACCGATCCGAACACGTAGAGAAGTCAAGGCAGTTCGAGCCCTTCTGTCGCCGTGGGGGGAAGCATTGCCGCTGCCGATCGGCCGCAGTATCGCGTGACAGAAGTGGTCTACGCCATGGGGTGTGACTCAGGCGACGGGCGGGGCATGGGGTTCACTCGGTGGTTGTTCCCCCGGCAGTGGTTCCCTCGGCTGTGCTTCCCCCGGCGGTGGTTCCCCCGGTGGGGGACGACTCGCCCAGCAACGCCAGGAAGTCCCGGAACGCGCCCGGCATGTCCACCGAGTCCGGGTCCAGCAGCCACTGGTACTGCAGCCCGTCCATCACCGCGACCAGAAGAGGGGCCGTGCGCTCGGGGGTGAGTCCGTTCGGCAGGCGGTCGCCGTACTCCGTGCGCAGGGCCGCCACCATCGACGTCCGGACCCGGACGTAGCGCTCCGTGAAGTACTCCCGCGCCGGATGCCCGTCCGTCACGCTCTCGCCGAGCAGCGCCGAGAAGGTCTGCACGATCCCCGGGCGCGTCGCGTTGTACTCGACGAGCGACGCGAGCAGTTCCGGCCGCCAGGTCCCCGCCGAGACGGCGTCCCACTTGTCGCGCTCCTCCAGCACGGCGACCAGCAGCGCGTCCTTGCTCGGGAAGTGGTGCAGCAGGCCCTGCTGGGTCAGCCCGACCCGCTCCGCCACCGCGGCGAGGCTCGCCGCCCGGTAACCCCGCTCGGCGATGACCTCCAGGGCCGCCCGGACGATCTCGGACCGCCGCTCCTCGCCCCGGGCGCTGGTCCTCTGCCTGGCGTTCATGACGTCACCGTACGTCATCCCGACCATCGTAAAATAACGACAGGATAACGAAACCTACCGATCACCAGGTTAGCGATGCACGATGGAGCCACCGCACGGACGCGTCAATGAGGAGGCACCGCGATGGCGGCACCCTTGGGAACCACCCCGGCCGACACAGCCCGCGAGGCCGCCGTCGAGGCCGCCCTCCGCAAGCTGGACCTGGACGCCAAGACCCGGCTCCTGTCCGGAAAGGACATGTGGTCCCTGCCCGCCCTACCGGAGATCGGCCTGCCGTCCCTGGTCATGTCGGACGGACCCATCGGCGTCCGGGGCGTGCGCTGGACCGCCGACGACCCGTCGGTCGCGCTGCCCTCGCCGACCGCCCTGGCCGCCACCTGGGACCCCGAACTCGCCCGCCGGGCCGGGGTGCTGCTCGCCCAGGAGGCCCGCCGCAAGGGCGTCCACGTGCTGCTCGCGCCCACCGTCAACCTGCACCGCTCCCCGCTCGGCGGCCGGCACTTCGAGGCCTACAGCGAGGACCCGTATCTCACGGGCGTCATCGGCTCCGGCTATGTGACCGGCGTCCAGTCCGGCGGCGTCGGCACCACCGTCAAGCACTTCGTCGCCAACGACGCGGAGACCGACCGGTTCACCGTGAACAACCTCGTCTCCGAGCGCGCCCTGCGCGAGCTGTACCTCGCCCCCTTCGAGGCGATCGTCGAGAACGCCCGCCCCTGGGGCATCATGACCGCCTACAACTCGGTCAACGGCCCCACGATGACCGAGCACCACCACCTGGTGAACGAGATCCTGCGCGGCGAATGGGGCTTCGACGGCTTCAACGTCTCCGACTGGACCGCCGCCCGCTCCACCGTCGGCGCCATCGAGGGCGGCCTCGACGTCGCCATGCCCGGCCCGCGGACCGTGTACGGCGAGGCCCTCGCGCAGGCCGTACGGGACGGCGAGGTGGCCGAGGCCAAGGTCGACGCGGCCGTCCGCAACGTCCTGCGGCTCGCCGCCCGCGTCGGCATCCTTCAGGGCGCCGAACCGGTCGTCACCGAGCTGCCCGGGACCGTCGACGGCGAGTCGCTGGCCCGCGAGATCGCCCGCCGCTCCTTCGTCCTGGTCCGCAACGAGAGGGGCGCGTTGCCGCTGAGGCCGAACGGCACCGTCGCGTTGATCGGCGCCGCCGCCCGCGACGCCCGCGTCCTCGGCGGCGGCTCCGCCACCGTCTTCCCGGCCCGGACCGTCTCCCCGCTCGACGGACTCACCGCCGCCCTCCCCGACGGCACCCTCAGCTATGTCGTCGGCGCCGACCCGAACACCGAACTCACCGCCGCCGACAAGGGTTTCGAGCTGCACGCGGTCTGCCGTGACGCCGCGGGCACGGTCATCGGCACCGGCATGGCCCCCAGCGGCCTCCTCCAGTGGATGGGTGACGACCTGCCCGAGGGCGTCACCCACGACACCCTCCACACCGTCGAACTCACCGGCACCTTCACCCCGCGCGAGTCCGGCCGGCACACCTTCGGCATCAAGGGCCTCGGCGCCTTCACCCTGCGCGTCGACGGCACCACGTACTACGACGACGTCCAACGCCCCGCCAAGGACGACCCGTTCATCACCTTCTTCGGCGCCCCCGAGCCCCGCGCCCAGGTCGAGCTCACCGCGGGCCGCCCGGTCGAGGTCTCCCTCACCCACGTCGTCCAGCTCCCCGAGGGCCTCGCGATGAAGGTCGTCACCTTCACCCTCGCCCACCAGGAGCCCCAGCGCGACCCGGACGAGCTGATCGCCGAGGCCGTGGCGGCCGCCCGCGCCGCCGACACGGCCGTCGTCGTGGTCGCCACCACCGAACGCGTCGAGTCGGAGGGCTACGACCGCACCGACCTCGCCCTCCCCGGCCGCCAGGACGACCTGGTCCGCGCGGTCGCCGCCGCCAACCCGAACACCGTCGTGGTCGTCAACTCCGGCTCCCCGGTGGAACTCCCGTGGCGCGACGAGGTCGCCGCCGTCCTGCTGAGCTGGTTCCCCGGCCAGGAGGGCGGCGCCGCCCTCGCGGACGTGCTGACCGGCGCCCACGAGCCCGGCGGCCGGCTGCCCACCACCTGGGGCGCCCTGGCCGACGCCCCGGTCACCCAGGTCACCCCCGACGACGGCGTGCTCCCCTACAGCGAGGGCGTCTTCATCGGCTACAGCGCCTGGGAGAAGGCGGGCCGCACCCCCTCGTACCCCTTCGGCCACGGCCTCGGCTACACCGACTGGACCTACGAGTCCGTCGAGGTGCGGGGTACGACCGTGACGGTCCGCGTCCGCAACTCCGGCACCCGCGCCGGCCGCGAGGTCGTCCAGATCTACCTGGCCCCCGCCGAGCCCGACGCCGAGCGCCCGGCCCGCCGCCTGGCCGGCTTCGGGGGAGTGGAGGCCGCCCCCGGCGAGGTCGTCGAGACCACCGTCGAACTACCGCGCCGCGCTTTCGAGACCTGGGACGAGAAGACCAACTCATGGTCATTTGTGAAGGGTTCGTACGAAATCCAGGCGGGCCGCTCGATCTCCGACCGCCGGCTCACCGCGACCATTAACGTCTGACTGCGGGAACCATCCCCCACAAGCAGCCCCGGCCCGGGACCTGACCCCTGGGCCGGGGCTCGTGAGCCACACTTAGCGGGTGGAGAACCCGTACACCGTCTCCGACCGGAACACCTCGCCCGGCCGCAGTACCGTGCTCGGGAACTCCGGACGGTTGGGGGAGTCGGGGAAGTGCTGGGTCTCCAGCGCGATCCCGTCACCGGGGGCGAAGGGCTCGCCCAGGTGGTCCGCCGTGTAGAGCTGGAGACCGGGCTCGGTGGTGGCGACGGTCAGCACCCGGCCCGACGCCGGGTCGTGCAGCTCGGCGACCTCGACCGGGGCCCCCGTCACGCCCTTGTCGAGCACGAAGTTGTGGTCGTAGCCGGCGCCCGCCTTCCGTGCCGCCCGGAAGTCGAAGCGGGTCCCCGCCACCTCCTCCAGGACACCGGTCGGGATCAGGTCCGCGTCCACCGGGGTGTACCGGGACGCGGCGATCCGCAGCTCGTGGCCGCCCGCGTTGCCCGATCCGCCCAGGTTGAAGTAGCTGTGATTGGTCAGGTTCACCACCGTCGGCGCGTCCGCGACCGCCTCGTACCCGATCCGCAGGGCCCCGGACTCCTCCAGGGTGCAGGTCGCCGTGACCTCCAGCCGCCCCGGAAAGCCCTCCTCGCCGTCGGGACTGACCCGGCTCAGCCGCACCCCGTGCGCCACCGGCTCCACGTCCCACACCCGCTTGTCGAAGCCCCGCTCGCCGCCGTGCAGGGAGTTGGGCGGGTTGTTGGGCGCCAGCACGTACGTCTCGCCGTCCAGCGTGAAACGGGCCCCCGCGATCCGGTTCGCGTACCGCCCGACCAGCGCGCCGAAGTACGGCTCCGGGTGCGCCAGATAGCCGTGCAGGTCAGCGAACCCCAGCACCACGTTCCCGGCTCGCCCCTCCCGGTCCGGCACCTCGACCGACTGCACGATCCCGCCGTACGACAGGACGCGTACGCGGACACCCGCCCGCTGCAGGGTCCAGCGGTGGACCGGGGTGCCGTCGGGAAGCGCGCCGAAGAGTTCGTTCATGTCCGGAACTGTAGTCACGCGCTCCGGGGCGCGGCTTGCTCCCTCCGCCTCGCGTCTTCGTCTCTCCGGCTCAGGCCCCTTCTCCTCCGGCTCAGGCCGCCCCTCCTCCGGCTCAGGCAGCCTCTCCTCCGGCTCAGGCCTTCTTCCCGGTGACCGTCCTATAGGCGATCTCCGCCAGCCGCGCCTGGCCGTTCACGCTCGGATGGAACCAGTCGAACTGGCTCAGCTGGCCGGTGCCGAAGCGGTAGTCGTACACCGCGCCCCCGTCGAACCGGCAGTGGCGGTCCTTGGCACAGACCTCTGCCAGCACCTTGTTGTAGTCCTGGACCCGCTTCTGCACGATGTCCCGCCGGGCGGTGGCCGCCGCGTCCAGCGCGTCCGCGTCACCCAGCATCGACGGGCACAGGCCCAGCTTCCACACCTGCTTGCCCACCGGGTTGGTCCGGCCCTCGGACCACAGCCGCTTCAGGTTCGGCACGCTCGCCACGTACACCTGCGCCTCGGGCGCGCTCTCGCGCAGGGTGCTCATCGCGTCCTGGAAGCCGGCCCGGAAGTCGGTCACCGAGGTCATCGCCGCCGTGCTGTTCCGGCAGGCGTCGTTAGCGCCCACCATCACCGCCACCAGATCCGGCTTGCGGGCCGCCGCCTTGCCCATCTGAACCGGCAGATCCGCCATCCGCGCCCCGGTCACGGCGTAGTTCCAGCTCCGCTCGGCCGCCCTCGCCCGCCCCAGCAGCCGTACGGCGAGACTGTCGACCTCGGCGCTGCCTCCGGTCGCCCAGGACACCTCGGGACAGTCCGTCAGCACCGCGCACGCGTCGAACCCGCGCGTGATGGAGTCCCCCACGGCCGCGATGGAGGCGGGACTGCTGTCCCACGTCGGCGTCGGGGACGGCTTCGCCTTGTGGGCGCCGGTGCCGCTCGGGCCCGGCGAGTCGCCGCCGACGGCATCACAGCCGGCGACCCCGAGAACGGCCACCGCAGCGGCGGCGAGCACGGCACGCGAGCGATGACGCTGCTTCCGCATCCGGTGGTGATCCCCTCGGTCGACACGCGATGGACCCCCCATCGCGATCCTCCAGTGCACTTCCAGCCCTTCCCGCCCCCGCATCCATAACAACGCGCGGGAGTTCCCGACCACGCTCCGTGGAACGTTTCGCCCCCGTACAAGCGTCCTGCCGGGTGAAAGGCGGGTGTTTCGGGGCACTGGGACCGACGGTACGTCACACTCCTCGCCCCGCCGCACGGTAGCCTCGCCCTCAACGTGGCTGCCCTGCCACCGCCGCCATGCCAGCCTGCAAGACTGTCCCGCTCTGCCCGGAGGTCCCGGTGACGACACGTGGAGTTCTGTACGTGCACTCCGCGCCGCGCGCGCTGTGCCCGCACGTCGAGTGGGCCGTCGCCGGGGTGCTCGGCACACGCGTCAACCTCGACTGGATCCGGCAGCCCGCCGCGCCCGGCACCTGGCGCTCCGAGTTCTCCTGGCAGGGCGAGGCCGGCACCGCCTCCAAACTGGCCTCGGCTCTGAGAGGCTGGCACCTCCTCCGCTTCGAGGTCACCGCCGAACCCTGCCCCAAGGCCGAGGGCGAGCGCTACAGCTGCACCCCCGAACTCGGTATCTTCCACGCCGTCACCGGCATCCACGGCGACATCCTCATCCCCGAGGACCGCCTCCGCGCGGCCCTCCAGCGCTCCCAGCGCGAGGAGACGGACCTCGAAGCGGAAATCGCCAGACTCCTGGGCAAGCCCTGGGACGACGAACTGGAACCCTTCAGGTACGCGGGCGAGGGCGCTCCGGTGCGGTGGTTGCACCAGGTGGTGTGAAGCGCCCCTCAGGGGCGCGGGGCTGTATCGGTGTGAGGCTCCGCCGCGTGTGCACGATCAACCCCCACCGGCCTGCGGTCGGCTGACAACGGATCCGCCAACAGCGAATGGCCCGGCCTCCACAAGGAGACCGGGCCACTTTCATCCAACGGCGCTGTCACACCGTACGGAACGCCAATACAACATTGTGCCCACCGAACCCGAACGAGTCGTTCAGCGCGGCGATACGGCCCTCGACCGGCAGCTTGCGTGCCTCACCGCGAACGACATCCGCGTTGGCGGCAGCCTCCGGGTCGAGGTTCTCCACGTTGATGGTCGGCGGAGCGACCCGGTGGTACAGGGCGAGGACGGTCGCGACCGACTCCACGCCGCCCGCACCGCCCAGCAGGTGACCGGTCATCGACTTGGTCGCGGAGACCGCCATGTGGTCCGCGTCGTCGCCGAACACCTTGCGCAGCGCCTTCAGCTCGGCCACGTCACCGGCCGGCGTCGACGTCGCGTGCGCGTTGACGTGCACGATCTCCGCCGGGTCCAGATCGGTGCGGTCCAGCAGGTTCTGCAGGGCGTGCGAGATGCCGCGGCCCTCCGGCTCCGGCTGCACGATGTCGTGGGCGTCGGCGGAGATGCCCTGCCCGACCGCCTCGGCGTACACCCGCGCACCGCGCGCCGCGGCGTGCTCGGCGGACTCCAGGACGATCACGCCGGCGCCCTCGCCCAGGACGAAGCCGTCGCGGGCGGTGTCGTAGGGACGCGAGGCGCCCTGGGGGTCGTCGTTGTTCTTGGACATCGCCATCATGTTGCCGAACGCGGCGATGGGCAGCGGGTGGATCGCCGCCTCCGTGCCGCCCGCGACCACGACGTCGGCGCGGCCGGTGCGGATCATCTCGATGGCGTAGCCGATGGCCTCGGCGCCCGACGCGCAGGCGGAGACCGGCGTGTGCACGCCCGCCCGGGCGCCCACGAGCAGGCCCACGTTGGCGGAGGGGCTGTTCGGCATCAGCATGGGGACGGTGTGCGGGGAGACGCGGCGGACGCCCTTCTCCTTCAGCACGTCGTACTGGTCCAGCAGGGTCGTCACGCCGCCGATGCCGGAGGCGATGACCGCGCCGAGCCGGTCGGGGTCGACGGCCCCGTCGGACCCGTCCTCCCCGGCCTTGCCGGTGAAGCCGGCGTCCTTCCAGGCCTCCTGGGCCGCGATCAGCGCGAACTGCGCCGAACGGTCCAGGCGGCGGGCCTGCGGCCGCGGAATGACCTCGGTCGGTTCCACGGCGATCTGAGCGGCGATGCGGACCGCCTGGTCGGCGGCCCACTCCTGCTCCAGGGGCTTGACGCCGGACTTGCCGGCGACCAGGCCCTCCCAGGTAGAGGCTGCGTCGCCACCCAGCGGTGTGGTTGCGCCGATACCGGTGACGACCACGGTGCGATTGGTCGAGCTCACGGGAATTCTTTCTCCAACGGATCGGGATTCAGCGGCGCCACCGCCGGGTGGCGGGGCAGGCGACCGGCCTGAGGGATCAGGCCTGGTGCTTGAGGATGTAGTTGGTCGCGTCACCGACGGTCTTGAGGTTCTTGACGTCCTCGTCGGGGATCTTGACGTCGAAGCGCTCCTCGGCGGCGACGACGACCTCGACCATGGACAGCGAGTCGACGTCCAGGTCGTCGGTGAAGGACTTGTCCAGCTGGACGTCCTCAACCGGGATGCCGGCGATCTCGTTCACGATGTCGGCGAGACCGGCGACGATCTCTTCCTGAGTGGCGGCCATGGTGGGCGCTCCTTCGTAGATATTCAGAGGGTGTTGGCTGTGGTTCCCGCACCGGACCCGAAGATCCGGCACGAAGTGCCTAGGGGAGGGTAACGACAGTGGCGGCGTAGACGAGACCCGCCCCGAATCCGATGACGAGCGCCGTGTCGCCGCTCTTCGCTTCGCCGGTCGCCAGAAGCCGCTCCATCGCGAGCGGAATCGAGGCGGCCGAGGTGTTGCCGGTGGTGCGTACGTCACGGGCGACCGTGACGGACTGCGGCAGCTTGAGAGTCTTCACCATCGAGTCGATGATCCGCTCGTTGGCCTGATGCGGGATGAAGACGTCCAGGTCGTCCGAGCTGATCCCGGCCGCGTCCAGCGCCTGCTGGGCGACCTTCGCCATCTCGAACACGGCCCAGCGGAACACCGCCTGGCCCTCCTGCGTGATGGCGGGGAACTTGACGTTGCCCTCGCGGTCGAGCGGGAGCTTGGTGACGTCGCCGATGTGGTACTCGTTCCACGGGACGGTCTGCTTGATGGTCTCCGACTTGTCGCCCTCGGAGCCCCACACGGTCGGGCCGATGTGCGGCTCCTGCGAGGGGCCGACCACGACCGCGCCCGCCCCGTCGCCGAACAGGAATGCCGTGGCGCGGTCCTCCAGGTCGGTCAGGTCGGACAGCCGCTCGACGCCGATGACAAGTACGTACTCTGCCGAGCCCTCGACGACCATGCCCTTGGCGAGGGTCAGGCCGTAGCCGAAGCCCGCGCAGCCCGCCGAGATGTCGAAGGCCGCGGCCTTGTCCGTGCCGAGCTTGTCGGCGATCTCGGTGGCGACGGCCGGGGTCTGCTTGAAGTGCGAGACGGTCGAGACGATCACGCCGCCGATCTGCTCGGCGGAGATCCCGGCGTCGGCGATCGCCTTGCCGGACGCCTCGATCGACATCGCGGCGACGGTCTCCTCGTCGTTCGCCCAGTGACGCGTCTCGATGCCGGAGCGCGAGCGGATCCACTCGTCGGACGAGTCGATCGTCTCGAGGATCACCTCGTTCGGCACGACCCGGGTGGGGCGGTAGCCGCCCACACCGAGGATCCGCGCGTACGGGGCGCCCTTGCTGGGCTTGATCTTCGACATGCTGCTCGGACTCCTTGTCAGGAACTGTGCTCGGCGATGAGCTCGCGAGCCGCGTCGAGGTCGTCGGGGGTCTTCAGGGCCAGCGTCTGCACGCCGGGCAGCGCACGCTTGGCCAGCCCGGTCAGCGTCCCACCCGGGGACACCTCCAGCAGGGCCGTGACACCGAGTTCCTTGAAGGTTTCCATGCACCGGTCCCAGCGGACCGGGTTGGCGACCTGGCCGACCAGCCGCGTCAGGACCTCGGTACCGGTGGCGACGGTCTGCCCGTCCTTGTTGGAGACGTAGGGGAGCCTCGGGTCGGCGGGCGTCAGGTCCTCTGCGGCCTTCGCCAGCGCGTCGACCGCGGGGGCCATGTGGTGCGTGTGGAAGGCGCCGGCCACCTTCAGCGGGACGACCTTGCGGACACCCTCGGGCTTGTCCTCGTTCAGCGCGGCGAGCTGCTCCAGCGTGCCCGCGGCCACGATCTGGCCGGCGCCGTTGACGTTCGCCGGGGTCAGGCCCAGCTTCTCCAGGTGGGCGACGCTCACCTGGGGGTCGCCGCCGAGCAGCGCCGACATACCGGTCTCCGTGACGGCGGCCGCCTCGGCCATGGCCAGGCCGCGGGCGCGGACCAGCCGGATCGTCTCCTCGTCGGAGAGGACACCGGCGAGAGCGGCGGCGGTCAGTTCGCCGACGCTGTGCCCGGCGATGGCGCCGACCTTGCGGGGCAGCTCGGCCGGGTCGTCGAAGAGTGTGTACGCGGAGGCCAGTCCGGCCGCGACCAGCAGCGGCTGCGCCACCGCGGTGTCGCGGATCTCCTCCGCGTCGCCCTCGGTGCCGTAGCGGATCAGATCGAGCTGCACGGCCTCGGACCATGCCTCAAGGGCGCCGCGGACACCGGGGAGTTCGAGCCAGGGAGTCAGGAAGCCGGGCGTCTGGGCGCCTTGGCCGGGAGCGACGAGTACGAGCACTCTCACACTCTCTCTTGTGGACGGCCAAGGCCGCCCGTGGGGACAGGGACGAAGAACAGCAGGGGGTTTTGTGGACCCCCGACAAAAGCCTAGGGCTGGAGATCGCAGTCGGCCAGACGCCCCAGGATGAGCGCGATGCGCAGCGTGAACGCCGAACGCACATCGGAGGGTGACCAGCCGGTGACGTCAGTCACACGTCGGAGCCGGTAGCGGACGGTATTGGGATGGACGAAGAGCATACGCGCGGCGCCCTCCAGACTGCTCGCCTGCTCGAGATAGACGGAGAGTGTCTCCAGGAGCGCCGACCCGGCCTCCTCCAGTGGTCTGTAGATCTCCTCCACCAACTGCTCACGGGCGCCCGGGTCACCGGCCATCGCGCGCTCCGGCAGCAGATCGTCCGCCAGCACCGGCCGCGGGGCGTCCTGCCAGGCGGAACACGCCTTGAGCCCGGCGGCGGCGGCCTGTGCGGACCGGGTCGCGGCGAGCAGGTCGGGCACGACGGGCCCCGCGACGACCGGTCCGGCCGCGTAGGGCCCGATCAGCGACTTGGCCACGGCGAGGGGGTTGTCGCTGCCGCCCGCGATGACGACGAGCCGGGTGCCGAGCACTCCGGTGAGGACCTGGAGCTTGGCGTGCCGGGCCGCCCGCCGGATGGCCTCGACGGTGAGCTCGCTGTCACCGTCGGGCGCCGTCCCCAACACCACGCACACATGTTCGGGCGAGTTCCAGCCGAGGGCGGCGGCCCGGGACACGGCTCCCTCGTCGGCCTCGCCGCTCAGCACGGCGTTCACCACGAGCGACTCCAGCCGGGCGTCCCAGGCACCGCGCGCCTCGGCGGCCTGGGCGTACACCTGGGCGGTGGCGAAAGCGATCTCGCGGGCGTACACCAGCAGCGCCTCGCGCAGCACGTTCTCGTCGCCGGGGGCCGCCACCTCGTCGATCGCGGACTCCATGACCTCGATCGTGGTGCGCACCATCTCGACGGTCTGGCGCAGCGTGATGGCCCTGGTCAGCTCGCGCGGCGCGGTCCCGAAGACGTCGGTGGAGATGGCCTGGGGCGCGTCCGGGTGCCGGAACCACTCGGTGAAGGCGGCGATACCGGCCTGGGCGACCAGTCCGATCCAGGAACGGTTCTCCGGGGGCATCGCCCGGTACCACGGCAGCGTCTCGTCCATGCGCGCGATCGCCTGCGCGGCGAGACTGCCGGACGACTTCTCCAGCCGCTTCAGGGTCGCGGGGTGCGAGTGGGGGGGCGCGGTGGCGTCGGGGCGGCGGGTCACTGGTTCGGGCACGGGACAAGACTGCCTTATCCGGACGGGAGTGCGCGTCGCCGGGTGGCGGGTGAGGTTTACCGTGGTGCACGTGATGGACGTACGGCGCGCGACGGAGCGCTACCGAGGCGGCGAGCCGGAGGCCGGCATCGAGTCGCTGCACGCCTTCTCCTTCGGCCCGCACTACGACCCCGACAACCTCCGCTTCGGCGCGCTGATCGCCTGCAACGAGGAGCGCCTCGCCCCCGGCGCCGGCTTCGACGAGCACCCGCACAGCCACACCGAGATCGTCACCTGGGTGGCCGAGGGCGAGCTCACCCACCGCGACTCCACCGGCCACGAGACGGTCGTCCGCCCCGGCGACGTCCAGCGCCTCAGCTCCGCCGCCGGCGTCCGGCACGTGGAGCGCAACGACGGCCGGGCCCCCCTGACCTTCGTCCAGATGTGGCTGGCCCCGCTGCGGCCCGGCGGCACCCCGTCCTACGAGATCGTCCCCGGCATCGCGGACTCCACCCCGTACGCCGTCCCGGAGGCGGGCGCGATGCTCCACGTCCGGCGCCTGGCGGCGGGGGAGCGGACGGCGGTACCGGACGGGGCGCACGTGTACGTGCATGTCGTGCGCGGTGAAGTGACCCTGGACGGCGAGGAGTTGGGCCCGGGCGACGCGGCGAGGATCACGGACGCGAAGGATCTGGAGGCGGTGGGGGCGACGGGGGCGGAGCTGCTGCTGTGGGAGATGTCCTAGAGCTCAGGTGTCCTGAGAGCTCAGGTGTCCTGAAGCTCGGCGAGCACCGCGTCCGTGAACGCCGGCCACGCCTCGATCGCCCAGGGGCCGAAGGCACGGTCGGTCAGCGCCACGCAGGCCGTCCGCGCGTCGGGGTCGATCCACAGGAACGTACCGGACTGGCCGAAGTGTCCGAAGGTGCGCGGGGAGGACGAAGAGCCCGTCCAGTGCGGGGACTTGGCGTCGCGGATCTCGAAGCCGAGCCCCCAGTCGTTGGGGTTCTGGTGGCCGTAGCCCGGCAGCACGCCCTTCGTCCCCGGGTAGTGGACCGTCATCGCCTCCGCGACCGTGCGCGGGTCGAGCAGGCGGGGCGCCTGGACCTCTGCGGCGAACCGCGCGAGGTCCCGCACCGTCGAGACTCCGTCCTTGGCCGGAGAGCCCTCCAGGCTCGTCGCCGCCATCCCCAGCGGCTCCAGCACCGCCTGCCGCAGATACTCGGCGAACGGGATCTCCGTGGCCTTGGCGATGTGGTCGCCGAGCTGTTCGAAGCCGGCGTTGGAGTACAGCCGCCGTTCGCCGGGCGGGGCGGTCACCCGGTGCTCGTCGAAGGCCAGCCCCGAGGTGTGCGCGAGCAGATGCCGGACCGTGGCCCCGGGCGGGCCGGCCGGTTCGTCGAGGTCGATGGCCCCCTCCTCGTACGCGACGAGGGCGGCGTAGGCCGCGAGCGGCTTGGTGACCGAGGCCAGCGGGAAGCGGTGCCCGGCCGGGCCGTGGGAGCCGAGCAGCGTCCCGTCGGCGCGTACGACGGCCGCCGCGGCGGTGGGAACCGGCCAGTTCTCGATCAACGCGAGGCTCTGCAAGGTCATGCCCAGGAGCCTAAGGCGCTCAGAACGTCAGCCGCATCGAGGGGTCCGGCTTGCGCGCGAAACCCAGCGACGCGTAGAGCGGTTCGGCCTGGGCGGACGCGTTCAGGTCCACATGCGGGGCGCCCCGCTCGCGGAACCACTGGAGCAGTTCCTCCATGCACGCGCGCGCGTACCCGCGGCGCCGGGCGTCCGGGTCGGTGGCGACGCTGAAGACATGGCCGACCCGGCCGTGCGGATTGTCCGCCCGCCCGATGCGGTACTCCAGGGTCCCGGCCACCAGTGCCGCAAGCGCTCCCGGCCGCTCCGGATGGTCCACGACGAACGCCACGAAGTCCCCGTCCGGCTCGGCGAGCCGGGCCCGCAGGGTCGGCAGGGACGCAGAGTGCCACTCCGTGGCCGCAGCCGCCGTATCCGCACCTGCGAACACGGAATCGATCATCACCTGGCGCAGCCGCAGCACTTCCGGCGCGTCCTCTACCGTGGCACGTCGTACGAGACTCATGCCCCGCACGCTAGCCAGCCCGCCCGAGTCATGTCCCGTCGATTTATTGCCGGTTCCGCTTGCTTCGAGTGCACTCCAAGGCCCTAGCGTTGAGGCCATGACGGTGATGGAGACCACGGGTACCAGGACCGACAGCTGTGCCGTACCGCCGCAGTTCGGCAGGCGTCCGGAAGGTCAGGACAGCTACACGATCAGCGAGGTCGTCGCCCTGACCGGGCTGACCGCGCACACCCTGCGCTGGTACGAGCGCATCGGCCTGATGCCGCACATCGACCGCTCGCACACCGGCCAGCGCCGCTACAGCAACCGCGACCTCGACTGGCTCGCCCTCGTCGGCAAGCTGCGCCTGACCGGCATGCCGGTGGCGGACATGGTGCGCTACGCGGAACTGGTGCGCGAGGGCGACCACACCTACGGGGACCGTTTCGAGCTGCTGAAGGCGACCCGCGAGGACGTCCTCGCCCGGATCGCCGAACTCCAGGACACGCTCGCGGTCCTCGACCGGAAGATCGGTTTCTACGCGGACGCCGGGCGTGCCCTGGCGTCGGAAAGGTCCTGATGACCAACGGCAAGATCCCCGCGGTACGGCTCGGCGACGACGGCCCCGAGGTGGGCGTGCAGGGCCTCGGCTGCATGGGCATGAGCTTCGGGTACGGCCCCACGGACGCCGACGAGGCCCGGGCCACCCTGGAGCGGGCGCTGGAGCTCGGCGTGACCCTGTACGACACGGCGGACGCGTACGGCGCGGGCGAGAACGAACGGTTCCTCGCCCCCTTCTTCAAGGCGCACCGCGACGACGTCGTGATCGCCACCAAGTTCGCCCTGGCGATACCGCCGGACGACCCGACCCGGCGCATCATCCGCAACGACCCGCCCTACATCCGCCAGGCCGTCGAGGCGAGCCTGACGCGCCTCGACGTCGACGTCATCGACCTCTACTACATGCACCGGCGCGATGTGAACGTGCCGATCGAGGAGACCGTCGGCGTGATGGCCGAGCTGGTGCGCGAGGGCAAGGTCAAGCAACTGGGCCTCAGCGAGGTCACGGCGAGTGAGCTGCGGACCGCGCAGGCCGTCCACCCGATCGCCGCCGTGCAGTCGGAGTGGTCGCTGTTCAGCCGGGACATCGAGGCACAGGTCGTACCGGCCGCCCGGGAACTGGGCGTGACCCTGGTGCCGTACTCCCCGCTGGGCCGCGGCTTCCTCACCGGGTCCTTCAGCAACGCCGAGACGGACCTGACCAGCGGCGACTTCCGCCGCCAGCAGCCCCGATTCACCGGCGAGAACGCCGCCGCGAACGCGGCCCTGCTGGAGCCGGTCCGCGCGGTGGCCGAGTCCCACGGGGTCTCCCTCGGCCAGGTGGCGCTGGCCTGGGTCCAGCAGCAGGCGGCGGTGCACGGCCAGCCGGTCGTCCCGATCCCGGGCACGCGCAAGGTCAGCCGGATCGAGGAGAACACGGCGGCCACGAGGATCGAGCTGACCAAGGAGGACCTGGCGCTCCTGGAGCCGATCGCGGCTCAGGTGGCGGGCGACCGCTACGCGGACATGAGGTTCACGTCCGCCGGACGCGAGTAGTTCTCGGGCATTCCGCGAGCGAGCAGTTCGGGAGTGTTCCGCGAGCAGTCAGAGCTCCGCCAGCAACTCCGCCTTCTTCATGGAGAACTCCTCGTCCGTCACCAGGCCCGCCTGGTGCAGTTCCCCGAGGTGACGGATGCGTTCGGCGATGTCGGCGGGATCCCGGCGCGGGGGGGGGGGGGGGGGGGGCCGCCCCCCCCCCCCCCCCCCCCCCCGCCGGCCCCCCCCCCCCCCCCCCCCCCCCCCCCCCCCCCCCCCCGCGCGCCCCCCCCCCCCCCGCGGGGGGGGGGGGCCCGGGGGGGGCGGTGGGGGGGGGGGGGGGGGGGGGGCCCCCGGGGGGGGGGGGGGCCCGCCCCCGCCCCCCCCCGGCCCGCGCTCACGTGTGGCCGCCAGGACCGCCGCGGCGAACGGCAACGACTCGTGCACGGGCCCGTATCCGAGCCCGAAGACGACGGCGGCGGGATCCTGGTCGGCCTGGGCGGGTTGGGCTGGTCGCGCGGCCTGGGCGGCCTGCGTGTCCGAGGGGCGCCGCAGCAACCGCAGATGCCCCTCGAACACCTCCGGCGACCGCCACTCCACCCCGCTGAGCTCGGACACCGGAAAACTCTGGTCGCCGGCTTTCCACTTCGCCGACGACGCCCCCGTCCAGAACCAGCGGAAGTGCACGGTCCGCCCGTCGAAGGACGCCTTCCCGTCGTACGCCTTGAACTGCAGGGGCACCTCGGGCGCCGGTACGAGAAACCGTTCGGCGGGACCGTCGTCCGTCTCGGTCAGCCGCGCCCGCAACTCGTCGGCGTAGTACTCCGCGAGCGTCTCGCGCTCCAGTGGCAGCACCAGCCGGTACGGATCGCAGTTCTCCTTCAGCTGCCCCGCGGCCGCCTCCGTCAACGGGTCGGCGCCGGGGCGCGGTTCGGCCCGCAGGACGACCGTGCCGCGTCGGCCGGGGGTGAGCGTCACCCCGGACAGCGCGGCCAGCGGAACGCGCCGTTCCCCAAGGGCCTGGAACAGCTTGGGTGTGCGGATCCCCCGTTCGTAGCGGATGAGCACGGAGTCGGAGTCGAACTCCCAGGCGGCATGAAATCCGGCCAGTACATCACCCATGCGGCTCATCGTATGCGGCACGAGCTCCTTCGTCCCCTTCCCGCGCAGACCGCGGTTCCTGCGCCTCTACGCGCGTCCGGCCATCGACGTACCGGACAAACCCGTCCGGCAGGCCTCCGTTTCACCCGCGCACCGCACCGAGCGGTATGCGCCGACGCCGATCTCGGCGAAGTTCAGCAGGCTGTCCGTACCCGGTACGAAGTAGCCGCTGTGTCCGTCCGCGCCCCGCGCCGACAGCACGCGGGCGCCGAACGCGGAGGACATCGGGTCGGCCCCGTGGCCGAACCCGCCGACCTCCAGGTACGGCACGTCCTGGATCCAGTCGCGGCCGTCCCGCATCGCCCACACCTGCGCGGAGGTGCGCAGCCGGGAGGCGTTCGCGACCCGCATCCCCGGGCTGCCCGCCACCGCGATGTCGGCCACCCGTTCCGGCAGGGTGTGTGCGGCCAGGCCGCACACCACGGAGCCGTAGCTGTGGCAGAAGAGGGAAACCGGGGAGCGGCCGGGCAGGGCCCGCACCAGCCGGTTCAGCCGGACCGCGCCCTCCGCGGCGCGGGTCGCGGTGGCGGAGTCGATGCCGAGCCCGGCGGGTGCCGTGTAGTCGGCCCAGGCGATGACCGCGGTACGCGTCGCCGGGCCCACCGTGCGCTCGGTCCGGTAGAGGGCCGCGGCCATGCCGACGGGCGCCGAGTAACTGCGGCTGGCGCGCTGGAAGGTCATCAGGTCGGTGTCGACGCCGGGGACGACGACGGAGACCCGCTCGGCCTTGTCCAGGTCGCCGAACACCTCGGCGATCCGGCCGGAGCCGCCGGGGTCGAAGGCCAGGAAGCGGCGGCCCCCGGCGAGCAGCGACTCGTAGCGGTTCATGCGCCGGCCGGCGTCCTGCTGGCCGTTCGGGGAGAGCCGGGGGTCGTGCATGCGTCTGCGCTCGACTCCGCGTGCCTTGCCGATGGCGATCCGGTTGGCGCGGTAGCGCAGTTCGACGGGAGCGCCGTTCATGTTGCCGACCGCGAGCGGGTAACGGGCCGCGAGGGTGGCGCGCTCCTGGGCGGTGAGGGAGGCGAAGAAGCGGGCGAGACGTCCGGGGGCCGTGTCCGGGTCGGGCAGCCGGTGTCCGTGCAGGTGTCCGTGCTCCCACTGGGAGAGGGAGGCCTGGAGTGCGGTGGCGCCCGGGTGGGTGCGCAGAGCGGTCCAACCGGTGGTCGCCAGCATCACGAACACCACGGCCAACGCGAGCAGTGCGCGCCAGACGTTCAGTTGCGGGGAGGTGTCGAAGGAAGTCACTGGGAGGACACACTAGGAGAACGGGACGGTCTCGCGTTAGCCAAGTGGCGTGAATCACGTTTGGACAAAAGGGGCGTTCGGGGGGCGCTTTCCGCATCATCGCCAGTTTCCCGCCAGCGCCGGTCCCACCTGCTCGAGGTAACGCGCCGTCAGCTCCCGGATCGCCTCCAGGCTGAAGTCCTCTCCGGTGCTCCACTGCCGTCCCGTGACCCGCATCACACCGCTGAAGACGGCGACCGCCAGCCGAGGCCGCGGGTCCGCGTCCACATCGAGGCCCTCCCGAGCGGCGAGCACGCGCGCGATCTCCTCCTCCGCCTCGTCGGAGCGGCGCAGATGCGCGGCCAGCAGCGCGGGGGTCGACTCGATCACCCGGTACATGCGCAGGTAGAGCTCCACCGGGACGATCGCCTCGACGACGTCGTTGAGGGTGCCCCAGCCCTCCAGGACCGCCCGGCGCAGCGCCACCATCGGCGCCTCCTGCGGCGGACGCTCGCGCACCAGCTCGATGAAGTGCGCCACCGTCATCTCCTGGAGGGTGAGGGCGGCCTCCTCCTTGCCGGCGAAGTAGCGGAAGAAGGTGCGCTGCGAGACATCGACGGCGTCGGCGATGTCGTCGACCGTGGTGCCCTCGTAACCCCGAGTGGTGAACAGTTCGAGGGCGGCTCGCAGCAGGGCGTCGCGGGTGCGCTGCTTCTTGCGTTCGCGCAGTGTTTCCATAGGGGTCAGTTACTGACTTGTGATTTGGTTTGTCAATTGTCAGCGGCTGTCATTAGCCTCGACGCATGACTAGTCAGACCACCATCGACACGACGGGGCCGGGGAGCGGGAAACCGGCGTCCCCGTCGGACGGGGCCCCGGCCTCCGGGCTGCGCGGCCACCCCTGGTTCACCCTCATAACCGTCGCGGTCGGCGTCATGATGGTGGCCCTCGACGGCACCATCGTCGCCATCGCCAACCCGGCCATCCAGCAGGACCTCAAGGCGAGCTTCGCCGACGTCCAGTGGATCACCAACGGCTACTTCCTCGCCCTCGCGGTCTCCCTGATCACCGCGGGCAAGCTCGGTGACCGCTTCGGGCACCGGCAGACCTTCCTGATCGGTGTGGTCGGCTTCGCCGCCGCCTCCGGTGCCATCGGGATGTCCAGCAGCATCGCGCTGGTCGTCACCTTCCGGGTCCTGCAGGGGCTGTTCGGTGCCCTGCTGATGCCGGCCGCGCTGGGTCTGCTGCGGGCGACCTTCCCGGCCGAGAAGCTCAACATGGCCATCGGCCTCTGGGGCATGGTCATCGGCGCCTCCACGGCCGGCGGCCCGATCCTCGGCGGGGTCCTGGTCGAGCACGTCAACTGGCAGTCGGTGTTCTTCATCAACGTGCCGGTCGGCGTCCTCGCCGTGGTCCTCGGCGTCCTGATCCTGCGCGACCACCGCGCCGAGAACGCGCCGCGCTCCTTCGACATCCTCGGCATCGTGCTGCTGTCCGGCGCGATGTTCTGCCTGGTCTGGGCCCTCATCAAGGCTCCCGCCTGGGGCTGGGGCGACGGCAAGACCTGGGCCTTCGTCGTCGCGTCCGTGGTCGGCTTCGCGCTCTTCGCCTTCTGGGAGACGAAGGTCAAGGAACCGCTGATCCCGCTGGCGCTGTTCCGCTCCGTCCCGCTGTCCGCGGGTGTGGTGCTGATGGTCCTGATGGCCATCGCCTTCATGGGCGGCCTGTTCTTCGTGACGTTCTACCTCCAGAACGTCCACGGGATGAGCCCCATCGACGCGGGCCTGCACCTCCTCCCGCTCACCGGCATGATGATCGTCGGCTCCCCGCTGGCGGGCGCGATGATCTCCAAGCTGGGTCCGCGGGTCCCGCTGGCCGGCGGTATGGCGGCCACCGCGATCGCCATGTACGGCATGTCCACGCTGGAGACGGACACCGGCAGCGCCGCCATGTCCCTCTGGTTCGCCCTGCTGGGCCTCGGCCTCGCGCCCGTCATGGTCGGTGCCACCGAGGTCATCGTCGGCAACGCCGCGATGGAGCTCTCCGGTGTGGCCGGCGGTCTCCAGCAGGCCGCGATGCAGATCGGCGGCAGCCTCGGCACGGCCGTCCTCGGTGCCGTGATGGCCTCCAAGGTCGACAACGACCTCGCGGGCAACTGGAAGGCCGCAGGCCTCCCGGAGCTCAATCCCACCCAGCTCCACCAGGCCTCGGAAGCGGTCCAGGTCGGTATGGCGCCGGTCGCCCCGAACACCCCCGCGCCGGTCGCCGCGAAGATCGCCGATGTCGCGCACGACACCTTCATCTCCGGGATGAGCCTGGCGTCCCTGGTCGCCTGCGGAGTCGCCGCCGTCGCCATCCTGGTCGCGCTGCTCACCAAGCGCGGTGAGAACGCGGAGGCGGGGGCGGGCGTCGGCCACATCTGACGCCGGTTGCCGGCCCGCCGAACTGCGGCGGAATCAGGCGGAGTTCCCCTATCAGGGTGACAACGCTAAAGATTCCTCGACCCCGGTACGCGCCGCACGTCACAGTGGGTCAAGCCCTCCGGTACGGCACATTCCCCGGGCACTTTCGGGGAGTTCGTACAGGTTCGTGCGTATCCATGGGGTTCGTACGTATCCGTACGGTCCATGCGGGTTCGTGCAAGTTCGCGCAGGTGTGTGCGAGTTCGTACGACGAGGAGGGCGGCCGGTGCTGCGGCGCGCTGCCGGAGGGGGGCGGCGCGCCGCAAGGCCGGAGGATTGGGAAGCGCAGCGTGGGTACTCGCGTCATTGAACCCGGAACGACCCGAATCAACCGAGGGGTTCAGGGAGTTGATGATGGCGGGCTTCGGACAAGGAACGCGCAGGTACCCCCGCTCACGTGGCCGGACGTGGTCACGGACCGGGCCGGATCGCGCGACGCTGGAAATCATCGGAGTCATCTGCGCCGTCGCCGGATTCTTTGTGCTGGGGATCATTCTCGGCCCGGTGGCGATCGTCTGCGGCTGGCTCGCGATGGGGCGCACGTGGACGGGCACCCGCTCGGTGCCTGCCCTGATCGCCGTGGTCCTGGGCGCCATCGACACGCTCCTGGCGGTCATCTGGCTCGCCGGAGCGGCCACCCCGGGGACAGGACTGTTCTGACCCCGGGAATGTGAGGGAAGGGCCCCCGGTGGGACGACCGGGGGCCCACCCGCGTCCGCATCCCGTCCACGCCCCGCGTCGCCGGTCACCCACATCCGCAGCCCGTCGGCGCCCTGCATCGCCGGTCATCCGCGACCCGCTCGCCCGCGTCGCCGGTCATCTCTCCGCGCCGGATCTTTCGGCAGACGTCTTCCGCAGCGCCGCGACCTCGGCCCGCAGGGCCCGCACCTCGGCCGCCAGTTCCCGGATCGCCTCCGTCTGCCGCTGTTCCTCCACGTCGTCCTTCTCGAACCGCTCGATGAACCACGCGGCGATGTTCGCGGTCACCACACCCAGCAACGCGATGCCGGACAGCATCAGCCCGACCGCGATGATCCGGCCCAGTCCGGTGGTCGGGGCGTGGTCCCCGTACCCGACGGTCGTCATCGTCGTGAAGGACCACCACACGGCGTCACCCAGCGTCCGGATGTTCCCGTCCGGCGACTCGCGCTCCACCGACAGCACGGCCAGCGACCCGAACATCAGCAGGCCCACCACGGCCCCCGCCACATACGTGGTCACCCGGATCTGCGAGGCCATCCGCGCCCGCCGCCCCACCAGCATCAGGGTCGAGACCAGCCGCAGCAGCCGCAGCGGCTGGAGCATCGGCAGCACCACCGCGCACAGGTCCAGCCAGTGGGTACGGACGAACTCACGCCGGTACGGAGTGAGCGCCAGGCGCACCACGTAGTCCGCCGCGAACGCCCCCCACACCGTCCACTCGACCACCGAACACGCGAAGGTCACGGTCGACCCGGCGGAGGTGTCCACGATCGGTACCGCGTAGGCCACGGCGAACAGCACGGCGAGCGCCAGGAGCGGCCGTTGCGTCCACTGCTCCCACCGGGCCTGCGCCGACAGTTGCTTCATGTCCGCATCGTAAAGAAGCGGTAAGGGCGGTGGAGCCGCCGGCTCCACCGCCCTCAGCCGTTCCCGCCCGGCGTGGCGCTACGCGTCGCCGCCCGCGGCCCCCGGGTCGGCCGCCGACACGTCGAGCAGCTGGTACCGGTCGATCGCCTGCTTGAGCACCGACCGGTCGACCTTGCCCTCCCTGGCCAGCTCGGTCAGCACGCCCACCACGATCGACTGCGCGTCGATGTGGAAGAACCGCCGGGCCGCGCCCCGGGTGTCCGCGAAGCCGAAGCCGTCCGCGCCCAGCGACTGGTACGTCCCCGGGACCCACCGCGCGATCTGGTCCGGAACCGATCGCATCCAGTCGGAGACGGCCACGAACGGACCCTCCGCACCGGTCAGCTTCCGGGTCACGTACGGCACCCGCTGCTCCTCCTCCGGGTGCAGCAGGTTGTACTCCTCGCAGGCCACGGCCTCGCGCCGCAGCTCGTTCCAGGAGGTCGCCGACCAGACGTCGGCCTTCACGTTCCACTCCTCGGCGAGGATCCTCTGCGCCTCGACCGCCCAGGGAACCGCCACGCCGGACGCCATGATCTGCGCCGGGACCGACCCCGAGGTGCCCTCGCTGAAGCGGTGGATGCCCTTGACGATGCCCTCGGCGTCCACGTTCGCCGGCTCGGCCGGGTGCTGGATCGGCTCGTTGTAGACGGTGAGGTAGTAGAAGACGTCCTCGCCGTGCGGGTGCTCCTCGGAACCGCCGTACATCCGGCGCAGACCGTCCTTGACGATGTGCGCGATCTCGAAACCGAAGGCGGGGTCGTACGCCACGCAGCCCGGGTTGGTGGAGGCGAGCAGCTGCGAGTGGCCGTCCGCGTGCTGCAGGCCCTCACCGGTCAGGGTCGTACGGCCGGCGGTCGCCCCCAGTACGAAACCGCGCGCCAGCTGGTCCGACATCTGCCAGAACTGGTCGCCGGTGCGCTGGAAACCGAACATCGAGTAGAAGACGTACACCGGGATCAGCGGCTCGCCGTGCGTGGCGTACGCCGAGCCCGCCGCGATCAGCGAGGCCGTGCAGCCCGCCTCAGAGATGCCGTCGTGCAGCATCTGGCCCTGCGGCGACTCCTTGTAGGCGAGCAGCAGGTCCCGGTCCACAGCCTCGTACTGCTGGCCGAGCGGGTTGTAGATCTTCGCACTCGGGAAGAAGGAGTCCATGCCGAACGTGCGGTACTCGTCCGGCGCGATCAGCACGAACCGCTTGCCGATCTCCTTGTCCCGCATGAGGTCCTTGAGCAGCCGTACAAACGCCATGGTGGTGGCGATGGACTGCTGGCCGGAGCCCTTCTTCACGGTCGCGTACGTCTTGTCGTCCGGCAGTGCGAGCGGCTTCGAGCGCACCACGCGGGTGGGGACGTATCCGCCGCAGCCCTTGCGGCGGTCGTGCATGTACTGGATCTCCTCCGAGTCGCGGCCCGGGTGGTAGTACGGCGGCGCGCCGGACTCCAGCTCCTTGTCGGAGATCGGCAGGTGCAGCCGGTCGCGGAAGCGCTTGAGGTCGTCGACCGTCAGCTTCTTCATCTGGTGCGTGGCGTTGCGGCCCTCGAAGTTGGGACCCAGCGTCCAGCCCTTGATGGTCTTCGCCAGGATGACTGTCGGCTGGCCCTTGTGCTCCACGGCCGCCTTGTAGGCCGCGAAGATCTTCCGGTGGTCGTGGCCGCCGCGCCCCAGGTGCAGGATCTGGTCGTCGGTCATGTTCTCGACCATCGCGCGCAGCCGCTGGTCGTCGCCGAAGAAGTGATCGCGGATGTACGCGCCGGTCTCGGTGGCGTACGTCTGGAACTGGCCGTCCGGCGTGGTGTTCATCTTGTTGACCAGCACACCGTCGCGGTCCTGTGCGAGCAGCGGGTCCCAGGTGCGGTCCCAGACCAGCTTGATCACGTTCCAGCCGGCGCCCCGGAAGATCGACTCCAGCTCCTGGATGATCTTCCCGTTGCCGCGCACCGGGCCGTCGAGCCGCTGCAGATTGCAGTTGACCACGAAGGTCAGGTTGTCCAAGCCCTCCCGGGCGGCGATGGACAGCTGGCCGAGCGACTCCGGCTCGTCCATCTCGCCGTCGCCCAGGAACGCCCACACGTGCGACTTCGAGGTGTCGGCGATCCCGCGCGCGTGCATGTAGCGGTTCATCCGCGCCTGGTAGATCGCGCCGATCGGGCCGAGACCCATCGACACGGTCGGGAACTCCCAGAAGTCCGGCATCAGCCGCGGGTGCGGGTAGCTCGACAGGCCGTGCGGCGCCTTCGACTTCTCCTGGCGGAACCCGTCCAGGTTCTGCTCACTGAGCCGGTCCAGCAGGAACGCGCGGGCGTAGATGCCCGGCGAGGCGTGGCCCTGGAAGAAGACCTGGTCTCCGCCGTCGCCCTCGTCCTTGCCGCGGAAGAAGTGGTTGAAGCCGACGTCGTAGAGCGAGGCGGAGGAGGCGAAGGTGGCGATGTGGCCGCCGACGCCGATGCCGGGGCGCTGGGCGCGGGAGACCATCACGGCCGCGTTCCAGCGGGTCGCGTTGAGGATCTTCCGCTCGATCTCCTCGTTGCCCGGGAAGAACGGCTCGGCCCTGGTGGGGATGGTGTTGACGTAGTCCGTGCTGCGCATCTCGGGCACGGCCACGCGCTTCTCGCGGGCCCGCTCGATCAGGCGCAGCATCAGATAACGGGCCCGCTCCCGGCCGCGCTCGTCCACGGCGGCGTCGAGGGAGTCGAGCCACTCCTGGGTTTCCTCGGGATCGAAGTCAGGAACCTGACTCGGAAGGCCGCCAATGATGATCGGGTTGCGATCGGATCCGGAAGCCACGCTGTTCCTTACCTGTCAGAGGGCTGCATTTCCCTGGGTTTCGCTGGGTTTTTCGCTGCGTTCTCGGTATGCCTGCACCGTTCCCCATCGTGTACCTCGGCGCGGCAAACGTCACCTCTACTGTGGGGTAACTCGACCTTGGTCCGGCAGTCGGGCCGGCTCGGGTCGGCACATGGCCGAGAGGCACGTCCCCGCTCTCTCCCCGTGGAAGGTTCCCAAACGCACAAACGGGGCAGAAAGGTGTGGGCTGTGTCACTCCCGGGCTGGGCCGGTGTGCCGTAAGTTGCGGCGACACGGCCCGGAACGTCACCGTTTCGGCGGTCTGGACGGCCGGGTACTTGCGCGATCCGTCCCGCCCGTGTGGACTACGGCCAATGCTTCGCGCACGCGCGTGGCTGAGACATTCACTAAACATGATCAGGAGGCAACCCGTGAGCGCGACCGCGGACCACGCGGAGGAGCGGACGAACCCTGCCGTCAGGCTGGGGTTCCAGCCCGAGCAGGTGGTCCAGGAGATCGGCTACGACGACGACGTAGACCAGGAACTCCGCGAGGCCATTGAGGAAGTCATCGGCAGCGACCTTGTGGATGAGGACTACGACGATGTAGCCGATGCCGTGGTGCTGTGGTTCCGCGACGAGGACGGCGACCTGACGGATGTGCTGGTGGATGCCATCACGTACATCGAGGAGGGCGGCTCGATCCTGCTGCTGACGCCGAAGACCGGCCGGGACGGCTACGTGGAGCCCAGCGACATCTCCGAAGCCGCGACGACCGCCGGGCTCTCCGCGTCGAAGAGCGTCAGCGTCGGCAAGGACTGGAGCGGCAGCCGGCTGGTGACGCCGAAGGCCGCGAAGTCGAAGAAGTAACCCTGGAACGCCGGACGGGCTGGCACCACCGCCAGCCCGTCCGATGTCGTCTCCGGCCGGTCGCCGCCGTGTCCGGCCCGCCGGACGCCGTGCGGTGATCGCCGCGCAGGCCGTGCCGTTCATGCCCTCGGCCGTACCATCCGTGCCTCGGCCGTCCTTCTCGTACCTCGGCCGGGCCTTCCATTGCGCTTCCTGGCCGTGGCTCTCCGTCTCGGGCCGTGCCGTCCGTGTGTTTCGGGGCGGCCTAGGGTGGGTGCCACCCGAACAGCCCCACCGAAGGGAAATCCAGGAAATGGCGATCCAGGTCGGCGAGAAGGCCCCCGACTTCGAGCTGAAGGACAACCACGGCGCGACCGTGAAGCTGTCCGACTTCCGAGGCGACAAGAACGTCGTCCTGCTGTTCTACCCCTTCGCCTTCACCGGCGTGTGCACCGGCGAGCTGTGCGAGCTGCGTGACAACCTGCCGCAGTTCTCCGACCGCGACACCCAGCTGCTCGCCGTGTCGAACGACTCCATCCACACCCTGCGCGTCTTCGCCGAGCAGGAGGGCCTCGAATACCCCCTGCTGAGCGACTTCTGGCCGCACGGCGAGGTTTCCCGCGCCTACGGCGTCTTCGCCGAGGACAAGGGCTGCGCTGTGCGCGGCACCTTCGTCATCGACAAGGGGGGCGTCGTCCGCTGGACCGTCGTCAACGCCCTGCCGGACGCGCGTGACCTGAACGAGTACGTCAAGGCGCTCGACACCCTGTGATTGTTCGGGTCCAGGGACTGCGGGGTGCGGGAACCCGTCACTAGGATCGAATCGTTGATCCGACATCAGACGCACGGCGGGGCTCCCCGCCCCTGGACACCAATGGAGGACTCGTGGGAGTCAGCCTCAGCAAGGGCGGCAACGTATCACTGAGCAAGGAGGCGCCAGGCCTGACCGCGGTCATCGTCGGCCTCGGGTGGGACGTCCGCACCACGACCGGCACCGACTTCGACCTGGACGCCAGCGCGCTGCTGCTGAACTCGTCGGGCAAGGTCGCCAGCGACGCGAACTTCGTCTTCTTCAACAACCTCAAGAGCGCCGACGGCTCGGTCGAGCACACCGGCGACAACCTCACCGGTGAGGGCGAGGGCGACGACGAGCAGATCAAGGTCAACCTGGCCGGTGTGCCGGCCGACGTCGACAAGATCGTCTTCCCGGTGTCGATCTACGACGCCGAGAACCGCCAGCAGTCCTTCGGCCAGGTGCGCAACGCGTTCATCCGCGTCGTCAACCAGGCCGGCGGCGCCGAGATCGCCCGGTACGACCTGTCCGAGGACGCCTCCACGGAGACGGCCATGGTCTTCGGCGAGCTCTACCGCAACGGCGCGGAGTGGAAGTTCCGCGCCATCGGCCAGGGCTACGCGTCGGGCCTGCGCGGCATCGCGCAGGACTTCGGCGTCAACGTCTGACCCGATCCGGCCGACCAAGAGCTTCACCGTCCGGCGCCGCACGGTTCGCGTGCGGCGCCGGACGCGCAGGACATGGGAAGCACCACCGTCTCGGGGAGGGACCAGCACATGGGCGTCACGCTCGCCAAGGGAGGCAACGTCTCCTTGTCCAAGGCCGCACCCAACCTCACCCAGGTGATGGTCGGGCTCGGCTGGGACGCGCGCTCCACCACCGGAGCCGACTTCGACCTCGACGCCAGCGCCCTGATGTGCAGCAACGGGCGGGTGCTGGGCGACGAGTGGTTCATCTTCTACAACCAGCTCAAGAGCCCGGACGGCTCGGTCGAGCACACCGGTGACAACCTCACCGGCGAGGGCGAGGGGGACGACGAGTCGATCCTGATCGACCTCTCCAAGGTGCCGGCCCAGATCGACAAGATCGTCTTCCCGGTCTCGATCCATGACGCCGACAACCGGGGACAGACCTTCGGCCAGGTCAGCAACGCCTTCATCCGGGTGGTCAACCAGGCCGACGGCCAGGAGCTCGCGCGCTACGACCTCAGTGAGGACGCCTCCACGGAGACCGCGATGATCTTCGGTGAGGTCTACCGCTACCAGGGCGAATGGAAGTTCCGGGCCGTGGGGCAGGGGTACGCGTCGGGGCTGCGGGGCATCGCTCTAGACTTCGGAGTCAACGTTTCGTAAAGCCGAGTACGGCGCGGGGGAGACCCGTACATACACGATTGGGTAGCCAGTGCTTCTGAAAACCTTCGGCTGGTCGTTCGCGGTCACCGCGCTCGGCCTGGTCGCGGCGGTCTTCTACGGGGGGTGGACCGCTTTCGGTATCGTGGCGATCCTCTCCATTCTCGAGATCTCTCTCTCCTTCGACAACGCGGTGGTCAACGCCGGGATCCTGAAGAAGATGAGTGCCTTCTGGCAGAAGATCTTCCTCACGGTCGGTGTCCTCATCGCCGTCTTCGGCATGCGGCTGGTGTTCCCCGTCGTCATCGTCGCCATCAGCGCCAAGATCGGCCCGATCGACGCCGTCGACCTCGCCCTCAACAACAAGGACCAGTACCAGCAACTGGTCACCGACGCCCACCCGGCGATCGCCGCCTTCGGTGGCATGTTCCTGCTCATGATCTTCCTCGACTTCATCTTCGAGGACCGCGACATCAAGTGGCTCTCCTGGCTGGAGCGGCCGCTGGCCAAGCTGGGCAAGGTCGACATGCTGTCGGTCTGCATCGCCCTGGTCGTCCTGCTGATCACCGCCTTCACCTTCGCGACCCACGCCCACCAGCACGGCGGAGCGCATGCCGACAAGGCGCAGACGGTCCTGATCTCGGGCATCGCCGGCCTGATCACGTACATGGTCGTCGGCGGCCTCTCCGGCTACTTCGAGGACAAGCTCGAGGAAGAGGAGGAACGCGAACACGAGGAGGAGGAAGAGGCCAAGCGCAGCGGCAAGCAGCGTTCGGCCGTCACCCTGGCCGGCAAGGCCGCCTTCTTCATGTTCCTGTACCTGGAGGTCCTGGACGCCTCCTTCTCCTTCGACGGCGTCATCGGCGCCTTCGCCGTCACCAACGACATCGTCCTCATGGCTCTCGGCCTCGGCATCGGCGCCATGTACGTCCGCTCGCTCACCGTGTACCTGGTCCGCCAGGGCACCCTCGACGACTACGTCTACCTGGAGCACGGCGCGCACTACGCGATCGGCGCGCTGGCCGTGATCCTCATGGTCACCATCCAGTACCAGATCCACGAGGTCATCACCGGCTCCGTCGGCGTGCTCCTGATCGCCTGGTCCTTCTGGTCCTCAGTGCGCCGCAACAAGGCCCTGGCAGCGGCCGAGGGAAAAGCGGCGGGCTCGGACGAGAAGACTGAGGTCTCGTCCGGGGTGTGATCACCTTGTGAGTGAGGAACGCTCTGTGCGGGGCGGTGTCGGGGACGACCCCCGGTGCCGCCCCGTCGGCCGTCAAGGACAGCGGGTGCATGACGGCCCGCGGTTCTTCAACTGGAACGTGGGGCGGGAAATGGGCTTCTTCGACGGACTCCGGCGTGGGCGCGAGGCCGACTTCGACTCGGGCAACGCCGCCACCAACTCGATCGAACTGACCAAACGGCACAGCCAGGTCTCGCTCACCAAGCAGGGCGCGGCCACCGGGCATCTGCGCATCAACCTGGCCTGGCGGATGCGGACCTCCGACATGGGAGGTCCCCAGCGGGAGAGCCTGCTGCGGCATCCCTTCATGGCGCTCAAGCCGCCGGAGGTCCTCGGGCACAGCCAGAGCATGGTCAACGTCGACCTCGACCTGGGCTGCCTCTACGAGCTCCAGGACGGAACCAAAGGGGTCGTACAGCCGCTCGGGAGCTATCTCGGCGACGTCAACGCCGCGCCGTACGTGAAGCTCAGCGGGGACGACCGGTTCGGGTCCGCGTCCGGGGAGACGATGTACGTCAACCTCGACCACCGCGACGCCATCAAGCGGCTGCTGGTCTTCGTCTACATATACGACCAGACGCCGGCGTTCGACCGTACGCACGCCATCGTCACGCTGTACCCCAGCAACGGTCCGCGCATCGAGATACATCTCGACGAACGGCACCCCCAGGCCCGGTCGTGCGCGGTGGTGATGATCGAGAACGTGAAGGGGGAGCTGGTGGTACGGCGTGAGGTGAAGTTCGTCTACGGGTTCCAGGCAGAGCTGGACCGGTTGTACGGGTGGGGGTTGCAGTGGGGGCGCGGCTACAAGGCCAAGGCCGAACGCTGACGCGCCGGCGCCCCGCATGGGCACGGGGAGCCGTGCGACCGGCCGTGACGGAGCCGCAGACGGTCGACGGCACCTCGTGGTGCTCCCCTCGGAGCGCTCAGCGCCCGACGAACTGCGGGCCCTGGGGCGGCAGGCGGAACTCCGGGTCCGGGGTCGTGGCCGTCGGGGGGTAGCCGTACGCCGGCTGGCTCGTCGGGTGCGGATAGCCGTAGGCCGGCTGGACCGTGGCGGCGGCCGCGGGCTGCTGGGGGTAGCCGTAGGCCGGCTGGGTGGGTACCGCGGTCGGCTGTTCCGGGGGCAGCGGCTGGGAGGAGATGTCGGACGCCTGCTGGGTCGGGGCGCTCGGCTGGGTCGGTGCCGGGACGATCGCGGTCGCCATGATCTCCGGCGCCGCCTCCGGCCCCTCTGCCATGCCCTCGGACTCGTCGACCGAGATGCCGTAGTTCATCGCCAGGCCCTGCAGGCCGTTGTCGTAGCCCTCGCCCAGGGCGCGGAACTTCCAGCCCTCGCCGCGCCGGTACAGCTCGCCGCAGATCAGGACGGTCTCCTCGCCCGTCGTCGGCCGGATGTCGAAGGTGGTCAGCGGCTCACCGTCGGCGACCGAGGCGTCGTACAGCAGAATGCACAGGCCCTGGACGCGGTCGAAGGTGACGCCCTCCGCCGAAGCGACCAGGAAAATCTGACTGACATCGGGCTCGACACCGGCGAGATCTGTCTGGATCGTGTCTGTAAGGCCCTCGGCGACGCGCTTCTTGCCGAGCCGCCAGACCTTGCCCGAGGGGTGGCGGGGCTGGTTGTAGAAGACGAAGTCCTCGTCGGATCGCACACGACCGTCGGGGCCGAGGAGCAGCGCCGAGGCGTCGACGTCCACCCCCTGCCCGGGAGCCCAGCGCAGCACGGCGCGTACCGTGGTGGCTTCGAGGGGGATGTTCGACCCTTTCAGCATGGCGTGCGTCATGCGGTCATCCTGCCCTCTCGGTCCTGGTCACGACAACGCGGGGGTGCCGGATCGCCGGAGATTTCGTCTCTCCGTCGACTTGTCTGTGTTCGTCTGTGTTCGTCTGTGTTACCTGAAATTCATGCCTGGCGGGAATCCCGGACATGGATGTCTACGTACTATTACCGGCCACCTGTGAACGGATCACAGGGGTCGCTCGGCCACCACGGGGGAGTTCATGCGTCATTTCGGGCACATCGCCCCTGAGGTGCGGCAGCGCCTCTTCCACCAGGAACCCGCCGCGTTCACCCCGGACTCCCCGTCCCGGCTGCTGTCCGCGGCCTTGGGCGCCACGCTCTACAGCCCGGCCACCCGGCCGCGCCTCGCCGACGACATCATCAAGCAGACCGAACGCGGTGTGGTCTCGATGGTGCTGTGCCTGGAGGACTCGATCGGCGACGAGGACGTCGCGGACGGCGAGGAGAACCTCGTACGCCAGTTCGCCGACCTCGCCGGACGCGGCCTCGCGGACCTGCCGCTGCTGTTCATCCGGGTCCGGGCACCCGAGCAGATCCCCGATCTCGTGCGGCGGCTGGGGCCTGACGCCCGGCTGCTGTCCGGGTTCGTGATGCCGAAGTTCACCGAGGAACGCGGCATCCCCTTCCTGGAGGCCCTGCAGACCGCCGAGGTCCAGAGCGGGCGGCGGCTGTTCGCCATGCCGGTGCTGGAGTCGCCCGAGCTGCTGTACCGCGAGTCCCGCGTGGAGACCTTGGAGGGCGTCTTCCGCGCGGTCGACAAGTACCGGGAGCGGGTGCTGGCGCTGCGCCTGGGCGTGACCGACTTCTGCTCCTCGTACGGCCTGCGCAGGGCCCCCGACATGACCGCGTACGACGTCCAGATCGTCGCCTCCGTGATCGCCGACGTGGTGAACATGCTGGGCCGCGCCGACGGCACCGGGTTCACGGTGACCGGGCCGGTGTGGGAGTACTTCCGCGTCCAGGAGCGCATGTTCAAGCCGCAGCTGCGCCGCAGCCCCTTCCTCGAGGGCCAGGCCGAGGAACTGCGCGAGGCCCTCCTGGAGCACGCCATGGACGGTCTGCTGCGCGAGATCACCCTCGACCAGGCCAACGGACTGCTCGGCAAGACCTGCATCCACCCCTCCCACGTACTGCCGGTGCACGCACTCTCCGTGGTCAGCCACGAGGAGTTCAGTGACGCCCAGGACATCCTGCGGCCCGAACGTGGCGGCGGCGGGGTGCTCAGGTCGGCGTACACGAACAAAATGAATGAAGTGAAGCCGCATCGCGCCTGGGCCGAGCGGACCCTGCTGCGCGCCGAGGTGTTCGGTGTGGCGAACGAGGACGTCGGCTTCGTGGACCTCCTCGCCGCCGGGATCCCGACCTGAACCGGCTCCTTTCCACCGGCTTCTACTCAAGGGACGCATGAACAACGCAGTGAACAACGGGGTGTGGTCCGGCAGCTGGGTCGCGGAGCGGCTCGGCGTCGAACTCGTGGGCGACGACACGCTGACCGACCTGCTGGGGCTCGCGCTGCGCCGCAACCCCAAGCGGGCGCACCTGCTCGTCTCCCACGTGCTCGGCAAGCACGTACCGCAGTCGCCGTCCGTCGTGTACGGCTACGGCTTCGCCCTCGGCCGGCGCGTCCGTGAGCTGCTGGGCGCCGACGAGGCCGGCCGGGCGGTCGTCCTCGGGTACGCGGAGACCGCCACCGGGCTCGGCCACTCCGTCGCGGACGGCCTGGGCCTGGCCCGGTACCTGCACTCCACCCGCCGCCCGGTCCCGGGCGTGCCCCCCGCGGGCGGCTTCGAGGAGTCCCACTCGCACGCCACCTCCCATCTCCTCCTGCCGGAGGAGCCGGCACTGCTGGCGGGCAACGGGCCCCTGGTGCTGGTCGACGACGAGTTCTCCACCGGCAACACCGTCCTGAACACCATCCGTGACCTGCACGAACGCTACCCGCGGCGACGCTATGTGGTGGTCGCCCTGGTCGACATGCGCTCGCCGGCCGACGCCGGCCGGCTGGACGTCTTCGCCCAGGAGATCGGCGCCCGCGTGGACCTGGTGGCGGCGGCCTCGGGGACCGTACGGCTCCCGGACGGCGTGCTGGAGAAAGGCCAGGAGCTGGTCGCCCGGCACGAGTCCCCTGCCCGGCAGGGCCAGGAACCCCACGGCGAGGTCGCCCGGATCGCCCGGGTCGACCTGTGCTGGCCGCGCGGCCTGCCCGACGGCGGGCGGCACGGCTTCACGCCCCGGCATCGCATACGCCTCGACAACGCCCTGCCCGCCATGGCCGCCCGGCTCGCCGAGGCGATACCCGACGACGCCCGGCGCGTCCTCGTGCTCGGCTTCGAGGAGCTGATGTACGCGCCGCTGCGGCTCGCCCGTGAACTGGAGCAGGTCACGGACTCCGAGGTGCGCTACTCGACCACCACCCGCTCGCCCGTCCTCGCGGTCGACGACCCCGGGTACGCGATACGCAGCCGCCTCGTCTTCCCGGCCCATGACGACCCGGCCGACGGACCCGGCGAGCGCTATGCCTACAACGTGGCGGGCGCCGGCTTCGACACTGTCGTCGCCGTCGTCGACTCGGTCGCGGACACCCCCGAACTGCACGCGCCCGACGGCCTGTTGGCCCAGCTCGCCGCGCACACCCCGCACGTCCTGCTCGCGGTCGTTCCTTCCTACGTCCCCGAGTCGCTGTATGTCCCTGAAAGGCCTGCCATGCTGCCCGAGCCCCTCCGCGGCCCCGCCTTCTCCTCGTACCCGGCCGAGGAGGTCGGCTGGCTGCTCCAGGATCTCTCGGAGGTGACGCTGGAGGCGCCGACCGAGGAGCGTGAGGAGGCCATCCAGAGCGGCGGCGCGCACTACGCCGAGTCGCTGCCCGTGGAGTACCAGCCCAGCGAGCAGTACCAAGAGCTGTTCCACACGGCCCTCGAGGCCTCGGCGGGGCGGCTGGCGAAGGGGGTGGGCGCCGTCACCGAGCTGGTGCTGGCCGAGCGGTCGCCGCGCCCGGTGCTCGTCTCGCTGGCCCGCGCGGGCACCCCGATCGGTGTGCTGATGCGCCGCTGGGCCCAGTTCCGGCACGGCCTCGACCTGCCGCACTACGCCGTGTCCATCGTGCGCGGCCGGGGCATCGACGCCAACGCGCTGCGCTGGCTGGCCGCCCACCACGACCCCCGTGACGTCGTCTTCGTCGACGGCTGGACCGGCAAGGGCGCCATCACCCGCGAACTCGCCGACGCTGTCAAGGAGTTCGAGGCGGGCGGCGGTGCGGCCGGCTTCGACCCGGAGATCGCCGTCCTCGCCGACCCCGGCTCCTGCGTGCGCACGTACGGCACCCGCGAGGACTTCCTCATCCCCTCCGCCTGCCTCAACTCGACCGTGTCCGGCCTGATCTCGCGCACCGTCCTGCGCACCGACCTGGTCGGCCCCGACGACTTCCACGGCGCGAAGTTCTACCGCGAACTCGCCGGCGCCGATGTGTCCGTCGCCTTCCTGGACGCGGTCACCGCCCGCTTCCCGGACGTCGTGGAGGACGTGGACGCGCAGGCCAAGGAGTTGCTGTCCGGCGACCGAGCCCCTACCTGGGAGGGCTGGGCGGCCGTCGAGCGGATCAGTGAGGAGTACGGCATTCACGACGTCAACCTCGTCAAGCCCGGTGTCGGCGAGACCACCCGGGTGCTGTTGCGCCGGGTGCCCTGGAAGATCCTGGCCAGGGCCGGCGCCGGCGCCGACCTCGACCATGTCCGACTGCTGGCCGAACAGAGAGGTGTCCCGGTGGAAGAGGTCGCCGAACTCCCGTACACCTGCGTGGGATTGATCCACCCGAAGTACACGCGGGGCGCGACGGGCGCCGACGGCAGGGCGGTGACGGTCTGATGCCGGTGCTGGTGGCGAGCGACCTCGACCGCACACTCATCTACTCCGCGGCGGCCCTCGCGCTGACCATGCCGGACGCGCGGGCGCCCCGGCTGCTGTGCGTCGAGGTGCACGAGAGCAAGCCGCTGTCCTACCTGACGGAGACGGCCGCCGGGCTGCTCTCGGAGCTCGGGGACGCGGCGGTCTTCGTGCCGACGACGACTCGCACCCGCAAGCAGTACCAGCGCATCAGCCTGCCGGGCCCGCCGCCCGCGTACGCGATCTGCGCCAACGGCGGCCATCTCCTGGTGGACGGCGTCTCCGACCCCGGCTGGCACGCGCGCGTGACGGCCCGGCTCGCCGACGAGTGCGCCTCGCTGGACGAGGTGCGCGACCACCTGATGGCCACGGCCGACCCCTTGTGGGTGCGCAAGCACCGGATCGCCGAGGACCTCTTCGCCTACCTGGTCGTCGAGCGCGAACTCCTCCCCGAGGACTGGGTGAAGGAACTCGCGGTGTGGGCGGAGAACCGGGGCTGGACGGTCTCCCTCCAGGGCCGCAAGATCTACGCCGTCCCGAAGCCGCTCACCAAGAGCGCGGCCGTGCGTGAGGTCGCCCGCCGCACCGGCGCCGCCCTCACCCTCGCCGCCGGCGACTCCCTCCTCGACGCCGACCTTCTCCTCGCCGCGGACCGGGGCTGGCGCCCAGGACACGGCGAACTGGCCGACGCCGGCTGGACCGCCCCGGCGATCAGCGCGCTGCCCGAGCGCGGAGTGCTGGCGGGGGAGCGGATCCTGCGGGAGTTCCTGCGGGTGGCACGGCAGGGGACCGTCTGAGGATCGGCCATCGGTGAGGACCACCCTCATGGTGACCGTGAGGGTGGTCCTCGTGGTCACCATCATGGTGGGGCTCATCACGAACGGGCGGTGGCTTCGGCGGCGGCCTTCAGGTCGCTCAGCCACGCTTCGAGGCCCGCGCCGAGCGCCGCGGTCGCGGTGGGCACATCCGCCTCGACCTGGGCGCCGGTCCAGGTCTCCTCGGTGTGGACCTGGACGCCGCCTGGGACCTTCTTGAACGTCCACAGGTGGACACCCTCGTCGATGCGCAGCCCTTCACCGACGGCGGGCCCGCTCCACAGGACGCAGCTGTGGCGCTGGAGTCGCCGGACCGTGGAGGTGATGTCCAACGTGGTGGCGGGGGTTGTCGGGGTGGCCGGCGCGGGTGTCGTCCACCGGAACCGCGAGCCCTTCCGGAGCGGGCCGTGGTCGAGGCGCTCGCTGGTGGTGACGGGCGGCTGCCAGGACGGCCACCCCTCCACGTCGGTCTGCAGCTTCCACACGGTGCTCAGCGGAGCCTTGATCACCACGTCGGCCTGATAGCGGATGAGGGCGGTGGGGTCGACGCCCTCCCCACCGCACTGGGAGGGCGCGGGCTGGGTGTGGCGGGTGGCCTGGGCCTGGGCCTCGGGCCGGGAGGCGGTCCGGCCGGGCGTGGCGGGGGCGGCCTGGGCTGCCGGGACGGTGGTCCCGAGGATGCCGGCGACCATGAGCGAGGCGGCGAGGGCGGCGGTGCGGAGGCTGGACATGGTGTTCCTCATTTCATGGGTGGCGTGACGGGGTGACGCAGGCGGATGGCGTGGCTGGGTGGCGTGATCGGGTGGACCTGGCCAGGTGTGCCGGTGGGCTGGGCGACCGTGCGCGCGGCGGGAATCGGTGCGGGCGGCGGGAGCCGGTGCCGCCGGCCGGAGTCCCGATGCGTGCGACGGCGTGGCGCTACGGGTTCAGCACGATCTTTCCGGCGGTGGTGCCGGACTCGGCCAGCCGCAGGGCGTCGGCGACGCGGGCGAGCGGCAGTCGGGTGGCTATCCGGGCGGTGACCTCACCACGCTGGAGGGCGGTGAAGACCTGGGTGAGGTCGGTGCGCAGACGGGCCCGGAAGCGGTTCTTGGCCAGGGCGCGTCCGGCCCAGACATTGAAGAAGTAGGCCCGGCGGCGGTTGGGCAGCGCGTTCCACAGCCACACCCGGCCGAGCAGCTTGAACACGGGCCACTGCCCGGACCCCTCGTCGTCCCGGGTGGAGGCGCTGCCGTAGGAGACAAGGGTGCCGCCGGGTGCGAGGAGCCGCCAGGAGTCGATGATGCCGTGGCCGCCGACGTGGTCGAAGACGGCGTCCACCCCGCCCGGGGCGAGTTCGCGGACCCGAGCGGCGACGTCCTGCGTGCGGTAGTCGACGGGGGTCACGCCCTGCCCTCGGAGGGCGTCGTGATGGCGTGCGGACGCCGTGCCGATCACCTTCGCGCCCGCCGCCTGCGCCAACTGGACCAGGACCGAGCCGACGCCGCCGTTGGCACCGTGCACCAGGACGGTCTGGCCGGCGCGGACCCGCGCCTTGCGGTGCAGCATCTGCCAGGCGGTGACGCCGTTGACGACCATGGTCTCCGCCTCCGCCGCACCGATCCCCTCGGGCACCTCGACCGCGTCCGCCGCGTCGACGACCACATGGCTGGCCCAGCCGCCGACCTTGACCAGAGCGGCCACCCGGGTGCCGATCAGGCCCGGTTCGACTCCCGCACCGGTTGCCAGCACCCTGCCGACCAGGTCGTAGCCGGGAACGAAGGGGAATGGCGGCTGGTCGTAGTACCGGCCGCGGCGCATCTGCTGCTCAGCGAAGGAGACCCCGGTCGCCTCCATCCGGATCACGAGCTGCCCGGGTCCCGCGACGGGAACGGCCCCGTGCCGGATCTCCAACCCTTCCGGCTCCACCTTGCCCGGCAGGACGACCTCGACGAGTTCCTCGGCGTTCATGACGACCTCCACTGTTCGGCATCCTGAGTTACGTGCTCTTGTGTTCGTTAGAACTTATAACGCAGCGAGAAAGTGGACGTCAACAGCTTTCGTGATACCTTCTAACTGGACTTTGATGGTGTAGTGATGTGGGTGTTGAAAGGCGGTGGCAGGCCATGGCGGAGACGGGTACGAAGACCCCGCGCGAGCGCTACCGCTCCCAGGTGCGCGGGGAGATCAAGCAACACGCGTGGGAGCAGATCGCCACGGCGGGGGCGTCCGCGCTGTCCCTCAACGCCATCGCCAAACAGATGGGCATGAGCGGGCCCGCCCTCTACCGGTACTTCGCCGGGCGCGACGAGCTGATCACCGAGCTCATCAGGGACGCGTACCGCAGCCTCGCCGACACCTTCCGCGAGGCCTGCGCCTCAGGTGCCGACCTCGCCGCTCTGGCCCACGCCCTGCGCGGCTGGGCTCTGGACGACCCTCACCGGTACTTCCTCGTCTACGGCACACCCGTCCCCGGCTATCACGCGCCCGACGACGTCAGCGCGATCGCGTCCGAGATCATGGCCAGCTTGCTCGACGCATGCGCGGCGCTCCCCTCGAACCGCCCCGCGACAGCCTTCGACACCCACCTCGACGGCCTCGGCCGTCAGTGGGCGGACAACCCCTCCGCGCCCAACACCGCCCTGCACCGGGCGTTGAGCTTCTGGACCCGCCTGCACGGTGTCCTTTCCCTGGAACTCGCGGGCCACTTCACCGGGATGGGCTTCGACCCCGCCCAGCTCTTCGCCGCCGAACTGGACGACGTGTCGGCGCGCTGAGCAGCACCACTGACCAGTACTTCTGAGCAGCACCAAGAACGCGGCTACGGATGCCGGCGTATGTCCCGCCCTCGCCTGCGACGCCCCGATCCCGGGCGCCGCAGCAGGCGTATGCCGGCAAACACCAGGACCGCCAGGACGGCCACGGCGAGGACCACCTTCGAGTACGCGGAGACGATGGCCGTGACCTCCTCCCAGTTGTCGCCCAGGGCGTACCCCGCGAGCACGAACGCGGTGTTCCAGATCGCGCTGCCCAGCGTGGTCAGGCCGAGGAACATCGGAAGGGGCATGCGCTCGACGCCGGCCGGCACCGATATCAGGCTGCGGAAGATCGGGATCATGCGGCCGAAGAACACCGCCTTGGTGCCGTGCCGCAGGAACCACGCTTCCGTCTTTTCTATGTCCGTCACCTTCACCAGCGGCAACCGGCCCGCTATCGCCACCGTGCGGTTACGGCCGAGCAGCGCACCGACCCCGTACAGCGCCAGCGCGCCGATCACCGAACCCGCTGTGGTCCACAACAGGACGGCGAACACGTTCATCCGCCCGGCGCTCGCCGCGAATCCCGCGAGCGGCAGGATCACCTCGCTCGGCAGCGGAGGAAACAGGTTCTCCAGGGCGATGGCGATGCCCGCGCCGGGCGCGCCCAGCGTGTCCATGAGGTCGTTGATCCACCGCGGGGCCGCACCCCCGTCCGTGACTGTCTGCGCTGCGATGGCTGTCATGCCGATCACGGTAGAAAATCCCGGCTGAAGGAGCCCTGAGGAAGACCGCACGATCCGCTGCGGTCGACCGCAGTCCGGAATTGCGGTTTTCCGCAGTGTGCGCGGTCCTCGCCCCCGGCTAGCCTCGCGATCATGCGAGACATTGCACGACGGGGGACGCGGCGCGGTGTGGGGCTCCTGACAGGAGCCGCCACCGCCGCCGTCGAGGTGCCCTTCACGATTCTGGCCGCGTTGGTCCTGGCGCTCGTGGCGGCCTGGCCGACCGGCCGAAGCGCTGTGCTCCGCCCGGTCCTCGCGTGCGCGCGGACAATGACGGAGCTGGAGCGAGCCCGGCTGAAGGCATGGCTGGGTCTGCGTGTTCCGCCGGCGTACGAGGACGTGCAGGCGTTGCGGTATCTGTCCTGCCGGTGGGCCCTCGGCGTCCTGGGCGGGGTCGTGATGCTGTCGGTGGCGACCGGCCTGGCGTACGGCACGGTGTGGATATACGGATGGCTGCTGCTGGACGACGTCCGCAGTCCCTGGTCGCTGGTCTTCAGCAGCCTGGGCGGCCTGTTCCTGCTGTTTCTCGCGACGCAGGGGATAGGCGGAGTCACCGAGCTGGAGCGGCAGTTGGCACGCCGACTCCTCGGCCCTCGCCATGAGGACGAGCTGGAGCGGCGGATCGCGGAGCTGTCCGCGAGCCGCGCGGCCGTGGTCGACGCGGTGCACGACGAGCGCCGCCGCATCGAGCGCGACCTGCACGACGGAGTTCAGCAGCGCCTCGTCGCCCTCGGCATGCTGATCGGCCGCGCCCGGCGCAGTCAGGACACCGACCGCGTGGACCGGCTGTTGCGCCAGGCCCATGAGGAGAGCCGTCAGGCGCTGGACGAACTGCGTGAGGTGGCCTGGCGGATCTATCCGACGACGCTTGACGAGGCCGGGCTGCGGGCGGCGCTGGAGACGGTCGCCGAGCGGGCGCCGGTGCCGGTACGGGTGGAGTACGACCTCACCGAGGAGCCGGACCAGGCGGTGGCCACGGTCGCGTACTTCGTCGTCTGCGAGGCGGTGACGAACGCGGTGAAGCACGCGGCGCCGAGCCGGATAGCGGTGGCGGTCGGCCGTGACGAGGGGATGGTGTGCGTGAGTGTCGAGGACGACGGCTGCGGCGGCGCGAACGCCTCGGGCAGCGGACTGTTCGGGCTCGCCCGGCGGGTCGCGGCCCTCGACGGGATACTCGGGGTGACCAGCCCGCCGGGCGGCCCCACTCTGGTGACCGCGGAGCTGCCATGCGCGTGATGCTGGCCGAGGACTCGACCCTGCTGCGGGAGGGGCTGGTGCGGCTGCTCGCCGAGGAGGGACACGAGGTGATCGCCGCCGTGGGCAACGCCGAACTGTTGCTGAAGGCGGTCGCAGAGGATCAGCCGGACGTGGTCGTCGCTGACGTACGCATGCCGCCCACGCACACCGACGAGGGGCTGCGGGCGGCCCTGGAGATCCGCGAGCGCTGGCCGGGGGTCGGGGTGCTGGTGCTGTCTCAGTACGTGGAGAAGCGCTACGCGACGGAGCTGCTGACCGGGGAGTCGGAAGGATCGGAAGGAGTCGGATATCTGCTCAAGGACCGGGTGGTCCAAGTCGACGAGTTCCTGGACGCGTTGGAGCGGGTGGCCCGCGGTCGCGCCGCCTTCGACCCGGAGGTCGTACGGCAGCTGCTCGGCCGCACCACGCACACCGACCTGCTCGGCCGGCTCACCACCCGGGAGCGGGACGTACTGGCGGAGATGGCCCAGGGACACACCAACGCGACCATCGCCGACCGGCTGCACATCTCGCAGAGCGGGGTCGAGAAACACATCAACGCGATCTTCGACAAGCTGGAGCTGGCAGGGGGTGAGGGATATTCGCGCAGGGTGCTGGCGGTGCTGCGATATCTGGGGAGCTGAGCCAGGAATGGGGGAGCGCGCCCGCGGCGTCGGCAGGCCCGGGGCCTGGACGCCGGCAGCCGCCCTCGGGACCGACCTTGCGACGACCTTGTTGGACGACCTTGTTGAGGGAGTGAGCGTTGAATCGTGGCGGTCGTCAGCCGCAGCAGCCGCCGCCGCAGCAACCGCCTCCGCCGCCACCGGCTCGGGGTGCGGGCGCCGGGGCGGAGGCCGAGCCGCCGACCGCCACCGTCGACAGGAGCTTCACCGTGTCGTCGTGGCCCGCGGGGCAGGCCGCGGGGGCGGAGGACTCCGCCATCGGGCGGCTCAGTTCGAAGGTGTCGCCGCAGGTCCGGCAGCGGTACTCGTAGCGAGGCATACGCACAGGTTAACCGGCTCCCGTCGAACCTCGTAGGGCACGAGCCGGAAGCCTGAACAAGCGTCGGGACTTCAGTCGGACTCAGTCGGACTCAGTCGGACAAGGAGCGAGCTCGGCACTCAGGACGCAGTGACCGGCCTTGCGGCGAGCCTCGGGGACCGGCTTCGTGCCCCTGGCTCAGTGGCCGGCCCCCCGTTCCCCTCGGATCTGGCTGACCACTTGGGCCACGGATCGACGTACCGCCTCTGTTTCTGTCAGGAAGTGCCAGTAGTCGGGGTGGCGGCCTTCGAGGGTGCTGACTGCCTGGTCGAGGCGGGTGACTGCGTTGTCCAGGGGGCGGGCGTGGCGCGGGTCGGGGGTGTTGCGGCCGGCCATGGCGAGGCGTTGGGCGTCGCGGATGGCGAAGCGGGTGCGGTCGACCTCCTGCTGGGGGTCCTTCTGGACGGCGTTCAGGCGGCTCAGCCGGTCACCGGCGGCGGAGACGGACTCGTCGGTCGCGTTGAGCAGGGCGCGGACCGTCGAGAGGAGGGCGGTCGCGTCCGGCCAGCGCTGGTCGTCGCGGGCGGCGCGGGCCTCGCGCAGCTTCTGCTCGGCCTGGGCCACGTTCTGTCCGGCCTGTTCCGGGACGTGCTGGAGGTCCTGCCAGCAGGCGGCGGTGAAGCGTCGGCGCAGCTCGCTCAGGATCGGCTCGACCTGCCCGGCGCGGGTGGTGAGGGCTTCGGCGCGGGTGCGCAGGGAGACCAGCCGGTGGTCGATCTCGGCGGCCCGCTCGGGCAGCCGTTCGGCCTCCGCCCGGACCGCCTCGGCCTCTCGCGCCACCCGCTCGGCGCGTTCCAGTGTCTGGGGGACGCCGTGCTGACCGGCGCCCTGGTTCAGCTTGGTCAGCTCGGGTCCGAGGGCGGCGAGCCGGGCGGCGAGGTCGTCCGCCTTCAGCCCTGATGCTCGTACGGCGTCGAGGGCGTTGGAGGCGGCGAGCAGTCCCTGGCGGGCCCGTTCGACGGCGGGGGCGAGGCGGGCCAGCTGGGTCTCGGCCTTGCCGAGCAGCGGTCCGAGCCCGCTCGCGAACCGGTCCAGCTCCTGCTTCACCCGGCCCAGCTCGTCCTTGGCCCGGGTGAGCGCGGTGCGGGCCTGGGCGGCGGCCGAAGCCTCCAGGTCGTCGCGGTCGAGGTCGTGCGCGTCGACGGCCTCGATGTACTGGCGGCTGGCCTCGTCGATGCGGCGGCCGATCGCGTCGAAGTCGGCGACCGTGCGCCGGGCGGCCGGGGAGTCGTCGACGGCCGTGATGGTCTCTATCGAGATCCGCAGGTCACGCTGGGCGGTGTCGAGCTCGTAGAACGCGGCGGCGGCGGCGTCCTTCGCGGCCTGCGCCTCGGCGCGCTGGCTCTCCGCGCGCCCGCCGAACCAGCGCCGGGTACCGCCGCCGGCGAAGGCGGCGGGCAGCGCGAGCGCGGCGACGAGCGGCAGGCCGATCAGCGTGAGGGCGTCGCGGAACGCGAGGTGCGTGGGCTGCGGTGCGCGCGGCACCGACGGCGAGTCCGACTGCGGTGGTGTCGCCGTCACGTGCCTCTCCCGTGCTGTGATCCATCCGGCCCGGTGCCATTCTCCCACCGGTTAGGGACGAACACACGGGCCGGTCAGTTCGCCGTTCGAACGGTGACTTTGCCGTCGCCGGTCTGTGCGGACACCACATGGGAGCTGGCGTCGCCCCGGGGCACGGACACATCCACGCCGCCGTCGCCGGTCCGGGTCGTCACGCGGTAGGTGGCGCGGGGCAGCACCATCGTGACGGAGCCGTCTCCGGTGCGGGCTTCCACCCGGTTCGGCACGGCGCCCAGTTCGAGGTGGACCGAGCCGTCGCCGGTCCGGGCGCGGACCTGCCGGGAGGTGACCTCGGCGCGGACGGATCCGTCGCTGGTGTGCAGGTCCAGCGGGCCGGTGGTGTCGGTGACACGGACGGAACCGTCGCCCGTACGGATGCTCAGTGCGTCCTCGAAGCCGCGGGCCCGAACGCTGCCGTCGCCGTCCTCGACCTTCACGGCGATCCCGCGCGGTACCTCGATACGGTGGCTGGCCGCGCAGTCGGCGACCACCCCGGTGCACTTCATGCGCAGCTTCAGCCGGTCGTCCTTCATGGACCAGGTGACCTCGGGATCCTTGCCGATGGCGACCGTGCCCTGGAACCAGCGGGTCACCTGGACCTTGCCCGCCGGCCGGCCGTCCGTGGCGACGATCTCCAGCGCGGAGTCGTCGGAGTCGATGGTGAGGGTGCGCCCTTGCAGTGCGAAGGACCGGTGCTCGGGGTCCTTGTCGTCCCCGGCGGAGGCACCGCACGCGGCGACCCCCACGACGAGCAGCGTGACGACTCCTGCTGCGGCGGCGGTACGGGCGGCGATGGTACGGGCCATGACGAACTCCCCCTGGGACGGCTGGCGAAGGCTCGGCGGACACCCCGCGCGCCCGCTCCTCTCCGCTCTTCGCCCCTCGACCGTACGGACCCGGCCCCCGCCGCGGGATCCAGTGCGCTCCCGGATTCCCGGTGGGGTTATCCCCCGCACGAGGCCGTCGCGGACTGTCCCGATACGGTTTGCGGGACAGCGCCCGCGGCAAGGTAGGCTGTCGACTCGTCTCGGGTGCGTAGCTCAGGGGTAGAGCGCCTGCCTTACAAGCAGGATGTCGGCGGTTCGAAACCGTCCGCGCCCACACCACGCCGAAGACCCCGGCCGATCGCGGCCGGGGTCTTCGGCGTTTCTCACATCTGCGGCTGCTCCTGGGCCTCGTGTGCGTGCTTCAGCTTCATACGGGCGTTCACGCGTTCCGCCGCCACGACCTCTGTCCAGAACCGGTGGCAGCTCACGAAGACCGCGAGTTCGTGCTCGCGCTGCCGGAGCTTCTCCACTTCGGCCTGCTCGTCGGAAGTCCAGCCGGGGGAGGCGGGGCGTTCCACCTTGCGCCAGCCGTTGTCGTCGCTGAAACCGTCCAGCGGCTCGACCGACCAGGGGAGCCGTTTGAGCAGGGCCGACAGCTCAGCTCGGACCTGATGCAGCTCCTCCTGACCGGCGAGGAGGTCACTCGGAAAGTCATAGGTCGTAGCCACGGCACAATGCTACGCCTGTTCGATTTTGGGTTGCGAGTTACTTGGGAGGGTTCTTTGCGCGGCGTCGATCCGTGTGGTGAGGTCGCGGACAGTAGTCACGCAGTGACTTGTGCGGAAGCCGCCGGAGGCTGCCACGTCAGTCGCGGGGGCCGGACCGGTTGATGTGACGGGCTTCGACCTTGACCTCACGCATCTGCGGTGCGGGGAGGCGGTGTTGCCGGTCTTGGAGCGTCGGTGCAAGCGGGTAGTGCCCCTGCGTGGCCCAGGCCCGGACGACAGCTGACGCCGCGAGATGCCTGCCTGGGCCAGGCCGACAACGCCGTTGGCGCGACCGACGAGGTACTCGGGCATGTGCCCTTCGGCGAGCAGGCCGGGGGTGGCCTTCAACAGACGGAGCTGGTCCTGGACGCCCGCGCCCTACTCGGCCCCTCTGAGCATCACGTTGGCTGACCTGCGCCCCCGCTCCCGGGCAGCAAGACGCCAACGAGGACGCGACTGTTTCGGTTGTGCTTCCCTCCTGGCTAGGCGCGCAGCCGGGCCAGTACCTGTTCGGCCTGTGCGGTGCGGTTCTGGACCCGGTACAGGGTCAGGGCCTGCTGCCAGGCTTCGCGGGCGAGGGCGGGATGGCCCATGGCGTGGTGGGTCTCGGCCAGGTTGGCGAGGGTGTCCGCCTCATTCGAGGAGTCCGCGTGCTCGCGGAAGAGGGCCAGGGCCTGCTGGTAGTACTCCAGGGCCTGCGCGTGCTGGCCGGTGTGATGGGCGATGTAGCCGAGGCTGTCAAGGGCGGAGGCGGCGTCGGCGGGACGGCCGTGTTCGCTGTACAGACGCAGCGCCCGGTCGCAGTGGGTACGCGCCTGCGGATAGCGGCCGAGCTGGGCGTGCATCCAGCCGACGGCGTTGAGCTGGTTGGCCTGCCAGACGGGGTTGTCCAACTGCAGGTAGAGGGCGAGGGCGCGCAGTGCGTACTCCAGCGCGCGCTCGTCGTCGCCGTACTGCTCCCAGACCCGGCCGAGGGTGCGGCAGATGTGTGCCTGGCCGGCGGTGTCGTCGGTGCGTTCGGCCAGGGTGAGGGCCAGGCCGAGTTGGTCCAGGGCCTCGCCGTAGTCCCCTGTCAGAGAGCGGGCGTGGCCGTAGCGCCAGTGGGCCAGGGCTCTAGGGGTGGGGTCGCCCTGGCGTTCAGTTGCCGTCAGGGCGGCTCGCCATACGGTGAGGTACTCCCGCAGGTGGTAGCCGCCCTGCTGGTACGAGATGAGGGACCAGGCCAGTTGCCACACCTGGGGGTGGCGACCGGTGGCGAGGGCGAGGGACTGGACGGTGAGGAGGCACGCGTGTTCCTCATCGAACCACCGGAGCGCGGCCGCGGCGTCCGCCGGAATCAGCGGGCTGCACCCGGGCACCGGCGACTGCAGCCGGGCATCGAACGGCGTGTTCGGACCGTCCAGTAGACGGTTGGCCGCGTAAGCGGTGTGCACGTAGAAGTCGACGAGCCGGGTCAGGGCGGCCTCGCTGCCCTGGCCGGGCTGCTGATGGGCGAGTTCGGCGGCGTACAGACGAACCAGGTCGTGCATCCGATAGCGGCCCGGGCTGTCCTGTCGCACCAGGTGGGCGGACTCCAGTTCCGTCAGCAGAGCCCGGGCCCGGGCCGGGGGAAGCGCGGCGAGGCTCGCCGCCGCGGCGAAGCTGATGTCCGGGCCGGGCGCCAGGCCGAGGAGGACGAACATGGTGCCGGCCGGCGAGGTGAGCGCGCGGTGGGAGGCGGCGAAAGCTGCGCGGAGGCTGGCGGTGAGATCACCGATATCCAGCGCGTCGAGTCGGTCGGCGGCCTGGTTCAGTTCCGCGGCCAGGACGGCGAGCGGGAAGTCCGGGTGGGTGGCGGCGCGGGCGGCCACGATCCCAAGGGCCAGAGGCAGCCCCGCGCAGTGGTCCATCAGCACGGTCGCGGCCTCGGGTTCGGCTGCGACCCGGGGTACGCCGAGATGGCTGACCAACAGGTGGTGCGCCTCGTCCCGTCCGAGGACGTCGAGCGCCACCAACTGGGCGCCGTGCGTCGCCACCAGGGCGGCCAGCCGGCTGCGGCTGGTGATCAGAACGGTGCACGAAGGGCTGCCTGGCAACAGGGGGCGGACCTGGTCGGCGTCGCGGGCGTCGTCCAGGAGGATCAACATGCGCCGCCCGGCGACCAGACTCCGGTACAGCGCGGTCTGCGCATCCGGGTCCGCCGGGATGCTGTCCGGGTCGGCGTGCAGCGCATCGAGGAAGGCGCGCACCACGATGGCGGTGGGCATCGGTTGCTCGGCCGGGTCGAACCCGCGCAGGTTCACGTACAACTGCCCGTCCGGGAACCGGTGCGCGTTCTCGTGCGCCCAGCGCAGGGCCAGCCAGGTCTTGCCGATGCCGCCGATGCCGCCGATCGCGGAGATCACCACGGTCCCGCCCGGGCCGCCACCGGCACCTGCCGAGCCGTCCAGGGCCTCGGTGAGCTGGTCCAGCTCCTTGGCGCGGCCGGTGAACATCCCGGGCGGTGCGGGCAGTTGGCGGGGCACGGGCAGCGGGGAGGTGACCGCCGGCAGGGAGTGCGGCGGGTCCAGCGAGGGGTCGGCCGTGAGTATCCGCTGGTGCAGTTCCCGCAACGGCGCCCCGGGGTCCACGCCGAGTTCCCCGGCGAGCCGTTCCCGGGTGCGCCGGTAGTGGCCCAGTGCGTCGGCTGCGCGCCCGGATCGGTACAGACCGAGTACCAGCTGACCGGCCAGCCGCTCGTCCATCGGGTGCGCCTCGGCCCTCGCGGTCAGTTCGGCCAGTAACTCGCCATGACGGCCTTGACGCAGCATGAGGTCGTTGCGGTCCAGCTCGGCCGCGAGCCGTTCGCGGACGAGCGTTTCGCGCAGCGCGCTGAACCAGGGCGTGTCCAGGGTGGCGAACGGCTCGGCCCGCCACAGGTCGAGTGCTTCCTCGAACAGGGCCACGGCACGCTCGCCGTCCTCGGCAGTCCTGGCCTGTGCCACCAGGTGCCGGAACCGGTGCAGGTCCACCGCTGAGGCGTCGACGGTGAGCTGGTAACCGCCCGGTCCCTTCTCGATTCGTGCTCCGGCGCCCCCAACCAGGATCAGGGCCTGTCGTAGGCGGGACAGATAGCTGTAGAGGGTGGAGCGGAACCGCTGCGGGAGCCGGTCCGCCCAGACACGGTCGGCCAGTTGGTCCACCGAGACGGTGCGGTTGGCGTCGACCAGCAGCGCCGCCAGCACACAGCGCTGCCTCATGTGCCCGATGCCGAGCGGCCGGCCATCCACCCGAACCGCGATGTCACCGAGCACCGTGAACTGCGCCGTCACCGCACCGAACCTCCTGTCCCCACGGCCGGTCCCCAGCCGCTTCGTCGTTCCCATGCCGTCGTAGAGCCATGCCGAACGGCGTCCTACCGGCCCACCCAACACCCTGACCTGGCCATTCAAGGTCTGTCCAAGGTTTGGCCACAGTCGGCCGGAAACAGTGGGCCGTGCGGCGTCCGGACGGGGGCAGGCGCCGAGTCGACTACCGTTCTCAGGAAGGACATGCGGTGTTCAAGAAGTTCCTCACCACCACGGCTGTCGCTGGGCTGGCCACGGCAGCGGTCTTGGGCGGCACGGCAACCGCGGCGCCGGGCAGCGCTCGCGGGTCGGTCCAGGCGCAGGAAGACGTCCGGGCTGGGTGCGCGATCACGCGCTACGGCTACACCGGCTACAAGACCTGTTCCAGTGACGTTCACGACACCACCTGGGCCGACGGCCACACCGAGACGTTCGTCATCGGCACCAACTACCAGGTGTATCGGATCTCGGCGTCCTCGGGAGGCTGGAAGAGCATGGGCGGCACGGCCACCAACGTCTGGGACACCTTCTACTCCGGCGGTCGGCCGACCGTGCAGGTGATCAACTCCAACGCCACGCACAAGCTCTGGTGCAACTCCTACTCCAGCGGCTGGAGCGGTTGGTACGCCTGCTGAATGGGGGGGCGGTGCGGGCTCCGCGAACTGCGGGGCCCGCACCCCATGCCGGCCAGTCTTCTTGCGGGACGCGCGGTGCTTTTCCTGCGGGCCCCGGCAGCGTGCTGGTGAGCGCGGCAGGAGGTCAGGTCCACGACATTCGATCCGGCCTTCCGCGTCGGTACCGGCCGGGGTGGCCCGCAGGATCCGGTCCCACGTGTCGTCCGCTGATCAGCGTCCGTGCCGCTCGTAGACGGTCTTTTACGACCCGCAACGCGTCGGCAGGTCCCACCACGAGACCCCAGTCCGATTATCGTCGTGTGCCGTGACCGGCTGACGGCCTTCACCAAGGCCACCAGCCAGGAGCCCCCGACGCGCAGTCCGTCGGCCGTGAGGCCGTGACTTCGCGCAGAGGCGCTGGCCCGGACGACCGCCGAGCTCTACCGCAACTGCCTTCATCGCAGACCGTAGCGCGGCCGGACAGCGGCGTCGTGGCTCGGAAAGGCCCTCCACCCGTTCCGCGAATGTACGACGCCTGCACTGGCGTTGATCGCAGAAGAAGCGACGCACACTGAGGCGGACGATCATCGTGTGTCTGCCGACGGGACCGCGCGACGAGCCTCCCTCACCCTTCTCGGAACTCGCATCCTCATACAGCCGTAGTCATCACGGAAGCGCGGTCAGACCCGACTGAGGTGCTCAGTCACAACGGGGTGCGTCCCTGAGTCAGGCAGATCGTGGGTCGGCCGTGCGTCCTGGGAGGGCCGGAAGCGCCCGTCCCAGGCGTGCGAGCGGGGACAGGGCCATCAGGACAGGGGACAGCGTCATGCCCGCGGCGGTCGCCAGGAGGCTGGTGCGCAAACCCCACTCCGCCGCCAGGAATCCCCCGAGCAGCGAGCCGAGCGGGGTCATCCCCATGCCGACAAACGTGATCGTGGCGGCCGCACGGCCTTGCATCCCGTCCGGAGTGACCGCCTGCCGGACGGCCATGACCGTGACATTCACCAACTGGCTGCCGAACCCGAACACGAAGCTGACGGCAAGGAGCGCGGGAACCGTCACCGCGGAGGAGCCGTTCAGCGCGGGCACACACAGGAACGCGGCGTCGCCGAGTGCTGCCGCGGACACGAGCACCGCACCGTAACCGAACCGGCTCGGCAGGCGGGCGGCCAGCAGCGAGCCCAGGAGCGCGCCCGGCCCCGTCGCCGCAAGCGACAGCCCGACGGCGGTGCCCGACAGATGCAGTTCCCTCGGCAGGAAGAGCAGGTAGACGGTCATCATGGCCGCGAAGGAGAACTGGAAGGCGGCCGAGGCGAGGCACACGGTCCGCAGCGAGGTATCGCTGACGACAAAACGAAGGCCCTCATGTATGCGACGCCAGATGCGCGGGGGACGTTCCGAGTGCTCCGGGATGGATTCGTGGTGACGGATCCGTCGGATCGACAGGAACGACAGCGCGAAGAACAGCGCACTGGAGGCGGCGGCTACCGGCGCCGACAGCAGTGACACCAACGCACCGCCGAGGGCGGGACCGGTGATCTGCGCCGCGGACCGGCTGCCCTCGAGCGCGCTGTTGCCTCGCACCAACTGATCGCGTCTCACCAGCCGCACGAGAGACGCCTGGTACGCCACGTCGAAGAACACGGACAGGACCCCGACGGCGAAGGCGACCACGAACAGTGCGGGCAGGCCCAGCCGGCCGAGGAGGCCGGCCAACGCGGCGGCGCCCAGTGCCAGGGTCCGGCCGACGTCCGTCAGCACCATCACCGTGCGGGTCCGCCATCTGTCCACCCACGCGCCGACGAAGAGCGAGAGCAACAGGATCGGCGCCTGCCCCACCGCACGGAGGACGCCCAACTGGCCGGCACCGGCGTCGAGTGTCAGAACGGCGAAGAGCGGCAACACCAACAGACTTGTGTGTTCGCCGAGTTGGGAGGCCGTCTGGCCCACCCAGAGACTACGGAAGTCACTGTCCCGCCACAGACGTGAGGGGACCGGTCGACTTGAATCGGATGCAGCGGAGGAAGCGGAGGGCACGGGGATCCCTTGGACTGCCGACAACGAGGCCCGACACCCGGCGCGCGACAGGCGCACCGATGGCTCAGGCAGGGGAAGGCTCGCTGTGCCGCACTGTCAAGGGCAGCACGCGATGACAGGCCGATCACGGCCTACAACGTCAACGCGCGCTCGGATAACCGGGCATGTCCTCGCTCCTCGTGGGTCACTCGCCGAACCCGAACACTAGCCTTCGGCGGCCAGGCAGGAAAGACGATTGAAGGCCGGGCGGGGAGGATCGTCGGTCACCCGAGCGAGCACTTGTCGTGACTCCTCGCACGCCTTCAGGCAGCCCTCTTACGCGCAGGGGCCTCCGGCCAGCGCAGCGGTTCGTTCATACGTACAGGTCGATCCGGACGCGGTGGCTGTCCCTGTGGGCTGAGTCGGCGGAGTCGGCGGAGTGGTCCGAGCCGTCTGTGAGGAACCGCGCCAGTGCGGCGCCCTGCTCGGTGACGGCGGTTCGTTCCGCGTGGGAGAAGCGGCGCAGCGGGGTGATGGTCACGGTGTCGGCCTTGGCGTTCCAGGTCGCGGCGACCCGGCCGTCGACCAGGACGACGCGGGCGCCGGTGACCGACAGGCCGCGATGGGCGTCGTCGATGATCCGGCTGCGGTCGCGGTAGCCGAGGATCGCGTTGTCGAACGCCGGCAGGAACCGTACCGGGGCCGGTATGTCGGGGTCGGGGCGCGGTGCGTCGGGGAGGTCCAGGAGCTCCCGGCCTCGCTCGTCGCGGAAGGCGACCAGTTCCTCGCGTACGGCGGCGACCGCGGCCGGCAGTCCGGCCAGGCCGCACCAGGCGCGCAGGTCGGCCGAGGCGGCGGGGCCGAACGCGGCCAGATAGCGCCGTACCAGCGCTTTGCCGACCGGATCGGAGCCGTCCGGGGGCGGTGGGTCGATCTCCCGTCCCAGCCATGAGGACAGCAGGGCGTTGCGTACTCCCGCCCTCGTGCGCCACAGCCCGCGCGGCGGCAGCTGCACCATCGGCACGAGAGCGGCGACCAGCATTTCGCCCAGGGCCCGCGGACCAGGCGCCGGCCAGCGGTCGGCGAGGGCCCGGGCGAGCTCGGTCATCGAGCGGGGCTCGCCGTCGGCCATCACCGCCCGGCCCGCCGCCGCGAGTTCGTCGAGGTCCACCCCCGCGAGCTCACGGCGGTAGGTCCCGAGGACCCGTTGACGCAGCATGGTGTCGTGGCGGGCCCGCCAGGCCAGGGCGTCGTCGGCGGTGACGAGGTGGACGGTGCGGCGCATGAGGTGGGTCCGCACCACGCGCCGCCCGGTCAGCAGGTCCGAGAGCTCCGCGGGGTCGAACGCACGCAGCCGCGACCAGAGGCCGACGAACGGCTCCTGCGGCTCCTGCGCCTGCAGCCCGCCGAGGTGCGCGACGGCGTCGAGGACCGGTACGTCGGCGCGGTCGAGCAGGAACTGGCGGGCGAGCGTGGCGCGGTTGAGCGCGCGAGTGTCGAGAACGGTCATGAGGTGACACCGGGGGTACGGGTCCTTGCCGGCTCGCTCATCTTCATGGTGACTGTCCTGCCTTCCATGTCCAACGGGCCTCGCTTCGGCCAACTCGCCCTGGTTCTCGGTCAGGTCGACGTCTGCCCGTCGAGCGACTCGCGCAGGATGTCCGCGTGGCCCGCGTGCTGGGCGGTCTCAGCGATGACGTGCGCCAGCACCCGCCGCACGCTGCGCACTGCTCCCGGCTCGTGCCAGGGCGCCTCCGGCAGCGGGTGGGTCGTCGACAGGTCGGGCACGGAGGCGATGACCTCCTCGCTGCGGGCGGCGACCTGTTCGTAGCGCGTGAGGATGTCGGCCAACGTCTCGTCGGGCAGCATCCGGAAGTCGTTCTGGTGGTCGGTCATCCACTGCGGGATCGCGCGAGCGGTACCGCCCGCCACGTCGGCCCAGGTGACGCCGTCGGGCAGGTCGAAGCGCATCGCCGACGGACCCTCGACCACGAAGCGCATCCACCGTTCCTCCATGGAGGCCACGTGCTTGATCAGCCCGCCCAGGCACAGCGCGCCGGCCGTCGGCCGTTCGCCGACCTGCTCGTCGCTGAGCCCGCGGACCGTGTGGGTCAAGGCGGTGCGCGCGGTGGCGAGCGCGTCGAGCAGGTCGGCACGCTCGGCGTCGAGGGCCGAGAGGCCTGAGGGACCCGACGGCACAGAGGAAGCTGAAGTGGTCGAGGAAGGTGAGGAAGTCATGGAATGAGGCACGACGATCGGGTCCTTCGGTCGGTGGCGTTGTCCGGTACGAGGTAACCGTCGCAGGGGTAGCGGACAGGGTGTGGCCGCTATCCGGGGCAGGATGGCGTTCATGCCGAAGACTTCAGCGCGCCTGCTGTCACTGCTCTCCCTGCTCCAGGCGCGCCGCGACTGGCCTGGGGCCCTGCTGGCCGAGCGGCTGGACGTCAGCCCGCGCACCGTGCGCCGCGACGTCGACCGGCTGCGCGAGCTCGGCTATCCGATCGTGGCCTTCAAGGGTCCCGACGGCGGGTGCCGGCTCGACGCCGGTACGGAGTTGCCGCCGCTGCTGTTCGACGACGAGCAGGCCGTCGCACTGGCCGTCGCGCTCCAGGTCGCCACCACCAGCGGTGCCGGCATCGAAGAAGCCGCGGCACGGGCGCTGACCACCGTCCGGCAGGTCATGCCCGCACGGCTGCGCCACCGCATCGACATCCTCCGGGTCACCGCCGTCGAGCGGGCCGCGACCCGGCCGGCCCCCCGGGTCGACACCAGGGTGCTGATGGCGCTGAGCGCCGCCGTCCACGCCCGCGAGGGACTGCGCTTCGACTACGCCTCCCCACCGGGAACCGGCGCCGGTGACCCCGCCGCGTCCCCGCCTCGCCGGGTGCAGCCCCATCACCTCGTCACCTGGAGCGGGCGCTGGTACCTCGTGGCCTGGGACCTGGACCGTGAGGACTGGCGTACCTTCCGCGCCGACAGGATCACCCCGCGCGTGCCCACAGGCCCCCGCTTCACCCCACGCGAGGTGCCCGGCGGTGACGTGGCCGCCTTCGTCGCCGCACGGTTCCGCGGCTCCGACGGCTCCGGCGGCTCGGGTGACTGGCCGTGCCGCGGCGAGGTGATCCTCGACCTGCCCGCCGCGGCGGTGTCCCGCCATGCCCATGACGGACTCGTCGAGGAACTCGGCCCGAACCGCTGCCGGCTCGTCCTCGGCTCCTGGTCCTGGCCCGGCCTGGCCGCCGCCATCGGCATGTTCGACGCCGACATGAAGGTCGTCGGCCCGCCGGAACTCAAGGCCGCCTTCGGGTACTTGGCCCGCCGCTACGCCGACGCCGCCCGCGATACGCCTGCCGCGCCGCCGTCAGGTGGCCCGTCTGTCGGGAGCGTGGGCGAGTCGTCGCCGAGCCGGAGGGCGGCGGTCGGTGATCCGTAGGCGGCTGCCGTCGGGCCACGGGAGGCCGCCCGTCATGCCGTATGCACTCATGTTTGACGGCCGTCGGCGCCGGCGGGCAGGGAGGCCAGCCACTCCACCAGATGGGCGTTGACCTCCTCGGGGCGTTCCTGCTGGATCCAGTGGCCGCAGCCGTCGAGGAGGTGGGAGGCGTACAGGCCCGGCAGAGTGGTGGGGAAGGCGTCGATCGCGTCGGACAGCCAGGTCGTGGAGGCGTCCAGGGAGCCGCCGAGGAACAGGGACGGCTGAGGGATCGGCGCGCCGGTGCGGTCGGCGAGGTCCTTCCAGTCGAGGTCCAGGGCGCGGTAGCGGTTCAGGGCGCCGGTCAGGCCCGTACGCTCGAACTCCCCGGCGTAGACGTCGAGTTCGTGCTCGCCGAGCCAGGCCGGCCGACGGTCCGGGAAACGGGCCCGCAGGGTGCCGCCGGGGCTGACGAAATGCGGATCCGGGGCGTCGGGTGCGGGCATCGTTCCGGCGGACAGGGCGGCGTAGAAACCGGCGAGCCAGCCGCGTACGTCCGGCTCGATCTCCCGCTCGGCGCGGCCCGGCTCCTGGAAGTAGGAGACGTAGAATTCCTGTTCCCCGCCGCCCAGTCGGGCGAAGATCTCGGTGGGCCGGGGTCCGCCGGGCGGGGTGTACGGGACGCTCAGCAGGCCGACCGCGCGGAACACGTCGGGCCTCAGCAGGGCGGAGTGCGCGGCGATCGTCGCACCCCAGTCGTGCCCGACGACCACCGCGGGCCGCCCGCCCAGCGCCTCGACGACGGCCACGTTGTCCGCCACCAGGTCCAGCATCCGGTACGCGTCCACCGCGGCGGGCTTCGAGGAGCGCCCGTAGCCGCGCACGTCCACGGCGACCGCGCGGTACCCGGCGGCGGCCAGCACCGGCAGCTGGTGCCGCCACGAGTACCAGGACTCCGGGAATCCGTGCAGCAGCAGGACCAGCGGTCCCGTCCCCTGCTCCACCAGGTGGATCCGGCCGGCGGGGCCGGGGACCAGGCGGTGGGTGAGATCCGTGGGCCGAGGGTCCGGCTGCGGCATCGCGTCGTCCTCCGTACGTCAGGTGCACCGGCCGCGGGACGGGGGCCTGCGGCGGTGCTACGGCTGCTCGTACGACGATCCTGCGAGGTCCCGGGGAGGGGCCGCGAGCGTTGTTGCCGTTTCGGCAAAGCCGCGACCGGACTCAGTGCATGACCACCGGCGGCTCACGGGCGAGGGCCCATGGACGACAACTCGCTGACGATGCGGGCCGTCACCGGTGCCGGCACCCCGTGGCGCTCGGCCGCGCGGAGCAACGCTCCGCCGATGGCGTCCAGTTCGAGGGGGCGGCCCGCCTCCGCGTCGCGCTGCATCGACGACTTGGCGGCCGGGGGGAAGGCGTCGTAGCGGGCCAGTGCCTGGGCCGGGTCCGCCGGGCCGCCGGACGCTGAGCTGACCGCGGCCGCCTCCTCCACCAGAGCGGTCAGCTCCTCGCGGTGACGGGTGCGGATGTCCCCGAGTGGGAGGCCGTAGCGCGTCGTCAGCAGGGCGAAGGGCGCGAGGAACGACATCTTCGCCCACAGGGACGCCGTCTCGTCGGCCAGGACGCGGGCGGCCGGACCGGCGGCGGTGAGGGCCTGAGCCAGCGTGTCGAGACGCTCGCGGGGGACGCCGTCGCCCGCCAGATCCACCTCGGCGAACGGGCTGGCGTGCTCGATCACGCCCGGGGCCACCCGGGTCGACTCGACGCGGATGACGGTGGGCGCGACACGGTCCGGCCGGTAGCGGGCGCGCAGGGCCGCCGGATGTTCGACACCGTTCAGGAGCGGGACGAGGAGGGCGTCGCCGAGCGCGGTGGGCGGGACGCGGTCGAGGGCGGCGTCCAGGGAGGTGTGCTTGACCGCGATCACACAGGCGTCGACCGGTGCGCGCAGGACGGTGTCCGCTTCCACGCGGGCCGTGAAGTCGCCGTACCGTGCGCTGCGGACCCGGATTCCGGCCGTACGGAGGGTGGCGGCCGTTTCCTCACCGGCCAGGCAGATCACGCGGTGACCGGCCCGGGACAGGAGCCCGGCGAGGAGACCGCCGGTGCCGCCGGGGCCGAGGACGGCGACGGTGAGTTCCTGCGCCGATGCGGGTGCCGGCCCGTGCGCCATGGTGAGGGTTCCTCTCGTCGGTCGGCCCCTCGGTGGTGGCCGCCTCACGGATGATCATCGCAGGCGTCGGGTTCCCGGGACAGGTGTCGGTCCGAGGGGCGAGACTGGGAGCATGTGCCGCAGTATCAAGACGCTCCGTCCGCCGGTTCTGCCCGAGGAGGCGACGGAGGAGGACATTCGGGCCGCTGCCCTCCAGTACGTGCGGAAGGTGTCCGGGTTCCGGGCGCCCGCCGCGCACAACCAGGAGGTGTTCGACCGGGCGGTCGACGCGATCGCCGAGGCCACGGCCGAGTTGCTGGCCGGACTGGAGGTGCGGGGGGCGCCCGCGCGAAGGGCCGGGTAGGACGGGCCGGCGGGGGGTGCGGCGTCCTGGCGGCGGGCGATGCGTGGGCCTGGGCCGGCGCCGGACTGACGCCGGGTGGGTTCGCCCACCGACGCCGGCCGGGTGCCGCACCGGCGGCGCGTCTGTGGATTCTGCGGATCGCGTCTGCGAAATCTGGAGTATTGCGGATTCTTGAGTATGCGGACAGCCCGCCGACCGCTCAGGGACCCCGTGCCGCCGCCCGGCCGGTCACCGCCGCCCGGCCGGTCACGGCGACCGGCCGCCGTCACCTCCCTCGCTACGACGCCTCCGCCGCCCTGGGCTGCCGTCGCATCACGTACGCCGCTCCCGCCCCCGCTCCGAAGAGGGCCAGTACCGACACCCCCGTCGCCAGCCAGGTCGTGCCGAGCCAGTGGGCGCCGAAGTAGCCGAGGGCGACGCTGTAGGCGGCCCAGGAGAGGCCGGCCAGGGCGGACCAAGGGAGGAAGTCGCGGGCGCGGCGGTGGGCGGCGCCGGCGCCGAGGGAGACGACCGAGCGGCCGGCCGGGGCGAAGCGGGCGAGGACGACCAGGGCGCCGCCGCCCCGGGACAGGGCCGCGCCGAGACGTTCCTGCGCGATGCTGAGCCGACGGGAACGGGCGATCGCGGCCTCGAGGCGTTCGCCGCCGCGCCAGGCCAGCCGGTACGCCACCAGGTCACCGAGGACGGACGCCGTGGTCGCGCAGAGCACCAGCGCCAGGATGTCCGGCACGCGGTGCGGTACCTCGCCGGTCGCCGCGCCCGAGCTCGCGGCCGCCGCGGTCGCGGCCGTGATGACCAGGACACCGCTCGGCAGGACCGGCAGGAAAACGTCCAGGAGCACCGACAGCGCCACCATGGCGTAGATCCAGGGGCTGCCGATCAACGCCCCCACACTCTCGAACACCGCGTCTCCCCGCGTCTCCCCGTATCCCCCGTGGCCGGTCGTGCTGTCTCGCCGCAGGTGTCGCGGGGGTGCGGCAGGGGCGGCCCATAACAGCCATACAGCGTACGCCTGAGGTGTGACAGTCAGTTCACCGGGTGGACAACGGCGCCCGCCCCGCGTGAGCCGCGGGAACGGGCGCCGTCGTCGTGCCTGGACCGGTCGTCCTGACCGGTTGCCGGATCAGGCTGCCTCCAGGGCAGGCTGCCACCAGGTCAAGCTGCCACCGGCGTCTGCCGCTCGGACGCCTTCTCCGTGGACGCCGAGCCCTTGCTGAACAGGCGGTCCAGGCCGAAGGCGCCGGATCCGGTGAAGACCAGGAGCAGGAAGGCCCAGCAGAACATCGCGGCACCCTCGCCGCTGTTCTCCATGGGCCACAGGGCGTTGGGCTGGTGCACCTTGAAGTAGGCGTAGGCCATCGAGCCCGACGAGATGAGCGCGGCGACCCGCGTGCCCAGGCCGATCAGTACGAGGGAACCGCCGACGAGTTCGATGACGGCCGCGTACCAGTTGGGCCAGGCCCCCGTCTCGGCGGTGCCGCCGCTGCCGTCGGCACCGCCGAGGACGCCGAAGAGCGTGGCGGCGCCGTGGCAGGCGAAGAGCAGGCCGACGACGATGCGGAACAGGCCGACGGCGTACGGCTGGGCGCTGTTGAGGCGTTCGGTCATGGTGGGGGTGACTCCTTCGGTTGGCCGGTCCGTGGGGGGACCGGTCTGGGGACGAACCGAGCGGAGCATCCACGTTAGGTGCGCCTAATCGATGGTTGCAAGTTCAACATTTAGCCGATGATTCACACCCGCTTTCCCTTCCGTCCCAGCTGTTGTCGCACGTAGAACGGCTCTGGCCACCGCATCCGCGTCCGAAAGCGTGACCGAATCCACACCCGGCCGGGCTCCCGCCGCGGTCACCCAGTGAACGCCCTCCGTGGGGACACCGAAGGCGAACCGCCTTGTGTGCGCGCCTCCTTGACGGTCCATCAGATTGTACGGGCGTCGTGTCACGTCCAGTCCCCCGGTTTCGTAACCGTCGACTGTGTGCGGCCGGCACTGACCGTTCTCCAGCAGCCGGGCGAGCAAGTCGTCGGCGGTCCTGCGCAGGTCGGGTTCCGGCAGCCGCGCCTCTATGAGGGTCGTCACGCGTACGGCGGAGCCCGGCACGTCGGGCGAACGGGCGACCCACGCCGCCCCGCCCGCCCTCTTCGCCCCGGCCGCCCCCGGCGCCCCGCCCGCCCCCTGCCACCCGTCCGCGTTGTCCTCCGCCTCGTCCGCCTCGTCCGCCTCGCGCACCTCCAGACGCGGCCCGAGCACCTCCACCACGCCCGCCGCCACCAGCGCCGCCAGCTCCTCGATGCGTCGGCGGGGCGGGCCGATGGAGAGGAAGGCGTTGAGCGGGGTGTACCAACGGTCGAGGTGGTCACGGCGGGAGGCGCCCGTGAGTCCGCCGTGGTCGACGATCTGCCGCAGCTCGTTACGCAGGTCGCGCAGCACGTCCAGGGCCGCCTTCAGGGGACCCTGGACATTGCCGAGGGCGGCCTGGGCGGCGTCCTCGCGGAGGTGTCCGAGCAGCCACTCCCGCCAGGCGGCGGGGTCGGGGAAGGCGTGTCCCGCGTACGGGCGGGAGATCCGGTCCCAGCACCAGCGGTCTGCCTCCGGCACGCCGAACTCGTCGAGTACGGAGGCCTCTTCGGGAGTGCCGTGCGCCGTGGCGAGGAAACGGTCCCGGAAGGTGGAGGGGCCGAACTTGGTGGCCCACAGTTCCGTGGCGCCGAACTCGCTTTCCCCGACCAGGCCTTCGTAATAGACCGTCTCCACCTCCTTCGCGACCAGGGGCCATATCTCAGCGAGGAAGTCCGGGGCCTCACCGGAGTCGGCGCGCTTGCGGAAGCGGGCGATCACCTCGTCGGTCAGCACACGCGGGAGGTGACGGCCGTAGGGGCCCTTCGCGTTGTCGCCGCGCGCCTGGTACGGAATGCCGCGCCGCGAACCGGCGTACAGCCGTGGTTCGCGGCCGGAGGGTATGTACCGCAGCCCGTCACCGTCGGGGACGAAGCGGCCGCCGCGGCCGGTCGTCAGCAAGGCCGTGTGGTCGAAGAAGTTGAGGCCCAGGCCCCGCAACAGCACCGGCTCGCCGGGGGACACGGCGGACAGGTCGACGTCGGCGGGGTTGGCGGGCGGGATGTGGCGCAGACCGTGGCGTTCGGCGTACGCGGCGTGCCGCCGTACCGTCGGGTCCGCGACGACCGGCAGATGGCCCTGGGCGAGGACGACGGCGGACAGGCCGGCCAGTACCCGGCCGTCGTCGAGGGTGAGGGTCTGACGGCCGTCGGGATCGCCGGGGTCGTCGTCCAGACGTACCGCGCGTGCCGCGTGCGTCCGCACACACAGCCCGGGCGGCGCCTCGCGCACCGTCCGAGTGAACACCCACTCCAGGTACCGGCCGTACTCGGCGCGGGTCGGGTACTCGTCCGGGCCCAGCGCGCCGCCCGCCCACTCGTACAGGCTGGGACCCGGCCGGATCGGACCCGAGCAGTCCACGCTGTCGTCTGTGAACAGGGTCACCTGGGAGGCCACGGTGTTCATCAGCAGCTCGGACGACTGCGCGGTGCGCCAGACCCGGCCGGGACCGGGCGGGGCCGGGTCGACGACGTGGACGGTCAGTCCGGTGCCGGGCGGGAGGAGTTCGGGTGCGGAGGCGCAGAGGCGCTCCAGGACGCTGGTGCCGCGCGGACCGGCGCCGACCAGGGCGACGGAGACGGGTGCATGGTCCGTGGTCGGTGCGGGCAAGGGTGGTTCTCCCGGGCGTGTGGGGCGCGTGGCGGAACCCGTTCGGGGCGGGCGTGCGAGTGGAGGGTGGGGGCGGGCATGGGGCGGGCAATGGGGGTGGGACCGGGGCGGGCACATGGCTGGAGATCTGGGCGGGCGTGCGGCTGGAGGATCGGGTCGGGCCTGTGGCTGGAAGCGGACGGTCCGCCTCATCATGCCGTCGGGGGCAGCGGGAGCCGACCCCTGGAGGTGCGGAGTGTGGGACGTGTCACGAGCATCACGGGTCACAGGCGCAACAAACGGACCCAACAGGGAGATTACCGTTGAGATACGCATCCGCCGGGCATGGCGGGTGGGCGGGGCGTACCGTGACGTACGCGTATGAACCCCGTGAACTACGGGACGAGTTCCGACTCCACGACCGTCCGCAGCTCCGCGGTCGCCGCCCCCCGCTCTCCCCGCTCCCCTCGCGCCTCCCGCGCCTGCTCGAGCCGGAGTCGGGCGGAACGGCCGTGCAGGGTCAGGGTCATCAGCTGGTTGCCGAACCAGGGGCCGCCCGTCTTCCGCCAGCTGACCGGCGGCCGGGCGCAGTCTCCGTGCCGGGCGAAGCGCCGGCCGAGGGCCCGGGCCGCGGCGCTCCAGCCGAAGCGGAAGCCGAGCCGTATCGACAGCGGGATGGAGTTGTGGACGGGGGAGCAGGTCAGCTGGAGGACACGCGCGTCCGGTGACCTCGTGGGCCACTTCGCCTCGGCCACGTACGCGTGGTGCACGTCCCCGGACAGGACGAGCACGGTCGCCGGCGCGTCCGGTCCCGAACCGGCCTCGGCGATCAGGTCCGCCAGCGCTTCGAAGGAGGCCGGGAACGCCGCCCAGTGCTCCAGGTCGGCCGCGCGCCGCAGTTTCTCCCCGAAGCGGGCCCAGCGGGCGCCCTTGTCGCCCCGGCACAGCGCCGCGTCCCAGGCCTCGGCGTCGTGCACCAGGTGGGGCAGCAGCCAGGGCAGTGAGGTGCCGATGAGGAGGTGGTCGTACGACTCCCGCGCGTCCAGCGCCTGTTCGCGCAGCCACCGCGCCTCGCCCGGGTCGAGCATCGAGCGGTTCGGTTCGTCGAGGACGCGGGCCGCCCGGGAGTCCACCATCAGCAGGCGGACGCGGCCGAAGTCGCGCCGGTAGCTCCACCGCGCCGCGGTGGCGTCGGCGTCGGCCTCGGCGGCGAAGGAGCGCAGGACGGCCGTGCCGTCCGGGGTCGCGCGGACGGCCGCGTAGAGCGGATCGGCGGCCAGTTGGGCCGGGGGGAGGTTGCCCAGGTGCTGGTGGACCCAGTACGACATCAGGCCGCTGAGCAGCCGCTCCTGCCACCAGCCGGTGGTCCGCATGTCCGCGAGCCAGGAGGCGGAGGTGTTCCAGTCGTCGATGACGTCGTGGTCGTCGAAGATCATGCAGCTGGGCACGGTGGACAGCAGCCAGCGCACCTCGGGGTCGAGCCAGGACTCGTAGTAGAGGTGGGTGTACTCCTCGTAGTCCGCGACCTCGTTGCCCGGCGGGTCGCCCAGGTCGCGGCGGGCGGCCAGCCAGCGGCGGGTCGCGGGGCTGGTCTCGTCGGCGTACACCTGGTCGCCCAACAGCAGGAGTACGTCGGGCCGTTCGCCGCCGGGGTCGGCCGCGATCCGGGTCGCGAGGGTGTCCAGGGCGTCCGGGCCGACCGGGTCCTTCTCGCCGGACGGGGGTGCGGCCCAGCGGCAGGAACCGAAGGCGACGCGGACGGCGGCCCGGTCGGTGGGGGTGTGGATGACGGAGTCCGGGAACTCCGGGAACGGTGCGTCGGACAGCGGCCACACGCGCGTGCCGTCCAGGTGGACCTCGTACGCCCGTGTCGTACCCGGCGTCAGGCCGGTCACCGGGACGAGCGCGTAGTGATGGCCCTCGATCTGGAAGGTGCGGGCCTCGCCGCCGGTGCCGTCGGCGCAGCGCACCTCGGCGGTGCAGGGACGGCTCGTCTCGACCCACACGGTCGCGGACGTGCCGTCGACGTACCTCAGCAGTGGTCCCAGGCGCAGTCCCGCCACGTGATCGCCCTCCTCCGTCGCCCCGTACGGTACGGAACGACGGAGGTGGGCGGGGAGTTTCCGCGGGTCACGGTTCGGGAATCCCGGTGTGCGGATCCTGTGTCGGCGGCTCGCGGGACGGTTGCCCGGTTGCCCGGTGGTCAGTGGCTCGGGGGACGGTGGTCAGTTGTTGGCGGGACGAGGGCCGGCAGCCGGCGGAAGAGGCGTCAGCAGCTCGCGAGGTAGTTGGTGAGTGCGCTCTTCTCGGCCGAGTCGACCGAGAGGTCGTAGTAGTACTTCACCTGAACCCAGGCGCGGACGTAGGTGCACCGGTAGGCCGTGCGCGACGGCATCCAGGTGGCCGGGTCCTGGTCGCCCTTGGCCTGGTTGACGTTGTCCGTGACGGCGATCAGCTGCGGCCGGGTCAGGTCGTTGGCGAAGGCCTGGCGCCGCGAGGTCGTCCAGGCGTCGGCCCCGGAGTCCCAGGCCTCGGCGAGCGGGACGAGGTGGTCGATGTCGAGGTCGGAGGCGGCGGTCCAGGTGGCGCCGTCGTACGGGGAGTACCAACTGCCGCTGGTGGCGGCGCAGGCGGAGTCGGTGACGACGTTCGTACCGTCGCGCTTGAGGACCGTCTCGCGCGTGTTGCAGGTGCCGGACTGGGTGATCCAGAGCGGGAACAGGTCGCGGTCGTAGCCGGTGCGGTCCTCGGTGGCCACGGTGAGGGAGGCGAGGTAGGTGCGGGCGGTGGCGGCGCTGACCGGGGTGGGGAGGGCGGCGGAGGCGGTCGGACCGTTGAAAACGGCGATCGAGGCCATGACTCCGGTGAGCGCCGCGAGTATGCTGAGCCGTCGACGCGCGTAGAACTTCGGCATGCGAACTCCCTTGGGGTGTGGGGGCGTTGGAGTGCGAGCGTTCGAATGCTCGCCACGCCGTGTTGCGGGGAGATGTGCGTATGGTGAGAAGTTAGTGACGTGTTCATGACAGAACAAGACGTGTGACGAGATGTGACGTGGAAGCCGGGGCGGTCTGCTTGGCGGTCGGCTTCGTGCGAGCCTCGCGTACGATGGACGGCGCAGAAGGGGAGTAGCTCTTCGCCGGACCGTCGACATACTGCTCAGCTCGTCTGAGCCGGCGCCCGGAGGCAGGCCCACCGATGTGGGCCGGCCAGCGAGACCTTCGGCAAGCAGTGCACGCCCGTGCCGTACGGCACGGGTGGACCGTGTGCTGCCGTGCCGAGGCGTCTGGTGAGAAGGCTCATGACTCTCGGTGGGGCGGCCCCGACCGATTGAGGAACCTTGATCAGCTTCACCGTGACGGCGCTCGTCTTCGGCGTCGTCTTCCTCGCCGAACTGCCGGACAAGACCGCGCTCGCCGGTCTCGTCCTCGGCACCCGGTACCGCGCTTCCTATGTCTTCGCGGGCGTCGCCGCCGCCTTCGCGCTCCATGTCGCCCTCGCCGTCGCGGCGGGCAGCGTGCTGACGCTGCTGCCGCAGCAGATCGTGCACGCGCTGACCGGTGTGCTCTTCCTCGGCGGCGCGGCCGTGCTGCTGAGGACGAACGACGGGGCCGATGGTGAGGAGGGGATCCGCAAGCCGGAGAACCAGTCCTTCTGGAAGGTCGCCGGGGCGGGCTTCATGCTCATCCTGGTCGCCGAGTTCGGCGATCTGACCCAGATCATGACGGCCAACCTCGCCGCCCGTTACGACGACCCGCTCTCCGTCGGCCTCGGCGCGGTGCTCGCGCTGTGGGCGGTGGCGGGTCTCGGCATCGTCGGCGGAAGGGCGCTGATGAAGAAGGTGCCCTTGCGGCTGATCACCAAGATCGCGGCTGCGCTGATGCTGGGTCTCGGGGTGTGGAGTCTGTGGGAGGCGGCGACCGGGTGAGGGGGCTCGGACTGGTTGCGGGTGGCTCGCGGCGACCGGGTGAGGGGGCTGGGGCTGGGCTGGTTGTGGCTGGGTGAGGGGACCCGGGGCGCCCGGTTGAGTGCTCCGGAGCGGTCGGGCGGCGCTGAACGGGGTGTGAACTCTTTCCGGAGATGGTGGCGGGAAGGCGCACTCGTTTTGTACCGTGGAGGAACAAAGTGGCTCCCGCCTGTTTTCCCTGACCGGCGGGCGGGGCCACCTTGTCCTTCCGGGCCGGCCGGGGAACTCCCTGTGCCCCCTCGTCCCCCGCGCTTTGGAGCTGCCGATGACGGCCACCACCGTGCCCACCGTTCTCACCGCCCGCGCCCTCCTGCTGGACATGGACGGCACGCTCGTCAACTCCGACGCCGTCGTCGAACGGATCTGGCGCCGCTGGGCCGAACAGCACGGGCTGGACGGGGACGAGGTCATGAAGGTCGTGCACGGCCGCCAGGGCCACGCCTCCATGGCCCTGCTGCTGCCCGACCGCCCCGTGGAGCAGAACCACGCCGACAACGCCCGCATGCTCGTCGAGGAGACGGCGGACATGGAGGGCGTCGTCGCGATCCCCGGCGCGCAGGAGTTCCTCGCGTCCCTGCGGGGGCTGCCGCACGCGCTGGTCACGTCCGCCGACGTCCCCCTGTCCACCGCGCGCATGGCCGCGGCGGGACTGGACCTGCCGGGCGTCCGGATCACCGCCGAGTCCGTCGGCGCGAGCAAGCCGGACCCCGAGGGGTTCCTCAAGGGTGCGGCCGAGCTGGGAGTGGCTCCGGCCGATTGTGTCGTCTTCGAGGACTCCGGCGCGGGTATTCAGGCGGGGCGGGCCGCCGGGATGCGGGTGGTCGGGGTCGGTCCCCGGGCCGGGCTCCATGGGCCGGACGCGGTGGTGCGGGACTTGACGGAGATCCGGGTGGAGGCGGCGGGGGACGGCACCTTGAGGGTGTACGTGGGGTGAGGGCGGCGCCCGCACCGACTCCGGGGGTGTTGCAGGCACCGGGGGCGTGCCACCGGCGACGGCACGCCCGTGCAGCACGTCCAGCGCTCCCAGCGTGCCCCCGCACCGCTACGGCTCTGACGTCGTCGCCTCCAGAGACTTCCGGGTCTCCTGGTCGTAGACGCCGAGATCGTCGGTGCCGACGTTGTGGGACCACTGGTAGTTGCGCAGCGCGTCCTCGACCTGGCTGCTGAAGTCGCCGTCGATCTGGCCGCTGTAGAGGTACAGCTGGTGCAGACGCTGCTGGAGTTCGGTGACCTCGGGACCTTGGTCACCGCGCCGCAGGACGGAGGCGTTCCGGTCGGTGCGGCCGCTCTCTCCGGCGGCTCCCGAGCTCGCGTCGGAGCTGGTGGCGCTGCTCGTCGGTGTCCCGGTCGGCGTGGCCGACCGGGAGGGGCTCGGCGAGGCGCTGGAAGCGGGGGGTGACGAGCTGGGTGACGACGGGGGCGAGGGGCTCGCGCTCGTCGGAGAGGGAGTGGCGGACGTCGGCGGCGCCGACGCGCTCTCCGTGGCCGGGGACACCGACGCCGCGCTGGTCGAGATCTCCGGGACGGCCGCTCGTACGTCCTTGGGCGGTGTCCCCTCCCGGGTGGGCGTCTCATAGGAGAACAGCCCGCCGGCGAACCCGGCGGCCGCCACGACCGCGACGACGGCCCCACCGGCGGCCACCACAACGCCACGCCGCCGCCCTGTCGGCCGCCGCTCCTCCCCGCCCGGCCCGGACACGACGGGGCCGTCCCCACCCGTCTCGAACAACCGCAGGTCAGTGGGGCTGGGGGAGGTGGCCGGGGGAGCCAGGGGAGTGGGCAGGACGGAGGTCGCGTCGGCGGGCGGTGCGGTGGGCGACGTAGGCGTAGGGGCAGGCGGGCGCGGTGCGTCATCGACGCGCAGAGGCGCAGTCACGTCGGGCAGCGGCGCACCCGCGACGGGCAGCGGCGCAGTCACGTCCGGCGCGCCGGGTACGTCGGACGCGCCGGCAGAGGGGCCCGCGTGGCCTGCCTCGTTGACCGGGTCCGTGACGGGCAACGCGATGGTGGCGTCGGCCGCGGGCAACACGGTGGTCGCGTCGGCGGCGCCGGGTACGTCGGTCGGGTGCGGCGCGGGAGCCGGCCCGGCCGCGCGAGGGCCGTGCCCCGCGTCCGCGACGGGCGGCGGCGCGTCGGCCGCACGCCGAGCGCCGGTCGTGCGGGCCGCGCGGGGCACGGCGGTCCCGTCGGAGGCGGGCAGTGCGGCAGTCGAATCACCCGCGTCCACGTCCTCCTCCGCGTCCGCGTCCGCGCCAAGGCGAGCGTTCCAGGCGCTCGTGCCGGGCGCGGTGGCGCTCGGGGCGGTGGGCCTGGCGGCCCGGTTCCCGGAGTGCGTGTCCAGGGTGGGCAGTGCGCGGGTCGCGTCACTCGCGTCCGCGTCCGCGTCCGCGTCAAGGCGAGCGTTCCAGGCGCTCGTGCCGGGCGAGGTGGTGCTCGGGGCGGTGGGCCCGGTGGCACGGCTTCCGGTGCCCGTGTTCACGGTGGGCAGCGCGACGGTCGGGTCCGCGTCGGTCGGCGTGGTGGACGGAACGTTGCTGGGTGTGGCAGGCGACGGCGTGCTTGGTGCGGCGCTCCCGGCGGCACGCCGCCCGGTGCGTGTGTCCACGGTGGGTAACGCCGCGGTCGGGTCCGCGTCGGTCGGTGCGGCGTCCCCTGCACCACGCCCAGGCGCCCCCGCCCCGTCGTCCCCCAGCGCCCCGGGATCAACCGCCCGCAGCATCATCGTGGCATCGACCGCCGCCTCTCCCGGCGAATCCGCCGAACAGCCCGACCCAGGCCCCGGCTCGGAACCGGGCCTCGACCCAGGCCCCGGCTCGGAACCGGGCCTCGACCCAGGCCCCGGCTCGGAACCGGGCCTCGACCCAGGCCCCGGCTCGGAACCGGGCCCAGGCCCCCGCTCGGAACCCGCCTCGGGCCCCCGCTCTGGATCCGGCCCCAGCTCCACATACGGCCGTATCCGCAGCGGGTCGAAGTCCTCCGCCGCCGCTGCTTCCGCCGTGCGGGCGTCGCGCAGGGCGTCGGACGCTCGTCGGGTGCAGCCGCAGGTCGGTGTGTTGTCGGCTCCTCTGGGCGTTCCGCACTCAGGGCACAGGTGTGTCTTCGGCTCGGTCACGTGTTCGTCCCTCCCCTCGCGAACTCCAGAGATTATGCAGATCTCCTCCACAACGTCGCCCACAAGCCCCCGGAATCGTCGCTTCCAACAGGACTCAACAGGCCATAACCGGTCACACCGATCACGATGGGAGGGGAATCGGGACCCTCAGGAGGTCTTTCATGGCCGAGGACGCGCGCCCTGCGCCGGGGAAGGCGCCAGACGCAGCGGACGAGCGGGACAAACAGGACCAACGGGACCGGCGGGACCCACGGGACTCGCGGGATGAACAGGAGGAGCCGGACCGGCCGGGTGAGCGGAGCGAGCACGTGTCCGGCAACGTGCTCGTCTCCATCGGTGCCCTGCTCCTCGGGATGCTGCTCGCCGCCCTGGACCAGACGATCGTGTCGACCGCGCTGCCCACGATCGTCAGTGAACTCGGCGGACTGGATCACCTCTCCTGGGTGGTCACCGCATACCTGCTGGCCTCGACCGCCGCGACACCGCTGTGGGGCAAACTCGGCGACCAGTACGGCCGGAAGCGGCTCTTCCAGATCGCGATCGTGATCTTCCTCGTCGGCTCGGCGCTGTGCGGCGCCGCGCAGAACATGCCCCAGCTCATCGGCTTCCGCGCCCTGCAGGGCGCCGGCGGCGGCGGGCTCATGGTGCTGTCGATGGCGATCGTCGGGGACCTCGTCCCGCCGCGCGAACGCGGCCGCTACCAGGGGCTCTTCGGTGGCGTCTTCGGGGCGACGAGCGTCCTCGGCCCGCTCCTCGGCGGACTGTTCACCGAGCACCTGAGCTGGCGGTGGGTCTTCTACGTCAACCTGCCGATCGGTGTCGTCGCCCTCGCCGTGATCGCCGTCGTCCTGCGCATCCCGCGCAAGTCCACGCGGCACGTCATCGACTACCTCGGCACCTTCCTCATCGCCTCGGTCGCCACCTGTCTGGTCCTGGTGGCGTCCCTCGGCGGCACCACCTGGGGCTGGGGTTCGCCACAGACCGTCGGACTGGCGGTGCTGGGCGTCGTACTCGCCGTCGCGTTCGTGGCCGTCGAGCGCCGGGCCGCCGAACCCGTCCTGCCGCTCAGGCTGTTCCGGATCCGCACCTTCACGCTCTCCGCGGTCATCAGCTTCGTCGTCGGCTTCGCGATGTTCGGCGCGTTGACCTTTCTGCCGACGTTCCTCCAGGTCGTCCATGGCATCAGCCCGACCTTGTCCGGTGTGCACATGCTGCCGATGGTGTCGGGGCTGCTGCTGGCGTCCACCGTCTCGGGCCAGATCGTCAGCCGCACCGGCCGCTGGAAGGTGTTCCCTGTCGCGGGCACCGGCGTGACCACCTTCGGTCTGCTCCTGCTCCACCAGCTCGACGAGCACAGCTCCACCCTCGAGATGAGCTGTTTCTTCTTCGTCTTCGGTCTGGGACTGGGCCTGGTGATGCAGGTCCTCGTCCTCATCGTGCAGAACGCCGTCTCGTACGAGGATCTCGGCGTCGCCACCTCCGGCGCGACCTTCTTCCGGTCCATCGGGGCCTCGTTCGGCGTCGCCATCTTCGGCACGGTCTTCGCGAACCGCCTCGGCGACCAGCTGACCGACGCCTTCAGCGGCATCCGGCTTCCGCCCGGCGTCTCCGTCGGCGCCCTGGAAGCCGACCCGCGCGGCATCGGCGCCCTGCCGGCCGCCCTGCGCCCCCCGGCCCTGCACGCGTACGCCACCTCGATCACCGACGTGTTCCTGTACGCCGCTCCCGTCGCCCTCCTCGGCTTCGTGCTGGCCTGGTTCCTCAAAGAGGACCCGCTGCGCGGCTCGGTCACGGCACCGGACATCACGGAGACCCTCGCCAGCAATCCCGTGGAGCGATCCTCGTACGACGAGGTGTGCCGTGCGCTGTCCGTGCTCGGCACCCGCGAGGGCCGGCGCGAGATCTACCGGACGATCACCGCTCGCGCGGGCTACGACCTGCTCCCCGCGGCGAGCTGGCTGCTGCTGCGGATCAAGAAGTACGGCCGGGTGGAACCGGCCGTGCTCGCCGAGCGCGGCCCGGTCCCGCTGTCCGTCGTCATCGATGCCGTCCGCCAGGTCGAGGAACGAAGCCTGGCCGCCCGCGAAGGCGTCGACCTGCTCCTGACCGAGCGGGGACACGAGGTCGCCGACCGGCTCTCCCTGGCCCGTGAGGAGTCGCTGGCCGAGCTCCTCGGCGACTGGTGGGGCCCGGACCGGCCGACGGACCTGGTGCAGCTGGTGAAGGAGCTGACCCGCGAACTGTGCGGCTCGGACGCGGAGCGCCCGCACGACGGACGCCCGGTGGAGGACGGGCGCCGGGCGCCCCGGCTCAGCTGAGCACCTTGCGGAACCAGTGCTCGGCGGAGACGGGGACGTCGTCGTTGTGCGGCTCCGTCTCCCCGTAGCCGGTCCGCGCGTACATGGCCCGGGTCTCCAGCAGGTCGCTGCGGGTGTCGAGGATCATCCGGGATCACCCGCGTGGCACCGAGGGCGCGTGCCACGTTTCTCCGCCGCCCGGACGAGCACCGGGGCGCCGCCCCGCCGCGCATCCCCTCGTACCCGAAGACCCAGGTCAGCTCGGCCGTCGTCCCGCCCTCCAGCAGGCGTACGCCCACGCTGCCGGCCGGTTCCCCTTATGTGCTGCCCGGCACTCGTCCGGTGCCCGCCGGCCGCGCGTCGATCGGGCCGGCGCCGGATCGACACCCGGTGACTACCGCGGACGGTGCCGTTTGGCGGGCGCCGCCGGGGCTACCCGGTCGGGGAACCGGTCCGCACGGAGCCGGTTGGGTAGAGAACCCCGGAAGGCATTCATGTCCACAGGCGTGATCATCGCTCTGATCGTGATAGTCGCGGCGATTCTCGTCGTCGCGGCCGTCCTGGCCCTGCGGGCCCGGCGTGGGCCGGCAGGGCAGAACCTGAAGCGGCGCTTCGGTCCCGAGTACGACCGGGCCGTGGCCCGGCACGACGGCGACGCCAAGGCCGCCGAGCGCGAGCTCGCCGAGCGCGTGGAGCGGCACGGTGCGCTGCGCGAGCGGCCGCTGGAGCCGGCCGAGCGCGAGCAGTACGAGGCGCGCTGGACGGCCGCCCAGGAACGCTTCGTCGACTCGCCGCGGGAGGCCGTGGCCGAGGCGGACCGGCTGCTGGCCGAGCTGGCCGGCACGCGGGGCTTCCCGGACGGCACGCAGTACGAGGAGCAGCTCGCCGCGCTCTCCGTCCACCACGCGCACCATGTGCAGGGCTATCGGCGGGTACACCGAGTCGCCCAGGCGGGCACGGTCGCCGGTCAGGACGGCGACGGCCGGGCCGGCACCGAGGAGATGCGCGAGGCCATGGTCGAGGCCCGGGCCCTGTTCGAGGACCTGGTGAGCCCGGCCCGGCACGAGAAGAACCACCACGACCACCGTGACGACCGGGTGGAGACACGGACCCGGAAGCCCCTCGAAAGGTCCGGCAGCGGCACACCTGCCCGCGGCGACAGCCGTGCCCACCTGCCGCGCGGATTCACCAGGCGCCACGCGAAGGGGAGTTGAGCGACATGACGGACGCCACGAGCGGCGCGGGCGCCGAGGGCGCCCCCCGCGACGGCAAGGCAAGGGGCCGGGCGACCTTCCCGGCCACACCCCCCGGCCACGACCCGGTGACGGACCCGCCGACGGCGTCCGGCGAACCGGGTACCGGAGCAGGCGCGGCATCCGGCGCGGACCCCACACGGGACCGTCAGCCGGGGACGGCCGACGACACCGCCCGCGGCGGCACGACCGGCCCGTTCGGCGGCGAGACGCTCGACGGACGTGAGACCGCCCCGGGCGAAGCGGCCGGCAGGACGACCGGCGGCGCCCCGGCGTCGGGCACCACCGCACAGGGCGGCATGGAACCCGGCGCGGACGCCGCACGGGGCCGTGAACCGGCATCGGGCGGCGACACCGCACGCGGTGGCGCCGGCCCGTTCGGCGGTGAACCCCGCACGGGCCGGGAGCCCGGGACGGGCGGCGAGACCGGCCGGGCAGGCGGCCTCGGTGGCGAGACCGCGGCGGGGCGCGACAGCGTCCCCGACACGGCGGCGCGCACCGGGGACAGGCCGGCCGCCACCACCCCGGACCTGGCCACCACCCGCGGCCCGGCCGGTACGCGCACGCAGGGCGACTCCGCGGCGGCCCGTGGCCGTGAGGCCACCGGTGCCGCGGCGGGGAGCGGGGCCGGCGCTCACGGTGGCCGGCTGCTTCCGCGGGACGAGTGCGACAAGCTCGCCCAGGAGTTGCAGCACGCCGTCGCCGGGTTCGTGGACGGGCCGCGGGACTCCGTGGCGGAGGCCGACCACGTGCTGGAGGAGGCGGCCGCCCGTTTCACCGAGGCCGTGACCCAGCGCCGCCGTACGCTCCGCAGCTCCTGGCAGACCACGGACGGCGGTGCCGAGGGCAAGCCCGCGACCAGCGCCGACACCGAGCAACTCCGGCTGGCCCTGCGGGACTACCGCGAACTGGCGGACCGGCTGCTGCACCTCTGAGCCGCCGGCCCCCGCCCCACGGGCCCACTGAGGCCCACTGACCCCTACCCGTTCAGTGCTGCCTACTCAGCCGCCGCCCGGCGCTCCCGCCACTGGCGTACGACCTCTTCGACGTCGTACGGCTTCATCCCCAGCGGGGGCCCGGGCGGCGGCTTGAACATGACGTCGCGGATCTTGACATTGATGTCCTCGACGAGCTTGCGGACGATTCGTTCGCTGGGTGCATGCAGGGCCGCGGCGAGTGTGTCCTCGGCCTCCTTGCGCAGGGCCAGCGTCGGTGGCAGGACCGACAGGCCCTCGCGGGCCATCTTCTGCTTGATCCACCACAGTTCGTCGTACGTCGTGTCGGTGCCCTGCGGCAACGGCTTGCCCGCGCCCGGGAGTCGGGCGAACTCACCGCGGCGTTCTGCCTCGCGGATCTGCTTGTCCACCCAGGACTCGAACGGAACACCGGGTGGCTTTCGCTCGGTCATGGGTCCATTGTGCCGGACGTGTCGGGGCCGGGCGATTTATCATACGGCGGCTGTACAAGGACACTTCAGGCACTTCAGAAGGAGCGCACGTGCTCGAACTCACCATGGCCGCCGTCTCCGCGGCGGACTCGGGCGCCACGGCCGGCATGCTCATGGCCGACTCGCCCAGTGACCCGGGCGCCGTGCTGCGGGTGGGCCGGGACAAGACGGTGTGCAGGCTCTCGACACCCGACGACTGGCTGTTCGTCTCCCGGGTTCACCTGGAGTTCCTGTGCGGGCCCGAGGGCACCTGGCACCTGACCTGGCTGCAGGGCTCACAGCCCGACCCGTCCTCCGAGGTCCGGCTGACCGTCGGGGAGTACGCGCAGCCCCTGTCCTACGGCGGTACGGTCCCGCTGCCCCGGGGCGGCAGTGGCGAGATCATCATCCAGGACCGCACCGCTCCGCGCAGCGTCAACGTCGGCTTCTACCACGAGGCCTGACGCGAGCGCCGTCCTCCGACGCCCGAGCTCCCGTGAGCGACCGTGCCCGCCGGCCTCACGGGAGCAAACCTCTCCCTACGTACCCTCGTCCGGGCACCCGACGCGCCTCATTCGAGCACCCGGGCCAGTGCGAAGCCGTCGTAGCCCTTGCTGCCCACCGTCTGGACCGCCGTGCCGCTCAAGCGCGGGTGACTGCCGATCAGTTCGAGGGCGGTGCGGGTGCCCTGGACGTCCGGCGCGGTGCTGTCGGCGTCGGTCACCCGGCCGCCCCGTACGACGTTGTCGAGGACGATGAGGCTGCCCGCGCTGGTCAGCTTCAGCGCCCACTCCACGTAGTGCGGGTTGTTGACCTTGTCCGCGTCGATGAAGACCAGATCGAAGGGGGCCGGGTTCTCGTCGGCCAGCCGGGGCAGTGACTCGAGCGCCGGGCCGACCCGGACCTCGACCAGTGTGTCGAGGCCCGCGCGGGCGATGTTGCGGGTGGCGACCTCGGCGTGCCGGGGGTCGTACTCCAGCGTGACCAGCCGGCCGTCGGCGGGCAGCGCGCGGGCCAGCCAGATGGTGCTGTAGCCGCCGAGGGTGCCGATCTCCAGGACGGTTCGGGCGCCCTGGATCTCGGCGAGGAGCTGGAGCAGCTTGCCCTGGGGCGCTGTGACGGCGATGTGCGGGAGCCCGGCGGCCTCGCTGTCCCGCAGGGTCGCGTCGAGGGCCTCGTCCTGGGGCGAGAGGTGGGCGGTGAAGTAGTCGTCGACGGCGTCCCAGAGCTGCGACTCGCTCATGCACCTGTACCTTTCGTATGGCTAGTTAGATCTGCTAACTAGCCGCGCTAACGAATATAGCCCCGCACCGCTCCTCTGTCAGGAGATGTCAGGGCGGGACAGGGGATTTCGAGCGGCCGGTTTCAGCCGATCGGCCCAGGTTCCCGGCCGCTGGGGCCTCTGGTGCCGCTGGTGCCTTTGGGGCCGCGGCACCCTCTGGGAACGCTACGGCCTGCCCTCCACCGACGGCTCCGACCCCGGCAGCGGCCTGCCCGCCGACTCCGTCATGAACCACACCGCGATCCCGCCGACGACGGCCGCCGCCATCATGTAGTAGGCGGGCATCATCATGTTCCCCGTCGCTCCGATCAGCGCGGTCACCACCAGCGGCGTCGTCCCGCCGAACAGCGACACCGAGACGTTGAAACCGATCGAGAGGGAGCCGTAGCGGACCCGGGTCGGGAACAGGGCCGGCAGGGCGGACGGCATGGCCGCCGTGAAGCAGACCAGCAGCAGCCCCAGAGCGGCCATGCCCAGCGCGACCGCGGCCAGGCTGCCCTGCCGGATCAGGAGCAGGGCCGGGACGGACAGGAGCAGGAAGCCCGCGCAGCCCGCCGCGATGACCGGGCGGCGGCCGACGCGGTCGGTGAGGGCGCCGGCGAACGGCTGGACGATCATCATCAGGGCCATCACACCGAGCACGACCAGCAGCCCGTGCGTCTCGTCGTAGTGCAGCTCACTTGTCAGGTAGCTCGGCATGTACGACAGCAGCATGTAGTCGGTGACGTTGAAGACCAGCACCAGACCCACGCACAGCAGCAGCGCCTTCCACTGGCCGGTGATCATCTCGCGCAGCGGCACCTTCGGACGGTCCGACTCGGCCTGCCCGGCCTTCTCCGTCCGCCCGGCCTTCTCGGCCTTCTCGACCTCGGCCGTGAACGCCGGGGTCTCCTCCAGGCGCAGTCGCAGGTACAGGCCGATGACGCCCATCGGGCCCGCGATCAGGAACGGGATCCGCCAGCCCCAGGACACCAGGGCGTCGTCGGACAGCAGTGCCGTCATCAGCGTGACCAGGCCGGCACCGCCGATGTACCCGGCGAGGGTGCCGAACTCGAGCCAGCTGCCGAGGAAGCCGCGCCGCTTGTCGGGGGCGTACTCGGCGATGAAGGTGGAGGCGCCGGCGTACTCGCCGCCGGTGGAGAAGCCCTGGACCAGGCGGGCGGCCAGCAGGAGCAGGGGCGCGCCGACGCCGATCGAGGCGTACGACGGGATCAGGCCGATGGCGAAGGTGCCCGCGGCCATCATGATCATGGTGACGGCCAGTACCTTCTGGCGCCCGACGCGATCGCCGAGCGGACCGAAGACCATGCCGCCGAGCGGCCGGACCAGGAACGCCGCGGCGAAGGCACCGAAGGTGGAGAGCAGCTGGGCGGTCGGGTTCCCGGAGGGGAAGAAGACCTTGCCCAGGGTGGCCGCGATGTAGCTGTAGACACCGAAGTCGAACCATTCCATCGCGTTGCCCAGCGCGGCGGCCTTCACGGCACGCTTCACGAGCGCGGGGTCGGTGGTGGTGACGTGCTTCGGGGCGGTCGGGTTGTGTGCGGGGGGCGTGGCGACGGTGGCGGTCGGCAAAGCTTTGCTCGCCTGCCTTTCGACGGGGACAGGGACGGGCCCGGGCGACGACGGCGGCGGACAGGCCGGAAAGCGACCTTAGGGGCACCTGCCCCGGACACGGACCGTGAGGAAGTCGATGCACGGGGCATCCAAATGCCGTGCAAGCAGGCCCGCGATCCCCCGCCCGAACGGTTCCGCACCGGCCTGATTTGTGATCCTTCTCGCCTTTTGTGGAGGCAACCGAAGCCTCCTCGCACTATCGTCATCCGGACAAAAGCGATAAGGGCGGCAGGTGAAGCGTGGGCTGCCTGCGTCCTCCTTCGGGGGGTGGTTCGAACCTCGACGGGGTTCGCCGAGCATTCCCGACGCATGCGACGCGTGGGGCGGACGGGGCGGGAGGCCAACGAGGCGTGGCGAACGCGGAAGGCAGCGGGCGACCGGCGGAAGCCTTCGGACCGACGGCCGTCGGGCCGGCGACGCCTGCTCAGGCCCGACTGCGCGCGGCGCGGCTGGCCCTGTGGCTCGTCGTTGCAGTACTCGCGTCACGACAGGTGGCCGTCGTCCTCAGAACGCCTCGGGGCGAGCGGCTGACGGATCTGGAGACCTGGGTCGGTCCCTACGGCGTCCTGCATGTGAACGGCTCACTGTACGACTCGACGCGGTTCACCGGTACGCCGTTCGCCGGACTGGTACTCAAGCCGCTCACCAGAACGGCCGAGCAGGCCCTCGGCTGGGGCTGGACCTTCGGCACCCTGCTCCTGGTCGCCGCCCTCGGCCTGGTCGCAGCGCGCGCCCTGCCCCAGCCGGTCAGCAGACGCACCTCCCTGCTCGCCGCGCCGGTCGCGATCAGCCTGCTGATGCTGTCGCTGCCGGTGCGCAACACGCTGTGGCTCGGCCAGACCAGCATCATCCCGGTCCTGCTGGTGCTGCTCGGCTGCTTCGCCGTACGCGGCCGGCGGGCCGGCGGCCTGCTCATCGGCTTCGCCGCCGCCCTGCAACCCACGGTGCTGCTCTTCGTCCCGCTGCTCTGGTTCACCGGCCGCCGCACGGCCGCCCTGACCACCGCGGGGACGTTCGTCGCGTGCACCGCGGTCGCCTGGGTGGCGATGGCGCACGACTCGTACATGTACTGGGTGCACCACATGGCCGGCACCGGCCTGGGCGGCGAGGCCGACGACCTCGCCAACCAGTCCCTGCACGGAGCCCTGCTCCGGCTCGGCCTGTCCGGCCCGCTGGAGGTCACACTCTTCCTGCTGTTCGGCGTGGGCGTCGCCGCCCTCGGCCTGCGCCGCGCCGTGCGCTACGCCCGGGACGGACAGCTGCTGCTCGCCGTCGCGATCACCGGCTGCGCCGCGATCGCCGTCTCGCCGACCGCCTGGCAGCACCAACTGCTGTGGGTGGTGCTCGCGGTCGTCGGCCGGGCCGGCAAGCGGGCCTCGGACCGGTACGTGTGGCCGGTGGCCGTCGTCCTGGTGATGACCCTGCCCGCGACGATAATGCTGCCGGACATGGCGGCGCTGTACATCGTGCGGGACAACGTGGTGCTGCTGGCCGCCGTCGCCGCCGCCGCGGTCGTGCCCTTCCTCTGCCGCACCTCGCCGTACTACCGGTCACCGGTCCCCACCGCGTACGCGCCCCCGGTGCCGGCCCGCTTCCGGCGCGTCCCGCTCCTGCCGTTCCTGCGCCGCGTCCTCACCCGCCCGAGCGTCCTGCTGGAGCTGCTGCTCATCCGCGTCACGTACGCCGCCTACCAGCAGGTACGGCTCGGGGTGACCGCCGACCGGGCCACCGCCGAGCGCCACGGCCGCGAGATCCACGCGCTGGAGAAGTGGCTGTCCATCGACATCGAGCGCCGGGCGAACCACGCCGTGGTGAAGGTGGACTGGCTGCGGAGCTTCTTCGACTTCTACTACGCGTCCTTCCACTTCGCCGTCCCGCTGACGATCCTCGCCGTGCTCTACGTCCGCCGCCCCGTCGACTACCGCTGGGCCCGCTCCGCACTGGGCCTCGCCACCCTGCTCGGCCTGCTCGGCTTCTGGCTCTACCCCCTCGCCCCGCCCCGTCTGATGCCGGGCCTCGGCTTCATCGACACGGTCCACGGCGTCCAGGACTTCTCGCAGCCGGACTACGGCGTGATGACCGAGGTCACCAACCAGTACGCGGCGATGCCGTCCCTGCACTTCGGCTGGTCCCTGTGGTGCGGCATCGTGATCGCCGCCTTGGCACCCAAGTGGTGGATGAAGGCCCTGGGGCTGCTGCATCCGCTGTTCACGGCGTCCGCGATCGTCGCGACCGCCAACCACTGGGTGCTGGACGCGGTCGGGGGCGCGGTCATCGTGGGCGCCGGGTTCGGGCTCACCTACCTGCTGTCGGGGCCGCGGGCGGCGTCGGAGACCGCCGCCGGGACCCGCCCCCGGCAGGAGCCGGTCGACAGCCCCCTCGCCGAGGCGGGCGGTACCCGGAACTGATGCGGTACTCGCCTGCCGCGGGCGACGACGGCACCCCGGCCGCGCCGCCCGACATCCCGGCCGCGCCGCCCGGCACCGTACGGCGGGCCGGCCGCCTGGCCCGGTCGGTGCCGCCGGCCGTCCCCGCTCTCGCCTCCCTCGCCCTGGGTCTGTGGGGCATCGACCGGCACGGCAGCATGTGGCGGGACGAGTCGGTCACCTACCAGGTGGCCCACCGCTCACTGGGCGACCTCTGGGGCCTGCTCGGCCACATCGACGCCGTGCACGGCCTGTACTACCTCCTGATGCACGCGGTGTTCGCCGTGTGGGAGCAAGGCGGCCCGGTGGCCCTCAGACTCCCGTCCGCCGTGGCGACGTCGCTGGCCGCGGCGGGGGTCGGCGCGATCGGTGCCCGCCTGGCGGGCCGCCGGGCGGGCACCCTGGCGGGCCTGGTCTTCGCGGTGCTCCCGGTCACCCAGCAGTACGCCCAGGAGGGCCGTTCGTACCCGTTGGTGACGGCGGGAGTGACGTGGGCGACGTATTTCTTCGTACGGGCGGCGGGCGACGTCCGCGGGGCGGGTGGCGTCCATGCCGCCGAGAAGCCGCGCGCTGCCGAGGGGCCGCGCACCGGGGGCCCTCCTCCCGCTGCGGACGCGCGCCCCGGGGGCGGCTCTCCTGACCGCTGGTGGGTCGCGTACGCCCTGGCTCTCGGGATCGCCTCCTGGCTGCACGAGTTCGCTGTGCTGGTGGTGGCGGCCCATGGGCTGACGCTGTGGTGGGCACGGGTGACGCGTCGGATGTGGCTCAGGTGGGGGATCGCGGCGGGCTGTGTCACGGTGGCGCTGCTGCCGCTGGTGGCGGTGAGCGCGGGGCAGGCCGAGCAGCAACTGGGCTGGCTGGGGCGGCCCGGCACGAGCGCATGGCTGCAGTTCGTCGCGGTCTCGGCGGCGGGGGCGCTGCTGTGCCGGCTCCTGGTGCGCGCGGGCTTTGCCGACGCACTCGTCCGCCTCTCCCTCCCGCTCCTGATCGCCCCCGCCGGTCTCCTGATGACGGTGTCGCTGGTCAAGCCCTGGTACGTCGACCGGTACGTGCTGTACGGCATGACCGGGCTGGCGTTGCCGGCCGGGGCCGCGCTGGCCCGGGCGTTCGAGCAGCGGCACCGGCTCGCCCCCGTACCCCGAGCGCTGGCCGCCTGCCTGACGGCCGTCGCGGCCGTCGCGGTGTTGCTGCCGTGGTCCTTGCTGGTGCGCTCGCCGGAGAGCCGCAAGGACGACGTCGTCGCGGTCGCGCGAGCCGTGGAGCGGACCGCGCGGCAGGGCGACGCCGTCCTGTTCATGCCCTCCCGCCGCCGCGAGTGGCTCCTGTCGTACCCCAGGATCTACGACCGCCTCGACGACCTCGCCCTCGCCCGGCCCCCGGCGTCCTCCCGCACCCTCCAGGGCACCGAACTGCCCGCCTCCGAGATCCGCCGCCGCATCCTGGCAGCGCACCGTGTCATCGCCCTGACCGACCCGCCGGGCCAGCCTCTCGACCCGTTCCCTCAGGAGAAGGTCAAACTGCAGGTCCTGAGGGAGGACTTCGAGGTCTGCCGGCGCGTCCCGCTCCTCGGCGCGCAACTCCTCGTGTACGCCCGCCCCGGCCACTGCCGGCCGGTCCTTCCGTCCTGAGCAGGGACGGGCCGACGGCGCCGGGAAGCCGTCGGCCCGAGTACCCGGGTGGGGTCAGCCCGCGCTGACCTGTAGCTCCTTCACGCCGTTGATCCATGCCGAGCGCAGCCGGCGCGGGTCTCCGGTCGGCCTCAGATCCGGCATCGCGTCGGCGATCGCGTTGAAGATCAGGTTGATCTCCAGCACGGCCAGGGACTTGCCGAGGCAGTAGTGCGGGCCTCCGCCGCCGAAGCCGAGATGCGGGTTGGGGTCGCGGGTGATGTCGAAGACGTCCGGGTTCTCGAAGACGTCGGGGTCATGGTTGGCGGAGGCGTAGAACAGCCCCACCCGGTCGCCCTTCCTGATCCGCTTGCCGCCGAGTTCGGTGTCCTGGGTCGCCGTGCGCTGGAAGGAGTTGACGGGGGTGGCCCAGCGGACGATCTCCTCCGCCGCCGTCGCCGGACGCTCCCTCTTGTACAGCTCCCACTGCCCGGGGTTGGTGAGGAAGGCGTGCATGCCGTGGGTGATGGCGTTGCGGGTGGTCTCGTTGCCCGCCACCGCCAGCATCAGCACGAAGAACCCGAACTCGTCGGAGTTGAGGTTGCCCTCGTCCTCCGCCGCCACCAGCGTCGTCACGATGTCCTTCGCCGGACACTGCTTGCGATCGGCGGCCATGTTCATGGCATACGCGATGAGTTCGGTGGCCGACTCCGCGCCGACCTCCTCGGTGATCGCGTACTCCGGATCGTCGTACGAGATCATCTTGTTGGACCAGTCGAAGATCTTGGCCCGGTCGTCCTGCGGTATGCCGATCAGCTCGGCGATGGCCTGCAGGGGCAGCTCGCAGGCGACCTCGGTGACGAAGTCGAAGGAGCCGGTGCGGGCGCGGGCGTTCGCCGCGATCGCCAGGGCGCGCGCACGCAGGTTGTCCTCCAGCGCCCGGATGGCCCTCGGCGTGAACACCCGCTGCACGATCTGCCGGACCCGGGTGTGCTCCGGCGGGTCCATGTTCAGCAGGATCAGCCGCTGGGCGTCGATCGCGTCCCGCTCGATGTGCTCGTTGAAGCGGATGATCGCCGTGTTGAGGTACGAGGAGAACAACTCCGGGTGCGTGGAGACGTACTTGACGTCCGCGTGCCGGGTCACCGCCCAGTACCCCTCGTCCTGGAAACCGGCGACGTTGACCGTCTGCGGGATCCAGCGGACCGGTTCCGCCCGGCGCAGCTCGGCGAACTCCGGGAAGGGGACGCGGTGTTGCAGCAGGTCGGGATCGGTGAAGTCGAACCCGTCGGGGAGAGCAGGACAGGGCATGGGCGACTCCGGCTGAGGTTCTTGGCCGCATTGGTTCTGACGGTCCATCAGGAATGAGGTCGCCGTGAAGGTAGTAACGGGTTCCAGAAGTAGCAAGAGGCACGGCGCGTCGAATTGCCTGCACGCCCCTTGCGGTCGCGGGCGGCCGGTCAGCACACTGCGTGTGGAACTAGAACACGTACTAGTTCCGCGTGGCGGGCTGGGCCGGGACGCCCCCGCGCCGCGCGGGTACCGGAGGAGAGGAACTCCCCATGGCCGCGGAACCCGTGATCGTCGAAGCCGTACGCACTCCCATCGGCAGGCGCGGCGGCGCGCTCGCCAACCTGCACCCCGCCTATCTCCTGGGCGAGACCTACCGTGAACTCCTCGGCCGCACCGGCATCCCCGCCGACGCGGTCGAACAGATCGTCGGCGGCACGGTCACGCACGCCGGCGAGCAGTCCATGAACCCCGCGCGCACGGCCTGGCTGACGGTCGGCCTGCCGTACGAGACGGCCGCGACGACGGTCGACTGTCAGTGCGGCTCCTCGCAGCAGGCGTCGCACATGGTGGCCAACATGGTCGCGGCGGGAGTGATCGACGTCGGGATCAGCTGCGGTGTCGAGGCGATGTCCCGGGTGCCGCTGGGCTCCGGGTCGAAGCACGGCCCGGGCAAGCCGTTCCCCGACGAGTGGAACGTCGACCTGCCCAACCAGTTCGAGGCGGCGGAACGTATCGCCCGCCATCGCGGCCTGACCCGCGAGAACGTCGACTCCCTCGGGCTCGTCTCCCAGGAACGGGCCGCTGTCGCCTGGTCCGAGGAGCGCTTCAAGCGGGAGACGTTCGCGGTGCAGGTACCGACGACCGAGGACGAGCAGCGGGCCGGTCAGGGCATGTGGCGGCTGGTCGACCGCGACGAGGGCTTGCGCGACACGTCGATGGAGGCGCTGGCGAAGCTCAAGCCGGTCATGCCCACGGCCATCCATACGGCGGGCAACTCGTCCCAGATCAGCGACGGCGCCGCGGCGATCATGTGGGCGTCGAAACGGATGGCGCGAGCGTTGAAACTACGGCCCCGGGCCCGGATCGTGGCCCAGGCACTGGTCGGCGCCGACCCGCACTTCCACCTCGACGGCCCGATCGACGCGACCCGGGCCGTGCTGGGCAAGGCCGGGATGTCCCTGAAGGACATCGACCTCGTCGAGATCAACGAGGCCTTCGCCTCCGTGGTGCTGAGCTGGGCCCAGGTCTTCGAACAGGACCTCGAGAAGGTCAACGTCAACGGCGGCGCGATCGCCCTCGGGCACCCGGTGGGAGCCACCGGCGCCCGGCTCATCACGACGGCCCTGCACGAACTGGAACGGACCGACAAGGAGTTCGCGCTGGTGACCATGTGCGCGGGGGGCGGCCTGGCCACCGGGACGATCATTCAGCGGCTGTAACCGTCCGGTCCACGAACGAGGTGAACGCGGCGGGGGCGACAGGGCGAGGGCCGGCCCCGCCGGGTTCCCGGTCCTTGTCCCAAAAAAATATCTCGGTGATTCCGCCGATGATGTCGAGAAGCCGTGGCCTGCTCCGTCCCCGTGGTGAAGGCGACCACAATGGGTCGCATCAGGACCGAGGAGAACGACCATGGCCAAGTACCTGCTTCTCAAGCACTACCGCGGCGCCCCGGCTTCGGCCAACGACGTGCCCATGGACCAGTGGACGCCGGAGGAGATCTCGGCGCACGTGCAGTACATGAACGACTTCGCGGCCCGGCTGGAGAAGACCGGCGAGTTCGTCGACAGTAAGGCGCTCGCGCCCGAGGGAGCGTGGGTCCGGTACGACGGTGAGGGGCGCCCGCCGGTCACCGACGGCCCGTTCGCCGAGACCAAGGACCTGATCGCCGGCTGGATGGTGATCGACGTCGACAGCTATGAGCGCGCCGTCGAGCTGGCCGGGGAGCTGTCGGCCGCTCCCGGGGCGGGCGGGAAGCCGATCCACGAGTGGCTGGAGCTGCGCCCGTTCCTGGGCGCGTCGCCCACCGTCGCGGAGTGCGCCCACCATTGAACGAGGTCCTGCTCAGGAGCCTCACACCGAGCGTGCTCGGGATCCTCGTCCGCCGCGGAGCCGACTTCGCGGCGGCCGAGGACGCCGTACAGGACGCGCTCGTCGAGGCGCTCCGTGTCTGGCCGGCCGACCCGCCGTGCGATGCGAAGGGGTGGCTGGTCACCGTGGCCTGGCGCCGGTTCCTCGACGGCAGGCGGGCGGAGGCGGCCCGCCGGCGGCGTGAGGACCTCGTCGAGGAAGAGCCGGTGCCCGGGCCCGCGCCCGCGGTGGACGACACGCTCCAGCTGTACTTCCTCTGCGCCCACCCCTCGCTCACGCCCTCGTCCGCGGTGGCGCTCACGCTGCGCGCGGTCGGCGGGCTGACCACCCGGCAGATCGCCCAGGCCTGCCTGGTGCCCGAGGCGACCATGGCGCAGCGGATCAGCCGGGCCAAGCGCACCGTCTCCGGGGTGCGCTTCGACCAGCCCGGCGACGTCGCCACCGTGCTGCGCGTCCTCTACCTCGTCTTCAACGAGGGCTACTCCGGTGACATCGATCTGGCCGCCGAAGCCATCCGCCTCACCCGGCAGCTCTCGGCCGCGTTCGACCACCCCGAGGTGGCGGGACTGCTGGCCCTCATGCTCCTCCACCACGCCCGCCGCACCGCGCGCACCGCACCGGACGGCAGCCTGATCCCGCTCGCCGAGCAGGACCGCACCCGCTGGGACACCGCGCTGATCGCCGAGGGCGTCGCCATCCTCCAGACGGCCCTGGCCCGCGACCGGCTCGGCGAGTACCAGGCCCAGGCCGCCATCGCCGCCCTCCACGCCGACGCACCCACCGCCGAGGAGACCGACTGGGTCCAGATCGTCGAGTGGTACGACGAACTCGCCCGCCTCACCGACAGCCCCATCGTCCAGCTCAACCGCGCGGTGGCCGTCGGCGAGGCCGACGGACCACGCGCCGGCCTCGCGGCACTCGCCGCCCTGGACGACACCCTGCCCCGCCACACCGCGGTCGCCGCCTATCTCCACGAACGCGACGGCGACCTGGCGGCAGCGGCGCGCCTCTACGCCGAGGCGGCCCGAAAGGCCCCCAGCCTCGCCGAACGCGACCACCTCACCCGCCAGGCCGCCCGCCTCAACACCCGCGCGCGTCGCTGACGGGCCGCACCCGACGGGGCCACCTACGATCTCGGCGAGCTCCAGAAGCCGGCCGGGACGGCGGCAGCGTCCTGGCCGGCCGTCCGTTCGTCGAACTGCGTGCGGGCCGCCTGGATCGCCGTGATGTTCGCCTGGGACCAGTCGGTGATGTGCTGGATCAATGCGCCCACCTCCCGCCCCAGGCCGGTGAGCCGGTACTCCACGCGGGGCGGGACCGTGGGGTACAGGGTGCGGGTCAGCAGGCCCTCGCGTTCCAGGGCGCGCAGGGTCTGGGTGAGGACCTTCGGCGTGACTCCGTCCAGGCGGCGGCGCAGTTCCGCGAACCGCATCGGGTCGCCGTCCTCCAGCGCCACCAGCACCAGCATGGTCCACTTGCCGGCGATCAGCTCCAGCACGGCCCGGGTGGGGCAGTCCCGCAGGAAGACGTCCACGCCGCCGTGCTGTCTCAGGTCGAAGCCGGAGTCGGTTTCCATGAGGAAACTCGATATCAGACAAGTGCCTTCTTCCGCCGGGCCTTTGCCGGGGCACAGCATGAGGTCGGTCATCACCGAAAGGCCCCGCACCGCCGGCACCCCTTGCACTCCCTTGCAGCCTGCCCACTTGTCCCCTTGAGGAGCCCCGGATGTCCGCTCGTATGCATGCCGTCGTCCAGACCGGGTTCGGCGGACCCGAGGTGCTCACCTATGTGGAGACCGACGTGCCGGAGACCGGCCCGGGGGACGTGCTCGTGCGCGTCGCCGGTGCCGGGGTCAACCCGGGGGACACCGTGCTGCGGTCGGGGAGGGTGCCGGAGCTGGTCGCTCTGCCGTGGACGCCGGGGAACGACGTGGCGGGCGTCGTGGAACGGGTCGGCGGCGGGGTGACGAGGTTCGCGGCCGGTGACGAGGTGTACGGGCTGATGGGGCTCTCCCGGCGCGGCGCCTACGCCGAGTTCACCGTCGTACCGGCCGCCCTCCTCGCCCCCAAGCCCAGGAATCTGGACCTCGTGCACGCCGCCGCCGTGCCGCTCGTCGCGTTCACCGCCTGGCAGGCCCTGACCGGCCTGGCCGAAGTACGGCCCGGCGACCGCGTGTTGATCCATGCGGCCGCGGGCGGGGTCGGGCACGTCGCCGTCCAGCTCGCCAAGGAGCTCGGGGCCCATGTCATCGGGACCGCGCGGGCGGCCAACCACGCCTTCCTGCGGGGCCTGGGAGCGGACGAGCTCGTCGACTACACCTCCGTCGACTTCCGGGAGGCCGTCGGACCGGTGGACGTCGTCCTCGATCTGGTCGGCGGGGCCTACGGGCCGCGTTCCCTCGACGTCCTGCGGCCGGGCGGGCTGCTGATCGGTGCCGCGATCGATCCGGGAACGGACGGACAGGCGGCCGCCGCCCGCGGGCTGCGGTACGTGTGGGTCGCCGCCGAGCCTTCCGGTGCGGTGCTGGAGCAGATCACCGAGCGGGTCGAGGCGGGCCGGCTGAAGGTCGTCGTCCAGCGCACCTACCCACTCGCCGAGGCCGCCGCGGCCCACCGGGAACTGGAGGAGAAGCGCACCAACGGGAAGATCGTCCTCGTGCCATGAGCCGGAGCAGCGAACTCCAGCACACCTGCTCGGATAATATGATCCGGCTCACGATCAACGCCCTGATTGCTCATTGTCGTCTGAAATCTAATAAATCGGTCAAACTGTTGATATCTATAAGATCGCGAACGATTTCGCGAACAAACAGCAGTATCGCGTCTGCTGTGCGGGCTCGACCACAGATGACGCTGTGGATCGCGGCAGGTGTGCTGACCCTCGGATTCATGGTCGCGCTGGAGATAACGGCGCGTCACTACGGCGCGCGGGGGCCGATCAGCAGCCTGGGACGAGAGGTGATATTCGGCCCCCAGTCAGGCCCGTTGCTGTACGGCGGTCTGGCTCTGATGCTGGTGGTGCTCACCTGGCGGCAACGGTTCGTCGCGGTCGGTGCGGCCCTCGGTATCGATGTCGTGTTCTTGCTGATGCGGTGGGTGTTCGACGCCCGGTTGAATTTCGGCAACGGGGCATTGTGGGTGATTCTGGGCTGTGCGGTCATCGCGGTCACGCGCCGCACCGGCCGGGATCGTGCCCTGCTGCTGAAGGGCACCGGGCTGGGTCTGCTTCTGGTGGCGGGCCACAAGACCGGCGACACCTGGCTGCTCATCACGTCGAAGACACGGCCGTCGGTGCTCGACCCGTACGTGGCGACCGCCGATCACGCGCTGGGCGACCCCTCGTGGCTGGTGGGCCAATTCGTCGAGGCCACCGGTCCGATCGGCTCCGGCATCCTCCACCTCATCTACGGCCAGCTCCCGCTGGCAGCCGCGCTCTTCGGGCTGTACCAGCTGCGCAACGTCGCGGCCGAGCGCCGCTTCCCGGGCCACCATCTGGTGCGCACCTTTTTGGCCATCGGCCTGATCGGACCGGCCGTCTACATGATTTTCCCGGTCGTCGGCCCCGTTTTCGCCTACGGCTCGGACGGCGGTCACTGGGCGGTGGCCGACCTGTGGCCCGGCACGCCGCCCCCGCTCACCGCTCCGCACCCGGTCCCGTTCGACGGGATCACCCCGCGCAACTGCATGCCCAGCCTGCACACCGCCTGGGCCACCACGCTCTTCATCCACTCCCGCAAGGCCCCACGGTTCATGCGGTTCGCCGGCACGTTCTGGCTGATCGGCACGCTCACCGCGACGCTGGGATTCGGCTACCACTACGGCGCGGATCTCCTTGCCGGTGCGGTGTTCGCGCTCACCATCGAGACGGCGATGCGCTCCTTCGACCGCGGCTGGGACCGGCAGGGAATCCTGCTGGTCAGCTACGGCACGACGGTTTTCACCGCTCTCCTGGTGTCGTATCGCTGGCTGCCGGTGGAGATGGCCCGGCATCCGTGGGCGTTCGGCCCCCTTCTCCTCCTCGCGGCGGGCTCCGTTGTCTACGGCTACCTGCGGACCACGAAGCAGTGGGATCCGGTGGCCGCCGCCGCCCAGCAGCCGGAACCGCAACTCATGCAGGCGTGACCGCCGTCCACCCAGGACCGCCTTTCGCCGGGGCAGTCACTCCCGTCCGGACGCCACCGCCGCCAGCACCGCCACCACCACGGCCGTCACCAGCAGCGGAATCCCCATCCCGTGGTGGATCACCAGCCACGCCCCCAGCGCCGCGCCCGCCGGCATCGCGACCACTGAGGCCGTACGGCGCGGGGAATGCGTGCCCGGGCCGCCGCCCGCGCGGGAGTCGGCGGCCAGGCCGGTCAGGGTCATGGTCAGGACCGTGGTCGTCAGGTCGGGGACGCCCAGCCTGCGGACGGTCGCGTTGCGTACGCCCATCGCGAAGGCCGTGACGGCGATCAGGACGTAGACGGTCGCGGTGGCGTCGGGCGCGGCGAAGGCGACCGCCGCCGACGCGCCCAGCAGGACCGCCTCGGCGGCGAGGGTCAGCCGTGCCCAGGTACGGCGCGAACCGCTGCCGAGCCGTACGGCGGTACGGCCGCCCACCGCCGCGCCCACCAGGAAGAAACCCAGCGAGGCCAGGGTGTGCGGGACCGAGAAGCCCGGCGCCCCGGCGGCGGCGAAGCCCAGGACCACCACGTTGCCGGTCATGTTGGCGGTGAAGACATGCCCGAGGCCCAGGTAACTCACCGCGTCGATCAGGCCGCTGACCACCGTCAGCCCCAACAGCACGGCCACCAGACGCAGTCCGCGCGCCTCACGGTCGTACGTCGGTGTGCTCTCGGCGCTCTCCGAGCTCTCCGCGTGCTCCGCGCTCATGCGGCCTCCGGTCAGCGGGACGGATCCGGTGCACCCCAGTCCACCACGGGCGCGCCCGGATCAGATCACACGGAAGAGGTCGGCGGCGGCGTGGACGTCGGTGAGGTCCTCGATGGAGCGGATGTTGTCGCACAGGGCGTCGAGGACCGAGCCGGCTTCGGCGGCGGGCGGCGCGCCGATGGCCACGCCGAAGACGCGGAAGCCCAGCCGGTGCTTGGCGTCGTTCCAGTCGCGCATCCATTCCTCGGTGACGTCGCACTCCTCGTCGGTGATCATCACGATGTCCCCGCGCATCCGGCCGGCGTCGTCGAACTCCTCCGACAGCAGCTCGGACGCCGCCGTCAGCGGCGTCTGGAAGCTGGTGCCGCCGCCGAGGAAGGTCTCCGCGAAGTCGAGGGTCCTGGCGATGCCGGCGCGTTCGCCGGCCGGGAAGCGGAAGACCTTGATCTTGCCCGGGGCAGAGAAAAGGATGCCGACGAAGTCCCGCCCGGCTTCACGGGCCTGGTCCAGCAGCGCCAGAGCGCACGCCTTCGCCCAGGCCTCCCGGGTGACTCCGCCGGGCCCTTCCGCGTACATGGAGTGCGAGGTGTCGACACACGCGATGACGGCGCCGCGGCCGGTGGCCTGCTCGCCCTGGCTGTCGTAGAGCATCAGCTCCCCGGCGGCGTAGCGCGCGGCGAACACCGCACGCAGCTCCGGCACGCCGAGGGCCGCCAGCTCGGAGGGGATGACGCGGGAGAGGTCGTTGCCGAGCGTGACGCCGACCAGCTCCCCGGCGGCGTTCTCCACCTTGCGGGCGCGCTCGCCGCCGGCCATCTGCCGGAAACGGCCGATCAGTTCGGCCCATCGGGCGAGACGGCCGGTGCGCAGCCGCTCGGCGAGCCGGGCCCGCTGGTCGAACGGCATCCGCTCCAGCTTGCCGGGGCCGACGCCCCACGCCCGCATCAGCGCCGCCTCCTCCCGCACGGCCGCGGCGGCGTTCGCCGTCGCGTTCCGCGCGGCGGCCCGGACACCGGGGGCCGCGGCCGCGAGGGCCTGCCCGGCGTCCCGGGCGGCCTGCCGCGCGGCGGTCTCGGCGGTCTCGGCGGCCTCGATCGCCTGCTGCGCGGTCTCGATCGCCTGCTGTTCGGCGTTCATCGCCTGTGGTGCGGGGTCGGCGGCCCGCTGGAGCTCTTCGCCCACGGCGGTCGCCGCGCTTCCGGCGTCCTGCCGGGCCTTCTTCGCCTGCTCGGCCTGTTCCCGGGCGTCCCGGGAACGCTCCAGCATCCGGCGCAGGGCGGCGGCCTGGGCGAGTACGGCCATGGCGGCGGCGTAGGGGTCGCCGGCCGTCTCCCGGTGCAGCCCGGCGAAGTGCGGTGACTCCATGAGCGAGGTGATGATCTGGTGGTTGACCAGCCGGGAGAGGTCCATCTCCGCCTGCTCGCGCAAGCGCGGCCCGACCTTGTAGGCGGCCAGGAACACGTCGGTCAGGAGGTCGGTGGTGGTGTGGTCGTAGCGCTCGTACAGTTCCTCCGCCAGCTCGCGCAGCCCGGCCGACTGCTCGTAGGTGTCGCGCCATGCCATCCGGTCGAACCGGTCGGCGACCACGGCCCCGGTGTGCCGTTCGGCAGCGGTGGCGGCCGCGGACAGGAGCAGCCACTTCCCGGCCCGGCCCGCCAACTCGTCGAGCGTGCCGGTTGTCCGGCTCGTCCGGTCCGTTTGGCTCGTCTCGCCCGGCTCATCCGTCTGCCCCATGGTGCTGATCCCTCGGTGTCCGTGGTGTTCAGAGCTGCGTCCGCAGCATGCTCGCGTCCACACCGAGGGCCTCGGTGAGGACGCGGGCGCGGACGGCGCGCTGGCGGCCGGTGACCCGGTCGATGGCGGCGGTGGAACGGCCGGCGGCCGCCGCCTCCTCGCGCAGCTTCTCCAGCCGCTTCCCCGCCATGGCGAGCTTGTTGTGGGCCTTCGTGATGACCCACTCGCTCAGCGCCTCGCGGGACTGCCCGGCCATCGCGTCGAGCTGGGCCTCCAGCTCCTCGATGGCGTCGGCAAGGTCGAGCGCCTCCTTGGCGTCGGGATTGACCAGGTGCAGCACCTCGCGCTCGACGGTCGGGCGCTGGGCGGGGGAGTCCCACAGGACATGCGTCAGCACGGACAGGTCGCTCTCGGCGACCGCAGGGCGGCCGCCGAGGTACGCGGACGCCTGGAGCAGGCCCACAGCCTGCCGCCAGCGGCGGTCGGAGGCGACGAGTTCCTTGCGGCGCAGGGCGGCCCGCAGCGTACAGACCGCGTCGACGATCACGTCGGGGACGTCCACGGCCGGGACGGCGTCGGTCACGGCGTGCCGCAACGCGGCCAGTTCGACGGTGGTGCGGGCCGGTGCCGCCGGGCGGCTGACGGCGGAGCGGACCAGTGCGGCGAAGTTCGAGGGGTCTTCCAGGTATCCGACCTCGATCCGCACCAGCAGCCGGTCGTAGATGGCGGCCGCGTCCTCTTCGCTGGGCAGTTCGTTGCTCGCCGTGATGGCCCCGATCAGCGGGCAGCGGATCGGCTCGCCCCCGTTCTCGGGGTGGTAGATCCGCTCGTTGAGGTAGCCCAGGGTCTCGTTCAGCGCCGCCGTGGAGCACTTGAAGATCTCGTCGATGAACGCGACATGCGCGGTCGTGGCACGGCCTTCGTACACCTGGCGGTACTCACCCCGGGCCAGCGCGGCGACGTCGATGGGACCGAACATCCTCGTCGGCGCGGTGAACTTGGACAGGAGGATCTCCCAGTAGGACGCCCCCTCGACCCGGCCCGTGAGCTCGCGGGCCAGCTCGGACTTCGCCGTTCCGGGCGGGCCGAGCACCAAGGAGTGCTGCCCGGCCAGCAGTGTCACCACCAGCGTCCGCACGACGTCGGCCCGCTCGTAGAAACGGTCCGACAGCTCGTCGCAGATGGCCCGAAGCCGCTTGGCCGTTGCCTGCGTGTCGGGTGCGTCCCGCACGTCCGGCACGTTCTGCAAGTCCCGCACGTCCCGCGCGTCCTGCGCTCTCATGTTCAACTCCTTGCCCGGGACAGCCCGTTGGGCTGACGAGACGGCCTTCGGCCACGGCACCCGAGCAAGATAACGCGGCTCAGTACCAGCCGTTGGCCTGCCAGAAGGCCCAGGCACCGGCCGGGCTGCCGTAGCGGGAGTTCATGTAGTTCAAACCCCACTTGATCTGGGTGGCGGGGTTGGTCTTCCAGTCGGCGCCGGCCGAGGCCATCTTGGAGCCGGGCAGGGCCTGGACCAGGCCGTAGGCACCGGAGGAGGAGTTCGTCGCGGTGGTGTTCCAGCCGCTCTCGTGGTCGACGATCTTGCTGAACGCGTTGTACTGGGCCGCGTTCGGGATCATCCGGTGCGCGACCGACTGGGCCTGGGCGGCCGAGGAAGGGGCGGCCTGGGCGGGGGCCGCGGCCAGCACCATGCCGGTGGTGGCGGCGGCCAGCGCGGCGGCGGTGAGGGCCTTCTTCGGGGTGGCCATACGACGGAGCCGGCGGCGAGAGACGGACAAGCGAAACACAGGGCACCATTTCTTCGGGGACGGGGCGGCCGCGGCATGCCGGAACCACGCGATACGCGGCGGTGGCGGCGGTGGCATGTGTCGGCGCCGCGGCCCTGGGGGCACGTCGGCGCCGTGCGACGTCATCCAGAGAAGCAGGCGCGGAAGATGTCCGCAATGACCCTCCTTACTAGTTATGGCCGCATTCGGGTGTGCGGCCGCCGGTGTGAACAGGATCCCAATGTGCAGGTCAAGAGGGGTGCGGATGGTGGCGTATGTCGCATATCTTCCTACTGGCCCCGGTAGTAGGTGACCTGGGTCATGTGGGGCGGTTCACCGTCCAGCCCGCTCGGGTGCGTGTCGAATGTGACCTGGACCTCGAACGCCGCCCGCCGAGTGGCCCGGCGCAGGGCGCGCAGGATCGCCGGGCCGGCCAGGAAGGTCAGGGCGACGGTGACCAGGGCCCGGCCCAGGTCCCAGCCCAGCGAGGTGGCCAGGCAGTACGCGAGGAAGCGGGCCAGGTTGGAGGGGACCGTGGCGTCCGGGTCGAAGGCGATGTTCGACGCGTTCTCCTGCATGAACGGCCAGCCCGCCAGGTTCATCACCGTGCCGTATGCGAAGGCGGCCAGGAAGCCGTACCCGGCGAGGAGCGCGAGTTCGGTACGGCCGCGCAGCCGGTCGGGGCCCGGCAGCAGGCCCGCGCCCATCGCGAACCAGCCCATCGCGAGCATCTGGAACGGCATCCACGGCCCCACCCCGCCCGTGAGCAGCGCCGACGCGAACATCGTCACCGAACCCAGCACGAAGCCGAAGCCGGGGCCGAGGACGCGTCCGCTCAGCACCATCAGGAAGAACATCGGCTCGATACCGGCCGTCCCGGCCCCGATCGGCCGCAGCGCAGCGCCCGTCGCCGCCAGTACGCCGAGCATCGCCACCGCCTTCGGACCGAGCCCCGACTCGGAGATCGTCGCCGCGACGACGGCGACCAGCAGGACCAGCAGTCCCGCGAACAGCCACGGCGCGTCCTGCGCGTGCGCGCTGACCTGCGAGGTCGGCGGGGCGAGGAACGGCCAGCAGAACGCGACCGCGCCGACCGCGCTGACCAGGGCGAGGGCGAGCAGGGAGCGGGGACCCAGGCGGACGGGGCGGGCCTGGCGTACGGCTGTGGTGGGGGAGGTCATCAGAGCGGAGGTCTTGGAGGCGGATGTCTTCGAGGCGGACGTCTTGGAGGCAGAGGCGGATGTCTTCCAGGCGGATGTCTTCCAGACGGGGGTCATCGCAGGGCCGCCCGCACCTGGGCCGCCGTGAGCCACTTCTGTGGCGCGAGGACCTTGGTGACCTGCGGGGCGAAGGACGGGGAGGCGACCACCACCTCGGCCGTAGGACCGTCCGCGATCACCTCGCCGTCGGCCAGCAGGACCACCCGGTGCGCCAGCTCGGCGGCCAGTTCGACGTCGTGCGTGGCCAGCACGATCGCGTGCCCCTCGGTCGCCAGCCCCCGCAGCACGCCCACCAGACGGGCCTTCGCCGCGTAGTCCAGGCCGCGGGTCGGCTCGTCGAGGAGCAGCAGCGGAGGACGGGCCGTGAGCACCACGGCCAGCGCGAGCGCGAGCCGCTGCCCCTCGGAGAGGTCGCGCGGGTGGGTGTCGTCGGTGATGCCGGGCAGCAGCTCGCAGACGAGGGCCCGGCAGGTGCCGGCCGCCGCGCCCGCGTCCCGGTCGGCCGCCGCGCACTCCGCGGCGACCGTGTCGGCGTACAGCAGGTCCCGGGGTTCCTGCGGTACGAGACCCACCCGGCGTACGAGATCACGCGGGGCCGTGCGATGCGGTACGGCCCCGCCGACCCGCACGGATCCGGCGGCCGGCGCCACCAGTCCGACCAGCGCCGCGAGCAGCGTCGACTTTCCGGCACCGTTGCGGCCCATGAGGGCGATCGTCTCGCCGGGGACGACCGTGAGGTCGATGTGGCGCAGGGCCTGGACGCGGCCACGGCGGACGGCGAGGGAACGGGCCTCGGCGACCTGCGGGGGAGGCGGGGTGGTCGAAGGGGAGGGGGAGAGTCGCCTGCGCGGGCGCCAACGGGCGCGGGCGGCGGGGGCGGCGGGGACGTTGTCGGCCGTCGGTCGAGTGCTCGGCTCGTCGGCGTGCGGTTCGTCGGTGTGCGGTTCGTTGGCGTTCGGCTCCATCCGCGCCAGCCGCTCCTGCAGCGGTGCCGCCCGGCGGCGCGCGTCGCGCACGGTCAGGGGCAGCGGGGACCAGTCCGCGAGGCGCCCGAGGTCCACCACCGGCGGGTACACCGGAGATACGGCCATGATCTCGGCCGGGGTGCCGAGCACCGGCGCGGCTCCGGGCGCCGGGAGGAGGGCGACCTGGTCGGCGTACTGGATGACGCGTTCCAGCCGGTGCTCGGCCATCAGAACCGTCGTACCGAGGTCGTGGACCAGCCGCTGGAGGACCGCGAGGACCTCTTCCGCGGCCGCCGGGTCGAGCGCGGACGTCGGTTCGTCGAGGACCAGGACCCGTGGGTGCGGGGTGAGGACCGACCCGATCGCGACCCGTTGCTGCTGGCCGCCGGAGAGCGTGGCGATGGGCCTCTCGCGCAGGGCGGCGAGGCCGAGCAGGTCGAGGGTCTCCTCGACACGGCGGCGCATCACGTCCGGGGCGAGGCCCAACGACTCCATTCCGTAGGCGAGTTCGTCCTCGACGGTGTCGGTGACGAAGTGGGAGAGCGGGTCCTGGCCGACGGTCCCGACCACGTCGGCGAGTTCACGCGGCTTGTGCGTACGGGTGTCCCGGCCGGCGACGGTGACCCGGCCGCGCAGGGTGCCGCCGGTGAAGTGCGGCACGAGCCCGCTGACCGAGCCGAGGACGGTGGACTTGCCCACGCCGGACGGGCCGACGAGAAGCACGAGTTCACCCTCCGGGACTTCGAAGTCCACGCCTTGGACGGTGGGTCGGACGGCGCCGTCGTACGTCACCGAGACGTCCTCGAAGCGGATCACGGCGTCTCCTTGGGGGCGAGGAAGGCGGGGAGCAGGCCGAGGAGGACGGCCGCCGCCGGCCACAGGGGAAGGGCGGGGGCGACGAGGGGGACCACACCGGGGTGCAGGGCCTCGGGGTCGTGGGAGGAGGCGAGGGTGAGCAGTGCGGCCACGGCGGCTCCCGAACCGGCGACCAGCCAGGCGCGCAGGTCCCAGCGGTCGGGGCGGTACCGGGTACGCGGGGAGCGACGGCCGCCGAGACGCAGACCCGCGAGGGCCGCGGCGACTGAGGCGAGCAGGACGGGAAGGCCGTAGGTGCCGCCCTCGGCGGTGAGCAGTCCGTACGTTCCCGCGCAGACGCCGAGCAGGCCGCCGAGGGTGAGCGCGGCGGTCGTACGGCGGACGGGGGCGGGGACGAAGGCGGTACGGCCGTAACCGCGGGCGTCCATCGCCGCGGCCAGGGAGACCGAGCGCTCCAAGGCGCCTTCCAGGACCGGGAGTCCCACGTGCAGGAGGCCGCGTACGCCGGTGTCGGGCCGGCCCCGCAGGCGGCGGGCGGCCCGCAGTCGCTGGACGTCGGCGATGAGGTTCGGCGCGAAGGTGAGCGCGACGACCACGGCCACGCCCATCTCGTACAGGGCGCCGGGCAGGGACTTGAGGAGGCGGGCCGGGTTCGCGAGGGAGTTCGCGGCACCGACGCAGATGAGGAGCGTGGCGAGCTTGAGCCCGTCGTAGAGCGCGAAGAGGAGACCCTCGGCGGTGACCCGGCCGCCGAGGCGGATGCCCTGGGCCCAGTGCGGGAGCGGGAGTTCGGGGAGGGTGACGATCACATGGGAGCCGGGGATCGGGGAGCCGAGGACGACGGCGAAGAGGAGGCGGATGAGGAGGACGGCCAGCGCGAGCTTGGCGAAGGCGGAGTAGGAGCGGGCGGTGGGCGTGTGGGGGCGACGGGCGGCCACGACATAGGCGGAGGTGGCTATGAGGAGGGTGAGCAGGAGGGGGTTGGTGGTGCGGGTGGCCGCGGTACCGAGGGCCAGGGACCAGAGCCACCAGGCGCCGGGATGGAGTGCGGTCCGGCGCCGGCGTGAGCGGTCGCGACTGCCCGCTGGGCGTGGACGTGACGCGTCCGCCGTCTGCTCGCTACGACGCATCCCTGCGCCGCCTCGCCTGCCACACCGCCGCCGCGCCCAGCGCCGCCACGGCCGCCATCCCCGCCCACAGCCCCACCGACGGACCCCCGTCCTTCGTGTCCTTCTTGGTCTGCGAACTCGACGAACTCTGCGAACTCGACGAACCCGACGAACTCTGTGAACCCGGTGAACTCGGCGAACCCGGCGTCTTCGCGGTCTCTCCCGACGTCACCGGCTCCCCGCACCCCTGCTCCGGGTAGCCCGCGATCGCGCACAACAGGGCGTTGGTGTCGTAGCGCAGGGGTTGGGCGACCGAGGCGAGGGCGTCGGCCGCCGTCGCGTCGGGGGAGACCTGGGCGCAGGCCGTACGGGGCGCCGGGGGTGTCTCGCCGGGCGGGGCGTCCGAGGCCGTGCCGAAGTCGATGACCAGGGCCACCCGCTTCTTGCCCGCCTTCACGGGAGTGTCCGCGCAGATCGTCGTGAAGTCCGCCGTGCCGCGCGGCCGGGTCGCGTCGCCGGAGTCCTCGCTGACCGCGAAACGGAAGCCCTGGACGTCGCCGTCGGCGGGGCGGGCGGTGGAGGGGGCCTGGGTGGCGTACGACCACTGGCTGCCGTCGCGCTCCCAGAAGGACCAGTAGCGGTAACCGGCGGCCTGTGCCTGGCCCATGGCTCCCGCCGACAGGACCAGGACGGTCACGAGCAGCGTGGCGGCACGGCGTCGGGTCACGGCCGCCGCCTCTTGTTGCGGCCGCTGAGCAGGAAGCCGATACCGGCCCCCGCGGCGAGACCCGCGCCGACCATCCACCAGACGCTGCCGGAGCCGGAGCCGGAGCCGGAGCCGGAGCCGGAGCCGGAACCGGAGCCGTCGTCCGCGTCCTCGTCGGAGGACTTGGCGGCCACCGTCCGAGGGGCCGGTCCCGTCGCGTTCAGCCGCGTCACCAGGTCCGTGCCGCCGAAGTCCCGCGGGTCGGTACCCGTGGCGTGCGCGGCGAGGATCAGCTGGGCGTAGGCGGCGGGCCCGCTCTGCTCGGCCCAGTCGGCCGCGTTCTGCCGCAGCCACTTCAGGGGCTTCGCGGCCCGCGCGGCCCCGCCCTGCGCGGCGAGCGCGACGACCGCGTCGGCGGTGTTGCCGTAGTCGGGCTGGTCGGTGGCGCCGGGGAGGGCGGACTTCAGGTGACCGTTCTCGGCGAGCGCCTCGGCGAGGTAGGCGGCGCCGTTGGCGGCGGCCTGCCGGGGGTTCGTCGTGTCGGAGGCGCAGGTGGTGGTCCCCTCCTCGCCGGCCTCGACCACCAGCCCCTTCCCGAGTGCCCCGAGCACTCCCGCCGCGGTGGCGTCCGCGTTGGCGGCCAGGCTGTTCTTCTTGTCCGGCTGGAAGGCGAAGGCCCCGGCTCCGTCTCCGCCGCACGGCAGGGCGAGCTTGACCAGGGCGTCGTACGGCGACTTGCCCCCCTTGCGTACGTCCTGCGGCCTGCTCCCGACCGCGGCCAGCGCGCCGACCACGACGGACGTCGAGTTGGTGTCGCTGGCGCCGCCGGGCGTGTACCCCCAGCCGCCGTCCGTGTTCTGCACGGACTTCAGCCAGGCGACGGCCTTGCCGGTGGCGGCGTCGTGGCCGCCGAGCGCGGCGAGGGCCTGGACGGCGGCGGCCGTGTTGTTGGTGTCGACCATCAGCTTGGCGTCGCACGCCGTGGAGGGGTCGGCGCGGTAGGGCGCGAACGCCCCGTTGGCGCACTGCTGCCCGGTCAGCCAGTCCACGGCCCTCGCGGCGGGCCGCACGCCCACGGTGTGCTGGGCGAGCAGGGCGAGGGACTGGCGCCAGACACCGTCGTACGTCGGGTCCGAGCTGCCGTAGAGCCCGGCGGGGAGCGAGGGCGAGGCGGACGGGGAAGGGCCGGCGGCGACAGCGGGCGCGGTCGCCGCGCAGATCACGGCGGTGGCGGCGGCCAGGACCGGGGCGCTGCGGCGGACGTTCATGATCGGCGGGTGCCTCTCCCTGCGGGGAGCCGGGCAGCACGGGAGGATCCCGGCGGCTCGGCTCCGTATACCTCGACGGTGCCGTACACCGGCCGGTTGCCGGTGCGCGTGAGCCGGTCACGTCCCGTGCGGGGCGATCCGGCGCGCCGCCCGGGAGGGACGGCTCACGGACAGGGGGTCCCCGGTCGAGCCAAGCCGACACATGAGGAAGGGTCAGCACCGCAGGCGCACCGGCTTGTCCCCGTACGGGTGTGATCGCGACCCGGCCATGCTACCGGCCCGTAGGGAACGCCCTGAGGGCCGCCTGTGGGCGGGCGATAGGTTCGGGCCATGCCACCGACCACGGGGAGACTGCTCGGCTCCGGCCGTTTCGCCGACGTGTACGAGATCGACGATGCGTGGGTGCTGCGCCGCGACCGGGAGGGGCGCGGGGACGCGGTCGCCGAGGGCGCGGTGATGGAGTTCGTGCGCGGCCATGGCTGTCCGGTGCCCCGGATCCGCCCGGCCGACTCCACGCGCACCGACCTCGTGATGGAACGCCTGCACGGGCCGACGATGCTGGAGGCGTTCCGCGCGGGTCAGGTCGACGCGAGTGAGGCGGGGCACGTACTCGCCCGGCTGCTACGGCAGTTGCACACCATCCCCGCCCGGCATTCGCCCGCCGCCCGCGTCCTGCACCTGGACCTCCACCCGGACAACGTCATCCTGACCGCCGACGGCCCCCGGGTCATCGACTGGACCGACGCGGAGGAGGGCGACCCGGGCCTGGACTGGGGTGTCTCCGCGATGATCCTCGCCCAGGTCGCCGTCGCCGGCGAACCCCTCGCCGCCCCCGCCCGCACGATGCTGACCGCCCTGCTCGCCGACCCGTCGGGGCTCACCGAGGAGGGCCTGGCGCAGGCCCGCCGCCGCCGCGCGGCCAACCCGACGATGAGCCCACGGGAGGTCGAACTCCTGGGCGAGGCCGAGGACTTGATCCGTTCGGTCGTGTCGTAGTCGTCGGAGAGGCGGCCGGCGTCCAGCACACCGCTCTCGGCCGGAGGGCGCACGTCCAAGGGCTCGTCGAAGGCGCTGAACGAGGTGGTGCTGTGATAGTCGGCGCCCTTGTAGACGACCTTAAGGAGGTACGGCTTGTCCTCGGTGGTGACGTAGAACGTGTAGGTGCCGCCCTTGTCCGCCTTGTCGGTCGTCACCAGCGGAATCGCCGGCCTGCCCTGGACCTCGGTCGGCTCGCCCTTCGTCGCCGTGCCGAAGGAGGAGAACGGCCAGGTGCAGTCGGAGAGTCCGGCCGCTTGCGCCGACTCGGAGGCGGGGCTCTTGACCCACCGCTTCTGCTCTCCCGCGTCGGCTGCATCCTTGCCCGCCATCTCCAGGTAGGCACGGTTCGGCCGGACGTAGTCCGCGTCGCCGATCCGGATCTGTTCGAGGCGGGCACCGTTGGTCCAGGTTCGAGTGGACCGGCACGTGCCCTTGAGGTCGGTCGTCAGACGGCTGGAGAAACCCTTGCCGGTGGCCACGGTGGTGGTCTTCGCGTCCACGGTCACCGACTTGAGCGCCTTCATCGTGTCGTTCGCGTCGCCGAGCAGCTGCTCGGCGGACGGCTCGTCCCCGCTGGAGCCCGCCGAGCAGCCGGCCACGCCGCCACCGGTCACCACGCAGGCCAGCACGGCCGTCACCGCGGTGAGTTTCTTCCCCACAAGTCCCCCCTGTTCATGATCGGTTCAGCTTATCGAACCCATGTGCGGGGTGGGTCCGCCGAAGGGGAGGTGCAGGACGCGGGTGGCGAGCAGCCAGGTGCCGTCGGACCGCCGGCGGAACGCGTCTTCGTAGTGGCCGACCTGGACCGGTGGACCGGGCGGGACCGGATCCGTGCCGCCGTCGTGACCGTCGACGCGGTACGTCGTGAAGTACGAGGTCGCCGTCGCCGTGTCGGGTCCGGTCACCGTGACCAGGATGTTGGACATCAGGCGGCGGGACAGGCGATCGGCGGGCCGGGAAGCGAAGTACGCCCGTAGTGCTTCCCGTCCCTCGATCAGACGGTCTCCGGCGGGCCACGCCCAGCTGCCGTCCTCGGTGAACAGCTCGTCCACCGAGCCCGGTTCGCCGAGGTCGAGCCGACGGACGAAGTCGATGATCAGGCGTTCACAGGCGCGTTCGGCCAGAAGGTGTTCCATGGTCAAGTGATAGACGGTCCCGGTACGGCCCGGCCACCGGTTTACACGGCCACGTACGTCACCGGCCCGCTCCCCGGCACCGCCTCCGCCCGCCCCAGCTTCACCAGCCGCCGCAGATGCGCCTCGGCCTCCGAGACGGCGATGTTCTTCGAGCCGTACGGGATCTGCTCCCAGGGCCGGTTCCACTCCATGCGCTCGGCGAGCTGCCACGGTGTGAGGGGCTCGGCGAGGAGGGAGAGGAGCCCGGTGAGGCGGTCCTCGTGGTGGGTGAGCAACTCTCTCACCCGCGAGGCCGCGTCGGTGAACGCGTGCTGGTGGGCCGGGAGGACCTCGGCGGGGGTGAGGCGGCCGACGCGTTCGAGGGAGTCGAGGTAGTCGCCCAGGGGATCGGTGACGGTGGCGTCGTCCGGATCCTCGTACAGGCCGATGTGCGGGGTGATCTCGGGGAGCAGGTGGTCGCCGGAGAACAGGCGGCCGTGGCCCGGGAGCCGGGCCGGGTGCTCCTCCTCCAGGTGCAGGCAGACGTGGCCGGGGGTGTGGCCCGGCGTCCAGATCGCGCGCAGCCGGCGGCCGGGGAGGTCGAGGAGGTCGCCCGGGACGATCTCGCGGTCCGGCAGCGCGGGGGCCAGGCCCGGGACGGAGCGCGGGCGTGCGGTGCGCATCGGCGCCACGTGTTCCTCGGGGGCGCCGGCCGCTTCCAGCTTGGCGGTCATGTAGGTGAGCCAGCGTCCGGGACGGGTCGAGCGGGCCCGCCGTACGATCGCGCCGTCCGCCGCGTGCATCGCGATCCAGGCACCGGACGCCTCCCGGACCTGGCCCGACAGGCCGTGGTGGTCGGGGTGGTGGTGGGTGATCACCACGCCGTGGATCTCCGACGGGGAGGTGCCGCAGGCGGCCAGGCCGCCCGCGAGGGCGTCCCAGGAGGCCGGGTCGTCCCAGCCGGTGTCGACGAGGACCGGCCCGCGGTCGGTGTCGACGACGTACACCAGGGTGTGACCGAGGGGGTTGTCCGGGATGGGGACCTGGAGGGAGCGGACGCCGCCGCCGTGGTCGTACACCTGCGTCATGGGCTCCCCAATCGCCGCGTTCCGGCCACGCGAGCCGAGTATAACTAGAACGCGTTTCGATGGGAGTCCGGGGCGACCTTTCCGTGCGGTGTCCCGCCCGTGGACTCCTCCGGGTGGAACTGGTATCAGTTCCCTATCTGATGAACCGTCAGAGATAGTCGCTCCGGGGAGGCAGTCGCCATGACCGAGCTCGTGGAACACGGACAGCTGTTCATCGGCGGGGAGTTGACCGACCCTCTGGGCGCGGAGGTCATCGAGGTGGTCTCGCCGCACACGGAAGAGGTCATCGGGCGCGTACCGCACGCCTCGACGGCCGACGTCGACCGGGCTGTCGCCGTCGCGCGCACCGCCTTCGACGAGGGGCCCTGGCCGCGGATGTCGCTCGACGAGCGGATCGAGGTCGTCACCCGGATCAAGGACGCGATCGCCGTACGGCACGAGGAGATCGCCCGCGTGATCTCCTCCGAGAACGGGTCGCCGTACTCCTGGAGCGTCCTCGCCCAGGCGCTCGGCGCGATGATGGTGTGGGACTCGGCGATCACGGTCGCCCGGAACTTCACGTACGAACAGACGCGCGACGGCGTCCTCGGCCGCATCCTCGTGCGGCGTGAACCGGTCGGGGTCGTCGCGGCCGTCGTCCCCTGGAACGTGCCGCAGTTCGTGGCCGCCGCCAAGCTCGCGCCCGCCCTGCTCACCGGCTGCACGGTGGTGCTCAAGCCGTCGCCGGAGTCGCCGCTGGACGCGTACATCCTGGCCGACATCACCCGCGAGGCCGGACTGCCGGAGGGCGTGCTCTCCATCCTCCCGGCCGACCGTGAGGTCAGCGAGTACCTGGTCGGGCACCCGGGCGTGGACAAGGTCTCCTTCACGGGCTCGGTGGCGGCCGGCAGGCGCGTGATGGAGGTCGCCTCCCGCAATCTGACCCGGGTCACCCTGGAGCTGGGCGGCAAGTCGGCGGCGGTGGTGCTGCCGGACGCGGACGTGGAGACGGCGGTCGCCGGGATCGTCCCGTCGGCCTGGATGAACAACGGACAGGCGTGCGTCGCCCAGACCCGCATCCTGCTGCCGCGCTCCCGTTACGACGAGTTCGCCGAGGCCCTCGCGGCGGCGGCCGGCGCGCTGGTGGTCGGCGATCCGCTGGACCCGGCGACCCAGGTGGGCCCGCTGGTGGCCGAGCGCCAGCAGCGGCGCAACCTGGACTACATCCGCATCGGCCAGGAGGAGGGCGCGAAGATCCTCACCGGCGGCGGGCGCCCGCCGGGCCAGGGCACGGGCTGGTACGTCGAGCCGACGCTCTTCGGCGACGTCGACAACTCGATGCGGATCGCCCGCGAGGAGATCTTCGGACCGGTGATCTGCCTGCTGCCCTACGGCGACGAGTCCGAGGCCGTGAAGATCGCCAACGACTCCGACTACGGCCTCAGCGGCAGCGTGTGGACCGCGGACGTCGAGCGGGGCATCGACGTGGCGAGGCAGGTGCGGACCGGAACGTACTCGGTGAACACCTTCAGCCTCGACATGCTCGGCCCGTTCGGCGGCTACAAGAACTCCGGTCTGGGGCGGGAGTTCGGGCCGGAGGGGTACGGCGAGTACCTGGAGCACAAGATGATCCACCTCCCGGCGGGCTGGGAGGGCTGAGGGGATGGGTGACCGCTGGCAGGTCGAGGTCGACCGCTCCCTGTGCATCGGCTCCGCGAGCTGCGTCCACCACGCCCCCGACGGCTTCCGCCTCGACACGGGACGCCAGTCCCATCCCGTCGAGCCGGAGGCCGACGCCAACGAGAAGGTGCTCGCGGCGGCGGAGGGCTGCCCGGTGGAGGCGATCATGATCAGGCTGCTGGGGAGTGGGGAGCCGGTGTTCCCGCCGGAGGAGTAGGGATACTCCTGGGCAATATTCCCGGACGCGGAAAAATCATGGTTCAGGGGCTTTTGTACCCGCAAAAAGGTTCTAGTATGGGAAGTGGCCTACGGGACGAGTGAGGGAGTCCGACCGGAGTAGCCGACTTTGGCGAGACGCTCAGGCATCCGCCGTTGCCGACGTCGACGGTCGGGCTGAGAGGCCGGAAGGCAGTAGTAGGGCCGGAAGGCGACCCCTTGACCTGACCCGGGTAATACCGGCGAAGGGAACCCGTCTCGTAGGTCCTTCGCGTGCTCGGATCCGGGTCCGTCAGGGGTTCTTCGCGCGCTCAGGTCCGGTCCGGGTCCGTCAGGTCGATCAGTCGGCACACCGTCTCGATGTCGATCTTCACCTGTGCGATGGATGCGCGGCCCGACAGCCAGGTGACCAGTGCCGAGTGCCAGGTGTGCTCGATGACGCGGACCGCCGAGAGCTGGTCCTGGGTCGGGTTCTCCAGGCCCATCGCGTCCAGGATGATCGCCGTCGTCTGACGGGAGACCTGGTCCACCTCGGCGCTGACGCTGCGGTCGGCGAACGTGAGCGCGCGGACCATCGCGTCGGCCAGGTGCGGCTCGCGCTGCAACGCCCGGAACGCCCGCATCAACGTCTCCGCCACCCGCTGGGCCGCCGTGTCACCCGCCGGCGGCTTCTTCCGCAGCGTGCCGTGCATGTGCTCCAACTGGTCCTGCATCGTGGCCACCAGCAGATGCACCTTCGACGGGAAATAGCGGTACAGCGTGCCGAGCGCCACCTGCGAGGACTCCGCGACCTCGCGCATCTGCACCGCGTCGAAGCCGCCCCGGCTCGCCAACTGCGCGCTGGCGTGCAGGATGCGGCGGCGGCGTGCCTCCTGCCGCTCGGTGAGGGGCGAGGACAGCGCCTTGTTCGCCTTGGCTTCCGCAGGCATGGGTCCCGTTCCGTGACAGCATGTGAGAGTCGGTGATCGCCCAGCATGGCAGGCGCGGTCCGTCGTGGCGTGAATCACCTGATCCACTGCTCACAGCACCCCTACCAGCCGGTAGATTCAGAGCCTCCCGGACGATCAAGTCTGAAACTTGTTCTAGATTAGCGTCCCGTCGTAGTCTCGCGGGACAGTGCAGGCAGAAGGGGGCCCGGAGTGACCGCTGAGGCCAGTCAGGCGGGGTCCCGACACGACCTCGCAGCGGACGGCGAGCGACCGCTCAACATCGCACTCCTCACCTACAAGGGGAACCCGTTCTGCGGGGGTCAGGGCGTCTATGTACGGCACCTCTCGCGCGAGTTGGCCCGCCTCGGCCACCGCGTCGAGGTCATCGGCTCCCAGCCGTACCCCGTCCTCGACGAGGGCCACGACGACCGCCTCACCCTCACCGAGCTGCCGAGCCTGGACCTCTACCGCCAGCCGGACCCCTTTCGCACCCCGGGACGCGACGAGTACCGCGACTGGATCGACGCGCTGGAAGTCGCCACGATGTGGACCGGCGGGTTCCCCGAACCGCTGACCTTCTCCCTGCGCGCCCGCCGCCATCTGCGCGCCCGGCGCGGCGAGTTCGACGTCGTCCACGACAACCAGACGCTCGGCTACGGCCTGTTGGGCGACGTCGGCGCCCCGCTCGTCACCACCGTCCACCACCCCATCACCGTGGACCGGCAGTTGGAGCTGGACGCGGCGCAGGGGCCGCGGCGCCGGTTCTCCATACGCCGCTGGTACGCCTTCACCCGCATGCAGAAGCGCGTCGCCCGCCGCCTGCCGTCCGTGCTCACCGTCTCCGGCACCTCCCGCCAGGAGATCATCGACCACCTGGGTGTGCGTCAGGACCGTATCCACGTCGTCCACATCGGCGCCGACACCGACCTCTTCTCGCCCGACCCCTCGGTGCCCGTCGTGCCGGGCCGGATCGTGACGACGTCCAGCGCGGACGTACCGCTCAAGGGCCTGGTCTTCCTCGTCGAGGCACTCGCCAAGGTGCGCACCGAGCGGCCCGACGCCCACCTCGTCGTCGTCGGCAAGCGGCCCACCGAGGGGCCGGTCGCCCGCGCGGTCGAGCGGTACGGCCTCGAAGACGCCGTCGACTTCGTCAAGGGCATCTCCGACGCCGAACTCGTCGACCTGGTCCGTTCGGCGGACGTCGCGTGCGTGCCGTCGCTGTACGAGGGCTTCTCCCTGCCGGCCGCGGAGGCCATGGCGACGGGCACCCCGCTGCTGGCCACGACCGGCGGCGCGATCCCCGAGGTCGCCGGCCCGGACGGTGAGACATGCGTCGCGGTACCCCCGGGCGACGCGGGCGCGCTGGCCGCCGGCCTGAGCCGGCTCCTGGGCGACCCGGAGCTGCGCGCGCGACTCGGTGCGGCCGGACGGGAGCGGGTGCTGGCCCGCTTCACCTGGGCGAAGGCCGCCGAGGGCACGGTGGCCCGGTACCGCGAGGCGATGGCCCGCTCCGCGCCCGGCGCGTCCCCAGCCCGCCGCTCCGCGCCCCAGCCTCCGCCTCCCGGCCCTTCCGCGGCCGTTGAAGGCGCTGACGTCGAATCCGATCGCGAAAGCAGGGCTACGTGCTGACCGTCGACTTCTCCCGGTTCCCGCTCGCCCCGGGCGACCGTGTCCTGGACCTCGGCTGCGGTGCCGGACGGCACGCCTTCGAGTGCTATCGACGGGGTGCCCGGGTCGTGGCCCTCGACCAGAACGGCGAGGAGATCCGCGAGGTCGCGAAGTGGTTCGCGGCGATGAAGGAGGCGGGGGAGGCCCCCGAGGGCGCCACCGCCACGGCGATGGAGGGCGACGCCCTCGCGCTGCCCTTCCCCGACGAGTCCTTCGACGTCGTCATCATCTCCGAGGTGATGGAGCACATACCGGACGACAAGGGCGTACTCGCCGAGATGGTACGGGTGTTGAAGCCCGGCGGCCGGATCGCGATCACCGTCCCGCGCTACGGACCCGAGAAGGTCTGCTGGACACTGTCCGACGCCTATCACGAGGTCGAGGGCGGCCACATCCGCATCTACAAGGCGGACGAGTTGCTGGCGAGGATCCGCGAGGCCGGCCTCAAGCCGTACGGCACGCACCACGCGCACGCGCTGCACTCCCCGTACTGGTGGCTCAAGTGCGCGTTCGGCGTCGACAACGACAAGGCGCTGCCCGTGCGGGCGTACCACAAGCTCCTGGTCTGGGACATCATGAAGAAACCGCTGGCCACCCGGGTCGCCGAACAGGCGCTGAACCCGCTGATCGGCAAGAGTTTCGTGGCGTACGCGACCAAGCCGCACCTCCCGGCGGTGGACGCGCGGTGACCACCCCCCGGACAGAACACCTCGTCCTGCCCGGGGTCCTCACCGCCGAGCAGGCTGCCGCCACCGTCGCCGGCATCCTCGCCGTGCAGCGGGAGGACGGGGCGATCCCGTGGTTCCGCGGGCACCACCTCGACCCGTGGGACCACACGGAGGCGGCGATGGCGCTGGACGCGGCCGGCGAGCACGAGGCCGCCGAGCGGGCGTACAACTGGCTGGCACGACACCAGAACGAGGACGGCTCCTGGTACGCGGCCTACGCCGACGGCGACTTCGCGGACGTCACAGACCGGGGCCGCGAGACGAACTTCGTCGCGTACATAGCTGTCGGCGCCTGGCACCACTACCTCTCGACGGGCGACGACACCTTCCTCGACCGCCTGTGGCCGACCGTCCACGCGGCGATCGAGTGCGTACTGCGCCTCCAGCAGCCCGGCGGGCAGATCGGCTGGAAGCGCGAGGACGACGGCACGCCCGTCACGGACGCGCTGCTGACCGGCTCCTCCTCGATCCACCACGCCCTGCGCTGCGCGCTCGCCATCGCCGAACAGCGTGAAGAGCCGCAGCCCGACTGGGAGTTGGCGGTGGGGTCGCTCCGGCACGCGATCCGCAGGCACCCGGAGCGGTTCCTCGACAAGGACCGCTACTCGATGGACTGGTACTACCCGGTCCTGGGCGGCGCCCTGACCGACGCCGAGGCCAAGTCCCGTATCGAGGGAGGCTGGGACCGCTTCGTGGTCCCGGATCTCGGGGTGCGCTGCGTCGTCCCCAACCCGTGGGTCACCGGCGGCGAGTCCGCCGAACTCGCCCTCGCGCTCTGGGCGACGGGCGAGTCCGACCGGGCCCTGGAGATCCTCCAGTCCATCCAGCACCTGCGCGACGCGAAGTCCGGCCTGTACTGGACGGGCTACGTCTTCGACGACAAGGCCGTCTGGCCCCGCGAACTGACCACCTGGACGGCCGGCTCCCTCATCCTCGCCGTCGCCGCACTGGGCGGCGACGAGGCGACGTGCCAGGTCTTCGGCGGCGACCGACTGCCCAGGGGCCTGGACCCGGACTGCTGCGACTGACAGGTCGGACCCGAAGAGTCCGACCTGACCGGTCGGACCTGACCGGTCGGACTGACCATTCGGGCGGTCAGTGCCGGTGTACGCGGTTGGCGATGGCGTGGCCGATGAAGAGGTAGACGACCGCTGCCAGGCCGTAGCCCGCGACGACCCGCGCCCAGGCGTCGTTGAAGGTGAAGAGGTCGCGGGACCAGCCGGCGAGCCAGTTGGCCGCGTGGTGGACGAACTGGACCAGGTCGTTGGCCCGGTTGGCGTCCAGTAGGTACATCAGGATCCACAGTCCGAGGATGACGGCCATGATGTCCGCGACGACCGCGATGACCGTCCCCGCGGAGTTGGAGCCGCTGCGATATCGAGACATGTCTTTCGGATGGCCCCGAATCCCTGTTTGAAACCAGGGCCAGGGTCAGGGCCGTCCGTTCCTCTAGGAGTTGAGCTCCGCCAGCACTCGCAAGGTCTGCGGGTCCGGTGCCACCGCCAGCAGGTCCGTCACCGGGCCCTTGCGCCACAACTCCAGCCGCTCGGCGATGCGTTCGCGCGGCCCCACCAGGGAGATCTCGTCGGCGAACGCGTCCGGTACGGCGAGCACGGCCTCCTCGCGGCGGCCGGACAGGAACAGCTCCTGGATCCGCCGGGCCTGCTCCTCATAGCCCATGCGGGCCATGAGATCGGCGTGGAAGTTGCGGGCCGCGTGGCCCATCCCGCCGATGTAGAAGCCGAGCATCGCCTTGACGGGCAGCAGCCCTTCCACGACGTCGTCGCAGACCCGGACCTGGGCCATCGGGGCGACCAGGAAGCCGTCCGGCAGATCGCCCACCGCGTCCCCGTACGCCTCGGGGCGGGTCGGTGACCAGTACAGCGGCAGCCAGCCGTCCGCGATCCGGGTCGTCTGGGCCACGTTCTTCGGACCCTCCGCGCCGAGCAGGACGGGAAGCGTGGGGCGCAGGGGGTGGGTGATGGACTTGAGGGGTTTGCCGAGACCGGTGGCGTCCGGGCCGCGGTAGGGGAGGGGGTGGAAGCGTCCGTCGAGTTCCACCGGCGCCTCGCGCCGCAGCACCTGCCGTACGACGTCGACGTACTCCCGGGTCGCGGTCAGCGGCGACTTCGGGAACGGCCGCCCGTACCAGCCCTCGACCACCTGCGGCCCGGACAGGCCGAGCCCCAGCGTCATCCGGCCGCCGGAGAGGTGGTCCAGGGTGAGGGCGTGCATGGCGGTGGTGGTCGGGGACCGGGCCGCCATCTGGGCAACCGCCGTGCCCAGTCCGATCCTTGAGGTCTGCGCGGCGATCCAGGTGAGCGGGGTGAACGCGTCCGAGCCCCAGGACTCGGCGGTCCACACGGAGTCGTAGCCGAGCCGCTCCGCCTCCCGCGCCAGCGTCACATGGTCCGCGCCGGGACCGCGGCCCCAGTAGCCGAGTGCGAGCCCGAGCCGCATGGTGCCTCCAGAGGTCCGACGGCGGGTCCTGACTGGCGGGCCTGACGGAGTGTCAGTCACCGGTTCGGGGTGCGACTGTACGACAACGGCCCCCTGCCCGGAAGGGCAAGGGGCCGAGAGGCCTTGCACGCGTCGACCGACCCGCGCGATCGCGGACCTCAGCCGCGCTGGATCCCGCTGGTGTCCTGCAGCACGCCACGACGGCCGTCCTGCGTCTGCGCGACCAGCGCCTGACCGCGCTGCTCGACCGCGAGGTACCAGGTACCGGGGGCGAGTTCGGCGATCGGCGCCGACGAGCCGTCCTCCGCGAACAGCGGACGCGGCACCGGTACGGCGAACCAGAACGGCGAGAACTCCTGCGCCGGCGGCTGAGGGGCCTGCGCCTGCTGCGGCTGGGCACCGTAGGGCTGCCCCGGCTGGGGCTGACCGCCGTACGGCTGACCCGGCTGCGGGGCGCCCGGGTAGCCGTAACCACCGGAGGGCTGGGCGCCGTAGGGCTGCGGGGCGGCGGGCTTGGGGGCGGGGACGAGGGCACCCTTCAGGGCCGGGACGAGAGGACCGGCGACGGCCGCGGCCGCCATGACCAGGGTGGCGATCAGCATCAGGATCAGACCGACGCCCGCGTTCAGGGTGTCGTTGTCGACGCCCGGCATGTTGTTGAAGCCGCTGGCCGGGTCGAAGATGTTCCCGAGCGCGCTCCACGCGGCGAAGACCGTCAACGCGACCCCGAACTGGCCGAGATCGAGGCCGAGCGGCTTCGGCATCTGGGCCAGGCCCCGGGACAGGACGACGAGCGCGGCGCCGAAGATGCCCGCCAGCACGACACCCAGCAGGATCGGACCGCTCGCCCACGCGTTGGGGAAGTCGTAGCTGTCCGGGGCTCCGTCGGCCGAGTAGATGTCGAGGAACGACGCGATCAACAGCAATACCGCTGCTCCGATCACCACGCCGTCGCCTCTAGTGAGGGAGCGGATATTCACTTCAAGGTCCTTCGGTTCAGTCGTCTCGTCGGGACGACACTATCGTCCGCCCGAACAGGGTGTCCGCCCGGATCGGTGCGTTGATTACTACTCGCGCAGGAAACTCACCATTCCCTCAGAGATCCCCTGCGCCGCTTTCTGCCGCCACGCCCCACTGGTCAGCAGTGCCGCGTCCTTGCTGTCGCGCATGTTGCCGCACTCGATGAACACCTTGGGAACGGTGGACAGATTGAGTCCGCCCAGGTCGGTGCGGGTGACCAGGCCGGTACCGCCACCGATGTAGTTGGACGGCGCGCTGCCCGTGACGCGTACGAAGGCGCCCGCGACGCGCTCGCCGAGCGCACGCGAAGGGGCCACGACGGCGCGGGTGTCGGCGGCGCCCGCGTGCACCGGCCCCGGCAGGATCACGTGGAATCCGCGGTTGCCGGCGGCCGAGCCGTCCGCGTGGATCGACACCACGGCGTCCGCGTGCGCCCGGTTGCCGATCAGGGCGCGCTCGTCCACGCACGGACCGTACGGCCGGTCACCGTCCTGCGTCAGCTCCACCTCGGCACCCTGCTCCTGGAGCAGCGTGCGCATCCGGTGGGCCACGTCCAGCGTGAACTCGGCCTCGGCGTAACCGGAGTTGGTGGACGTCCCCGTGGTGTCGCACTCCTTCGAGCCCGTCCCGATGTCCACCTTGCGGTTGATCTCGGCGCTGTGCCGGAAGTTGCCCGCGTTGTGCCCCGGATCGATGACGACGACCTTGCCTTTGAGCGACCCGGACCCGGAGCCGGATGTGGTGGCGTGGCCGGACGTCGACGGCGTGGCGGCCGGGGTCGGCTTCGGAGAGCCGCCCGGTTTGCCGTCGTCACGCGCGGACCTGGGCGTCGTGGGGGAGGCGGGCGCGCTCGCGGAGGCGGCGGTCCCCACCGCGCCGGCGGAGCCGCCCGAGTCCCCGCCGCCGCCCACCGCCTCGTACACCAGCCACCCCAGCAGGGCGCCCGGCACGAGCGCGGCGAGAGCGACGGTCGACGGGCCGCGCCGGGGACGGCGGGGCTCGGACGGTTCGAAGTCGGGGCCTGCGTATGACACGTCTGCGACTCTAACCGGGCCCTCAGATCCCCGTCCCCGTTCGCCGCAGTACGCGCAGCGAGTCCGTCGCCGATACCTCCGTGAACGCGCCGGACGCCAGGGCTCGGAGGTGGACCCGGTAGGGGGCCTGGCCGGTGAACTCGTCCACCGGGTCCGGGAACACGTCGTGGATGAGGAGCAGCCCGCCCTCGGCGACATGGGGCGCCCAGCCCTCGTAGTCGGCGTTCGCGTGCTCGTCGGTGTGGCCGCCGTCGATGAAGACGAACCCGAGGGGAGTGCCCCAGACCTTCGCGACCTGGGGCGAACGGCCGACCAGCGCGACGACGTGCTCCTCCAGTCCCGCCCGGTGCAGCGTGCGGCGGAACGTGGGCAGCGTGTCCATCAGGCCGAGCTCGGGGTCGACCGTCTCCGGGTCGTGGTACTCCCAGCCCGGCTGCTGCTCCTCGCTGCCGCGGTGGTGGTCCACGGTGAGCGCGACGACCCCGGCCTGACGGGCCGCGTCGGCGAGCAGGAGCGTGGAGCGTCCGCAGTACGTGCCGACCTCCAGCAGCGGCAGCCCGAGCCGCCCGGCCTCGACGGCCGCCGCGTACAGGGCGAGTCCCTCACCCGTGGGCATGAACCCCTTCGCGGCCTCGAAGGCGGCCAGGATCTCGGGCTTGGGGGCCGCGGGCATGGGGGTCCTTTCGGTCGGACGTACGAACACGGGTCGTAGGCATGACCCGGCGGGTGTACGAGCGTATGGGCGCCCATGCTGCCGCACCCCCTGCTGCGGATGCGACAGGGGGTGCGGAGAAGCCGGCCGGCGTCGGGGCCGGAGGGCGGCGTCAGGCGGAGACGGTCTCTCCGGGCAGGGACAGGTCCAGGTCGACCGGCCGGTCGTCGCCCGTGTGGGTCGCGGACGAGGCGAGCGGGCCGTGGCCGGTGGCGCGGGCGGCCAGGACGTACGCGCCCTGGGTCGGGACGATGAGGGCGTAGCTGCCGTCCTCGTCGGAGAGGGTCGCGCCGGCCTGCCGGCCGCGGCGGTCGATCAGGGTGACCTTGGCGCGGGCGACCGGGGTGCCGGCGGCGTCGAGGACCCGGCCGCGGAAGCCGCGCAGGGCCTCCTCGGCGCGCTCGAGGTTGGCGTCCTCCTCGCTGCTGGCCCGCAGCTGCGGCCCGGCGGCCGGGCGGGTGCGGGGCAGGAAGAGGGCCAGGACCAGGCCGAGGGCGACGGCGCCGGTCGCGATCATGAAGGAGACCCGGAAGCCGTGCATGGTCGGGATCGCCACGCCGTTGACGTTGTTCGCCGTATTGGCGAGGACCATGCCGATCACGGCGCTCGACACCGACGTACCGATGGACCGCATCAGGGTGTTGAGGCCGTTGGCCGCACCCGTCTCCGAGGCCGGGACCGCGCCCACGATCAGCGCGGGCAGCGAGGAGTAGGCGAGGCCGATGCCCGCACCCAGGATCACCGCGATGACGAGGCTCTGCCAGGGGGCGCTCATCAGGCCGAGGCCGGCGCCGTAGCCGATGGCGATGATCAGCATGCCGAGGATGAGGGTGAACTTGGGGCCGAACTTCGCGGACAGCCGGGCGTAGACCGGAGCCGTCAGCATCATGGTCAGGCCGAGCGGCGCGACCAGCAGGCCCGCGACGACCATCGACTGGCCGAGACCGTAGCCGGTGGCCTTCGGCAGCTGGAGCAGCTGCGGGAGGACCAGCGAGACGACGTAGAACGAGACGCCGACCATGATCGAGGCGAGGTTGGTGAAGAGCACCGCCGGGCGGGCCGTGGTGCGCAGGTCCACCAGTGGGGCCTTGACGCGCAGCTCCATCACGCCCCACAGCAGCAGGACGACGGCCGCGGCGCCGAACAGGCCGAGCGTGGTGCCGGAGGTCCAGCCCCAGTCGCTGCCCTTGGTGATCGGCAGCAGGAAGAGGACGAGGCCGGCGGACAGGCCGATCGCGCCCAGGACGTCGAAGGTGCCCTCGGCGCGCGCCGGGGACTCGGGGACGACGAGGAGGGTGAGGGCGATGGCGAGGGCGCCGATGCCGGCGGCGCCGTAGAAGAGTGCGTGCCAGTCGGCGTGCTGGGCGACCAGGGCCGCGGCGGGCAGCGCGAGACCGCCGCCGACGCCGATCGAGGAGCTCATCAGGGCCATCGCCGAGCCGAGCTTCTCGCGGGGCAGCATGTCGCGCATCAGGCCGATGCCGAGCGGTATCGCGCCCATCGCGAAGCCCTGGAGGGTACGGCCCGCGATCATCGTGAGCAGGTCGCTGGTGAGGGCGCTGAGCAGGGCGCCGACCACCATCACCGACAGGCTGAGGATCAGCATGCGCCGCTTGCCGAACAGGTCGCCGAGGCGGCCCATGATCGGCGTGGCCACGGCACCCGACAGAAGGGTGGACGTCAGGACCCAGGTGGCGTTGCTGGGCGCGGTGCCCAGCAGCTGCGGCAGGTCCTTGATGACCGGGACGAGCAGGGTCTGCATCACCGCGACCACGATGCCCGCGAACGCGAGCACCGGGACGACGGCCCCGCTCGCTCCGCGTGCGGGCTGGTCGGTCGACGTGTGCGTCATGAAGTGAGGCCTCCAGGCCTTGGAACGAGGAGTGCAAGGAATACGTGGGACGGATACGAACGGATACGTGCAGGGAGAACCCTGTGCCCCTGGGCAACTATTCCGATGCTTTGGCGTACTAACGATTTCTTTATCTTCTCTTGGGGTTCGCCGCGGTTCGCCCCCCTCGGAGCAGGCAGAGCAGGAGGCGTAGGCGTAGGCGTAGGCGTAGGCCTCGGGGCCGAGGTCCGCACGGCCGAAATGCCGATGCGGCGGGCGCGGGTCCGTTGAGAGCATGGCGGTCATGCTCGAATCCGCTGACGTGACCCGTACGTCCCGCCCCCGTACGGCGCCCCCTGCCTGGCTGCTGGTGGTGCTCGCGTGTGCCGGGCAGTTCCTGGTCGTGCTCGACGTGTCCGTCGTCAATGTGGCGCTGCCGTCGCTGCGCGCCGACCTGGGGCTGAGCGAGCAGGGCCTGCAGTGGGTGGTGAACGCGTACTCCATCGCGTTCGCCGGGTTCATGCTGCTCGGCGGACGGGCCGGCGACCTCTACGGCCGCAAGCGGATGTTCCTCGTCGGCCTCGGCCTGTTCACGCTGGCCTCGCTGGGCGGCGGCCTCGCCCAGGAGAGCTGGCAGCTGCTGGTGGCGCGGGCCGTGCAGGGGCTGGGCGCGGCGGTCCTCGCGCCCGCCACGCTGACGATCGTCACGTCCGCCGTACCGGAGGGCCCGGCCCGCGCCCGCGCGATTGCGACCTGGACGGCCGTCGGCGGGGGCGGCGGCGCGGCCGGCGGGCTGGTCGGCGGAGCGCTGGTGGACGTGCTGTCCTGGCGCTGGGTGCTGCTGATCAACGTGCCGATCGGCGTGATCGTCCTCGTCGGCTCGATGCTCCGGCTGCCCGAGAGCCGCGCCGGGGACGGCCGGCGCCTCGACCTGCCCGGCGCGGTGCTGGCGACCGCCGGCCTCGCGACCCTGGCGTACGGCATCTCGCAGACCGAGGCGGCCGGCTGGGCGGCCGTGGCGACCGTGGTGCCGCTGCTGGCGGGCCTCGCGCTGATCGTCCTCTTCCTCGCCGTCGAGTCCCGTACGGCGGCTCCCCTGATGCCGCTCCCGCTGCTGCGGGTGCGGGCGGTGTGGTCGGCGAACGCGGCGATGTTCCTCAGCGGCTCCGCCATGTTCTGCATGTGGTTCTTCATGACGCTGTACGCCCAGAACGTCCTCGGCTACTCCCCGCTGGACGCCGGACTCGCCCTGGTACCGAGCTCGCTGGCCGTGGTCCTCGGGTCGAAGCTCGCACCCCGGTTCATGAGGACGCTCGGAGCGCGTGCCGTGGCGGTCCTGGGGACGGCGGTGGCGGCCGTCGGCTTCGCCTGGCAGTCGACGCTGCGGGTCGACGGGGCCTATCTCACCGCGATCATGATCCCCGGCATCCTGATGATGCTCGGCGCGGGCCTCGCCACCACCCCGCTGGCCGCCCTCGCCACGTCCGGAGCGGCACCGGGAGAGGCGGGCCTCGTCTCCGGCCTCGTCAACACCTCCCGGACGATGGGCGGTTCACTGGGCCTCGCCGTCATGTCGACCATCGCGGCGGTACGTTCGGCGGACAGCGACACCCCGGCAGCCCTCACGGACGGCTACGCGCTGGTGTTCCGGGTGGGCACCGGGGTGCTGCTGGGCGGGCTGGTACTGATGCTCCTCGCGCTGCCGCGGAGGGCTTCGAGGGGCTGAGGGGGCGGGTCACGCAGAAAAGCGCGGTCGGTGCTGCCGGGGAGGGCGCTTGGGGGCGCTTGTCCAGGGCGCAGCCGGTGTGCGGGCGTGGGGGCGGGGTGAGGCGCCGGGGGGCCTTGCGCGGCGTCCGTGCACGGCCGCCCATGGCCCGCGTCAAGCACCTCTCCGCCATTGAACCGATCACGTCGTCGCCCGCCGAAAGGTCCGGGAGCACGCCCGACTCGGCCAAGAGTGGAAAGGGGCCCGCTGGACGGTCGGCGGCGTCCCGTCGAACGGGGAGGAAGTGCCGGAGCAGTGGCGGTTGCGCGCTCAGCCCGGCGCCGCCTCCACCGCGGAGGCGACGAAGTCCGCGACCAGTCGCCGCCGGTCCTCCTGCCCCCAGGCGAGGACCAGCGCACTACGCGGCGCGTCGGCCACCGGAACGTGAACGAGCCCCGGATGCTGTGGCCGGGCCAGCGAACGCGGCAGCACAGCGATCGCTCGTCCCAACAGGATCATGTGCGTCAGCTCGGCACCGTCGGCCACCTCGGGACCGAACCCGGCGGGCTCGATACCGGGCACCCCGTTGCCGCGGACACCCTTCCAGCGCGGCAGCGGCTCGTGGGCCAGGTCGGCGAGGGTCACCTTGCCGCGGCCGGCGAGCCGGTGGTCCGGCGGCAGGATCGCCACCCGGCCCTCGACCATCAGGGTCTCGTGATCCAGCCCGGTCAGGTCGTCGAACGGCACGTACAACAGCGCCACGTCCGCCCGGCCGTCGCGCACATGGTCGGCGCGGTCGGTGGACCCGCCGAACACGATGTCCACCTGTCGGGCGTCGGGCCGGCGAGAGTAGGCGGCGAGGATGCCGGACAGCAGGTCCGCATCCCCGCCGGGCTTGATCACCAAGCGCAGCCGGGTCTCCCGCTCACCCGCCCGACGGGCCTTCTCGACCGCCGCCCCGACGGCGAGCAACGCATGCCGACCGTGGTACTTCAGCGCCTCCCCGGCGGAGGTGAGGGCGACGTGCCGACTGGAGCGCTCCACCAGCGCCACCCCGAGCCGGTCCTCCAGCCGCCGCACCGCCTTGGACAAGGCGGGTTGCGCGATCCCCAGCCGCTGCGCCGCCCGGCCGAAATGCAGTTCCTCGGCCAGTGCGGCGAAGTACTCCAGCTCGCGGGTCTCCAGCTCGGCCATGACGCCAGAATACTGGCCCCGGCCATTCCTTGAAGGAATGGATTCAGAATCAACCGGTCTTGGACTTCACGAAGAACCACCAGTTCAATCGAGGCATGATTCACCACACGATGATCGTTGCTTTCGACGAACCGATTCCCTCGGACGAGCTCGACGAGTACCTGAAGGGACTTGAGGAGCTGACCATGGGCACCGGCGCCTTCCAGTCCTTCGCCGCCCGCCATCACCTGCGCGTCCCCGGTGACGACCACGCCCCGGTGGCCGTCGCTTCCGCCGTCGTCCAGTTCGGCCTGACCGACCTGGACGCCCTCAACACCGCCTTCGCCCTCCCCGGTATCGGCGAGTTCATCGGCAGCTGGCAGGCCCGCCGTCCGTACAAGGCGATCTGGGTCAACCACGAGCCCCTCGCCTGACCCGGCACCCCGACGGTACGGGCCGAGCTCGGTTCGACCCGAACGCGGACGGTGGCAGCCATGGTCATGGACCTCGCCCCCGCGGCGGGGCCGGGTACGGGGAGGTGTCCTCGGTTCGTACCTGCAGCCAGCCCTGGTGGCGGGCCTCCCGCATTGCCTCCATGCGGTTGCGGGTGCCCGTCTTGCCGATGGCCGAGGAGAGGTAGTTGCGGACGGTGGACTCGGACAGGTGCAGCTCGGCGGCGATGTCGGCGACCGTCGCGCCGTCCACCGAGGCCTTGAGGACGTCGCACTCGCGGGCGGTCAGTGGGTTCGGGCCGGCGCTCAGGGCGGCCGCGGCCAGCGCCGGGTCGACCACCGTCTCGCCGCCCAGCACGCGCCGGCCGCCACCGCGTCCGCGCCGCCCGCCACCGGCCGGCGCCCCGGACATCCGGCGACCTGACACTCCGTCAGGAGCCTTCACAAGTGGCGACCGCTCGGCTATACAGAGGGCGCCGGACTGGAACGCGTTCTAGATCGGCCCGTGACGACCTCGGTGCGGCCGACGGTGCGGACGGCCGCACCGGGGTCTTTCGCCGCCACTGTCAGGAGCCCCATGCCCATCGACGCAGCGCTGGCCCTCGCGGCCGACCCCCGGACCGGCGAGATCGCCTGGGACCACAAGGACGTGCAGCTCTACCACCTCGGCATCGGCGCCGGCATCCCCGCCACCGGCCCCGACGAACTGCGCTACACCCTGGAGTCCCGCCTGCACGTCCTGCCGAGCTTCGCCACCGTCGCCGGTGCCGGGTCACCGGGCGTGATCGGCGGCCTGTCCATGCCGGGCGTCGACGTCGACCTCGCCAAGGTCCTGCACGGCGGCCAGGCGCTCACCGTGCACCGCCCGATCCCGGTCGAGGGCCGGGCGACCGCCACCGCCCGCATCGCCGCCGTGTACGACAAGGGCAAGGCCGCCGTCCTCGTGATGCGCACCGAGGTCACCGACGCGGACGGTCCGCTGTGGACCAACGACGCCCAGATCTTCGTACGGGGAGAAGGCGGCTGGGGCGGCGACCGCGGCCCCTCCGTCCGCCTCGAACCCCCCGCCGGCGAGCCCGACCGGACCGTCGAACGGCCGATCCGCGAGGACCAGGCCCTGCTCTACCGCCTCTCCGGCGACTGGAACCCGCTGCACGCCGACCCCGAGTTCGCCAAGCTCGCCGGTTTCGAGCGGCCCATCCTGCACGGGCTGTGCACCTACGGCATGACGCTCAAGGCGGTCGTGGACACGCTGCTCGGGGGAGACGTGAACCGGGTGCGGTCGTACGCCACCCGGTTCGCCGGGGTCGTGTACCCGGGCGAGACCCTGCGGATCCGGATGTGGCGCACACCGGAGTCCGTCAGGTGCGCCGTCAGCGCCGTCGAGCGGGACGACGCGCCCGTCCTCGCCGACACCGTCGTCGAACACTCCTGAGAACGTCCTTCTGTCTGCCCACCGTCGAGGGGAGCCGCACCATGCGCGCAGCCGTACTGCACGAGATCGGCCAGGACAAGCTGGAGGTCCTCGACGACGTCGAGGCGGTGGGCTTCGGCCCCGGCAAGGTACGGATCCGGGTACGGGCCACCGGACTGTGCCACTCGGACCTGTCCGCGATGAACGGCGTCCTGCCCCAGCCGGCCCCCTTCGTGCCCGGCCACGAGGGCGCCGGGGAGATCCTCGAAGTCGGCGAGGGCGTCGGCCACTTGAAGGCCGGCGACCGGGTGGTCGTGTGCTGGCTGCCCGCCTGCGGAGCGTGTCCCGCCTGCAAGCGCGGCCAGACCGAACTGTGCCTGGCCGGCTTCATGAACGCGGGCACCCCCAACTTCAAGCGCCCCGGAGGCGACCTCTTCGGCTTCGCGGGCACCGGCACCTTCACCGAGGAGGTCGTCGTCGACGCCGGATGCGCGGTGCCGATCCCCGACGACGTGCCCTTCGACATCGCCGCCCTCATCGGCTGCGGGGTGACGACCGGGCTGGGCGCCGCGCTCAACACCGCGGACGTTCAAGCCGGTTCGTCGGTCGCCGTGATCGGCTGCGGCGGGGTCGGCATCTCCGCCATCCAGGGGGCACGGCTCAAGGGCGCCGCCGAGATCGTCGCCGTCGACCCGGTCGCCGCACGCCGCGAGGCCGCCCTCACGTTCGGCGCCACCAGGGCCGTCTCCCCGGACGAACTGCCCGACGCCAAGCAGCAGGTCACCGCCGGCGAGGGCTTCGACTACGTCTTCGAGGTCGTCGGCAAGTCGGCCACCGCCCGCACGGCGTACGACAACACCCGGCGCGGCGGCACCCTCGTCGTGGTCGGCGCGGGCGCCATGGACGACTTCCTCCAGCTCAACATGTTCGAGCTGTTCTTCGACGAGAAGCGGATCCTGCCGTCCATGTACGGCGGCGGCGACGTGCTGCGCTCCTACGAGCGGACCATCGCCCTGTGGAGGGCGGGTCGCGTCGACCTGGCCGGCCTGATCACCCACCGGGTCCCGCTGGCCGAGGTCAACGAGGCCCTCGACCACATGCGTACGGGGGCGTCCCTGCGTACGTGCATCGAGATCTGAGGCCCGGCATGTCGGATCTGAAGCCCGGTATGTCGGACCGGAAGTCCGATATGCCGCCGTCGCTGCCCCTGGCGGGACTCTCCGCGATCGTCACCGGCGCCGGACGCGGGCTCGGCCGGGCCGAGGCGCTGGAACTGGCCCGGCTCGGCGCCGCCGTCGTCGTCAACGACTACGGGCAGCCCGGCCGGGACGGCTCGGGCGAGGCCTCCGCCGCGCCCGCCGAACAGGTCGCCGCCGAGATCCGCGCCGCGGGCGGCACGGCCCTCGCCCACACCGGTGACGTCGCCGACTTCCAACAGGCCGCAGAACTGGCCGGGTTGGCGGTCGCGGAGTTCGGCAAGCTGGACATCCTGGTCAACAACGCGGGCATCCTGCGTGACCGCATGGTCTTCTCCATGACCGAGCAGGAGTGGGACGCGGTGATCCGGGTCCACCTCAAGGGCCACTTCAACACCACCCACTTCGCCGCCGCGCACTGGCGGGAGCGGTCCAAGGCGAGCGGCGGTCCGGTGTACGGCCGGATCGTGAACACCTCCTCGGAGGCGTTCCTCGCCGGATCGGCAGGACAGCCCAACTATGCGGCGGCGAAGGGCGGCATCGTCGGCCTCACCACCTCCACCGCCCTCGCGCTCGCAAAGTACGGCGTCACGGCCAACGCCATCTGCCCACGCGCCCGCACCCGGATGACCGAGGACGTCTTCGCCGGCTTCGAACGCCCCGAGAAGGGACTCGACCCGCTCGCCCCCGAGCATGTCGCCCCGCTCGTCGGCTACTTGGCCTCACCCGCCGCCGCCCGCGTCAACGGACAGCTGCTCGTCGTCCACGGCGGCATGGTCGCACTCGTCGAACGGCCGCGCGTGTCAGCGAAGTTCGACAGCAAGCAGGACACCTTCACGTACGACGAACTGGACGCGCTGCTCACCCCGCACTACGCGGAACGCCCGGACGGCGAGACCTTCGCGGCGGCCGAGGTGCTGGGCCTGAAACGGGAGTAGACGCAGGAACGGGTGCGGACGCAAGGCGGCCCCGCCCCTCGGTCGAGGGGCGGGGCCGCATGTCGTTCAGGCCCCCGACTCGGCCTGCTCGACCGGCTTGCGGTGACGGCCGCGGGCCGCCCTCTCGCCGTCGTGGTCCGAGACCGGACCCCGGTGCTTGCCGTGTCCCGTGGACTCCTGGACGTCGGCAGTCGGCTGGTTCGTGCTGGCGTCGCTCATCGGAATAATTCACCCCGTCAACATGATCTTTCTTACAGCCGGGCGAGTTTAACCGGCACCCCACGGGCCGAATCCAGGCGGCCACGCCAACCGGCACTAGTTCGTTACAAGACGTCCCAGCGGCGCCTGCTGCAAGGGCACAGGGCGGGGCGCCGCCGCGTCCGGAGGGTCCTGTGGTGACGGTTCGCCCGACTCCGGGGAGCAACTCCCCGGCGCCCCCGGTACGGCCGTACCGTCCCCTTCGGCTTCGACCGGATCCTCCGGGCCACGGCCCCCCGCGCCCGCGCTCCCCACGCCCCCTGTTCGCTCTGTTCTCCCCGTCTCCTCCGTCTCCCCGGTCTCCTCCGTCCCCTCCGAAGGTGCCGGCACCCGGGCCACCGCGCACGGCGCCTCCGCCGTGGCGTACGGCAGGTGGAGCACCCCGTCCACGGTCCAGCGGCCGGCCCCCGCCAACCACCCCTCGGGCGCCGGAAGATGATGGATCTGCCGGGCCACGGGCCGCCACACCCCGACCCAGCCGCCCAGCGCACCGTCGATCCGCAGGGCCACCGCGCAGTGCTCCGGCGTCAGGATCTGCCCCGGCTGGATCGCGAACGGTGTGACCGTGCAGCCGTCCACCCGCAGGCAGTCCGGGAAGCGCACCGGCAGCGTGCTGCCGAGCACGCCCCAGCCGAGCCGGTCCCGCCCCGGGGAGGGCGCGTCCGAGCGGATCAGCAGCAGTCCGCTGTCCGGGTCGGCGAGCAGCAGCCGGTCGTCGCTGTCCGCCGCGATCTGCAGCAGCGGCGAGACCTCACCGGCGCGCCCCAGATCCACCACGACCGTCTTCGTCCGGCCCCCGGCCTCCCGGTCCAGCGCCAGCATCCGCCCCGTGGCGTCCAGCCACACCCCGCCCGAGCAGCGGCCCGGGATCTCCGCGAGGTGCTCCGGCCCGAAGGCGCCGCCCGCCACCTGCCACACCGCGCTGGAACGCCGGCCGACGGCGAGGGCGTACGCCTTCTCGCCGCCCGGCGCGGGCGGCAGCAGCCGCAGCCGGGTGCCCTCGTCCGGGCACTCGACCGCGCCCAGCGGCAGCTCACCGGTGTCCGGGCCGGTCGGGTAGAGGAGCGAGAAGATGTGCCGTCCGGCCGCCGGCCGCCGGATGAGCACCCGACCGTCGCCCATCGGCTGGACCTCGGTGCCGGGCTCCTCCGGCTGGTTGCCGGGCAGCGGCACCGCGTACGGCTCGGGGCCGTCCAGGGTCCAGCGCTCCGGGAAAAGGCAGTCGCCGCGGCGGGCGAGGCGGGCGGCGTAGGAGCCGTCGACGGTGATCGCGCACCCTGGCCGCGGGGTCCGTCCGTCGTCGCCCGCCGCGGTGGACTCGATCGCACAGGCCGTCATCGTTCGGTCACCTCCGGCGACGAAGGTAGTTATCGCACGCACGGGCGGGGGCCCGACTGACTGGCACTTCACACAAAGGGATGGCCCAGGAACGATTCGCCTGAGGATTCCGGGGCGAGTGTGCTGGGCGGAACCAGACGGAAGAAGACGGAACGAGACGTAACGATATGTAACGAGGGGGAACGCGACGGAACGATGCGGTAAGAGACAGAGCGAGGCGATACGACCGGCGCGACACCGGTGCAGCGGGGGAGAACGGCCAGGTAGCCTAGCCACGTGCCCCGTCTGTCTGAAGTCATCACCGCGCTGGAGAACCTGTGGCCCGCCGAGCGGGCCGAGTCCTGGGACGCGGTCGGCACCGTCGTGGGCGACCCGGACCAGGAGGTCACGCGGGTCCTGTTCGCCGTCGACCCGGTCCGGGAGACCGTGGACGAGGCGGTCAAGCTGGGCGCCGACCTGCTGGTCACCCACCACCCCCTCTATCTGCGCGGTACGACGACGGTCGCGGCCTCCACATCCAAGGGCCGCGTGGTGCACACCCTGATCAAGAACGACATCGCGCTGCACGTCGCCCACACCAACGCGGACACCGCCGACCCGGGAGTCTCCGACGCCCTCGCGGGCGCGCTCGACCTGCGTGTCGTACGCCCCCTGGTGCCGGACCCGACCGATCCGGCCGGCCGCCGGGGCCTGGGCCGGGTCTGCGAGCTGGACCACCCGCTGCCGCTGCGGGACTTCGCCGCCCGCGCCGCCGAACGGCTGCCCGCGACCGCGCAGGGCATCCGCGTGGCCGGCGACCCGGAGGCCACCGTCCGCACGGTCGCCGTCAGCGGCGGCTCCGGCGACAGCCTCTTCGACCAGGTCCGCGCGGCCGGCGTCGACGCCTTCCTCACGGCGGACCTGCGCCACCACCCCGCCGCGGAGTTCATGGCGGCCGTGGCGCACAGTTCCCTCGCGCTGATCGACGCCGCCCACTGGGCCACCGAGTGGCCCTGGTGCGAGCTGGCCGCCGCCCAGCTCGACGAGATCTCCGACCGGGAGGGATGGGACCTCAGGGTCCACGTCTCGAAGACGGTCACCGACCCCTGGACCGCCCACGCGGCGTCCGCCACCACCTTTGACCCACTGGGAGCCCCCAACTGAACGCCGAGCCCGCCGACCAGATCCGCCTTCTCGACGTCCAGGACCTCGACGTCCGACTCCAGCAGCTCGCGCACAAGCGCCGGTCGCTGCCCGAGCACGCCGAGATCGAGTCGCTGACCAAGGACCTCACCCAGCTGCGCGACCTGCTCGTGGCCGCGCAGACCGAGGAGAGCGACACCGCCCGCGAGCAGACCAAGGCGGAGCAGGACGTCGACCAGGTGCGTCAGCGTGCCGTCCGCGACCAGCAGCGCCTGGACTCCGGCGCGGTCACCTCCCCCAAGGACCTGGAGAACCTCCAGCGCGAGATCACCTCCCTCGCCAAGCGGCAGGGTGACCTGGAGGACGTCGTCCTGGAGGTCATGGAGCGCCGCGAGTCCGCGCAGGAACGGGTCGCCGAGCTGACCGGTCGGGTCTCCTCCGTCCAGTCCAAGATCGACGACGCGACCGCCCGCCGGGACGCCGCCGTCGAGTCCCTGGACGGCGAGGAGGCAACGGTGACCAAGGAGCGCGAGGTCATCGCCGGCTCGATCCCCGCGGACCTGCTCAAGCTCTACGACAAGCTGCGCCAGCAGCAGGGCGGCGTCGGCGCGGCCAAGCTGTACCAGCGCACCTGCCAGGGCTGCCGCCAGGAGCTGGCGATCACCGACATCAACGAGATCCGCGCGGCGGCGCGCGACACGGTGGTGCGCTGCGAGAACTGCGGCCGGATCCTGGTGCGCACGTCCGAGTCCGGCCTCTAGGCCGTCAGGAGCTTTTCGGTGCGGGAGTTCATCGTCGAGGCCGACGGCGGGTCACGGGGCAACCCGGGACCCGCGGGCTACGGATCCGTGGTCCTGGACGCGGCGACCGGCCGGACGCTGACGGAGGCGGCCGAGTACATCGGCACGGCCACCAACAACGTCGCCGAGTACCGCGGCCTCCTGGCCGGCCTGCGCGCCGCCCACGCCCTCGACCCGACGGCCCGTATCCATGTCCGCATGGACTCCAAGCTCGTCATCGAGCAGATGTCGGGCCGCTGGAAGATCAAACACCCGGACATGAAACCCCTGGCGATGGAGGCGTCCCGCGTCTTCCCGCCGTCCCAGGTGACGTACGAGTGGATCCCACGGGAGCAGAACAAGCACGCGGACCGGCTCGCCAACGAGGCGATGGATGCGGGGAAGCGGGGGGAGCGGTGGTCTGCGTCCGCGTCTGCGGCTGAGCTGGACGCGCACGCGGCGCCGGCGTCCGTGTCCCCTTCTCCTACGGCACCTTCGTCTCCCCGGGATGCGGCGGAGCCCGTGGCCGGCGGAGCCGTGGCGGCGTCCGGCGGGGGAGCCGCGCAGGCCGGCGCCGAAGCCGACGTCCGTGCCGCCAAGGACGACGCCGACGTCCGTGCCGCCAAGGTCGTGGCGTCGCCCGGCTGGGCCCCCGCCGACATGGGACCGCCCGCGACCTTCGTGCTGCTGCGGCACGGGGAGACGCCGCTCACGCCGCAGAAGCGGTTCTCCGGGAGCGGGGGCAGCGATCCGTCGCTCTCAGATGTCGGGCGGGAACAGGCCGAGCGGGCCGGTGAGGCGTTGGCCCGGCGGGGGACCATACAGGGCATCGTCGCCTCGCCCCTCGCCCGTACCCGGGAGACCGCCGGGATCGTCGCCGCCCGGCTCGGACTCGACGTCACGATCGACGACGGGCTGCGCGAGACCGACTTCGGCGCCTGGGAAGGGCTGACCTTCGCAGAGGTGCGCGAGCGCTACCCCGACGACCTCACCACCTGGCTGGCCGACCCGAACGCCGAACCGACCGGCGGCGGTGAGAGCTTCGTGGCGACCGCCACCCGGATCGCCGCCGCCCGGGACAAACTGGTCGCGGCCCACGCCGGCCGTACGGTGCTGCTGGTCACCCACGTCACGCCGATCAAGACGTTCGTCCGGCTCGCCCTGGGCGCCCCGCCCGAGTCCCTGTTCCGCATGGAACTGTCGGCGGCCTCGCTGTCCGTGGTGGCGTACTACGCCGACGGCAACGCGAGCGTCCGGCTCCTGAACGACACGTCACACCTGCGCCACTGACCTGAGACTGCCTCTGACCCGACCCTGTCCCTGATCGGGACCCGGCCTGATCGGGCCCCTGATCAGGCCCCTGATCAGGCCCCGTCCCGCAGCCCCGCCGCCTCCCGCGCCAGCGCCTCGACCCGTCCCCAGTCCCGCGCCTCGATCGCGCTCTCGGGAAGCATCCATGTCCCGCCCACACACCCGACGTTGGGCAACGCCAGATACTCCCGCGCGTTCCCCGGCCCGACCCCGCCCGTCGGACAGAACCGCGCCTGCGGCAACGGCCCGGCCAGCGACTTCAGATACGCCGTACCGCCCGCCGCCTCGGCCGGGAAGAACTTCATCTCCCGCACCCCGCGCTCCAGCAGCGCCACCACCTCGGACGTCGTCGACACCCCCGGCAGGAACGGCACCCCCGACTCCCGCATGGCGGTGAGCAGTACGTCCGTCCAGCCCGGGCTGACGAGAAAACGCGCCCCGGCGTCCACCGCCTCGGTCACCTGCTCCGGCGTGATCACCGTGCCCACGCCGACCACGGCGTCCGGCACCTCGGCGACGATCGCCCGGACCGCGTCGAGCGCGGCGGGCGTCCGCAACGTCACCTCGATCGCGGGCAGCCCGCCGGCGACCAGCGCGCGGGCGAGCGGTACGGCGTCGGCGGCGTCCCGTACGACCACGACGGGGACGACGGGCGCGAGGTCCAGCACGGACACGGGCGCAGGCACGGGCCGGGGCCCGGGTACGGGCGATGGCGAGGAGGGCACGGAGGCGGACATGGCCTCATCGTGCCCGGCAGCAGCAATGTGCGCAAAGGCCGTTGCGTTACTTGCAACGAGCCTCAGTGGATCTCACTCACCAGAACGTCCAGCGTCCACGCCGTGCCCCCGTTGCCGGCCGCCCCCACCTTCACCGGCGGCTCCACCTCGACGACGTACCCGAGATCCCGCAACGCCTCCACCAGTTCCGCCGGCCCCTTAGGAACGGCCCCGGCGGACAGCAGACTGCGGACGATCCTCCCCTTCGTCGCCTTGTTGAAGTGGCTGACGACCTTCCGGGTCGGCGCGTGCAGCACCCGCACGGTCGCCGTCCGCCCGGCGACCTCCCCCTTCGGCTTCCACGCCGCCGCGTACGCCGAGGACCGCAGGTCCAGCACCAGCCCGCTCCCCGCCGCCTCGGGCAACGCCGACGCGAGCGGCGTACGCCAGTGCGCGCCCAGCGCGCCGAGCCCGGGCAACCGCACACCCATCGAGCAGCGGTAGGAGGGAATCCGGTCCGTGACCCGGACCGCGCCCCACAGCCCCGAGAAGACCAGCAGGGACCGGGCGGCACGCCGCTTCGCGGCGGTCTCCAGGGACGCCAGGTCGAGGGCGTCGTAGAGCACACCCGTGTAGATCTCCCCGGCGGGCCGCGCGCCGGCCGTCCGCAACTCCGCGTTCTTCGCGACCTCGCCCCGCAGTCCCTCGCTCAGCCCGAGCGCCTCGCGCGCCTTGTCCTCGTCGGCGGCGCACAGTTCGACCAGTTCGTCGAGCACGGCCGCGCGGGCCTCGGTCAGCCCCGGCAGCGACAGCGACTCCAGCTTCAACGGGGCGCCGCGGCCGGAGGAGGCCTTGCCTTCGGAGGGCGGCAGCAGGACAAGCACGGGATCGATCTCCTTCGGTTGAGCTCCGGGACAGCGTACGGCGTGCCTCCGGGCCGCCCCGGTGCCGCGCTCGCCGTATGCCCCGCCGCCGAACCCGCGTGACGGCAGGGTCAAGCGAGCGGCTTGCCTCCCTGACGACGGCTGTCCCGCTGTGCCACGATCGAGGGAACGGTTCCCGATCCCTTGGACAGGTGATCTTCCGATGTCCCAGTCCGGCGAGCGACCGAAGGAGGGGCGTGACATGACTGCCATGGCCCATGAGCCGCTCACACAGGCGGAAGTCCTGCTGGAGGGCTTCCTCGCCCTGGACACCCCGGAGGGATTCCGGGCGGAGCTGATCGAGGGGGAGATCGTTGTGACGCCGCCGCCGGACGGGGATCACGAGGACTACATCGAGCTGATCGTGAACCAGGTGTACAGGCGATCCCGAACCGACATGCAGTTCTCCGGGAACAAGGGACTGAAACTGAAGAGCGGTGGCGGCTGCCCGAAGGATCACGTGATCCCGGACGGCACCTTCGCCCCCAGAGCGTTGCGGCTCTACCGAGGCGCCGATTCCTGGATGCCCTGCGACGGCGTTGCCATGGTTCTCGAAGTGACGTCCACCAGGCCCAAAGCCGACCGCGAGGCCAAACGCCGCTGCTACGCCCGCGGCGGCATCCCGCTCTACCTGCTCGTCGACCGCGAGGCCTCGTCGACCACCCTGTTCAGCGACCCGGAGAACGACGACTACCGTCAGCTCTGCACCCTCCCCTTCGGCAAGCAGCTCGCTCTCCCCGAGCCTTTCGCCTTCGACCTGGACACGACGGACTTCCTCTGATCCCCTGGGCGGTGGCGACACGGGGTGCGGTACGGGGGTTCAAGCAGTGAAAGTGACCACACAGGAACAGGCCCGATGGACCAGGGCCCGCCTCGGCCACTGCGGACCGCCTCTCGACCTCCTCACCGCCCGCTTCGACCGGCACGTCTACGCCTCCCACGCGCACGAGGAGTTCAGCATCGGCGTGTGCGTCGACGGCTCCGAGGTCATCGCCTACCGGGGCGGCCACCTCCGCCCCAGCCCCGGCTCCATCGTCGTACTCGACCCCGGCGAGATGCACACCGGCGGCCCCGCCGCGTCCGACGGCTACGCCTACCGAGCCCTGTACCCCGCACCCTCCCTCCTCGCGGACGGCACCCTCGGCGGCGACATCCCGCACTTCCGCGAACCCCTCGTCGACGACCCCGAACTGGCCACGGCCCTCAGCCGCGCCCACGCCGAACTCAGCGCGTGCCCGGACCCCTTGGAGGCGGAGTCCCGCCTCCCCTGGCTGCTCACGGCTCTGGCCCGCCGCCACTCCACGTCCCGCGCGGCGAACGACACCGTGCCGGGTACCGCCCACATCGCCCACGCCGTACGCGACCGCCTCGCCGACGACCTCCTGACACCACCCTCCCTCGCCGTCCTCGCCGCCGACCTGGGCCTGTCCCGCTACCAACTCCTGCGCGCCTTCCGTACGACGATGGGGATACCCCCGTACGCCTGGCTGGCCCAACACCGGGTGAACCGGGCCCGCGGCCTCCTGGAGTCGGGCCTGAAACCGGCCGAGGTCGCCGCCCTGGTGGGCTTCGCCGACCAGGCCCACCTGACCCGCTGGTTCCGCCGGGTACTGGGGGTGACGCCGGCGGCGTACCGCAACAGCGTTCGCAACAGCGTTCGCAACAGCGTTCAAGACGGGCGCCGCTGAGCTGGCGAGCATGGGCCGCATGACTGCACGCGGCTGGTTTCTGTTCTCCCTGATGGGAGTCGTCTGGGGCATCCCCTACCTCATGATCAAGATGGCGGTGGACGCCCCGCTGTCCCCGTCCGTGGTGGTGTTCACGCGCTGCGCGCTGGGCGCCGCGCTGCTCCTGCCCTTCGCGATCCGGCAGGGCGGCCTGCCCGCCGCCGTTCGGTCCCATTGGCGCCCGATGCTGGCCTTCGCCTGCATCGAGATCATCGGCCCCTGGTTCACCCTCACGGACGCGGAACGCCACCTGTCCAGCTCCACGGCGGGCCTGCTGATCGCGGGCGTACCGATAGTCGGCGTCCTCCTGGCCCGCCTCTTCGGAGACACGGAGCGACTGGGGGCGAGGCGCGCGACGGGCCTGGCCCTGGGCCTGGCCGGCGTAGCGGTCCTCACGATCCCCCACCTGACCGGCGGCGACGCCCGCTCCCTGGCGGAAGTACTGGCAACGGTTCTGGGCTACGCGACCGCCCCCTTGATCGCGACGCGATACCTGAGGGAGGTCCCGTCCCTGCACCTCACCACGACCTGCCTGGCCCTGGCGGCGCTGGTCTACGCCCCCGCGGCGATGGCGACCCGCCCCTCCACCCTCCCGTCCACCGAAGTCCTGGCAGCGCTGGCTGTCCTGGGCGTGGTGTGCACGGCCCTCGCCTTCGTGGCCTTCCTGGAGCTGATCAGGGAGGTGGGCCCGACCCGCGCGACGGTCTTCACGTACGTCAACCCCGCGGTAGCGGTGGCGGCGGGGGCGATCTTCCTGGACGAGCCCCTGACGGCGACCGTGGTCATGGCCTTCACCCTGATCCTTGCGGGCTCGGTCCTTGCGACGCTGGCAACGTCACCCACGCCGCCCACGTCACCCACCTTCCCCACATCGCCCACGGAACCTGACCGCCCCACCCGCCCGGTACCATGGTCGACACGGCAGACGAGCCGGGCGGACGGCCGCGTGGAGTCTCCTTGACCGGGGGCTTCCCGAGGAACGTCCGGGCTCCACAGGGCAGGGTGATGGCTAACGGCCACCCGGGGTGACCCGCGGGACAGTGCCACAGAAAACAGACCGCCGGGGACCTCGGTCCTCGGTAAGGGTGAAACGGTGGTGTAAGAGACCACCAGTGCCCAGGGTGACCTGGGCAGCTAGGTAAACCCCACCCGGAGCAAGGTCAAAAGGAGCCGCCGCTTCGAAAGAAGTGCGGCTCTGCGCGGACGTTCGAGGGCTGCCCGCCCGAGTCCGCGGGTAGACCGCACGAGGCCGGCGGCAACGCCGGTCCTAGATGGATGGCCGTCGCCCGGGGAATCCGCGAGGAGCCCCGGGAACAGAACCCGGCGTACAGCCCGACTCGTCTGCCGCTTCATATTTCCGTCGCGGGCGTCGAGCATGGCGGCGAACCGACGCGTCAGGTCATGGATTCGGTGCGGGTCCGGGCAGTGCTCGAACAGCCGCCGGAGTGCCTCGGCGGCGGTCGAAGCGCAAAGCGGGGCAACACTCCCCAAGGGGCGCGTACCTCGGCGTCGATTGCCCCTGCCGGGTCAGAGCCGCTTGGCGCTGCGGAACAGCTGCGCGTAGAAGCCGTTGCCGTCGAGGCGGGAGACGCCTCCCTTGTCGCCGATCGTGGGTCCGTTCTGCTCTTTGCGGCTGGAGATGAAGACCCGGTGGCCCTCGGTGTCCAGGCCCAGGTAGATGGCGGAGTGGTCCATGTGGTTGCCGGTGCGGTGGTCCATCTTGAAGAACAGCAGATCACCGGGCTGGAGGACGTCGATGTTCTTCGGGCGGGTGTACCAGGGACTGGGGCCCTGGAGCTTGATGACGTCGACGCCGGCCTTGGAGCGGGCCATGGCGTCGGCGGTGCGCGGCAGACCGTCACCGGAGGTGTTCGTGGCCATCAGCGGATAGCGGGCGCGGTAGCCGTAGACCAAGCGTAGGTAGCCGGAGCAGTCCACGGACCGCAGCCGGTCCTGCTGCGGGTACTTCGTGGTGCCGTCCCGGAAGGTGTACGGGATGTTGAGGTAGTCGTAGAAGTCTGTCTGTTCGTAGCGGTCCGCGCCGTCCGGCTTGAGCGGCCCGTAGTACGCGCGTCCCGTGTACTGGACGCCCTCGGAGTCTTTCTTCACCGGCGCGCCCGGCAGATACTGGGTCGCGAAGGCGAAAATGTCGTCCTCCTGGCTCCCGTAGTACTTCTTGAACCAGTCCTTGAACCACTGTTCCTTCTCGGCGCCCTTGGTCCATGGTTCGGGCATCAGCCGCACCCAGTCCTCGGTCACCACCTTCATGGTGGTTTCGCTGGGCTCGCTGAAGGTGCGGGACGGGCCGCGCAGGGTCGCGGTGCGGGCGCCGTCGGTGAAGGTCGCGAGGACCTGGCCCTTCGCGCCGCGCAGCACGGTGCGCTCGGGGTTCTTCAGACGCTCCCAGGTCTGTTTGCCGCCCTGCTGGCCGTTGCTGGACTCCAGGCTCGGCTCGTCGATGACGGATGCCACCGACGGCGACTTGGCTTGCTCGTCCTTCCTCAGCTCCACAGTGAGGTAGCTGCTCGCGCCGAGCAGCGCGACCACGGTCACGGCGTGCAGTACGGGGCGCTTCTTCTTGGGGGGCATGTCAATGCTCCGTTTGTGGGTTCAGGCGGACGGCATGACGCCGAGGAGGATTCCGGCGGTGAGGACGACATAGGCCATGAGGGTCACCGATCCGACGGCGAGCAGGGTCGGGCCCTTGGGCTGGCGGACCAGCTGGTAGGCGATCAGACCGGGCACGATGAAGCCGAGGGTCTGGTTCGCGTACATGAGCGGGAACTCGAGAGACAGCACGATCATGACCGTGGCCTGGAGTGTCACACCGAGCAGCACGACCGCGGCGAACAGCCGCTTGCCGTACAGGATCACGAACTTCTGCATCAGCAGGGTGCCGACATACGTCAGAACGGTCACGCCGACCACCATGGCCGCACGCTGCAGATCCTCCACGAGGGTCAGCGCCAGCCAGCCCGGGGTGATCATACCGCCGGGCGACAGATTGGTCGTCAGATAGCAGACCAGGGAGAAGAGCAGCCCGATGGCGATGCCGATCGCGGCGATCTCTGGGGTGAGGACGGAGGGGATCAACGGTGCTGCTCTCCTGGGTTCTGCCACTGAGAGTCGTCGGCGGGGAACGCCGGCGGAAGACGGGGCTCGAACAGGCCGCGGGGCTGCGGCTGTTCCGGGTGGTGCGGCTGTTCGTTGTGGTGTTGCTGTCCGGGGTGGTGTGGCTGTTCGCGGTACTCGTGCGGCGCGGCGACGGGCGTCTGAACGGCTGTGGGCCAGGGCTCGCGGGCGCCCTCGGACTGCTGCGGCCGGTGCTCGGCGTACGGCTCCTGGGGGTGAGGCTGCCCGGCGTTGTGCTGCGTCGGCGCGTGGACGGGGGTGCCTGTGTGCGGCGCGTACCGCGTTTCGTACGCCTCCGGATAGCGCTGGTACGGGTCGAGGTGTGGGGCGTAGAGCTGCATCGTCTCCACGTGCTCGGCGGGCGCCCGCGCGGCAGGTTGCTCCGCCACGTCGTCGGGGCTCTCGTCCGCGGGGAGTTCGGCGAGGTGCTCAAGGAGCAGTTCGCCCTGACCGTGGATGTTGCCGATGGCGACGAGTGAGGTGTCGGGGCCCAGGCGGCCGAGGAGCAGCTCCATGAACTCCTCGGGGTCGCGCCGGTCGCCGCCGAGATCGACGGCACGGTCGCGGTAGGCGGCCGGGATCGCGTCGATGGCGGACTTGGCCGGGTGGCCGATCACGAAGACCTGCTCGGGGTCGAGCTCGGGGATGATCTCACCCATCTGACCGTTGCGCTCGACGCGGTCGGGGCGGCAGTTGATGACGACGTTCAGCGGGCGGTGGATGGCGCCGAGGTCGAGCAGCTGGTTGATGTTCATCAGCGTCGACTCGGGGTCGTTCGCGGCGAAGACGTTGGCGAAGCGCAGCTTCTTGTCGTCGTGGGTGAGGTAGCGCTCCACGGAGAGGACCCCGGGGTCCGGCGGGGCGTCGTACATGCCCTGCAACGCCGTCTCCCGCTCCACGCCCAGGAGTTCGGCGACCTTGAGCGCGATCGCCACGTTCTCCTTGAAGGTGAACCAGCTGAAGCCGCGCAGCTCCTCGTCGCTGACCGTCTCCGGGTCGGCATAGATCAGCTTGCAGTCCCGGGCGTCCGCCTCCTCCTGGAGGATGTCGAAGCGGTCCTTCTCGGCGGTGACGCAGATGCCGCCCTCCGGCATGGACCGGCACAGCGAGCGGGCCACGTCGTCCAGGGTCGGGCCCATCTCGGCGAGGTGGTCCTCCCGGACGTTGCACAGGACGCCGATCGTGGATCGGATCAACTTGGACTGGTTGATCTCCTGGAGGGCCGGCATCACCGCCATGCACTCGATGACGAGGGCGTCCGGGTGGTAGGCGGCGGCGCGCCGCACGATGCCGATCTGCTCGACCACGTTGGCGATGCCGAACTTGCGGTAGACCGGCTCCTCGGTGGCGTCGGGGTGGATGAACCGGGCCGCCGTGCCGGTCGTCTTGGCGACCGTTGTGAGGTTGCCGCCGCGCAGGGCGCCCGCGCACAGGCGCGTGATGGACGACTTGCCGCGGATGCCGTTGACGAGGACGCGGGTGGGTATGTGCTCGAGGTTCACGAAGTGCCGCCGCTGTTCGACGATTCCGGCGATCAGCAGGATGGCTCCGCACACCACGAGCACGGTGTAGAGGAAGAGCACGTTGGTCCTAGTTCCTTCCGACTCCGGCCGGGGTACGTGTCCCGCCGTCGCGTCTGCGCTGGTCCTGGAGGTGCTGCCGGATGAGTTCCAGGCTGCGGGCGACGGCGCCGACCTCGTCGTGATGGCGCGGGTAGAGGACTGTCTTGCGGTCGCCGTCCGCGAGTCTCTCGGCCTGGCGGGCCAGCTCACGCAGCGGGCGTACGACGACGATGTGCAGCCAGCCCAGGCAGGCGGCGGCCGCGGTCAGGCCGAGCAGGCCGGCGAGGACCGTGCGGTTCTGCAGGCTGTACTCAGGGATGGCGAGCCCGGACACGGGCTGCCAGCTGACGACCGTCCAGTGCAGGGACTTGGCCTCGCCGCCGCCCGCGAAGGGCGCCACGGCGGCGACCCGTACCGTGCTTCCGCGCTGGACGGTGGCGTAGGCCTGCTTCTTGGCCAGCAGCGGGGTGACGTAGGAGGGCGCCTTCTGGAAGGCGAGGTATCCAGAGTCGCCGCCGATGACCCGGCCGTTGCCGTCGAGGACCCGGACCTCGCCCATGCCCTGGCGGCCGAGGAGCGCGTTCAGATACTCGATGTGGAACTCGCCGACCACGGCGGCTCCGTCGCGCCCCGGCGCCTCGGCGGTCGCGGTGACGACAGGCTTCTTGCCGCCGTCCCGCACCTCCAGGGATTTGTCGGACGGGCCCTTGCCTGCCGTGTGGTGGGGTGTGGCGCCGGCTTGGGCGAGAATCTCGCCGTCGGCACCGAGGACGTAGAGCGACTGGTACCGCGGATGGTCCTCCAGGGTGCGCGCCAGGACCGTCCTCATGTCGTCGGCCGAGGTGCGGTCACCGATCAGGGCGGCGACCGCGGACAGGTCCGCGTGGCCTTCGTTGAGGGCCCGGCGCACGCGGTCGCTGAGGGTGGCGGTGCGCGCCTTCTGGTCCTTGACGATCTGGTTGGGTACGCGTACGGAGCTGTCGGCACGGTTCAGCACGAGCATCAGCGGCACCGACCAGACGAGGAGCAGGACGGCGCAGATCGCGAGCAGCGCGCGGCCGCCGAGGCCCCTGCGGACCGCCGGGCCCTCCGTGTCGGCTGGGGCGCCCCGCAGTTGCAGGCGCAGCCGCTCCAGGGCGGCCCCGACCCGGGCGGCCTCACCGGCCCTGGGCACGGTCACCGGGCGGGCCAGATCGCCGCGGGTGAGGCGGCGGCTTTCCAGGAACAGCCGGATCAGCGGGCGCTGCACGGTGCCGAGCAGGACCATGACCGTGAGCGCGCCGATCAGCAACAGGGCGCCGGCGGCGGCGAGTCCGAAGGCGGGGCGGGTGAGCTGGGAGGCGTGTTCGGTGACGTCGACCTGGGTGACGACGGTGAGGCCGAGACCGCTGGCCACGGTGGACTCGCCCGCCGCGGGTGCGGCGAGCGAGGCGTATCCCCCGATGGTGCGTACGTTCTTGGTGGCGTCGCCGGTCAGATGGCCGCTGACGCCGGTGTAGCCGCCCTCGCCGGGCTTCTTGGCGGTGAGGGGGTTCTGCTTCGCCTTCTTGGCGGCGACACCGGCGAAGGACGCGAGCTGTGCCCGGGCCCGCTTGCCGTCGAGGGCGCCGTGGCTGCTGAGCACATGCCCCGCGGAGTCGACGACGCCGATGGCGCGTCCCCCGGCCAGGCTCACCCCGGGGAAGGTCAGGCTGCTGGAGGCGACCAGGAGTTGCTGCGGCTGGCCCTTCCAGGACAGCAGGGCGAGGATGACCAGACGGGTCTGGCCGTTCTCCAGGCGCACCATGCGAGGGGCCAGGCCGTCCTTGGCCGAGAGCTTGCTGCGGTCGATCGCGGTGAGCGGGACGTTCTCGCCGCGGGCGGCGAGCAGGTTGCCCGACTTGATCTCGATGACGGCGGTGCCCCGCCACTTCTCGTAGACGTCGCCGACCTTGTCCAGCACGGTGTCGGCGGACACGGGCTGTCCATCGCTGAACAGCGTGGCCGTGCCGGTCAGGTCACCGACCGACTCGTCGAGCGAAGCGCGCAGCGCGATGGCCCCGTCCTCGGCGACGTACTGCTGCGAGGTCAGAACAGCCTTCGGCACAAGAGCATTGTCCGGTTTGCCCAAAGTTAGGGCGGTAATTCCAGCTAGGGTAAGGAGTAGAACCGACAAGACCGCTATAGGTGGACGTATTCCACCCAGTAGCGACATGTCGGCCCTTCGGCGGACCTTGTGCCGCCGCTTCGGACGCGAAGCGGCCAACGGGGTACCCCTCTCCTGCGATGGCTGAGGCGCAAATGCCCCAGAAGGCATGCAGCGCCCCGGAACGCACGAGAGTGCGACCCGATCTCATCAGATACATCAAGGACACAAAGGGTTGCACAGATTGAAAGGAAAGTGAGAAAACACGACTGCGTTCTGCCATCCGCGGGTATAGGGAGCGACCGCCTTCTGTGGTGTCCCCCCGGTCGGCGTATGGCTATCTTGGGTGCCGCGATGAAGACGAACCGAGCGAAGTCGATCAGTGCCGCCGCGGCGATCGTGGCCCTCGGCGTTCTCGTCGCCGGGCTCGCCGCCTACGGTGTCGGCCGGGCGAACCAGCGTTCCGCGGCAGGCCGGAGCGCGGACCCGACCCGCGCCGGCGCCCCCGCGGGCGTACACCTCGAACGGCGGATCACGGACTTCACCGCGGGGTTCGACGAGCACACCGGCTACCGAATGCCGCGCCGCTCGGAACGGCTCGCCGTCGCCGACGCCGTGGGCCTGGTTCTCGACGGGCATCCCGACCGGGCCGCCTCGGCGCTCTCCGGCATCGACTTCCAATTGCGTACGATCACCGACTCCACGACGGGACGCCGGTACGCGGAGCTGTCCGACCGCACGGAGCAGAACCCCACCCCGCGCGGCTGGGGCCGCGTCTACGTCGACCTGTCCAGCCCGGTCCGCTGGTCGGTGCAGGTGCCGCATCCGGTGGCCGACACCGACACCGAACGGCTCGGCGCGCGGGTGCTGCTGGGCTCACCCGGCGGGGTGCTCGTGCTCGCGGGCGCGCACCGCAGGGCCGGCGTGGGCGACACCGCGGACATGGCGCACCGCCGCGACTCCGTCTTCGACGCCGTCTGCGACGAGCTGGCAGCGCGGGGCCTTCCCGGCATCCAGCTCCATGGCTTCGCGGACGACTCGGCCCCCGGCTACGACGTCATCGCCTCCACCGGCACGGGGCAGTCCGGCCGCACCGACGGACGCCGTCTCGCCGACGCGCTGCGGATGCGGAACTTCGAGGTCTGCCGGGCCTGGGCCCGCTCCTGTGCCGCACTGGAGGGGCACGAGAACGTCCAGGGCCGAGAGGCCGCCGCCGAGCACGTGCCGTTCCTGCACATCGAGTTCGCCCACTCCGTCCGCACCGACGACCGGCGCCTCTCGGACGCGGCGGCCGCCATCCACTCGGTCATCACGCGGTGGGCGGCAGGAGGAGGGCACCGGGCGCCGGGGCGCAGCTCCCGTGCGCCCCTGACTCCATGAAGAGCCGCAGTTGGCTGACGGGTGTTGACGCAGCAATGTCGTTGACGGGGCCAGGCGCACCGCCGCGACTCCGTCTTTGACGACAACTTCCAGATCCAGGACGGCTGCATGATCGGCCGGCGAAAGTCTGGGAAGAGCCGTATCTACTGGCCGCCGCAGACCGCGATCGCTGGCGCAGGCGGCGCCTCACCTCTGGGGGGTGCAGTCGTAGAGGGCGAAGCTGCCATCGTTCCGGCGGCCGTAGGCGGCGGGCCGGACGCGGGTGCAGTGGGACTTCACCCAGGTGGTGGCGGGAGTGGTGGGGCGCTGGGTGGTGAGCAGCGCGTAGCGAAGCTGGTGGGCGGTGATGAGTGTCCCGAGTTGCTGGGCGGTAGGGAAGGGGGTGCTGCCGGTGAAGCCTCCCATGACGAGTATGGGCTCGGACTTCGCGCGCAGGAGAGGCTCGGCGGTGTAGGCGGCCTGGGTGGCGAGCAGGTACTTCTCGCCGTGGCGGTGCGTGGTGAGGTAGGTGAGCAGGGCGGTGTCGCGGGAGCTGGGCCGGTCAAGCCCTCTCCTTCGCGGAGCGTGATGGGGATGCTCGTTGTACGACTTGCCGACCGGACCGGTCATCGGTGAGGTGGCGGCGCCCGCGTAGAGCGGGTCGAGGCTGGAGACTGCCCAGCCGGCCGGCACCACCAGGGTGGCCGCGATCCCGGCGGCGAGGGCGGCACGGATCATCCGCGGGGAGGTGCGCGGCCCGCGGCTTGACAGGCCCACCACGCCGCACAGCGCGAGCATCACGGCGACGGGCAGCAGCCAGGAGACGAACCGGGTCGGCCAGTCGAGCACCAGCGCCCACGCCGACGTCAGCGTGATCGCCGCCGGCAGCGCCATGTGCCGTCGGCCGGCTGCCTCGTGCTCCGCCTCCGGCTCCGACTTGTACTTCGCCTCATACTCCGAGCGGAAGAGGTCGAGGCCGCCGCCGGTCAGCGCGGCGAGCGCCGGGGCGATGACGGCCGTGTAGTAGGCGTGGTTTCCGTTGGAGGCGCTGAACACCAGGGCGTGCACGGCAAGCCAGCCACCCCACATCACAAATCCCGCGCGCGGCAGGTCGGTTCGCGGCAGCCCGGCGCGCCAGACGACGCCCAGGACCGCGGCGAGCACGGCGAGCGGCAGCAACCAGGCGACCTGCGGGCCCACCGTGTCGTTGACAAGCATGTCCCAGCCGGTGTTGCCGGTGGTGCGGCTGGCGGCGGTGCCCGCAACGGCGCCGAACGCGGTCGGATCGCTGCTGAAACGGCTCAGGCCGTTGTAGCCGAAGACCAGAGCGAACGGATTGTTGTCGGACGTTCCGTCCAGGTACGGGCGGTCGGCGGCCGGTGTCGCCCAGGCCATCAGCATCCAGGAGCAGGAGACCGCCAGCGTGACCGCCCCGCCCGCCAGGACGCGCAGAGCGCGCTGCAACGGCCTGCCGGGTGCGACGAGTTGGTACACGGCGGCGAAGACCGGCAACACCAGCCACGCCTGCAGCATCTTCGCCTGGAAGGCGAGCCCGACCCAGACCCCGCAGGTGATCAGCGGCAGCAGCCGCTCGGTGCGCACCGCCTTCTGCAGCGCTCCGGCGGCCGCCACCAGGAGCAGGGTGAGCGCGGTGTCCGGGATGGTGGCACGGTTGAGCGCCACGGCGACCGGGGTGAGGGTGAGCGCCAGCGCGGCGATCAGCGCGGCGAACGGGCCGGCCCAGGCCCGTACGATCCGGTGCAACAGCCATACGGTGAGCACGCCCTCGACGACCTGCGGGAGCGCGGCTGCCCAGGTGTGCGGGCCGAAGAGCCAGACGGAGATGGCGTCGGGCCAGAAGGCGCCGGGCAGCTTGTCGATGCTGATCGAACCAGCGGCGTCGAGCCCGCCGAAGACGAACGCACGCCAACTGTCGGCCATCGACCGTATCGCCGCACCGTAGAAGGGGTGGAGCGCGGCGTGCCCGATGCCCCAGGAGTACAGCGCCGTGGCCACGGCCAGCACCGCGGCGAGCGCCGGGCGTTCCCAGCGCGGGACGTCTTCCGGCCGGTCGCCGCGGCGGTTCGCCGCCCGGCGGCCTCGCTGCTCTACGGCGGGCTGGACGGCGGGGATGGCGGTCATGGCAGTGGTCCTCGGATCAGCAGGTCAGGTGAAGCGGCGGCGCACACACGGCTTCAGTCACAGACGGCGGGCCGCCCGGAAGCCGCGGGCGTAGAAGTCGGTGCCGTCCAGCAGCGCGTGGCCCGACAGGTCGCCCAGGGTCGGGCCGTTGGCGGCGGAGCGGCTGGAGTAGAAGCGGTGCCGACCCTGGTCGTCGAGGCCCATGTACATGCCCACATGGTCGATGAAGTCCGGCCGGTCCTTGATGATGGCGAAGAAGACCAGATCGCCGGGTTGCAGGACGTCCAGGTCGGTGGCCTGCTGCTTGCCGGTGTGGGGGATCACCAGGCGGCCGGGACCGTGGGCGGCGATGGCGAAGGCGCGGCGCGGCAGACCGGTGCCCCGGGTGTTGGTGTTGTGCATGGGGATGCCCATGCGGTAGCCCCACACCAGACGCTGGAAGCCGGAGCAGTCGACATCGCCGTAGCGGGCCTTCTCCGGCTGCGCGCGCGTGCCGTCCGGGAAGGTCCAGTCAATGCCCAGATAATCGTAGAAATCTGACTTCTCGTCGTAGTAAGCGAAGTCCAGCGGGTTTTTGACCGCGCCATTGCGCGGGCCGAAGTGTGCGGTGCCCGCGTAGCGCACGCCGGCCGCGTTGTGCTTGTCGGGCGCCCCGGCGCTGCTGTACTGGAACGCCACCGCGAACACGTCCGGGCTGCTGTCGCCGAGCGCCTTGCGGAACCAGCTCTTGAACCAGGCGGACTTCTCCATGCCCCGCTGCCACGGGTGCGGCAGCACCCGCACCCAGGCGTCCGTGGTCACCTTGGCCTCGGTGGTCCGCGGCTCGCTGAAGGTGCGGGTGGGCCCGATGAGTACGGCCGTACGGGCGCCGTCGGTGAAAGTGGCGAGCGTGCCGCCGTCGGCGGCACGGACCACGGTGCGGGCGGGGGCGGACAGCCGCTCGAAGGTGTGGGGCCCGGTGGCCCGGGCGCCCGTGCCGGCGCCCGTGCCGTCGGCGGCCGTACCACCACCGTCGTCGCCGCCGTGCCCGAGGCGGTCCCAGGCGTACCCGCCCGCCACCCCGGCGGCCGCCACGCCCGCGATCGTCCGGAACACGGCGCGGCGAGTCGGGTGGCTGCGTCTGCTGACGGGTTGGGAGTGCATGGCCGATCCTCCTGGAACTGTGAGGTGAGAGGGTGGTGAGCGGGTCAGCCGGTGGGCAGGACACCGATCAACAGACCGGAGACCAGCACCACGTACGTGGCCAGGGTCACCGCCGTGGTCGAGATGACCGTGGCCGCCATCGGCTGACGGGCCAGCTGGTAGGAGACCAGCCCGGGGACGATGAAGCCAAGGGTCTGTGAGGTGTACAGCAGCGGGAACTCGTGGCTGAGGGCGAGCATCACGGTGCTCTGCATCAGCACCGCGCACAGCACCACGGCGGCGAACAGCCGCTTGCCGTAGAGAATCACCGTGCGCTGCACCAGCTTCGTCAGGAAGTACGTTCCCGTCGCTACAGCGACCATCAGCCCGGCCATCCGCACGTCGGTGACGAGTGTGAGGGCGATCCAGCCCGGGGTGATCATCCCCCCGGGGGAGAGGTTGGTGGTCAGATAGCAGACGAGCGAGAAGACCAGCCCGAGGGCGATCCCGAGCGCGGCGGTCTGTGCGTTGAGATTGGCGGGGATCACGGGTTCCTCGTGAGCTGGGACGGATCGTGGGGGTCGTGCGGGTCGTCCGCGGTGCTCTGGTCATCGCTCCGACCCTGGCGGGCGGCGGCCCGGCGGGCGAGGTCGCGCTGTTCCGGGATGCGGAAGGCGTACGTCGGTGTCTCCAGCGGTGCCACCCAGCTGTACGGCTCCGGGTCGGGCGGCCGGGCCACCGAGACCCGCGGCCGGGGCAGGGCGATCTGCATGGTCTCCTGGTCGAGGCCGTCGCCGTCGGGAATGGCGTCGAACAAGTCCTCGGAATCGTCCAGCGGCAACTCGGCGAGGCATTCCAGGAACAGCTCGCCCTGGCCGTGGATGTTGCCGATCGCCACCAGCGAGGAAGCCGGGCCGAGTTCCGCGAGGATCGCCGCGGTCACTTCTTCGGGGTCCCTGCGGTCGCCGCCGAGATCCACCACCCGCCCGGTGAAGCCGTCCGGAATCGCGTCGCGGGCGCTCTTGGTCGGGTGGCCGATCAGGAACACCGTCTCGGCGGCGAGGTCGGAGACGATCGTGCCCATCTGGCCGTTGCGCTCCACCCGGTCCGGGCGGCAGTTGATGACCACGCCGAGCGGCTGCCTGATCGCGCCGAGATCCTCCAGCTGCTTGACGTTCATCAGCGTCGACTCGGGATCGTTGGCCGCGAAGACGTTGGCGAACCGCAGTCGCTTGCCCTCGGGGGTGACGTAGCGCTCCACGGACAGCACGCCCGGGTCGGGCGGCGCGTCCCACATGCCCTGCATCGCGGTCTGCCGCTCCACGCCGAGCAGCTCGGCGACGGCGAGCGCGATCGCCACGTTCTCCTTGAAGGTGAACCAGCTGAAGCCCCGCAGTTCCGCGTCGGTCACCGCCTCGGGATCGACCGCGATCAGCCGGCAGTTCCGCTTGTCGGCCTCCTCCTGGAGGATGTGCAGCCGGTCCTTCTCAGCCGTCACGCACACCCCGCCGACCGGCATCGAGCGGGAGAGCGAGCGGGCGACGTCGTCCAGCGTCGGCCCCATCTCCTCCAGATGGTCCTCGCGGACATTGCACAGCACGCCGATCGTGGAACGGATCAGCTTCTCCTGATTGATCTCCTGCAGCGCGGGCATCACCGCCATGCACTCGATCACCAGCGCGTCCGGCCGGTAGGTCGCCGCCCGCCGGACGATGCCGATCTGCTCAACGACGTTGGCGATACCGAACTTGCGGTACACCGGCTCCTCGGTGGCATCCGGATGGATGAACCGGGCCGCGGTGCCGGTGGTCTTGGCCACCGTGACCAGGCCGCCGCCGCGCAGCGCGCCCGCGCACAGCCGGGTGATCGAACTCTTGCCGCGGATACCGTTGACCAGCACCCGCGTGGGTATCTGCTCCAGGGAGTCGAAGTGCCGCCGCTGCTCCAGGATTCCGGCGATCCACAGCGCGGCGCAGCACAACAGGACGATGACATAGAGGAAAAGCACGCCGATTCCGTCCTTCTACCGCTGGAGGGTGTTCACACGCAGGGACCGCGAGGGCCCGGCGACATGGCCGGATCTGGCCGTCCGGTCACGTTCGGCCAGGGTCTGGCGCACCAGCTCCAGGCTGCGGGTGACCGAGCCGATCTCGTCGTGGTTGACGGGGTGCAGCACGGTACGGCGGTCTCCTCCGGCGAGCCGCTCGACGAGCACGGCGACCGCGCGCAGCGGCCGGATCACCACGACATGCAGCCAGCCCAGGCATGCGGCGCTCACGGCGAGGGCCAGGATGCCGGCGAGCATGGTGCGCTGCTCGGCCTGCAGCGCGGGGATCCGGAGGGCTGCCGCGGGCTCCGCGGTCACCACGTGCCAGCCGAGACCGGCCGTCGGGCCGCTCTGCGCCAGCGGCGCGGCGGCGTCGACCGAGGGGCCGGAGGACGTGAGCTGCACCGCCGAGGTCGCGGTCCCCGCGGTCCCCGGGGCGCCCTGAGTGGTGCGGGCGAGACGAGTCAGGTCGGAGTCGGGCAGCGACTGGAAGGCGCGGTAACCGACGCTCGCCGCCAGCACCTTCTCGTCACGGTCCGTCACCCAGACGCTGCCCAGCTTCGGCCTCGACAGGATGGAGTTGAGCACCTTCACGTCGATCTCGCCGAACAGGACCGTCCCGGCCGCCGGGGCCTTGCCCTTGCCGGCCCGGACCTGGGCGTAGGCGGCGATCGCCGGGATCCGGCCCGAGGTGTTGACGGTGGTGATCCCGCCACCGCGGGGCACATGGACGAGGGTGCGCAGCGGTGCGTCGCCCACCCTCAGCGTGATGTCCCCGGAGCGATCCAGGAGATACAGCGAGCGGTACTGCTTGTGGTCGGCGAGGGACTTCCGCAGAACCTCGCTCTGAGCGGCCCGGCTCCTGCCCGCCAGACTCGCGGCCGCGTCGCTCAGATCGGTGTACGACTGGTCGAGGGACTGCCGGATCCGGTTCGTCGCGATCTCGGTGCGTGTCTGCTGGTCGGCAAGGACCGGAGCCGGAACCGCGGTCGCGGTGTCCGCCCGGTTCAGCAGGAAGATCATCGGCACCGACCAGCAGGCCACCATCACCACGCCGGCCACGGCCAGTGCCCGGTAGCCCGGTCCGCGCCGGGCCGGGAACTCCTGCGGGCCGCTCTCGCCGAGCAGTTGCCGGCGCAGTGAGTCCAGCGCCCGCCCGATCCGTGCCAGTTCACCGAAGCTGTGCACAGGAACCGGCCGGGACAGCTCCGCCCACGCGGTCGGAGCACCCCCGGTCACGCCCCGCGCGAGGCGGCCGGCGGACAGATACAGCCGCAGCAGTGGCCGCTGCACGGAGAGGTACAGGGCGAGCCCGAGCAGCAGCCCGACCCCGGCCAGCGCCCCGGCGGCATCGAGCGCAAAGCGCGAGTAGTCGCTGGCGGTGGTCGTGGCGGGCACCGCGCGGGAGGTGAGCACCACCAGACCGAGGTCGTCGGTATCGCCCGGGCCGGTCGCCGAGGCGACCTGGGCCCAGCCGGCCACGGTGCGCCGGCTTCCGGTGGCGGCGCCCAGCAGGCCTCCCGAGGCGTCGGTGTCACTCCCCGCCCCGTGCGCCGCGCGGGCCGCCGCGGCGGGCAGGCTCCTGTCGGCGGCGGCCGGTGACGCAGTGCCGTGGATTGTGGTGGCGAGCGCTGTGCCTCTCGCGTCCAGCACTTCGGCGGTGCGTCCGTCGCCGTACGCCGTGGGGGCGGGGAGCGCCTCGCAGAGCACCAGCAGCCACTGCCGCGCGGGCCGGCTCGGGGCCTGGTCCTGGTCGGGGTCGTCCTGCGCGGGCAGCGTGACCTTGGCGAAGTACAGCAGTTGCCGTGTGCCGCCCGACGTCACCAGCCGGGGTGGGATCGCCCCGTGCCCGGACGCCGTCCTGGCGACGTCCACTCCGGCCAGCGGCACCGTCTTGCCGCCGGCTGCCAGCAGTTTGCCGGTGCGCCGATCGAGCAGCGCGCTGCCGAGGACCGCCTTCCTGACAGAGGCCAGCGCCGTGAGTGCGTTCGCGGGGGCCGACGTGCTCGTCCCCTGGTAGGCGTCGGCCGTACGGCGCACCGTGCTCGCCTCGGTGTCGATCGCGGTGCGTGTCGACAGCGCGGTGTCCGCGGCGATCCGCTGCTCCCCGTCCAGCACGGCCTGCGGAAAGCCCGCGGTGTGGACGCCGTCGAGGCCGATCACGGTCAAGGCGGCAACCGCCAGCAGGAGTACGACAAGTAAGGCTATTGGCGGGCGCACGCCGCCAAGCATCGGCATATCGGCGCGGCGGCGGATGCGGTGTCGGCGCGGCGTCCGGGGTGCGGAGGGCAGAGCAGCGGGTCCTATCTCAACTGGCGCCGGGCGCCCAAACGTTCGGTAACACGAACACTTTAGCTCCCTCCTGCCACAGAGCCGTCACAAGTTCGCCACATGCGTCGCTCGAGTTGACGGGGACCTGGACGGCGGCGACGCATGCGTTACCGCCCCTGGGAGAGACCGAAGGGCGGACCCGCGGACAGGCCCGGCCCTTCGGTGTCCGGTCGACTGTCCGTCAGCGGACGAAAGAAATCTCCGGGTACTTGTCGGTGGGCCCGTCGAGCAGGGTGCTGTGCTTGTGACGCAGTTCTTGGTCGAAGAAGGCGGCGAGATAGACGCGCTGCACCTGGACCGCCCGGTTCGGATCGATCGTGCCGTACTGCTGCTGGATCTGAGCCTGGGAGAGCCCGAGCAGGCCCGCCTCCTGCGGCACCATCCACTCCTGGTCGCAGAACGACAGGTGCGCCGCGCCATGGAGCTTGATGTCGACCTTGTACCCCTTCAGATGCGACCACAGCGTGCGCCATGAACCGTCGTTGTTGCGATTGTGGCTGCCGGAGCTGAAGAGCATGAAGGGGCGGTCCAGGTCCTTGCTCGGCGCCGTCCCGAAGAACTGGCCGTCCAGGTTGGCACCGGCATCGATCCGCTTGTCGAGTTGCATGGCGGTGTCGACCGCCGCGCCGCCCAGCGACCAGCCGAACATCCCGATACGGGACGTGTCCACCGACTGCGCCAGCCCGGCGGGCAGCGTCGCGTGGCCGGCGTCCGGGTTGCCGCCACTGCTGATCTTGCCGAGCGCGTTGATGACGAACTTGATGTCGGCCGCGCGGATCTTGAGCGTGTCGGAGGAGTGGGTGCCCGGCGGCATCCTGTTGAGCTCGAGCCGGTTGCCGGGGAACTGCACCTCGTTGGCGTCGTGGGTGTGGTCGACGGTGACGACGAGGTAGCCGCGGCTGGCGAGGTCCTGGGCGAGCGCGGTGCCCTGCGCGCGGTCCGAGTGCAGCCCGGTCGAGTACAGCAGGACGGGCAGCTTGCCGAGCGAGGTCTTCACCGGGGCGAGGACATGGCCCGCGGTCTTCGGCAGGGTCACCTGCTGCGGCGACATCCCGTGCGTGGTGAGGTAGTGGCCGCCGGAGATCGACGGCATCCACGGCGCCTGATAGTGCCCGGACGTGGCGGTGGCCGGATACCAGAGCGACACCATCACCTCGCGCTTGCCGCCCACATACGGATCCGTACGGGACGAGTCGACGAGGTGCAGGCCGACCATGCCCACGCTGTGCGGCCCGGTCGGCGCGGGCATCTTGAGCTGCAGAGCGGACGCGGCCGTACGGCCGGCTGCGAACGCCTCAGGGTGCACTGACTTCTGGGCCAGCGGCCCCTCGTCGTTCTCGGGTGCCCAGTCCGTGTCCGGGTCGGGTTCGTCGGGCGAGAACCCGGTGGCCGTAGGCGTGGCCGACGTCTTCCCGGCAGCCATCGCCGGCGTCATCCCCAGCCCCAGCGCGACGGCCAGCGCACCCGCCGAACCGACCGCTCTGGCGATCACTCTCCGCGGGTGGCGCGGGCGGCGGTGATTCATGAAACCCCCTTGTTGGTCAGCGACCGTAGAACGCACGATCGACTGCCGCATACCGTACCGCTGCAGCGACGGGCGGACGCGCGCGCCCCGAATGCCACCCTGGCGACTTCACGTACTGATACTGAGCTTGTTCTTTTTCTTCCGGCCTCGAACGGTGGCTCGTACTGAGTCGCTCACCTGAGGGTTTGCCGGACGTGGGGGCGGCCTTCGTCTGATCCTGTGCTCCGCCCTTGCCATGGGCGATGGTTTCCGATTCCACCCGGCCCGCGCCGGTGGTAATGCAGGAACTTCCACCGGGACATCCCACTGATTCTGTGGCTGTGCAGGCCGAAGATCCTCATGTGCTTCCAGATGAAGTCTGTGCCCCGAGCGGTCGCCCTGTGGCTGAACTTGACGCCGTACTTCCACGCCTTCATCCGATGGCCGCCCCAAGGGGTTCCTTCGCGCTGATCGTGTTGTCAGTCCCCTCTGTCATCATCCCGCCATGTTGTACGACGCCTTGGTGGCCGAATCCCGTAGGGACGACTCGCTCGACGACGTAAGGTCCGCCGCGCTCGACCGCGTCCGGTGGCTCGTCGACCTCCTGGAAGGCCGGCGGACCGGGTTCCGTCGGTTCATGGGGCACGAGCACCGGCGATCCAGGGCGGCGGGCGCGGCGACCCAGGCCGAGATCGACGGGCGGCTCGCGGCCTGCGCGGACGAGGAGGGCAGGGCCGCGGTGCTGTGCCTCATGCTGGCCGCCCGCTTCGACAAGACGAGCTATTGGCAGTACGACACCGAGATCGAGCCCCTGATCTCGCGGGTGCGGGGCTGGACACCCGACGAGGTCGCCGTGATGCTGCTCCGCGCCACCGAGTACGCCATGGGCTACCGGTTCGCCCATGCGCTGGGGCTCGTGCTGAACGCCGTCGACCAGCTCGACGCCGACGGCCGCCGTGCGGTCATGCCCTGGCTGCGGCACGCCCACACGCAGCTCATGGCCGCCACGGTCGAGGCGCGCCTGCGCACGTCGCTCGTCCAGCGCCTCCGTGCGTTGCTCGCGAGCGTGGACGACGCACACATCCCCGACGGACTCATCCCCGCCGACGCTCCCTGGGCGGCCCCGCTGCGCGACCGTGCGAAGACCTCGCCGACGGCGGAACTGGCGGGCTTCGTACGGCACTTGGTGAGCCTGTCGGGGCCGCGTCCCACGCAGAGGTGGCGGGGGACGTGCCTCGAACTCGCGGACGCGGCGTCGGCGCGGGACGTCGTGGCCGATGTCCTGCGGTCACTGGCCGGGGACGAGGTGCTGTGCAGCACGGGAAGCGGTGCGCACACCGGCTGGATCCACGGCGATCACCACTACCACTACGTCGTCCACCAGAACGACGGGGACCTGGCGCGCGGCGTCGTCTGGGCGGCCGCGCTGACCGGCGGCCCGGCCGCGGTGCGGCACCTCGGCGCGCTCGCTCTGCGGACCGGCGGCCATGGGAACGGCGTGATCGAGGACCTCAAGCTCGCGGGCGCGGCGATCAACGCGCTGGCCGAGACCGGCGATCCGACCTCGCTGGAGACCCTGTGGCGGTTGCGCTCCCGGATCAAGCACCGGGCTCTGCGCAAGCAGCTCGACACCGCGCTGGTGACGGCAGCCGGCAAGCAGGGCATCACGGCAGGGCAGCTCATCGAGCGCAGCGTGCCGGACCACGGCCTGGCGCCGGACGGCTCGCTGGAACGGGAGTTGGGCGGACACCGGGTACGGGTGGCGATCGAGGACGCGACGACCGTGCGGCTCACCTTCACCCGCCCCGACGGGGGGACGTCCCGCACGGCCCCGGCGGCAGTGAAGGACGGCTTCCCGGACGAACTGCGGGAGTTGAAGGCCCTGGCCAAGGAAGTGCGGGGCACGCTGTCGGCCGAGCGGGCCCGCGTCGAGGCGCTGATGTCGGCCGGCCGTGAGTGGCCGTACGACGAGTGGTGCCGCTACTACCGCGACCATCCGGTCACCGGGGTTCTCGTCCGCGGCCTGATCTGGGAGTTCCTGTACGCCGACGACGGCGAGTGGCGTGCGGTGGCGCCGATGGCAGAGCCGCCCGGCGAGCCCGAGCGCGTCCGGCTGTGGCATCCCATCCGGGCGTCGACGGACGACATCAGGACGTGGCGGGAGCGGCTCGTCGCCGAGCGGCTGCGACAGCCGTTCAAGCAGGCATTCCGGGAGATCTACCTTCTCACCCCGGCGGAGGAGGAGACCGGCGTCTACTCCAACCGGTTCGCCGCCCACATCGTCCACTACCCGCAGCTCTACGCGCTGTTCAAGGAACGCGGCTGGCAGGCCAACTTCCTCGGCCGGCACGACGGCGGCTACGACGGGAAGGCGCGGGCCGAGTTCGGCGACGGCGAGTGGCGGGCCTGCTTCCACCACGAGCCCGCCGCGGACGACGACGGCGGCGGCTACGCGCCCGAGCACGCCGCGACGGACCAGGTCCGCTTCGAGCGGCGCGACGGCAGACGCCGGCGGGAGGTGCCGCTGGCGGAGGTGCCCCCGCTGGTGTTCAGCGAGGCGATGCGCGACGTCGACCTGTTCGTGGGCGTGACCTCGATCGCCGCCGACCCCGACTGGACCGACCGGGGCGAGGACCGCCATGCCGAGTACTGGCGCACGGCCACGTTCGGTGCGCTGACGGCGAGCGCCGAGGTCCGCCGCGCGGCGCTGGAACGGATCCTGCCGCGCCTGAAGATCGCCGGCCGGTGCTCGCTCGACGGCCGCTTCCTGGTGGTCCGCGGGGACCTGACGACGTACAGGATCCATCTGGGCTCGGCCAACATCCTGATGGAGCCCGACGGCGCCTACCTGTGCGTCGTCCCGTCCCGCGGCAAGGGCAACGGCAAGGTGTTCCTGCCGTTCGAGGACGCACGGCTCTCCCTCATCCTCAGCAAGGCATTCCTGCTCGCCGCCGACACCAAGATCACCGACGACACCATCCTCCGCCAGATCAAGAGGGGTGCCCGATGAGTCTCGCCGCCCGGCTGATGCGCGTACCGACCGACCCGGACTTCGTACTCGAACGCAGGTCAGAGCGCGTCGACGGCGCTCACCTTCCAGCCGTCGGCGGTACGGGTCAGCGTCATCCGCACCCGGTTCAGGTCCACCCGGGAGCCTGAGACCTGGGTGCTCGTCGTCACCTGGTTGACGAAGAGGAGGATCACGGCCCGGTCCGCCGAAGACGAGACCACGGAGGCTGCGGGGGAGCCGCCGGTGGGCTGCGCCACCGTCGCTTTCACCACCCCGTGGTACTTCCTGGCTGTCGGCCCCACCACCTTCGTGGTGGTCTTCCGGTACGCGTCGCTGAAGTGCCCGGTGAGCCGGGCGCGCGCCGCGGCGAAGTCGCGGTCCAGATGCCGGTAGTCGTACGACAGCACGACGGGCGCCGCCAGCCGCGCGGCCGTGAGTGCCTGTACCCGGGCCTGTTCGGCCCGCACGTCCTCCCGGTGGCGCCACCCGAGCACGCCGACCACGACCAGGCCCGCCGCGAGCAGGACGCACAGGACCGCGTTGAGTCGCCGGCGCGGACCGCGCCGCGTCGCCGTACCGGGGCCGGGCTCGTCCTCCTCCCGCCGCGGGTCCCTCCCCAAGGGTTCCTGCGAGGGCTCAGGCGGGTCGTCCCAGCCGACCTCCTCCTCCGCCTCGACGATCACGGTGCGTCCGGCGGCCGGTGCCTCGGTCCGCCCCCGGGCCTCCTCGTCGGTGGCCGCCGGGCCCGGCTCGCGGCGGCCGCGCTCCGCACGCTTGGCCGCCGCCCGGGCAGCCGCGGTCATGGTGTGCCGGGTGCCGGGACCCGAGCCGCTGCCTCGGGTGGTCGTCTTCGCCACGGTCTTGCTCCTCATGGTGGTACGGCGGGGAGGGTGCGGTCAGCCGACGAACTCGACGTCGGAGGTCAGCCAGCGGCCGCCCCGGTGCACCAGGTCGAGCTGCAGCCGATAGGTACGGGCCTCGCCCTCGGGCGCGGCGGTGTTGGTCACCTTGCTGTCGGCGACCACCAGGACGCGGGCCGAGTGCTCGTCGGACCGGACGATGCCCGCTTCGAGGACCTGGCCCTCGGACACGGACTTGTTCTCGGCGACGAGCCTGGTCAACTGCCCGGTCTGCGCGGCGAACTGCTTCTTGAAGTCGCCGGTGGCGTCCTCGAGGACATTCGCGCTGTCCCGGTCGTAGTGCCGGTAGTCGAGCGAGGTGAAGTTCAGCGCAGACTGGCGGCTCGCGGCCAGGATGTCCTGGCGCCGCTGCTCCGCCTCACGTTGGTCGTAGAGCCCGAGGCCCAGCCAGATCGTCAGCGCGATGGTGAGGACGGTCGCCACCACAAGCCCCACCGACCACGCCCTGCCCGTCAGGGCCCTGCTCATGCCGTCGGTCCAACCAGCAGCCATTGCCACGAATCCTTTCCGAACACGGCCTGTTGGCCGCCCGTCGAGCCGATCTCGACGGGCCTTCCGTCCGGGCCGGTGGCCGTGCCGGTCTCCGGGTCGTACGGCGTGACGTACGCCGTCCGGTTCGTGCCGCCGGAAGCGGCGGACGCGCCGGGGGCGTTCTGCGCGCCCCGCACCGACGTCTTGCTTCCGCGCGGGGCCGTGCAGCGCGCGTCGGTGTTCGCCCCGCGCGTGCTGGTGTCCGCGGGGTCGCGCCGTGTCGTCCCGTATCCCTGGGTGCACGGCGGCGGGTCGTCGGCGTTCACCACCAGGCCGAAGTGGGTGGTGCCGTCGCCCGGAACGACCGTGTAGCTGCCCGCGACCACTGCCGGGAAGGTGACCAGGGCCTGCTCCACGCCGGGCAGCTGCGCCAAGGTGACCTGGCCGCCGCTGATCAGGTTGGCCAGCAGGACCGACAGCCGTGGTCCGGTGGACTTCAGCAGCGAGTTCACCTGTTGCGCGGCCGGCGTCGCGTTGCCGATCAGCTTGCGCAGGTCCCCGTCGCTCGACTTCAGCTGTGCGGAGAGCGCCGCCAGATCGTGCGCGAACGACTTGATGGACGAGCCCTGGTCGGCCTGCGTCTTGAGAACCTTCCGCGAGTCCTCGATGAGTGAGATCGTCTGGGGCAGTGAGTCGGACGCGGACTCGACGAGCGCGTTGCCCGACTCCACCAGCCGGCTCAGGTTCGGTCCGGTGCCGGAGAACGCCTTGCCCAACTCGTCGACCGTGACCCGCAGATCGTCCTTGCCGACCGAGTTCACCAGCCGGTCCAGGCTGAGGACCAGGTCCGTCGTGGGCAGCGGCACGCGGGTGCTGCCGCGTGGGATGGAGCTGCCGTCGAGCAGATACGGGCCGTGGGAGGTACGCGGCTGCAGATCGACGTACTGCTCGCCCACCGCCGAACGGTTCGCCACCACGGCGAGCGTGTCCGCCGGAACGCGCGGTGCGCCGTCCTTGATGTCGAGGGAGACAGAGACCCCGTCGGAGCCGGTCAGCCGCAGCGCGCCGACGCGGCCCACCGGCACCCCGCGGTAGGTGACCTCGGCGCCGGGGAAGATGCCTCCGGAGTCGGCGAAGTCCGCCCGCACGGTGTAACCGTGGCCCAGGACGTCGTCCACCAGGCCCGTGTACTCGGCGCCGACGTACGACACCCCGACGGCGGTGACGACGGCGAAGGCGAGCAACTGGACTTTGACCGTACGTGTGATCACGGCTGAACCCCCTTCAGCATCAGCTCCGCGAGCGCGAGGTCGATCCCCGCGGGAAGCTCTCCTCGGGTGGTGTAGCCGCTGGTGCACACCGGCGGGCACAGCGGACCGCCGCCGCCCGACGGGGCCGACGGGGCCGACGGGACCGACGGGGCCGACGGGACCGAGGGGGGCGGCACACTCGGGGTGCTGGGCAGCGCCGTGGGCGTCGGGACGGCCGGCAGATCCGGAAGACCGGGTACGTCAGGGGTTCCGGGTCCCTGGGAGTTGCCGTTGCCGGACTTGTCGGACCCGCCCGCCAGGTTCCCGTAGAGGTCCGACAGATCGAGGTCGGCGGTAATGTCGAGGTTGACGTAGTCGCCCTTGACGGCGTCCACCGCGTTGCGCGGGAACGGGTAAGTAGTCAGCAGTTCAAGAGAGTTGGGCAGATCGTCGCCCGCCTTGTTCAATTGCTGCAGGATCGGCCGCAGTTGTTTGAGGTTCGCGACCGTGTCGTCGTGCGAGGCCGTGACCACCCTGGTGCCCGTCCTGCCCAGCTTCGCCAGGGCGGTGAGCATCTTCGTCAGGTCGCGCCGCTGGTCGGCGAGGACCTTCAGGGCGGGCGGCATCGTGTCGACGGCCTGGGCGATCGTCTTCTTCTCCTTCCCGAGCCGCTCGGCGAGCGCGTCTACAGCCTTGAGGGCACGGACGATGTCCGCACGCTGGTCGTCCAGGCCGCCGACGAACGTGTTCAGCTCCTCGAGCAGAGACCTGACCCGGTTCTCCCGGCCGTTCAGGGCCTTGTTCAGCTCCACGGTGATCGTCTTGAGCTGGGCCACTCCGCCGCCGTTGAGCAGTGCGGACAGCGCGGACAGCACCTCCTCGATCTCCGGGTTGCGGCCGCTGCGGGACAGCGGGATGCGGTCGCCGTCGCCGAGTCGGCCCACGGGCGCGGTGTCGGGCGAGGCGGAGAGCGCCACGTACTTCTCGCCGAGCACGCTGGTCTGGCGCAGCTCGGCGACCGCGTTGGCGGGCAGCTTCACCGAGTCGGCGACCCGCAGCCGTACGCGCGCGTGCCAGCCGTTCAGCCGCACCTTCTCGACCGCGCCCACGGTGACGTTGTCGACCTTCACCGCCGACTGCGGTACCAGGTCGAGTACGTCCCGGAACTCGACGGTGACGTGGTAGGCGTGGCCGTCCGCGGCGGCACCGCCGGGCAGCGGGACGTCGTACCAGCCGTTGAACTCGCAGCCGGTCAGCAGCAGCGAGCCGACGGCCGCCCAGGCGACCGCCCCGCCCTTGCCCAGTGCGCTCCTGCGTAGCGCGCTCATGCGTCGGCCCCCAGAATTCCGCCGAGGGTGCGGTCGACCGTGCCGGTCACCGCGGAGCCCTGAGGCACCTTCGGCAGGGAGTCGAAGAGCTCCTTGAGCTCCTTGCAGTCGGGATTCTTGCCGCCTTCGTCGCCTGTCGTTCTCAGTACGGAGCACAGCAGGGAGGCCGGATCCTGCGCCTGCTGGGCGTTGTTGCGGGTGTCGAGGGTGCCCGCGGACGGGTTGTAGGCGTTGTTCAGGTTCGACAGACCCGTGGGAGCGACCTTCAACAGCTCCTCCAGCGCGGCCCGTTGGGTGACGAGCACCTTGGTCACCTTGCTGAGGCCCTTCACGTTCGAGGTCAGCGAGTTCTTGTTCTTCTTCACGAAGCCGGCGACGTCTCCGAGTGCCGTCCCCAGGTTCTTGAGCGCGGCCGCGAGATCATCGCGCTCGCCCGCAAGCTGGTCCGCGACCTCGGCGAGGCTGGTGTTGAACGACCGCACGCTCTTGTCGTCGGCGGCCAGCGCCGCAGTGAACACCTGGAGGTTCCGCACCGTGCCGAACAGGTCCTTGCGGCCGTCGGACAGCGTGGTGACCGCCTCGGACAGGTCCTTGACCGTCTGGTTGAGGTTCTCGCCCTGGCCGTCGAGGTTGTCCGCGCTCACCCCGAGCAGCCGCGACAGCGAGCCGTTCTTGTTGGCGCCCTTGGGGCCGAGCGCCTCGGCCGTCGTGTGCAGACTGTCGAAGACGCGGTCCAGTTCGACCGGCACGGCTGTGCGCTGCTCGGGGATGACAGCGCCGTCGCGCATCGCCGGACCGCTGCGGTAGACCGGCAGCAGCTGTACGTAACGGTCGCTGACCACCGAGGAGTTGATGATCGCGGCCTTGGCGTCGGCCGGGACCTTGCGGCCCGCGTCGTACGCCAGTTCCACACGCACCCGGTCGCCCTGCGGGGTGATCTTCTTGACCTCGCCGATCCGGACACCGAGGACGCGCACGTCCGAGCCGGGGTAGATACCGACGGTGCGCGGGAAGTACGCCGTGACCTGGACATTCCCGGGCCGCGGCCACAGTACGTACGTGAACGCGGCGACGAGGACGAGCGCGCAGACCAGAGCCACCCGTTTCACGGACTTGCGGCGGATGTTCACTGCGAGCCTCCCGTCCGCGGTTCGACCGGAGCGGCGACGAGGTTCTGGACGTAGGAGTCGAACCAGCGGCCGTTGCCGAGGGCGTTGGTGAAGACCCGTACGTAGGGCGCGAGCAGCTCGACGCTCCGGTCGAGGCTGGACTCATTGCGTTCGAGCATCCGCACCACGCGGTCCAGGCCCCTGAGCGCGGGCCCGATCTCCTTGTCGTTGTCGTGGACGAGGCCGGAGAGCTCGATGCCGAGCGTGGCGGAGCTCTTCAGCAGCTCGTGGATCGCCTCGCGCCGCCTGCTGATCTCCTTGAACAGCTTGTCGCCGTCCTCTACCAGCGCGGAGAAGTCCTTGGAGCGGTCCGCGAGTACGCCCGTGACGCCGTTCGCGTGGTCCAGGAGTTCGCTCAGCGCCTTGTCACGCGAGGCCACGGTCCGGGAGATCTTCGACAGACCCTCGATGGACGCCCTCACCTCGGCGGGTGAGTCCTGGAAGGTGGTGGAAATGGTGTCCAGGGCCTTCGCGAGCCGGTCGGTGTCGACGTCCTCCGTCGTCGTGGTGAGATCGCTGAACGCCTGTACGACGTCGTACGCCGGGACCGTCCGCTTCAGCGGTATCTCGCTCCCGGCCGTCAGCTGCCCCGGCCCCTTGGGGTGCAGCGCGAGGTACTTCGCGCCGAGGATGGTCTTGACCCGGATCGACGCGCCGGTCTCGGTGCCGAATTCCGGGTCGCCCTTGATCTTGAAGGTGATCTTGACGTGGTCACCGTCCAGATCGACGTCCTCGACCTTGCCCACCTTGACCCCGGCGATCCGCACCTCGTCGCCGGGCTTGAGGCCGCCCGCCTCCGAGAAGGCCGCGCTGTACGTCTCGCCGTCGCCGATCAGCGGCAGGCTGTCGGCGTTGAACGCGGCCACGGCCAGCAGCCCGAGGACGGTGAGGCCGACCGCTCCGATCACCACCGGGTTGTGCTCGCGGAACGGGGTCAGGCGCGGGCGGCGTATCCGTATGCGGGGCAGCCTGGGTGGGTCGATGCGGACTCTCACCAGGGGTTCCGGACGGCGGGGGCGGGGTGCCCGGCGCGGCAGCAGCCGTATGTTCGGGAGCTTGGGCGGGTCGACGCGGACCTTGACCAACGGCTCCGGGCGGCGCTTGCGGGAGCGCTTCATCATGCGCCGCACCTCGCCCTCGCCACATGCAGGTCTGGAGTGAGCGTCTGCTTCGTCTTCGGCAGCACGATCCGGCCGTCGAAGTCGCAGAGGTAGAAGTTGAACCACGAGCCGTAGGACGCCGTCCCCGTCAGCGCGTTGAGCTTGTTCGGCAGCCGCTTCAGGACGCCCTCCACAGTCTCCTCGTTCTTGTTCAGCGTTCCGGTGAGATCGCTCAGCTGGGCGATGTCGTCCTTCAGTGGCGGACGCGCGTCCTCGAGCAGCCCCGCGGTGGCGTCCGTGAGGTCGCCGATGCTCACCAGCGACTGCCCGATGGGCTTGCGGTCGGCGGACAGGCCCGAGACCAGCCGGCGCAACTGCACCAGCAGCCCCGAGAAGCGGGAGCCGCGCTTGTCCAGCGTCTCCAGCACCGTGTTGAGGTTGTCGATCACCGAGCCGATGAGCTTGTCGCGGCCGGCCAGCGTCGTGGTGAGCGAGGCCGTGTGCGCGAGCAGGCTGTTGACGGTGCCTCCCTCGCCCTGCAATGTGCGGATGATCTCGGTGGCGAGCTGGTTGACGTCCTGCGGGCTGAGCGCGGCGAACAGCGGCTTGAAGCCGTTCAGCAGCGCGTTGAGGTCCAGCGCGGGCTGCGTGCGCGACAGCGGGATCGTGGCGCCGGGCTTCAGCCGGGTGCCGTCTCCCGCGCCCTCGGTCAGGGCGACATAGCGCTGTCCGACGAGGTTCCGGTAGCGGACGACCGCGCCGGTGCTGTTCAGCAGCGGACGGTCCGCGCTGACCGAGAAGGTGACCTGCGCCAGCGTCCGGTCCTTGATGCTGATGCCCTCGACCTCTCCGACCCGCACCCCCGCCACGCGGATGTCGTCGCCGTTCTCCAGGCCGGTGACGTCACTGAAGACGGCGTGGTACGTCCGCTCGGGAGTGAAGGAGATGTTCACGATGGTGGCGGCGAGCAGGGCCGTCGCCAGGATCGTCACCAGGGCGAAGAGGCTGAACTTGATCAGCGGCGCGGCGGCCTGTCGGGCTCCTGTGTTCCTCATGCGACGCTCACCGCCGTCCCGCGCGCCATCGGCCCGAACAGCAGGGTCGCGACCGGCGGCACCTGGTCGGCGGGCACGCCCATGACGGGTGCCACCAGTGAGCCGACGGCGCGCTGCTCGGCCCGGGTGGCGGACACGCCGGACGGGCCGGACGAACTCCCCTTCTTCGACCCGTCGTCGAGGTGGAACCCGGGTGCGGGCACCGGCGGATGGGGCAGGTCGCGGCAGTTGGGCCCCGACCGTTCGCCGTAGCGGGGATACTCACCGGGTTCGTACGCCCCCTGCTGGCGGACGACTTCGAGCGTGATGTGCATCTTGCCGCCGCGGAACGCCGGCTCGGAGGCCTGCTCCTCACGGACCAGGCCGGCGAGGAGACAGGGGTACTCGGGCGAGTAGCGGGCGAAGAGGTCGAGCGTGGGGCGGGAGACCCGGCCCAGGGTGATCAGCCGGTCGCCGTTCGCGTCGAGGAAGTCGTCCGCGGTGCCCGCGGCGGTGGCCGTCGTGGTGAGCGCGGACGCGAGCCGGTCCCGCTGCTCGACGATGGTGCGGCTGGTGGTGACGGTGTTGCGCAGGATCTCCATCAGGTCGGGAGCCGCGTCGCCGTACACCTCGGCGACGTCGGCCAGGCGTGCGAAGTCCTCGGTGAGCGACGGCAGGTGGGGATTGAGGCGGTGCAGATAGTCCTCCACGCGCGTGAGGTTGTCGCCGATCCGGTCGCCGCGCCCTTCGAGGGCGGTGGCGAACGCGGAGAGCGTGGCGTCGAGCTTGCCGGGCTGCACGGTCCGCAGCAGCGGCAGCAGGTCGTTCATCAGCTGCTGGAGTTCGATGCCGACACGGGTGCGGTCCTGGGTGATGACGTCCCCGGCGCGGATGGGGCGATCCGACGAGTGTGCGGAGTGCGCGGACGCGACCAGATCTACGTACTTCTCGCCGAACAGCGTCTTGGGCAGCAGGCGTGCGTGCACGTCGGACGGGATGTACGCGACGTACTCCGGCTTCAGCGCGATGTCGAGCGTCGCCTTCGTCCCGTCGGTGTGCACCGCGCGCACCTCGCCGACCAGCAGCCCGCGCAGCTTGACGTCGGCCCGCGGATCGAGTTGGTTGCCGAGGCTGTCGGCCTCCAGCGTGATCCGTACGGCCGAGGTGAACACCTGCTGGTACACGGCGACGGACAGGGACAGCAGCAGGCCGAGCACGGCGAGGAACACCAAGCCGTACAACCGCAGTCTCAGTACTCTCATACCGCTCACCCCGCGATCCGTACGGTCGTGTTGGCGCCCCAGATCGCGAGCGACAGGAAGAAGTCCAGGACGTTGATCGCGACGATCGAGGTGCGCACGGCGCGGCCCACGGCGACGCCGACGCCCGCCGGGCCGCCGCTCGCGTAGTAGCCGTAGAAGCAGTGCACCAGGATGATCAGAACGGCGAAGACGAGCACCTTGCCGAAGGACCACAGCACGTCGACCGGCGGCAGGTACTGCTGGAAGTAGTGGTCGTAGGTGCCCGCGGACTGCCCGTAGTAGCCGGTGGTGATGGTGCGGGCGGCGAAGTACGAGGACAGCAGCCCGACCACGTACAGCGGGATCACCGCGACGAAGCCGGCGATCATCCGGGTGGTCACCAGGAACGGCAGCGAGGGGACGCCCATGACTTCGAGCGCGTCGGTCTCCTCGCTGATCCGCATCGCGCCGAGCTGCGCTGTGAACCCGGCGCCGACCGTGGCGGACAGGGCGAGCCCGGCCACCAGCGGGGCGATCTCCCTGGTGTTGAAGTACGCCGAGAGGAACGCCACGAAATTGGACGTGCCGAGCTGGTTGAGCGCGGCGTACCCCTGCAGGCCCACCTCCGTGCCGGTGAAGAACGACAGGAAGGCGATGACGCCGACCGTGCCCCCCACGACGGCGAGCGCGCCACGGCCGAAGCTCACCTCGGCGAGCAGCCGCAGGATCTCCTTCTTGTAGCGGCGCACGGTGCGGCCGGTCCACGCCAACGAGCGGCCGTAGAAGGAGAGCTGGGAGCCCAGGGCTTCGAGTGAGCGCAGCGGGCGGGCGAGGAGCCTTTGAAGCCGTATGGGCCGTATGGGCCGTATGGGCCGTATGGGCCGTATGGGGCGCGTCGGTCGCATCGGTCGAGTCGGTCGAGTCGGTCGCATGGATCGCGTCGGTCGCATCGGCTAACCCCTCTGCGGGGCGACTTGGAAGTACACGGCGGTCATCACGAAGTTCGTCACGAACAGCAACATGAAGGTGATCACCACCGACTGGTTCACGGCGTCGCCCACGCCCTTCGGCCCGCCCTTCGCCGTAAGTCCCTTGTACGAGGCGACGATCGCCGCGATCGCACCGAACACCAGCGCCTTGATCTCGGCCGCCCACAGGTCGGACAGCTGGGCCAGCGTGGTGAAGGAGGCGAGATAGGCGCCCGGTGTGCCGTTCTGCAGCACGACGTTGAAGAAGTAGCCGCCTGCGACACCGACGACGGACACCAGGCCGTTGAGCAGCACCGCCACGACCATCGACGCCAGCACGCGCGGGACGACCAGCCGGTGAATGGGGTCGATGCCCAGCACCTGCATCGCGTCGATCTCCTCGCGGATCTTCCGCGCCCCGAGGTCCGCGCAGATGGCCGTGCCGCCGGCGCCCGCGATCAGCAGCGCGGTGACGATCGGCGATGCCTCCCGCAGCACCGCGAGGACCGAGGCGGCCCCGGAGAACGACTGGGCGCCGAGCTGCCGGGTCAGACTGCCGATCTGCAGCGCGATGACCGCGCCGAAGGGGATGGACACGAGGGCCGTCGGCAGGATGGTGACGCTCGCGACGAACCAGGCCTGCTGGATGAACTCCCTTGCCTGGAACGGTCGTCGGGGCACGGTCCGGACGACGTCCAGGGCCATCGCGAAGAGGTTCCCCGACTGTCTGAGCGCCCCGGTCGGTGACAGGCTCATGCGTCCGCCACCTCTTTCCGGTGCAGCTCGGCCTCGCGTCTCGCGATCGCCTCCCATCGGGGCGGGCGGGTGATGCCCGGCCCCGGCAACAGTCGGGGCGTCAGAGCCTGACTGCCGGGAGTCTTCGGGTGCGCTCCGTCGCCGAGCTGGGCCAGCTCCTGCTCGACCTGAGCGGCGTCCTTCTCCTCCGCCATGCCGATCGGGCCCTGCATCCGGCCGTTCAGAAACTGCCGTACGACCGGCTCGTCGCTGGTCAGCAGCTTCTCGCGGGGCCCGAACATGACCAGCTCGCGGCGGAACAACAGCCCGATGTTGTCCGGCACCTGCCGGGCGGAGGCGATGTCGTGCGTGACGATCAGGAACGTCGCGTTGATCTGCGCGTTGAGGTCGACGATGAGCTGGTTGAGGTACGCGACGCGCACCGGGTCGAGGCCCGAGTCCGGCTCGTCGAACAGAATGATCTCCGGGTCGAGCACCAGCGCCCGCGCCAGCCCGGCCCGCTTGCGCATTCCGCCGGAGATCTCGCCGGGCAGCTTCCCTTCGGACCCGAGCAGCCCGACCATGTCCATCTTCTCGAGCACGATGCGCCGGATCTGGCTCTCGGACTTGCGGGTGTGCTCGCGCAGCGGGAAGGCGATGTTGTCGTACAGGCTCATCGAGCCGAACAGCGCGCCGTCCTGGAACAGCACGCCGAAGAGCTTCCGCACTTCGTAGAGCTCGCGCTCGCGCAGCCTGGTCACGTCCCGGCCCGCGACTTTCACGGAACCGCGCTCCGGCTTGAGCAGTCCGACGAGCGTCTTGAGGAACACCGACTTGCCCGTGCCCGAGGGGCCGAGCATGACCGAGACCTCCCCGGCGGGCAGCGTCAGCGAGACGTCCTGCCAGATGACCTGGTGGCCGAAGGACTTCGTCAGCCCTTCCACACAGATCTCGACACCCATCCGGTCCACCCTTCAGCCATGGAGCAGCTCTGACATCTGCTCTACGGGGAGGGGCGGGGTGTCCGTCGCGACGGACGCGGATTTTTTTCCGGCGTCTTGCGGCGCGGTTTCCGCCAGGTCGACGGCGGCGCCTTTTCCGGTGGTGCTGCTGGTTCTACGGCGGCGACTTTCGCGGCGGTGCTACTGGTTCTACGGCGGCGACTTTCGCGGTGGTGCTACTGGTTCTACGGCGGCGCTCTTGGCGCGGTTCTACGGCAGCGGGGTCGGCGTCGGTACGCCGACCGGGGCGGAGGACGTGGCGGAGGACGTGGCGGAGGATGTGGCGGGAGCCTCAGGGAGGGCCGGTGGCGTCGTCGGGATCGCGGACGCGGCCGGCAGATTGGGGAGGTCGGGGAGGTCGGACGCGTTCGGCAGGTCGGACACTCCGGACACGCCGGGGACGCCGGACACGCCCGGGACGCCAGGCGCACCGGGGACGGGCGGCACCGGTGACAGCGAGACGTCCGGCAGCGGTGGCACCGACAGCGGCAGCAGCGACCGGTCGTGATCGCCGGGCGGCACGGTCGGCGTCGCTCCGTGAGACGTCGAGACGGCCGACAGGTCGCGGGCGTCCGGGGTGGCTGCCCGGCCGAGGTCGTCGGGCCTGACGGTCCGCGTGGTCGCCTGAGACATACGGGACACCGAGGGACGGGGAGTGCCTTGCCCGCCCCCGCCCCCGTCCCCGTCGTGGACGTACGGCAACACGAACCCCGCCACCACCAGTGTCGCGGCCGTCGAGGTCACCACCACAGCCTGCGCGTGTCCGCCCGCGCGCAGCTTCCCGCGCCCCCACAGGAACAGGGCGAGGCCCAGCGTCCCGGCCAGCGAGGTACGCAGCGTGCGCCGGGCCCGGGCGAGCAGCGACTCGACGGTCCGATAGCTCAGCCCCATGCGCACGGCGACCTGGCCGACGTCGAGGTCCTCGGACTTCAGCCGGAGCGCTTCGGCCTGGCGCTCGGGCAGTTCCCCGCTGCGCACGGCCAGCCACTTGGCCTCGGCCCGGTCGCACACCGCCTCCTCGACGGGCACCGGGCCCGGCGCGACGAGCGTGGGGCTGCTGCGTACCTCGGCCTCACGGTTGACCTGGCGGTACCGGTCGACGCAGAGCCGCATGGTCACGGTCGTCAACCACGCGCCGAGACGCTCGTCGTCCAGGTCGGGGCGCTCCGCGGCGCGCAGCATGGCCTCGTGCACCGCGTCCTCGGCGTCCTCCGGACTCATCGACCTGCGCCGGGCCACCTTGAGCAGGTGCTCGCGGTGGCTCCACATGTGCTGCCAACGGTCGTGGGCCGCCTGTATCTCCGCAGGCATGTCAGGCATGTCAGGCATGTCCACCGCCATGAGGACCCCTTCGCGCTCATCCGCCGGTCTCGTGCCGTCCGGCGAGTGGCGACATTACCGCCCAGTATCCGCGGTTGTGGAGGGGGTGGAGGCCATCGAGTCCGCACTGTTGCCGCCCAGCGGGGCGCCGCTGGGCAGCAGGTCGTCGGCGGGCAACTCGATGTCCGTGCCGGGGGCGGGGAGTTGGGGTTCCTCCGTCTCCGTGCCCCCGGCTGATGGACGGGACGTGCCGGCGGTCGGCGAGGCAGGTGCGGAGGGAGCCCGGGACGGGGAGCCGCTGGGACGGGGGAACGGGGTCGGCTTCGGCGTGGGTTCCCGCGTGTGTTCCGGCGTGGGTTTCGGCCGCGATGGCTCGGGGCGTCCCGAACCCTTCGCGGAGCTGTCCGGCACCACCCGGTGCCCTTCCAGGAAGTACGCGTACCAGGCCATGACCGTGCGGAGATACGCCTCCGAGTGGTTGTAGCCGAGGACCGCCCGGTCCAACGCGGCCGGGTCGGAGAGGTCCCGCCCGCCCGCGCACAGATAGCGCCCGGCGGCGAGTGCCGCGTCGAAGACGTTGCCCGGGTCGGCCCGCCCGTCGCCGTTGCCGTCCGTGCCCCAGCGGGCCCAGGTCGACGGGATGAACTGCATCGGCCCGACCGCCCGGTCGTAGGCCGGGTCCCCGTCGTAAGCGCCGCCGTCGGTGTCCCGTACGACAGCGAAGGCGCCGCCGTCCAGCCGCGGCCCGAGGATCGGCGTCACGGTCGTACCGTCCGCCGTCACCCGACCGCCCCGCGCCTGCCCGGACTCCACCTCGCCGATCGCGGCCAGCAACTGCCAGCGCAGCCGGCAGCCGGGAGCGGTGCGCGCCAGCTCCGCCTCGGCGCGCCGGTAGGCGGCGAACACGCTCGCCGGGAGCGCGGCGCCCGCCCCCGCCGCCCCACGCACCGACGCCCCACGCTCGCGCTCCCGCGTCCGCAGCGGCGGGAGTGCGGTGCGGTACAGGGTGTCGCCCGACACGCTCGGCCCGTGCTCGACGGGTGCCTCCCGCTCGGGTACGGAGGCCCGTGCCGGGACCGCCCCCGGCGCCTGTGACGCGGTCAGCGCCGCCATGGCCACCGCCGCGATCGCCGCACCCCTGGCACCTCTGACTCTGTGCCCTGCCACGTCGCACTCCCTCCCCGTGGGTTGATGTCGCCTGCTTCTGCTCTACGGGGCAGGGCGGCGCGTCCGTCGCACGGAGCGGGACGATTTCGGGAAGAGGGGTCCGCACGCGGGTCCATCAAGACCTCCCCGAGCGGCGGGGGCGGTCCGTGGCCCGACGGCGGACCAGGCAGGAGACGTGGGTACCGACGCGAGGGATTCGCGGCGACAACGCAGTCGTTGCCGGTAGCCTCGCGAGCGGCTTGCGGGAGTTCACGCGGCGACTGGCGTGCCGGGACCCGGCCGGTCCGGGGGCCGGAGCGGCCGGACGCGTCCGAGCTGGTTGACCGGACTTGCGAGGCCCGCCCCGCCCGGCCGAGGGCATGACCAAGCCGCATGAAAGGCTGATCCGGGGGAGTTCGCCGAGCAGCGTGACAGCGAGCGGGTGACGCCGAGTCTGCACCGGGTCTACGCCGGGCTGCGCCGTTCCCGGCGTACAGCCCGACTCGTCTGCCGCTACTTGCAGCTTTGCCTTGAAAAGGTCTCTGATCTGTGACGGAGGCTCTTCCGATCTTTCGGAGGTTTGCCGCGTTCGGCGGCGAAAGTCCCGCGGGCGGCACTGACTGCCCTGAAAAGTCCCTGGTGCAGATGAGCGGGCAAGGCCTCGAAGCTGGCCGTTCGCGGCAGCCGTCAAAGCATGGTGCCGGAGCTGCTGGCGGTGGGGACGGGCACTGCCCGACCTGCCCGAGGGCCGCTTCTGGGTCGCCGCGGAAGAGGTCTACGGCAGTGACGGAGCTTCCGCTACTTCCTCGGGACGCGTCGACTGCCGTACGCGGTCACCGTGCAGGCCGGCTGATGGAACGCCGCGCCAGTACCTGAAGCAGACGCCCGCGCTGGGCGGGCGGACTGCCGAGGCCGTGGACCGGGCGACGGAGTCGGTTGTGCTCCCTTCGCTGTTTCTTCCACGGGCTGGGCACACCGAGGCTCCTGAACAGCGAGAAAATCGTTCCGTAACTATCGCTTCACGCATTGGTGCGCTGACCGTAGGATTCGCATCCAGGGGGGATCAGCGGGACTTGTGCGGCCACCAGGACAGTACGGACGTCTGTGGCCGCGCTTTGCGTTGGCGGCAGAGGAGACTGCCGTCGACGCCGGTGCTCCGTTGGCCCAGAAGCGACAACATCAGGGACCAGCGTGACGAACTCGGGTGACTTCGGGGGCAGCCAGGAACTCGACCGCCTCAAGGCGATGCTTGAGAGCTGGCGCACCTCTTTGGTGGACCTGAGCGGCCGCAACCGGCTGCTCAATTTTCGCCACACCAAGTCGGCGACACTGGAGATCTCGACCCCATCCGCACAGAAGCTCGTCGAAGGCCTGGCGCGCGGCTGGGACTTCGCGCCGCTCCCGGACGAGGAACCGGAGGCCGGCGAGGGCATGCGATCCGGCGATGTGGTCCTCGCGAAGAAGGGCGACCGCACCGACGGAATCGTTACCCAGAAGACCACCGCTCCTTCCCTTCTGCGCGCGTTGAACAGCCTGCGCGCCAAAGCGACGCAGGTCTTCAACGACTATGGCCTGTGGACCCTCAACCTTGGCGTCGGCATGGTTCGCTGGCGTGAGGACGGAGCTGAGACGGGGAGCGACGCCCCCCTGATCCTGATGCCGGTGGTCATTGAGCGCGCGCGCAACGGCCGGATCCGCCTGAGGGCGAGCGACGACGAGGAACCGCGCCTCAATCCGGCACTGAGGGTGAAGCTGGACCAAGTCCATATCGACTGGACGCCGGTTGGTGAACAGGACCCTTCGGACCTGCAGGCGGTGCTCTCCACCGCGGCTCGCGCGGTGGCGGGCAAGGCCGGATGGCAGATCTCCGACCGTGTGGTGCTCGCGCTCTTCGCCTCCCACAAGGAGTCGATGTACCAGGACCTGCTGGACAACGAGGCCCGCGTCCTCGGCAGTGACCTCGTACGGGCGATGGCGCTCGGCCCGAATTCCGGACTCGCCTCCGACCGTTTCGACTTCGAGGAGATCGAGCTCCACCGGATCGACGAACTGAGCCCGCCCGAGGACAGCCCGCTGGTGCTCGACGCCGACGCCTCGCAGCGGCAGGCCGTCGCCGCGGCCGTGGCCGGGCAGTCGTTCGTTCTGGACGGCCCGCCCGGCACCGGCAAGAGCCAGACGATCACGAACATGATCGCCGGTCTGATGCACGCGGGCCGGAGCGTGTTGTTCGTCAGTGAGAAGGCGGCGGCCCTCGACGTCGTCCTTGACCGGCTGAAGTCGGTCGGACTCGACTCGTACGCCATGGCCCTCCACAGCCACAACACCAGCCGCAAGGCGGTGGCCCAGGAGCTGGGCCGGGCGCTCGCGGAGGAGCCGCGCGCACCGCAGCTGTCACAGCAGACCCTGGCGCAGGCCAGGGAACTGCGCCTCGCACTCAGCGCCTACGCGGAAGCGATGAACGAGGTCCGCGTCCCGCTGGGACGGACCCTGCACGACGTACTCGGTCGGGTCGGCCGGCTTTCCGAGGCGCCGGTGGCCTATCTGAGCCATGGTGACGACACCCCCACGGGGGCAGAGGCGACGTTTCGCGCTGAGACGCTCAGTGACGAGGACCTGCGTCTGATCGTCGAGGCGACCAAAGCCATCTCCGACGCTTGGGAGGCGGTCGCCGACCCGTTGTTCCCCTGGCGCGACCTGCGGGCCGGCTTGCCGCATCCACGTCCTGTGCTGGAGCAGGCGCAGGCGGCGCGGGACGCGCTCACGACGGCGGTCGACCGGTACCGAGATCTCGCGCCCGGGGGAGTGCCCGTTACGGACCAGGGCGGAATCGACCGTCTGATCGCGCTCCTGCGGCTGCTCGACGTGCGGAGTCCGGTGCCGGAAGTATGGCTGACCACGGATGCCTTCGCCGACGAGGTGGACGACCGGGCCGACGCCTTCCTGACTGAACTGCGCAAGGTGCAGCGTACGAGCACTGCCGTCCGCGCGGCGGTCGGCGAGCGCTGGCAGGAGCTGTCCACCAGGCTGACGGCTGAGCCGGGGGAAGCCGAGACGACGCTCTCGGCCATGGCGCCGCGCGGCCTCGGCCTTGCCGGACTCACGGAGGAGCAAGCGCGACAGCTCGCCGAGGAGTTCGACGCGACCGCTGGTGTGTTGGTGCGGACCCTCCAGAGCCTCACCGGTGTCAGCCACCTCACCGGGCTCACGAGTTTTGGCAGCCTCGAGGAAGCACGTCATCTGTGTGACGTGATCGCCGTGGCGGGCACCGAACATCGCCCTCTTGAGCAGTGGCTGGTCCCTGAGGGCCCTGCGCGGGCGGAGGCGGCGGCGGTCGGGGCCGCCGCCGACGCACTGAGCGACTTCTTCCTACGACAGGACCAGGTACTCTCCGCGCAGGCCCTCGCGACGGACCACGCGGGCCCGGGGTGGGCCGAACTGCATCGGGAAGTGAGCGCCGAGCGACCGGCCAACGAGCAGGCCCTCGCTGCACTGGAACCGCCTGGCGCCGACATCGCGTCGCTGACCGGCCGCGAGGCCGCGGAGCTGGCCGAGCGGTTCGACACGCTCGCCGACGCCCTTGAGATGGCCGCCGAGCATGCCGACTCGGTGGCCGAGCGCCTCGGGTGTGACCGGCCGAAGTCGACGTCCGAGGCGGAGGACCTTGCCACGCTCGTGGAGCTGGCCACAGCCTCGGACCGTACGCCCGAAGCATGGCTCGACCCCGGGGCACTACCCGGTGTCCGGGCAGCCGTCGCGGAGATCTCCTCGGCCGCCGACGACCTGGCTGCCGCGGAGGAGGCGGCGCGTGACACCTTCCTGCCCGAAGTCGTCTCCACGCCCGAGTTGCCCGAAGCAGTCCACCGGCTCATGGAGGGCCGCCAGGGACTTGCCGGCATGCTGTCCAGCGGCGTCCGGGCCGACCGGAAGCTCGTGGCCCGGCTGACGCACGGAGGCTCGTGGCGCGGCGAGCTGTACGACAAGCTGTCACTCGCCGACGCCTGGTGCGCCGCACACCGGAAGCTGCGGTCGCTGGCCACGACCCACGCCGAGCTGATCGGCCGCTATCGGGGCACGGTGTTGCCCGATGTCCCGGCACTGCGCAAGGCACTCGTGCACGCCGAAGCGGTCCACGCACTCGCGCCGGAAACTGTCGCCTACCCCTACCGCCGGAGTCTGCTCGCCACTCACCTGGCCGACGGCCGAGAGCCGCAACCCGCACTCGTCGAGCACGGCGCGGCACTGCGCGGCGATCTCGCCACGTGGCGAAGGGATTTGGACAGCCCGTCGCTGACACCGCATGCGGCCGACCTCGCCAAGCAGCCGCTCGGCGACGCCGCCCGCTGGCTGCGCGCCCACCTCGCCCCATTGCGACAGGCCGTCGCGCTGCTGGACACCGTGGCCTCGATCGGTCGCCGGGACAGTGGCCCCGGCTCCGAGCAATCGCTCGCCTCTGCACGCACGGCGGTCACGGCCGCGCACGCGGCACAGAAGGAGACCGCCGCGTTCGCCGCTCAGGCCGTAGCCGACCGCAGCCTTCTCGGTCCCTGGTATCGCGGCCTCGACACGCAGGCGGACGACTTGCACGACGCCGCGCCCAACGGTGTGACGGGCTACGAGCCCATGGGGCAGCTCCTGGGCCGCGGCCTTGACCTGACGCGACAGCAACCGGGCCCGTACACCACGGAGCAACAGCGCAAGTTGCTGGGCCGGTACGTCCCCGGAGGGCACCCCCACACTGAGGCCTTGCGGGCCGCACTGGACTCCGCCCGGCTGATCGCCCGTCTCGCACCCGACACGCTCGCGGACCCAGCGCGCAGGGCCAGCCTCGTCGGGGTACTGGCCGACGGTCGGCCCGAACCGCGCGAACTCCTGGCGCAGACGTACCAGATCCGCCGTGACCTGGACCTCTGGCAGGGGTACACCGGGCAGCCCCACCTCGCGACGGTCGGCACAGCGCTTGCCGCCCGCCCCCTCGAACGGGCGGCGAGCTGGCTCCGCGCGCATGTGGAGCCCTTCGAGGACGCGGCCGACCTCATCCGCTCAACGGCCCGGGTCATGGGCGAGGAGAAGGGCCTCACTCTGTCGCGGGCCAGGCAAGCGGTCGCGGCCGTCGTTTCCGCCCGCGCCGCCGAGTCCTCTTTCGCGGAGAACGACGCCACGTACCGAAGCCTTCTCGGTTCCCTGTACCAGGGCACCGAGACAGACCGTGATGCGATCCTGGACGCCCTGGACTGGGCCCAGAAGGTCCGTCGTGCCGCACACGGCGGCCACTCCGCGCCCCTGCCCGAGGCGGCGGCCCGGTTGATGCTGGCCGCGTCAGCCGACACGTCCGTCGCGGCCCGCGCCAGCGACTGGAGCGGTCAACGCGAGGCACTCGCCGGGTACTTCGAGCCTGAGCGGGCTGAGGAGCTGCGACGCGAACTCGCTGAATCCCTCACCGCGGCCCAGTCCGTCCTGTCCCGCCTCGACCGCGACCCCTTCGGCCCGGAAGCCTGGACCAGCTGCGCCGACGCACTGACCCTGCTGCGCCGCTACCACCTCGACGGGCTGCCCGACCAGCTCGCACGCCGCGAGGTTTCTGCCGAGGACTTCCCCGCCGCGATGGAACGTGCGGTGCTCACCGCGTGGGTCGAGCACCAGCTCGCCACCGACCAGAGGCTGAAGCCGATGCGGGCCGTGGAACGCGACCAGTTGGTGGAGCGCTTCCAGAGGGCGGACCAGGACCTGGTGGCGGCGGCGCACGCCGAGGTCATCGCCGCGTGCAACTCCCGCCGCCCTCGCCGGACATCAGTGGGCCAAGCTGCCGTGATACGCCGTGAGTCCGAGAAACAGCGTCGTCACATGCCCGTACGACACCTGCTGCAGCAGACCCGCGACGTCGTACGGCTGGTCAAGCCCTGCTTCATGATGAGCCCGCTGACGGTCAGCCAGTTCCTGCCGCCAGACTTCGAATTCGATGTCGTCGTCTTCGACGAGGCGTCCCAGGTGCTGCCCCAGGACGCGGTGAACTCCGTCTACCGGGGCAAGGCCCTCATCGTGGCGGGCGACCAGAAGCAGCTGCCGCCGACCTCGTTCTTCACTGCGGCCGGCGACAGCGACGACGGTGACGAGTGGGACGAGGACGCCACCGACGGCTTCGAGTCCATCCTCGACATGTGCAAGGCCAGCGGAGTCCTGCGCGGGCTGCCCCTGCGCTGGCACTACCGCAGCCGGCACGAGAACCTGATCGCCTTCAGCAACCACGACTTCTACGACAACTCCATGGTCACGTTCCCGGGCGCGCTGGAACAGGGACCGGACATCGGCGTGGAGTTCATCAAGGCAGACGGCGTCTACGACCGCGGCGGGAGCAGCGACAACCCCCTTGAGGCCACAAAGGTGGCCCAGCGCGTCATCCACCACTTCGACACCCGCCCCGAGCACACGCTCGGCGTGGTCGCACTGTCGAAGTCGCAGGCGGAGGCGATCGAGGAGGCGGTGCAGAAGGCGAGGACGGCCCGCCCGGACCTCGACCACCACTTCACGGAGGGCCGGCTCGACGGTTTCTTCATCAAGAACCTCGAAACCGTCCAGGGTGACGAGCGCGACGTCATCATCCTCTCCATCGGCTACGGTCCCGACCACCGGGGCAAGCTGCTGTCGACATTCGGGCCCATCAACAGGGAGGGCGGCTGGCGACGCCTCAACGTGGCCGTGACCCGAGCCCGGCGCCGCATGGAGGTCATCGCCTCCTTCCACGGTGGCGATCTGCCGGACAGCGCCAACAAGAGCGTGCAGCACCTCAAGCGGTACCTGCAGTACGCCCAGCACGGCCCTGCGATCCTCCAGACGGCGGCCCCCGATCCGGACGCGGCTCCGGAAAGCCCCTTCGAAGAGGAGGTCATCGACGTCCTGCGCGGCTGGGGGTATGAGGTCCAGCCGCAGGTGGGGGTCGCCGGTTTCCGCGTCGACATGGCGGTACGGCACCCGGGCGCGCCCGGCACGTACGCGCTGGGCATCGAGTGCGACGGCGCCATGTATCACTCCTCGCGGGCGGCTCGGGACCGCGACCGGCTCAGAGAAGCGGTCCTGCGCGACCTGGGTTGGAGGCTGCACCGCATCTGGGGTACGGACTGGTATCGCAACCGGCGGGATGCGATGGCGCGGCTTCGGGCCGCGGTGGAACAGGCGTGTGCGGAGGACCCGCATGCGGTACGAGTGGCGTCACCCGTGGGGGTGGACAGCAGCGGCGGCGACCTTGGCAACGATGACGGTACGGCGAAGGTCGTAGAGGGCACCATGAGTGCGGGGCGCGGAGAGTCCGGAGCAGGGGCGGCAGGTGGTCCGGCACTCCCGCGAGTGGAGTTCGTGACGGTCGACTCCGGCCCTGCGCCCTGGAGCCGTCCCTACCAGGACGTAGGCCCTGAGCTGTTGGCAGAGGTACGTGACAGGTCGAGCAGCCAGCGGGGCATGTGGGGCGTGGAGCTGCAGGACCCCGATGCCCTCGACGTGGTGGCGGACGTGGCGCTGTGTGTGGTTGAGGTGGAAGGGCCTGTCGAGAAGGAGGTGCTCTACACCCGGGTCCGTCTCGCGTGGGGCCTCGGACGAGCCGGCCAGGTGGTTCGCGACCGCATCGACCGAGCTCTTCGCCGTCTGCTCAAGCAGGGCAAGATCGTCCACGTCGGTACGGCCTACGACAGGCCCGGCCACGACACGGAGTTCGCCCGCACACCGACGGAGCGGTGCGCCCGACGAGTGGCGGAGGTTCCCGAGTCGGAGCGGCAGCTCGTGCTCAGGAACGTGGTCGAAGAAGGACCGGGCGTGCATCGTGAGGACCTGCTGCGGGAGGCCGCTCGCTTCTTCGGGTGGGCACGGCTCGGAGCCGATATCCGGGACGCGCTGACTGGCGACATCGACGCGTTGACCGCCGTGGGGGACTTGATCGATTCGGAGGGCGGCCTGATGCCCGCCGAGGGTTCTTGATTCGTTGCGGTGGGCTGCTTCCGGAGGGCGGACCAGGACCTGGTGGCGGCGGCGCACGACGAGGTCATCGCTGCGTGCAACTCCCGCCGCCCTCGCCGGACATCGGTGTACTTATTGAACTCCACCGCCCGGTGCTGGTGGTGGAGTTCGCCGATCACTGTGCCACCGGCGATGTCGAAGGCGGCGAACAGGCTGGTGATGCCGTGCCGCACGTAGTCGTGGGTGCGGCGTCAGGCAGGCCGGGCATCATCGGCAGCACCGGCCGGTCGCGATCGAGCTCCTGGATCTGGAACTTCTCGTGCACGCACAGCGGGACCGCGTGCTCGGGAGGGTTGTGGTAGAGCCCGACGACATCGTGCCGGGTGCGAGCGAAGCGCCGTTTCCGGCCTGTCGGAGCGAGCGGCCTCTCCGTCGTCGGTGAGCGCCGTGTGCCGATCGCCCCGGGCGGCCCCCTCCGACCGCTGGCCGGACATCATGATGACGGCGGCAGCCAGCGCGCCGCCTCCTCCCGGCTCACCTTGGCGGCGTCCACGTACCACTTCCGGCGGTCGGGATCCCACCGTGCGCCGAGCCGCTTCTTCGCCTCGTTCTTGTCCGCGTAGGGGACTTCCAGATAGAGGCGCTCTCCGTCGGCACGGCCCGCTCCGCCCGTCTTGCCCGCGCCTGTCGTCCGGGGGTTCCACGCGGCCTTCTCCTTGCGGGCACGCTCGATGACCCGCCCCACCCGATCGCACGCCACCGGGTCCGTGAGTCGCATCATCAGGTCGGTGGGCCCCTTGTTGGCCAGCAGATTGAGTGAGCCGTGCCACAGCACACGTTCGTCCAGGATCAGCACCTTCTCGTGCATCCGCTCGCGGAACTCGACCCGGCAGCCCACGGAACGCAGTTCGTCGACCAGTTCCTGGACACGTGCAGCCGCCGCATCGGTTGTCTGCTCCTGCGGGTCCCGGGTCCTGACCGTCACCTGAACGCCGTCCACCACCCGCTTCGCAATATGGGCCGACCATGTGCGGACCGGCTGGCGGTCGAGGAACGGCGAGTACAACTCGATCGTACGGGTGGCCCTCGCGATGTCCCACTGAACGGCCGCGGGCACCTCGTCCGCGGGGAAGAACGCGGGCCGGGCGAGCTCCTCGTCGGACAGGGCCGACAACTGGGCGGCGTCACGGACCGGGATGAGCTGGTCCACGGACATGCACTGCGCGTTCGCCTCCAGGTGATCGAGCATGCGCAGCGCCTCGCTGCCGACGGGCAGATGCTCACGCAGATGCTCGACGTCCGCAAGGACGACGAGGTGGTCCTGCGCTCGGCTCAGTGCGACGTTGAGGAGCCGGCAGGTGTGCGAGGACAGGCCGCTGCCGTTGAAGAAGTATCCTGGCGACCTGCCGGATCCGGCAGTGGTGTCGAGGATGACGATCGGCCGCTGGCTCCCCTGGAACCGGTGGACGGTGTCCACGAGACCCTCGTACGACGCCCCGAAACGGTACGCCAGGCTGTTCTTGAGGGCCTGTACCTGCGCGCGGTACGGAGCGATCACCGCCAGCCGGTCCGTGGCCTGCTCCCCGGCGGGTACGTCCTCCGCTTTGCGGCCGGGCAGGACGCCCTCGTACTGCAGGCCGCGCACGAGTTCGTGGACGGCCGCCTCGTGCACCGTATTGGTGAGGTGGTCGCGCCCCGCGATCCGCTGTTTCGAAGTGTCGATGAGGATCACTGGCGCGTCGACCAGCGGGTTGAACGGAATGCGAGAGCCGTCTGCCCGCCCTGTGGACAAGGGTGCGTCCGGATAGGCGACGGTGTTGACCACATCGCAGATCGGACCGCGCATCCGGTACTGGGTGTTCAGCGCCACGAGCCGATTGTCCGGCCGGACGGATCCGGACTCCCTGACCAGGCCCGCCGCGTGGAAGACGTCCCGCGCGCTCCACTTCAGGGCGTGGTCGCGTTCCTCCGGCGTCGCCTTGCGGTCGCCGCTGCCCTTGGTCACTGCCGGAAGCTGGCGGAAGTCGCCTGCCACGACGACCCGCTTCCCGGCGAGACCTGCCGCGTACCAGGCGGAGGGAAGATCGACCATCCCCGCCTCGTCGATGACGACCACGTCGACCCGGTCGAGCAGCTTGTGCGACTGGACAGCCTTGGCGACGGTCGCACCGAGGACCCGACACTTCGAACGGACCGTGTCCTTGATCGCCCGCCGCTGCTCTTCCAGAGTATTGATCTCCTGTTGCAGTCTGGCGGCCTGCGACACCAGTGATGCACGGCTCGGCAGCCCGGACACCTTTGCCTCCTCGGCCGACAGGACGGACCGCAGTCGGGTCACTTCCGCCATGGCATGCCGCCCGGCACGTTCGGCAGCGGCGAGGTTCGACGCGATCGACTCCAGGCGGGTACGGGCTCCGGTGACGGCCACCCGTGCGTCGTCCAGCTGCTTCTGCTTCCGGTCGGCGAACATGCCGCGTGGAGCGCCGATCTTCTCGATCAGGGCGGTCTGTTCGGCGATCTCCCTGCGGGCGCCGGCCTGGGCCGAGTTCGCCGCCTCGCGGCTCTGCGTGGACTGTGTGTACCCCTGCTGGGCCGTCGCGAGATCGGCACGGACGACGCCCAGCCTGTCGTGCGCGGCGATGCCCGTCTGCGCGGTGCGCAGGTCGGCGACGCGTTCGGTGAGTGCGGCGTCCAGCGTCGCGGAGAGCCGCGCGGCGATCCGGTCGGGATCCACCTGCTCGCCGTACCTGTCCCGCAGCGACGGGACCGTGATGTCTCCGGCGCGCTGCACGAGCCCGTCGGGGAAGCTGGTCTCCACGGAGAGAAGGTCACAGACGCGTTCCAGGGCCTGGTCGACGGCGACCTTGGTGGGCGCCAGGAAGAGAACCGTGAGGTCCTGCCGGTAGTTTCCCTCGATGATGTGTCCGACGACATCGGTCTTGCCGGTGCCGGGCGGCCCCCAAAGGAATGTGACCTCGCTGGCGAGCGCCTGGGAGACCGCCTGACGTTGTCCGGAATTGAGCTGCAAGGACGCCCAGTCGGCCACCCACCGTGCCGTCGAGCGGTCGCTGCCGAGCCGCGGGTTGCCCCGGCCGACCATCCATCCGGCGCTCTCCACACGCACAGGGTGTCCCGGCTGTCCCACCGCTTCCAGGCGTTCGGCGAGCGTGCGCCATCCGGCTGCGTCGTCCTCGCGGATCTGTACGTTCGCGGGCGAGTCGCCCAGGTCCATGGCGGTGGTCAGGCGCACACCGCCGTCCGGAAGTCGCTTGGCCTCGGCCGGCGCCCAGTCACCGGTGGAGCGGGACGGCCGGACCAGCACGGGCTTGCCGTCAAGGCCGTCCTGCCACTTGCGGCACTGGAACAGGTACTCGTGCCGCGCCTCGAGGTGCGAGGTACGGCGACCCTTCGACAGGGGCACCTTCTGCTCGTCCTTGCCGTCGCTGCGCAGCTCGGCGGCGACCTCCAGCCGGACCGCTGCCAGCAACTCATCCACCGGATACGGACGGGTCGACTCCTGCGCCATCTCCACCCCCGAGGTGATCGGCTCACCGTCATGACATGTGCCGGACCGAGGCACATGCGGAACAGCGAGCTTATGTACGCCGAGGTGGGGCGAACGTGTTTCCGGTCAGTGCTGCTCGGCAGGGAGAACAGCCTCCTCACTACCGCGTTGGTGGCGAGCTCCGCGGCGATCTGTTGCGCATGGTCGGTGACGCCTGGTAACGACGGTGCGGAGCTGCTCGTAGGTGAGGAGCCGGGCGAGGCGGGCGCACAGTCGCACGGACGACAACTGCTGGGTGAACGTTCGTACCGTCGGGAAGCTGAGCGCTGCTGTGTCCATGGGGCACGGTGATGGGCGCGGGGCGAGTTCCAGGAGCCCGCCGCCTAGGGTCTGTTGCGAAAGTGGATCTCGGCCGTGGGCGATCGCGTACAGAATCGTCGGATGGATGACTACGAGGATCCGCTGTCGTTGAGGGCGCCGCGCTTGCGGCCCGGGGATCGGGTGCGGATCGTCTCTCCTGCCTGTCCGCCGAGTCGGGAAGAAGTCGCCCGGGGCGTCGAACTGCTCACCTCCTGGGGCCTTCAGGTCGAGCTGGGCGAACACGTCTTCGACCGGTGGGGTTACATGGCCGGCCGCGACGAGGACCGCGTCTTCGACTTGAACGCGGCGTTCCGCGATCCGGGCGTCCGCGCCGTGATCGCCGCCCTGGGTGGCAAAGGCACCTACCGCATCGTCGAAGACCTCGACACTGACGCCCTCATACGTGACCCAAAACCGGTCGTCGGCTTCAGCGACATCACCCACATTCACCTCGCCCTGTGGTCACGATGCCGCCTGGCCACACTCCACGGCCCCTTCGCCAAGCGCAACGACACATACACCGGGCCCGCCTCTGCCGAGTCCCTGCGCCGCGCGCTGATGACCACCGACCCCGTCACCCTCCACCGCGGCCCGTCCGAGGCCACTGCGGACGTCACCGTGGAGGGCACAGCGACGGGCTTCCTGATGGGCGGCAACCTCAGCGCGATCCGCACGGAGATCGGAGCTGGCCTGCCCAGCCTGCGGGGGGCGATCCTCTTCCTCGAACACCAGAGAGGAACCGGGCTGGGCGAGGTCGACCGCGCGCTGACCCAGCTCACCCGCTCCCGGGCACTCGACGGTGTGCGTGGCGTCGCCCTCGGCCAGTTCCTCGGCTTCGAACGCGATGCCGACGATCCCACGCTGGGCGGATGGGGCATCCGCGACGTCCTGCGTGACCGACTGGCCGCACTCGGCGTTCCAGTCCTGGGCGGGCTCCCCGCCGGGCACGGCAACAACCCCCCGACGATCCCCCTTGGTACCCAGGCGACGATCGACACAGCCACGGGAACGCTGACCGTCCTGCCGGCCGTCGTCTAGGGGCTGCGGTTGTGAAGGTGCTGGTCACAGCCACTCGTTGAGGACTGCGACCAGCACGGTCGCCTCGTAGCGGACGGCGAGCTTGTCGTATCTCGTGGCCACGGCCCGGTGGCGCTTGAGCCGGTTGATCCCGCATTCGACCGCGTGCCGCTGTTTGTAGTCGGTCTTGTCGAACGTCGGTGGCCGGCCGCCTCGGGATCCGAGTTTCTGGCGGTTGCGGACGCGGTCCGCGGGGACCGGGATGGTTGCCTTGATACCGTTGTCTTCGCAGGTAGACCCGGTTATTGCGGGAGTCGTACGCTTTGTCGGCCCGCACCCGGTCCGGGCGCCTGCGGGGCCGGCCCCGACCGAGCCGGGGCACCCGGATCGCTTCCAGGACCGGTTCGAACTGTGGCGAGTCACCCCGCTGACCGGCTGTGATCACAATGGACAGCGGCTTCTGCCCCTGCTCGACGGCAAGATGGATCTTGGTGGTCAGCCTGCCCCGGGAGCGGCCAAGGCCATGGTCGGTCGGCTCGACGGCGATGCCGCCGGGCGGCTCCTTCTGCAGGTCCCCCTTTTCGCCGCCCCGGCGGCATGCTGGTGGGCCCGGCAGACGGTGGAGTCGACGCTCACCTCCCAGGTGATCAGACCCTTCGCGTCGGCCTCGGCCTGGAGTTGGGTGACGATCCGGGCCCAGGTGCCATCGCGCTGCCAGCGGCGGAAGAGGTCATAGACCCGGTCCCAGGGGCCGTATCGATCTGGCACATCCCGCCAGGGAGCTCCGGTCCGGGTCCGCCACCGTATGCCGTCTATGAGCTGCCGCCGTGTCCATACCGGCGGACGGCCAGGCTTGATGCCCTGCGGCAATAGCGGCTCCAGCCGGGCCCACTGGCCATTCGTCAGATCACGACGTCCCATAGGGCGTGATCATCCAGGACCAAGATCCACTTTCGCAACACACCCTAGGCGGCGTCACCGTATGGGTGGGTTCCGTGGGTGGTACGGCGCCGTGCTGGCCACGCTGCGCGCCTTCGATTCTTGTGCCGCGTACGTCCAGGCGTTCGGGTGCCCCGTGCGGTCGCCCGGGCGAGACAGGAACCTGGGCGGCCGCTGTGACCGTCGCGGATCAGGAGCCCCGAGCGTCGGAACCCGGCTGCTGCGGGGTAGGCGGGGAGTAGGAGTTCACCTTCGGCCTCTTCTTCGCGCTGCGGGTGCGTACGCGTACGGCCCGGTCGCGGGGCGTCTCGTCGCTCGTTTCGAAGCCCAGCATGACGCTGTACCCCTCGTGCGCTCGCTGCAGCCCGAAGTCCCTCAGTTGCTCGACGTTGGTGCCTACGGTCCCGACCAGTCCGAGCTTCACCAGATCCGCGAACTCGGAGCCGACGAGGTAGCGGTTCGCCCGCTCGTAGCTGAAGATGCGCCCGCCCCTCGGCCCGAGCGTGCAGTCGTCCTCTAGGAGAACGCGGGCGTAGGAGAGTGGGATGTACATGCCGCGGGCCAGTTCGGTGCTGGAACCCGTCCCGTTCCGCCAGTGTGCGAACTTCAGGAAGCACGCGTCCTGGGAGAGGCGCCACTCGTGGGAGCGCGCGGGTTGTGAACTGAGCTGTGAAACCTGCTCCAGGCGGTCCATCTGGTCCAGGAGCTGCTTGTTCACCCGGTATTCCTTGTTCCGGGATTCCAAGCGCTTGTACTGGACGAGGACGAAGCTGTGTGTGGGGTGGTGGTAGTAGATCATGTCCGTGCCCAGTCGGCTCTCGACCCGGGTGGCATTGACGTTGACGACCTCGAGACGGCGTCCTGCGGAGTCCTCCAGCACGTGGATGTCGCATCGCACGTCACCGCGCCGTCGCCAGTCGTCGAAAAGGGGAGTCTCGCCGTCCAGCCCCACCCGTACGTCATGGTCGATCAGGCTGTTCTCCACCGGGTCCGGAATGAGCCCCGCGAGGTATGGCTCATCCCTCGAGGCAGGGCGCCCCCAGGCCGACAGAGCGGAGTGCGGGAAGTCGGTCACCCGGGTAAGGGACTGAGCCGCGTCCCGCTGCTCCTGCCACGCACGGTCCGCCGCGTCCTCGACGTCGAAGACGACCGGGTCGAGATGGGCGAGAAACCAATCGATGTACCGGGCCAACTCGGGGTGACGTCGCAGGAGTGCTTCCCGCAGAGCCTGCCAGGTCGTCGTGCCGCAATGGCCTGCGCTTGCGGAGAGTGCCCGCTCGACGTGAGCTCTGTGCGCTGAGGGCAGGGAGGCGAGGATCCCGTCGGGACCGTCCAGGGGCACCGGCTTCGGGCATCTACGCATGGGCTCGATGGTGATGCTTCTGTCGACCGGCCCAACGGTGTTGAAGCGTTGGACCGACCCCATCCAGCTGATGAAGCGGCCGTGTTCGGCGAACTCCGCGCGGCCGTTCGCGGAACGCGCCCGGTTGTCGCAGACCAGGAACACTAACCGGGTACCGGTGTCGGACGTGTCGAGCCCTGTGGGTAATGCTTTCGTGAAGCGCTCCGAGATGAGCCAATCGTCTTCGTTCTCGGCCATTTGATCCGGGGTGAGGGTCACTATGTATGTCACGAGCAGACACTATCGACGCCGCCGACACCGTATGCGTACGGATCGACCCGGCCCGTACGCTGAGTTTGTTGAAGGGCACGTTCGATGGTTGGTGCGAATGTGGAACGGTCACGCTGGACGCGGTTGATCGTGGGGACATGGCGCGTAGGCACGCGTCTGAAGTGGCCCTCATGACGGCCGATCACGCCGGAGCTCTCCAACAGCGCCAACTTCCGTTTGCAGTACAGCGAGGAGATCGCCGAGCTGGCACCGGACGCTATCCGCTCACCAAGGGAAAGTGCCAATACAGGGTGAACCTCCAGGTTCATGACGAAAGCACCCTGAAGCATGCGCTCGCCTTGTCCGGATTGGCTTACGGCGCCACCTGACGGGCGTTTTGTTCTTATCTGTCATGGAGTGAAAGGGTCCTGCAGTCTCTGTATGTGTAACGCGGAACGGGCCGACCCTTCCCGCGGGTCGTATGTCCCGTAATCCCGTTTCTTCACCACCCCTTCTCAAGCCACAGGCGGCCACTAGGATCAGCATCGAGGGGCTGACCACGGGGAACGGCGGCCGCTGAAAGGCGCGAGGAGCGGGGAACAAGCATGCGGGAAGGCCGGTGGGTCACGGTCACCGAGTCCGAGTTCGATCACGAACGCCGCGGCCTGGAGGCGATCCGGGAGAAGCTCCCGGACTCCGAACCCTGGCGTGCCTGGTCGAACTTCACCTTCACCGCGAACACCGGCCACGTCCGCGAGGTGGACCTGCTGGTCGTTGCCCCCGGCGGCGCCTGCATGATCGAGCTGAAGGACTGGCACGGCTCGGTCACGTCCGAGAACGGCACCTGGGTGCAGACCACCCCTGGTGGCCGCCGCCGTACGCACGGCAATCCGCTGCACCTGGTCAACCGCAAGGCCAAGGAACTGGCCGGCCTGCTCGCGCTGCCCGGGGGCAAGCGGGTCTGGGTCGCCGAGGCTGTCTGCTTCACGGACAACAGCCTTCGTGTACGTCTGCCCGCCCACGACCAGAACGGCGTCTACACCGTCCACCAGCTGGTCGAGATGCTGGAGCAGCCCCCGCGTGACGAGCGCCGCCGTATCACCGCGATCGGTTCCCGCGAGATCGCGGCGGCACTCAAGAACATCGGTATCCGCAAGAGCGATGCGCAGTACAAAGTCGGCCCGTACGAGCTGGAGCGGAAGTCCTTCGACTCCGGGCCCACCTGGGCGGACTACCTCGCCCGCCACAGCGACCTCCCCGAGGCCGCCCGTGTCCGCATCTACCTCAGCGAGCGCGGCTCCGACGCCTCCCTGCGCCAGTCCGTCGAGAACGCCGCCCGGCGCGAGGCCGCGGTGCTGGGCCGTTTCAAGCACCCGGGCGTGGTCGAACTCAAGCAGTACTTCCCCTCCGGGCACGCCGCCGGCCCCGCGCTGATCTTCGACTACCATCCGGACACCCTGAAGCTGGACGAGTACCTGGTCCAGTACGGCGAGAAGCTGGACATCCTCGGCCGGATGGCGCTGGTCCGCCAGCTTGCCGAGACCATGCGCTCCGCGCACTCCAGCCGCATCCACCACCGGGCACTCGCCGCCCGCTCCGTGCTCGTCGTCCCCCGGCCGCGCGGCGGGAAGGGCCGGGCGGTGGGGGAGGAGGCCGCGTGGCTCACCCCGCACCTCCAGATCTCCGACTGGCAGATCGCCACCCAGCGCAGCGGCGACTCCTCCCAGGGTCAGGGCATGACCCGCTTCGCGCCGACCGCCCTGTCCGCGATGCACCTGGCCGACGACGCCGACGCCTACCTCGCTCCCGAACTCACCGCCCTCAACCCGGACCCGGTCCACCTCGACGTGTACGGGCTCGGCGTCCTCACCTACCTGCTGGTCACCGGCAAGGCACCGGCCGCCAGCCAGGCCGAGCTGCTGGCCCGCCTGGAGGCGGGGGAGGGCCTGCGCCCCAGCTCCCTGGTGGACGGCCTGTCGGAGGACGTGGACGACCTGGTGCAGGCCGCCACCGCCTACCGTCCGGGCCAACGGCTCTCCAGCGTGGACGAGTTCCTGGAGCTGCTGGAGATCGTCGAGGACTCCCTGACCGCCCCGGCCCAGGCGGCCACCGGTACGGAGGGGCCGGGCGACGAGGACGACGGGACCGTCGCCGACAAGGACCCGCTGGAGGCCGTCGCCGGCGACGTGTTCGCCGGCCGATGGGAGATCCGCCGACGCCTCGGCACCGGCTCCACCAGCCGCGCCTTCCTCGTCCGCGACCTTCAGGCCGAAGCCCGCAGGACCCGCCCGCTGGCCGTGCTGAAGGTCGCCCTCTCCGACAGCCGCAGCGAGATCCTCGCCCGTGAGGCCGAGGCCATGGGACGCCTGCGCCCTCACTCCGGCATCATCCGCCTCGTCGAACCCGAGCCGCTGCACATCGGCGGCCGTACCGTCCTGGCTCTGGAGTACGTCGGCGACGAGCGCGACGACAACGGGCAGGGCACCGAGGGCGGCGTACGCCCGCGCCGCCGTGAGGAGACCGTCGCCCGCCAGCTCCGCGAGAACGGCCGCCTCCAGGTCGACCAGCTGGAGGCGTACGGCGACTACCTCTTCGGAGCCGTCGACTTCCTGGAGGGCGAGGGCGTCTGGCACCGCGACATCAAGCCCGACAACATCGCCGTCCGCATCCGCCCCAACCGCACCCGCGAACTCGTCCTCATCGACTTCTCCCTCGCCGGTTACCCGGCCAAGAGCACCAACGCGGGCACCGACGGCTACCTCGATCCCTTCGTCGACGTCATCACCCGCGGCTCGTACGACTCGCACGCAGAGCGGTACGCCGTCGCTGTCACCCTGCACCAGATGGCCTCCGGCGAGCTGCCCAAGTGGGGCGACGGCAGTGTCCTGCCCCGCATGACCGACGCGAAGGAGTGGCCGTACCCGACCATCGCGGCCGAGGCCTTCGACCCGGCCGTACGGGACGGTCTCGTCGCCTTCTTCCAGAAGGCACTGCATCGCGACGCCGGCCAGCGGTTCCCCGAGCTCAAGCCGATGCGGGACGCATGGCGCAAGGTCTTCCTCGACGCCTCGCAGACCGTCCCGTCCAGCCACCGTTCCCGCCACCCGGCCGCCGCAACCACGGGGGAGCTGACACCCGCCGAGGGCGCCGCCGCGGCGGCGATCGCGGACGCAGAGCCGGAAACCGCCGAGCAGCAGCGCGACCGCCTCGCCGCCGAGGTCACCCGCGACACCCCGCTCACCGTCTCCGGCCTCACGCCCGCCGCCCAGTCCTTCCTCTACGGCCTCGGCATCACGACGGTCGGCGAACTGCTCGACTACAGCCGCCGCAAGCTCGTCAACGCCCCCGGCCTTGGCGCCAAGACCCGCAACGAGGTCCAGCAGCGGCAGCGCGAATGGGGCGAGCGGCTGCGCGAGATCCCCGTCTCGCCACTCACCCCGAAGGGCCGCGCGGAGGCGAAGGAGGAGCTGGAGCAGCTGACGGCCGCCGAGTCGGCCGTTGTCGGCCAGCTCGCGACAGGCGACTCGGCGGGCGTGCTGTCCCCCCGCACCCTGCGCTCCGTCAGCCTCGACACCCTGGCCACCGTCTTCGTGCCCGCCGTCAACAACAACGGCTCCAACCGCAACAAGGCGGAGATGGTACGGCTGTTGCTGCGCCTGCCCGACGAGCACGGCGTGCTGCCCGACATCGGGGTCTGGCCGAAGCAGAAGGACGTCGCCGACGCGCTCGCCCTGAGCCACGGCCGCATCCCGCAGATGCTCAAGGACGAGCGTAAGCGCTGGAAGGCGGAGCCCGCCGTCCAGGCACTGCGCGAGGAGATCATCGACCTGCTGGTGAGCATGGGCCGGGTCGCTTCGGCGGTGGAGATAGCGGACGCCCTGGCGGTCCGGCGCGGCACGCATCTAGCGGGGCGTGAACAGCGGCGGGCGATGGCGCTGGCGGCCGTACGGGCCGTGGTCGAGGTCGAGCAACTGCTTCCGCAGGAAGCCGAGTTCCTGCACCAGCCGAACCGCAAGGCGACGGACGAGTCCCTGGGCGCCGGCCTGCTCGCCCTCGACGTACGGGAGAACGACGGCCCCGACACCCCGACCGCCCCCGGCCTGCTGGAGTACGCGACCCGTCTCGGCAAGACGGCCGACCGGCTCGCCAGGCTGGACACCCTGCCGACGGCGGCGACCGTCCTGGCCGAGCTGGGCGCGCTGACGGTGCCGCCGGGCACGGTGGACTGGGACGAGCGGCGCATGGTGGAGCTGGCGGCTGCGGCATCCGTGAACGCCGCAGCCACGCCACGCCTGGAGATCTACCCGCGCGACCTGCCGCTCGTCAGGGCGTTGCGCCTCACGCAGGCCGGGCTCGTCCGCTGGATCCCGGGGATGCCGGAGGGGCAGCAGCCGGGCCTGACCGGCGAGGCCGTGCACGAGCGGGTCCGGGCTCGCTTCCCGGAGATGGTCGTTCCTGACGGGCGTGGCGGCACGACCCATGAACTGCCGACGGGCGGCCCGCTCACCAAGGCGTTGCGCGACGCCGGCTTCGAACTGTCGCTCAGCATGCACGAACGCGAGGGCGTGCTGCGCTACCTGCCGACGCGGGTGGACGACGCGTCGAGCTACCTGACGACGGGCGCGTGGCGGCAGTCGACGCGTACGGGAGCGGTGACGCGGTACGCCGACGACCCGCAGCTAGCGGGCGCGGTGCGCGCGGAGGAACGGCTGCTCGCGTCGGCCCGCCGGGACGGGTACCGGGTGCTGACCGTACGGCAGCAGTTGGTGCGGGACGCGGTTCGGGAGCTGGGGGCCGGGCGGCTGGGCACGGATGCGGTGTCGGTGACGGAGCTGTTCCTGGAGGCCCTGCACGCGCAGGTCACCCCGGGCACAAAGCCCACCTGGGAGACCCTGCTCAAGGCGGACGCCGCCGAGCCGGGTTCGAAGGGGGCCGTGCGGTTCGCGGAGTACGTGCGGACGGCGTGGGGCGTGGTGGAGCCCCGGATCGCGGAGCTTCTGGGCAACGGTGGTGGCGGCGGGGCCAGCCCTGTTGGCCCTGTTGGCCCTGTCGGTCCTGTTCTGCTGACGGAGGCCGGGGTGTTCGCGCGCTACGACGCGATGGGCGTCCTGGACCGGCTGGCGTCGGCGGCCCGGCGGGGCGGGCGGGGGCTGTGGCTCCTGGTCCCGCAGAGCGACCCCTCGCGCGAGCCCCGGCTCGGGCAGGTGGCCGTGCCGTACCAGGCCGGCCTGGGGGAGTGGATTCAGCTTCCGGACACGTGGGTGGGCAACGCCCATCGCGGGTCCGGCGAGATTGTGGCTAGTGCCAGTGGTGTCGAGGGAGACGCGAAGTGATCGACCGCAAGGCTCTGTTGAACGACCTGAAGCAGCAGGTCAAGGCGGTCGAGGCCGACCTTGGGCGCCAGGTGAAGGCGCTGGATGATGTCGGTGCGCGCCTGAGGGCCGAGTACGACCAGGCGCGCAAGCTCGGGCGTACGGCGGCGACGTGGACCTCGTGGCTGGACGAGCGGGTCACGCAGGTCGCGGTGGCGTGGGTGCTGGGGACTGTCTTCGTGCGGTTCTGCGAGGACAACCGGCTGATTCCGGAGCCGTACCTGACGGGGCCGGACGGGGACCGGCGGGAGCTGGCGGAGTCGCGGTACGACGCGTATGTGGAGTCGGATGAGAACCCGACGTATCGCGGGTGGCTGGAGAAGGCGTTCGAGGAGCTGGGGCAGGGGCAGGCGGGACGGCTGCTTTTCGACAAGCGGCACAATCCGCTGTATCAGGTTCCGCTTTCGCATGACGGTGCGCGGGAGCTGGTCGAGTTCTGGCGGGGAAGGGATGAGGGTGGTGTCCTCGTCCATGACTTCACCGACCCGCTGAACGAGGACGGTACAGAGGGGTGGGACACGCGGTTCCTGGGCGACCTGTACCAGGACCTGAGCGAGCTTGCACGGAAGACGTATGCGCTGCTCCAGACGCCGGAGTTTGTGGAGGAGTTCATCCTCGACCGGACCATGAATCCGGCGGTGCGGGAGTTCGGGTACGAGGAACTGAAGATGATCGACCCTACGTGTGGGTCGGGGCACTTTGTGTTGGGGGCGTTTCGACGGTTGGTGCGGCTGTGGGGGGAGGGGCAGCCGGGGCGGGATGTGCATGAGCGGGTGCGGGCTGCGCTGGACTCGGTGCACGGGGTGGACATCAATCCGTTCGCGGTAGCTATTGCTCGGTTCCGGTTGCTGGTTGCAGCCATGGCGGCGAGCGGTGTGCGGGCAATGGCAGAAGCTGCGAAGTACGAGTGGCCGATCCACTTGGCGGTGGGAGACTCGCTCATCAAAGCTCGACAGTTGGAGCTGACTCTGGGTGGGGGCGATGATGACCTCGACGATCCGCTGGCTTCCTTTGCCTACGTTACCGAGGACGTGCATGAACATCCGGCGATTCTTCAGCAGGGTCGCTATCACTTGGTGGTGGGAAATCCGCCGTATATCACAGTTAAGGACAAGAAACTCAACGAGCTGTATCGGGGCTTGTACGACGCATGCGCTGGTACGTATGCGCTCTCGGTTCCTTTTGCTCAGCGATTCTTTGAGCTAGCCAAGCGCGGTGACGCTGAGGGTCGCGGCTATGGAATGGTTGGCCAGATCACAGCGAATTCCTTTATGAAGCGGGAGTTTGGCGCAAAGCTGATCGAGAGTTATTTCCATGATCGAGTCGAACTGACGGAAGTGATTGACACGTCCGGTGCTTACATTCCCGGGCACGGGACGCCGACCGTCATCCTTGTGGGTAGGTCCCGTGGGGGAAGTGGGCGTTCAGCGAAGATTCGTACAGTGCGAAGCGTTCAAGGCGAGCCTGCTGCCCCTCAGAATGGCGAAGATGGCTTGGTGTGGAACGCTATTGTGGGCCAGATCGACAATCCGGGATCAATTACTTCTTGGGTGTCGGTGGATGACCTGGATCGGCAGCAGTATTTCGGCAGGTATCCCTGGGTTCTGGCCGATGGTGGTCTCGAAGTGACTGCCCTACTGGAACAAGCTAGCGTGCGCACAATGAAGGCGGTTATTGAGCCCCCTATTGGTCGTGCGGTCAGGGTTGGTGCCGATGATGCATATCTGCGCCCGCTGCGTCCAAATTATGTGGCGCGCGCTGATCGGAATGGATTGCTCCCGTTCATGACCGGGCACGTCGTTAGGGATTGGGTTGCTTCTCCCGCTGAAGGAATCTGGTTTCCGTATGTCCCGGCCTTTGATGTGGCCAGTCTGACCCAAGAGCTTTGGCCCATGCGGCGACTTCTGGAATTGCGCACCACTTTCCAAGGGGATATGGCTGCAGCCGGCCTCCACTGGTGGGACTATATGCAGTACACTTCTTCTGCATATAGGACGCCGCTCTCAATTACGTTTGCTTTTGTGGCGACGCATAATCACTTTGTCTTGGACAGGGGTGGTCATGTGTTTAATAAGCATGCGCCGGTTATCAAATTGCGGGAAGGGGCGAGTGAGGAGGAGCACCTGCGGTTGCTTGGGCTGCTCAACAGCTCTACGGCTGGGTTTTGGCTCCGGCAGGTCAGTCATGATAAAGGGCGGCCTGGTGCGGATGTAGCAGGAGCCGATGAACCGTGGGAGCATCGCTTCGAGTTCACGGGAACCAAGATGGAGGAATTCCCGATTCCTTCCACGTTTCCATTGAAACTCGGAACTGCACTGGACAGCCTTGCGCAGGAGCTAGCTATGACTAGTCCCTCCTCTATCGCCTCCAGAAGTGCGCCTACAGCGGCTGCGCTACGTGAGGGCCGCGAGAAGTGGGAGGCTATCCGCGGCCGAATGATTTCCGCTCAAGAAGAACTGGATTGGCAGGTCTACGCTCTATACGGTCTTCTTGAGCAGGAGATCATTGCGTCCGCTGAAGACATTCCTCTGATTTCTCCTGCCGAACGAGCCTTCGCTATCGTGCTGGCCCGAAAGAGGGAACGAGGTGAGGTCAGTACCTCGTGGTTTGGACATCACAACCACAAGTTTGAGCCCATCACTGAAATCCCCGCCCACTGGCCGGCCCACTATCGTGAGATCGTCCAGAAGCGGATCGACGCCATTGAGTCGAACCGTGCCATCGGCATGGTCGAACGCCCCGAGTACAAGCGCCGCTGGGCCACCGAAGGCTGGGACGCACTTCAGGAGAAGGCGCTCCGCTCCTGGCTGCTCGACCATATGGAGAACCGCGACCTCTGGTTCGACGAGGACGGTCAGCCCACCTTCCTCACTCTGGCTCGCCTCACCGACGCCCTCTCCCGTGACGAGGACTTCGTTTCCGTTGCCAAGCTCTACGAGCCCCGCAAGGAACTCCCCAAGGTCGTCTCCGAGCTGATCACCGACGAGCACGTGCCGTTCCTTGCCGCCCTGCGCTACAAGCCGTCCGGCCTTAAGAAGCGCGCCGATTGGGAAGAGGCGTGGGACCTCCAGCGCAAGGAGGACGCAGCCCTCGACGAGCAGGCCAAGCGGAAGATCCGGGACTCCATCCCCGTGCCACCGAAGTACACCTCGGCCGACTTCCTCCGCCCGTCCTACTGGAGGGCGCGGGGCAAGCTCGACGTGCCCAAGGAGCGGTTCATCTCCTACGGGCAGACCAACGCCGCTACCCCCGAGCTGTACGGGTGGGCCGGCTGGGACCACCGGGAGCAGGCGCAGGCCCTCGCCACGTACTTCACCAATACCGCGCTGTCCACTGAGGAGATCACGCCGTTCCTCGCCGGCCTGCTGGAACTCCAGCCGTGGCTGTACCACTGGCACAACGAGTTCGACATGTTCTACAGCGGTTCCCCAGCGGACTTCTTCGCCGGTTACCGCCAGCAGAAGCAGGGCGAGCACGGACTCACGGACGACGATCTCCGTAACTGGCAGCCTCCGGCCGCGACCCGAGGTCGTCGCGCCGCTGTGAAGAAGTAGCCGGAAACGACTCGGTGTTGCGCCCGTACGCCGATGCCGAGTCTGCCGGATGAGGGGCCACCTGGTGCATGCGCGGGTGGCCTCCGGTCGGTACGCGCAGCTCCGCCCATACCGTTTTGCCGGGGGCGGTCGGGCGAGGCGTAACGCCCCAGTCGTCCGCGAGGGCGGCGACGAGGTGCAGGCCGCGGCCGGACTCGGATGCGGAGTCGGGGGTCGGGGGAGTGGATGGGGGCTGTCGCTCGACCCGGGTGTCTGTCACCTCAATGCGGAAGGTGCCCTCGGCCAGCGTGAGTCGGAGATGGAAGTCCCGGCCGGGGACGTGCCCGTGACGTACGGCGTTGGCGGCGAGTTCGGCTGTGATGAGGGTGAGCGTTTCGTTGACCGGGGTCGTGTAGGGGTGGCCCCAGTCGTTCAGGCGGTGCGAGACGAGTCGGCGGGCGAGGCGGGCACCGCGTGGGGTTGAGGTGAAGCGCATGGTGAACTCGCGTTCGGGCGCGGGATGTTGTGGCATATGCCCGTTTGGGGGAGTTGCTGACTTCATGGGGTCAACAGTTGCGGACTCTGCGTAGCGTTGAACAGGAGCGATGCGCTGACGGGTGCGAGCTGTACACGTCGGCGGTGCGCTTGTACGTGGTGTCGGGCGTGACCGGTTTTCGGGCCGTGCGTTGTGCGGGCGGAGTCCGGTGGCTGTGGTGGTCGTACGGGAGGAGTCGCGGCGTGGACGACGAGGTTCAGCAGCCGGAGTACGAGTTCGGGACGGGCATTCTGTGCGTGTTCGGGCGGCAGTTGAAGCTGTTCCGGGAGCGGGCGGGGATGGACCGCGCGAGGCTCGGGTCGCTGACCGGGTACTCGGCCTCGACGATCGCGTCGTTCGAGCAGGCAAGACGTATTCCGCCGCCGAAGTTCATCGACCGAGCCGATGAAGTGCTGGAGTCCGGCGGGGTGTTGAGCGCGAGCAAGGAGGAGGTGGCTCGGGCTCAGTATCCGGCGTTCTTCCGGGATGCGGCACGGTTGGAGGCCAAGGCGGCTGCCCTGCACGTGTATGCGACCAAGGCCGTACCGGGACTCTTGCAGACGGAAGAGTACGCGCGAGCGGTGTTCTCCATGTGGCGTCCGCTGCTGGACGAGGAGACCATCAATCAGCGAGTTGCGGCTCGCCTGGCACGCCAGGAGATCTTTTCCCGGCCCCTTTTGCCCACCATCAGCTTTGTCATCGAGGAGTTCGTTCTGCGGCGCCCGCTCGGTGGACGGGCCGTGATGCGGGGCCAGTTGGAGCAGATTCTGCTGCACGGGCATCGGCGCAACGTGGAAATCCAGGTGATGCCGATCGAGCGGGACGAGCATGCTGGGTTGGAAGGTCCCTTCACCTTGATCGAGACACACGAAGGGCAGAGGATCGCTTACGTGGAGGCGTACAAGGACAGCCGTCTCTACACCGAGCGGAGGCAGGTACGGGAGATCGAGGAGCAGTACGGCATCCTTCGGGCCCAGGCGCTCACTCCGCGCGAGTCGCTGGCCCTCATCGAGAAGTTGCTTGGAGAGAGATGAACGTCCAACAGCTCATAAAGCCGGTACCTGAGTCGGCCTGGTTCAAGAGCAGTTACAGCACGGGCTCGGGCGGCGAATGCGTCGAGGTCGCCACCCACCCCGGCCGGGTCCACGTCCGTGACTCGAAGGACACGTCCCGCGCCGCACTCGCCGTGGACTCCACGGCGTGGACTGCGTTCGTCGAGTTCGCTGCAGTCTGACAGGGCAGAGTCCTCGGCGGGCGAGTGCGTGCCGAGGACCCTGTCTGTGTGCGTCTGGCGTAGATCCTTCAGTGGCTCCGGTGCCTTGCCCATGAGAGTCGTCCCGGCGCGGGTCGTCCAAAGCTCTCAACGTCCGCACGGAGGGACTCGGTTCGCGGTGACGGTCGCCTTTTCGGGTGACGATCAGCACCCCGTCGGAACCAGCCGGCGTACACCGGAGGGCAAGAGCGGCAGGGCAACGTCGAGCGCCCAACTCAGCCGCACAGGACCTGCGTTGCGTCCGGCCCGCCTGCCAACCGCCACTCACATGCGGCGGCCCCAACTGACCGGACACAGCTTGGTCACTGGAAGGCGGAGCTACTGTAAGTTCCTGCTATGAATGAGGGCAAAGTGAGCGAGAACCCCGAGTCGCGCTTCTCCGCAGTGCTGGTGGGTGCAGCCAAGCTTCCGGGCGTGCGTATCCACAGGGAGGCGTACCTCCGGAGGACGCTGGCACGCTACTGCTCCGAGGACGAGATCCGCAGAGCGATCGAAGAAACTCCCGCAGCGGCGGGCATCTCTGTCGACGTTCTGGACCGAGCGGCCAACGACTCCATCCGCTACGAAACCGCCAAGGCCAGCGCTCTCTCCGCCGCTGCCGGGATACCTGGCTTCATCGCCCTCCCTGCCACCGTGCCCGCTGATATGGCCCAATACTTCGGCCACATGCTGCGTATCTCGCAGAAGCTCGCCTACCTCTACAGCTGGCCCGATCTGTTCTCCGACGGCGGCGATGACGTCGACGACGCGACCATGGGAGTGCTCACGCTGTTCTTCGGTGTGATGTTCGGCGCCCAGTCGGCGAACGCCGCTGTGGGCAAGGTCGCCGGGATGATGGCGGAGCAGGTCGCCAAGAAGCTGCCCCAGAAGGCACTCACCCAGGGGGTCATCTATCCCATAGTCAAAAAAGTCGCTGGCTACATCGGTGCTGAGATGACAAAGCAGACCTTCGCGAAGAGCGTGTCGAAGGCCATCCCTGTCGTCGGGGCCGCCGTTTCTGGCGGGCTTACTTTTGCGACCTACCGCCCCATGGCCAAGAGGCTGAAGAAGCATCTCTCCAGCCTGGAGCTGACGAAGCCGACGCACCGAGGTGTGAATGTGGAAGGCGAAGGCATTCACGAGTCTGCTGCCACAGAACACGCTGAGCAGCATGACCGCCTATGACGATGAGTCTGGCGACCCATTGGACAGCGCCCGCCCCGCCTTGGGCGCGTGAGCGTTGGAGGCCCGGCCGACTTGGTCAGCGGAGGTCGGAAGACTCCGCCCCGCTCCTGGCGGCCCTGGGCGGAGGAAGTGGCTCGATCTCCCGCTCGAAGAATTCGTGGAAACCCTCACCGCGCCCATAGAGCGCGTTGAACCCCAGGTTGGTCTCCCGGATCAATGACCGGTCGGTGTAGCGGTTGGCTCCATCCGCGTTTCCGTCGTCGTCGTAAACGACCTCATACATCACCACGTCGCCGAGGATCACCACTTCCGGAACCGGGCGCCTCTGCTCGATGTTCGAAATTTCTCGGGCATCGAGAATCTTGATGTCGTCGCCCAGGTCCACGCGTACACGCAGGACGAACAACTCCCATTGCACGTATGGGGTGATCGGGAATTCCACCACGCGGAGACGGCGGTGCGGGACTCCAAGGCGCCTCGCCCGACGAAGTTCCTGTGCGTAGTCCTCGCGGCCCTCGTCGGCCAAGGACAAGGCCCTGTTCCAGTCGCCCGCGGCGAAGGCCTCCCAGCTGGCGAAGCCGCGCTCCGCGAAGTGCTGTCCGCGCTCGAGCTTGTTCAGGAAGCCGATGCCGCTGGTGTAGATGCGGCCAAGGTCCGCGTGGTACGTGGGACGGTCCAGGCGTTCGGAGACGCCGCCGGGGAAGGAGTCAAACACTGGGGATGTCCGGCTTCGCCGCGATGAGCATGTTCCTGGGGATGACCACGAGGCGTTCGTCCGACCCGATCGAGACCCCGTCAGGGAGGTTCTTGGCGAGTGACCGGGTGAGGTCGCGGCCGATGACCGCGATGTCCCCATTGGCGAGTTCCCAGATGTCGGGGCAGTCAGGAGTTCCGGTTGTATTTCCGAGTTCCTGCGGGGTCTTTCCCAGACGCCGTTTGAAAGTCGTGTCCGGGTCTGCTTCCCAAGGCCTGACCATTTTCGTCGCCCCCTCGATCGGTCGGGAGGCTTCACTGTAGCCTGCAACGGGCCCGCCTGACCATGTGTTAGACCCAGCCCACGGGGGTAATGGCGAGGATTGATTCCTCCTTGTCTCATGCCGCTCGGGGCGGAATGATATTGATCGGAAAGAAAATCATGCCAACGCCCGGCAGGCACGTTTTTTCTCCCGTTCTGTCGGAAAATCGGATGAACGGAGGGGTGGCTGTGGACCCAGAAGTGACGTCGCTCGCACAGAGCGCGGGAACCACCTTGGTCACGTTGATGGCAGCAGACGCCTGGCAGCGCACGCGTGACGGGTTCACGCAGCTCTGGCGTCGGATGCAACCCGAACGGGCCGAGACCGTGGCCGCTGAGTTAGAGGCGGGCCGCGAGGATGTGCTGGCTGCCGCAGCGGCGCGAGACCAGGAGACTCTGGACGAACTGCGCCTGCAGTGGCAAGGGTTCGTACGGCGTCTGATCGTCGCCCGGCCCGCCGCCGCCGAAGAACTGCGCAGGCTGCTGGACGAACTCGATCCCGACGGCTCGGAGGCCCGGCAGGTCACCCAGCACGCCACCGCTTCCGGCCAGGGCCGGGTCTACCAAGCGGGACGAGACCAGCACATCGCAGAGCGATGACGGGTGGGATGGACGGTCACGCCGAGGACCGCGGACGGGTCTTCCAGGCATCCGGCGACCAGCACATCAACGAGCACCACCACTACGGCGGTGACGGCCCCGAGCCCAGCGGCCCGGACTCGGTGCGCCGCCCGGCAGTGGGACGGCCTCCCGTCGTACTGCGTGACCGCAGCGAGGTGATGGAACGCCTACGGGCGAGCGTCGCGGCGGGGCGCGGCGGCGAGGTCTACGTGCTGTACGGCATGGGCGGCTCGGGCAAGACGGCGGTCGCGTGCACCCTCTTCCAGGAGGTCGCCGGCGATCAGGGCCGGGCAGCTCTGTGGGTCAACGCCGCCGACCGTGCGAGCCTGCGCGGCGGCATGCTGGCTGTGGCCGCCGACCGGGGGGCGGGCGACGGCGAACTACTGGCGGCCCGCAATGGCCTCCGTCCCGCGGCCGATCTCGTCTGGCGGTATCTCGACCACTCCGCCGAGCCCTGGCTGCTGGTCCTCGACAACGCCGACGAGCCGGAGATCCTGCGGGACGGCAGCTGGCTGCGCACCAGCCCACGCGGCATCGTCGTGGTGACCACACGCCGAGCGGCGGCCCGCTGGTGGCCGGGGGCCGAACTCCAGCACATCGGCGTACTGCCCCGGGAGGACGCCGCACTCGTGCTGCGCGACCTCGCCCCGCACAGCGGTACGACGGAGCAGGCGGCGCGGATCGCGGACCGGCTCGGGCGGCTGCCGCTCGCTCTCACCCTGGCCGGAGGCTTCCTCTCCCACCAGGTGCTCGATCCCTGGACGATGGATGCCTACGGACATCATCTCGACGGAGACGAACGGGTTCAATTGATCGACCGCGGAGCCGACGCGCTGTCCGAAGCGGACCCGCGGCATCTGGTCGGCCTGACCTGGCAGCTGACCCTCGACACGTTCGAGGCGCGCGGGCTGCCCGAAGCGGCGGCCCTGCTCAGACTGCTGTCCCGGTTCGCCGCCGAACCCCTGCCGCTTGCCCTGCTCAACCACGAGGACATCGGCGGTGTCCTTCCCCGGGCCCGTACCGAGACGGCTCTGAGGGCCCTGCTCGACCAGTCGCTGTCCGAGCTGGTCGACGTCGTCGGCATGCGGTGCGTGCAGAGTCACGGCGTCCTGCTCGACAGCGTCTGCGCGGCGACCCCCGCCGAACTGGTGCCCGGTCTCGACACGGTGGCTCTCCGACTGCTCGACGCTGCCGTACCCGGCGTACCAGACGCCGGGCCGCACGAGCCGCGACTGCGCCTGCTGGTACCTCATGCGCTGGCCCTGCTGCGGCGCGTCGCCGAGCCGTCGGCCGCTGCCGACGCCCTGGCCGTGGCGACGCGGCTGTCCGTCGCTCTGCACCGGACCGGTGACTACCTCTCGGCCTGGGAAACCTCCCGAACCGCCGCGGACCTCGCGCAGCGACTGCTCGGCGCGGACGACCGCATGGTCCTGGCCGCCCGTTCCAGGGCCGGGCGGGCGCTGTTCCGGCTGGGCAGGTTCGCGGAGGCCGAGTCGTTGCTCCGCGGTGTCCGTACAACTCAGGAGAGCCTGTTCGGGGCCGACGACACCGACACCCTGGACACTTCTTACGGCCTCCAGCTCGTGCTGGCGAACCTCGGGAGACGTGAAGAGTCGGTCGCGTTGCTCCGCGACACCGTCGCCGGTCGGTGCTCGGCGCTGGGCCCCGCCCATCCGCTGACCCTGCGCGCCCGTGCCAGCCTGCTGGAGATGCTGCCCGCAACCGAGGTGGACACCGAGGAAGACGGTGCACTGCTCTCGTTGCCTTCGGAATGCGACCGGCTCCTCGGCCCCGATCACACGGTGACACTGGGCGCCGGACACAACCACGCGTGGGCGCTGTACCTCCTGGGCCGGTTCGACGAGGCCGACAGCGAGATCCGGCTGGTCACCGAAGCGTATGTGCGGCGCTTCGGGCCGGAGTACCCGATCGTGCTCGCAGCCCGGCAGCTGTTCTCCCGGACCCGGGCCGCGCTCGGTCATGTGGATGAGGCGATCCAGCTGATGACCGACGTCGTCGCACGGCGCGAACGCGGCTTGGGCCCCGAGCACCCTTTCACGGTGGCGGGCCGGCGGCTCCTGGACACATACCGGTCGGGACGATGACGTGACGGCGTGTGTCAACGCGGGGACCGGTGGCCTCAGTAGTGGTAGCGGGCCTTGAGGATCTTGACTTCCTTCTCGTCCACCCGGTACACGAGCCGGTGCTCGTCGTCGATCCGGCGTGACCAGTAGCCGGACAGGTCACCCTTCAGGGGCTCCGGCTTGCCGATGCCGAGGGGTGCGCTGGATCTCGGCGATCAGCCGGGTGATCCTGCGGGCCATGGCGCGGTCCGAGCTGAGCCAGAACAGGAAGTACTCCCATCCGGCCGGGTCGAAGTGGACGCTCCTCACCCGTCACCCGCCAGCTCTTCCAGCTCGGCCATGGTCCTGGTGATCACGGCCTCGCCGGACCGGTCCCGTGCGATGGCTTCCATGAGGCTGCGCGCGTTGGCGGGAGAGCGCAACAGGTAGACGGTCTCCTGCCAGGAGTCGTAGTCCTCGGCGGACATCAGCACAGCGTCGCCGTTCTTGGAGCTGATACGCACGGGGGTGTGGTCGTCGTTGACGCGCTTGATGAGCGGGAAGAGATCCTTGCGGGCCTCGCTGGCGCTTATGGTCATCTGCGGCACCCTTCTCCTGGTGGTACTGGGAAATGGTACGGCAATGGTACGACATTGTCGTACGAGTCGCGGAGCGAGAGGTCTTCGGCAGTCCCGATCTGATGCCGGTGGGCAGGGGTGCGCAGGTCGCCGGTTGATCGAGCGGTATGAAGGCGGGTATACAGCGCAAGGGGGAGTAAGCGCCTGCCCGCGGCCGGACGCTCCGGCGCGGGTGGGCAGCGGCCCGCCTTCGCTGTGGTCGGTCGGCTTCGCTGTCGTCGGTCGGACAGACAGCGGACATCCCGCACGATCGAGGACGAGCGGTGGCGGAGACCACCAGATGGAGAGCGTGACCGGTAATGGCCCAGCAGCCGCCCTTCCTCCGCGATGTCATCGACATCAAAGAGAACATCTCCACCTCGGACTTCGTGTTGTCCCTTGCCGAGGCGACGACACCCGAGGGCGCCCAGAACGCGCTCAAGGACTACGTCGTCACCGAGCGGCTGCTGGAGAACTTCGACGAGGCGCTGGCGCTCATCAAGTCCTCCCTCGACGGGCACCGCTCCAAGGCGGCCTACCTGCACGGCTCGTTCGGTTCCGGTAAGTCCCACTTCATGGCCGTGCTCTACGCGCTGCTCAGCGGCGACCCGGCCGCTCGCGCCCGTACCGAGTTCGACCCGGTGCTGACCAAGCACGAGTGGCTGACCACGGACGGCAAGAAGTTCCTGCTGGTGCCGTACCACATGCTCGGTGCGAAGGCCCTCGAACAGCGGGTGCTCGGCGGGTACGTCACGCACGTCAAGAAGCTGCACCCGGACGCCCCGACCCCGCAGGTGTACCGGACCGACTCCCTCTTCGCCGATATCCGGGCCAACCGTGCCACCTACGGTGACGAGGCGGTCATCCGGGGCCTGGGCGGGAGCGACGCGGGCGACGGCGAAACGGACGAGTGGGGTGAGGGCTTCGCCTGGACGCCCCAGCTCCTCGACACCGCCCTCGCCGCCGAGGAGAACCACGAGGGGGGCACCCCGCTCAACCTCCGTAACCCCTCGACCCCGGCCGAGCTGCGCGCCAAGCTGGTCAACGACGCCAGCACGAACCTGTTCCCCGGCTTCGCGAAGAACGCCGTCGAGAACGAGCACGGCTTCATCTCCCTGGACGCCGGTCTGTCCGTCATCGCCGAGCACGCCAAGTCGCTCGGCTACGACGGCCTGATCCTGTTCCTGGACGAGCTGATCCTCTGGCTCGCGACTCTCATCCACGAGCAGAAGTTCGTGGCCCGCGAGGCCAGCAAGATCACGAACTTCGTGGAGGGCGGCGACGCCCGTCGCGCCATTCCCGTCGTGTCGTTCATCGCCCGCCAGCGCGACCTGCGGGAACTCGTCGGAGAAGAGGTGTCCGGCGCGGCGGAAGCCTCCATCCAGGACACCCTGAACCTGGCCTCCGGCCGTTTCGACAAGATCACCCTGGAGGACCGCAACCTCCCGCAGATCGCTCACGCGCGCATCCTCAAGCCGAAGGACGCCGAGGCGGAACGGCTCGTCGACGCGGCCTTCGAGCAGACCAAGCGGGTCGGCACCCAGGTCTGGGACACCCTCCTCGGCTCGGAGAAGGGCACCACCGGGGCGGACGCGGAGTCGTTCCGGCTGACGTACCCGTTCTCGCCGGCGTTCATGGACACCCTCGTCCACATCTCGTCCGCGCTGCAGCGTTCCCGTACCGGTCTGAAGCTGATGGGCCAGCTGCTCGCCGACCACCGCAACGAGATCAGGCTCGGGCAGCTCATCCCGGTCGGTGACCTCTACCCGGTGATCGCGGCCGGTGGCGACAAGCCGTTCACCGACAGCCTGAAGGTCGTCTTCGAGGCCGCCGACAAGCTCTACAAGACCAAGCTGCGGCCCTATCTCCTCAGTTCGTACGACATCACCGAGGACGATGTCGAGCAGTACGTCAACAGGCCCGAGGCCATCACCGACCCGCAGCGCCTCAACCGTTGCCGCATGTTCGTCGGTGACAACCGGCTCGTGTGCACTCTGCTGCTGTCGGCGCTCGCGCCCAGCGTGCCGTCCCTGGCAGAGCTGACCATCCGGCGGCTCGGCGCGCTCAATCACGGGTCGGTGCTCGCGCCCATCCCGGGCGCCGAGGTCGGCATCATCAAGAACAAGGTCGCCGAGTGGGCGGCCAGGTTCCCCGAGATCAAGGAGACCGGCACCGACGCCAACCCCGGAGTACGGCTGGAGCTCTCCGGTGTCGACGTCGACTCCGTCATCGCCAACGCCCAGGTCAACGACAACCCCGGCAACCGGGTCGCCCTCGCCCGGCGTCTGCTGTCCGAGGAACTGGGTGTCGAGCACGGGCAGTTGAGCGACCAGCTCGGCTTCGTGTGGCGTGGTACCTCCCGCACCGCCGAGATCGTGTTCGGCAACCTTGCCGACGAGGACGAGCTGCCCGACCACGACCTGATGCCGCAGGAGGAGGGCCACTGGCGTATCGCCATAGATCTCCCCTTCGACGAGGGCAATTGGGGCTGGGCAGAGGATGTCGAGCGCATCCGGAGGCTCCGCGAGCGCCAGCAGGGTGAGCGGTCCCGTATCGTCGCCTGGCTGCCCGCCCATCTGTCCGCGCAGCGCTTCGCCGACTTCCGGCGTCTCGTCGTCATCGACAAGGCCCTCGCTGACGAGCACCGCTTCGACACCCAGTACGCGGGCCACCTCAACGCCGACAACCGCAGCCGTGCCAAGGGCCTCCTCGAAACCCAGCGCGAGGCTCTGCTCAAGCAGGTCAAGGGTGCCTTCAAGCAGGCGTACGGGCTCGCCCAGAAGCAGGTCGCCGACGTCGTGCCCGATTTCGACGACCACCTTGTCCCGCTGCCCGACGTGGACGGCCTCACCTTGTCCTTCGGGCAGAGTCTGCACGACGGCATCCGGCACGTCGCGGGCAAGCTGCTCGCCCACCAATACCCGGCGCACCCCGACCTCGACCCCGACGGCACCGGCACTGCGGTCAAATCCGCCGACACCCGCAAGGTGTTCACCCATGTGCGGGCCGCCGCCGAGGCGCGTGACGGGCGGGTGGAGGTGCCGGCCGTCGACCGCAAGCTCATGCAGCGGATCGCCGGGCCCCTGCGCCTCGGACAGCAGAAGGAGGCGTACTTCGAGCTGTCCCGCTACTGGGCCGACCACTTCCGCCAGCTCGCCAGCGCCCAGGGCGTCACCGGGGACCTGTCCCTGATCACCCTGACCGACTGGACGGACAAGCCCGACCCGCGCGGCCTGCCCGACTTCCTCGCCCGGCTCGTCGTCGCCGCCTTCGCCGAGATGGACGACCGGGTGTGGGTGCGCGGCGGCACCGTACTCGACCCCGCGCCCGAGCTGTCCGCGATCAAGGACCATGACGCGCTCCGCAGCCAGCCGCTGCCCGCCGAGTCCGACTGGGACACGGCACGGGAGCGGTTCGAGACGATCTTCGGGCAGAAGGCTCCCGCCCTTCGGCGCGGCCGGATGGTCAACCAGTTCGCCCGCCAGATCATCGAGGCAGCCCGCGCCCACCGGGACCACGCGGCGGACCTCGTGCACCAGTTGGAGGCCCACGCCTCCTTCCTCGGCCTCGACCAGACCGCCGAAACCGGGCGGCTCGCCCTCGCCCGCCGCTCCCTGCAACTGCTCGACGCGCTCACGGCGGAGGCGGGCAAGGGCGCGGCCGGGGCGAAGAAGACCGTGGAGGGCCTCGCCTCCTTCGACCTGGGTGAGACCAGCGCCGACCGGTACGGGACCTCCATCAAGCAGGCCCGCAGCGTCGCGGAGGCCGTCGCCTCCGCGCCCTGGAGCACCCTCGAACTCGCCGCCGGACTCGGCCCCGAGGGCGAGGCCCTGCTCGACTCGCTGCGCAACGTGGCCCGCGACGACCAGCGCACCGCGGACCTGCGCGACGCTCTAACCCGAACCCAGCGCGAGGTTGTCGCGCTGGTCAAGCGCAGCCAGGCCGCCGCCCAGCCGTCCGCACCCGTCGTGCTGCCTCAGCCCACGGCCGACGACCTGTCCCTGAACACGCCGACCAGCGACCCGCGCATCCCCTACGCCCCGCCGGAGACACCCACACCGGCCTCCTTTGGCAGCGGCTCCGCGCGGACGTCCGGTGGCCGCCGTACGACCGTGGCACGCGCCGCCGTCGACCTCCAGGCGGAATTGTCCGAACTGGCCGCGCGCCACCCCGACGCGACCATCGAGATCACCTGGCAGGTCGTCGAATGACGGACACCGTCGCCGTCGCCCCGGGCGCCGTACGGCTGAACACCGCGACTGTCACCCAGTACCTGTCATCGCAGTCCTCTCTCGCCGCCTCCCTGACGGGAGACGGAGCGGGCAGGCGCCGCGTCGTTCTGCTGCGGTCCGCACCCCAGTGGGACGGCCCCGCCGAACCGGCCTGGGGCGAGGGCCGGACGGCCGGTGTCGCGGTGGCGCCCTCGCCGCTCGCCGTCCATGAACTCGTCCTCGAGCACCTGGCGGGCCGGCGCCCCGGCCCCGCCGTCCTGGTCGTCCTCACCGACCGGGAGCAGAACGAACTCGACCCGGCGATCCTCGCCCGCGTCCACAAACTGCGCATCGACACGGTCGACAGCTGGGACGTCGTCCGTGAGGCGTTCGGCGCCCGGCAGATCGACCCGCGTCTCAAGGGCGTCAACTGGGCCGCCGAGGCCCTGCTCGACGCCACCCCGCCCGGCGGCTGGCCATCCGTGCCCGGCGGCTGGCTGTCGAGGCAGTACGCCCTCACCGCGCTCGCCCAGCGCCGCCTGCGCCTTGGCCGCTACGACACCGAGGGCGGCCCGTGGCGCATGGGCGGCGACCGGCTCGACGCGCAGACCCTGCTGCACTGGTCGACCCGGCCCGGCGCCCCCGAACGGCTGCTGGGGCTGCGCGGCCCCGAGCGCGCCGGACTGACCGCATTCCTCGGTGAGGAGGACCAGGCCGGCCCCGCCGGACGCGCCCTGCTCGCCCTCGTCGACGCCGAACGCGGAGCGGACGCCGCCGCCTTCGGTCTCGTGTGCGCGGCCCTGTGGCAGCATGCTGAGCCCGCCCCGGAGACCTACCAGGCCCGGGGCCGTGCCGAACGCTACTTCGGCGACCAACCCCCAGCGGTGGGCGAACAACTCGACACTTTGGTGGCCGTCTTCGGCCGGTTCGCCGAGGAGTACGTGACCACGCTGCTGGCGGCCGGACACCGCAACGGCGGCGCTGACGCCGACCAAGCCCGCGAGGCACGCCGCACCACCGGCATCGTGCTCGACCAGGCGGCCGTGCTGGCCCGCCAGTTCGGCGCGGAGGCAGCCGTCGCGGCGAGCCCCGTTCTGCGCGGCGGACTCGAGGCCCGGTTCACCGCTGTCGGCCATGCCCTGGTGGCGGGTGACACGGCGGCGGTGTCTGAGGCCGTACGGCGCCTGGCGGACCACCGGCTCGCCACGGACCCGGAGGAGTCCGCCCGCATCGAACGCGCCCGTATGGGGCAGCGCCTCGCCCGCTGGCTGGCCACCGACCCGCCCGCCGAAGTGCCCACAGTCGCCGACGCCATACGGCGGCACATTGCCGAGACCGGCTGGGCGGACCTCGCCCTGGAGCACATCGAGGCCGGTGGCGACTCGGACCCCGTGCTGAAGGCCGCCTACGACACCCTCGGTACGCGCGTCAGAGACCGGCGGCGGCAGATAGACGCGGCTTTCGCACGCACACTGGCCGCCTGGACGGAGGCCGGCACCCAGCCCGGAAGCATGCTCACCGTCGAGACCTTCCTCGACCGCGTGGTCGGCCCGATGGTCCGACGCGGGGAGGAACGGCGGGTGCTGCTGCTCGTTCTCGACGGCATGAGCGCGGCCATAGCGAACGAACTCGGCGAGGAACTGCGCCGGTCCTGGGCGGAGTTCGACCCGCTGTCCGAGGGCGACCCGCATCGTCGGGCGATGGCGGCGGCACTGCCCACCGTGACGGCCGTGTCCCGCACCTCGCTCTTCTCGGGCACGCTGATGAAGGGCACCCAAGCCGACGAGAAGCGGCTCTTCCCCGCACTGAAGCTGTGGAGCGGGGCCCCGGCAGCGGTGTTCCACAAGGACGACCTGCGCACCGAGGAAGCGGGCGACACCTTCGGCCCGGCGCTCACGGAAGCGCTCGCCGACGGCAAGACCCATGTCGCCGTCGTCCTCAACGCCATCGACGATCGCCTCGCGAAGGAACAGAAGCTCGGCGACGGAGCCTGGCGGGTGGACGACGTCCCTGGCCTTCGCGACCTGCTGGGGATGGCGGCGGCGCAGGGAATGGCCGTCATCGTCACCAGTGATCACGGCCATGTCGTCGACCGACACGGCACCAAGGTCGACGCAGTCGCCGAGCCTGCGTCCGCCCGACACCGCCTGCCCGGCGACGGCCCGCTCGCCGAACAGGAGGTCGCGCTCTCCGGGCCGCGCGTGGTGTCGCCCGAGCCCGGTGCGTCCATCGTCGCCCTGTGGGACGCCGACTCCCGTTACACCGCCGTCAAAGCCGGCTACCACGGTGGGGCCTCCCTCGCCGAGTTCACCATTCCGGTGCTCGCCTTCCTGCGGTTCGGAGCGGAACCCCCCAAGGGATGGCGGGAGCTGGGGGACCAGCGGCCGGTCTGGTGGGCTCCGGAGGAGGCGGGGAGACCGGTATCGGGCGGGCGTGCGGCCCAGACGGCCGGAGCGGCTCCGAAGAAGGGCACCGCGAAACCCCGGAAGAAGCAACCCGAACCCGGGACGCTGCCCGACGCGCTCTTCGACGTAGCGCTGACCGCGGGAGGAGACGATGCCCTGCTCACCCTGACCGCCGTATCGAGGACCGAGGCACTCGTGACGGCGCTGCTCGACTCGGAGACATACCAGGCACAGCTCGACGGTCTGGCCCGCAAACCGCAGCAGGAACCGGTCCACAAGGCCCTCGCCGCCCTGCTCGACGCGGGCGGCACCCTGCCGGTGACCGCGCTCGCGCAGCGTGCGGGCATGCCCACCACCCGGGGCGACGGCTTCGCCGCGGTCCTGAGGCAGCTCCTCAACTACGACGGCGTACAGGTGCTGGAGACCCTGCCGGACGGGCGCACACTGCGGCTCCATGAGGCTTTGCTGCGCGAGCAGTTCGCCCTCCGGACGGGCTGACAGCGTTTGGGGTGCCTCTGGCGTTGCCTGGCGGCACCCCGACGGTGTGTTAGCTGCTCGTCTGACGGAGGTCTCGCGCGTGCAGGCGGCGAACGTGGCCTACTGCGCCTGAGAGAAGGCCGGCACGGACTTGTTGCTTCGTCGCCTCAGGCCACGAACGCCCGCAACAGTTTCGCGAAGGTCGTCAGCTCGTCGATCATCTCCTGTGGAAGCGGCTTCTCGTCGAAGTGGGCGATCCGGTTGCGGATGTCCTTCACTCGCTTCAGGCGGCCGATGAACTGCTCCCTGGGCATGTTCGGCCACTTCAGCGCTTCCCAGTTGGCGTCGGCGGCTTCGGCCAGCGACGTCTTCGTCTGGTCCCCGTCCAGGAGTCTCAGGTAGTCGCCGAACATGAGGTCGGAGACCTGGCCGGTGCGGTGCTCGGGCTTCTTGTTCGTCTGGACGGTCTTGATGCTCTCCTGATCCAGGGCCGCGCCCAGGCAGCGGCGCAGCAGGGACTCGATCTCCCCGACGATGAAGAAGGGCCGTGCCGCTCCCTCGAAGCGGTCCGTGACGTCCGCGGCGGTGACCAGTCCCGAGAGACAGCCGTCGTCGCCGCGGACCAAGAGGTAGCCGTGTTCGCGGATGACGGGCAGGGCGGAGAAGAACTCCTGCCGGGTGTCGGCGACCGGAAGGGAGTCCTTCTCCATCGCGTTGTCCAGCGTCGGCTGCTTGCCCGCCTCGTACATCTTGGCGACGGACCCCCAGGTGACCACTCCATGGATCTGCGCCATGCCGGTGGTCACCGGGACCTGCGCGACGCCCTTCGTACGCATTAAGAACGTCGTCTGCGCCAGGGGTGTACCTGGACCCACGGACACGAGGCCGCGCCGCGCCGACGGAATGTCCCCGAGCAGAAGACGCTGCGGAAGGGCGGCCGAGGGCAGTGCCTCCTCCGTCTCGTCCTCCTCCGCGTCGGCGGGGGCGGCCTGCGCGGGGACGGACGCGAGCGGCACCACGTCGACGTTGCTGCGCAGGCCGCAGACGGCGAAGTCCGGCAGCGTCGTCAGCCCGGCGTCCGTGAGTGCCTGCGAGATGCGGTGCACCGTCCTGTGGTCGCGGACTCTGACCTGGAACAGGTCGAGGATGTCCTGAACGGGGACGTTCCTGCCCTTGAGCGCGGCCAGGTTCTGCCCGCTCGGTGAGGTCGTCATCGGGCGTCGCCCTCCGTGAGGTCACGGAGCATCGTCTTCTTGCCCATCGCGGCGTGCACGAGGTCCTGCAACTGCTTGGAACGGTCGTTGTAGAACCGTTCGTAGTCGTTGTCGCGGAGCGCATCCGGATCGATGAGGTGGGTGGCGAGTACGTCGTCGAACCATTCGGGGCGCATGTCGGAGGCCGCGACCATGGTGGACAGATAAGACGCCGGCGCCCCGGTCATGTCCATCGCCGCGCGGTAGGACAGAGGGGTCTTGTTCACGATGGAGTTCGTGGGCAGGTCCTGGCTGTTGCCCCTGCGGAACCAGGTCTTGGGGAAGATCTGCCGGACGTCCACGCTGTACTCGTCGAGTCGGCCTGGGCTGAGCGGGCTGTCCGTGTAGTGCCAGTCCACCGCGCCCTGCTTGACCAGCAGGGCGTAGATGCCCTTGTAGGCGGCACTGTTGCGGGTGGTGAGGCTGTCGAGGCGGTCGGCGAAGAAGAACGCGTCCGTGACGGTGTCGGGCGCCCGGTCGTCGTGCGCGATCCAGGGGACGAGCTGCTCGACGTCACGGGTGAAGCGGGTCTCAGTGGAGCCGCCGTACATCTCGCCGAGGACTCCGCACCAGTACCACTGCTCGGTCTTCTCCTCCGCTCCCAGGCTGTCCAGCGCCGTGTCGAGGATGGCGCGGACGGCTGCGAGCGGTACCAGTTGGGTCTTGTACGGCAGGTCGCTCGGACGGACGATGCACTGCCGTTCCAGGAAGTCGCCCACCCAGGCGAAGGCGTCGGCGAGTTTCGGCGCCAGGCGGACGAAGTCGACCAGCGGGAGGTCCAGCAGATCCCGGCGCTTGCAGGACACCGTCGCCCCGGTGCCCGCCTGTTTCCGTTCCCAAGTGCGTACCAGGGCGATGGCCTGCATGAAGTCGATGCTGCTCAGCCCGTTTTCGATACCGCTGTCAAGACGGCCGAAGACCGGGTACTTGGCGACCAGCCCCTGCTTGATCTCCCGCCACACTTCGGGGAGTTGGTAGTAGTCCCCGGTCTCTTCCACGTAGTCGCGGTCCCCGGCATAGGTCGCGGTAAGCAGTTCGAATACGTTGAGGGGCACACCGCCCGTGTTGACACGCTCGAACACCGCGCAGACAGCGTCCATGGAGGTGGAGGCCGCCAGCCGGATCATCGGGACCTGGAACGCACGGACCTGCTGGAGGACCGCCTCGTCGAACTGGCCCCACAGGTCCCAGTTCCGGTCCTCGTCCGCCTTGATGTACGACATCATCCACTGGTTCACACGCTGCGCGTCGAAGGCGAGGTGCAGAGGGAAGAGGCCGGCCGCGCACTCGGCGTCCCTGGTGCTCAGGTCCAGCACGACCGTGCGGTTGAAGTCGGTGCGGAGCACCTTGTCCGCCGGGACGGACAGGATGGCCTCGTCGCGGTCCGCGGACGGGCCGACGGTCTTCGCGATGTCGACGTAGTACCACCGCTCGATGGGCTTGCCCCGGGCGTCCGCGGTCTCCACGGGCGCGTCCAGCCACAGTGCCTGGAAGAGGGAGGTGAGGCGCTGCTGCCCGTCCAGCAGGAGAAGGTCCGCGCTGGGATCCCCGTCCGGGTGCGCCCCGGTGAGTGTCCGAGAGCGGAACCGGGTGGCGCCGCCGGTCTGCAGCGTCATCACCACGCCGAGCGGGTAATCGAGCGTCACTGTCGCGATGATCGCGCGGATCCGGTCGTCGTCCCACTTCCAGTTCCGCTGGAAGTCGGGCAACTGTAAGGAGCCCGATGCCACGTCCGCGAGTACGTCCCTCAGCTTCACATTGTCCAGTGCCGCCACGTTCGTCCCACTCCCCACCCTGGCCTATGTACGGAGAGTGATTCCAGCAGTGTCCTCGGGTAATCGTCAACTGATTCAACGAGGTAGGCGGCTCGCCACAGGGCCCCGTGAACCGCCAGTCGGCCAGCAGTCGGCTTCCGGTCCCCGTACGGCGGTGCCCGTAGAAATGGAAGACTGGTTCTTGTGAGCACCACCGGATCCCAGCGCCCCGCACGGGTGAGCGCCGCCCGCCGCCGCACCGTCATCGACGCACTGCGGCGCGGTGCCGTGCCCGACAGCGGACTCGACCTGCTGGCCACCGGACTCGACCGGTTCGAAGCAGCCCTGGACGCGGAACTGGACGCCGTGGCCTCCGGCGGCTCCGTGTTCAAGGCCGTGCGGGGCGAGTACGGGTCCGGCAAGACGTTCTTCACCCGCTGGCTGGGGGAGCGGGCCAAGCGCCGCAACTTCGCCGTGGCCGAGATCCAGATCTCGGAGAACGAGACCCCACTGCACCGGCTGGAAACGGTCTACCGGCGGCTCACCGAACGGCTCACCACCTCAAGTTTCCCAGCCAGCGCGCTGCGGCCGGTGGTCGACGCCTGGTTCTACGCCCTGGAGGAGGACGCCCTAGCGGCCGGTGCGACCGAGGACGAGCTTCCGAGTGAGGTGGAGAAACTGCTCGTCGCGCGGCTCGCCGAGGTCTCCCGGCACGCACCGTCCTTCGCCACCGCCCTGCGCGGCTACCGGGCCGCGCTCGCGGACGGCGACGAGGCCACCGCCGCGGCCGTCCTGGCGTGGCTCGGCGGCCAGCCCCACGTCGCGGCCTCCGCCCGCCGGGCCGCCGGGGTGCGCGGAGACCTCGACCACTTCGGCGCCCTCGGATTCCTGCAGGGGCTCCTCACCGTGCTGCGCGACTCCGGGCACACCGGGCTGTTCGTCGTCCTCGACGAGGTGGAGACGTTGCAGCGGGTCCGGTCGGACGCCCGCGACAAGGCACTCAACGCGCTCCGGCAGCTCATCGACGAAGTGCACTCCGGCCGCTTCCCCGGCCTCTACCTCGTCATCACAGGCACCCCGGCCTTCTACGACGGACAGCAGGGCGTGCAGCGCCTGGCCCCGTTGGCTCAGCGGCTGGCCACCGACTTCACCACCGACCCGCGCTTCGACAACCCTCGCGCCGTACAGATCAGGCTCCCCGGCTTCAACCAGCAGTCGCTGGTCGGACTCGGCATAACCATTCGTGACCTGTACGCCGATGCCGCAGAAAAGCCAGAGCGGGTGCGGAAGATCGTCGATGACGCATATGTCGCGGACCTCGCGGTGGCCGTCGGCGGAGCGCTGGGCGGCAAAGTCGGGGTGGCCCCCCGGCTGTTCCTGAAGAAACTCGTCGGGGACGTACTCGACCGCGTGGACCAGTTCGACGACTTCGACCCCCGGCAGCACTACCGGCTCACCGTCGCCGGCAGCGAACTCACCGATGTCGAGCGGAACCTGGCCGCCACGGTCTCCGGGAACTCCGCGTCGGCCGATGACATCGACCTGGAGCTGTGATGGCGGACGCGAGACTCCCGGCCGGGAGAGACCCGGGTGACGAGGATGTCGACGTACTGGACCGACTTGACCCCGTCGTCCTGCACCACATCGTCAACACACTCGGCTGGCCCGACCTGCGCCCCCTGCAACGGTCGGCGATCACCCCGCTTATGGAGGGCCAGGACGCCGTACTGCTGGCTCCGACGGCGGGCGGCAAGACCGAGGCGGCCTGCTTCCCCCTGCTGTCGGCCATGGCCGAGCAGAAGTGGACCGGCACATCCGTGCTGTACCTGTGCCCGCTCAAGGCACTCCTCAACAACCTGGTCGGTCGTGTCGACGCGTACGCCCAGTGGTTGGGGCGGCGCGCCGCGCTCTGGCACGGCGACACCAAGGAATCGCAACGGCGGCGCATCCGGAGCGAGGCGCCGGACATCCTGCTGACCACGCCCGAGTCGCTCGAAGCGATGATGATCGGCGTCAAGACCGACCACGACCGTCTGTTGGGGAGCGTGCGGGCCGTCGTCATCGACGAAGTGCACGCGTTCGCAGGGGATGATCGGGGATGGCACTTGCTCGCTGTGCTCGAACGGTTGGAGCGGGTCACCGGACGGCCCATCCAGCGCGTCGGGCTCTCGGCGACCGTCGGTAATCCGGTCGAGTTGCTGCACTGGCTGCAAGGCGCGGGCGTCGGCAGCCGCACCGGTCAGGTGGTCGCCCCTGGAGTGCACCTGCCGGCCACGGGCGGCAGCGGACACGGCGACAAACCGAGTCCCGAGCCGTCCACCAGGCCCGCGGGCGAAGTGGAACTCGACTACGTCGGCTCCCTCGACAACGCGGCCAAACTCATCGCGGCGCTGCACAGGGGAGAGAAGCGGCTCGTGTTCTGCGACTCGCGCCGGCAGGTCGAGGAGTTGGGCGCGGCGCTCCGGGCGCGCGAGGTGACTGTCTTTCTGTCTCACGCCTCGCTCTCCGTCGATGAACGCACTCGCTCCGAGCAGGCGTTCGCCGAGGCGCGCGACTGCGTCATCGTCTCCACGTCAACCCTCGAGCTCGGCATTGACGTCGGTGACCTGGACCGCGTCATCCAGATCGACTCACCGGCCTCCGTTGCCTCGTTCCTGCAGCGCATCGGCCGCACCGGCCGACGTCCCGGGAGTGTGCGGAATTGCTTGTTCCTCACCACGCGCAAGGACACACTGCTGCAGGCGGCGGGCCTGTTGCTGCTCTGGTCGCGAGGTTGGGTGGAACCGGTCCTCCCCCCGCCAGAGCCGCGTCACCTGGTGGCCCAGCAACTGCTTGCCGTCACCCTGCAACAGCACAAGCTCGGCGACCGGTTGTGGGACCGGCAGTGGAACGGCCTCGCCCCCTTCGACAAGTCGGCTGCCCCCATCCTGCGCTTCCTCACTGAGGAGGGCTTCCTCGACAGCGACGGTGGGATGCTGTTCGTCGGCCCCGAGGCGGAACGGCGCTTCGGCAAAAGGCACTTCATCGAACTCACCGCCTCCTTTACCGCGCCTCCGCAGTTCACCGTCCTGTCCGGACGCACGGAGATCGGCCGCACCGACCCGAGCGTGCTCACGGAGGAACGCCCCGGCCCCAGGCGATTGCTACTCGGTGGACGCAGTTGGCAGGTCACGTACATCGACTGGCTACGCAAACGCGTCTTCGTGGAGCCGGCCGACGGCGGCGGGATCGCCAAGTGGATGAACGGCGGCATCGCCGGACTGTCGTACGCTCTGACGCGTGCGATGCGCGAGGTGCTGCTGGGCATGGCCCCGCCGGTCTCCCTCACCCGGCGTGCGGAGGCCTGTCTGGCCGAACAGCGCGAAATAGACGCACCTGACACCGTCCACCCGGGCGGCACGTTGATCACGCGCGTCAGCTCCGATGTCCGTTGGTGGACCTGGGCCGGCTACCGCGCCAACGCCACGCTGGCGGCCACCCTCCAGTCGGTCACCGACCCCCTGCAACGGCCCACCGACAGTTGGCTGCGCCTGCGCGAGAACCTCACCCCGGCCGACTGGCGTGCGGCCCGTGAAAACGTTGGCGAGAACCTCGTCTTGCCCGACGTGGACCGCCGGGCCGTACGCGGCCTGAAGTTCTCCGCCGCCCTACCGGAACGCCTCGCCGTGGCCACGGTGGCGGCCCGCTTGGCCGACTTCGAGAGCGCCCGCTCGGTGCTCGGTGAGTCGGCGCGCTTTCAGTACGACGGCTGAATGAGAAATGCTGGGAGAACGATGAGGACTGCGGGACCTGAGTGGTTCGCCTGGTCCAAGAGCAGCTACAGCGGCACCGAGGGCGGCGAATTTGTGTCGAGGCCGCCGTATCCCCGGCACTGTCCACGTCCCCGATGCGAAGGCGCCCGCCCGAGCCCAACTCTTCTTTCACAGTTCCGCGAGTGGGCCGCGTTTGTGGACTTCACTCCCGGACGCTGGCGCACAAGGAGTCGCTGGTTTGGCTCACTCCATGCCTCCCGGTCATCCGAGCGTGATGGGCTCACCGCGACCGTCCGCAGCGCGGGACGGGATGCGGTCAGGTCGTCGTCTTGAACTACGGCCAAACTGCGGCTGGGCATGAGGCTGGTGGAACTGGGCTGCGGTCGCGGTCATCAGCCGCCGGCCGTAAGCAGACGAACGGACGAGTGGGGGAATCTCGTGGATGTGACGACGCTGGCCGTTGCGCTCCTGGGCGTAGGAGGAACGCTGGGCGGAACTCTGGGTGGGGCAGTTCTCAGCGAACGCGCCAACCGCAAGCAGAACGAGCGTGCTGATCGTCAACGTGCGGAGGAGCGCGACGACCGAGTTCAGCAGGCCAGGCGTGATCTCTACGCCCGACTGAACGCCTCGGCTCGCGCTTACCGGGTCGCTGCCCGAGACGCCGTTCGAGCGGCCGAGCGCGGTGAAAGTGTCGAACCTACGGTCCTCGACGCCGCCAAAGAAGCCTGGGCAGAGGAATATTCTCAGGCGCAGATGGTACTGGCGAAGGATGTCTTGGAAGTGGCCTCGACACTCAACAGGGCGCTCGGAGTCGGGTTCTCCGTGGTGAAGCAATTGCCGAGCAGCCCCGACCTGGACGGGGAGTATCGCCGGGCGAAGACTTGGTTCAGTGGCCCTCTGTCCAATGGCGTGTACCTGCTGCGAGTCGCCTTGCGCCACGATCTCGGCGTCGAGGTCGAGGTCGACTTCGAACGCACTCGCTTCCAGATGCTCGCTGCGCTCGGCCGCGATGCGAGTAACCTTGAGGACCTGCTCGCCTCGGAACAGGCCCAGGCCGCACGGTCTGCTTGACGGCAACGCAAACGATGAGGCCCCTGGACAGGCTGCCAGGGGCTTCGAACGTAGTCAGGCACTGTCACTCGTACTCGCGAAGCAGGTCCTCGATACGTCGGTTTACGATCTCCTGCCGCCCATCGAGACCCTTCGCCCAGCGGGTCGGCAGAGTTCAACGCTGTTGTCGGCGCGCTCGGCCACCTCGGTGGGTTTGACGCCAGCACAGATCTTGTCGACAGCGCCGAGTGCCGAAGATCGCAGACCGACTTGTGAGCGGCGAGGAGGTGACGGCTGGTGGAAGCGTTACGAGTCGGGCCTCCTCCGGAGAACGAGGGGACCACTCTTCATGCGGGGAGGGGCTAGACGAGTGCTGGCACCTCGACCTCCGATGCCGGGTGGATGATAGACCGAAGTTTCTCGCGGGTCTCCCGGTCCGTCGAGTAGACGATCGTGCCGACCATGCCGCGGGTCAGCAGCACCTTGTACGTGTTGCGGATGAGCCGGTCGACGTCATCGTCCGACGTCGCCTTGGTGAAGGACGGGTCCTTCGACGCTGACCGGTCGACGACCCAGCGGTCCGTCCGCCACACCAGGTCAGGTCCGAGGATCACGCCCGACCAGTCGTACTCGAAACCCTGGGCCGTGTAGACGCAGCCGACCTGGCCGAAGCCGGCCGGGTCGGTGGCCCAGAGAGGGGCGGGTGGCGCGCCGAGGACGGACCTGTCGCCGTACACGTTCCAGGGACGGGCCCACTCGCCGATGACGACGTCCGTCGGGAGCGACGCCATGTCCGGGGTGATCTTCGTGGTCCACTTCCAGCAGTAGCCGGCCGAAATGCGCGCGCCGTAGCCTTCCTCGCGGCGGGCAACGAGGAAGTTCTCCAGTTCCTGGGGGCTTTCGGCGGTCAGGAGCTGGAACTTGCCGTCCGGCTCCCACTGGTGGGGTGTGCCGCCGTCCAGGCCGAGCAGGTCGATGACCCACTTCTCGTACGCCTCGCTGCCGCCGCAGCGGAATTGGCCGTCAAGCTCTACGACCGTGCAGTCAAGGCCTTCTGCGGCGGCGGCCCGCTTGATTTCGTCCTTGGTTCCCATCTCCCCGGGGCGCACCACCTGGTGCTGGTCCAGGAGAAACACCGGTACCCGGGCGGCGTCGATCAGTTCCGCCACCTGGGGGCGGCCGGTGCGCAGTTCCGCCTTCGTGTAGCGGTTGGCGGATGTCTTCCGCAGGCGGTGGGCCTCGTCGCAGATCAGTACGTCGAGGTCGTTCGGCTCCGCGTCCATGAAGCTGTTGAAGTACTTGAACAGCTGCTGGACCTCGCGCTTCCGGTTTCCCGCGACCTTCCGCATCGTCTTGGTGAACGACTGCGAGCCGGTCGCGTGCAGCGCGGGTATCCCGCGTCGGTACAGCTCACCCAGCAGCGACATCGCGATCACGCTCTTGCCGGAGCCGGGGCCGCCGGTGACCACGATCACCTGCTTGCGATTGGACCGCTTGGCCTTCCGTACGGCGGACATCACCCTCTCGTAGGCGATCCGCTGCTCGGCGATCAGTACGAACTGTTCGCGGTCGCGGATCTCGGCCGCCGCGAGGGACATCAGCTGCTTCGACGGCCGTACCTTGGCGTCGAGCAGTACGTCCGCCGCCTGTGCACCGGGCGTGGCGGCGAGCCGCGAGCGCAGGAAGTCGAGGAAGGCGCCGCGTTGTTGGCCGGTGTACATCCGGCCGTGCTGGTCCTCCTTGACGCTGCGCAGCCCCGCGACCCCGAACTCGGTCGCGTTGTGGAGGAAGGCGACTCCGGCCAGCGACTTGGGCATCCGCTCCAACGCGCCGTTGAACGACAGCAGGTACTCGCAGTATCCCCGCACCTGTTCGATCGGGTTGAGCACGGGCTGCGCGTAGGAGTCGATCCGGCACAGCAGGGGCTCGTCCTCCTCCGGGTAGGCCGAGCTCCACTGCTTGAGTTCCACGACGACGTACGACGGTTCGCCGGTGGTCGGGTGCACACCGGCGAGTACGGCGTCGGCACGCTTGCTGGTCAGAGGCAGGCTGTATTCGACGAGGACCTCGACGTCGTCGAGATCGGCCTCGATGAGGGCGTTGGCGAGCGCGGGCAGGCTGCGTTCCCAGGACCGTATCTCCGCCGGCGCGGGCCTCCGGCCGTGCTGGTGACGGAAGTTCTCGGTCAGATGCAGTGCCAGCGACCCTTCGAGGATGCGGGTGGCCACAGACGCCGCAGACTCACGGAACAGCAAGAAAATGCCCCCAGGCAGCACGAAGAAGACTCGTGCGGGTGGGGGCATGTCCTCGGGTGTCCGCCGCGCAGGCGGAACCAGGAAGCCCGTCGGGCCGCTGAGATGGTGCTCACCATCCTAGGTGAGCGTGCCGATCACGTGGAGGGGACGGAGGAGGGTTCGGTCAGGCGGAGCCGTGGAGCGGTGGAGCCGGAAGGGCTGCATAGCGGGGCGCTTGGTAAGGGACACACCCACCGGGTGGCCACATTCCGTCGGCAGACGTGCTCGCAGCGCTCGGGGGCTGATAGACAACAGAGGCGGACGGCCTCTTGCTACATCTCGCGCCGTCCGACAGACCGGCACCGAGCGATCAGAACCAGGACACGAGACATGCTGCTGGCCGAGCAGGCACTCGCCGGGCTGAGGCTGCGCGGACAGCAGGTGCTGGCCGTTGTCACCGTGTTCGCCGATGAGGCTCGGCGCCGTTCCGCGGTCGGGCTCGGAGCCGTCGACAGCCGGGCCCTGCTCACCGTCCTGCACGACCTTCCCGTGGATCTCCCCGTACCGCGGTCCTCGCTCGATCGCCATGCCCTGCGGACGCTGCACACCGCACGGCCCGGCGTCGTGGACCAGGAGGACGGGCAGGGCAACTTGGTACGACGATTGGTACCCGCCGCCCGCGTCGAGCTGGCCCTCGTACATGGGCCGCAAGGCATCTCACCCCGCGAGTGGGACTCCGCGGTCCGGGACGCGTCGCAGTTCGCTCCATTCTGCGCCCGTGGGGTCGTGGTTTCCTGCCCGGTGTCGGAGGAACGAGCACTCTACGCCCCTGACTCGCCTCGCGACCCCGACTTCGACCTTCTCCTCCTCAAGGCCCGCTTCTATGGAGTCGGCGTCGCCACTCAAAGGCCGGCGGGGCTGCGTTGGCTCCTGGAGCCCGCCCCCTACCGCCCCCTACGGCACTCCGCAGCCCAGTGGCTCTTCCACGAGCAGGCCTGGCGTCAGCTCGGGCCGGACTGGTCCTGACTGCGACGCTCCGCAGCCGCGGGCATTGCGGGTGGACTCGGGCGGCGCCAGGACTGAAGAACCCTCGGGAACGGGACCTCCGTGTTCGTCTGAGATGCCAATAGGCGGTGGTAGTCCCAGGCATCCGCGAGTTGCTGACGCCACCAGCCGATGCGTTCGTCCCCCGGCAGGGTCGCGTCCAACTCGTCATGGAGCCCGTAGAGTTCGCAAACAGTGTGCTGCAGTGCAGCGACGACGTCGGCTTCTCTGTCCGTGAAGCGGGTGAGAGCGGCACCCTTGCAGACCGCGCAGTCGCAGACCCACGGATCGATGTGGGCGAACCAGTCCTGGAGTCTGGCCACGCGGTGGTAGCGGAGCAGGCGCCGGACCAGGATCACCGGATACGGCTTGTGGCCGCCGCCCCCGTTGTCGGGTCGCGGAGCCATCCCGTGCCGGAGTACGGCCGAGGCCCCGACCGCCGCGCCCAGCGCCCCGTGCGCCATCGCGTCGAAGGCCGCGAGATCGGTGCGCCACAGAACGAGCCGAGGACAGGAACGGCACAACTGCCGCAACCCCTCAGGGGCTTGAGCGCGTTCGAGCGGATCACCATCTGCCTGCATGATCAGCGCCACGGGATGCCGGCAGGCCCGAATCTCTTCGATGAGGTGAGGTAAGGAGGAGCGACGTAGCCACCGCCAGCTGCACGGCAGCAGCACGACCGTGTCCCGGCGGCGCAGCAGGTTGGCCTGACGCACCACGGCCTTGAGCACTGACGTGTCTCCCGCCTGGTCGGCCGGGATGAAGCAGGTGGGCGTCACGGCATAGGACGCCTTGTTGTCGCGCTGGCCGTCCAGAATCTCGTTGAGCCCGGCGAGGTCCAGGTCGCGCCAGCCGTAGCTGGTCTTGAGCCCGAAAGGTGCGTCAGTGGTGGCGACCTGCTGGGTGTGGCTGCCGTGGTCCATCACGACGACCGTCTCCGGCAGGGCGTTGCGTATCTCCCTGCACCTGACCGGTGCGGCAGCGCCGGTCAGCACCAGCCCGCCCGTGCGGGCCGGGATGTATGGGAGCACGTCGATCGCCAACTGGTCGTTGACCATGATCAGGAGACGGTCCCGCAGCTCGTCGATTTCCTCGATCCCAGCCCCCACGAGATCGTCCCCCTCACGGTCGTCGGGCCGCCCCGCTGGTCTTCACTGTCAGAGCTGTGAAACGACGACGCAAGACCGCCTGCCAGTGGCGGAGTCGTTCTCGGACAGCGGACGATGTAGTAGAGAAGAGCCGGGGCTCGCCGCAATCACCCCCTTGGTCGCGTTGGGTGACAGTTCCCGGCTGAACCGTCGCCGTGCGTGATCGCTGTGTCACGAAGCCTGTATCTGCCCTGGCGGCAAGGCATGCCGAGACTGGCGGAGAAGCTTGGCGTCCGAACACCTGCGAAACGCTCTGCTCCCGACGGCACTTCGGGTCAGTCCCGCGCCCGGTCCTGCCAGTACCGAAAGGTCCTGGCAGCGTCGGGGACGAGGTCCCAGGGATGGCTGGTCATGTGGCGGCCGATGCGGCGGAACACAGGGGCGGCGTCCGCGGTGCGCTTCATTCGGGTGAGGGCGAACGCGAGCAGGTTGAGGTCGGCGAGTGCTTCGGCGTGGGGTGGGGTGTCCGCGTGGAACCATCTGGTCAGCGCGGTGGTCGCCTCGACGGCTGCTTGCGGTTCGTACCAGTGTCCGTCGGCTGCGAAGGAGCCGGCGGTGTCGTGGGCCGTTCGGTAGGCGACGAGTTCGACCCTGGCTGCGAGGGAGAGTAGGGCCACGGGTGATCCGTGAGGGGCCTGGCTCGTGCAGCGCTCCGCGAAGTCGATCATTTGCATGAGCGTTCCGCGGCCGCGTGGGGAGAGGTGGCGCAGCATCTGGTGGTAGGCGGTCCGGTTCCACGGGTCGCGGTTGACCGCCTCGGTCCACACCGGGACGGCCGCGTGCGGCGGGGATCCGCAGGAGTACATCAGCCGAAGGACGGCCAGCCACGGGGTGGGATCCTCCGGGACGGCGTCTGCCGCTCGCCTGCAGTCGCCGTACACATCCCATACGTCCGACCAGTTGGTCTTCTCCTTCACCTGGGCGACCCGTGCGCAAGCCCGTACGACCAGGGCGTCGGGGTCCCGTGGGCAGTCCTTGACCCATCGGTCCGTGACGACCGGTGGCAGGGTGTGGGCCAGTACGGAGATCCGGTGCACCCGGCGGTCCCAGTCGCGGCCCGTGGCACGTAGCAGTTCGGCCGCGGGTGTCCACAGCGGGCGGGTCGGCCCGGTTCCGAGGCCGTGCATCTGCTGCGAAGGGCGCAACTCGGTGAGGGTGCGGTGCAGTTGGCGGTCGTCAAGCTCAGGGCCTGTGACCACGGGTGTTCGGCGTCGCAGCATGGCAGGCAGTCCGGGGAAGGGAGGGAGGGAGCGGGACTCGGCTGAGGCGCCAGGCCTTCACGGGCGGATCGGGCAACCGGGGTGACCAGTGCGTGACGCAGCCGCCTCTCATCTCCGTCGTGCTTGCCCGTCTGCGTAAGAGTTGCCCGTACACGCCTTGTGGTTGACAGCGATTTCCCTGCGATGTGTTGCGATTTCCCTGCGGGCTCACCGAGCAGTTCCTACGGGACGGTCCGAGCCGGCGTCGGCCCGGACCGTCCCGCCCGGAATCGTCAGGACAACCGGAATCGTCAGGACAACCGGAGTCGGTCACGACAACCGGAGTCGGTCAGGACAAGGGGACCGTGTCCTGCCTCTCGCCCGCCTTGTCCCTTCCGGACAGCCGCTCCCGGACCAGTGCGAAGACCACCACTCCGGCGGCCGCCAGGGTGGACAGGACCACCTGGTCGCGGCCGCCGCCCTCGGCCGTGTCGGTCAGCATGTAGCCCAGGACGAAGGTGATGAGGGCGATGGTCGCCCAGGTCAGGTAGGGGTAGAGCCACATCCGGACCACCAGCTTCTCCGGCGACTCCCGTTCGATGATCTTGCGCATGCGCAGTTGGGAGAAGCAGATCACCAGCCAGACGAACAGGGCGATCGCGCCGGAGGCGTTGAGCAGGAACTGGAAGACGGTGTCCGGCCACAGGTAGTTGAAGGCGACGGCGACGAAGCCGAAGACCACCGAGGCGAGGATGGCCGCGCGCGGTACACCGCGGTCCGTGGTCTGGCCGAAGGCGGCCGGGGCGTCGCTGCGCCGGCCGAGCGAGAAGGCCATGCGTGAGGCGGTGTACAGGCCGGAGTTGAGGCAGGACAGTACCGAGGTCAGCACGATGGTGTTCATGATCTGCGCGGCGTGCGGGATGCCGATGGAGCTCAGGGCGGCGACGTACGAGCCGTCCTTGAGGATCGCCGGGTCGTCCCAGCGCAGCAGGGACACCACGATCAGGATCGAGCCGAGGTAGAACACCGCGATCCGCCAGATCACGCTGTTGGTGGCCTTGGTGACGGCGGCCCGCGGGTCGGCGGTCTCGCCCGCCGCCAGGGTGACGATCTCGCTGCCCATGAAGGAGAAGACGACCATCAGGACGCCGGTGAGGATCGCACCGGGCCCGTTCGGGAGGAAGCCGCCGTGTGCGGTGAGGTTGGAGAAGCCGCTCGCCGGGTGGTCGGAGCCGGGCAGCAGCCCGAAGAGCGCGAGGCCGCCGATCACGATGAACGCGGCGATGGCGACGACCTTGATGCCGGCGAACCAGAACTCGAACTCGCCGTAGGAGCTGACCGAGACCAGGTTGGTGGCGGTGAGGACGATCATGACGATCAGGGCCCAGCCCCACTGGGGCACCGCGGGGATCCAGCCGGCCAGGATCTTGGCCCCGGCGGTCGCCTCGACGGCGAGCACCACGACCCAGAAGAACCAGTACAGCCAGCCGATGGTGAAGCCGGCCCAGCGGCCGAGCGCGCGGTCCGCGTAGGCGGAGAACGAACCGGAGGTGGGGTTGGCCGCGGCCATCTCGCCGAGCATCCGCATCACGAGGACGACGAGGACACCGACGAGCGCGTAGGAGACGAGGATGCCCGGGCCGGCGGCGGCGATGCCGGAGCCGGAGCCGACGAACAGGCCGGCGCCGATGACACCGCCGATCGCGATCATCGACAGGTGACGGCTCTTCAGTCCGGCCTGGAGGCCGGAGTCGGCCGCGGGGGCGACCTGCGGATCCGTGGCGGAGGGAGCGGGGGCAGGGGGACGTGTGGTCATCTCGACATCCGTTGGGGAGTGCGGACCAGGGACGTCTGGAAATTAGTTCAGTACGATCAGAAAGAACAGTCTTGTTTAACTGTTCATCTTGCTCTATTTTTCGTGCAACGCGGAGCCGCTCGTTCCGTGGCCGCAACCGACGCCGAGTGCGGTCCGGCCACCGCGTCGTCCCCGTGTTCCGGTCCCAGTCGCCTGGGGAGCCCCCATGCACCACACCGCGGCATGGTCGCGAGACCCCTCCGTGCGGACGCCGTCGCCGTCGGCCCTGCTCTCTTTCCGCAGGCCGTTAGGGTGGCGTCGTGGTGAACGCAGCGGGCAAGTTCGGTCCCTACAGCCAGCCGGTTCCCGCGCGGCCGGCGCCGGTCGGCGGGCCTTGGGACACGCGTGTCCTGGCCGGCAGGGGACCCACGGGAGCGGAGCTCGTCCGGTCCAGGATCGCCCTGCGGGTGCGTCTGAGGTCCGTGTCGCCGGGGGACCGGCTGCCGGACGCGGGTGTCCTTGCCGAGGAGCTCGGGATCAGTGAGATCACCGTGCGCCGCGCGCTGGAGGCCATGTGCCAGGACGGCCTGCTCGACCGCCGTCGGGGCAGGGCGGGCGGGACCTTCGTCGCGGCGGACTGGGACGCGGTCGTCGCCGTGCTGCACGACGCCGACGAGGCGGATTCACTGGACGCCTTCCATCTGCTGCTCGAGTGCGGGCTGGTCGCGCACACCGCGGGTGAGCTCCCGGACGGCCGGCTCGACGGACTGCGGGCGCTGGTCGAGGAGATGGACCTGGCCGACGACCCGGCACGGCTGCTCGAACTGGAGACCCGCTTCCACCTCGACCTCGCCGAGGCGCTCGGCGGCGCCGGGATCCGGGAGTTCGCCGCCGACCTGCTCGGCAAGCAGTGTCTGCTGCGGCCCGCGCCGAACCCGGCAGTCGTACGGGCCCGCAACCGCTGCCACACCGACCTGCTCGACGAACTCATCCGGGGCGCGATGGACCCGGCGGTACGAGCGGTGAAGGCGCACCGGCACGCCGGCACGCCGGACTGACCCGGCCCCTCCTTCCCGTTCCCCTTCCTCTCTCTTCCTCTCTTCTCGTCCTCTCAAGACCGCCACCTCTCGAAGCGCTCTTTCAGAAGGAGCTGTCGCCATGCCTGACCCCGGACCTCTCGGACCGTCGTCGACGTCGGGCCCCGTCGTCGGCACGCCCGAGCGGCTGCGCGGCGGCGTCCTCGGCATGGCGGACATCGCCGCCGCCACGATGGCCAACGTCGGCCCGGCCATGAGCTTCTTCTTCGGCTTCGCCTTCCTGGCCACCACCGCGGGCGTCGCGTCCCCGCTGACCATCGTGGCGGCGGGGGTGGCGGTCGCGCTGTTCGGCAACACGCTGGCCGAGTTCTCCCGGGCGCACCCCTCGGCGGGCAGCTTCACCACCTTCGTGGGCAAGACCTTCGGGCCGGTCAGCGCGGTGACCACGGCTCTGCTCGCCGGTCTGGGCTACATCATCGCGATGGCGTCCGTCATCGCGATCTCGGGCGGTTTCATGCAGATCACCCTGTACCACTACACCGGCGTCGACCTGCCGTGGATCATCTGGACGCTGCTGCTGACCGGGCTGTCGGTGGTGCTGATGCTGCGCGGGATCGTGGTGTCCACCAAGTGGGCCGGCTACTTCTTCGGCGTGGAGATGCTCGTGCTGGTCGTGGTCTCGGTCACGGCGATCGTCGAGCACCGGGGTGACCTCTCCGCGGCCCCGTTCCTGCCCTCCCACCTCACCCACGGCATCAAGGGGCTCGCGGCGGGCTTCCCGCTGGCGGTGTACCTGTTCATCGGCTGGGAGAACTCGGCGGCACTGGCCGAGGAGACGGAGAACCCGCGGCGCAACGTCGGCCGTGCCGTGTTCTCCTCCGTCGCGATCATGACGGTGAGCTACATCCTCTTCTCCTACGCCACGGTGACCGGCTTCGGCTACGACGTGCGGCGGCTCGGCGACTCCCGTATCCCCTTCGTCGACGTCGCCCAGCACACACTCGGGGCGCTGGCGATCGTCGCCTACGTCGGCGGCCTGACCTCCACGCTCGGCGTGCTGATCGCGGGCATCAACTCGCAGGCGAGGCTGGTGTTCAACGCCGGACGGGAGGGGCTGCTCCCGTCCTTCTTCGGCTACGTGCACCCGACGCGCCGTACGCCGACCAACGCGATCGTCACCTTCACCGTCACCGCGCTGCTGATCATCGGGGGCTGGGGGCTGGGGCATGTGCTCGGGGACGGCGGTCAGATGAACCCGGTGGTGTTCTTCGCCGAGTCCTCCAGTCTGGGCGCCATCCTGATCCTGCTGGTGTACCTCGCGTCCAACATCGCGCTGCCGCTGTACTACCGCAGATACCGGCCGCAGGAGTTCCGGCTCGTGCGGCACCTGGTGCTGCCCGCGGTGGGCGCCCTCGCCGTCCTGGTTCCCCTCTACTACCTGGCGAAGCCCGGACAGCCCGCCCCGTACAGCTGGTTCCCGTACGCGGCACTGGCCACCCTCCTCGCAGCCGTCTGCTACGCGGCCCTCCTGGTCCGACGTGACCCGGGCCTGGCCGAACGCGTCGGGTCGGTCGTCGCCGACGCGGAGTGAAGGCGGTCCGGCCTTCCCGAGGGTGGGCGGGGCGCTAGTTCTGTCCGTCCCGGAGCACGTACAGGCTCGGCAGGTTGACGACCACGGCCTCCTGCGTACTGCGGGCGATCACGACGACTGCCTCGTCGTCCGGGTCGGGGTTCTCCTCGCGGTGGGGTACGAAGGGCGGGACGAAGATGTAGTCGCCCGGCCCGGTACGCAACCGCACCTCCTCGGGCTCCGCTCCGCCCTCGGCGGGATCGGCGAGGAAGACGAACTCGGGGTGGCCGCTGACGACGTAGATGGCGGTCTCGGAGTCGCCGTGGTGGTGGTCGGCCGAAGCGGTCGCGGGCGCGACCGTGGTCTGCCCCATCCACATCCGTTCCGAGCCGACCCGGGCGCCGGTGATCGCGGCGAAACGGCGCATGCCGTCGGTCTGCGCGGTGCCGCCGTCCAGGTCGTCGGCGCGAACGTGGTGCACCCGCTTGCGCGCCTCGGGCAGCGGGCCGCTGGGACCGTCGGTCAGGTCCGGGTGGAAGCCGTCAGGGGAACGGTCCTCCGTCGCGGAGGAGACGGGCGGGGTCGGCAGCGGGGGCTGTGGGGTCATCGGCTGTTCGGTCATGGGCTGTTCGGTCATCGGGATCTCCTGGAGATCGGAAGGGAGGGAGACCATCTGAGCAGTCGACTTCGCTTTCACGCGTACCACACCATTGCCCAAGGACCGGGGGACAGCAGAGCGCGGCGGCGACGATCTCCGCCCACAGGCCGGAGCCCAAGGCACCCGCGGGGTGTTCATCACAGCACCGCGATCGGGTTGACGGGCGAACCCGTGCCGCCGGGGACGTTCAGCGGGGCCACGACGAACAGGAACTCGTAGCGGCCGGCCTGCGCGCAGGCGGCGGAGAGTGCTTCCAGGTCGAGGTTGTCCAGCAGGGGCACGCCCATGGCGGTGATCGCGAGGGCGTGCACGGGGGAGTGCAGCCCTTCGACGGGCGAGGGCCGTACGTCGCTGTCGCCGTCGCCGCCGAGCAGCGCGATCCGGCGCTCGGCGAACAGGGGCATGGCGTCCACGTGGAAGCCGGCGCTGGCGTTGTCCGGGTTCCAGGCGCCGAGTGCGGCGCGGCGCCGGACGTGGCCGGAGCGCAGCAGTACCGCGTCGCCGTCGCCGATGGTGACGCCGAGGGCGTTCTCCGCGGCGGCGACCTCCTCGGCGTGCACCGCCCGGCCGGGCTTCAGCCAGTCGGTGCCGAGGACGGCGGGCAGGTCGAGCAGGACTCCCTTGGTGACCAGCGGGCCGAGCGCGGACACGGCGCCGAAGCGGGCGCCGCCCGCGTCGACGACCTCGCGTGCGCTGCGGCCGTCGTAGAGCTGTCCGCGGTAGGCGATGTGGGACAGCGCGTCGAGGTGGCTGACGGCCTTGCCGTGGTAGTCGACGGCGATGAAGTCCTTGTGGCAGGACGGTTCGGGAGCCTCGACGTCGCCGAGGTCGGACATGTAGTGGAGCGCTGGCTTGCCGTTGTCCGGGCCGGGCACCGTGTTCCAGGGCAGGGCCGTGGGAACGGTGGTGCCGGTGCGGACCAGTGCGGCGGCGCGCCGCGCGTGCTCGGGGGTGACCCCGTTCCACGCGCCGCGGTCGGCGTCGGCCGGGGCCCAGCGGCCCCAGGTGCTCAGCTCGTCGAAGAGCGCGTCGAAGTCCGCGCGGGACATCGGGGGACCGTTGCGAGGTGGATCATGCGGGTTGCTGGTCATCTGCTGTTAAACGCTCCAAGGCTCGGAGGGTGTCGCCGGCCGGCCCCCAAGGTCGCGCTACGGTCGAGTGGTCCGAAGGGCTGTACGACTCCGAGTTCCCTCTTCGCGTCGGCCCGTCTGCCCTAAGCGGCGCTCAACCGGAGCAGCACCGCGCTGTTCGGGCGGGGCAGGGACACGGTGAGGTTCCCGGTGGCCGGGTTCCACTCCGTGGTGGCGTCCGTGGACGTGGGGTGGAGCACTGCGGGGTGGAGGTCGGTGCCGCGTAGGTGGGGGATGGCGAGGGTGCGGGTGGGGCCGCCGCTCTCGTCCCGTCTCCAGAGCGTGAGGAACGTGGAGTTCCGGCCGCGCAGGCCATGGGCGATCCAGGGGTCCTCCCAGGAGGGGAGGCCCAGGGGCCAGAACGGGTGCGCGGCGGCGATCTCCGGGCGGATGTCCTTGTAGACGGAGATCGCCGAGCGGACCAGGGCGAACTGCTCGTCGGTCATCAGGTTGAGGAAGCCGGAGAGGTGGATACGGCCGAGGAGGGGGCCGGTGAGGGTAAAGGCGATCTCGTCGAGGGTCTGGTCCGGCTGGGGGTAGGCCCAGATGGCTGCCTGTTCGGGGGTCGCGGCGGTGGCGGCCGCGGCGGCGATGGGCGGGTAGCGCAGGGGGTCCTGCTGGTCGCTGGTGGACTGCAGCTGGGTCACCGCCAGTTGCGCGTAGTCCATGCGCAGGCCGCCCGAGCCGCAGTTCTCCAGAACGAGCTGGGGGTGGCGGTCGAGCAGGGAGTTCAGCCAGTCGAGGTGGGCGCGGTGGTGCCCGAGCAGGCCGGCGCCCGCGCTCTCGGGGCCGTTCTCGGTGCCGGGGCCGATGTTGATGTTGTAGTCGAGTTTGAGGTAGCCGACGCCCCACTCGCCGACCAGCCGGTCCACGACCTCGTCGAGGTGGGCGCGGGCGGCCGGGTGGCGCAGGTCCAGGTGGTGCCGTCCGTGTTCGGTGACGCGCACACCGCCGCGCTGGAAGAACGCCTCGGGCGGCAGCGTGCGGGCGAGCGGGCTGCGGACGCCGACGACTTCCGGTTCCAGCCAGAGGCCCGGCGTCATGCCGTGCCGTCTGACGGCGTCCAGGACCTCCTGGATGCCGCCCGGGAAACGGTTGGGGGCGGCGTCCCACGCGCCGACGGCGTCCCACCAGCCCTGGGCGTCGTCGTCGTACCAGCCCGCGTCGATGACGAAGACCTCGGCGCCGGCCGTCCCCGCCGCCTCGATGAGGGGCAGGAGCCGTTCCGTGGTGGGGTCGCCCATGAGGGTGTTCATGTAGTCGTTGTAGATCACCGGGAGGGTGCGGTGGTCCGGGTGGGCGCGGCGGATCGCGCGGCGGTAGTCCGTGAGTTCACCGAAGGCCGCGTCCAGGCCGCCCGCCTCCGTGTGGACGAGGACGGCGGGGACCGTACGGAACTCCTCGCCGGGGCCCAGGGTGTGGTGCCACTGGTGGTGGGCGTCGTCCGGGCCGAACAGGGCGACATAGGCCGCGCCCTCGCGTTCGCCGGTCTCGAAGCGCCAGCCCGCGCTCGACTCGATCTGCCAGAGCCAGGCCCGGCCGTCCCGGTCGGTCAGGGCGGCGACCGGGAGGTGCCGGCCGGTCGACCAACTGCCCTGCGAGTAGCGCTCGAAGCAGCCGCGTCCCTCGTGACCGTGGGCGGAACGGCTCAGCGGGACGACCTGGTCACGGAACGCGGACTGCCGCCAGCGGCACTCGGCGAGCCAGTCGTTGTCCGCCCAGTGCAGGATCAGGCCGTCGAGGCCGCCGCCGGCGTCGGAGATGCCGCCCAGGGTCAGGGTCGTCACGCTCTCCAGCCGGAGCGGGGTGCCGCCCTCGTTGATCAGGCGTACCTGTGCGCGCAGGTATGCGGCGGCCGACCCTGCCTCCGGGGTGCCTTCGGTCGGCCGCGCGCCCAGGGGATCGGTACCGGAGCCCGCCTCCAGGGTCACCTCCGCCACCAGCCCCGTCGCCGAGTCCGCCAGCCGGATCGTCGTACGCTCCCGGTCGCCGTCCCGGACCGTCTCGTGGTCGCGGTAGACCAGGCGGTCGCCGATGGCCGTGTCGATGAAACGCTCGCCCGACCAGGTGCGGCCGTGGCCGGTGGCGGTGACCTCGACGAGGGGGACCAGGCAGGCCCAGTCCTGGCCGGGCCTGCCCAGCCTGACCGACCCGGTGGCATCCACGGCGGCGTACAGCCCGAGCGCCGGATGCGACCAGATACGGGACCTCTCGACTGTTCCTACGGCACGCGTCAACGCACTTTCCCCTTCTGGGATGGGTCGGTCCTGCGGCTCTCGTACGGGCGTTGAGCTGGGCCTCACACTGCGGGAGGGCTCGGGTCGCCTCGGTCCATATGTGTGGAGGGTGAATCCCCCGTTATGGTCTCTTGACGCCCACGATGTGACCGCTCACAATCCTCGCATGCATGTGACCGGTCACACAACCTCCGGCAGCGACGCCGACCCCCGCCCGGGGCAGCAGAAGGTCGCCAGCATCCGCGATGTCGCCCAGGCGGCAGGCGTCTCCTACCAGACCGTTTCGCGGGTCATCAACGGCCACCCGAACGTCAGGGAGGAGACCCGCGAGCGGGTCCGGGCCGCCATCGAAACCCTGGGATTCAGGCGCAACGCCACCGCGTTCGCGCTGGCCAGCGGCGTGACCCGGTCGGTCACGGTCCTCACGGCGAACACCGTGCTCCACGGTTACGCAGCCACCCTGCAGGGCCTGGAGGAGGCGTCCCGCGCCGCCGGATACGCGCTCGGCGTACGGGTCGTGACACCTGAGGACGACCTGGACCGTACGATCGCCGCGGCCGCCGACACCGGTGGCGGCCTGGTGGTCATCGGCTTCGACCGTGTCGGTGCCGCCGCCCTGGACCGCGTACCGGCGCATGTGCCGTGCGCGGCGGTGGTGGAGGCGCCGCCGCCCGGCCGGACACCCGACCGTCCCGCGGTGTGGGCCGACGACCGCGAGGCGGCCCGTGCCGCCACCGAACACCTGCTCGCGCTCGGCCACGACACCGTGCACTACGTGGCGATCCCCGCCTCGACCGGCACCCGGCGCTCGGCGGGACCCCGCGCCGAGGGCTGGCGCCAGGCCCTCGACGCGGCCGGCGTCGTCCCTCCCGCGCCGTCCGGCAAGGGCTGGGACGCCCAGGCCGGATACGAGGCGGGGAAGAAGCTCGCCAGGAAACCGGACGTCACCGCGATCCTGTGCGGCAACGACGACCTCGCGCTCGGTGTCCTGCGGGCCCTGCACCACGCGGGCCGGCGAGTCCCCGAGGACGTCAGCGTCATCGGTTTCGACGACGCCCCGCACTCCGGATTCATCACACCGTCCCTCACCACGGTCCGGATGGACTTCCAGGGCCTGGGACGCGCCGCCTTCGGACTCCTGCGCACCCAACTCGACACCGACCAGCAGACACCCGCGCCGGTGCCGGCCGAACCCGCCCTCATCCTCCGGGAGAGCTCCGGGCCACGAGAGAGCTCCGGGCCACGAGCGAACTCGGGGTCACGAGCGAGCTCGGGGTCACGAGACACCTGAGCCGGACCGGGCGGTCGCGCTCCGCACGTGGGTAAGCCGGACCGGGCGGTCGCGCTCCGCACGTGGGTGAGCCGGACCGGGCGGTCGCGCTCCGCACACGCGGCCAACCCTGCGCTCCCGTTCCATCCCCTTCCTCCGCTGGAGCACTGCACGACGCCTCTGCCCGCCCGATCTGGTCATCGAGCGCTCAGCCGCCCAACTCCCGGGCCACTTCCAGGCCGAGGAGGAGCACAGAAAAGAGCTGCTGCGCTGCTTCAATGACATGGCTTTGCCCCTGGAGGTGCGCGTCGCGGCTGCTCTCGTCCGCCTCTACGCCCTCCCCCTGACCCGCATCGTCGAACTCACCGACGACCACATTCGCCACGACCAGGGGCATTCCTACCTGATGGTCAACCACCATCCCTTGTGCTCCCGCCGAAACTCGCCCGCCTCATCGACGATCAGCTGCAGCACAGCCCCCGGCACAGCAACACCGCGGGGTGCAGATACCTCTTGCCCGGTCACAGCCCTGGACGCCCGCGCAACCCCCTCGGCCTCGCCGACACCTTGAGACACCACGGTCTGCCCGCCCGCGCTGCACGGAACACCGCCATGATGGACGCCCTGGTAGACCTGCCGCCCATGCTCATCGCCGACCTGCTCGGTATCCACCCCAAGACAGCCGAACGCTGGGCCACCCTCGCCGGCGGGAACTGGTCCGATTACTTGGCAGCGCGACGGGCCGACCCGCAGGGCTAGGCAGTTGAGCAGGGCAGTGTTCCCGAGTCTGCGCTATTGGGGGATGGTGAGCAGGATGCGGCCGTGGCCACCGCCGGCGTCGACGCGGTCGTGGGCCTTGGCGATGTCGTCCAGCGGGTGACGGTCGCCGACGGCGACGGTGAGGGCGCCGACGGCGGCTGCGGAGGTGAGGTCGCGGGCGGCCTGGCGCTTGGCCTCGGCGGGGAAGTCGTCGCTGCCGAGCAGCCGCAGGGTGACGTTGTTGAACAGCAGCGGCCAGAAGGGGATCTCGGTGCGGTCCGTGCGGGTGGCGTAGGCGGCGATGACGGCGTTGTTGGCGGCGACGGCGTTGTCGAGATCGGCGTTGTCGGACAGCGCGACCTCGATGATCCGGTCGACGCCCCGCGGCGCGTACCAGCGGATGGCCGCGGCGGGGTCGCCGGTATCCAGGGCGACGGCGTGGGAGACGACGGCCGCGTCGACGCGGTTGAGGTCCGCGGTTCGGCGGACGGTCGCGATCACAGTCGCGCCGGCCCAGTGGGCGAGCTGGGCGGCCAGGGAGCCGACGCCGCCGAGAACTCCGTGGACCAGGACCAGTTGGCCGTCGACCGGGCCGTCGGCGAAGACGGTGCGGTGGGCGGTGATGCCGGGGATGCCGAGGCTCGCCCCCAGTTCATCACTCAGATGATCTGGCAGAGGTACGGCTTGGTGGTCAGGTACGACGGTGTACTGGGCGGCTGTGCCGAAGGGGCGGTAGGACTGGGCGCCGTATACCCAGACCCGCTGTCCGACGCGGCGAGCGTCGACTTGGGCGCCCACGGCGTCGATGACTCCGGCGCCGTCGCTGTGCGGGATCACCCGCGGGAAGGGCATGGACGAGCCGAGCCAGCCGCGCCGTTTCTTGGTGTCGCCAGGGTTGACGCCCGAGACGGTGACGCGGACGCGGACCTCGCCGGGGCCGGGGACGGGATCAGGGAGTTCACCGACGTGCAGGACATCGGCGGCGGGGCCCTGGTCGTCATACCAGTAAGCAAGCATGGGGGTACCTCCGTGGGCAGTCAGCTCGCAGGAGCGGCGGGCGCATGCGGATCGCTGTCGGTGCATGCGGCGTCGAATGCGGGCGCCTTCTCCCCGAGGGCCTCGCGCAGCCAGGTCCGTTCGGCGCGGCTGGTGGCGCGGGCGGTGAGCAGCATGCCCCGCCGGTAGGGGTCGGCGATCTCCTCGGCACGCAGGGGCCGCTCATTGTCGTAGAAGAAGCTCGCCGGTTCCTCCAGGAACTCCAGCCGTCTGCGCAGCACCGCGTGCTGTTCGGCCACGTCGGGCAGGTGGGAGAGGAAGGCCAGGACGACGTAGAACCGGGTGAAGTCGGTGATCTCGTGGTCGGCGGGCTTGCGCAGGCGTTGAAGCATGTCGGCCCGTCCGGCCGCGGTCAGGCTGAGCACGTACCGGGCCGCCCCCGCGGCTGGGTCGGCGCGCCGCTCGATCAAGCCCGTCCTGGTCAGGCGATTGATCGCCGGATACAGGCTGCCGTCACTGACCGGCCGCGTATAGCCGGTCAGCTGTGAGACGAGGCGGCGCAGCTCGTGTCCAGACAGGGGTCCCTCGGCGAGGAAGCCGAGTATCGCGAGTTCCAGCATGAGTCCATCTTCGCACGCGAACATCGAATCGATGTGAACATCGATTCGATGTTACGCTCGCAAGTACCCGCCCAGACGTCTCCGGAGAGGCACAGCAAGATGCCATCGCAGTCCACCGAGTCAGTGATGAACCGTTTCGTCGAGTTCATCAACACGAGCAACGAGGATCTCGCCCGCGAGGTCATTTCTCCGGACGCGGTGTTCCACGCGCCAAGCCACCCGGAACCACTGAGGGGGCCCGATGGGTACTTGGAAGTCATCGGGATGATGCGCAGCGCCTTCCCCGACGTCCAGTGGACGCTGGAGGAGACGGTCACCGAAGGCGACACCGTGGCCGCGCGGTTCACCATGCGGGGAACCCACGGCGGTGAGTTCTTCGGGGTCCCGGCGAGTGGCAACAAGATCTCGGTGCAGGCCATGAACTTCTACTACCTGGCCGGCGGCCGGATCGTCGGCGAACGGGGCCAGCCCGATCTCCTCGGGGTGATGCAGCAGATCGGCGCCGTACCGGCGCCGTGAACCTCGTAGCGCCGGGTGAGCCTTCTGCCGCGCGGGATTGCCGCTGCCGGGAGGGGGCCGTACGGCGCGGTGGCAGAGGGCGAAGGCCCGCACCGGAGCGCGGGCGTCCGTCGCGGGTTCACCGCAAGAGGCCGGTCTTCTTCTTGATCCGGCGTCTTCGCGCAGACAGCGCCCGTTGCGGCGAGAGCTTTACACCTTGTCACCGCTGACGTGACCGAGCCGAGTACGGAACCGCTCGCTCTACGGCGAATACTGCAAGCCTCGAATACCGACAGTCCACCAGTGCGCAGCTGACCGCCGTCCGGGAAGTGCTGCGGGACGTGGGCGCCGCCGCCGTCAGGGAGATCGTGGTCGTCAACAAGGCGGACGCCGCCGACCCGGACGTCGTGGCCCGCCTGCTGGAGGCGGAACCGGACTCGATCGCCGTCTCCGCGCGCTCCGGACAGGGCATCGAGGAACTGCGGGACCTGATCGACACCTTGCTTCCGCACCCCGAGGTGGAGATCGAGGCCATGGTCCCCTACACCGAGGGCGGCCTGCTCTCGCGGGCCCACGAGGAGGGCGAGGTGCTCGCCGCCGAGCACACGGACCAGGGCACCCTGCTCAAGGCGAGGGTCGGCCCGGAACTGGCGTCCGTGCTACGGGCCTTTCCTGTGCGGTGAGATCGCCGCACGCGGGCCCGCTTCAGCGGCTCCCACCTGACGCTGCGCGACGGGCAGGTGGCCGGGTTCACCGCCGGCTGACCGGCCAGGACACTGCTGCCGATCGGCTAGGACGACGACCGTGCCGTCCCCAGCGAGCGTTCCGTCACCTTCGCTAGGTGCCGGGTGAAGACGTCGCGGGTGTCCGGAGTGAGCGTGCGCAGGGCCACCAAGGCCGTGATCACCACATCGCACAGCTCGCCCTGGACGTCGTCCCAGGTGTGCGTGACGCCCTTGCGCGGGTTCTGGCCGGTCGCCCCGATCACCGCCTGGGCCACCTCACCGACCTCCTCCGACAGCTTCAGCATGCGCAGCAGCAGGAGGCCTTGGTCGCCGCCGATCGAGCGGTTGGTCTCCAGCCAGGCCCACAGCTCGTCGATCGAGCCCCAGAGGTCGGCGGCCGGAACGGGAAGGCTCGCGGCCGGGTCGGGAAGACTCGTGGTCGGCTCGGGAGACCGCACGGTCGGATCGGGTGGCGTCCCAGGGGAGGTGGCCTGATCAGTCATGTGGGCAGCTTGTCACGGGGCCCGGGACCGACGGCAACACCGTGGCTCACCGCACCCCTATTCGTCGAACGTCTCCTCGAACAACGCCTCCTGCTCGCCCTGCTGCTCCCGTTTCCGCAGCCGCCGGTTCCGCGCGCCCACCACCAGCGCGGTCGCCAACCCGGTCGCCGCGAACGCCGCCGGAACCATCCAGTTCCGGTTGACCGCGTGCCCGAGCGCGTGGTCCAGGGAGAGCCGACCGGGTCCGGCGACGGCGAGACCGGCGGCCGTCAGGCCCAGGCTGGCCGCGTACTCGTAGCCGCCGCCCTGGGCGAAGAAGCCGTTCGGCGTGTGCACCGCGGCCGCGCCCGCCATCGCGCCGGCCGCCGCAGCGCCGGCCGCCGGGGTCGCCAGGCCCAACGCCAGCAGCGTGCCGCCACCGGCCTCGGCCAGTCCGGCCGCCGCGGCGCTCTCCTTGCCGGGCGCGTACCCGATGGACTCGAAGTACTGGCCGGTGCCCTCCAGCCCATGCCCGCCGAACCACCCCAGCAGCTTCTGCGCGCCGTGCGCGGCCAGTACCCCGCCGGTGCCCAGCCGGAGCAGCAGCAGGCCCAGATCACGTCGGTCGTAAGAGGTCACGGTGTCTCCCGGAACAGACAACAGGAACTGCCGACAAGGACAGGCGGCAGAAAAGGAACAACCCCCTCCGCGTTTCCAACGTCGCACCTCTCACACCTCCGGTCCCGCCCGCGGCGCCGTTCGAGTGGCAGACCGCGGCCGGGGATGTGAGCCTGACTGGCATGACGATTCAGACCGCCAAGCTGAGCGACCCGGCCGTCCGCGCCTTCGTCAGAGCCGTCAACGCCCACGACCGGGAGGCCTTCCTCGCGCTGCTCGCGCCCGGCGCCACCATGGCGGACGACGGCTCGGACCGGGACCTCGACGAGTGGACCGACCGGGAGATCTTCTCCTCCCACGGCCACATGGAGGTCGAGAACGAGTCCCGGGGCGGCCGAGCCCTCGTCGCCCGCTACAGCAACGACAGTTGGGGCGAGATGCGCACCCGCTGGAACTTCACGGTCGACGAGCACGGCAGGATCGCCCGCTTCGAGACCGGCCAGGCCTGAACCACGTACGGGAGATGCGAGAGAAAACCCGGGCCGTACGAGGCCTTGTCCTGAAGTGCGCTCCAACTCCTAGGCTCCCCGGGCATGGAGACCACACGCATACTGGGCCGCACCGGCATCGAGGTCAGCGCGCTCGGGTTCGGCTGCTGGGCGATCGGCGGGGAGTGGCAGGGGGCCGGCGGAGAGCCGCTGGGCTGGGGCAAGGTCGACGACGAGGAGTCGGTACGGGCCGTCCGGCGCGCCCTCGACCTGGGCGTCACCTTCTTCGACACTGCGGACACCTACGGCGCCGGGCACAGCGAACGCGTCCTCGGCCGGGCCCTCGGAAAGCGCCGGGACGACGTGGTCGTCGCCACCAAGTGGGGCAACGTCTTCGACGAGGAGACCCGTACCCGCGCCGGCGTCGACGACAGCCCCGCCTACGTCCGCCGCGCCCTGACCGCGTCCCTGCAGCGCCTCGGCACGGACCACGTCGACCTCTACCAGCTGCACCTCTCCGACGCCGACCCCGACCGTGCGGCCGAACTCCGTGATATCTGCGAGGAGTTGGTCCGGGAGGGCCTGATCCGCGCCTACGCGTGGAGCACCGACGACCCGGCCCGCGCCGCGGTGTTCGCGCAGGGGGAGCACTGTACGGCCGTACAGCACGCGATCAACGTGCTGCAGGACGCGCCCGAAATGATCGCCCTGTGCGAGGAGTCGAACCTCGCCAGCGTCAACCGCAGCCCGCTGGCGATGGGGCTGCTGACCGGGAAGCGCCGGTCCGGCGAGACCCTGGAGGCCGGGGACATCCGCAGCCGGCCGCCGGCCTGGCTGCAGGGCTTCGAGGCGGGTTCGGGGGCGGACCCGGAGTGGCTCGGGCGGGTCGACGCGCTCAGGGACGTCCTCACCAGTGGCGGCCGTACGCTCGCCCAGGGCGCCCTCGCCTGGCTGTGGGCGCGCAGCCCGCGCACGGTCCCGATTCCCGGCTTCCGTTCGGTCGCCCAGGCCGAGCAGAACGCGGGCGCACTGGAGAAGGGTCCGCTCACCGCCGGGCAGCTCGCCGAGGTCGACCGGATCCTGGGGCGCTGAAAGGGCGCGCCCCCGAGTATCGGGACGTGCGGATCATCGCGGCAGCCGTTCCCCCGCGCCGGAAAGTACCTCGCGGTTCCGTGCGAGGTCACCCCCACCCGGCGCGGGGGAAGGGCTGCCGCCTCCCCCCTCGGGAGTGGTCGCGGAAGCCGTCTCCTCCAAGTGTGAAGCTCTCGTGGAGGAGGTCATGAGCATAAGCCGTTCACCGGCCCCTTTGGTGCGGAGTTTGTGATTCCGCTTGTGCAGATCGAGCGCGCGGCGACCGGCGGCGACCCGGCGACGGCCCGGCGGGCACCGCTCAGCCGCGTCCCACGTACGGCATCGCCGTCGCCAGTACCGTCGCGAACTGCACGTTCGCCTCCAGCGGCAGCTCCGCCATGTGCCGCACCGTGCGTGCCACGTCGGCCACGTCCATCACCGGCTCGGGTATGACCTCCCCGTTGGCCTGGAGGGCCCCGGTCCGCATCCGCTCGGTCATGTCGGTGGCCGCGTTGCCGATGTCGATCTGCCCGACCGCGATGCCGTACGGCCGCCCGTCCAGCGACAGTGACTTGGTCAGGCCGGTCAGCGCGTGTTTGGTGGCCGTGTAGGCGACCGAGTGCGGCCGGGGCGTGTGCGCGGAGATCGAGCCGTTGTTGATGATCCGGCCGCCCTGGGGGTCCTGCTCCTTCATCTGCCGGTACGCGGCCTGCGCGCACAGGAACGCCCCGTTGAGGTTGGTGTCCACCACGTGCCGCCAGGCGTCGTAGGGCAGCTCCTCGACCGGCACCCCGCCCGGCCCGAACGTCCCCGCGTTGTTGAACAGCAGGTCGACCCGCCCGAACCGGTCCACCGTGGCGGCGAACAGCGCGGCCACGTCCTCGGGCCGCGAGACATCGGTCCGTACGGCGAGCGCGGCGCCCTCGGGAACCAGGGCCGCCGTCCCCTCCAGCGTTTCCGGCCGGCGGCCCGCCAGCGTCACCGACCAGCCTGTCCGCAGCAGTTCCACGGCGACCGCCCGGCCGATGCCGGAACCCGCGCCGGTCACCACCGCGACCCTCGAGACCTTCGCAGTTCGCATGGCATTCATGGGCTCGCAGCGTAGGGGACGGCCCGCCATACGGAACTCATCCGTCCGCCATCCGAGTGTTGTGTACGTGCCAATCGCAGGTCGTCCCCGGCCACTCGAATGTCCCCTGGAACCATTCGTCAGGGGAGGACCGGATGACACCCGCAGCACGCCCGTCCCAGCACGCCCCCGAACTCCGCGCCGCCGCATGCCATCTGAACCGCCGTCGGTTCCTGACCGTCACCTCGGCCGCCGCGGCGCTCGCCTTCGCGACCAATCTGCCGTCGGCCGGCGTCGCCGCCGCCGCCGAACTCGACGCGGCGCGGATCACCGAGAACCCCTTCACCCTCGGCGTCGCCTCCGGCGACCCGCTGCCGACGTCCGTGCTCCTGTGGACCCGGCTGGCTCCCGCGCCGTACCAGCCCGACAGCGGCCTGCCCGCCGAACGGGTCACGGTCCGCTGGGAGTTGGCCCACGACGACCGGTTCCGCCGGATCGTCAGACGCGGCACCGTCACCGCGCACCCCGAGTTCCACCACGCCGTGCACGTCGAGGTGAGCCACCTCGACCCCGGCCGGGTCTTCCACTACCGCTTCCGGGTGGGGAGCTGGGTCAGCGACACCGGCCGCACCCGCACCGCGCCCGCGCCCGGTGAGCGGGCGTCCGCCCTCACCCTCGCCGCCGTCTCCTGCCAGGCGTACCACGACGGCTACTACACCCCGTACGCCCATCTCGCCCAGGACGACGTCGACATCGTCTTCCACCTCGGCGACTACCTGTACGAGTACGCGGTCGACGCGGTCGGCGGCCGGCGGAACTACACCGACCGCACGCTCCCCGCCGTCTTCAACCGGGAGACCGTCACGCTGGAGGACTACCGCCTGCGGTACGCCCTGTTCAAGTCCGACCCCGACCTGCGCGCCGCCCACGCCGCGCACCCCTTCGTCGTCACCTGGGACGACCACGAGACCGAGAACAACTACGCCGACGACATCCCGGAGAACAGCGTCCCGCCGGAGGAGTTCCTGCTGCGCCGCGCCGCCGCCTACCGCGCCTACTGGGAGAACCAGCCGCTGCGCCGCTCCCAGCAGCCCGCCGGCCCCGACATGCGGCTCTACCGGCGCCTCCACTGGGGCAGGCTCGCCCAGTTCGACGTGCTCGACACCCGTCAGTACCGCTCCGACCAGGCCTACGGCGACGGCGCGCACGTCCCCGGCCCCGAGTCCGACGACCCGGCGCGCACGATGACCGGCGAGACGCAGGAGCGGTGGCTTCTCGACGGCTGGCGTGCCTCCCGGGCGCTGTGGAACGTCGTACCGCAGCAGGTCATGTTCTCCCAGCGGAACGTCGACCTGACCACGCCGTCGCGGGTGTCGATGGACGCCTGGGACGGCTACCGGGCCTCGCGCCGGCGCGTCCTCGACGGAGCGAAGGCGGCCGGCGTCGAGAACCTGATGGTGCTCAGCGGGGACGTCCACTCGGCGTACGCCTTCGACATCAAGGACGACTTCGACGACCGGGGCTCCGCGACCGTCGGCACGGAGATCGTGGCGACCTCGATCTCCAGCGGCCGGGACGGCGCCGACAAGCCCACGACCTGGGACACCTACATGACCGCCAACCCGCACCTGAAGTTCTTCAACGGACGGCGCGGCTATGTGACGGTCACGCTGGGCCGGGAGCGGGCGCGGGCCGACTTCAAGACGGTGCCGTACGTGCTCACGCCCGGGGCGCCGGTCACGACGGCCGCGTCCTTCGTGACGGAGGAGGGGGACCCGGGGCTCAAGCCGGCGTGACGCTCGGGTACACCTGGGGCTCAGGCCGGCGTGACGCTCGGGTGCACGTGGGGCTCACGCCGGCGTGACGCTCGGGTGCACCTGCGGCTCAGGCCGGCGTGAGTTCCGTCTCATCGGTCTCATCCGTCTCACCGGTCTCGCCGGGGTAGCGGACGCCGACACGGTCCCGGATCGCGTCGAGCGTCCGCATCACGGCGAGGGTGCCGTCGAGCGGGACCAGCGGGGACTCGGTCTCGCCCGCGCGCAGCGCCCGCATCACCTCCAGGGCCTCGTGCTTCAGGCCGGCCTGGGTTCCGTCCTCCGGGCCGGCCGTGAACTCCTCGGGCTCGCGGCCGTCGCGGTGCAGCACGAACCGGTCGGTGTGGAAGAAGCCGTACGGGATGTCGATACGGCCCTGCGAACCGGTCACGGACGCCGTGGTGGCCGTACCGCCGATGAGGGAGCAGTGCACCGAGGCGAGCGCGCCGCTCTCCCAGGACAGCAGCGCGCCCGTCTGGAGGTCGACGCCCTCCTCGGAGAGCACCGCCCGCGCCGCGATGTCCGAGGGCTCCCCGAGCAGCAGATGCGCGAACGACACCGGGTACACACCGAGGTCGAGCAGCGCGCCCCCGCCCTGCAGCGGGTCACGCAGCCGGTGCGAGGGCGGGAAGGGCCCGGCAAGCCCGAAGTCGGCGTGCACACTGCGTACGTCGCCGATCGCACCGTCCCGCACCAGGCCGGCCAGGCGCCGGATCAGCGGGTTGCAGTACATCCACATGGCCTCCATCAGGAAGCTCCCGCGCTCCTTCGCCAGCGCGACCAGCTCCTCGGCCTCCCGCGCGTTCAGCGTGAACGCCTTCTCGCACAGCACGTTCCGCCCGGCCTCCAGGCACAGGCCGGCCGCCGCCCGGTGCGCCGAGTGCGGGGTGGCGACGTACACGACATCAACGCCCTCGTCCCGCGCGAGCGAGTTCCAGTCGCCGTAGGCCCGCGGGATCCCGAACCGCTCCGCGAAGCCCTGCGCCGACTCCTGGCTCCGCGAGGCCACCGCGACGACCTCCGCGTCCGGCAGATCGACCAGGTCCGCGGTGAACGCCGCCGCGATTCCGCCGGTCGCCAGGATCCCCCAGCGCACCCTCTGCTCCGTCATCCCGGCCCTGCCCCTCGCTCACGTGACCCTAGGCACTCTGTACGAGCTGAGAGCATAGGTGGCGGATCGTTCGGACAGGGAGGGGCACATGCCCGAGCAGAGGGCATCGACGTCACCGACGTCATCGACGACGTCATCGGCGGAATCGGCGGAATCGGCGGAATCGGCGGAATCGGCGGAAGCACAGTCGTCCACGTCAACCACGTCAACCACGTCATCCACACCGGCGGCACCGGCGACGGCACCGGCGGTCACCCGCGCGCTGCGCCGCACCGGCGTGCTGGTCACGCTGATCCTCGGCGGTCTCACCGCCACGCCCCCGCTGGCGATGGACATGTACCTCCCCTCCCTCCCGGAGGTCACCAGGTCCCTGCACGCCCCCGCCGCGACCGTCCAGTTGACCCTCACCGCCTGCCTCGCCGGCATGGCGCTCGGACAGCTGGTGGTCGGCCCGATGAGCGACAAGTGGGGCCGCAGGAGGCCCCTGCTCATCGGCCTCGCCGTCTACGTCATCGCCACCGTCCTGTGCGCCCTGGCTCCCACGATCGAGGTCCTGGTCGCCTTCCGGCTGGTCCAGGGACTCGCGGGCGCGGCCGGGATAGTGATCGCGCGGGCCGTCGTCCGCGACCTCTACGACGGCGTGGCCATGGCCCGCTTCTTCTCCACGCTCATGCTGATCTCCGGGGTCGCCCCGATCGTCGCGCCGCTCATCGGCGGGCAGATCCTGCGCGTCACGGACTGGCGGGGCGTGTTCGTCGTACTGACGGTGGTCGGGGTGCTGCTGGCGGGCGTCGTCTGGGCGAAGCTCCCCGAGACCCTCGCACCCGCCGACCGCCATTCCGGCGGGGTCGGCGAGGCGCTGCGCTCGATGCGGGCCCTGCTCGCCGACGGCCGCTTCTCCGGTTACATGCTCGCGGGCGGCTTCACCTTCGCCGCGCTCTTCGCCTACATCTCCGCCTCCCCGTTCGTGATCCAGGAGATCTACGGCGCCTCCCCGCAGACGTTCAGCCTGCTGTTCGGGCTCAACTCGGTCGGCCTGGTGATCGTCGGCCAGATCAACGGCAAGATGCTGGTCGGGCGGGTGAGCCTGGACCGCGTGCTGGCCGTGGGCCTGGCGATCGTCATCGCCGCCGCGACCGCGCTGCTGCTGATGTCCCTGGGTGTCTTCGGCGAGGTCGGCCTCGCCCCCGTGGCCGCCGCGCTGTTCGTCCTGATGTCGGCGATGGGCGTCACCCTGCCCAACACCCAGGCGCTCGCCCTCATGCGGGTCAAGCACGCCGCGGGCTCCGCGTCCGCCCTGCTCGGTACGTCGTCCTTCCTCATCGGCGCGATCGCCTCACCGCTGGTCGGCATCGCCGGGGAGCACACCGCCGTCCCGATGGCCGTCGTCCAACTGGCCGCCGCAGTGGTGGCACTGGCCTGCTTCATGGGAATGTGCCGTCCCGGGAACAGACGTGCGGCCGCGAAGGGAGAAGAGAGCTGAGCGCGCCGAGACTGCGCCACGACACACCGGAACGGGCCGGACTCGACCCGGGGGAACTGCGACACCTGGTCGAGGAGGTCCACGACCTCACCACCGCCGATCGACCCTGGGCGGCGGGCGCCGTGGTGGTCGCCGGGCGCGGCCCGGTGATCGCCGTGGAGGAGGCGGCGGGCTGGGCCGTCCGCTACGCGTCCTACGACCCCGAGACGGACACGGGCGTGGAACTCCCCCCGGACGCCCGCGTCCCCATGACCGTCGACACCCCCTTCGACCTGGCCTCGCTCACCAAGCTGTTCACCGCGGTCGCCGCCGTGCAGCAGCTGGAACGCGGCAGGCTCGGCATCGACGCCCGGGTCGGCGCGTACCTGCCGGACTTCCGCGCGGTCGCCGAGCACGGCATCACCGTGCGGGAGCTGCTCACCCACACCTCAGGGCTGCGCCCCGACCTCCCGCTGTACGCCTGCGCCGACGACGAGGAACGCCTGGCGATGCTCCGGGCGGAGCCCCCGATCGGCGTCCCCGGCACCTATACCTACTCCGACCTCAACCTGCTCCTCCTGCAGCACGTCCTGGAACGCGTCACCGACCGCCCCCTCGACGTCCTCGTCCACGAGGGCATCACCCGCCCCCTCGGCATGACGGCCACCCGCTTCGGCCCGTGCCCAGACGCGGCGGCCACGGAGGACCAGCGGCGGCCCTGGGCCAAGGCGGACCGGGGGATGCTGCGCGGTGAGGTCCACGACGAGAACGCCTGGGCGCTGGGCGGCGTGGCCGGCCACGCGGGCCTGTTCTCGACCGGCCGTGACCTGGCGGTGTTCTGCCGCACCCTCCTGACCGGCGGCTCCCACGGCCCCGCCCGCATCCTCGGCCCCGACTTCGTCGACCTCCTCCTGACCCCACCGGGCCTCGGCTTCGCCCTCGACCAACCGTGGTTCATGGGCGAACTGGCAGGCACCGGAGCGGCGGGCCACACCGGCTTCACGGGCACGTCCTTGGTCCTCGACCGGGCGACGGACACCTTCCTGCTACTCCTGGCCAACACAGTCCACCCACGAAGACGCCCGGCGGACAACCGCCCCCGGGCAGCGGCGGCAACACGGGTGGCCAGGGCGGTGCGAGGGGCTTGAGGGGTCCGCGTGAGCGCACCGTGCCCGTCCCCGCGAGGTCCGCGTCGGCCTGCGGCGCCACGGTCCTGCGAGGTCCGCGGCAGCGCACCGGTCCGCCTCTGCGAAGCGCACCGCATCCGTCCCGCGAGGTCCGCATCGGCGTAGAGCGCCCTGCCCCGCGAGGCTCGCGGCAGCGCACCGCGTCCGTCCCGCGAGGCTCGCGGCAGCGCACCCCATCGCGCCGCGCCCATAGAATCACCGGGTGAGCGCCCCCGTATCCCCGGCCGATACCCTCCGTACGGCCCTGACCAGCCTCCTCGACGGCCTTCCGGCCCGGCAGGCAGCGCAAGCCGTCGAACGGCTGATCGCCAACTACCGGGGTGCCACCCCCACCCACACCCCCATCCTCCGCGACCGCGCCGACGTGGCCGCGTACGCCGCCTACCGCATGCCCGCGACCTTCGAGGCCGTCCACGCCGCGCTGGAGGCGTTCGCGGACGCCGTACCCGGCTGGGCCCCCGCCGGCCACACCGACGTCGGCGGCGGCACCGGCGCGGCGACCTGGGCGGTCACGGCGACCTGGGACGGCGAACGCCCCGTCACCGTCCTCGACTGGGCCGAGCCCGCGCTCACCCTCGGCCGGGACATCGCCACCGCCAACCCGGCCCTGCGCACCGCACGTTGGCAGCGCGCGAAGATCGGCTCGGCACTCACCCTCGACCCCACCGACCTCGTCACCGTCTCCTACGTCCTCAACGAGCTCACCGCCCCGGACCGCGCCGCCCTCGTCGACGCGGCGGCCGCCGCCGCCCAGGCCGTGGTGATCGTCGAGCCCGGCACCCCCGACGGCTACGCCCGCGTCATCGAGGCCCGCGACCGCCTGATCGCCGCCGGCTTCCAGGTCGCCGCCCCCTGCCCGCACAGCGCGGCCTGTCCCATCGTCCCCGGCGAGGACTGGTGCCACTTCGCGGCCCGGGTCAGCCGCTCCTCCCTGCACCGGCAGGTCAAGGGCGGCTCCCTCGCCTACGAGGACGAGAAGTTCAGCTACGTCGCCGCCGCCCGCTTCCCGGTCGTCCCGGCCCCCGCACGCGTCGTACGCAAGCCCCAGATCCGCAAGGGCCAGGTGCTCCTGGACCTCTGCGAGACCGAACCGTCCCTGCGCCGCACCACGGTCAGCAAACGCCACGGTGCCCTGTACAAGGAGGCGCGGGACGCGGACTGGGGGGACGCCTGGCCTCCCCCCGCCGACGAGCCTCTCGCGACCTGACCCCAGCCTCCGCCCCACCAGCCGCCGCCGGCGAGACGCCTCGTCTCATCCCCTTGGTACCGTCGCCCCATGCCCAAGCCGCACGCCCCGGACAAGCCCGCGCCCCACGCCGCCCGCCGCAGCGAGAAGTCCCGCCGTGCCATCTACGACGCCGCGCTCGCCCTGGTCGCGGAGGTCGGCTACCCCCGCACCACCATCGAGGGCATCGCCGCCCGCGCCGGTGTCGGCAAGCAGACGATCTACCGCTGGTGGTCCTCGAAGGCGGACGTCCTGCTGGAGGCGTTCCTCGACCTGAGCGACCAGGCGTCACGGGAGGCGGGCGCGCAGGACGCGTACGTCATCCCGGACACCGGTGACCTCGCCGCCGACCTCAAGGCCGTGCTGCGGCTCACCGTCGACCAGCTCAAGGACCCCCGTTTCGAGGCCCCGTCCCGTGCCCTGGCCGCCGAGGGCGTGGTCGACGAGCAACTCGGCCGGACCTTCATGACCAAGCTCCTCGAACCGTCGCTCCAGCTGTACGTCGACCGGGTGCGCGCCGCGCAGGAGGCGGGCCAGGTCCGCCGGGACATCGACCCCCGTATCGCCCTCGAACTCTGGGTCTCCCCGCTCGCCCAGCGCTGGCTCCAGCACACCGGCCCGATCTCCTACGAGTACACGGACACCCTCGTCGACTACGCCCTCCACGGCATCGCCACGCGTTGACCGCACCCCGAACTCCCGGCTCCCGCCCCCCGAAGCACGCGAAAGTGGGACCATGGGGCATGCTGTTCCGCACGACAGCGAGGCGAGGGGATAGATGAGCGCGGAGTTCGGCGGCCGTACCGGCCGGCAGGGCAAACTCTCCCAGTGGCTGCGAGGACGCCGCCCGAAGGAGGCCGCCGGGGACGACGCCGGCCGTGAGGCCCTGTTGCTCGCCGCCGCCGCGGCGGGCCTGCCGCTCGCCCCCGCCGCCCACCCCGCCCCGGGCTACCGCTGTTCCTGCGACCGCGTCGGCTGTCCCACCCCCGCCCGGCACCCGGTGTCGTTCGCCTGGCAGACCCAGTCGACCACCGACCGCGCGCAGATCGAGCGCTGGGCCCGCCATCAGCCGCAGGCCAACTTCATCACCGCGACCGGCATGGTGCACGACGTCCTCGACGTACCGCTGGAGGCCGGCCTGGAGGCGCTGGAGCGGCTGCTCGACTCCGGCATCGACGTCGGCCCGGTCGCCGAGAGCGACGACGGCCGCCTCCTCTTCTTCACCCTCACCCGCGGCACCCCCGAGGACGAGGACGAGTGGTGGCCCTGCGAACTGGACTGCCACCCCGAGACGATGGACGAGCACCCGGGCTTGCGCTGGCACTGCCGCGGCTCCTACGTCCTGGTGCCGCCCGCCCGCCTCCCCGGCGACCAGCGGGTGCACTGGATCCGCGGCCCCGAGCACCCGCTGCCCGACCCGCTGACCCTCCTGGAAGTCCTCACCGACGCCTGCGCCCGCCACATCGGCGAGCAGTCCGACCACGACACGAGCGGGGCCTGGCCCCTGCGCCACTGAGCCCCGACCCGGTAGTCGGCCTCCTTCGACCTACGACCCCTGCGCCGACGTCAGCCCCTGGATCCGCCCCAGCACCGTCACCTTCTCGTCGCCCGAGCCCGTCCCCTTGGCCGGGTCCAGGGCCACCTCGTTGGAGACGAACTCCATGGTGAGCGACTGCTTGATCTCGCCCTTCGTCAGGGCGAGCACGTCGTCGGTGGGCGTGGGGATCGAGGCACCCGGGTAGGCCGTCTGCTTCTCGTAGTGGTGCGTGGAGAAGAACACCAGCGCCCCGCCGTCCGCCGTCCGCAGCGCCAGCGGCGCGTAGTCACCGCTGGTCAGCGGTTCGTCGATGTACTGGCTGGCCAGACCCGGCCGCTTGGCGTCCTTCTCGCGCTGGGCACGCCACTGACTGGTGTGCGCGCCGGCCGCGAACGCGTTCTGGCCGCTCTTCAGGTACGTCGTGTAGTCCTTGCTCAAGTCCGCGGGGCTGATGGCCAGTTCGGCCGAGTTCGCCTCGACCGCCTCGGCCCAGCCGTCCGCGTCCTTCTTGAACTCCGGCACCTTCCCGGGCGCCACCAACGTCAGATAGGCCGCCTGCCACGGCTCGTCGAGGCCGCCCCGGGTGAACACCAGCAGCCAGCGCGCGCTGCCGCCCTTGTTGCCGGCCGCGTCGACGACGAACCAGCGCGGCCAGCCCGCCTTCTTGGGGATGGTGTACTTCGCGTCCGACAGCTCCAGCGGACTGTGCGCCGGGTTGCCGTCCGGGTGGTTGGTGGCGCCTGCCTTCAGCCGGGCCGCGTCGATGGCGGAAAGGGCACCGGTGACATGGCCGGCGTCCAGCGAACTGTCGTACGCCTTGTCGGCCGCGTTGTACGCGCTTGTGAACTGCTGGAGTGCCTTGGCGGCTTCCGCCTTGGTGGTCGCGGGCAGCACCTCCCGCTCGCCGTGGACCACCACGCACCCGCTCGCCGTCAAGGACAAAGCGGTCAGCGAGGCCGCTATCAGTGCGCTCCGGTCAAGCCTGCGGAGCCTTCGAGGGCCGCGTTCCCTGCTCATCAGGTCCCTTCACCTTCCCCTTCCCGGAGGCGAACCCTACCGGGGCGAGGAAAACCGCGAGCGTCGGGACCAGGTACAGCAGCCACACCGTGACCTGGAGAACCGTCGGATCGGGCTGGAAGTTGAAGACGCCCTTGAGGAGGGTGCCGTACCAACTGTCCGGCGGGACGGTGTCGCTGATGTCGAAGGCCCGGTCGCTCAGGCCCGGCAGCCAGTCGGCCTCCTGGAGGTCGTGGAAGCCGTACGCCAGCACACCCGCGGCCACGACGACCAGCATGCCGCCGGTCCAGGTGAAGAACTTGGCCAGGTTGATGCGCAACGCGCCCCGGTAGAACAGCCAGCCGAGGAACACCGCGGTGGCCAGGCCCAGGGCGACGCCGATCAGCGGGCGCGGGGTGCCGTCGCCGGCCGCGTGCACCGACGCCCACACGAACAGGGCGGTCTCCAGGCCCTCTCGGCCCACCGCGAGGAACGCGGTGGCGACCAGGGCGGCGGTGCCCATCTGCAGGGCCGCGTCCAGCTTGCCGTGCAGCTCGGACTTCAGGTGCCGGGCGGTGCGCCGCATCCAGAACACCATCCAGGTCACCAGACCCACCGCGAGGATCGACAGCGAACCGCCGAGCGCCTCCTGCGCCTCGAACGTCAGCTCCTGCGAGCCGAATTCGAGGGCGCTGCCGAATCCGAGCGCCAGGGCGACCGCGACGCCGATGCCGATCCAGATCGGCCTGAGGGCGTCCCGGCGGCCCGTCTTGACCAGATACGCGATCAGGATGCAGACGACGAGGCTGGCCTCCAGCCCCTCACGCAGACCGATCAGATAGTTGGAGAACACGGGTCACGCCTCCCCGGAGAACAGCGTGCTGCCCCACCAGTCGTCCGTGTCCCGGACGCCGGGCGGGACCGCGAACACCGCCGAACCCACGTGCTGGATGTACTCGTTGAGCGCGTCCGTGGCCAGGTTGCGCTGGATCTGGATGAAGCCCTTGCGGACGTCCCGCTGGTAGGCGAGGAAGAACAGCCCCGCGTCCAGCCGGCCCAGGCCGTCCGTGCCGTCGGTGAAGGAGTAGCCGCGGCGCAGGATCGTCGCCCCGTGGTTGGACGCCGGGTGCGCGAGCCGTACGTGCGCGTCGGGCTTCATCGCCTTCAGGAACGGCTCGTCACGCTCCTTGGCCTTGCCGACCGGGGCGCCCTCGCCCTTGTCGCGGCCGAAGACGTCCTCCTGCTCCTGCAGCGAGGTGCGGTCCCAGGTCTCGATGTGCATCCGGATCCGGCGGGCGACGAGGTACGACCCGCCGGTCATCCACGCGGGACCGTCCTTCTCGTCCACCCACACGAACTTCTTCAGCCGGTCCGTCTCCGTCCCGGCGATGTTGCGGGTCCCGTCCTTGAAGCCCATCAGGTTGCGCGGGGTCTGCGCGTCCGGCGTGGTCGACGAGGTCTTGCCGAAGCCGAGCTGCGACCAGCGGATGACGACCTTGCCCATGCCGATCCGGGCCAGGTTGCGGATCGCGTGCACGGCGACCTGCGGGTCGTCCGCGCAGGCCTGGACGCACAGGTCGCCGCCGCTGCGGTTCCTGTCGAGGTTGTCGCCGGCGAACTGGGGGAGGTCGACGAGAGCCTCGGGCCGCCGGTCCGCGAGGTCGAACTTCCCGAACAGCGACGGTCCGAAGCCGAGAGTGAGGGTCAGCCGTGAGGGCTTCAGCCCCAGCGCCTCGCCGGTGTCGTCCGGCGGCGCCTCGGCGAGCCCGCCGTACGCCCCCTCGCCGACCGCCTGCCCGGCGGTCATCTTCCGCGCGGCATCGGTCCAGTCCTTGAGCATCTGCACGAACTCGGCGCGGTCCTCCGTCGTCACGTCGAACGTGGCGAAGTGCAGCCGGTCCTGCACCGGTGTGGCGATACCGGCCTGGTGGGCGCCGTGGAAGGCGACCGCGGCGCCGGTCTCGGCGGCGGCCGGGTCCACATCCTCGCCGGCGCGGGTCATCGCCACCGTGCCGCCGGCCGCGACGGCACCGAGCGCGAGCCCGGCACCGCCCCAGCCGATCAGCGCACGCCGGGAGGGCGCGACGGTTTCCGGGGTGTTGTCCGTCATGGCGGTGTCCTCAGCCCTGCTTGGCGGTGGCGACGGCGGCGGCGAGCTTGGACAGCGGCTCCGCGAGCGCGTTGACCCCGTCCGACAGCTTCTTCTGGTCGCCCTCGCCGACCTTGTCGTACGAGACGAAGTCGTACGACGACTTGTCGGCGCGGTAGGTGTCCAGCAGCGTGTTCAGCGCCGCGAACTGCTTGTCCAGCTCGGTGACCAGCGCGGGGTCGTTCTCCTTGGCGACCGGCTTCAGCAGCTCGTACGACTCCTGGGCGCCCTCGACATTGGCCTTGAAGTCGACGAGGTCGGTGTGCGAGTAGCGCTCCTCCTCGCCCGTGACCTTGCCGGTGGCGACCTCGTCGAGCAGCTCCTTGGCACCGTTGGCCATGGAGGTCGGGGTGATGTCGGCCGTGCCGACCCGCTTCTGCCAGTCCTTCAGGTCGGTGATCAACTGGCCGGCGAGGGTCTTCTCCTCGGCGCCGATCTTCTTGTCCTGCCAGAGGGCCTTCTCCAGCCGGTGCCAGCCGGTCCACTTCTGTCCGCTCTCCAGGCCGTCGGCGCGGACGTCGACCTTCGGGTCGATGTCGCCGAAGGACTCCGCGACCGGCTCGGTGCGCTCCCAGCCGATACGGGAGGGCGCGTAGGCCTTCTTGGCGGCCGCTATGTCGCCGTCCTTGACCGCCGCGGCGAACGCCTCGGCCTTGGGCAGCGTCGCGTCGGCCTGCTCCTGCACGTACTTGCGGTAGGCCGCGACGGCCTTGTCCAGGCGCGGGTCACGCTTGAGGGCGGTGCCGCCGGTGGCCTTGACGTCCTGGCGGATGCCGTCGCCCTTCATGCCGGGCTTGCAGGCGATCCGGTAGTCGCCCGCCTTCACCTCGGCGGTGACCTTCTGCTTGGTGCCGGGTCCGATGTTCTCCCGCTCGGTGACGATCCGGTCGTCCGGGAAGAGGACATAGACCTCGGTGACCTTGGAACCCTTGTTCTCGATGGCGAGTTCGAGGTGGCCGGCCGGGAACTCCTTCTTCGACACCTCGCACTTGTCGTCCGTCGCCGTCACGTTGATGACCCGGTCGCCGTCCGCCGAACCGCCCTTCTCGGTGCACCCCGTGACGGCGGCGAGCGCCGCCGCGGTGGCGGCGGCGGTGAGAGCGGAGAATCTGACGGCTCGCATGCAGGCTCCAAGGAGTGACCGAAAACTACGCGTGACGAGCCTCACATAAGGCGAGGCTCGCCTAACTTACCTAAGGTTTTCCTTAGTCGCGCCCGTCCAATCGGTGATTCAGCTCTCATGAACGGTGTATGAGCACGAACCGATCACGGCGACCCAAAAGGGACCCCATGGAATGGTCAAGCATAGGTCAAGCGTCCCGGCGTGCGCTCCCACCGGGCACAATGCCCGCGTGACTGACTACGACGTACTCCGCGTCTTCTGCGGAGCGAGGGGCGGATACGGCAACGAACTCGGCGTCGTCCGCGAGGGTTCCGTCATGCCCGACCCGGCCGAGCGGCAGGCGTTCGCCGGGAAACTCGGCTTCAGCGAGACCGTGTTCGTGGACGACCCCGAACGCGGGGTCATCGACATCTACACCCCCACCCTGCGGCTGCCCTTCGCAGGCCACCCCTGCGTCGGCACGGCCTGGCTCCTCGACGTACCCGAACTGATCACCCCGGCCGGAGTCGTCGGCGCGCGCCTGGACGGCGAGTTCAGCTGGATCGAGGCGCGGGCGGAGTGGGCGCCGCCGCGCACGCTGCGCCAGTACGCCACGGCCGCCGAGGTCGACGACCTGCCCGTCCCGCCGCCGGGGGAGTGGATCTACGCCTGGGCCTGGGAGGACGAGTCCGCCGGCCGCGTCCGGGCCCGGGCCTTCCCCGGCCGCGACGACGGCATCGAGGAGGACGAGGCGACCGGCGCGGCGGCCCTCCTCCTCACCGACCGACTGGGCCGCGCCCTCAACATCACCCAGGGCGCGGGCTCCCAGATCCTCACGGCCCCGCAGCCGGGAGGCTGGGTGGAGGTCGGCGGACGGGTGTTCCTGGAGCGCTGACAGCCCATGCGTGCAACGGCCCCCACGACAGCCCCTAGGGCAGGGTGAGAATCTCCGCCCCCGACTCCGTCACCACCAGCGTGTGCTCGAACTGGGCGGTCCGCTTGCGGTCCTTGGTCACGACCGTCCAGCCGTCGTCCCACATGTCGTACTCGTGGGTCCCGAGCGTCAGCATCGGCTCGATCGTGAACGTCATCCCGGGCCGGATGACGGTCGTCGCGTGCGGACTGTCGTAGTGCGGGATGATCAGCCCGGAGTGGAACGACGAGTTGATGCCGTGGCCGGTGAAGTCCCGCACCACTCCGTACCCGAACCGCTTCGCGTACGACTCGATGACCCGGCCGATGATGTTGATCTGCCGGCCCGGCCGGACCGCCTTGATCGCGCGGTCGAGGGACTCCCGGGTCCGCTCCACCAGCAGCCGGCTCTCCTCGTCGACGTCCCCGACCAGGTACGTCGCGTTGTTGTCGCCGTGCACCCCGCCGATGTACGCGGTGACGTCCAGGTTGACGATGTCGCCGTCCCGCAGCACCGTCGAGTCGGGAATCCCGTGGCAGATGACCTCGTTGACCGACGTGCACAGGGACTTGGGGAAGCCGCGGTAGCCCAGTGTGGACGGGTAGGCGCCGTGGTCGCACATGTACTCGTGCGCCACCTTGTCCAGCTCGTCGGTCGTGACCCCGGGCGCGATCAGCTTCGCGGCCTCCTCCATCGCCCGCGCCGCGATCCGGCCCGCGACACGCATAGCCTCGATCGTCTCGGGCGTCTGCACCTCCGGTCCGGTGTACGGCGTCGGCGCCGGCTTGCCGACGTACTCGGGACGGCGGATGTTTCCGGGTACGGAACGGGTGGGAGACAGCTCCCCTGGTACGAGCAGCGACTGGCCAGACATGCCAGCGAGTCTAACCAGCGGACGTGGGGCACCATGTCCGTGGCGAAAGGAGCCGGTCATGGCCCTGTTCAAGAAGCGCACGGTGGGAAAACCGGGCGAGTGGTACTACTGCCTGGAGCACAAGAAGGTCGAGGAAGGGCCCGAGTGCCCGGCCAAGGACCGCTTCGGGCCGTACGCCTCCCGCAAGGAGGCCGAGCACGCGATGGCGACGGCCCGCGAGCGCAACGTCGAGTGGGAGAACGACCCCAAGTGGCACGACGCCCCGGCGTCCGGCCGCGACGACGACTGAGACGCCTGAGAATTCGAGACTTCACGTGTTCGCTGGGGAGGCTGCGGTGCGCTGCTCGCGCAGCCGCACCGCGTGCTCGTTCGTCCGGACGTCGTACGTCATCAGCTTGGGCAGACACAGCGCCAGCAGCCCCACCGCGCCCACGCACAGCACCCCGCCCGACCAGACCGACGTCCGCACACCGCGCCAGGCGGCCATGCCGCCCACCCGGACCTGGCCGAGCTGTGGCCCCACCGAGTAGGACAGCAGCTCGATTCCGGCGAGTCGGCCACGCAGCTCGTCCGGGATCGTCTGGTTCCACATGGCGCCCCGGAAGATGCCGCTGACCATGTCGCACGCGCCGGCGACGGTGAGGAACAGCAGAACCAGCCAGACGTTCCCGGACAGACCGGCGGCGGCGATCGCGAGGCCCCACAGCGTGGCCGAGACGACCACGATCCGCCCGTGCCGGTGCATCCGCGAGGTCCAGCCGCTGGTCAGGCTCACCAGCAGGGCACCGGCGGGGACCGCCGCGTACATCAGGCCCAGCGACCACTCGGCGTCCAGCTCGTCCGCGAGGAAGGGCAGTACGGCGAGCGGCATCGCGAAGAACATCGCCGCGATGTCGATGGCGTACGTGCCGAGGAGTTCCTTGCGGCTCCACGCGTACCGGGCGCCTTCGAGGACGGACCTCAGCGACGGCTGCTGTGCCTCGCGGGCGGCGGGAGAGGGGGCCAGGCGCACGCAGAACAGCACCGACACGGCGAAGGTCACCAGATCCACGGCGTACGCCCAGCCCAGCCCCGCGAACGCGACGACCACGCCCGCCAGCGCCGGGCCGGCCACACCGCCGACCTGCCAGCGCAGGGAGTTGAGGGAAGCGGCGGCCGGCAGGTGCTCGTGCGCCACGATCCTCGGCATCAGCGAGTCCAGCGCCGGCCGCTGCACGGAGACCAGAGCCGAGGAAACGGCGGCGACCAGGTACAACGGCCAGACGGCGGGGCTGGGCACGAGGGCGTTGGCCAGCAGGACCACGCACAGCAGTCCCTGCCCGGCTTCCGTCCACACGATCAGCTTCCGCTTGTCCCACGCGTCGGCCAGCGCACCTCCGTACAGCCCGAAGACGATCAGCGGGACCAGCTCGACGGCCCCGATCGCCCCGACGGCCGCCGCGGAGCCGGTGAGTTCCTTGATCTGCACGGGCAGCGCGACGAACGTCAGAAAACTCCCGAAGTTCGTGATCAGCCCGGACAGCCACAGCCTCCGGAAGTCCACGGAGGCCCGCCAAGGGGCCAGGTCGGGGAGCAGGGCGCGCAGGCCGGCCGGCGGTTCGGGGGCGTCGGGGTTTGTGGGGGCGTCGTCGGTCACGACGGGTCATGGTCCGTGGGTACGGCCGGCCCGGGCAACCGCATTTTCCTCGGCGTACGCCTACCAGCGCGCCGGTGGGGGAGCGGTCAGTTGGTCCATCAGTCTCGACAGCCGGTCGCGCAAACTCCGGCGGCCCCGTGGCGCCGGCACCGCGTTCTCCCCGGCCGCCGCGCTCACCAGGTGCTGGACGGTGTCCAGGTCCAGCTCCGCCCCGTCCGGCACGCGCAGCGCCTCGTGGGACATCGTCGTCAGCTCGTTCCCGCCGTCGCCGAGCGTCAGAACCGTCGCCCCGGCCCGCCGCGCGTCGTGCACGCCCTCCAGCAGTTCGGCGCCCGGCGCGTCCGGCGACACCACGAGCAGCGTCTCGCCCCGGCGCGCCGCGGCGAGCCTGCCCGGTCCGACGGCGAGGTGTGCCGGATCCGAGGGGCGCGCGTCATGGCGTACGAGTGTCGGCGTCAGCTCCGGTGTCCCCGACCACGCCGCCTCGTCGACCAGATGAGCCGCGAGATGCCACGGCTCGTACTCCGGTGTGCCCACCAGCAGCAGACCGCCGCCGTGCGACACCACGGACCCGCGCAGCGTGCCCGCGAACCGGCGCGTGGCGCCCAACCACTCGGTCCCGGCCAGCACTTCGCGCAACAACGCGACCCGAACGGCATCCATACGTCCGCATCCTGCCGCAATCGACCGTTCGTGACCCACGGTTCACCCGAATTCGCCCACCTTGGGCAGACAGCCGACCCACTGTCCGTCCCTCTGCGTGGAGCGCCGGAGGATCGTCTTCCGGCGGGTCCCCGTGACGCGGCTCACCTGGCCGTCTGGGGCGGACGGGACGGACGTAAAGTCGGGCCCATGACCTCTACCGATACCGAGAGTGCACAGAAGGCCCCCGCCAAGGACCCCTGGGACCTGCCCGACGTCTCCGAGCTCGTCGTCGGCGTGCTCGGGGGCACCGGACCGCAGGGCAAGGGCCTCGCCTACCGGCTCGCCAGGGCCGGCCAGAAGGTGATCATCGGCTCGCGCGCCGCCGACCGCGCCCAGGCCGCTGCCGAGGAGCTCGGGCACGGCGTCGAGGGCGCCGACAACGCCGAGACCGCCCGCCGCAGTGACATCGTGATCGTCGCCGTGCCCTGGGAGGGGCACGGCAAGACCCTGGAGTCCCTGCGCGAGGAACTGGCCGGCAAGCTCGTCGTGGACTGTGTGAACCCGCTCGGCTTCGACAAGAAGGGCGCCTACGCGCTCAAGCCGGAGGAGGGCAGCGCCGCCGAGCAGGCTGCCGCGTTGCTGCCGGACTCGCGGGTCACGGCCGCCTTCCACCACCTGTCGGCCGTCCTCCTCCAGGACCCGGAGATCGAGGAGATCGACACGGACGTCATGGTCCTCGGCGAGGTGCGCGCCGACGTGGAGATCGTCCAGGCGCTGGCCGGCCGGATCCCGGGCATGCGCGGCGTCTTCGCGGGGCGCTTGCGCAACGCCCACCAGGTGGAGTCGCTGGTCGCCAATCTGATCTCGGTGAACCGCCGGTACAAGGCGCACGCGGGGCTGCGGGTCACGGACGTTTGAGCGGGTGGGGGACACTGGTGGGCACAGCCGTTGTCCCCCCGAGCTCACCCGAGCCCCCGAGCTCACCCGAGCCCCCCGAACTCGCCGACAGGAGTCGACTGAAATGCCCCGCCTTGGCCTCTATGCCCTGATCGTCTTCCTTCTCGCCGTGGCCGCGGCAGTGGTCTCCTTCGCGCAGGGCAGCTGGCTGGGGATCGTCTGGGTGCTGCTGGCGGGGCTGTCGTCCAACATGTGCTGGTACTACCTGAAGCGGGGCAAGGCCCACAAGTCCGTCACCCGCTGACCGAGCAGAACTCGTTCGTCCCCTGCCAGAAGCGGTACAACTCCTGCCCGCAGTACGTGTCCAGGTCGCTGATCCCGAGGCTCTTCAGGATCGCGTCGATCACGTCGAAGAACGTGTTGTTGACCGCGGGCAGCCACAGCAGCGCGAACACGAACAGCAGACCGAACGGCGCGAACGGCTCCACCTGGCGCTTGATCTTGTACGACAGCCAGGGCTCGATCACCCCGTAGCCGTCCAGGCCCGGCACCGGCAGGAAGTTCAGGATCGCGGCCGTGACCTGGAGCAGGGCGAGGAAGGCCAGCGCGAACCGGAAGTCCGTCGGTACGCCGTCCAGCGCGTCCAGCCAGAACGGGGCCGTGCAGACGATCGCGAACAGGACGTTCGTCAGCGGGCCGGCCGCCGAGATGACACTGTGCCGCCACCGTCCCCGGATCCGCCCCCGCTCGATGAAGACGGCGCCGCCGGGCAGTCCGATGCCGCCCATGATCACGAAGATGACGGGCAGCACGATGCTGAGCAGGGCGTGGGTATAGGCGAGAGGATTGAGGCTCAAGTATCCCTTCGCGCCAACGGTAATGTCGCCTCCATACAGCGCGGTACGCGCGTGCGCGTACTCGTGCAGACAGAGTGAGATCACCCAGGCCAAGGTCACGAAGAGGAAGACGGCAAGCCCTGGCGATGATGCGAAGCCCGTCCACACCGCCCACCCGGAGACTGCCGCGACGGCGGTGATCCCCAGGAAGACGGGGCTGATGCGCTGGTCGTGCGTGTGTGAAGTCGTGGTCATGCTGCAGGGCTCCTGGTACGTGACGGCCAGACGGGAGTGACTTCCACCTGATGGTGAATGTGCGGACAACCTCTCACGAGGCGCTGAAGTGTCCAGAGAGGGGTACGGCCGGGGAGCGTACCCACTCGTCGTGAGGCGTCGGCTACGCCAGGAACTTGGCAAGGCGCTCCTGGAAGTCTTCGGGAATCTCCAACGCATGGCCGCCGCGTTCTCGCGGGTGACATCGGATGGTGATGCCGGCGTGGATCAGATCCTCGCCGACCTCTATGATCCCCATGCTCTGCCATCGCTCAGCGAAAGTCGTACCGAGTGGCACAAACTTCCAGTGATCTTCACTTGCAGCATATGACACGTGCCTCGACTCGCCCTTTGTCCTGACTCGTTGGACGTACTCGCGGCGGGTGACAGGTGCACCTCCGACCGCATGGATCAACATGTCCAGGACGGGGGTGATGATCTCGTCATCGGGCCTGAACGCGTAGCCGGGGCATGCCGGGGAGCCGACGCGTGAAAGGCAGCGAATCTTTTCGGTGATCCGGTACGTCCCGTCGCTGCGTCGTTTCCGGGTCGCATGCAGCTGAAGGTTCTTTCCGCATCCCCCGCACTTGATCACATTGAGGAGCGGGGTCTTGGGTGTTGCGGAGCGTCGGCTGATAGGGGAGGCGGAATCGGCCAGGGCATCCTGAAGGCGGTCGAAGGACTCCTGGTCCAGCACACCCTCAGCTACACGGACTGGGCGGCCGTTCTGATCGTGAACCAGGACCCGCTTCTTGTACCTCTTGCCCGGAACGACCTCGCTGCGTGTCTTCCAGCCCAGCAGCGTGGGGGAGGTGAGGATTCCCTTCAGAGAGCGGGGATACCAGATGAAGTCCTTGCCTGATTTGTTGCGCTGATAGGTGTCTGCGGGAGCAGGCACGCCCCGCTCTTCAAAGTCTCGGCAGATGGCGTTGACCGGTTCGCCGCCGATGACGCGTCGAGCAGCCTCCCTGACGATTTCTGCTGTCTTTGGGTTGACTTCCAGGTAACGGGCGCCGTCTCTCGCGTAGGTGCGATAGCCGAAGGGCGGTGAGCTGCCGCCCCAGCGTGAGGAGGTGAGCAGGTGGGCGCGCGATGAGGTGACCCGCTCGGCGGCGGCGTGGGCTTCCCTCTGGGCGAAGGTGGCGATCATGGTGGCCGTCGCCTTCCCCGTCGGACTCGTGAGGTCGAACGGTTCGGTGGCGGACACCAGCCCCTTGTCTCCGTGGCTCTCGGCCCACTCGATCATCTGGTGCAAGTCACCGACCCGGCGCACGAAGCGATCGAGCCGCCAGAAGACGATGACGTCGAATTCAGGGGCGCGATCGTCGAGCCACCGGGACAGTTCTGGACGCTTCCACGGCGGAACTGCGGTGGCAGAGACGGAAAGATCTCTGGCGACACCCACTACTTGCCAACCATGCAGCGCACAGAAGGACTCACATTCTTCGATCTGCCTCTCAAGACTGGTCGTCGATTCGGTCTGGACAGTCAGCCGGACGGTGATGAGTGCCCTCGGAGATCTCCCCATGGAGTCGGAGGGTAGCGTGCTTGTATCTAAGCAGCTGGGAGTTCGATGAATTAGCCATCTCGGCTCTGGTTTCCGGCCTCCGGCCCTGGCTCCGCGCCTTCGGCTGGGGCTCCGCGCCTTCGGCCACGGCGCCGGCCGGCTTCGGTTAACGTACCGACCTTGCGGTCTTGTGGCCGCCGCACCGAAGAAACCCCGTGACCGGCTCCGACGGCACCGGAGACAATGGACCCCGTGCGCTACCGCATCCTCGGCACCACCCAGGCACTCCACCCCGACGGCAGGACCGTCCCGGTCGGCGGAGCGCGGCTGCGCGCGCTGCTGACCGTGCTCGCCCTGCGGCCCGGCCGCCCCGTCCCCGCAAGCCTCTTGGTCGACGAGGTGTGGGGCGGCGACCCGCCCGCCGACGCGACGGGCGCGCTGCAGGCGCTGGTGGGCCGGCTGCGCCGGACGCTCGGCGCGGACGCGGTCGCCTCCGCTGACGGCGGATACCGCCTCGCCGCCGCGCCGGACGACATCGACCTGCACCGCTTCGAGCGGCTGGCCGGCGACGGCACCCGCGCCCTGGCCGACGGCGACCCCGCGAAGGCGGCCGGCACCCTCGACGACGCCCTCGCCCTGTGGGGCGGCCCCGCCCTCGCCGACCTCCCCGACCGCACCGCCGAGGCGGCCCGCTGGGAGACCCGGCGCCTCGATGTGCTGCGCGCCCGCCACACCGCCGCCCTCGCCCTCGGCCACGCCGACCAGTCCCTGCCCGAACTGACCGCCCTGTGCGACGCGCACCCGCTCGACGAGTCCCTCCAGACCCTCCGCCTGCGCGCCCTGCGCGACACGGGCCGCACAGCCCAGGCCCTGGCCGCGTACGAGGACGTACGGCAGTTGCTGGCAGAGCGACTCGGAGCGGACCCGGGTCCGGAACTGCGTGCCCTGCACGGGGAGTTGCTGCATGCCCCGTCGGATCCCAACGGCGCAGCTCACGCGTGGCCGGCTCCCGGTCCCGGCTCTCATGCTCCGTCGGATCCCGACCGCGGCTCTCACGCCCCGACCGCCTCCACTCCCGCCACCGAGCCCCTCGCCACCCCCGCACCCCCGCCCCCACCCCCACCCCCACCGGCATCCTCACCCCCACCTCCGCCGGCACCCCCGCCTCCACCCCCACCCCCCGGCAACCTCCGTGCCCGCCTGACCTCCTTCGTCGGCCGGGAGGCCGATATCGACGCCATCCGGGGTGACCTGGCGGCGGCCCGGCTCGTGACGTTGCTCGGTCCCGGTGGGGCCGGGAAGACGCGGTTGTCGCAGGAGGCTGCCGAGGCTGTACGGGACGCGGCCCGGGACGGGGTCTGGCTGGCCGAACTCGCGCCCGTCGACGACCCGGACGCCGTACCGGAGGCCGTGCTGACCGCCGTAGGGGCCCGCGAGACCGTGCTCTACGGCGCCGGTGCCGAGGCGATGCGGGCCGGGACGGATCGGCACGACGACCCGGTCGAGCGGCTCGCGGAGCACTGCGGCAGGCGCCGGATGCTGATCATCCTGGACAACTGCGAGCACGTCGTCGAGGCGGCGGCCCGGCTCGTCGAGGAGTTGCTCGAGCGCTGTCCGGGACTGACGGTGCTGGCCACGAGTCGCGAACCCCTCGGCGTACCAGGGGAGTTGCTGCGACCCGTGGAGCCGCTGCCCGAACCGGTCGCGCTGCGACTGCTCGTCGAGCGGGGTGCGGCGGCCCGCCCGGGCTTCACGACACAGGACGATCCGGAAGCCTGCGCGGAGATCTGCCGGCGGCTCGACGGACTGCCCCTCGCGATCGAGCTCGCCGCCGCCCGGTTGCGGATGTTGACGCCCCGCCAGATCGCCGACCGACTGGACGACCGGTTCCGTCTGCTCACTTCCGGCAGCCGTACCGTCCTGCCCCGCCAGCAGACGCTCAGGGCCGTCGTCGACTGGTCCTGGGAGCTGCTGGACGAGGACGAACGTGACGTGCTGCGGCGGCTGTCGGTGTTCGCGGGCGGCTGCGACCTGGCCGCCGCGGAGGCCGTCTGCGGGCCCACCGTGCTGGACGCCCTCGGCTCGCTGGTCGACAAGTCCCTTGTGGTGGCCGCGCCTTCGGGCGAGGGCGGGATGCGCTACCGGCTCCTCGAAACGGTCGCCGAGTACGCGGGCGAACGGCTCGACGAGACCGGCCGTCGTGCCGAGGCCGAGCGTGCCCACCTGGCCTACTACCGCGAACTGGCTCGCACCACCGACCCGTTGCTGCGCGGCCCCGGTCAACTCGCCGCCGTCGAACGGCTGGAGCGCGAGTACGAGAACCTCCGCACCGCCCTGCGGCACGCCGTCGCCGAGCGCGACGAACAGGAGGCGATCTGCCTCGTGCTGTCGCTGGCCTGGTACTGGCAGATGCGCGACGCGCGCATCGAGGCGCGCAACTGGTGCGCCGAGGTGATGGCCCTCGGCCCCGACCCGTACACCGCACCCGTCCGCAAGGCCGCCCCGGTCTGGGAGCGCTGCACCGACGTGCCGCCCCCGCTCACCGGAGAACTCCTCACCGAGGCCCGGCGCGGTGTCCACCTCGCCCATCTGGCGTGCATGGACACGGAGTTGGAGGCCTGGGAGTCACCGCGGGCGAAGGAGAAGCTGCGCCTGATCACCGAGGTGTACGAACCCGGCCTCCCACAGACCTGCCGCACACCCGGCATGCTCTGGTTCTACGCCGTGATGCTGAGCGGCAACGTGGACCGGCTGCCCGAGATCCTCGACGCCGCCGTCCGCACCTGCCGCTCCACCTCCGGCATGGAATGGGAGCTCGCCTCCATGCTCCAGTTGCGTGCCAACATCCTCGCCAACCGCAGCGACTGGGCGGGCGACGCGACCCGCGACGCCGACGAGTCGCTGGAGATCTTCCACCGGCTCGGCGACGTCTGGGGAATCGCCGAGGCCCTCTCCGCGCGCGGCGAGGCCCGGGAACGTATCGGCGAGTACCTGCTCGCCGCCGCCGACTACGAGGCGGCGATCGAGCACGCCGAGCGCCTCGGCGCCCGCGCCCAGATGGCGGTGCTGGGCGCCCGGCTCGGCGGCGCGCTCATGGAGGCGGGCCAGACCGAGCGGGGCGAACAGGTCCTGCGTGAGGTGATCGAGCAGCCGATCGGCTCCACCGGCCAGGCGATGCCCGCGGCCCGGATGTTCCTCGCGGGCCACCTCGCCGTGACCGGCCGGATCCCGGAGGCGCGCGAGCAACTGCGGCTGGTGCGCGAGGAGTTCAAGATCGTCCACTTCGTCGTCTTCGACGCGTTCGTCACCGGCTCGGAGGCCTGGCTGGAGGCGGTCGACGGCAACTACGAGGAGTCCCTCGACAAGGCCCGGCAGGCGCTCCGGATGGCCGAGGACCCGCTGGCCGAGGCCATCGGCCCGCACATGCGCCCGCTGTACCTGGGTGTCGCCGCGCTCAGCCTCGCCGAGATCGACGGCGGCCGCCGGGCCCGTGACGGTGCCCGCTGCGTCGGCGCCGCGCGGGCGCTGCTGCCGGCCGGGCATGTCGTGACATCCCTGGAGCGCGAGGTGTACGGCCGTGCCGAGCGGCACCTGCGGGGCGCGCTCGGCGACGAGGCCTACGAGGCGGCGTACGCGGAGGGCGGTGACCTCTCCGCCGCGGAGGTCACCGCCCTGGTCTGACGCGCACCGTCGTGTCGTACGCACCGTCGTGTCGTGCGCGCACCGGCCTGTGGTAAGCACTGGCATGTCGTACGCACCGGCCTGTCGTACGGCATCGGCATCGTCTGCACCGGCATGTCGTACGCGTCGACATGCCGTACGCCGGCGCGTCAGCTCTTCGTACGGAACTTGTGGATGGCGACCGGCGCCATCACCGCCGTGATCGCCACCGACCAGGCGACCGTCACCCACAGGTCGTGCGCGACCGGGCCGCCCACCATCAGTCCGCGGGCCGCGTCGGCGAGCGTGGACAGCGGGTTGTAGTCGGTGAAGGCCTGCAGCCAGCCGGGCATCGACTGGGTCGGCGCGAAGATCGACGAGCCGAACTGCAGCGGGAACAGCACCAGGAAGCCCATCGCCTGCACGGACTGCGCGCTCTTCATGACCACGCCCAGGGTGAGGAACACCCACATGATCGACGAGGAGAACAGCGCGGACAGACCCACGGTCGCGAACAGGCCGGGCCAGTCGGTGATGTCGAAACCGACCAGGACGGCGACGATCATCAGCACGGTGGTGGCGAACAGCATCCGCCCGAGCTCCACCGCGATCTTCGCGAACAGCACCGAGCCGCGGCCGATCGGCAGGGACCGGAAGCGGTCCATGACACCGGAGTTGAAGTCCTGGCTGAAGCCGGTGCCGACGCCCTGGGACATCGTCATGGCCATCATCGCCAGCATGCCGGGGATCACGTACTGCACGTACGCGTCCTGCCCGCCGCCGAGGGACTGCCCGATCGAGCCGCCGAAAACGAACACGAACAGCAGGGTGAAGACGACCGGCATCAGCAGCGCGTCGAACATCGACTCCGGGTCCTGCCGGATCCACAGCAGGTTGCGGCGGATCAGGGCCCCGGTGTGACGCAGATGCCCGCGCAGCGGGATACGGGCGTCTCCTGTGAGGTCCGCTCCCGTGAGGTCGGGGACGGTTGCGGTGGTGGCACTCATACGACGGCCTCCTGACGGTCGGCGGGGGACTCGGCGGGCGTGGCGTCCTGCGGGGCACTGGCGCGGTGGCCGGTGAGGGACAGGAACACCTCGTCCAGGCTGGGCAGTTCGGTGACGATGGAGGAGAGCGTGATGCCGCGCGCGGTGACCGCGCCGACCACGGCGGTCAGCTGCTCGTCGCTGAGGATCGGAACCAGGACGGCACCGCGCTCGGTGTCGAGGGTGGTGGTGGCGAGCCCGGTGATGCCCAGCTCGTCCAGCGCGTCGGCGAGGGGCCGCAGCTGCAGCGGATCGGCCGGCCTGACCCGCAGGCTCCGCCCCCCGACCTTCGCCTTCAGCTCCTCGATGGCGCCGCCCGCGATCACCTTGCCGCGGTCGACGACGGTCAGCTCGGAGGCCAGCTGCTCGGCCTCCTCCATGTACTGGGTGGTGAGCAGCACGGTGACCCCCTCGCCGACCATCCGCTTGACCTCGTCCCACACCTCGTTGCGGGTGCGCGGGTCGAGGCCGGTGGTGGGCTCGTCGAGGAACAGCACGGAGGGCCGGCCGATCATGGAGGCGGCCAGGTCGAGCCGCCGTCGCATACCGCCGGAGTACGTCGAAGCCGGGCGCTTGGCCGCGTCGGTGAGCGAGAAACGTTCCAGCAGTTCGTCGGCGCGGGCCCGGGCCGCCTTGCGGGGCAGGTCGAGCAGCCGCCCGATCATGTACAGGTTCTCCCAGCCGGGGAGCTTCTCGTCCACGGAGGCGTACTGGCCGGTGAGCCCGATCACTCGCCGCAACTGCCGGGGCTGCCGTACGACGTCGTAGCCGGCCACGGTCGCCTGCCCGGCGTCGGGCTGGATCAGGCTGGACAGGATCCGCACCAGGGTGGTCTTCCCGGCCCCGTTCGGCCCGAGGACCCCCATCACGGTGCCCTCCCGCACCTCCAGGTCGACCCCGTCCAGTGCCTTGGTCTCCCCGTAGTGCTTGACCAGTCCCCGCACGGTCACGGCGCTGCCGGCGCCACCTGGGTTCTTGTCGATTCGCGTCATGGGGATGACAGTGCCAGCCCCCGCCGACAAAGCTCCGACATACCGCCGACAGCGGTTTGTCGGCGCCTACAGCCGGCCGACAGCCGAGGTGACCGCCCTGGCGCCGCTGACCTTCGGCCGCACGGCCCGCACAACGGGGCAGCCCGCCGACGGGGGAAGATCGGCGGGCTGCTGTGGTGCCGCAATGGCTCAGCCGGGGCTCAGTGGACGGAGTGCTCCTCCTGCGGGAACGTGCCGCCGACCACGTCCTCCGCGAACGCCTTCGCCGCGTTCCCCATGACCTCACGCAGATTCGCGTACTGCTTCACGAACTTCGGCACCCGACCGCCGGTCAGTCCCAGCATGTCGGTCCACACCAGCACCTGCGCGTCCGTCTCGGGGCCGGCCCCGATCCCGACCGTCGGGATGTGCAGCACCCGGGTCACCTCGGCCGCCAGCTCCGCCGGAACGAGTTCGAGGACCACCGCGAACGCTCCCGCGTCCTGGACGGCCTTCGCGTCCCGCAGCAGCTGCTGGGCCGCCTCCTCGCCGCGCCCCTGGACGCGGTAGCCCATGGCGTTCACGGACTGGGGGGTGAGACCGATGTGCGCCATCACCGGGATCCCGGACTCCACCAGCAGCTCGATCTGCCGGTGCGAGCGCTCCCCGCCCTCCAGCTTGACCGCGCCGACCCCGGCCTCCTTCACCAGCCGGGTCGCCGAGCGCAGCGCCTGCACCGGGCCCTCCTGGTACGAGCCGAAGGGCAGGTCGCCGACGATGAGGGCGCGGTTCGTGCCCCGTACGACGGCCGCCGACAGCATCGTCATCTCGTCGAGGGTGACGGGCACGGTGGTCTCGTACCCCAGGTGACAGTTGCCCGCGGAGTCCCCGACGAGCATGACCGGGATCCCGGCCTCGTCGAAGACGGACGCGGTCATCGCGTCGTACGCGGTGAGCATGGGCCACTTCTCGCCGCGCTCCTTGGCGGCGGCGAGGTCGCGGACGGTGATACGGCGGGTGCCCTTACCCCCGTACAGCGTCCTGCTGCTGCCGTCGGGGGTGCTGTTCCGCAGGGGCTGGGCAGCCGAGAGCTGCGTCATGGCAACGGCTCCTTCAGTCATCTCGAGGCGCCCTGACGGCGTCCCCGGATCGTCTCCATGGTGGCACCTCGTGCCAGTGAGGGCTAGGGGAGGCCCCTGTGATCGAGACCTTGTGATCGAGACCTTGTGATCGAGGCCTTGTGATCGAGGCCTTGTGACGGAGGCCTTGCGACGCAGGCCCCTGCGGTCCGAGCCCTCGGCGCGCGCGGAACGTATGATCTGGGTAAAGTATTTACGATACGAGACGGTCTCGTATCTTATTTGTCCTAGGCTCGAACCCATGACTACAGCCGTCCCTGATTCCCGCGTTCCGGAGGCGGTGCACCGGCGCCGCTGGGCGATCCTCGGTGTGCTGATGCTGAGCCTGCTGATCGTGGTGCTCGACAACTCGATCCTGAACGTCGCCATCAAGACGATCTCCACCCCCGCCCCCACCGGCCTGGGCGCCACCCAGAGCGAGCTGGAGTGGGCGATCAACGCCTACACCCTCGTCTTCGCGGGCCTGCTGTTCACCGCGGGCCTCCTCGGCGACCGGCTGGGCCGCAAGAAGGTCCTGCTCGGCGGTCTCGCCGTGTTCGGCATCGGCTCCGCCCTCGCCGCCTTCTCCGGCTCGCCGACCGAGCTGATCATCTTCCGCGCGGTGATGGGCCTCGGCGCGGCCTTCGTCATGCCCGCCACCCTCGCGGTCCTGATGAACGTCTTCGAGCGGGAGGAGCAGCCCAAGGCGATCGGCATCTGGGCCGGCGGGGTCGGCCTCGCCATCGCCATCGGCCCGATCACCGGCGGCGTTCTGCTCGCCCACTTCTGGTGGGGCTCGGTCTTCCTCATCAACGTGCCGATCGTCCTCCTCGCGCTCGGGCTGATGCTCTGGCTGGTGCCCGACTCCCGCGACCCCCGGCCCGGCCGGATCGACCCCGGCGGCGTGGTCCTGTCCGTCATCGGTCTCGTGCTGCTGGTCTACGGCATCATCAAGGGCGGCCAGCTCGCCGACTTCACCGACCCGCAGGTCCTCGCGACCATCGGCGCGGGTCTCGCCGTACTCGTCGGCTTCGTGCTGTTCGAGAAGCGCAGCGACCACCCGTCCATCGACGTCACCTACTTCAAGAACAAGGTGTTCTCGGCCGCGATCGCCGCCATAGCGCTGGTCTTCTTCGCGCTGATGGGCGTGACCTTCTTCTCGGTCTTCTACACCCAGAGCGTGCGCGGCTACTCCCCGCTGCAGACCGGCCTGCTGATGCTGCCGCTGGCCGCCGCCCAGATGATCTTCTCGCCGCGCGCCCGGCTGATCGTCGAACGCTTCGGCAACCGGGCCACCACCACGGCCGGCATGGCGCTCATCGCGGCGATGCTGGCCGCGTTCGCCACCCTGGACGCGGACACCCCGATCTGGATCCTCGAGGTCATCTTCTTCCTGATGGGCACCGGCATGGCGCACATCATGACGCCGACCAGCGTCGTCATCATGCAGGCCCTGCCGCGCGAGAAGGCCGGCTCCGCCTCCGCGCTCAGCAACACCTTCCGTCAGGTCGGCGGCGCCCTCGGCATCGCCGTCCTCGGATCGGTCCTGTCCACGGCCTACCGCAACTCCATCGAGGACAAGCTCGGCCTGCTCCCCGCGAACCTGCGGCACACCGCGGGCGAGTCCATCGAGGCGACCCTCGGCGTCGCCGGCCGGCTCGGTCCCCGGGGCGATGCCCTCGTCGGCCCGGCCAACGACGCGTTCCTGCACGCCATGCACCTCACCGCGCTGTGGGGAGCGGGCGTCGCGGTGGTCGGCGCGGTCGTCGTCGCCCTGTACCTGCCGGGCAAGACGGCGAGCCCGCAGTCGGGCAAGGAGGAGCAGGAGTTGGTGAAGGCGGGGGAGTAGGGGAGCCGGGAGGTGGAAAGCCTCGTGAGGCGAAGGGACGGAGCAACGTGAGCCTTGCAGAAAGCCGGCCTGTCCGGGGCGGCTCCGCCAAGGGGCGGCCCCGCAGCGAGGCGGTGGAGCGCGCCATCGTCGAGGGAGTGGTGAAGCTCCTGGAGGAGGGCGTGCCGCTCGCCGAGCTGTCCATCGAGCGCATCGCCCGTACCGCCGGTGTCGGCAAGGCCACCATCTACCGCCGCTGGAGCGGCAAGGAGGAGCTCTTCGCCGACGTCGTACGCGCAGCCGAGCCACCCGAACCGGAACTCCCCGGCACCTCGATGCGCGACGACCTCGTGGCCGTCATGGAACACGCGCGCCGGCGCGGCCTGATGACCCGCTCCTCCGTGCTCCTGCACAACGTCTACGCCCAGATGAAGAGCAGCCCGAAGATCTGGGCCGCGTACCACGCGACGGTCGTCGAGCCGCGCCGACGGCTCCAGGTGGAGATCCTGCGCCGCGGTCAGCGGACCGGTGAACTGCGTGCCGACGTCGACGTCGAACTGATGAATGACCTGTTCGTCGGCCCGATGCTGCTGCGCACGGTGATGCGTCCGGACGCCGACCTGCCGGAGGGCCTGTCGGAGCTGCTCGTCGACACCGTCCTCGAAGGACTACGGCCCGTCAGCTCACCGTCCGTCCGTTCATCGTCCGTCAGTTCACCCTCCGCCAGCTCATCGTCCGTCAGTTCGGCCCCGCCGTAGCCCGTTCGTGCGTGTTTCGTCACAGCGGGCGCTTTCCCCGCCCGCGCCCGGAACTGGGCGTACCGAGTTGTACGTCATCGTGCCCGTACGGCCGTCCGGACACGGGCGGGAAGGAGGCCGGGCATCCCCTAGGGTCTTAGGACAGGGGGAACGAACGGTGTGCACGGCGGGCAGTGAGGCGACGGTATGGCGCAGCAGGCGTACATGACGGAAACGGACAACGGAGGCTCGGGGCCCGAGCGCCCGGGAACCCGGATCCGGCGCCTGATGGGCCGGCTGGCGAACCGTCTGTTCGGCGGCCGGCTCGGTGACCGGCGGATCTGGCGTCGGGGTCTGGTCCTCGCCGCCCTCTCGGTCCTGGTCGCCCTGGTCATGCTGCTGCACGCGCAGATCCCGAACGTGATCGGCAACCTCGGCAGCCTCACCGAGACCTTCCTGCCCTGGCTGGGCCTGTGCGTCCCGGTCCTGGTGCTGCTCGCGCTGGCGCGCAGGTCGGCGACCGCGCTGATCGCGGTGCTCTTCCCGGCGATCGTCTGGCTGAACCTCTTCGGCGGACTGCTCGGCGACAAGGCGGGCACCGGCGGCGACCTCACCGTAGTCACGCACAACGTCAACGCCGACAACCCGGACCCGTCCGGCACCGCCCGGGACGTGGCCGCGTCCGGCGCGGACGTGCTGGCCCTGGAGGAGCTGACCACGTCGGCGGTCCCGGTGTACGAGCAGGCGCTGGCGTCGACGTACAGGTACCACGCGGTCGAGGGCACGGTCGGGCTGTGGAGCAAGTACCCCCTGACCGGCGTCAGGCCCGTCGACATCAAGCTCGGCTGGACCCGCGCGATGCGCGCCACCGTGACCGCGCCGGCCGGGCAGGTCGCGGTGTACGTCGCCCACCTCCCGTCGGTGCGGGTGAAGCTGGAGGCCGGGTTCACGGCCCGGCAGCGGGACACGAGCGCGGACGCGCTGGGCGAGGCCATCGGCCACGAGAAGCTCACCCGGGTCGTCCTGCTCGGCGACCTGAACGGCACCATGAACGACCGCGCGCTCAACGGCGTGACCTCCCAGATGCGCTCCACGCAGGGCGCGGCGGGCAGCGGCTTCGGCTTCAGTTGGCCGGCGTCGTTCCCGATGGCGCGCATCGACCAGATCATGGTCAAGGGGATCGAGCCGGAGAGCTCCTGGTCGCTCCCGGAGACCAGCAGCGACCATCTGCCGGTGGCCGCGCGTGTGAACGTCGCCACGTCCTCCTGAGCCGACCGGCTGGAATACCGGGGCGAGGGGTCTTTGTTCCGGAAGGGAACATACGCTGAACGGAACTTCGCACTCCCTCGAAAGGCAATGGTCTCTTCATGCCCCTGGCCCTGCTCGCCCTCGCCGTGGGCGCCTTCGGCATCGGTACGACCGAGTTCGTGATGATGGGCCTGCTGCCCGACGTCGCGGACGACCTGCACATCTCGATCCCCACCGCCGGGCATCTGGTCTCGGCGTACGCGCTTGGCGTGGTTATCGGCGCGCCCCTGCTGGCCGCCGTCACCTCTCGGATGTCCCGTCGTACGGTCCTCATCGGTCTGATGGCCCTGTTCGTGGTGGGCAACGCGCTCTCCGCGTTCGCTCCCGACTACCACCTGCTGCTGGCCGCCCGCTTCCTCAGCGGCCTCCCGCACGGCGCCTTCTTCGGCGTGGGCGCCGTCGTCGCCACCACGATGGTGGCCCCGGAGCGCAAGGCCCGCTCGGTGTCCCTGATGTTCCTCGGCCTGACGGTCGCCAACATCGCGGGCGTCCCCGTCGCCACCCTCCTGGGCCAGCACCTGGGCTGGCGGGCCACGTTCCTCGGCGTCAGCGCGATCGGCCTGGTGGCGATAGCGTCGCTGGCCCTACTGATCCCCCGCGGCGAGACGGCCACCGGCGGCACGGGCCTGGGCGGCGAACTCGCGGCGCTGAAGTCCGTCCCCGTCTGGCTGGCCCTCGGTACGACCGTCGCCGGCTTCGGGGCCCTGTTCTCCGCGTACAGCTACATCACGCCGATGCTCACGGACGCCGCCGGGTACGCAGACTCCGATGTGACCCTGCTCCTCGCCCTGTTCGGCGTGGGCGCGACAGCGGGCAACCTGCTGGGCGGCCGCCTCGCCGACCACTCGCTGCGCGGCACGCTGTTCGGCGGACTGATCTCGCTGGTGGCCGTACTGGCGCTGTTCCCGCTGCTCATGACCACCCAGTGGAGCGCGGCCCTGGCGGTCGTCCTCCTCGGCTCGGCCGCCTTCATCACCGGCTCCCCGCTCCAGCTGATGGTGATGGAGAAGGCCTCCGCGGCCCCCTCCCTCGCCTCCTCCGCCAACCAGGCCGCCTTCAACCTGGCCAATGCCGGGGGCGCGTGGATCGGCGGGCTGGCCCTGGCAGCCGGTTTCGGCGCGACCTCCCCGGCGCTCGCCGGGGCGGGGCTGGCGGTGCTCGGCGTGATCGTGGCCGGCGTAGCGACGCTCGTGGACCGTCGCAGCGGCGTTCCGGCGACCGGGCGCGAGCGGATCGTCGTGACGCATGTGCCGGGGGCGTCGGAGGAGATGGTGCGGTCGTAGGCGGGCCGTGTTCCCGCCGAAGGGCCATACGTTCTCCAGGGCCCTGAGTACCGGGACTCTGGGTCCTGGGCCCAGGGCACCGCACCGCCGACGTGCACCACACAATCGCAAGACAGACGCCCACGGGGCCGACGGTCACGGACCGTCGGCCCCGTGCTCGCATCAGGGGCAGCCGCAACGACTGGCGGGCGTTCACGGAGTCCGGCGTCGAGCGGGCCTGCCGCGGCGCGCCGGGGGCGCGACCGCGGTCTTCGGGGATCGGTGATCGTCCGGTGGTGTTCGGCCGATCAGACGCGGTCGTGAAGAGTGACCTGGTAGCCGTCGGGGTCGGCGAAGGTGAAGGTCCGGCCGAAGGGGCCGTCGATCGGTGCGGAGACGATGGTGTGGCCGTCGGCGACGAGAGCGTCGTGTATGGCCTGGACGTCCGTGGCGTGGAGCCAGATCGCGGCACCGATGCCGGGCTGAGCGACGGAGGCGAGATCGGTGCCGGGAACGACGTCGCGGAGTGCGAACGCGATCGGCTTCGTCTCGAAGACGACGGCGTGCGGAGGTCCGGCCTGCGAGCGGACGAGGCCCAGGTACCGCTCGTAGAACGCCTGCGAAGCGTCCAGGTCGCGCGCTTGGAGCGAGATGAAGTCGGGGCCGGTGGCGGGCATGATGGTGCTCCTTCTTTCCGTGTCAGTATTCTGACACGGGTCAGGCTATGTCAGAATGCTGACATGAATCAAGACGGTGTCGACCTGGAGACGTCACTGGGCTACCTGCTGAAGGAGGCGTCGAGCGCCCTCCGCGCAGCCATGGAGGAGGTGCTGCGGCCGCTCGGGATGAGCGTGACGCGCTACTCCTGCCTCGAACTGTTGGCTCAACGACCGGGCCTGTCGAACTCCGAGCTCGCGCGGGGCGCGTTCGTGACACGGCAGTCGATGAACGTGCTGCTCCAGGCCCTGGAACGAGAGGGCTACGTGACCAGGCCCGCGGAGGCGCCCGTCGGGAAGGTTCTTCCCACGCGGCTCACGCCTCTCGGCCGACGGAGCCTCGAGAAGGCGACCGTGGCGGTCCGGTCCGTCGAGGTCAGAATGCTGTCCGGCATGACCGAGACCGAGCAGTCAGACGCGTTCCGGATCCTGCGGAGCATGATCCGTTCCCTGCGCGATGGCGACGACGCCGCATAGTTCGGTCCGCTCGGTCGCCGCGGCCGAGCTGGTTCCGACTCGCCTCTCGTCTTCCCGAGGTCGGCCCAACTGCTGCTCCTGTTCGGCCAGTTCGCACCAGACCGTCTTGCGGTCCGCTCCCTGCTCCACGCCCCAACGCCGGGCAAGTGCGTCGACCAGCGTCAGGCCGCGGCCGGACTCGGCCGTTTCGGAGGCGGACAGGAGGGTGGGCAGGGCGCGTGGGTCCGGATCGGTGACCTCGATGCGGGTGTGACCGAGGCCGGTCCCGGTGACGCGGACGGTCACCGGGACCGACCTCGCCGAGGTGGTCGAGCACCTGTTTCTTGCGAGGAGGCCCCGGCGTTCATGCCGGGAGGAATCGCATCCGGGGGTCGCGACGCGGAGCGTCGCCGCATCCGTCGTCGCGCACAGCCGGACTTCGAAGTCGAGTGCGTGAAGGAGGTGGCGCAGTTCTGGTACGGCTGGTGGTCGCGAGCAGGCTGAGTTGGAAGGTCATGAAGAGGTGAACCAGGGGCCCAGCGAGCCGTAACCCTCACGCCTCCGGCACGTCGAACCGGGCCAGGTCCCGCAGCCACGCCCGCGCGTTGCTGTCTGACGGGGCCCGCCAGTCTCCACGCGGCGAGAGCGAACCGCCGGCCGAGACCTTCGGTCCGTTCGGCATGGCCGAGCGTTTGAACTGCGCGAACGCGAAGAAGCGGCGGCAGAACACCTCCAGCCACTGCCGGATCTCGGGCAGGTCGTACGCCACCCGCTTGGCCTCCGGGAAGTTCGGCGGCCAGGCGCCGGTCTCCGGGTCGTGCCAGGCGTGCCAGGCCAGGAAGGCGATCTTCGACGGGCGGAAGCCGTAGCGCAGCACGTGGAAGAGGGTGAAGTCGTGCAGCGCGTACGGGCCGATCTTGGACTCGGTGGACTGCATCTCCTCGCCCGGTACGAGTTCCGGGCTGATCTCGGTGTCGAGGATCGCGGCGAGCGTGTTCCCGGTGTCCTCGTCGAACTGGCCGCTGCCGATGACCCAGCGGATCAGATGCTGGATCAGCGTCTTCGGCACGCCCGAGTTGACGTTGTAGTGGCTCATCTGGTCGCCCACGCCGTACGTGGACCAGCCGAGCGCAAGCTCCGAGAGGTCGCCGGTGCCGAGCACGATGCCGCCGCGCTGGTTGGCGAGCCGGAACAGGTAGTCGGTGCGCAGTCCGGCCTGCACGTTCTCGAAGGTGACGTCGTACACCGGCTCGCCGGAGGCGAACGGGTGGTCCATCTCCTTCAGCATCAGCCGCGCGGTGGGCGTGATGTCCAGCTCGGCCGCGGTGACGCCGAGGGAGCGCATCAGCTTGTGGGCGTTGTCCTTGGTGTGGTCGCTGGTGGCGAAGCCGGGCAGGGTGAAGGCCAGGATGTCGGTGCGCGGGCGGCCGGCGCGGTCCATCGCCCGGGCGGCGACGATCAGCGCGTGCGTGGAGTCGAGACCGCCGGAGACGCCGATGACCACTTTCGGGCCGCCGATCGCGGCGAGCCGCTGCTGCAGTCCGGCGACCTGGATGTTGTACGCCTCGTAGCAGTCCAGGGCGAGCCGGTCGGGGTCGGCGGGCACGAACGGGAACCGTTCGAGGCGGCGACGCAGGCCCAAGTCCGTGGCCGGCGGGTCGAGTTCGAAGGACACCGTCCGGAAGTCCCCGGTCCGCGCGGCGTGCGTACGGCGGTTGTCGTCGAACGTGCCCATCCGCATCCGCTCCTGCCGCAGCAGGTCGAGGTCCACGTCGGCCACCGCGTACTGGTCGCCCACCGGGAAGCGGTCGGACTCCGCCAGCAGGGCCCCGTTCTCGTAGATCAGGGTCTGCCCGTCCCAGGACAGGTCGGTGGTCGACTCACCGAGACCGGCCGCCGCGTAGACGTACGCGGCGAGGCAGCGGGAGGACGCCGAGCGGCACAGCAGCTTGCGGTCCTCGGCGCGGCCGACCGTGATCGGGCTGCCCGAGAGATTGAGGAGGACGGTCGCGCCGGCCAGGGCGGCCTCGGCGCTCGGCGGCACCGGGACCCACATGTCCTCGCAGACCTCCGCGTGCACCACAAGGCCGGGGACGTCCGCCGCCTCGAAGAGCAGGTCCACGCCGAACGGCACGCTCTCACCGGCGACCCGGATCGTCCCGCCGCGCTCGTCGTCGCCCCCGGCGAGCTGCCGGCGCTCGTAGAACTCCCGGTAGTTCGGGGGGTACGACTTGGGTACGACGCCGAGGATCCGGCCGCGGTGCACGAGCACCGCGCAGTTGTAGATCCGGTTGCGGTGGCGCAGCGGGGCGCCGACGACCAGGACCGGCAGCAGGTCCGCCGACCCTTCGACCACGGTTCGGACCGCCCGCTCGACCTCGTCCAGCAGCGCGTCCTGCAGCAGCAGGTCCTCGATCGAGTAGCCGCACAGGCCCAGCTCGGGGAAGACGGCGACCGCGACCCCGTCCCGCGCGCACTCGCGCGCCTGACGCAGAACCGCTTCGGCGTTGGCGGGCGGGTCCGCGATGACGGTGTGGCCCGTGCACGCGGCGATGCGGGCGAAGCCGTGCTGATAGATGGACCAGAAGTTCGACTGAGGCACGGCCCCAGTGTAATCGTCAGAGCGACACGATGGCCTGATGGCCCCCTCGCCCCTCTGTAAGCCCCGTATCGCCGGTATCACCAGCCCCCCTCACCAGGGGTACTTCCGGGTAAACCGGGACAGTCGGCCCGCTTCTGCCGTACAACTGACGTACGACCCGATCGCGACGTACCGCATGACGCGCGCATGCCGCACAACGCAGGAGAAACCATGGGCAACTGGCTGTTCGTCGCCGCCACCCTCACCGTCGGCGGCATCAGCAACGCCCTCTTCGCGCTCGCCCGCGCCCGCCGGTCGAGCGGGCGCACGCACGAGCGCCCGCTTCCCGACGAACACCGTCGGGAAGCGGGCGCCCATGGCCCTGCCGCTGTCGTCAGCGACGGGTGTACGACTCCACGTAACCGCTCGCGGGCGTACCCACGCCGGTGACGTCGTCGTAGCCCTTCACGGCCTTCAGCGAGCTGTCCGCGCCCAGGGTCCGCACCGAGGTGAGCAGGCCCTCCGACGCGTCGAAGCTGTTGGCGAAGTCGACGCGGGCCACCGCGAGGCCGGAGCCCGTCGGGTTGTCCGTGACGTCGTGGTACGCCTTCGAGCCGTACTTCGCGTAGATCGTCGGGTTGGCGAACCCGATCGGCTTGCCGCCGCGCGCCTGCTGGGCGAGCGCCTGCACGGCCGCGATCACCGGCGAGGCCAGCGAGGTGCCGCCGATGCGGTACTCGCTGTACTGCTGCGACCCGTCCGGGAAGCTCTGGGTCTGGCCGACCTTGAAGCCGGTGTTCGGGTCGGCGATCGCCGCGATGTCCGGGACGACGCGGTTGCCGGCCGCGTTGTTGGCCGTGGCCAGCGCGTTCGGGACGACACCCTTCTGGTAGAAGGGCTCGGCGACCGTCTTGCTGGTGCCGCCGCCCGCACCCGAGGTGAACGCGCCGGGGAAGTTGGTCCAGCTCTTGCCGTCGGCCGACAGCAGGGCCTTCTCGGTGCCCCAGCCGGTCTCCCACAGGTACTTGTCGCCCTTGCCGACCGCCAGCGAGGTGCCGCCGACCGCCGTCACCCACGCCGAGTTGGCCGGGGTGTCGACCTGCTTGGTCCCGGTGTTGGCGACCTCGTCGCCGTTGTCGCCGGAGGAGAAGTAGAAGCCGATGCCCTCGACCGCGCCCAGCTGGAACACCTGGTCGTAGGCGGCCGCGAGGTCCGGCGTCTGGTTGGCCTCGATGTCGCCCCAGGAGTTGGAGACGATGTCGGCCAGGTGCTTGTCGACGATCTTGCTGAGCGAGTCGAGCAGGTCGTCGTCGTAGCAGGAGGCGGCGCCCACGTACGTGACGTCCGCGGCCGGCGCGACCGCGTGCACGGCCTCGACGTCGAGGGTCTCCTCGCCGTACCAGCCGGCCGCCCCGCACTCCGTGGTCTTGGTGTACTTCTTCGGCAGCACCTGGTGCAGCTGGCCGGTGCTCCAGGCGGCGTCGCCGTGCTTGTTGGCGTAGGTGGCCGCGTCGAAGGCGATGGTCGGGGAGGCGTACGCGTCGGTGATGGCGACCCGCACCCCCTTGCCCGTGTACGTCCCGGCGCCGTACGCGGCCCGCAGCTGCTTGCCGGTGTAGCCCTGGATCGCGTACGGGATCTTCCCGCCGTACGCGTCCGGCAGCGTGGTCGCGATGTTCGAGCCGTAGTACGAGGAGAACGGCCCGGAGTTCTTGAACACGGCGTCCGGCGGCGGCAGTTGGTCCGCGTGGGTCGCCTTGTGCGGCGCGTTGTCCAGGCCGGTGACGGTCAGGACGGCACCGTTCAGGCTGTCCGGCGCGGAGGCCGCCTTCGCGGGCGCGCGGTAGGTCTTGGAGCCCTTGGCGTAGTTGTGCAGCTGGGTGCCGAACGCCTTCTCGGCGGCGGCCACGTCACCGGTGACGGAGACGTAGTGCTGCGTGACACCCGTGACCTTCAGGCCCGCGGACGTCAGCCAGGACTTCACCGCGGCGACCTGCGCCTTGGTCGCGCCGAAGCGGGCCTGCGCCTGCCCCGCGCTCAAGTACGTGCCGTACGCGGCCGAGTTCGGGTCCGACACGGCCTTCGCGTACGCGGCCAGACCGGAGGCGTTCCGGCCGGCGAGGTAGACCCGGGCGGTGACCTGGGAGGCGTCCGGCGTGGCGCCCTTGTCGGCCTTGGCCGTCGCCCACGCGGGCTTGGTGCCGGCCAGCGTGTCCCGGCCCGGGTTGTCCGCGGCGTGCGCCGCGGGTATGCCGAGCGCCAGCGCACCGGCGATCATTGGCAGTGTCGCCGCCATGCTCACCCCGGCGCGCACCTTGGCGCGTTTGGATCTCATAGAACCCCCTGTGCGGTTCGTGGCGAGTGGATCACTCGACCGTGGCCACTCTCGCGACGAACGGTTCATGCCAGGGGAATGCCGACACCAAGAAGAGCCCAATTAACGTAATGTCACGGCCATTTGAGGGTTAACCCGGCACGAAGAAGATATGGAGGCCGAGGGTTATCCCTCTATGGTCGCCGACTCCTCCCTTGCTACGACCGCGGTTTCGCGCCCCGTTCCTTCAACATCCCCGCCATGAGGTCGATTTCGGACTGCTGTCCGTTCACCATGCCCTGCGCGAGCTGCTTCTCCACACCGACCGTGCACTTGTCCACGCAGCCCTCGGCCATGTGGATGCCGCCCTTGTGATGGTCCGTCATCAACTGGAGGTAGAAGATCTCGGCCTGCTTGCCGCTCAGCGTGCCCAGTTTCTTAAGGTCGCTGTTGGTCGCCATGCCGGGCATCAGCGCCCCGTCCTTGCCGGCGGGCATGTCCCCCATGCCCATCCAGGTCATCGGCGGGTCCGCGGACACCTTCGGCAGCTGCCACAGGTCGAGCCAGCCCAGCAGCATGCCGCGCTGGTTGGCCTGCGTCTGCGCGATGTCGTACGCGAGGCGCCGCACGTCCTCGTCGTCGGTGCGGTCGCGCACGATGTACGACATCTCGACGGCCTGCTGGTGGTGCACGGACATGTCCCTGGCGAACCCGGCGTCCGCGGAGTCGGCGGTGGGCGTCGGGTCCGAGCCCGAGTCCTCGGCGACGGCGTAACTGACGGCTCCCGCCGCGACCAGCACCCCGGCCACGGCGACGGCCACTCCGGCGTACCTCACTGGGCCAGGCCGCCCGTGCACGCGGCGCCCGGCTCGGGCGTCTGCTTGCCCTGCACGAACTTCTGGAAGAACGCGTTGACGTTCGGGTCGCTCGCGCCGGTCACCGTGCGCTGGACCCCCCACGCGGTCAGCATGATCGGGTCCTTCTGCTTGTCGTCCGGGCTCATCAGCGTGTACGGCGTCTGCTTGACCTTCGCCGCCAGCGCGTCCACGTCCGCCTTCTTGGCCTTGGCGGTGTACGTCACCCACACCGCGCCGTGCTCCAGCGAGTGCACGGCGTTCATGTTGTTGAGTTCCTTGGTGTAGACGTCGCCGTTGCAGTTCATCCAGACCTGGTTGTGGTCCCCGCCGACCGGGGGCTCCATCGGGTACTTCACGGTCTTGGTGACATGGGTGCGGCCCAGCGCCCCCTTCCAGGTCCTCACACCGTCCGAGCCTGTGACGAACTTCCCGGTGCTCTTCCCGTCGGCAGCCGTGCCGCTGTCGTCGTCGGACTGCGACTGCACGAGGACCACGGCCCCCACGACGAGGCCCGCGACGACCACCACGCTCGCGGCGACGGTCAGGATCCGGTTTCTCCGCTCCCGGGCCTGCTCGGCGCGCCGCATCTCCTCTATGCGGGCCTTGCGTGACGCGTTGCTGCTGTTCTTGGCGGAGCCCATGAGGTGTCCTTCTGAAAGAGGCCGGTCGGCTGAGCTGATCGTAATAGGGCGGGAAAGGAGTCTCGTAGAGAGGCGACAGGAATGGCCTAAGAGCGGTCGGTGCACTCCCGGCATTACGGATGTCGGTGCGAGCAGGCAAGATGGGCAGCAGAGCAGTACACCCGCCGGACGTGAGGCGTTCACACCGAGGTCTCCCGCACGATCATGGTGCGCAACGCGCATGAAATGCTGTTGTGGTGGGATGCTCGGGTGCCCGACCGCCTCCCGCGGGACCGGAGACAGGCGGCCTGACCAGCAAGGATGGGGAAGCGCAAGATGGACAAGCAGCAGGAGTTCGTGCTCCGGACGTTGGAGGAGCGTGACATCCGGTTCGTACGCCTGTGGTTCACGGACGTGCTGGGCTTCCTCAAGTCCGTCGCCGTGGCCCCGGCCGAACTCGAACAAGCTTTCGATGAGGGTATCGGTTTCGACGGCTCCGCGATCGAGGGCTTCGCCCGGGTCTACGAGTCCGACATGATCGCCAAGCCGGATCCCTCGACCTTCCAGGTCCTTCCCTGGCGCGCGGAGGCCCCCGGCACCGCCCGGATGTTCTGCGACATCCTCATGCCGGACGGCTCCCCGTCCTTCGCGGACCCGCGCTACGTGCTCAAGCGGGCCCTGGCCCGCACCTCCGACCTGGGCTTCACCTTCTACACCCACCCGGAGATCGAGTTCTTCCTGCTGAAGGACAAGCCGTCCGACGGCACCCGGCCGACCCCGGCCGACAACTCCGGCTACTTCGACCACACCCCGCAGAACATCGGCATGGACTTCCGCCGCCAGGCGATCACCATGCTGGAGTCGATGGGCATCTCGGTCGAGTTCTCCCACCACGAGGGCGCCCCCGGCCAGCAGGAGATCGACCTCCGCTACGCCGACGCGCTCTCGACCGCCGACAACATCATGACGTTCCGCCTGGTCATGAAGCAGGTGGCGCTGGAACAGGGCGTCCACGCGACCTTCATGCCCAAGCCGTTCTCCGAGCACCCCGGCTCCGGCATGCACACGCACCTGTCGCTCTTCGAGGGCGACCGGAACGCGTTCTACGAGTCCGGCTCGGAGTACCAGCTCTCCAAGGTCGGCCGCTCCTTCATCGCGGGACTGCTGAAGCACGCGGCGGAGATCTCCGCGGTGACCAACCAGTGGGTGAACTCGTACAAGCGCATCTGGGGCGGCTCGGAGCGCACCGCGGGCGCCGGCGGCGAGGCCCCCTCGTACATCTGCTGGGGCCACAACAACCGCTCCGCCCTGGTTCGCGTACCGATGTACAAGCCCGGCAAGACCGGTTCCGCGCGCGTGGAGGTCCGCTCCCTGGACTCGGGCGCGAACCCCTACCTGGCGTACGCCCTCCTGCTGGCCGCCGGCCTCAAGGGCATCGAGGAGGGCTACGAGCTCCCGCCCGGCGCCGAGGACGACGTCTGGGCCCTCTCCGACGCCGAACGCCGCGCGATGGGCATCGAGCCGCTCCCGCAGAACCTGGGCGAGGCCCTGACCCTCATGGAGCGCAGCGACCTCGTCGCCGAGACCCTCGGCGAACACGTCTTCGACTTCTTCCTGCGCAACAAGCGCCAGGAGTGGGAGGAGTACCGCAGCGAGGTCACCGCGTTCGAGCTGCGGAAGAACCTGCCGGTGCTGTAGCGGTCCGGGCGGCCGGAAATGCCCGCGCTTCTTCGGCGGCGCGGGCACAATGCCCTCATGACTTCGCACCGAAAGGCCGATGCCGCGTAACCGGCCCGGCGCGCTGCGCGCGGCGCAGCGGCTTCGACACCGTCCGCGGCGGTGGGACACCCCCGCCCCGGACCGCATCCACGGCCTGTCGGCCCGGACCAGTCTCGCGATTCACCGGTACGAGGCGCTCTCGGCCGACTACTACGTCTTCCCGGGGGCGACCGACCACGCGCTGCGGCGCTACAGGGCCTTCCTGAGTCCGCCGGGGCGCGGCATCCGGTACCCGTACCTGGACGACTGCTCCTGCCGGGGCTGCTCTCTCCGGGACGTCAGACACGCCCGCGACCTGCTCGGCACGGCACTGCGGAACCTGCCCCCGCGGGCCCGTGCCGAGCTGGGGCGCCTGGTCGCGGCATCGGACGCGGTCTATCTCGCCCGTACCCTGCCGGACCCGTTCGCCGATGTCCGGCGGCAGTGGCGGCCCCGCCTCTGGTGGTACCGCAGATTGGAAGGATGCCGGTACGCCCAGAGCGGGGACGTCTGATGCCGGCGGCTGTCACTCGCCCCGCGCCGCCAGGTCCGCCAGGACCTTGTGCAGTGGTTCCGTCTCGCGGCGGCGGTACTCCTGGATCGCCCAGCCGTTGCCGTCCGGGTCCTTGAAATACATGAAGGTGGCGCCGTCCTGCGGGGCGAACTGCTGGGGTTCGGTGACGTCGACGCCGCGCGCGGTCAGCTCCTCGTAGGCCGCCTTCGCGTCCGTGACGCACAGCTGGAGGCCGTGGTACGTGCCCGGCTGCGGGGTTCCGGTCGGGACCTGGAGGCCGTCGACCAGCACGATGGAGCAGCCGGAGCCGGGCGGGGTCAGCTGGACGATGCGGACGCCCGGCATCACGTCGCCGTCGAGGTCCACGTGGAAGCCCACCTTGTCCCGGTAGAACTCCTTGGCCCGGTCCACGTCGGACACCGGAAGCTGGACCACTTCGAGACTCATCTGCATGGAACGACCCCTTCGTCGCGTTCGTCGCACAGCACGTCACCCGTGGCGCGTCATCGCGTCACACGAACCGCCACCGCGTCTGGCTGAACGGCTCCCCCTTACCGAAGCCGAAAACGGTGTGCGGCGCCACCGCGTAGACGACTGCGTGGCCAGCGCCGTGGTGGAAACAGCCTTCCCGTACTTCGAAGTGCCAGAAATCGCCGTACTTGGTCTCCCACGCGGCGGCCAGTTCCCGTAGCCGGCCGTTGTCCGAGACGCGTACCGCCTCGCCCTCGACGACCAGGTCGTAGCCCTTGTCCCAGATGTTTGTGCCGGTGGTCAGCACGACGTTCGGATTGTGCGCGAGGTTCTTCGCCTTGCGCTCGTCCGGGCCGGTGCAGAAGTGCAGCGCCCCGTGCGCCCACACCGCGGGCAGCGGGGTCACGTGCGGCCGCCCGTCCGGTCGTACCGTCGAGATCCAGAACAGCTCGGCCGCGGCCAGCAGCGCCTCGGCGTCCGCCCAGGCGATCGCGGCGGCCGACTCGTCGCTGTAGCGCGGGTCGAGCCGGGTCTTGGGTTCCTTGTCATTCATCAGCGGCTCTCCAGACGTGTGCTCGCGTGTGCTCGGCGGCTCTGCTGACAGGTCCTACTCCTGGCCTTCCCCGCCCTCACCCGTACCGACCGTCCCGGGCCGTCCCAACTCGGCGCCACCCGCCCCGGCGCTTCTCGCGGCCGCTCCGGTTAGGCTCGGGCGGTACGACCTTGATCGGACGGGAGGCCGGGATGACGGCGGCGCCGGGGCGCAGGAGCAGTACCTTCACGCGGCTGCTGCGGCACGGTTTCACCGATCCCTCCGCCGCCGAGCGCCTGCTGCAGAGCGCCGAGCTGGAGCCCATAAGGAGCGACCCGGTCCTCCTCGACGCGCTCGGTGCCACCGCCGACCCCGACCTCGCCCTGCACGGTCTCGTACGGATGCTGGAGGCCCAGTCCGGCCCCACCGCCCGGCGTGAACTGCTGGACACGGTGATCGCGGCCAAGCCGCTGCGCGACCGGCTGCTCGGGGTGCTCGGTGCCTCCGCCGCGCTCGCCGACCACCTCGCCCGGCACCCGAGCGACTGGCACGCCCTCGTCATGTACGAGCCGCGGGACCTGCACCCCGGGGTGGAGGAGTTCGAGCGCGGTCTCGCGGAGGCCGACGACCCGGTCTCCCTGCGCGTCGCCTACCGGCGCTGTCTGCTGTCCATCGCCGCCCGGGACGTGTGCGGCACCACCGACCTCGCCGAGACCGCCGCCGAACTCGCCGACCTCGCCACCGCGACCCTGCGCGCCGCCCTCGCCCTCGCCGCTGCGGCCGCCCCCGACGACGCCGCGCTGTGCCGGCTCGCGGTGATCGCGATGGGCAAGTGCGGCGGCCATGAGCTCAACTACGTCTCCGACGTCGACGTGATCTTCGTGGGGGAGGCCGTCGAGGGCGCCGACGAGGGCAAGGCCGTCCGGTCCGCCACCAAGCTCGCCTCGCACATGATGCGGATCTGTTCGGAGACGACCGTCGAGGGCTCGATCTGGCCCGTCGACGCCAACCTCCGCCCCGAGGGCAGAAACGGTCCTCTCGTCCGCACGCTCGCCAGCCACCTCGCCTACTACCAGCGCTGGGCCAAGACCTGGGAGTTCCAGGCCCTGCTCAAGGCCCGCCCGGTGGCCGGCGACGCCGAACTCGGCGAGCAGTACGTCGCCGCCCTCGAACCCATGGTCTGGAAGGTGGCCGAGCGGGAGAACTTCGTCTCCGACGTGCAGAAGATGCGCCGCCGGGTGGTCGAGAACATCCCGGTCGCGGAGATCGAGCGGGAGCTGAAGCTGGGGCCCGGGGGTCTGAGGGACGTCGAATTCGCCGTCCAGCTGCTGCAGTTGGTGCACGGCCGGGCCGACGCCTCCCTCAGGAGCGGTACGACTCTGGACGCGCTCCAGGCGCTCGCGACGGGCGGGTACGTCGGACGCGCCGACGCCGTCCAGCTCGACGACGCCTACCGTTTCCTGCGCTCCATGGAACACCGCATCCAGCTCTACCGGCTGCGCCGCACCCACCTCGTCCCCGAGGACGAGGCCGACCTGCGGCGCCTGGGCCGCTCCCTGGGCCTGCGCGCCGACCCGGTCGCCGAGCTGACCCGCGAGTGGAAACGGCACACCGGCGTCGTACGACGGCTGCACGAGAAGCTCTTCTACCGCCCGCTGCTCGACGCCGTCGCCCAACTCTCCCCCACCCTCGAATTCACTCGGGCGGGGGGACCCCCATCCGGCGAGACCAGGTTGAGCCCCGAGGCGGCCCGGGAGCGGCTGGTCGCCCTCGGCTACGCCGATCCGGCGGCGGCACTGCGGCACCTGGAGGCGCTGGCGTCGGGTGTCACCCGGAAGGCCGCCATCCAGCGCACCCTGCTGCCGGTGCTGCTCGGCTGGTTCGCCGACTCCGCCGACCCGGACGCCGGACTGCTGGGCTTCCGCAAGGTGTCGGACGCGCTCGGCAAGACGCCCTGGTACCTGCGGCTGCTGCGGGACGAGGGCGCGGCGGCGGAGAACCTGGCCCGCGTGCTGTCCGCCGGCCGGCTCGCCCCCGACCTGCTGATGCGCGCGCCCGAAGCGGTCGCGCTGCTCGGCGACGGCGACGGGGGAGGACCCGGGGGAGGACTCGAACCGCGCGGGCGGGCCCATCTGGAGCAGGAGATACTCGCCGCCGTGGGCCGGGCGAACGGGGCCGCGCAGGCGGTCACCGCCACCCGTGGGGTGCGTCGCCGCGAACTGTTCCGTACGGCCGCCGCGGACATCGTCCGCTCCTACGGCACCGAGGCCCAGCAGGCGGAGGCCGACCAGGGCGCGCTGGTCGACCAGGTCGGCGCGGCGGTGTCCGACCTGACCGCGGCCACCCTCGCCGGTGCCCTGCGCGCGGTGGTGCGCGACACCTGGGGGGACACCCTGCCCACCCGGTTCGCGATCATCGGCATGGGCCGCTTCGGCGGCCACGAACTGGGCTACGGTTCCGACGCCGACGTGCTGTTCGTGCATGAGCCCTGCGAGGGCGTCGAGGAGCGCGAGGCTTCCCAGGCGGCCAACAAGGTCGTCTCCGAGATGCGCCGGCTGCTCCAGCTGCCCAGCGCCGACCCGCCGCTGCTCATCGACGCGGACCTGCGGCCGGAGGGCAAGTCCGGACCGCTCGTGCGCACCCTCACGTCGTACGAGGCGTACTACCGCCGCTGGTCCCTGGTGTGGGAGGCGCAGGCGCTGCTGCGGGCCGAGCCGGTCGCCGGGGACGAGGAGCTGGGCCGCCGGTTCGTCGAGCTGATCGATCCGCTGCGGTACCCGGAGACGGGGCTCGGCGACGACGCCGTACGGGAGATCCGGCGGCTGAAGGCGCGGATGGAGTCGGAGCGGATGCCGCGCGGCGCCGACCCCAAGCTGCACACCAAGCTCGGGCCCGGCGGGCTGTCCGACGTGGAGTGGACCGTGCAGCTGCTGCAGATGCGGCACGGGGCCCAGGTGCCATCACTGCGCACCACCCGCACCCGTGCCGCCCTCGGTGCCGCCCGCGCGGCAGGCCTCCTCTCGGACGAGGACGCCACGGTCCTCGACGAGGCGTGGGTGCTGGCGACCCGGGTGCGCAACGCGGTGATGCTGGTGCGGGGCCGGGCCGGCGACACGTTCCCGTCGGAGGCCCGGGAGCTGGGAGCGGTGGGCCGCTACCTGGGGTACGAGCCGGGACACGTCGGCGACATGCTGGACGACTACCGGCGTACGGCACGCCGGGCCCGGGGGGTCGTGGACGAACTGTTCTACGGGGGGTGACGGGGCGGACGAAGGGTGACGAACCTACGACTCGGTCGGCAGCAAGGTGTCGTCCGCCGCCTCAGGCTCCCCCGTCTCCGTCTCCGTCTCCGTCCCCGTTCCGGTCCCTGTCCCCGTCTCCTTCGACTTCGTCTTCCCCGGCACCACGCGCGGCAGCGCGTACGGCAGCGCCCCGTGCCAGAGCCGCGCCACCGTGAAGCCGAAGGTGAGACAGAGGACACCGCCCACCGCGTCGAGCCAGAAGTGGTTGGCGGTGGCGACGATGACCACCAGGGTGGTCGCCGGGTAGAGCAGGCCCAGTACCCGCGCCCACGGCACGGACGCCAGCGTGAAGATCGTCAGACCGCACCACAGGGACCAGCCGATGTGCATCGACGGCATCGCGGCGTACTGGTTCGACATGTTCTTCAGGTCGCCGGAGGCCATCGAGCCCCAGGTCTGGTGGACCATGACGGTGTCGACGAAGTGGCTGTCGTTCATCAGCCGCGGCGGGGCCAGCGGATACAGGTAGTAGCCGACGAGGGCGACGCCCGTGGTCGCGAAGAGGACGAGACGGGTGGCGCCGTAGCGGCCGGGATGACTGCGGAAGAGCCAGACCAGGACGCCCAGTGTCACCACGAAGTGCAGCGTCGCGTAGTAGTAGTTCATCCCGACGATGAGCCAAGTCACCGAGTTGACCGCGTGGTTGACCGACTCCTCGACGGCGATGCCGAGACCGTGCTCCGCCTTCCAGATCCAGTCGGCGTTGCGCAGTGCCTCGCCCCGCTGCTCCGGTACCGCGTTGCGGATCAGTGAGTACGTCCAGTAACTCACCCCGATCAGCAGGATCTCGAACCAGATGCGGGGCCGGCGCGGAGTGCGCAGGCGACGCAGGAAACCCCGCTGCTGTGGGGCCGCGACCGCATACGGAACGGCCCGTGCGTGGCCATCCTGTGTCGTCACGGTCGTCTCAGTCATAGGCATAAAGTCTGCCAGAAAGGTGCTTTCTCCCCGATCATCCCCCGGTCGGGTTCGAGCCGCACGTCCTACACCCGTCAGAGGTCCGGAGCCTCCTACCAGCGCACGGCGAAGACCATTCGGCTCCGCCCTGAGGAGGAGCCGGGAAGGAGCCGGGAAGCGGCGGGGAAGGAGTCGGGAAGCGGCCCGGAGTAGCCGGGAAGGAGTTGGGAGAGAACTGAGAAGGGGCCGGGCAGGCGCTAGGAACGCCCGCGTTCCCCGGGGGCCGAAGCGGTCGATCCGCGTACCACCAGCTCCGGCATGAACACGAACTCGCTGTGGGGCGCGGGGGTCCCGCCGATCTCCTCCAGCAGCGTGCGCACCGCCGCCTGTCCCATCGCGGGGACCGGCTTGCGGATCGTGGTCAGCGGAGGGTCGGTGAAGGCGATCAGGGGGGAGTCGTCGAAGCCGACCACCGAGATGTCCTTCGGGACGTCCAGGCCGCGCTGCCGGGCCGCCCGGACAGCGCCCAGCGCCATCATGTCGCTGGCGCACACCACCGCCGTACAGGACCGGTCCATCAGGGCCGTGGCGGCGGCCTGACCACCCTCCAGGGTGTACAGCGAGTGCTGGACCAGCTCCGACTCGATCACGTCCGTGGCCAGGCCCAGCAGCTCCTGCACGGTGCGTACGAAGCCCTCGATCTTGCGCTGCACGGGCACGAACCGCTTCGGGCCCAGTGCCAGGCCGATCCGGGTGTGGCCCAGCGACACCAGGTGGGTCACCGCCAGCGTCATCGCGGCCCGGTCGTCGGGGGAGATGAAGGGGGCCTGCACCTTCGGCGAGAACCCGTCCACCAGGACGAACGGCACGCCCTGGGCGCGCAGCTGCTCGTAGCGCTGCGTGTCGGCGGTGGTGTCGGCGTGCAGCCCGGAGACGTAGATGATGCCGGCCACGCCCCGGTCGACGAGCATCTCCGTGAGCTCGTCCTCGGTGGAGCCGCCCGGGGTCTGGGTGGCCAGGACGGGGGTGTACCCCTGCCTGGTCAGTGCCTGGCCGATGACCTGGGCCAGGGCCGGGAATATCGGGTTCTCCAGCTCCGGGGTGATCAGGCCCACCAGGCCCTCGCTGCGCTGCCGCAGCCGCACCGGGCGCTCGTAGCCGAGCACGTCGAGGGCGGCCAGTACGGACTGGCGGGTGGTGGCGGCGACGCCCGGCTTGCCGTTGAGGACGCGGCTGACGGTCGCTTCGCTCACCCCCGCCTGAGCAGCGATGTCGGCAAGCCGTGTGGTCACAGGGTGGGACTGTACCGGCCAGGTGTCCCCTTGCACACCGAACCGGCGCCTCGGGCGGTTCGGTGACCGGCCCGCCCCGGGCTGTGGGGTCATCGCGCTCCCTCATGAAAGTGTCGGCAAGAGCTTGCAGAGTCTTGCACAGGCCACCCAAACCGCTCTACGACCGTAATCAAGCGTCTCATGGCGGTCGCCGACGGGTCACGTCCGGATAACTTCGAAGATCTCTTGCACTTTTTTGCTGCAAGGTCTTTCGAGGCGATTGCAACGCTGTTACGTTCGGCGACGCCCGGCGCGGCGCAACGACGCAGTCGGCAAGTCGACAGGACCGCGGACGGGACCGCTGTTCTGTGAGCACACGGGCTTTTCACCCTCAAGGAGAACTCATGCGGCGTGGCACAGTGGCCACCGCGCTGGTGGCGTCCCTCGCCCTCGCGGCGACGGCCTGCGGCGGAAGTGACGGCGACGGCAAGGCCGACGGTCCGGTCACCATCACCTGGTGGGACACCTCCAACGCCACCAACGAGGCACCGACGTACCAGGCCCTCGTCAAGGAGTTCGAGGCCGCCCACAAGGACGTCAAGGTCAACTACGTCAACGTCCCCTTCGACCAGGCGCAGAACAAGTTCGACACCGCCGCCGGCTCCAAGGGCGCCCCGGACATCCTGCGCTCCGAGGTCGGCTGGACCCCCGCCTTCGCCAAGAAGGGCTACTTCCTGCCGCTGGACGGCACCGAGGCCCTCGCCGACCAGGCGAAGTTCCAGCCCAACCTGATCGAGCAGGCCAAGTACGAGGACAAGACGTACGGCGTGCCGCTGGTCACCGACACCCTCGCGCTGGTCTACAACAAGGAGCTCTTCGACAAGGCCGGCGTCCAGGCACCGAAGACCTGGGACGACCTGAAGAAGGCCGCCGCCACGATCAAGGACAAGACCGGCGTCGACGGCTACTGGGGCTCCACCCAGGCCTACTACGCGCAGAGCTTCCTCTACGGCGAGGGCACCGACACCGTCGACGCCGGTGCCAAGAAGGTCACCGTGAACTCCGCGCCCGCCAAGAAGGGCTACCAGACCTGGCTGGGCCTCTTCGACGGCAAGGGCCTGCACAAGGCCGACACCACCGCCGACGCCTACGCCCACATCCAGGAGGCGTTCGTCAGCGGCAAGGTCGCCGCGATCGTCCAGGGCCCGTGGGAGATCACCAACTTCTACAAGGGCTCGGCCTTCAAGGACAAGAACAACCTCGGCATCGCCACCGTCCCGGCCGGTTCCACCGGCAAGGCGGGCGCCCCGACCGGCGGCCACAACCTGTCCGTCTACGCCGGTTCGGACGCCGCCCACCAGAAGGCCGCGCTGACGTTCGTCAACTTCATGACCTCCGCGAAGTCCCAGACGACCATCGCGCTGAAGAACTCGACGCTGCCGACCCGTGGTGACGCCTACACCGCCGAGGTCAAGGCGGACCCGGGCATCGCCGGCTTCCAGACCGTCCTGCCCGCCGCCCAGCCGCGCCCGGCCCTGCCCGAGTACAGCTCCCTGTGGGGCCCGCTGGACACCGAGCTGCCGCAGATCGCCGGCGGCAAGGAGTCCCTGGACGACGGCCTGGGCAAGGCGGAGACCTCGATCGCCAAGCTGGTCCCGGACTTCAGCAAGTGACCCCGCGTGGCCGCCGGATCCCCCGTGAACCGGGGGAGGGATCCGGCGGCCACCGGCCTGCGCTCAGGCCCACCCCTGATCTTCCAGAAAGTGTCGAACCCATGACAGTCGCCATCGACCGCGCGACCGGCAAGCGCCACGGTGACCGCGCGCCGCGCCCCGGGCCGGTCCAGCGTCTCCGGCACGGCTACCAGAAGCACTGGTACGCGTACGCGATGATCGCCCCGGTGGTGATCGTGCTCGGCGTCCTCGTGCTCTACCCCTTGGTGTACGGGCTCTACCTCACGCTCACCGACGCCAACAGCCTGAACACCGCCCGCACGATCGGCGTCAACCACATCGACGCCACTTACAAGTTCATCGGCCTCGACAACTACGCCGACATCCTGTGGGGCGACACGGCCTACGACCGCTTCTGGTCGCACTTCATCTGGACCGTCGTGTGGACGGCGCTCTGCGTCACCCTGCACTACACGATCGGCCTCGGCCTCGCCCTGCTGCTCAACCAGAAGCTGCGCGGCCGCACCTTCTACCGGCTGGTGCTGATCCTGCCGTGGGCCGTGCCGACCTTCGTCACCGTCTTCGGCTGGCGCTTCATGCTCGCGGACGGCGGCATCATCAACTCCGCCCTGGACGCACTGCACCTGCCGGCGCCGCTGTGGCTGGAGGACACCTTCTGGCAGCGGTTCGCCGCGATCATGGTCAACACCTGGTGCGGTGTCCCCTTCATGATGCTGTCCCTGCTCGGCGGCCTCCAGGCCATCGACACCTCGCTGTACGAGGCCTCGGAGATGGACGGCGCGAACGCCTGGCAGCGCTTCAGGTACGTCACCCTGCCTGGGCTGAGGTCCGTCAGCTCCACCGTCGTGCTCCTCGGTGTCATCTGGACCTTCAACCAGTTCGCGATCATCTTCCTGCTGTTCGGCAACACCGCCCCGGACGCCCAGATCCTGGTCACCTGGGCGTACTACCTGGGCTTCGGACAGCAGCCACGTGACTTCGCGCAGTCGGCCGCCTACGGCATCCTGCTGCTGGCCATCCTGATCGTCTTCACCTCCTTCTACCGCCGCTGGCTGAACCGCAATGACCAGCAGCTCGCGATCTGAGGCGGGAGTCCCCATGAGTACGCCGAGTACGCCGAGTACGCCGAGCACACCGAGTACGCCGATTCCGACGAGCGCGACGCGCACGACGAATCCGACGAGTCCGACCGCGGTCGAGACCTCCTCCGCCGCCGCCGCGGCCGGCCGGAACACCCCGGCCGCCCCGAAGCGGGGCACGCGCCGCGGCGAGAGCACGCCCGCCGTCCGCCTCGTCTCCCACGGCATCCTGATCGCCGCGAGTCTGGTGGCGCTGTTCCCCGTGGCCTGGCTGGTCTATCTGTCCCTCGGCCCGGACAAGGACGACTATCTGCACCCGGGCGGCATCTGGGACAAGATGACGTTCGACAACTACACGTTCGTCCTGGAGCACACGAAGTTCTTCGACTGGCTGCAGACCACGATGATCGTCACGCTCGGCACCACCGCCATCGGCGTGATCATCTCGGCGACCACCGGTTACGCGGTCTCGCGCATGCGCTTCCCGGGTTACCGGAAGTTCATGTGGGTGCTCCTGGTCACCCAGATGTTCCCGGTCGCCGTACTCATGGTGCCGATGTACCAGATCCTGTCGGACCTGCAGCTCATCGACAGCTACCTTGGGCTCGTCCTCGTGTACTGCACGACCACCGTCCCGTACTGCGCATGGCTGATGAAGGGCTATTTCGACACCATTCCGTTCGAGATCGACGAGGCCGGACGCGTCGACGGGCTGACCCCCTTCGGTACGTTCGCGCGACTGATCCTGCCGCTCGCCAAGCCGGGCCTGGCGGTCGCCGCGTTCTACAGTTTCCTCACCGCCTTCGGCGAGGTCGCGTTCGCGGCCACGTTCATGCTGTCCGACACGAAGTACACCTTCGCCGTCGGTCTGCAGACCTTCGTCAGCGAGCACGACGCGCAGCGCAATCTGATGGCCGCCACCGCGGTACTGATCGCGATACCCGCCGCCGCGTTCTTCTACTTCGTGCAGAAGAACCTGGTGACCGGCCTCACCTCGGGCGGCACGAAGGGCTGAGTCCCGCCACCGGCGAGCCACCGGACCCCCGCGCCTCACCGCGCGGGCGGCGGCCGCGGTGTCCATCCGACCCCGCAGACACCGCGGCCGTCTCTCACCCGCTGCCGTACGTAATCTCGACAGCTGTGCGTAATCTCGACAACAGCCTCACGACAACCTCGAAAACAGACCCACGACCACCTCGACACCCTCCACGACCGAACCCCGTTACGCACCAAGGACGCCATGAGCCAGCAGCACTCCGCCGACCCGGCCCCGACCCCCTTTTCTGAAGCGGCCGTCGCCACTGTCGCCAAGCGCCGCGACTGGTGGCGGGACGCCGTGATCTACCAGGTCTATCCGCGCAGCTTCGCCGACAGCGACGGCGACGGCATGGGCGACCTGGAGGGCATCCGCACCCGACTGCCGTACCTGCGCGACCTCGGCGTGGACGCCGTGTGGCTCAGCCCCTTCTACGCCTCCCCGCAGGCCGACGCCGGCTACGACGTGGCCGACTACCGGGCCGTGGACCCCATGTTCGGCAACCTCCTGGACGCCGACGCGCTGATCCGCGACGCTCACCGGCTCGGCCTGCGCATCATCGTCGACGTGGTCCCCAACCACTCCTCCGACCAGCACGAGTGGTTCAGGCGGGCGGTCGCCGAGGGCCCCGGCTCACCGCTGCGGGAGCGCTACCACTTCCGCCCGGGAAAGGGCCCGAGCGGCGAACTCCCGCCCAACGACTGGGAGTCGATCTTCGGCGGCCCGGCGTGGACGCGGGTCACCGAGCCGGACGGCACCCCGGGGGAGTGGTACCTTCACCTCTTCGCCCCCGAACAGCCCGACTTCAACTGGGACCACCCGGCCGTCGGCGACGAGTTCCGCTCCATCCTGCGCTTCTGGCTCGACATGGGCGTCGACGGCTTCCGGATCGACGTGGCCCACGGCCTGGTGAAGGCGGAGGGGCTCCCGGACCTGGGAACCCACGATCAGGTCAAACTGCTGGGCAACGATGTCATGCCGTTCTTCGACCAGGACGGCGTGCACGCGATCTACCGCCAGTGGCGCAGAGTCCTCGACGAGTACGCGGTAAATGAGAAAGGGCCCGAAGGGCCATCCTTGGAAGGGCGGGGGCGGGAGACGGGTGGGCGGATCTTCGTCGCCGAGGCGTGGACCCCGACCATCGAGCGCACCGCCAACTACGTCCGCCCCGACGAGCTCCACCAGGCCTTCAACTTCCAGTACCTGAGCACCGACTGGGACGCGGACGAGCTGCGCGCCGTCATCGACCGCACCCTGGAGGCCATGCGCCCGGTCGGCGCCCCCGCCACCTGGGTCCTGTCCAACCACGACGTCACCCGCCACGCCACCCGCTTCGCCAACCCGCCCGGCCTCGGCACCCAGATCCGCCTGGCGGGCGACCGTGAACTCGGCCTGCGCCGGGCCCGGGCGGCGACCCTGCTGATGCTGGCGCTGCCCGGATCGGCGTACGTCTACCAGGGCGAGGAGCTCGGCCTCCCGGACGTCGTCGACCTGCCCGACGAGGTCCGCCAGGACCCCGCCTACTTCCGCGGTGCCGGCCAGGACGGCTTCCGCGACGGCTGCCGGGTGCCGATCCCCTGGACGCGCACGGGATCGTCGTACGGCTTCGGCGGCCGAGGCAGCTGGCTGCCGCAGCCGGCGGGCTGGGGCGAGCTGAGCGTCGAGGCCCAGACCGGCGTCGCGGGCTCCACCCTGGAGCTCTACCGGTCCGCCCTCGCCGCCCGTCGCGAGCAGCCCGACCTGGGCGCGGGCGACTGCGTGGAGTGGCTGCGGGCCCCCGAGAGCGTTCTCGCCTTCCGGCGCGGGGAGTTCGTGTGTGTCACCAACACCGGCGGCGAGTCGGTGACGACTCCGGCGTACGGCCGCGTCCTGCTCGCCAGCCGTGAGGTGACCGAGGCGGACGGCGAGATGAAGGTGCCGGCGGACGCGACGGTGTGGTTCACCACGCGTCTCTGAAAGTTCCCGTATCAACTTCACACGGCCCGCTGCCTTTTCAGGCGGCGGGCCTTTAGCATCTGCGTCACCGCAAGCTGCCTGAAACCTTGCAGCAAGAACCTTCAACGGTGAAGGACCCCACATGGCACGCAGGACCCTCCCAGGGGTTTTCGCCCTCGCGGCCACCGCTGCGATTGGCATGAACCCAACCGCCGCGCAAGCCTCCCCGCCCGGCACCAAGGACGTCACCGCCGTCCTCTTCGAGTGGAACTTCGCCTCGGTGGCGAAGGAGTGCACCAGCACACTCGGGCCGGCCGGTTACGGATACGTCCAGGTCTCGCCGCCCGCCGAGCACATACAGGGCGCGCAGTGGTGGACGTCGTACCAGCCCGTCAGTTACAAGATCGCCGGGCGGCTCGGCGACCGCACCGGCTTCCGGACCATGGTGAACACCTGCCACGCGGCCGGCGTGAAGGTTGTCGTCGACAGCGTCATCAACCACATGTCGGCGGGCACCGGCACCGGCACCGGCGGCTCGGACCACACCAAGTACGACTATCCCGGCCTGTACTCGTCGTACGACTTCGACGACTGCACCGGCCAGGTCACCGACTACCGGGACCGCTGGAACGTGCAGCACTGCGAACTGGTCGGCCTCGCCGACCTGGACACCGGTGAGCCCTACGTCCGCGGTGCGATCGCCGGCTACCTGAACGACCTGATCGGTCTCGGAGTCGACGGCTTCCGCATCGACGCGGCCAAGCACATCGACGCGGCCGACCTCGCGAACATCAACTCGCGGCTGACGAACCCCAACGCGTACTGGAAGCTTCCTCGCCGTTGAATTCCACCAGGTCGCACTCGAAGTCCGTACACACCGACCGCATGATCTCCTTCATCCGCCTCAAGTGGGCATCGGTGAACACCTTGTGCCGGAACCTGGTCAAGAAGACCAAGTGCACATGCATCATGAAGCACAGTGCCGACCAGTTCTGATCTCCTGCATCTCACCCATCACCCAAGTATGTAGCGTGACGGTCATGCAGCTCAGGTACAGCTTCCGCCTGTACCCGGACACCGGCCAGCAGACCGCGTTGGCGAAGGCGTTCGGATGCGCCCGCGTCGTGTTCAACGACGCGGTCCGCGCCCGTGAAGACGCTCGTAAGGCCGAGCAGCCGTTCCCGACGGCCGGTCAGTTGTCCACGCGTCTGATCACCGAGGCCAAGCGGACAGCGGAACGGTCCTGGCTGGGTGAGGTCTCCGCGGTGGTGCTCCAGCAGTCCCTACGGGACGCCGAGAGCGCCTACCGCAACTTCTTCGCCTCCCTCAAGGGCACCCGCAAAGGCCCCAGGACGGGCCCGCCCCGCTTCAAGTCCCGCAAGGACGCCCGGCAGTCGATCCGGTTCACCGCCAACGCCCGCTGGAGCATCACCGGCAGCGGCCGTCTGAACCTGCCGAAGATCGGCGCGGTGAAGGTGAAGTGGTCCCGCACGCTGCCCACCACTCCCACCTCCGTCACCGTCATCAAGGACGCCGCGGGCAGGTTCTTCGCCTCCTTTGTCCTTGACACCGATCCCGCCGCCGACGCGACCCGGATGCCCGACACCGACCGCACCCTGGGCATCGATCTCGGCCTGACACACTTCGCAGTCCTCTCCGACGGCACGAAGATCGACTCCCCGCGCTTCTTGCGGCGCGCGGAGAAGAAACTGAAGAAGGCCCAGCAGGAGCTGTCCCGCAAGCAGAAGGGATCAAAGAACCGGGCCAAGGCCCGTCTCAAGGTCGCCCGCGCCCACACCAAAGTTGCTGACGCACGCCGCGAATTCCACCACCAGCTCTCCACGAAACTGATTGCCGAGAACCAAGGGATCGCCGTGGAGGATTTGTCGGTGGCGGGACTGGCGCGCACGAAGCTGGCCAAGTCCGTGCACGATGCCGGATGGGCATCGTTCATCAGCATGCTGGCGTACAAAGCAGAACGGTACGACCGTACCCTGGTCAAGACCGGCCGGTTCACACCGACCTCCCAGACCTGCTCCACCTGCGGTATCAAGGACGGACCCAAACCCCTGAACGTCCGGGAATGGACCTGTACCGCCTGCGGCACCGTCCACGACCGGGACACCAACGCCGCGATCAACGTGAAGACGGCCGCCGGACTGGCGGTATCAGCCTGCAGAGCGCCGGTAAGACCAGGAGCAATCCCGGCACAGCGCGAAGAAACAGGAAGCCACGGAATCCCGACCGAACCCCGTGCCGCGTAGCGGCACAGCAACGATCGACAAGGCCAGAATCCTCGCCCTTCAGGGTGAGGAGCAAGTCAATACCAGCGACTCCTCGCCGACGGCTCGGTCGCCGACAGCACCTGCTGTGCCGGCACCGCCACCGAGAACGCCATGACGGGCAAGCTGGTCGTCGACTCGATCGTCACCTGGGCCAGGCAGTACAAGGTCGACGGGTTCCGCTTCGACCTCATGGGCCACCACCCGAAGGCCAACATCCTCGCGGTCCGCAAGGCCCTGGACGCGCTGACCCTCGCGAAGGACGGCGTCGACGGCAAGAAGATCATCCTGTACGGCGAGGGCTGGAACTTCGGCGAGGTCGCCGACGACGCCCGCTTCGTGCAGGCCACGCAGCAGAACATGGCCGGGACGGGGATCGCGACCTTCTCCGACCGCGCCCGTGACGCCGTACGCGGCGGCGGCCCCTTCGACGAGGACCCGGGCGTCCAGGGCTTCGCGTCCGGCCTGTACACCGACCCCAACTCCTCGACGTCGAACGGGACCGAGGCCGAGCAGAAGGCCCGCCTCCTGCACTACCAGGACCTGATCAAGGTCGGCCTGAGCGGCAACCTCGCGGCCTACCGCTTCACCGACACAGACGGCAAGGAGGTCACCGGCGCCGACGTCGACTACAACGGCCGGCCCGCCGGCTACGCGGACGCCCCCGGAGACGCCCTCGCCTACGCCGACGCCCACGACAACGAGTCACTCTTCGATGCCCTGACGTACAAACTGCCCGCCGGGACCAGCCCGGCCGACCGCGCCCGGATGCAGGTCCTCGCCCTGGCCACGGCCACCCTCTCCCAGGGCCCGGCCCTCTCCCAGGCCGGCACCGACCTGCTGCGCTCCAAGTCCCTGGACCGCAACTCCTACGACAGCGGCGACTGGTTCAACGCCGTCCACTGGAACTGCCGGGACGGCAACGGCTTCGGACGCGGACTGCCGAGGGCGGCTGACAATGCCTCCAAGTGGCCGTACGCCAAGCCTCTGTTGAGCACGGTGAGCGTGGGCTGCGAGCAGATCGAGGGCGCCTCGGCCGCGTACCGGGATCTGCTGAGAATCCGTACGACGGAGCAGGCCTTCTCCCTCGACACGGCCGGCCAGGTGCAGTCGGCGCTCTCCTTCCCGTTGTCCGGGAAGGACGAGACACCCGGCGTGATCACCATGCGGCTCGGTGACCTGGTCGTGGTGTTCAACGCGACCCCGCAGGCGCGGCGGCAGCGGATCGACGCGCTCGCCGGGACCGGCTACCGGCTGCATCCGGTGCAGGCGTCGGGAGCGGACCCTATCGTCAAGTCGTCCTCGTACGAGCGGGAATCGGGCACGTTCGCCGTTCCGGGACGATCCGTGACCGTATTCTCGCCAGTTTCCTGACAAGGGCATTACGGTGGTGGGGCAGACCCTGAATCCCGGTCTGTCCCACCTGTGTGTCCCAGGGGCTGACAGATGGACGTCAACGACAAGCAGACCGGCACGACCGTGCTGGTCGTGGACGACGTGGCGGACAGCCGGTACGCGCTGGCTGCCGTGCTCAGCCGCGCCGGTCACCGGGTCGTCTCCGTCGCCACCGGCTACGAGGCGCTGACCGAACTCGACATTCGGCTGCGCAAGGGAAACGTGCCCGACGTGGCCCTGATCGACGTGAACCTGCCGGACATGAGCGGCTTCGAACTGTGCCGCCGGCTCAAGGAGCGGCCACGCATGGCCGGCCTGCCCGTCGTGCACTGCTCGGCCGGCGCCGCGGTCCCGGGCGACCGCTGCCAGGCGCTGGACGAGGGCGCCGAGGCCTATCTGACGATGCCCGCCGAGCCCGAGGCGATCGAGGCGGCGGTCCGGGCCGCGGTACGCGCCGGCCGGATGCGGGCCGACGGCCAGGCGCAGGTACGGCGGCTGACACTGCTGTCGGAGGCGATCGTCACCATCCAGGCGGCGCGTTCCCTGCAGGAACTCGCCGACGCCGCCGCCGACGCCACCGCGCGGCTCACCGGCTCGCCCGCCGCCGTCTTCGTCCTCGACCACGACGACAAGCTGTACCGCGGCCTCTCCCGGGACCGCACCTCGGTCGCGCTGCCGGACGAGGGCGCCCACCGGACCGTGGCGGGTGTGCTGCGGCGGCTCACCCGCGGGCAGGCCGGGGTGCAGATCACCACGGTCCCCGCACCGCTGTGGCCCACCGGGTTCTTCCGGCCCGGCGTGCAGCACGACGCCCGGCTGGCCCTGACCGTCACCCAGGACGGCAAGGCCCCGGTGTGTCTGGCCGCCCCCACCCGCGGGCTGCGCCGGGCGGGCCCCGAGGCCGAGGCCCTGCTGGCCCGGCTCGCCCAGGCCACCGCGCTCGCCGCCGAACCGCTGCTCATGTACCAGGTCGAGCGGCATGTCGCCCTCACCCTCCAGCACAGCTTCCTGCCCCAGCCGCACCGGCTGCCGGAACTGCCCGGCCTCGACGTCGTGGTGCGCTATGTGCCCGCGTCCCGGGAGACCGAGATCGGCGGCGACTTCTACGCCGCGCTGCGAACCCGCGAAGGTGCCCTCGCCGCCGTCGGCGACGTGGTCGGTCACTCGCTGGAGGCGGCCACCGTCATGGTCGAGATCCGGCACGCGCTGCGCGCCTACTGCGTCGACGAGAGCGACCCGGCGGTGCTCGCCGAACGCCTCGACCGGATGCTCCAGCACTACCACCCCGACGTCACCGCCACCGTCTGCCTGGCCCTGATCGACCCCGACACCGGACGCACCCGCATCGCCAACGCCGGCCACATCCCGCCCCTGATCATCCGGGATACCAACAGCGCCGACTACGCCAAGGCCGGCGGGCCCCTGCTCGGCCTGGGCCTGCCCCACCCGCCGCCCACCGAGCTGTTCCTCGAACCCACCGACCGGCTCCTCATGGTCACCGACGGTCTGATCGAGACCCGGGGCACGGACCTGGAGGTCTCGATGGAACAGCTCCGTGCCGCGGCCTCCGGCTCCCTGCCCGGCCCGGACGCCCTCTGCGACACCCTCCTGGCCTGCTTCGGCCACGAACGCGAGGACGACATCGCGATGCTGGCGCTGCAGCTGAAGAACTAGGGTGGGCCCTGTTGCCTCAGAACAGGAGTGCTCATGCCGCAGATCACCGTCGACTACTCCGCCACCCTGGCGCCCGCTTTCGACCGGGAAGGTTTCGCCGAGGCACTGCACACGGCGGCGGTCGAGATCGCGGCGGCGAAGCCGGAAGCCTGCAAGACACAGTTCCGTCCGTCCGCGTACACGCTGGTCGGGCACGAGGACGAGGGACACGGCGTCGTCCATGTCACCATCGGGCTGCTCGCCGGGCGTACCGAGGAGGCCAAGGCGAGACTGACTCAGGCCGTCGTGGAGCTGCTCGCCAAGCACATCGAGGGCGACGGTTTCGTGCTGCACGCCTCCGCCGAGGTGCGTGACCTCGACCCGTCGTACCGCAAGGTCGAGCGCTGACCGTTCCGCACGGGCCGCCCCAGGCCGTTGCGGCTGGGGTTGTTCGCGCCCAGGCGGTTCCCGCTGGGGTTGTTCGCGCCCAGGCGGTTCCCGCTCGGGTTGTTCGCGCCCAGGCGGTTCCCGCTCGGGCCGTTCGTGCTCCGGCCGTTCCGCTCGGGCCGTTCGTGCTCAGGACGCCAGCGCGACCATCCGCTGCACCAGGTCGCTGAACGGCCCGTCGCCCGGCTCGTCCTTGAGCATGCGGCGCAGAAGCACCCTCATCTCCGCGTCGTGGGTCGCGCTGACGGCCGCGAGCGCGGCGAAGTCGTGCACGAGCTGCACCTCCAGCTCGGCCCGCGGGATGTCCCGGCCGTCCAGCCAGATCAGCGCTGTCGACTCGGCGAGCGAGATCCAGGAGCGGACGACCAGTTCCAGCCGCGCGGGCGGATCCGTCACGCCGAGATGCGAAAGAATCTGGTCGTAAGCGACCTGCCGAACGGAGTCGATGAGCGCGTTCGTCGCCGAGACCGCGCTCATCGACGCGGCGCCGCCCACGGTGACCGCCGGGCCGCCCCGCATCAACGCCGAGAAACCGGGGCCGTGCTCCTCGACGAAGTCGAAGAACCGGCCCATCACCCGCAGCAGCCTGGCTCCCAGCGGACCCTCGTGCGGTTCCGTGAACCGGCTCGCGAGATCCTCGGCGGCACGCTTCAACGCGGCCTCGTACAGGCTGAGTTTGCCGGGGAAGTAGTGGTAGACGAGCGGCCGGGAGATGCCCGCGGCCACGGCTATCTCGTCGATGGAGACCTCGTCGGGCGACCGGCGGCTGAACAGGTCGAGTGCGACGCCGATCAGCTGCTGCCGCCGCTCCTCGACACCCATCCTGCGGCGCACCACGGTAGTCATGCGAACACCTTACCGATCGAATCCGGCCCTGAACGGACGGGACCGGCCAACGGTGTTCACTTGTCCAGCGGGAGAGGCTCTCACTCCGCGCCCGCGGCCCATGGCTCGACACCTGCCCACAGCGGACGCCGGCGGTCGAGTCCACCCCGTCCGCCAACGCCCGTCCACGGTCAGCCTGTTGCGGTGACCGGCAGCATGTGCCCGCCGGTGTCGGCTAGCCGAGGCCGCTGATCGACCGCCCGCTCTCCAAGGTCCCCTCCAGTCCGGCCTGGGCGCCCTGCCGGGTCTTCACGGTCAGCAGGTTGCCGTTGGCCGTCCCGCGCACTCCGCCCGTCGCGCTGATCGACGAGGTGCCGCGGCTGCCGGCGGCCAGCAGGTACCAGGAGCCCGTGCCCGACTTCCACAGCACACCGGCCAGTACGTGCGGATCGCGGGGGCCGCAGGCGGGCACGTCCTGGGCCCTCGCCGCGACCGCCCCGTACGTGCCGCCCGGCGTGTGGAACTGCGCCATCACGCGCGTGCCGTCGCCCCGCCAGGTCTCGGCCCGGGTGCACACCCAGGCCGCCGAACCTCCCGCACTCTGAGGGCGGGGGGACCCCCATGTCGTTTCACCCGCGTCGGGCAGGGGCTGCGTGGCGAACTCCCAGGCGTTCACGCTCCGTACGCCCGCGGCGCGCATCGCGGACAGGGAGCAGGCGAACGGGGCCCAGGTGCGCTGCGACCGGGCACCGGACGCGTCGTGTGCCGACCCGGGCCGGCCGGTGGTGAGGCGGGCCGGGACCAACTCGCCCAGGTCCGTCAGGAGGCGGGTGCCGGAGGCGTCCGTCACCTGGAGCACGTTCCACGAGGTGCACGCGCCGGTCCGGACGGCGGGGCTGGCCAGCGGCGCGGTGGTGCCGTCGGTCAGGGGCAGGTTCATCACACCGGAGCCCGGCTTCATCAGGTCCCGCTCGGCCGCCTCCTTCACCCAAGGCGCCATCAGGTAACGGACGTTGCCGTCGGCCCGGCTCAGCACCACCGCGCTCGCCTCGGCACTGCTCGCGCCGTCGACCCGCGCGAAGTCGAGCGCGGCACCCTTGGTGCTGTCCTTCGGCTCGGCGTAGCGGGCGACGCGCAGACCGTCGTAGAGGAGCACCACGCGCGCGCTGTCGACGGTTCCCGCGTACAGCAGTTGGGGCGGTCCGGCCGGGCCGCCGGTCGGGGTGCCGGGGGTCGGGGAGACCCGGACGGTCGCGCCGGGGCGGGCCCAGACGGCCAGGGCGCGGCGCAGCAGGCCCTGGTCGCCGGTGAGTTCGCCGCGGGCGGGCCACACGGAGAAGTCGGTGCGCGCGGACGACTGCCAGGTGCCGGGGGCGGCCCTGGTCAGCTTCGCCGGGTCCAGGGCCTCCTGGGCGGAGGGGTTCTGCGCGTAGGCCGGCGCCGCGGCGCCCTCCGGGCCCCTGCCGTCGCCGGGCAGACCGAGCAGCGCCCCGCACACCGCGACCGCGGCGGCCGCGGCGAGCGCCGCCTTCATGTGCTGCCTGCGCCGCATCAGGTCGGTGGGCCGGGCCTGGAGCGAACAGGGGTCGAACTCGGGGGATTCCAGCAGCGCGTACTGCGTGGCCGCCTCGTCCGCGTTGTCCGCCTCGTCCAGCGCGGCGTCCACGTCGTCGACGCCCGCGGCCGTCAGCACGGTGCGTACGTCGTCGTCCGGGAGCTTCTCCAGGCCGCGCAGTACGTACGCGGCGCGGGCCGGGCCGGACAGGGCCGACAGGCGCTGGTCCAGGGCGAGTTCCTCGGCGCCGCCCGAGCGCGGGAAGAGCTTGAGGCCCCACACCTGGGGCAGTGTCGGCGGCAGCTGTGCCCGCTTCGGCCATGCCGTGCGCCTCAGCGGCAGGCCCGCCCGCAGTGCCGCGCGCAGCACCTGGAGGCGGACCAGGGCGTACCCGGGGTCGCCGTCGCGGCCTGTCGACTGGGCCGGGATCACGGGGACGGAGGTGCGGCCCCGGGGCAGGGCCTGCTGGGTGAGGGCGTGCGCGGTCAGCACGCGCCTGCTCCGGCCGAGGCGCGCCGGCAGCACCAGATAGGCGAGCCGGACGAGCCGCGGATAGTGCTCGACGAGTGCGGCCTCGGCCTGTTCGACGTCGACGACCGGGTCGGCGGACGAGGAGGCGGTGGAGGAGGGGCCGGGGCGCGGGGCGACATCCTGTGACTGCACGTTCAGCAGAACGAGCGAATCGATGGTTGGTCACCGCCGGCCTGGCGCGTCAGCCCTCGGGGGCGACCAGGGCCCGCGCGTAGTTCGCCATCGACCGCTGGTAGCGCGGCAGATGGGGGGCCAGGGCGCCGAGGACGAGGGACAAGCCCTCGCGGTCGCGGCCGAGGCTGGACAGGCACAGGGCGAGCGTGGCCCGTACCGCGTCATCCAACTCGTCGGACGGCGCGTCCAGTTCGGGTGTCAGCAGCTTGACACCCTCCTCCGGCTGCCCGGTGTTGCGCAGTGAGCTGGACAGCTGGATCTTGGCTCGGCGCCCCTGGTAGCCGCGCAGCCCGAGGGCCAGCGCCTCCCGGTACAGCGGGACGGCCTGGTCCGAGTGACCGGTCGAGTCCCAGGCGCAGGCCCGCTCGAAAAGGCCGAGGGGGCTGCCGTCCGGCAGTTCGGCGACGAGCGCGTCGATCACGGCCCGGAACTCGGCCCCGTCCTCCTCCGCGTAGTCGTCGAGGGTGGCCCAGGCGGCGGCCACGCGATCTTCCCAGTTTTGGTCCACCGGCCCACTTTCGCACAGGTGTACCCGTCGGGGTACCCGATTTGAGCGCGGAGGGCTCCTCGGCCGTATCGAAGAGGACGGCCCCTCGCCGGGGCCGGCTCAGGCATGGTCTGATACGTGCGACCGGAGGAACAGATGAGGCTGACCCGACCGATACTCGCGCTGAGTGGCGCGGCGCTGGTGTTCGCGCTGGCGGGCTGCGGATCCGGTGCCACTGCCACGAAGCCCGCCGTACCGCAGACGGCGACCGGCAGCCTGGAGCACCTGGCCGCCGAGGTGAAGTGCGCGCCGAACATGCAGACGGACGCGGACGAGATCCGCCAGGCCATCTGCAAGAACTCCGACGGCAAGTTCGTCCTCGCCACCTTCGCCACCGACCGCGGCCAGCGCGAGTGGATCAACGGGGCCAAGGACTACGGAGGTCACTACCTGGTCGGCCGCAAGTGGGTGGCCGTGGGGGAGACCAGCACGATGAACGCGCTGCGCACCAGGCTCGGCGGTGACATCGAGGAGGGCACGGACCACTCGGGGCACGGGTCGGACGAGCCCTCAGCGGGTGCCTCGCACCCGAGTCACTGATATCGAAGGCACAAGAAAGAGAACCGGCGGTGGGAGATCCCACCGCCGGTTCTCTTGTCCGGCTAGCGCGGTGTCACTGGCAGTTCTGGCCGGTGTTGATGCACTGCGCGATCTTGTTGTTCAGGTTGGCCGGCATCACGTTGATGAAGTCGTCGTGATCGGTGGCCGCCTTGTGCAGCTGTTCCGGGAAACCATCGACCGCGAACGCGTTCTTCACCTGGCCGTTCTGGATGACGGGGGTGGGAACGTCGTAGACCAGACGCATCGTCAGTTGCGGGATCGCCTTGAAGCCGTTGGCGCAGTTGCCGTTGGCGTCGGCGAAGGCGACGTGCGTGCGGTGGTTGGCCGAGTCTACGTTCTGGCCGTCCCAGCAGCTCTGGAAGGCGAACGTACGGACCACGCTGCTGCCCTGCGGGCACAGCGGGTACTGCTCGGTGAGCTGCACCTTGTTCTCGAAGCCCGTGCAGCTCCAGTGCGCGTTGGCGTTCGCCAGACCGTTGGTGGTGGTCTTGGCGTCACCGGTGATGATGCGCAGGAACTCCGGCATCGCCACGACCTTGCTCTTCGGGCTGCCGACGTACTTGATCTCCGCCTGCTTGGCCTGGAGGATCTTGCCGACGTTGCCCTCCTTGCCACCGCCGTCCTGGTTCTGGTCGAATTCCTGCGTACCGTCCTGGAGACGCAGCACCGGCCAGTAGTACGACGACTTGTCCTCCTGGTTCTGGCAGGTCGTCTCGGCCGCCGCGAACTTGTTGTTGTCCGCGAAGGCGTCGTTCGACTGGTTGCCCACATAGTCGTGCGTGTGGTGCGCGCCGTTGGCCACGCCGGGCGCCACGATCACGTTGTCGGTGTTGTGGTTGTCGTTCGCGTTCACACCGCACTTGGTGGTGAACGTACCGGTCGACGCCTGGCCGGTCTTGCCGGCCTTCGCCTTGACGTTCGGCTGGACCTTGGTGATGTCCACGAAGTCCGCCGCGACCGGGCCGTTGCCGCCCTGGCCGTTCTGCTGACCGTTGTTGCCCTGCTGGCCGCCGTTCTGCTGGCCGCCGTTCTGCTGGCCGCCATTGTTCTGGCCGCCGTTCTGCTGGCCGCCGTTGTTCTGGCCGCCGTTCTGCTGACCGCCGTTCTGCTGGCCACCGTTCTGGCCGCCGGCGTTGGTCTGCGGGGCGGCGTTCTGCGTGGTGCAGGCGGCGAGCTGGCTCAGGGAACTGTTGAACTGGCCCCCGACCCGCTGGATGTCGATCCGGATCCGGTCGATCGTCGCGGCCCGCTTTTCCTTGAGGGGACCGACGATCGCGTTCTGGACGAAGCCCGAGTCACCTGCCTGGGCCTGGCGCGTGGAGGCGAGCCGGGCGTAGGCCTCGGTGATCTGCTTGTCCAGGAGCGCCAGCTCCTTGTCCACGCCGGAGCGCGCCGAGTTCGGCACGTTCGTCAGCTTCTGGCCCACATCGGGGCAGGCGATCGTCGCCACCTGGGCGGCGGCGGCCTTGGTCTGGTTCTGCGCCGAGTTGTTGGACTCGTGCGCCGAAGCGTAGAAGTTCGCCCAGATCAGCCCGCCCCCACCGAGCGCTAGGGCCGCCGATGCTGCCACGGCCTTCGTGGCCATCGACGAACGGCGTTTACGTGTGTTGCGTCCCATGGAACTCCTCTGACTTCCTTGCGGGGCAGCATCGAGGCGCCCGACAGGAGTGAAGCGGCGCCCTTTGATACGCGGCCCGTCCCACGGGTGTTCAGCCGTCTCAGAAATTGATGAGAGATCCCGGTGAAAATTCGGTCCCAACTCCCTCTTCGGTACCCGGAGTTGTTGATCCCTTACGGCATGTGCGAGTCGGGGGACCGGTTTCAGTGGATTCGGTGGGTTCAGTGGTTTCAGCGATTTCCGAGGGTTCGGCGTTTTCAGCTGTCCTGGTCCAGATGGGCGAGAACCGCCAGGACGCGGCGGTTGTCGTCGTCCGACACCTCCAGGCCCAGTTTGGCGAAGATGTTGGAGGTGTGCTTGGCGATCGCCCGTTCCGTCACGACGAGCTGCTGCGCGATCGCCGCGTTGGACCGGCCCTGCGCCATCAGCTCCAGCACCTCCAGCTCGCGCGGGGTCAGCCGGCCGAGCGGCCGGTTGTCGTCGGCCGCCCGCCGGGACAGCAGCTGCTGGATCACCTGCGGATCCATCGCCGTCCCGCCCGCCGCCACCCGTCGTACGGCGTCCACGAACTGCTCCGCGTCGAACACCCGGTCCTTCAGCAGATAACCGACCCCGCCGGTGCCGTCGGCGAGCAACTCCCGCGCGTACAGCTGCTCCACGTGCTGGGACAGCACCAGCACCGGCAGCCCGGGTCTGGCACGGCGGGCGTCGAGCGCGCACTGCAGGCCCTCGTCGGTGTGCGTCGGCGGGAGCCGGACGTCGACCACGGCGACGTCCGGCTCCAGTTCGGCCAGCGCCCGGGCCAGCTCCGGGCCGGTCTCGACGGCGGCGGCGATCTCGAAGCCGTAGGCCTGAAGGAGCCGGACGAGTCCGTCGCGCAGCAGGAACAGGTCTTCGGCTAGGACAACGCGCAAGGGATCTCCATGGTGACCATGGTGGGGCCGCCCGCGGGCGAGCTGACGGCCAGGACGCCGTCGAATGTACCCAGTCGCCGCTCGACTCCGGCCAGGCCCGAACCGGCCCCGATCGCCGCGCCGCCCCTGCCGTTGTCGGTGACGGAGATCCGCAGCATGGCGCCGCCCTCGTCGGCATGGTGCAGGTCGACCCAGATCCGGTCGGCGCCGGAGTGCTTGACCGCGTTGGTCAGCACCTCGCTGACGGCGAAGTACGCCGCCGACTCCACGGGGGCGTCCGCCCGCCCCGGCAGCTCCACGGTCACCTCGGTGGCGACGGGCAGCCGCAGCGCCAGCGCCCGTACGGCGTCGCCCAGTCCCCGTTCGGCGAGCACCGGGGGATGGATGCCGCGGACCAGTTCACGCAGTTCGGTCAGGGCCTCGGCGGAGGACTGACGGGCCTGGGCGAGCAGCCGCTTGGCCTGCTCCGGGTCCTTCTCCACCAGGACCTCGATGGTGCCGAGGTCCATGCCCATGGCGACCAGCCTCGCCTGCGCCCCGTCGTGCAGGTCCCGTTCGATGCGCCGCAGTTCGGCCGCGGAGGTGTCGACGGCGTCCCGCCTGGTCTCGGTCAGCACCCGCACCCGCTCGGCCAGTTCGCCCTGACCGGGGGAGAGGACGGCGCGAGTGAGATCGAAGTGGACCTGTAACGCGCTCACGGCGTACCGGTGGGCGACGATGAGGAGGACGGCTCCCAGGGCGGCTGCGGCCAGCGCGGAGGCCTGCCCACTGACCGGCACGAAGCCGTACCAGTACGGCCCGTACTCACCGTAGGGGCCCGCTGTCATGGTCCGCCACAGCCCGGCCGCCAGCGCGAACCCCTCCAGCGGATACAGGACGAGGACCGCCGGAAGCAGCGCGGTCACGAAACCCGCCGTCATGTCCACCTGCAGCCACCGAAGGTCCCGCCAGGTCGCGGGGTCCCGCAGCAGGGCGTAGGTGCGCGTCCACGGGTTGGCGCTCTCGGGCAGCGGCCGGTACGCCGACGGGATGCGCACCCCGCCCCACTGTTCGGTGAGTGCCCGCCGCCGGTCGGCGAAGGCGCGCACCCCCTTCACCACGTAGGGCGTGGTGAAGACCCCGACGCCGATCGGAATCAGTGCCATGGACACGATGGAGAGGCAGAAGCCCAGAATGGCCGGCGGCAGCGACACCACGACCAGCACGAGCCCCCTCCCGGCGGCGAGCACCATCCCCCGTGCCTTCGAACTGCCGTCGCCGCTCTTCGTGTTGGTGTTCATGCCGTCAGTCTGGATGAGGGGGAGGACGAGGTCACGGGGCTTGGACAGCCGGTCAGAGGGTGGTGTCAGGTACACCCCCCGCCGTCAGTGGTGCCCTCGCTCGCCGCCGGCGCCCTCGCCGCCAGCGCCTTCGCCTCCAGCTCCGGGGCCAGGCCCACGGTCGGCCGGTCCGGGCGTTGCGGGGCCGCTGAGCCGATGTCCCGCAGCCAGCGCCAGGTGTCGGCGACCGTGTCCGTGACCGGACGGCAGCTCAGGCCTGCCGCGAGGACCCGGGAGACGTCCGCGCCGTGCACGGCCGCGTGGCCCTCGCTGTCCGGGGGCAGCCACACCGGCAGCTGCAGCCACGGTTCGATACCCGCGGCGAGGATCACCTCGGGGTCGGTCCAGAGGAGCTCGGCGGGCCCGCCGGTGGCCTCCGCGCAGGCGTCCAGCAGCGAGCCCATGGTGGCGTGGCCGGGGGGACCGATCACGGTGTACGGTCCGCTCGCCTCCCGCTCCACCGAGTCGAGGATCCACTGAGCCAGGTCACGGACGTCGATGTACTGGAGGGGCAGTTCGCGCGGCCCGGGCGCGAGTACGGGGCCGCCCCGGGCGATCCGGGTCAGCCACCACGGCAGCCGGCCGACGTTCTCGTACGGCCCCAGGATCAGCCCCGCCCGCACCAGCAGGGAGCGCTCCGCGCCGAACGTCTCGACGACAGCCAGCTCGCCGCCCCGTTTGTCCCGGGCGTAGTCGGTCTGCCCGGCGTCGGCGGCCGCGCCCGGGACCAGCGGCGCGTCCTCGGTGTACCCGGCGCCCCGGGGCCAGGCGTACACCGAACTGCTCGACACGTACACGTACCGTCCGGCGCGACCCCGCAGCAGCCGCGCAGCGTCCAGGACCGCCCGGGGCGCCGCCGACCAGGTGTCGACCACGGCGTCCCAGCCGCCGTCGCCGGGGCCGCCGCCGTCGGCCAGGGCGGCGAGTCCGTCGGGCGCGGTGCGGTCGCCGTGCAGTGACCGCACCCCGGCCGGAGGCCGGTGGCGCCCCCGGTGGAAGACGGTCACGTCCCAGCCGCGCCCGAGGGCCGCCTCGGCGACGGCCCGTCCCGCGAACTCGGTCCCGCCCAGCAGCAGAAGTCTCATGCCGCGAATGTGCCCGACCCGGCCTCGGGACGGAACCGGACTTGGCTGTCAGCAGAAGGTCAACGCCCGGACGGGGGCGCGTACTTGTAGCCGACGCGGCGGACCGTCTGGATCGCCCGCCGGTGCTCGGCGCCCAGCTTGCGGCGCAGCCGGGCGATGTGGACGTCGACGGTACGGCCGTCGCCCACGTGCCCGTAGCCCCACACCGTGCTCACCAGCTGGTCGCGGGTGTGCACCCGGTGCGGGTGGGTGACGAGGTGGGCGAGAAGCTCGAACTCCAGGTAGGTGAGGTCGAGTTCACGTCCGTCCACCACGGCGGTGCGCCGCACGGTGTCGATCCGGACCAGCTGGTCGATCGCGCCGACGGCCGCCTCGTCCGCCGCAGGGGCCGCCGGCGTGGCCGTCCGGTCGTGCACCCCCGTCGGCGGCACCGCCGTCGGGGGGAAGGGCGGCTGCTGGTCGGCCGGCACGAGCACCAGGTAGCCGACCATCGGGGGCCGGCCCGGCAGCGTGGGCAGGGTGTGCGGGGGAGCGGGCAGCCAAGTGGCCCCCGGCGGCAGGAAGTCCGTGATCTCGACGACCTCGTCCCGGTCGACGGCACGCAGACGGTGCCGGGCGGAGCCGTGGGCCGGGACGGGGGAGGAGGCGGTGCGGGCGGCGGTGCCGGTGGCGGTGGAGAGTGAACGAGTGGTCGCCATGAGAGGTCAGCTCTTTCGCGCGAGGAGTTCGTCAACGAGGTCGACGGTTCCGGGACCCGAGTTCGTGGTCGGGGTCGGTCCGTCGAGGGACGTACGTCGTTTCGCGCCGGCCGAAGGCCGGGGGTGTACGGCTTTAGAGGGCCGGCGCGTTCCTCGCGCGGCAACACACCCGGTCGAAGTCGTGGTGCTGACGGGAAGGCCAGAACGGCTCGAGGTCGAGGCGACCCGTCGCGGTGTACTTCTGGAAGCTGGCCATGGGCCCATTGAAGCAGAGACCGGCCGCCACGAGGACCCTTCTCTCACAGCGTGGACGCCACCTTGGCATGAAGTTGACGACACCCGTCCACCATGTGGACAGCCGTGCCCCCGGCGACGCGAAGGGGCGCCCACCGGTTGTTTCCGGCGGGCGCCCCTTCGGGAGCTGCTGGGCGGATCAGATCTGGCCGGCCTTCTCCAGGGCGGTGCAGCAGGTGTCGACGATCAGCCGCGTCACCAGGTACGGGTCGACGTTGGCGTTGGGACGGCGGTCCTCGATGTAGCCCTTGCCGTCCTTCTCGACCTGCCACGGGATACGCACCGAGGCGCCACGGTTGGAGACGCCGTACGAGTACTCGTTCCACGGGGCGGTCTCGTGCAGGCCGGTGAGGCGGTCGTCGATGCCGGCGCCGTAGTTCTTGACGTGGTCGAGCGGCTTGGAGCCCTCGCCCAGCGACTCGCACGCGGTGATGATCGCGTCGTATCCCTCGCGCATCGCCTTGGTGGAGAAGTTGGTGTGCGCGCCGGCGCCGTTCCAGTCGCCCTTGACCGGCTTGGGGTCGAGGGTGGCGGCGACGCCGAAGTCCTCGGCGGTGCGGTAGAGCAGCCAGCGGGCCACCCACAGGTGGTCGGAGACCTCCAGCGGGGAGACCGGGCCGACCTGGAACTCCCACTGGCCGGGCATGACCTCGGCGTTGATGCCGGAGATCGCCAGACCCGCCTTGAGGCAGTTCTCGAGGTGCGCCTCGACGATGTCACGGCCGAAGATCTCGTCGGCGCCGACACCGCAGTAGTAGCCGCCCTGCGGGGCCGGGAAGCCGCCCTTGGGGAAGCCGAGCGGGTAGCCGTCCTGGAAGAAGGTGTACTCCTGCTCGATGCCGAAGATCGGCTCCTGCGCGGCGAACTTCTCGGCGACCTCGGTGAGCGCGGCACGCGTGTTGGACTCGTGCGGCGTCATGTCGATGTCGAGGACCTCGCACAGCACGAGGATGTCGTCGCCGCCGCGGATCGGGTCGGGGCAGGAGAAGACCGGCTTGAGGACACGGTCTGAGGAGTGGCCCTCGGCCTGGTTCGTGGAGGACCCGTCGAAGCCCCAGATCGGCAGCTCCGCGCCCTTGGCGTCATCCGCCATGATCTTCGTCTTGGAACGGAGCTTGGCGGTCGGCTGGGTGCCGTCGATCCAGATGTACTCAGCCTTGAAGGTCACGGGCCACTTCCTTCGGGGGTGTGTCTAGACGCACGTGCGGGTGCTGCGGCGCTGCGGCACTGGGACGCCGCACTCGATGCCCGGCAGCCTGTCAACAGGCGATTTCCCGATCATTGCTCGAATGTGAACCCCGTGTTACCCGGTGGTGTTGTGCCACGACCCGCGCTGTGAGGGACCGCGGAGCGCTCGGGAGTGGCCCGGAAAGAGGCCCGTGGAGGGGCGTGGGAGTGGCTCGTATGCGATGGGGTTGAGGAAGGGAAACGGGGGAACGCAAGGCGCGGGAAACGCGGGCGGGGAAGGGCGCGACACGGGGTGTCGGAGACTCGGACACGCCGGTCCCGCCACCCCTGGCCGGGGGCGGCGGGACCGGTGACACGTACGGCTGGGTGTGTCCTGGCCTCACCCCACCTTCTCGATCACGGCCCGGCGGATCAGGAACTTGCCGGGCTCACGGACCTGCTCGAAAGCCGCGTTGTTCAGCAGCGCGCAGCTGCCGGAGACCGAGGTGACCTCCACCGTCGTGGACTTGTTGTTGTCCAGATTGGTGACCTTGAGCCTGGTGCCCGCCGGGAACTGGTTGCTGGAGGCGGCCGGGGCACCCTCCTCGCCGGACAGGGTGACGGTGGAGCCGTTGCACACCTGCTGCCCGCCGACGGCGGGAGGCTGCGCGGCGGGGGCGCTCGACGCGGACTGCGCGGGCTGGGCCGGTTGCGCCGACTGGGCCGGCTGAGCAGGCTGGGCCGCTTCGGCGGGCCGGGTCGTCTGGGAGCCCTGAGCCGACTCCCCGACGACGCAACCGGACGCCTTCTGCTGCACCTTGATCTGCTCGATGACGGCCTCGCGGTTGGTGATCCGCGCCGCGGACTGCGCGTCCGGGGCGGCCTGTTGCCCGGCGATGAACTTCTGGTTGTTGCCGAGCGCGGTGGCGAGCCCCTGGCAGACGGTCGACTCGGCGGCCGTCTGCGGACTCTGAGCGGCGTTCGAGGTGCTCGCCATGGCGAAGGCGCCGCCTCCCGCCACCGCCGCCGCGCTCACCAGCAGCGCGACCTTCTTCCTCGTACCGAGCGTTCTCCTACGCGACATGCGCGACTCCTGGGAGGTCGGGGAGCGTACGCGCCTAGGTACGAGATACCGAACGACGTTGCTCAGCGATGACAGGAGTCACTTAAGTGGCGTACGTCACACGGGAGTTGGGCTGGGTCTTCACGCCGCCTATCGAGACAGGGCGTCCCGCACCGCCTCGTCGGTGCGGGCCACCACCGCTGTCCCGTCGTCCGCCGTGATGATCGGGCGCTGGATCAGCCTCGGGTGCTCGGCGAGGGCCTTCACCCACCGGTCGCGCGCGCTCTCGTCCCGCGGCCACTCCTTGAGCCCGAGCTCCTTGGCGGCGGCCTCCTGAGTGCGCGTGATGTCCCACGGTTCGAGGTGCAGCCGGTCGAGTACGGCGCGGATCTCGTCCTCGCTCGGCACGTCCTCCAGATAGCGACGGACGGTGTAGTCGGCGCCCTCCGCGTCGAGAAGTGTGAGCGCGCTTCGGCACTTCGAACAGGCCGGGTTGATCCAGATCTCCATGACATCCACGGTACGCGAAAACTCGTCCTCCACCTGCGTCACACCACCCCCGAAAGCCCTTGTGGCCAGGGCCTTTTGTCAGTGCCGGGCAGTAGAATAGAAGCAGTGTTCGAGGGTGTTGCCGGGGCCGCCGAAGTCCCCGGCCGGACACCCTGACCGCGACAGGAGGATGCCTGTGCCCGCTGCCGCACTGAAGCCGAAGCCGCTGCCGACCCAGTCCACCGTGAAGCGTCCCGTCCTGCTCGACCTGCCGTACGAGCCGGTGGAGAAGCGGCCGTTGCCGCCCGGGCGGCCGCGTGAGTGGTACGTGAGCCACAACCGGCGTCTCAAGGCCATGCGCCTTGCGATCGCCCTGCTCGACTCGGGGGTTTACCTGCCCAACCAGGCCCGCAACGAGACGATACGGAGTGCCGCCGAGCTGATCGGTGTGCATCCGCCGTCGGACACCACGTGCCACATGGTGCGGGCGTTGATGCGGTACTCGAGGTGAGCGACGGCGCCGGGTGCCCTGTGCTTCGGGGCGCCCGGCGCCGCCGTGACCTGATCAGCCGGCGTGACCTGATCAGCCGGCGTGACCGTGAACAGGCGCAGCACCGGGGCGAGCCCGGCTCCTCCGCGCGCGCCCGGCTCCGCGGCGCCGAGTCCTGGCGCCCAGCACCTACGCACCCAACTCCTTCTCCACCGGCGTCCGGAAGCGCGGTGTCACTCTCGTCGTCCCCACCCACCCCCGCAGCCGCTCCGCCTCCGCCGCGATCGCCGCCTCCGCCTCCCGGCCCACGCCCTCCCTGTCGAGGATCCGCCACACGATCTCGCCGTCCGGGCGCTGGGCCCAACCGCCCACCACCCTGCCGTTCCACCACACCGTGGGCCCCACGTTGCCGCTGCGGTCGAACAGGGCGGGGCGCATCTCCGGTGCCAGGTACCAGTCCCGTTGCTGCCACCCCATGGCCGTCGGATCGAGGGCGGGCAGCAACGCGGCCCAGGGCTCGGCGGGTTCGGCCACCGGGTCGACGTCGCCGGAGACGACGTGGCCGACGCCCTCGTCGAGGGACACCGGTCGTGCCCCGATCGCGGACAGTGCCCGGCGGACCTCGGTCACCCGCCACCCCGTCCACCACTTCAGGTCCGCCTCCGTGGCCGGGCCGCACGCGGCGAGCCAGCGTCCGAGGAGTGACGCCTGGGCCTGTGCCGGATCCAGTTCGGGGTGGGCGGGGGCCACCGCCCAACGGAACTGGCTGGAGGTCCAGGAGCCGAGCGGCCGGCCCCGGACGACCTTGCCCTCGACGCCCAGCACCTTCAGCAGCCGCGTCGAGACGGTGTGGACACCCTCGTAGTCCTTCCCGGCGGCGTACACGAACCGCTCCCGCAGGCGCGGCTCGTCCTCGGCGAGTTCGGTCGCCGTCGCCTGCCCGCGCCGGGCCAGCGCGGCCAGTGCCGAGTCCTCGACCTCCTTCAGCCAGACCGCGTCCGGAGCCCCGGCCGACGCCATGTGCTTGATCAGCGCCGCCCGCTCCCGGGCCGCGACCGTGATGCCGGTGGAGGCGTGCACGACCGCGGTCAGCTCCGTCGGGAACACGAAGACCGTGTGCCGCATGCCGTGCATCCGGACCAGCGTGCGGTCCTCGTACAGCGCCCGGCTGGTCTCCGGCACGGTGTTCACCGGGTCCGCGAGCCGCGCGCCCACGGCCAGGTACACCGTCGCGGGGTCCGTGCCGTGCAGGGCGACCAGGGAGGCGGCGACCTCCTCCGGGCCCGCCGCCCGCGCCGGCCCGGCCAGCCGGTGCCGCAGCGCGAGCCGCGCCCGCCGCTCCGCCACGCCGATGTACCGCTCCACGTCACCCATGCCGGCCTCCGCCCCGCCCGTCACGTCATCCCGATGGGGGAATCCTGCCCGACCCCACTGACAACCGGGCGGTCCCGAGCCCGGGGCACGTCACCCGTTCGCCGGACCCGGCGTGCAAGGCCCCGGGCCGGGGCCTTGACTTCGATCAGGAGGTGACGGGCAGACGGATGGACGGACAGGGACGGACAGACGGACACCAGGATCCCGGGAGGCGTGATGCGAGGGCACCGACGATGACGACGCGACCCGACACCGTCCACCGGGCGGGCCCCCTCCACCGCCCCGACACCGTCCGCCGGTCGGGGACCGTCCACCGCTCCGACACCGTCCGCCGGTCGGGCCCCGCGCACCGCGCCGACCCGGTCCAGCGAGCCGAACCCGCGCACCGCGCCGACCCCGCCGCCCGTGCCGAGCACGGCAAGGCCGCACGCAAACGGGTCTCCCGCTCGGCGCACGCCGTCTGGATACCCGCCGTCGACCGGCCCGACCCGGTCGGCGTACTGGAACGGCAGGGCCGCGACCGGCTGCCGGAACTGCTGCCGGTGCGGTACGGCCGGATGGCCGCCTCCCCCCTCGCCTTCCTGGGCGGCGCGGCCGCCGTGATGGCCGCCGACCTCGCCGGCCAGCCGCACACCGGGCTCACCGTGCAGCTCTGCGGCGACGCCCACCTGCTCAACTTCGGGCTCCACGCCTCCCCGGAGCGCACCTTGCTCTTCGACCTCGACGACTTCGACGAGACCTTCCCCGGCCCCTTCGAGTGGGACGTCAAACGCCTCGCCGCCAGCGTCGCCGTCGCCGCCCGGGAGAACGGTCACAGCGAGGCCAAGGTCCACCGCGCGGCGGTTGAGGCGAGCGCCGCGTACCGCCTCGCCATGCGGCGGCTGGCCCGGCGCGGCGAACTCGACGTCTGGTACGAGCGCATCGACGCCGCCGGCCTGCTGCCGCTGGTCCGCTCCGCCCGCCACCGCCGCCGTGCCGAGTCCAGCCTCACCCGGGCCTGCCGCCGCACCAGCCTCCCGTCCCTCGGCAAGCTCACCGAGGTCGTCGACGGACGCCGGCGCCTCATCCACGACCCGCCGCTCCTCGAACCCGCCGGCGCCCCCGACACGGCCGCCCTGCGCAAGGTCTTCAGCGACTACCGCTCCACCCTCACCGAGGAACGCCGGCTGCTCCTCGACCGCTATCGCTATGTCGACGCCGCCCGCAAGGTCGTCGGTGTGGGCAGCGTCGGCACGCGCTGCTTCATCGTGCTGCTCGCCGGCCGGGACGCCGACGACCCCCTGTTCCTCCAGGTCAAGGAGGCGCACCAGTCCGTACTCGAGGACCATCTGCCGAGTGGGCCGTACGTCCATCCCGGCCACCGGGTCGTCGCCGGGCAGCGGCTGCTCCAGGCCGCCGGTGACATGTTCCTGGGCTGGATGAGCGGGCCGCAGGGGCGGGCCTTCTACTGGCGGCAGCAGCGCGAGAGAAAGGGCCTCGCGGACGTGGCCGGGATGAGCCCGGCCGACCTCACGGCGTACGTCCGCCTGTGCGGCACCGCGCTGGCCCACGCCCACGCCCGCTCCGGCGACCGCATCGCCATCGCCGGCTACCTGGGCGGCGCCGACACCTTCGAACGAGCCGTCGCCGACTTCGCCCTCGCCTACGCCGACCAGACCGCCCACGACCACGGAACCCTGGGCGCGGCGGTCGCGGCCGGCGTGGTGACCGCGGACCCGGGGGTGTGAGGCGCGGGTGGCGGGGCCCGGGTTCAGGCGTATGCCTCCAGCAGCCCGGCCACGTACGTCTCCAGCCGCCCGGCCAGCACCTCGGGCGTCAGGTCGGTCCGGCCCAGCTCGCGCCAAGGGCCCGCGAGTTTCGCCGCGTCGGGGGAGTAGGCCAGGGCGTCAAGGAGCCGCCAGTACAGGTGGTCGGGGCCGTCGGCGAGGCGGTGGCCGCCGTGCGCTTCGTAGCGGGCGCGGAAGCCGAGGCCGTACTCCGGGCCGTGCAGCAGCGCCAAGGCGGTTGAACAGTGGGCGACGTCCAGGTCGGCAGGGCCCCACGAGGTCTCGACCCAGTCGACGACCCCGCTGATCCGCAGACCGTCGCCGTCCCCGTTGCGTTCCCCGCCCCCGCCCCCGCCCCCGTCCCCGTCGAACAGGACGTTCCCCGGGTGGAAGTCCCGGTGCAGGAAACAGCCCTCGTAGGACGGTGGTTCGCGGCGGATCACGTCCACCGCCCGCTCCCACAGCGGGCCCGGCGGCGTGCGCACCCGCTCCGGAGACGTCCACGCCTGGTACGCACGCGGTAGCTCGTCCGGGACGACCCGGTGGATCCGCACGAGCTGGGCGGCCAGCAGGTCGAGGCGACGTTCCAGCGCGGCGGTGTCCTCCTCGTCCACCCGCACCCGGCCCGGCAGCAGGGACATCAAGAGCGAGGGGTGGTCGCAGAGTTCGGCCGACGCGTCGACGGCGAGCGGGCGGGCGGCCGGGATGCCCTCCTCACCGGCGAGGAGCGCGAGGACGGACGCCTCGCGGGCCAGCAGCCCCGGCGCGTGCCGTCGGAAGAAGGGCTTCACGAAGGCCCGCAGCACCAGGCCGGTGCCGTCGTCGAGGGTGAGGCACCGCATCTGGGAGCTCCAACCGCCCGACAGCACACGGCTGTCGGCCACCGTCCGGCCCGGAGGCAGCTGCTTGGCCACCCACGACCGGGTCGCCGCCCACCCCGGGGCGAGGACGGCCGACACGAACTCCCGCCGGTCCTGGGCGTGGTCCCGCAGCCACAGCCCCACATGGTGGTCGGCGTCGGGCAGTTCGAAGCGTGTGAACTGCGCCCGGGCGCACAGCGCGTCCTGCACCGCCTCCGTCACCTCCGGCGGGATCACCGCGTCGGTGCCCGGCACCGCCAGCACCGCCCGCCCCTCGTACGCCCGCAGCACGTCGAGCGCGGGCGCCGCACGCCAACTGCCCGGCCTGCGGATGATCGCGCTGAACGGGCCCCGCCCGTCCCCGAACGGCACGTCCCACGCCTCGGCCGCGTACACCGCGGGCGCGCAGAGCCCGAGCGCCGTCACCCGGTCCCCGTAGTGCGCGACCAGGTCCGCCACCGTCTGGCCGCTCATGCTGAACCCGACGAGGACCAGCGGCCCGTCCGCCGGCGCATACGCGTCGATCACCGCGACCGCCTGCTCGCAGCGCCGTCTCAGGCTCAGCTCCCGCAGCTCGCCGGTGCTGTCGCCGTGCCCGGAGAAGTCGAGGGCGAGACCGTGACAGCCGCGTGCCAGGAACTCGTCGAGCAGCGGAAGCAGCCGCTCCTTGCTGCCGTTGCCCGCGCCGTGCAGCACCACGACGGTGGCCGCCCCGGTCGCGCCGCCACCGCCGTACACCCCATGGAGACGTTCGCCGTCGTGCTCGTACGCGAAGGGGATCAGCTCAGCCATCCCCCAATTCACGCACACCGAAAGTCACCGCACACCGAAAGTCACCGCACACCGAAAGTCACGCACACCGAAAGTCACGCACGCCGAAAATCACGCACACCGAAAAGCACTCACGCCGAATGCACCCCGTGCCGGACTCACTCGCGCCGAAAAGGAGATGCACGCCCAGTGACCACGTCCCTACGCTGGACAGACGTTGCGGAGCCGCAACTCCACCGCTTGCCGCAGGACAGGCGTCAGCCTGCGGACTCGGGGCTACTCTGCTACGCACCGACGGCCCGGCGCCCCTCCCCGGCGCCCCGTCGGGACAGTCGACCCACACCGCTCGCTCACCCACGCACACGGAGGCCCGTCATGGGCACCATCGTCATATCCGGGACCGTCGTCCTGGTCGTCCTGGGATTCGGAAACCACATCTGGTGGCTCGCCGCCGTCGCCGTGCTGTTCCTGTACGTGCAGTACGGGCGAGGCACCTCCGCGCGCTCCTCGTCGGAAGGAGCTGCTCCGGCAGGTGGGTCGGGGGCCGCGCCCAGCAACTACCGCGCGTACCGCGACCGTCGTGACAAGCAGGCCAAGTGGGAGCGCCGCTACCGCCGTGAGCGCCCCTTCGAGTCCCGTCGGCAGGAGCGCGAGAAGAGCCAGTGAGACCGCGAGTGACCGTCGAACCCGGTCACAGGCCGGGGGCGCCCCACACCGGGAACCAGCGGCCCAGGTCCTGCTCGACGCGCAGGTCGTTCGACAGGGCTGCCTTGACCCGGAGTTCGAGCGGGTTGTCGCGCCGCTGTCCCTCCCCGGGCAGCGGCGCGAACGGGTAGAACGTGCCTCGTTTGTAGAGGTACACCAGCGCCAGCGAGCGGCCCTGAGGGTCCTGGAAGCCGGCCAGTGAGCACAGCAGCTGCGGCCCGAAGCCGTTGACCTCCATCGAGCTGTTCACCGCGTGCAGGTCGTTGACCAGCAGCGGAAGCTGGTCGGGGGCGCGCTCCGAGACCAGCCACGAGTAGCCGTACTCGTCCCGCCGCAGCTCCACCGGCGGCCCGTCGCGGTCGGCGTCGGCGTCCAGCAGGGCCTGCACCTCCCGGTGCGTCTGCTCGAAGGCCGCGCCCTCCACGGTGGCGAAGCAGACCGCGCCGCGCCCGGTCGGGGTGAAGGAGGCCGCCGCCTCCAGCGTCACCGCGGCCGAGGGCAGCGCGAAGAGCCGGTCGAGATCGGGCGCGACCGGTTTCGTCCGGCCGAGCAGGATGTCCAGCAGACCCATCCTCATCCGGCCTTCCCCGGGGTGGCCGCCTCACCCAGCTCGCCGGAGATCCGGCCCAGCTGCTCCAGCCGCTGCTCCAGGCTCGGGTGGGTCGAGAACAGCCGCGCCACACCGGGCTCGGAACCCAGCGCGGGAGTGAAGTAGAAGGCGTTGAAGGCCTGCGCCGTGCGCAGGTCCTTGCTCGGGATCCGGGCGATGTCGCCGGTGACCTTGGTGAGCGCGGACGCCAGCGCCGAGGGACGGCCGGTGAGCAGCGCCGCCGCCCGGTCCGCCGCCAGCTCCCGGTACCGGGACAGTGCCCTGATCAGCAGGAAGCTGATCGCGTACACGGCCGCCGACACCCCCATCACGGCGGCGAAGACGACCGCGGTGTTCTGGTCGCGGCGCCCGCCGCCGAAGAGCTGCGAGTAGAACGCGAACCGCACGACCAGCCCGGCGATCACCCCGAGGAACGACGCGATGGTGATCACGGCGACGTCCTTGTGCGCCACGTGCGACAGCTCGTGCGCGAGGACGCCCTCCAGTTCCGCCGGCTCCAGCCGTCGCAGCAGGCCGGTCGTGACACAGACGACCGCGTTGTCGGGATTGCGGCCGGTCGCGAACGCGTTGGGCATGTCCATCGCCGACACCGCGACCACCGGCTTGGGCATGTCCGCGAGCGCGCACAACCGGTCGACGACCGCGTGGAGTTCGGGATACTCCTCCCGCTCCACGACCCGTCCGCGCATCGCGAACAGCGCGATCCGGTCGGAGAACCAGAACTGGGCGACGAACATCGCCGCCATCAGCACGACGACCAGCACCCACGACTTCAGCAGCACGATCAGCGCGACGACGAAGGCCACGTACAGCAGCCCCAGCAGAAACATGGTGACCGTCATCCGCGCGGTCAGTCGCCTGTCGCCCTTGAAGCGGCTCTGCATCTCGCATCACCCCGCAGTCAGGCACTCGTCCCACTGCCCAGTGTGCACCCGGCCCCTTCATGAACGGGCCCCGATCAGCTCTAGGACCAGCAAAGGCTCAGACCTGGGGAAGCCGGGCCTCAGCCCCGTACCCCCGCCTCCCACTTGCGCCGCCGCAACACGTAGTCGCTGAACAGATGCCGTCCCCGGTCGAGCAGTTCGCCCACCTCGCCCGCCTCCGCCGCCCCGGCCGGCACGTCCGCCGTCGGGTGCCAGCTCTGCACGGACTGCCCCGCCCGCTGCCGCAGCCTGGCGTCCGGATCGTCGAGCAGCGCGACCGCGGCCCGCAGCCGCACCAGCCCGCCCCGCGCGTCCAGCAGCCGGAACGCGGCCACCCGCACATGCCGGGGCCGGCCGTCCGCCAGCCGCTCCATCAGCGCGTCGGCGTCCAGGGACCGGGCGGAGGCCAGCAGCGCTACGGTCGTCTCCCGTACGACCCCGGGCGCGGGGTCGTCGAGCAGCGCCGCCAGCCGTCGTACGTCCGTCACGTCCAGGGCCCGCAGTCCGGCCACCGCCCGCGCCCGCACCCCCGGCGAGGGATGATCGACCAGGCGCCACAGCAACGCGGCGTCCGTCCGCTCCCCGCACTCGGCGAGCCCGGCGACCGCGCCCGGCGGCAGCGCGGGATCACCCGGGTCGGCACACCGGCGCCGGTACCAGGACAGCGGGTCGGCCCCGGCCTGCCGTACGACATATCGCGCACAGGCCCGCACCAGCCCCGCCCGGTCCGCCAGGAACTCCTCGCCCCGTTCCGCCCGCCCGGCCCGCCGCAGCGCGGTCACCGCGGCCGCCCGCACCCGCGGACCGCGCGCGGCGAGCAGCGGTCCGAGCACGTCGTCGTGGCCGCCGCCCTCTGCCACGACGGCCAGGGCGGCCTCGGCGCACATGTCCTGGACGACCGGGTCGGCGTCGCGGCAGGCCCCGTGGGCCAGCTCGGCGGGGGAGAAGCGCCCCTCGTCGACGGCGAGACGGTACGCGAATCTGCGTACGCCACGGTCGGCGTCGGTGAAGAGCGGCACGAGGCGGTCGCGGGGCGCCGGGCGCAGCACCTCGTCGAGCAGGTCGACGGCGAAGACACCCCGGCCGCGCCGGGCGCCGAGCAGGATCAGCGGCGCGAGCCGGACGGCGCTGTCCACGTCGAGCACCGCGCGCAGCACCTCCCGGGCGCGGTCGCGTACCGGAGTCACCCAGTCGGCGGTGCGTATCACGACCAGCGGCCACAGGGCGGGGTGGCCGGCGGCCAGGGCGAGGGCCGCCTCACGGGTCCGTCCGTCGCGGTGGCACAGGGCGAGCGCGAGCCGGGGTTCGGTGAGCGGGCGGGGACGGGGCGGGGAACCGGGCCGGGAGCGCGGCCCGCCGACTTCGGTCCCCTCGATCGTGGCCCGCGTCGGCAACAACTGCACTGCCACCCAGGAGCGCACCCCCTGGTCCAGCGCGATCCAGGCCCGGGGGTCCTCGACGTCGAGCACGTCCGACACCGCCGCCCCCGCAGCGAGCCGCCGCCCCGCCTCCCCGCCGACCCTGATGTCCGTACCCATGCCCGCCCCTGCTCCTGCCTGTCGTATCGGGCGATGGTAGGCCGGACACCGGGCGCCGGTCGCGCGATATACGGGGCCGACGCGCTCCTGGTCCTGCTGGCACGGCCGGCTCGGCTAGTACGGCGCCCGGAAGTTCGCGTACCCCAGCAGCAGGACGATCGCGGTCACACACCCGAGTACGACGACCGTGGACACCCATGACGACCGGCGCGGCCCCGCCGGACCGGGATCGGCGCGGAACGGCTGCGGCTCGGGCGGGTTCTCCTTCCACCGCGCGGCCAGCATCCGGGCCCGCGCGGAGGGCTCCTTGTGCTCGGCCCTGTCGGCCCACTTCAGGTCGAACTCCCGCTCCGCGTCGTCCTGTTCGGGCATCCCCGTAACCCCCGTCATCTCCGTCTCGAACAGCAGTGCCAGAAACCATACGACGGCGCCCCCGCCCTGAGATACCAGGAGCGGGGGCGCCGAGGAGCTCACGGGGGGAGGCGTGGTTCGATCACACGTCGAAGTACAGCTCGAACTCGTGCGGGTGCGGACGCAGCTGCAGCGGGGCGATCTCGTTGGTGCGCTTGTAGTCGATCCACGTCTCGATCAGGTCGGACGTGAAGACGTCACCCGCGAGCAGGAACTCGTGGTCGGCCTCGAGGCGGTCGAGGACGGCCGGGAGCGAGGTCGGGACCTGCGCGACGCCCGCGTGCTCCTCGGGAGCCAGTTCGTACAGGTCCTTGTCGATCGGCTCGGCCGGCTCGATCTTGTTCTTGATGCCGTCCAGGCCCGCCAGCAGCAGCGCGGAGAACGCCAGGTACGGGTTGCCGGAGGAGTCGGGCGCGCGGAACTCGACGCGCTTGGCCTTCGGGTTGGAACCGGTGATCGGGATACGCATGGCCGCGGAGCGGTTGCGCTGCGAGTACACCAGGTTGACCGGCGCCTCGAAGCCCGGGACCAGACGGTGGTACGAGTTCACCGTCGGGTTGGTGAAGGCCAGCAGCGACGGGGCGTGCTTGAGGATGCCGCCGATGTAGAAGCGGGCGGTGTCCGACAGGCCCGCGTAACCGGCCTCGTCGTAGAAGAGCGGGTCGCCGTTGGCCCACAGCGACTGGTGGACGTGCATGCCCGAGCCGTTGTCGCCGAAGATCGGCTTCGGCATGAAGGTCGCGGTCTTGCCGTTGCGCCAGGCCACGTTCTTCACGATGTACTTGAAGAGCTGGAGGTCGTCGGCGGCGGAGAGCAGCGTGTTGAACTTGTAGTTGATCTCGGCCTGGCCGGCGGTGCCCACCTCGTGGTGCTGGCGCTCGACCTGGAGACCGGCCTTGCCGAGCTCCAGGGAGATCTCGGCACGCAGGTCGGCGAAGTGGTCGACCGGCGGAACCGGGAAGTAGCCGCCCTTGTAACGGACCTTGTAACCACGGTTGTCCTCGAGGGCGCCGGTGTTCCAGGCGCCCGCCTCGGAGTCGATGTGGTAGAAGGACTCGTTCGACGTGGTGGCGAAACGCACGCTGTCGAAGACGTAGAACTCGGCCTCGGGACCGAAGTACGCGGTGTCCGCGATCCCCGTGGAGGCGAGGTAGGCCTCGGCCTTCTTCGCCACGTTGCGCGGGTCACGGCTGTACTGCTCGCCGGTGATCGGGTCATGGATGAAGAAGTTGATGTTCAGCGTCTTGTCGCGGCGGAAGGGGTCGACCCGGGAGGTCGACAGGTCCGCGCGCAGCGCCATGTCGGACTCGTGGATGGCCTGGAAACCACGGATCGAGGATCCGTCGAAGGCCAGCTCCTCGTCCGGGTCGAACGACTCGACGGGCACCGTGAAGTGCTGCATGACGCCCGGCAGGTCGCAGAAGCGGACGTCGATGAACTTGACGTCCTCGTCCGCGATGAACTTCTTGGCCTCGTCGGCGTTCTGGAACATCCAGCTCCTCCTACTCCCGGCCGTTCCCGTGCCGGGGTGGTAGTTCGTTCGTGCGGCCAGTGCGGTGGCACACGCTGACCTCGACCCTAGGGACGGGTGGTTTCTCAGGCGTGACCCATTTGTTTCGCACAAGTTAACCGGACACGGCCTCGTCCACCCCACCTGTCCGTATCGCGAAACGGGCGCAGTACGGTGTAGGCGTGGACAAGAGGGAAGCAATCGGTTCGTGGCTCTCGGGGCCCCGCGCGGCCGCAGAGGACGCCGGTGTCGACTTCGGATACCGGGGAGAACAGCTCGGTCTGCCGGAGGAGGGGCCGGGGTCGATCGCCCGCCCGGGAAGGCGCCTCGGGGCACTGGCCGTGGACTGGGGTCTGTGCCTCTTGATCGCATACGGCCTGATCGCGGACAGCTACAACGAGGCAGCTCAGGTCTGGGCGCCGATCATCCTCTTCATCCTGATCGTCCTCACGGTCGGCACACTCGGTTTCACCCCCGGCAAACGCTTGTTTGGTTTGCGGGTGGTCGCCCTCGACACCGGAAGAGTCAACCTCCTGCGTGCCCTGCTCCGCACGGTCCTGCTGTTCCTCGCCATTCCCGCCCTGATCTGGGACCGTGACGGCCGCGGCCTGCACGACCGACTGGCCCGCACCGTGGAAGTGCGGATCTAGCGCTGGGACGGCGAGGCCGTTGTACGACGACGTTGTACGACGAAGGGGGCGCCCGGAGTGATCCGGGCGCCCCCTTTTTTTGACGCGCTCTGACGTGGAGGCCGCTGCTGACGCGGAGGGGAATCAGCGCGCCTTCGGTCCGCCCTTCGGAAGCTTCATGCCCTTCGGCATCGGCCCCTTCGGCAGCGGCATGTTGCTCATCAGGTCACCGAGGGCCCGCAGTCGGTCGTTGGTCGCGGTGACCTGCGGACCGGTGAGCACGCGGGGGAGCTTCAGCATCGTGGTGCGCAGCTTCTTCAGCTCGACCTGGCCCTCGCCCGTGCCCACGATCAGGTCGTGCACCGGCACATCGGCCACGATGCGGTTCATCTTCTTCTTCTCGGCGGCCAGCAGGCTCTTCACCCGGTTCGGGTTGCCCTCGGCGACCAGCACGATGCCGGCCTTGCCGACCGCCCGGTGCACGACGTCCTGGCTGCGGTTCATCGCCACCGCGGGGGTGGTCGTCCAGCCCCGGCCGACGTTGTCCAGTACGGCCGCGGCCGCGCCCGGCTGTCCCTCCATCTGCCCGAAGGCGGCCCGCTCGGCCCGGCGCCCGAAGACGATCGCCGCCGCCATGAGGGCGAGGAAAGCGCCCAGGATGCCGAGATAAACGGGGTGACCGATCAGGAAACCGATCGCGAGGAAGACACCGAAGGTGACGATTCCGACAGCCGCGAGTACAAGACCGATCTTCTTGTCGGCCTTGCGGGTCATCTTGTAGGTCAGAGCGATCTGCTTGAGTCGCCCGGGGTTCGCAGCGTCCGCTGCCGTGTCCTTCCTCGCCATGCGGTGAAGTCTACGTGGCCCCGGGAGCGCGGACGACGGCAGTGCCCACAAGGAGGGGCGAGAGAGGTTTCAGGGGCGGACGATGTAGGTCTGGTCCAGGACGCGCTGCGCCTCGACCCGGTCCTTGGCGCGGCGGCGGTCCTCCAGGACGGAGGTCCAGGCGTTGCGGCGAGCGGTGCGCTGGCCGCTGCTCAGGAGCAGGGATTCGACGGCACGGAGTGCGTTGGTGAACGAAGGGATCGCTGTGGCGCGAACGGGCGCGGCCTGCATGATGGAGGTTCCCCCTTGATACCGCTTCGGGTACGGGTGCACGTGGTGTAAGTCCAGCGTCACTGATTGGTGTTACCAGGGCATGACCGACCGGTCAAACACCAATGAAGCCTTGATGCGGGGGCTCCGCACGCCGACGCGGTCCTGACGGGTGGCCTCAGCTGCGAGGACGGTCAGGACCGCGTCGAATCGATCGCTACCGGTGAGTAGCTCCTTGTGCGGGAATTCACACGCTTGCCTCGCTGCGCGCCGGGCAAGGGCCGTGACGGTTTGTCGGGCAGGTCACACGGCCTGCGAGGCCACGAAGCCGTCAGCCAGCCGCGGGGCAGCTGATTCACGCTGCTCGACGGCCATCCGGTACAGCCGCCCGGCGCGGTACGAGGACCGGACCAGCGGACCCGACATCACACCGGAGAAGCCGATCTGCTCGGCCTCCTGCTGCAGCTCCACGAACTCGTGCGGCTTGACCCAGCGCTCCACCGGGTGGTGGCGCACGCTCGGGCGCAGGTACTGCGTGATGGTGACCAGCTCGCAGCCGGCGTCGTGCAGCTGCCGGAGTGCCTCGCTGACCTCCTCGCGGGTCTCACCCATGCCGAGGATCAGGTTCGACTTGGTGACCAGGCCGTAGTCGCGGGCCTCGGTGATGACCTTCAGGGAGCGCTCGTAGCGGAAGCCCGGGCGGATGCGCTTGAAGATCCGGGGGACCGTCTCGACGTTGTGCGCGAAGACCTCGGGGCGGGAGGCGAAGACCTCCTCCAGCAGTTCCGGTACGGCGTTGAAGTCCGGGGCGAGGAGTTCGACCTTGGTGTGCCCGCCCTCACGGCCGGCGGTCTGCTCGTGGATCTGCCGGACCGTCTCGGCGTACAGCCAGGCGCCGCCGTCCTCCAGGTCGTCGCGGGCGACGCCGGTGATGGTGGCGTAGTTCAGGTCCATGGTGACCACGGACTCGCCCACGCGGCGCGGCTCGTCACGGTCGAGGGCCTCGGGCTTGCCGGTGTCGATCTGGCAGAAGTCGCAGCGCCGGGTGCACTGGTCGCCGCCGATGAGGAAGGTCGCCTCGCGGTCCTCCCAGCACTCGTAGATGTTGGGACAGCCGGCTTCCTGGCAGACGGTGTGCAACCCCTCGCTTTTGACGAGGTTCTGCATCTTCGTGTACTCGGGACCCATTTTCGCCCGGGTCTTGATCCACTCGGGCTTGCGCTCGATGGGGGTCTGGCTGTTGCGGACCTCCAGGCGCAGCATCTTGCGTCCGTCGGGTGCGACTGCGGACACATCGGCTCCCTGTAGCTTCGATTCTTCGGCGTACACCAGGGTACGCCCGTGCGTTTTCGCTCCCCGGGGTGGGCAACCTTGCGGAACTGCGGGGCATTCCCCGCGGCCGGCGTGGCTGCGGGCGTCCGCCGGTCCCGCGCCCGGGCCCTCGCCGTGGCGGCGCGTCTCCCTCCCGGCCCACCGAGTCGGGCCGCGGCGCTACGCGGACGCCCGCTCCACCACGCGCGGCGCCGGTTCCGCGTTCTCCAGCACATCCCGCAGATGCCGCTCGACCACGGGCAGCACCTCGTCGATCGTCACGTCCCGGCCGAGTTCGTAGGCCAGGGACGCCACTCCCGCGTCCCGGATGCCGCAGGGGATGATCTTGTCGAACCACTTGTTGTCCGGGTTCACGTTCAGCGCGAAGCCGTGCATCGTGACGCCCTTGGCGACGCGGATGCCGATCGCGGCGATCTTGCGATCCTCGCGGCGCTGCCCCGCGTTGGAAGGGGCGTACTCGGGCCCGTTGAGGCGCGGGTCGAACTCCTCGTCCTGAAGGCGGGGGTCGAAGTCCAGGGAGAGGCCGCCGAGCGACGGACGCTCCGCCGCCGCTTGCCGGGGTTCGCCGAGCACCCAGACCCCGCTGCGGCCCTCGACCCGGGTGGTCTCCAGGCCGAACTCCGCGCAGGTGCGGATCAGGGCCTCCTCCAGGCGCCGTACATGGGCGACGACGTCCACCGGACGCGGGAGCTTCTGGATCGGGTAGCCCACCAGCTGGCCCGGGCCGTGCCAGGTGATCTTGCCGCCGCGGTCCACGTCGATCACGGGGGTGCCGTCGAGGGGGCGCTCGTTGTCCGCCGTACGCCGGCCGGCCGTGTAGACCGGCGGGTGCTCCAGGAGCAGCACGGTGTCGGGGATCTCGTCGGCGAACCGCGCCGCGTGCACCCGGCGCTGCTCGTCCCACGCCTCCTGGTACTCGACGGCGTCCGTACCGAATCCCATACGGACGAACCGCAACTCACTCACGGCAAGCGCCTCCCTTGGCCCCGATGAAGCCCCGACGGTCGTAAGGCACAAAACGTGCCCACGCCACTGTACGTCCGGCTGTCACGCGTCAGCCCTGCGGCCAATCCTCACACGATCGGATGAACGAACGTCGAAGAGTGCGATCAGCTGCTCACTCTCCGCTACATTCGCGCCGTTCACAGAGGCCATAAGGGCTGCTCACAGGCATCCGGGCACCTCGGCGGCCGCGCAGGCCTCAGTGGGGCCCGAAAGGCAGGAGACCGCACCGCAGATGACGGAACGACCCGCGCAGCGCACTCCCAACCGACAGCTCGCCGCGCTCATCGCAGAAGCGGGGTTCTCCAACGCGGGTCTGGCCCGTCGAGTGGACCAGCTCGGTCTCGAACACGGGCTGGACCTCAGATACGACAAGACATCCGTGACCCGGTGGCTGCGCGGGCAGCAGCCCCGCGGCACCACCCCCGCCCTGATCGCCGAGGTCTTCACCCGCCGCCTCGGCCGCCGGCTCACCGCCCAGGACCTCGGGCTCGACGCCTGCGCGCCGGTGTACGCGGGCCTGGAATTCGCCGCCACCCCCGAGGAGGCCGTCGACATCGTCAGCGGGCTGTGGCGCAAGGACTCCGGCAGCCACGCCGAGCTCCGCAAGATCGCGTTCACCCCGGCGGGCCTGGTGGTCCCGAGCCGGGACTGGCTGATCGGCCGCCCCGACGACAAGGTGGCCCGCGGCGAACCGCCCGCCCGGGTGCCCGCGCAGGGCCGCCCGGGGGTACCCCGGCAACGCGGCCACGTCGAGCGCGGCCCCGGCCAGAAGGTCACCGGCGGCGACATCGCCGCCCTCCGCTCGGTCGGCGAGCTGTTCCGCTCCCTCGACGACCAGTACGGCGGCGGCCACGCCCGCCAGGCCCTCGTGCGCTACCTGGAGCACGAGTGCGAGCCCATGCTGCGCGGCACCTACGGCGAACAGACCGGCCGCCGCCTGTTCGCCGCCGCCGCCGACCTGACCAGGCTCGCGGGCTGGACGTCGTACGACATCGCCGCGCACGGTCTCGCCCAGCGGTACTTCGTGCAGGCGCTGCGGCTGTCGCAGGCGGCCGGGGACCGGGCGTACGGCTCGTACGTGCTGGTCACGATGAGCCGCCAGGCCGTCTACCTCGGGCACGGCCGGGAGGCCGTGCAACTGGCCCGGGTCGCCCAGCAGGGAGTCGGGACCAGCGCCCCGCCGGTCGTGCAGGCGCTGCTGCACGCGGTCGAGGCGCGCGGGCACGGGGTGCTGGGCGAGGTACGTGCCTGCACCGCCTCACTCGTGCGGGCCGAGCGTGCGCTGGAGGTGGCCCGGCCCGGCGACGATGTCCCGCACTGGGCGCGGTTCTTCGACGAGGCGCAGCTCGCCGACGAGTTCGGGCACTGCCACCGCGACCTCCAGCAGTTCCGCGCGGCCGCCCAGCACGCGGAACGCTCCCTGCAACTGCGCGCCCCCGCCTACGCGCGCAGCCGCCTGTTCTGCCGTGTCGTCCTGGCCTCCGCCCGCTTGGGCCTCGGTGAACTCGACCAGGCCTGCGCGCTGGGTGCCGAGGCGGCCGGCGCGGCGGCCGAGATGCGGTCGGTGCGGGCGATCGAGTACGTACGCGACTTCGAGCGCCGGCTGGAGCCGTACAAGGACGCGGCACCGGTGCGGGGGTATCGCGACAAGGTCGCCGCGCTGGGCTAGTTGTACTGCCCATCACCAGGTTGACCAACCTGCCTGGGCAGTACAGCTAGTCGGGCGCCCACTCGCCGTGGCGGCGGGCGTCGTGTGGCGGGGTCCTGCGCCGTCGTGGCTGGTCGCGCCCACGCGGCGGAGCCGCATGTGTCACAGCCCCGCGCCCCTTTGGGGCGCTTCAGGCAGCCCGTGCCGTCGGGAGCGGGTCCGCCCTGTGCATCGACCCCGCCATCCCCAGGTCCGCCAGGATCGCCGTCGACGCCCGGCGGGCCGAGTGCAGGGCGCCCTGGACGGTGCTGGTGTCGCGGTGGTCGCCGCAGACGTACAGGCCCGCCAGCAGGCGGACCGGGCGGCGCAGGTCGTGCGGTGGGCGCATGGCGGGTACCGCCTCGGGGGTGTGGTGGACGGCGAGGGTCTCCCAGCGCCGGGTCGAGGTGCCGTACAGGCGTGCCAGGTGCGTGCGTACGGCGGTGTCGAGGTCGGCCGGGGGATCGCCCAGGACCGTCGAGGAGACGAGCGTGCGGCCGGCGGGGGCGCGGGACGGATCGACCCGGCTGATCACCGCCGTGTGGGAGACCGGGCCGCCCCGGTCCGCGTCGAGCAGCAGGGAGGCGCCCGTCGCGGGGGGTTCGTCCGTGGTGTGGTGGACGACCGTCACCGGGTGGAAGTCCGGCACCCGCAGGCCGGGCAGCAGCTCGGCGGCGGCGCGGGCGTCGGTCGCGAGGAGCACCGCCCGGCAGCGGATCTCGCCGTGCTCGGCGGTGGTCACCGACGTCGTGGAGACCGAGGTGACCCGCACGCCGGTGCGCACGGTCCCCGGCGGCAGCGTCCGCGCGAGCAGTTCCGGCAGGGCCTCGGCCCCGCCCTCCGGCACGCACAGCCGCCCCCGGGCGAAGGCACGCAGCGCGAGGTCCGCGGCCCGGCTGGACGTGGTCAGCTCCGGGTCGCACAGCAGGGCGGCGAGCAACGGGCGCAGGAAGCCGTCGATCGTCCGGGCGGGCAGACCACGGGCTGCGAGGGCCTGGCCGGCGGGCAGTTCGAGGCGGGCCAGGAGACGTTCCACGGGCGTGTGCGCGATCCGGGACAGCGCGGCCCCGAGCCGGGCCTGGTCGACGGCGGTGCCGAGCGGCGCTGTCGCGCGGAGCGCGCCGCGGGCGGCCCCGGGCACGGGGGCCGGCCAGGCGCCACGCCGGCCCTTCGCCCCGGGAACATTCCGGCCCTTCGCCCCGGCGCCCGGTCGGAGAACGCTCCTTGCCCCCGCCCCCGCCCCCGGCCGCGGAACGCCCCTTGCCCCCGCGCTCGGCCAGGGAAGGGCCCGGCTCCTCGGTTCGGAGGCCGGCTCCGGATCACCCCAGTCGCCGGACGAGCCGGACGCGCCGGTCTGCCGCGGCGCTCCCCGGCCCTTCGGCGCGGCGGCAGACCTGGGAGCGCTCGCCAGGGCGCGCACCGCGTGGAGTGCCCCCCGTGCGCCCAGTGCGCCCCGTGCGCCCCCCGTACCGGTGAGGACGCCCGCGCGGTGATGGCGTCCGTCGCTGTGCAGCAGCACACCCGGGGCGAAGGGCCGCAGCACCAGGGCGTCCAGCCCGGGTGCCGGCCGTAGCTCGGGATACGCCGTGGACAGCAGCTGCCCGATGCGGTCGAGCCGGAAGCCGTCGACCTTCTCGGTCGACATACGGCCGCCCGCACACGGGGCCGCCTCCAGTACCGCGGTCGTCACTCCTGCGCTGGTCAGCCGATGCGCCGCGAAGAGCCCGGCGACCCCGGCTCCCACGATCACGACGTCCGCCTGGTTCGCGGGCTCAAGCACGTGCCCCTCCTCGAGGTTGCGCGGCCGGAGGAGACGTCCTGCCTCCAACTGGCTCCGGGAATACCCGAGTGCGGGTCGAGGGTAGGGCCGTGACCGGTCCGGGACAGTCGCGCATCGACAGGGCACGGTCGCACGACGGTCGCATACGACCGCAGGCGTCACAGAGCCGCCCGGATCGCCTCCTCGATCTCCGGGAACGCGAACGTGAACCCCGACTCCAGCAGCCGCATCGGCAACACCCGCTGGCTGCCCAGCACATCCCCGGCCATCTCGCCGAGCGCCGCCCGCAGCACCGGCGCGGGCACCGTGAACAGCGTCGGCCGGTGCAGCACACGCCCCATCGCGGCGGTGATCTCACCGTTCGTCAGCGGCCGCGGGGCGGTGATGTTGAACGGCCCCGACAGGCCGTCGGTGTCGATGAGATGCCGGATCGCGGCCACCTCGTCGTGCAGCGCGACGAACGACCAGTACTGCCGCCCGTCACCCATCCGCCCGCCCAGGCCCGCCTTGAAGAGCGGGAACAGCCGCCCCCAGGCCCCGCCCTCCTTGGCCACGACCAGGCCCGTCCGGGGGAACACCGTGCGGACGCCCGCCTCCTGGGCCGGTGCCGCGGCGCCCTCCCACTCCACGCACAGTTCGGGCAGGAAGCCCTCCCCGGGCGGCGCGTCCTCGTCGACGGGCCGGTCGCCGGTCTCGCCGTAGTAGCCCATCGCGCTGCCGTTCACGAAGACCCGCGGCGGCGTGTCCAGAGCGGCCACCGCCTCGGCGAGGGCCGCCGTGCCCAGCACCCGGCTGTCCCGGATCGTGGCCTTGTAGGCATCCGTCCAGCGCCGCGAACCCACGCCCGCCCCGGCCAGGTTGACCACGGCGTCGCACCCGGCGAGGCCGGCCGTGTCGACGTACTTGCGCCCGGGGTCCCAGCGGACCTCGTCCGGTGTCCGGGGTGCCCGGCGCACCAACCGCACCACCGTGTGCCCGTCCGCGGTCAGGGACCGCACCAGGGCGCCGCCGATCAGACCGGAGGCACCGGCCACCGCGATCCTTGAAGGCTCCATGGGCTCATTCTGCCTGGTCGGTGGGTAAAACGCCGGTCCGGTCCCGGTGGCCCGTCATAGGGTGACCGGCATGTCCGTACCCCGCATACGTCACGCCACCCTCGACGACGAGGAGACGCTGGCCCGCATCGACCGACGGACCTGGTCCCCGCTGCACGCCGTCCAACCGCGCCCCCAGCCGCCGTACCCGCCCTTCTACACCGAACGGTTCGGCCCCCGGGACCACCTCGTCGCCGAGCTGGACGGAAACGTCGTCGGCTTCATCCGGCTGAGCTTCCCGACATCCCTCGCCTGCAACGCCCACGTCCGCCAGATCCAGGGCCTCGCCGTGGCCGAGGAGGCGCGCGGCACCGGGGTCGGCCGGGCGCTGCTGCGGGGGGCGCTGGAGGAGGCGCGGCGGCAGGGGGCGCGCCGGATCAGCCTGCGCGTGCTCGCGCACAACACCCCCGCCCGGGGGCTCTACGAGTCCGAGGGGTTCGTGGTGGAGGGGATCCTGCCCGAGGAGTTCCTGCTGGAGGGCGAGTACGTCGACGACGTGCTCATGGGCCGCACCCTCTGATTTGGTCGGCCGGATCCGTCGTACGACTGACCTGGTCGGCCGGGTCCGTCGTACGACGCCCGCGCTCCACCGGGCAGAGCGGGACCCGGCCGGCGCGGCGGCCGGGGCGTGCCCGGCGAGCACCGCTCAGGACGTGATCAGTTCGCCCGTGTCCACCCGTGCCGTCGCGTTCGCCGCGCGCTGCGCGTCGGGCGCGACCTCGTCGGCCGTCAGCACGTACCCCGTCTCGTTGTCCGAGGTGGAGCGGGCGAAGACGACGCCGTAGACCTTGCCGGCCGTGGTCAGCAGGGGGCCGCCGGAGTTGCCGGGGCGGACCGTGGAGCGGATCGAGTAGATCTCGCGGGTGACGGTGGCGTCGCTGTAGATGTTCTGCCCGGTCGCCCGCACCCGGTTCGCCACGGTGGCCGCCTGGAGGTTCAGGTCGCCGTCCTCCGGATAACCGGCGACGACCGCCGAGTTGCCGCGCGAGGCGCCGGTGTCGAACCGCAGCACCGGAGCGCTCAGTTCGGGGACGTACAGCACCGCGACGTCCTTGTCCGGGTCGAAGAGCACCACGCGTGCCGGGTACGCCCGCCCGACACCGCCGACACGCACGCTCGGGTCGTCGATGCCGGCCACCACGTGGGCGTTGGTCATCACATGCCGCGGCGCGTACACGAAGCCGCTGCCCTCGCGGCCCTGCGTGCCCGAGACGCCCTCGATCTTCACGGTGCTCACCTTGGCCGCGTTCGTGGCGCTCGGGGTGACGCTGTCGCCGGTGGGCCTGGCGACCTGGGCCGTCGACTCGTTCTCGAAGGGGTTGAAGACCTGCGGGAAGCCCGCCTGGGTGAGCGCGGAGGTGGCCCGGGAGAACCAGGCCGGGGTGGTGTCCGGCATCGTGTTCTGTACGGCGCCCAGCAGGGCCGAGTCCCGGATCGCGGTGGTGACCAGCGCAGACGAGGACGCGCCGAGCACGCTCGCGGCCACCCAGGCCACGATCAGCACGGCCACCGAGTTGGCCGCGGCCCCGCCGACGCCGTCGGCCACCCTGAGCGGCCCCCGGTCCAGTTCCCGCCGCAGTGTGAGCGCCAGCCGCCCGGCGAGCTCGTGTCCCACGGCGGCCGGGACCAGCACCGTCAGCACGGCGGTCACCGTCGCCGCGGTGGTCGCCGGCGACGCCATGTCCATCGTCCACGGCAGCACCCATACGCCGACGGCCGCGCCGCCGACGAAACCGGCGAACGAGACACAGCCGGCCACCAGCCCGCGCCGGTAGCCGGACGCCGCGTAGGCGAGGATCACCAGCAACAGCAGGATGTCGAGCAGGTCCACGGAGCCGCCTTTCTGTCGGACCCCTCAGGGGGCGTCTCCTAGTACGCGCCAGACGCTCCCAGTGATCAGCCGCGCGCACGCGTGGCCACCGGAACCGGCCACGTGTGCGTGCACCTGGAAAAACGTCGCGCACAGGGACGATGGTTCCACCGGGTGGCACAGCACACATCGCGGGCGCGGCGGATCCGTCGGACAGTGGGAACATGTGTGTCCCGCGAAGGCAGCGACGGGCACGGAGACGCCGTCCGGTACGGATACCGGGCGCCGCGCTCGTGCTGCTCGGCACTCTGCCCGGACTGGCCGCCGTCGTCGCGCTGGTGCTGTACGTGAACGGGGCCGAGCACACGGTCGCGGCCCGTGCCTCCCGGCAGACCGCCCCCGCCCGCCCCGCCGCCACCCCGCACGTCGCGACCAGACCGCGCATCGTGCCCCGCTCGGCCTGGCTGGACGACGACACCCGGCGGCCCCAGCCGCCCCCGCGCTACGACGACAAGGTGGTCGCCGTCTTCATCCACCACACCGACTCGCCCAACGCCTACGCCTGCGCCGAGGCGCCCCGCATCATCCGCGACCTGTACACGGGACAGACCCGGAACCGGGACTGGGACGACATCGGCTACAACTTCCTCGTCGACCGCTGCGGCACCGTCTACGAGGGCCGCGCGGGCGGCATCGACCGGCCCGTCACCGGCGCCCACGCCCAGGGCTTCAACCACCGCACGGCCGGCATCGCCGCCCTCGGCACCTTCACCGCCGGCCTCCCCGTCCCGAAGGCGATGACCGAGTCCATCGCCGCCCTCGTCGCCTGGAAGCTGGGACTGGCCGGCATCGACCCCCGCGCGAAGGTCCGCCTGATCTCCAGCAACAGCCTCAGCCGGTACCCGGCCGGTATGGCCGTCCTGCTGCCCGCCGTGGCCGGTCACGACGACGCGTACATGACGAGGTGCCCCGGCGTGGCCCTGACCGCCCGGCTGCCGGAGATCAGGAAGCTGGCGGCACGGCTGCAGGGCCGGGCGTGAGGCTCACAGGTACGCCACAGCGGGTGCGCAGGGCCCTGAGATTCCCGTGGCCTACGGTCTGCGTCACAAGCCGACCGGAGGTGGGGATCATGAGCAGCAGCGTGAGGGGCAACAGCCGGATGTGGACGGTGCTCTGCACGGTCGCGGCCGTCGTCCTGGGACCGGCCGCCGTCACGGCGTCCGCGCTCGACCAGGCCAACAAGGCACCGCTGCACCACACGGCGCGGGCCGACCAGACCCAGGCGTACCTCCCGTCGGACCCGGCCCGCCGCCGCACGACGGCAGCCTGACGCCTATACCTCCTCGCCCCTTTCGCTCCCTTCGCCCCGGTCGGTCAGCCCCAGGAACCGCTCCCCGGACGGGTCGACGTCCACCCCGAGCCCGTTCATGAGGCCCGCCAGCATGCCGTAGTAGCCGATCGTCGTGATCAGCTCCACGACCTGCCGGTCGGTGAAAGCGGCGCGCAGTGCTCCCAACGTGTCCTCGGCGAGGGTGTGCCGGGACACCAGTTCGTGCACGGCGGTAACGGCCGCCGACTCCGCCGCGTCGAACTCCGGGCCGGTCGCCCGCCGTTGCGCGACCGCCGTGAGCTGCTCGGGAGTCACCCCCGCGGCCAGTGCGATCGGGCGGTGCTGGACGGCCTCGTAGGCGCATTCCGTACCGGCCGCGACCGCCATGACCACCAGCTCGCGCAGCCGGACCGGAAGCGTGGACGCGCCGAGCACGGCCAGGCCCAGGTCGATCGCCGGGCCCGTCAGCGGCGGGGCGTGGGAGAGCATGCGGAAGGCGTTGAGTGGCACCGGAAGCCTGGCGACGGCGTCGGCGGGACGCTCCGGGTAGGGGATACGCGCCATGGACCCTCGCTGGGCAAGACGGGAAAGGGAGACGAGAGAGACGAACTCGTGATCGTAGTCACTCCCCGGTCACCCCGGAAGTCACTCCCGGAACCGCGCCCACAGCTTGGGGTACCGCTCCGCCAGCACCCGCTCGTTCTCGAAGTCGACGGGGGTCCCGGCCGGCTCCGAGGGCGCGGGCGGGATGCCCAGGTCGGGGGCTACGACGCCGGTGAGCTGTTCGTAGGCCTCGTCCGCGGCGTAGCCGAGCTCCTCGCCGTCGCCGTCGAGTTCCTCGTCGAAGTCGTCCAGGAGGTCGGCCAGCGAGTCGGGGTCGTGCACACCGCCCTCGTAGACCTCGCGGCCCTGGCCGATCAGCCAGCACCGGAAGAAGTCGAACGCGTCGTCGCTCGCCCCGTCCAGCAGGACCCAGGCGGCGCCCCACAAGTCCCAGGTGTACGCGCGGTTGTAGCGGGCCTCGAAGTGACGGGCGAAGTCCAGCACCATCTCCGGGTCCAGCTGGAGCAGCCGGTCCACGAGCAGGTCCGCCTGCTCCTCGGGGTCGCCCTCGGCGGCCTCGCGGCTGGCGTCCACCAGCTCCCAGAACTCCGTCTCGTCCATCACGGGTCCAGCATCGGCCCTGGACGGGTGGGGCGCACGTGGAGTGAGACGGATTGTTATGTCCCGTACAGCGCGGCCAGTCGCGCCGCGTCCCGCAGGAAACGCGCCCGCAGACTCTCCGGAGCCAGCACCTCTGCCTCCGGTCCGAGCGCCGCGAGCTGGCTGCGGGCGACCTCCTCGGACTCCACCGGGAGGGTCACCGTCACCCACCCGTCCGCGTCCGGGGCGCCCGCGGCCTCCAGCGCCTCCCGCGTGGACGGGGCGTCGACGACGTACGGCAGCGCCCGCGCCCCCTCCCGGGACAGCCGTACGACGGCCTCGGCGCGCAGGATGGAGCGCGCGAACTGCTCGGCCCGCTCCTCCCAGAAGCCCGGCAGGTCGAACTCCTCGTCCCGCGCGAACCGTTCCTCGCCCGTCTCCACCGCGGTGAACCGGTCGATCCGGTACACCCGGTAGGAGCCGTCCTCCGTCACCCGCGCGCACAGGTACCAGACCCCTGCCTTCAGCACGAGCCCGTACGGGTCCAGCTCCCGCACGACCTCGCCCTCGCCCTCTTTGCGCACGTAGCGCGCGCAGATCCGCCGGTCGTCCCACACCGCGTCGGCGACGGCGGGCAGGAGCTCGGGTGTCTGCGGCTCCTTGAACCAGCTCGGCGCGTCCAGATGGAACCGCTGCGCCGCCGTACGCGAGGCGTCCCGCACCGACGGCAGCAGCGCCGCGGACACCTTCAGCCGGGCCGCCGAGGCAGCGTCCTGAAGACCCATCTCCCGCAGCGCCCCCGGCAGCCCCGACAGGAACAGCGCCTCGGCCTCGCCGCGGGCCAGCCCGGTCAGCCGCGTGCGATACCCCCCGATCAGCCGGTACCCCCCGGCCCGCCCCCGGTCGGCGTACACCGGCACGCCCGCCTCCGACAGCGCCTGCGCGTCCCGGGTGACGGTCCGCTCGGACACCTCCAGCTCCCGCGCCAGCTCGGCGGCGGTCATGGTCGGCCGGGACTGGAGCAGCAGCACCATTTTGATCAGGCGGGCAGCACGCATACGGCCATGATGCCGGGGCTCACTGACAGCGAAGGGGGGCACGGCGAAAGCCGTGCCCCCCTCAACACACGCTCAGTACAAGAGCGATGACCTACAGGCCCTACAGGCCGTAGCGCTCCCGCGCCTCCTTCACGGCCGTCGCCTTGACCTCGCCGCGGCGGGCCAGCTGGGCGAGGGCGGCCACGACGACCGACTGGGCGTCGACGCCGAAGTGGCGGCGGGCCGCCTCACGGGTGTCCGAGAGGCCGAAGCCGTCGGCGCCCAGCGAGGACCAGTCCTGCTCGACCCACTGCGCGATCTGGTCCGGGACCTGGCGCATGTAGTCGGAGACCGCCAGCACCGGACCCTCGGCACCCTGGAGCGCCTGTCGGACGTACGGGATCCGCTCCTCGCCGCGCAGGAGGCCCGCGTCGGCCTCCAGCGCGTCCCGCCGCAGCTCGGTCCAGGAAGTCGCGGACCACACGTCGGCGGCCACGCCCCACTCCTCGGCGAGCAGCTTCTGCGCCTCGAGAACCCAGTGGATCGCCGTGCCGGAGCCCAGCAGCTGGATGCGCGGGGCGTTGGCGACCGGGGCCAGGCCCGCCGACTCCGCCGTGTTGAAGCGGTACAGGCCCTTGACGATGCCCTCGTCGATGCCAGGGACGGACGGCTTGGCCGGCTGCGGGATCGGCTCGTTGTAGACGGTCAGGTAGTAGAAGACGTTCTGGTCCTCACCCGGGGCCGCCTCGCCGTACATGCGGCGCAGGCCGTCCTTGACGATGGTCGCGACCTCGTACGCGAACGCCGGGTCGTACGTCAGCGCGGCCGGGTTGGTCGCCGCGATGACGGGGGAGTGGCCGTCGGCGTGCTGCAGGCCCTCACCGGTCAGGGTGGTGCGGCCGGCCGTGGCGCCGACGAGGAAGCCGCGGCCGAGCTGGTCGCCGAGCTGCCACATCTGGTCGGCCGTGCGCTGCCAGCCGAACATCGAGTAGAAGATGTAGAACGGGATCATCGCCTCGCCGTGCGTCGCGTACGACGTCGAAGCGGCGATGAAGTCGGCCATCGAACCGGCCTCGGTGATCCCCTCGTTGAGGATCTGGCCGTTCTTGGCCTCCTTGTAGTACATCAGCTGGTCGCGGTCGACCGGCTCGTACGTCTGGCCCTTGGGGGAGTAGATCCCGAGGGAGGGGAACAGGCTCTCCATGCCGAAGGTGCGCGCCTCGTCGGGGACGATCGGCACCCAGCGCCTGCCCGTCTCCTTGTCGCGGACCAGGTCCTTGATCAGGCGGACGAAAGCCATGGTGGTGGCGACGTTCTGCGAGCCGGAGCCCTTGTCGAAGGAGGCGAAGGCCTTCTCGGCGGGGGCGGGCAGCGGCGCGAGGGCGTGCGTCCGGCGGGCCGGGGCCGGACCGCCGAGGGCCGCGCGGCGCTCCTGGAGGTAGCGGACCTCGGGGGAGTCGGCGCCGGGGTGGCCGTAGGGGACCACGCCGTCGACGAAGTCGCTGTCCTTGATCGGCAGGTCGAGGCGGTCGCGCATCGCCTTGAACTCGTCCACCGAGAGCTTCTTCATCTGGTGGTTGGCGTTCTTCGACGCGAAGCCCTCGCCGAGGGTGTGGCCCTTGACGGTCTGGGCCAGGATCACGGTCGGCGCGCCCGTGTGCTCGACGGCCGCCTTGTACGCCGCGTACACCTTGCTCGCCTCGTGGCCACCGCGCGAGAGGTGGAAACACTCCAGGATCTTGTCGTCGCTCAGCAGCTTCGCCATCTCGACGAGGGCCGGGTCCGAGCCGAAGAAGTCCTGGCGGATGTAGGCCGCGTCACGCGTCTGGTACGTCTGCACCTGGGCGTCCGGCACCTCGCGCAGCCGGCGGACCAGCGCGCCCGTGGTGTCCAGCTGGAACAGCTCGTCCCAGGCGGAACCCCACAGCGTCTTGATGACGTTCCAGCCGGCGCCGCGGAACTGGGCCTCCAGCTCCTGCACGATCTTGAAGTTGGCGCGGACCGGGCCGTCGAGGCGCTGCAGATTGCAGTTGATGACGAAGGTGAGGTTGTCGAGCTCCTCGCGGGCCGCGAGCGCGAGAGCCGCCGTCGACTCGGGCTCGTCCATCTCGCCGTCACCGAGGAACGCCCAGACGTGGGACTGGGAGACGTCCTTGATGCCGCGGTTGGTGAGGTACCGGTTGAAGCGCGCCTGGTAGATCGCGGAGAGCGGGCCGAGCCCCATCGACACCGTCGGGAACTCCCACAGCCAGGGCAGGCGCCGCGGGTGCGGGTACGACGGGAGGCCGTTGCCGCCCGCCTCCTGGCGGAAGTTGTCGAGGTGCTGCTCGGTCAGCCGGCCGTCGAGGAAGGCGCGGGCGTAGATACCGGGGGAGGCGTGGCCCTGGATGTAGAGCTGGTCACCCGAGCCGGGCGACTCCTGGGATTCCTTGCCCTTGAAGAAATGGTTGAAGCCCGTCTCGTAGAGCCAGGCCGCGGAGGCGAAGGTGGCGATGTGGCCGCCGACGCCGTGTTTCGCGCCCCGGGTCACCATCGCGGCCGCGTTCCAGCGGTTCCACGCGGTGATCCGGGCCTCCATCTCCGCGTCACCGGGCACGCCCGGCTCGGCGGCGGTGGGGATGGTGTTGACGTAGTCCGTCTCGAGCAGCTTGGGCAGCGCGATGCCGTTGCCCTCGGCCCGCTCCAGCGTGCGCCGCATCAGGTACGCGGCACGGTGCGGCCCGGCCGCCTTGGCGACCGCGTCCAGCGAGGCCTGCCATTCGGCGGTCTCCTCCGGGTCCCGGTCCGGGAGCTGGTCGAGCGCGCTCGGCTGGATGGCGTGGGGGTCGGTCATGTCGCCGCCTTCCTCAGTCGAAGGGGGTTCCCTATGGGGTTGTATGGGGTGCCCTTGGTCTTTGGCAGGACAGGGCTGAGACCTCGGTGGAGGTCCGTCGGTGACTGTAACTCCCTGATCGATGATCGATCAAAGGGTTGAAGGGCAAAACTTCTCGATTCCGAGAAAGTCGGCACGCGGTGCCTTCCCGATGGGCACCGGGTGCCGCATTTTCGAAGGGTTTCCGCAGGTGAGCTCGGGTGCGCTCGGTTGGCGGACGGGCTTCAGGCGCGCGGCGCACAGCCCAGCACGTGCGCCTTCACCAGCTCCGCGATCCTCGGGTCCCGCCTGCGGAAGGCCTGCACGAGTTCGTCGTGCTCCTCCGCGTACGACTGCTGCACCGTCCCCAGCCACCGGATCGACAGGGCCGTGAACACCTCGATGCCCAGGCCCTCCCAGGTGTGCAGCAGCACCGAGTTGCCGGCCGCGCGGACCAGTTCCCGGTGGAAGGCGACCGTGTGCCGCACCTGGCCCGTGCCGTCGGCGTCGCGGTCGGCCTCGTACAGGGCGGCGACATGCGGCTCCAGTGCCGAGCAGTCCTCCGCCAGCCTCTGAGCGGCCAGCTCCGCGGCGATCGCCTCCAGGCCGGCCCGGACCGGGTAACTCTCCTCCAGGTCGGCCGCCGTCAGGTTCCGCACCCGTACGCCCTTGTTCGGCGCGGACTCGATCAGTCGCAGCGACTCCAGCTCCCGCAGCGCCTCCCGCACCGGGGTCTGGCTGACCTCCAGCTCGGTCGCGATCCGCCGCTCCACGATCCGCTCGCCCGGCTGCCAGCGCCCGCTGACGATCCCCTCCACGATGTGCTCGCGGATCTGCTCGCGCAGCGAGTGGACGACGGGCGCGGTCATGAGGGCTCCTTAGGGAGGGGCCGCCCATCGGCCCCGGGGCGTTTGACGTTTAGACAATACGACCGGTCCGCTCCGTGGGAGGGGCGCGTGGGGGCGCTTTCGTGCAGGTGAGACGAGACTTACATGTTCGTTATGCCCCTTCGGCTACAGCACTGCGCCTCTGACGCAGATGCCCTCGCCCGGAGATTCCGGGCGAGGGCACCGACGTAATGCACTGAGCGGGGTTTACAGGCCGAGCTCGACCTCGAACTCGCCCGCCTCCAGGATCGCCTTGACCGCGGTCAGGTAACGGGCCGCGTCGGCGCCGTCCACCAGGCGGTGGTCGTAGGAGAGGGTCAGGTAGGTCATGTCGCGGACGCCGATGACCGTGCCCTCCTCGGTCTCGATGACCGCCGGACGCTTGACCGTGGCACCGATACCGAGGATCGCGACCTGGCCCGGCGGCACGATGATCGTGTCGAAGAGCGCGCCGCGCGACCCGGTGTTGGAGATGGTGAAGGTCGCTCCGGACAGCTCGTCCGGGGTGATCTTGTTGGCGCGGACCTTGCCGGCGAGCTCCGCCGTGGCCTTCGCGATACCGGCGATGTTGAGATCACCGGCGTGCTTGATGACCGGGGTCATCAGGCCCTTCTCGGAGTCCACCGCGATACCGACGCTCTCGGTGTCGAAGTAGGTGATCGTGCCCTCGTCCACGTTGATCCGGGCGTTGATGACCGGGTGGGCCTTCAGCGCCTGGGCCGCCGCCTTCACGAAGAACGGCATCGGGGAGAGCTTGACGCCCTCGCGCGCGGCGAAGGAGTCCTTGGCCTGGTTGCGCAGGCGCATCAGGCGGGTGACGTCGACCTCGACGACCGAGGACAGCTGGGCCTGCTCGTGCAGCGCCTTGACCATGTTGTCGCCGATGACCTTGCGGATGCGCGGCATCTTGACGGTCTGGCCACGGAGGGGGGAGGCCTCCAGGGTGGGCGCCTTCTTCGCCGGAGCCGCGGCGGCAGCCGGAGCCGGAGCGGCCGCGGCGGCCTTCGCGGCCTCGGCGGCGGCGGTGACGTCCTGCTTGCGGATCCGGCCGCCGACGCCGCTGCCCTTCACGGTGGCCAGGTCGACGCCGTTTTCGGCGGCGAGCTTGCGCACCAGCGGGGTCACGTACGCGCCGTCGCCACCGGAGGTCGCGGCCGGAGCAGCGGCCGGGGTGACCGGAGCCGGGGCGGGCGCCGGAGCGGACGGGGCCGGCTCGGGAGCCGGGGTGGTCTGCTGCTGCGGGGCCGGAGCCGAGGGCGCCTGCGGGGCCGGGGCAGCCGGAGCCGCGGGGGCGGCCGGGGCGGGCGCCGGAGCCGGAGCGGGGGCCTCGGCGGCGGGCGCCGGAGCCGGGGCGGCGGGGGCCGGAGCGGCGGCCGGAGCCGCACCCGGGGCACCGATGACGGCCAGCTTGGCGCCGACCTCCGCGGTCTCGTCCTCGCCGACCGTGATCTCCAGCAGTACACCCGAAGTGGGTGCCGGGATCTCGGTGTCGACCTTGTCCGTGGAGACCTCGAGCAGCGGCTCGTCGGCCTCGACGGAGTCGCCGACCTCCTTCAGCCACCGGGTGACGGTGCCCTCGGTGACGGACTCGCCGAGTGCGGGCAGGACGACGTCCGTGCCCTCGGCGCTGCCGCCGCCGGAAGCGGCCTCGGCGGTGGGAGCGGGCGCCGGGGCGGCCTGCTCGGTGGACGGCTGGGCGGCCGGGGCCGGCTCGGGCGCCGGCGGGGCGACCTCCTCGGCGGCCGGAGCCGGGGCGGCAGCGGGCGCGCCCGTGCCGTCGTCGATGACGGCCAGCTCGGCGCCGACCTCGACGGTCTCGTCCTCGGCGACCTTGATGGACGCGAGGACACCGGCGGCGGGCGAGGGGATCTCGGTGTCGACCTTGTCGGTCGACACCTCGAGCAGCGGCTCGTCGGCCTCGACGCGTTCACCCTCGGCCTTCAGCCAGCGGGTGACGGTGCCCTCGGTGACGCTCTCGCCGAGCGCCGGAAGGGTTACGGAAACCGCCATGGTTTCGGTTGCTCCTTACGAATTGCGGAAGTCTGGTTCGTCGCGTTCGTCGACCGAGGGTCAGTCGTGGGCGTGGAGGGGCTTGCCCGCGAGGGCCAGGTGTGCCTCGCCGAGCGCCTCGTTCTGCGTCGGGTGGGCATGGATGAGCTGGGCGACCTCGGCCGGCAGCGCCTCCCAGTTGTAGATCAGCTGGGCTTCGCCGACCTGCTCGCCCATGCGGTCGCCGACCATGTGGACGCCGACCACGGCACCGTCCTTGACCTGGACGAGCTTGATCTCGCCCGAGGTGTTCAGGATCTTGCTCCTGCCGTTGCCCGCGAGGTTGTACTTCAGAGCGACGACCTTGTCCGCGCCGTAGATCTCCTTGGCCTTGGCCTCGGTGATACCGACGGAGGCCACCTCGGGGTGGCAGTACGTCACCCGGGGCACACCGTCGTAGTCGATCGGAACGGTCTTGAGACCGGCCAGACGCTCCGCCACCAGGATGCCCTCGGCGAAACCGACGTGTGCGAGCTGGAGCGTCGGGACGAGGTCGCCGACGGCGGAGATGGTCGGGACGTTGGTGCGCATGTACTCGTCGACCAGGACGTAGCCGCGGTCCATGGCGACGCCCTGCTCCTCGTATCCCAGACCCTGGGAGACGGGGCCGCGGCCGACGGCCACGAGCAGGACCTCGGCCTCGAACTCCTTGCCGTCGGCGAGGATGACCTTGACACCGTCGGGGGTGTACTCGGCCTTCGAGAAGAAGGTGCCCAGGTTGAACTTGATGCCGCGCTTGCGGAACGCGCGCTCAAGAAGCTTGGAGGAGTTCTCGTCCTCGAGGGGGGCGAGGTGCTTGAGGCCCTCGATGATCGTGACGTCCGAACCGAAGGACTTCCACGCGGAGGCGAACTCGACGCCGATGACACCGCCGCCCAGGATGATCGCGGACTTGGGCACGCGGTCCAGGACGAGGGCGTGGTCGGAGGAGATGATCCGGTCGCCGTCGATCTCCAGGCCCGGCAGCGACTTCGGCACGGAGCCGGTCGCCAGCAGCACGTGGCGGCCCTGGACACGCCGGCCGCCCACGTCGACGGAGGTGGGGGAGGACAGCCGGCCCTCGCCCTCGATGTAGGTGACCTTGCGAGAGGCGATCAGCCCCTGCAGTCCCTTGTACAGGCCGGCGACGACGCCGTCCTTGTACTTGTGCACGGCGGGAATGTCGATGCCCTCGAAGGTGGCCTTCACACCGAACTGCTCGCTCTCGCGGGCCTGGTCGGCGATCTCGCCCGCGTGCAGCAGGGCCTTGGTGGGGATGCACCCCCGGTGCAGGCAGGTACCGCCGACCTTGTCCTTCTCGATCAGGGCGACGTCCAGGCCCAGCTGAGCCCCGCGCAGGGCCGCGGCGTAACCACCGCTGCCACCGCCGAGGATCACTAGGTCGAAAACGGTGCTGGCGTCGTTCGCCACGTCACGTCCTCCATGCATGTGCGCCACGCCGGTCTGCGGCGACCGGTCGGCGGCTGGTGTCCGGCCGCTCGTTCTTCGGCCCTTCGGTGGGGGCCCTGTCCTGCCGAGCCCCATCTTCGCACCTGTCAGCACAGGACGGGACGCCGGGCCGGTGTGTGAGACGTCGCACGTTCAGTTGAGCGCGCCGCTGGGGGACGGCGACGGGGCCCAGGGCCTGTTGCGAAAGTGGCCTCTGCCGCGCGACGCCCGGCACGCACTCTCGCCGCACCGCCCGAAAGCCCGAGTACGCCCAGTACGAGGGCTTCCGGGCGGCACTCCCCCAGCCTTCGGCCGGGGGGACCCCCAGAGCACGCACCGGACGCCGCGCGGCCGCCCTCCGGGCGACGGGGCCACTTTCGCAACAGGCCCTGGCCCTACCCGCGCGCGAGGCCCCGTCACCCTCACCGGACGATCAGCCGAGGTCGCCGGCCGCCGTCAGCTCCGCCAGCCGCACCAGCGTCCGCACAGCCGTCCCCGTACCGCCCTTCGGCGTGTATCCGAACGGCCCGCCCTCGTTGAACGCGGGACCGGCGATGTCGAGGTGCGCCCAGGTGATCCCCTCGCCCACGAACTCCCGCAGGAACAGACCGGCGACCAGCCCGCCGCCCATCCGCTCGCCCATGTTCGCGATGTCGGCGGTGGGGGAGTCCATCCCCTTGCGCAGGTGCTCCGGCAGCGGCATCGGCCAGGCCGGCTCGCCCACCTCCTCGGCGGCCTCGTGCACCGCGGAGCGGAACGCGTCGTCGTTCGCCATGATCCCGAACGTCCGGCTGCCCAGCGCCAGCATCATCGCGCCGGTCAGCGTCGCCACGTCCACGATCGCGTCCGGCTTCTCCTCGGAGGCGGCCCACAGCGCGTCGGCCAGTACCAGCCGGCCCTCCGCGTCGGTGTTGAGGACCTCGACGGTCTTGCCGCTGTACATGCGCAGCACGTCACCGGGCCGGGTCGCGGAGCCGGACGGCATGTTCTCGGCCAGCGCCAGCCAGCCGGTGACATTGACCTCCAGGCCGAGCCGCGCGGCGGCGACGACCGCGGCGAACACGGCGGCCGCGCCGCTCATGTCGCACTTCATCGTCTCGTTGTGGCCGGCCGGCTTCAGCGAGATGCCGCCCGAGTCGTACGTGATGCCCTTGCCGACGAACGCGAGGTGCTTGTCCGCCTTGGAGGAGGTGTACGAGAGCTTCACCAGCCGCGGCCCCGACGCCGACCCGGCGCCGACCCCGAGGATGCCGCCGTAGCCGCCCTTGACCAGGGCCTTCTCGTCGAGCACCTGCACCTTGACGCCGTGCTCCTTGGCCGCGGCCTGCGCGATGGCGGCGAACGCCTCCGGGTTCAGGTCGTTCGGCGGGGTGTTGATGAGGTCACGGGCGCGGTTGAGCTCCTCGACCACGGCGGTCGCGCGCTCGACGGCCGCCTTGTACGCGCGGTCGCGGGGCTTGCCGCCCAGCAGCGCGGCCTCGGCCAGCGGCGCCTTGCCGTTCTTCGCCTTGGCGCCCCTGCCGCTCGCGGCGGCGCCTTCCTTGTACGCGTCGAAGCTGTACGCCCCGAGCAGCACGCCCTCCGCGACCGCGCCGGCGTCGGCGGCGTCCGTGAGCGGCAGCGCGAACGCTGCCTTCTTGGTGCCGGTGAGGGCACGCGCCGCCACCCCGGCCGCCTTGCGCAGCGCCTCCGCGTCGAAGCCGGCGTCCTTCTCGGGCTCGGCGCCCAGGCCCACCGCCACCACGAGCGGCGCCTTGAAGCCGGCAGGTGCGGGCAGCTTCGTCACCTCGCCCTCGGCACCGGCGGCGCCGAGGGTCTCCAGGACGCCGGCGAGTGAGCCGTCGTACGCCTTGTCCACGGCCTCGGCGCCCGGTGCGACGACCGGGCCTTCGGCACCCTTGACAACACCGATCACGATCGCGTCGGCCCGCAGGCCGGGCGCCGCGGCGGTGCTGAGAGTGAGAGCAGTCACGGTGGTGAAATCTCGCTTCCGTTGAAAAATGCTGTGGCCGAATGCGGGTGGGTCGACCGGGCCCGACGAACGACCCTAGGCCCCTCCTGCGCAACGGTCTTTACCCAGGTGGGTAAATCCCCGGCCCGAGCCTACGCTCGGCGCCGCTCGCGATCATTCCTGGCGCGGGCCTTCACGGTACGCCGCCCAGTGCCGGGCCTGTCAGGGGCCGAGGGTCAGCACCACGAGCGTGGTCGTCGCCGCCGTCTCCGCGAGCGCCCCGAACACGTCCCCGGTCACCCCGCCGAACCGCCGTGTGCAGCGCCCCAGAAGAAGCTCGGCCACCCCGACGGCGGCGGCGACCGCGAAGGACGTACGGATGATGTCGTACGCCCCGAGGAGCGCGCCCGCGCCCGCGGCGGCTACCAGGACGACGGCCGTCGTGAGCACCGCGCCCCGCACCGGCACCACGCCCGCCACCGCCGCCCCCAGCCCCTCCGGCCGGGCCGCCGGCACCCCGGTGCGGGCGGCCAGGGTGAGGGCGAGGCGGGCGGCGGTCGCGGCGACGACGGCGGCCAGCGCGCCCCGGGTCCAGGAGGCGCCGTAGAGCTGTGCCAGCGAGGCCACCTGGGCCAGCAGCACGAAGACGAGGGCGAGTACACCGAACGGGCCGATGTCCGACTGCTTCATGATCCGCAGCGCGTCCGCGGCGGGCTTGCCGCTGCCGAGACCGTCCGCGGTGTCGGCGAGGCCGTCCAGATGCAGGCCCCGGGTCAGGACGGCGGGCACGGCGGTGGAGGCGACCGCGGCCAGGAACGGGCCCGCGCCCATGTACAGCAGGAACAGTCCCACGGCGGCGGCGCACACGCCGACCGCCGCCCCGGCGACCGGGGCGCAGAGCATGCCCGCACGGGCCGCCTTCCGGTCCCAGCGGCTCACCTCGACCGGGAACGCGGTGAGCGTGCCGAAGGCGAAACGGAGGCCGTCCGGACAGGACACTGCGGGCTCCGCGGGCTCCGGGGGCGGCGGGGGCGGCGAGGACGGCGGGGGCGTGGACACCGGCGCAGGCTACCCGGCGGTCGTCAGGGCGCCCAGAGGGCGTCGACAGCGGCCCTGGATAAAGTGGCCATATGGGACATTGGTTGCAGCGGAACATCATCGAGCCGGGCAAGCTGCCGCTGCTTCTCGCGCTCACCGCGTTCGTCCTCACGTTCCTCATCACCCGGGTCGTCACCCGCATGATCCGGGCTGGCAGGGGGCCCTTCGGCAACGTCAGCGCCGGCGGAACGCACATCCACCACGTGGTCCCCGGTGTCGTCCTCACCGTCCTCGGCGGCTTCGGGGCGGTCGCCAGCAGCCGGTTCGGCTTCGGGGCGTCCGCGTTCGCCGTCGTCTTCGGCATCGGCGCCGGCCTGGTCCTGGACGAGTTCGCGCTGATCCTGCACCTCGCCGACGTCTACTGGACCGAGGCCGGTCGCCAGAGCGTCGAGGTCGTGGTGCTCACGGCGGCGCTGGTCGGACTGGTCCTCGGCGGGTTCACGCCCTTCGGAGTCAACGGCATGTCCCAGGAGGAGCTCCAGGACCGCGCCGGTGTCATCCTGACCGCGGCGGTCAACTTCTTCTTCGCCCTGCTGGTCCTGAGCAAGGGCAAGGCCCGTATGGCGATCTTCAGTGTGATCGTCCCGCTGGTCGGCCTGATCGGGTTCGTGCGTCTGGCCCGGCCCGGCTCGCCGTGGGCCAAGCGTCTGTACCGCCGCCGCCCGCGCGCCCGCGCCCGCGCCATCCTGCGCGCCTACCGCCACGACCGCCGCTGGGCGGGTCCCCGCCGCAGATTTCAGGACCTCATCGGCGGCAGGCCCGACCCGGCGACCCCGGTGGCCGCCGCCCGCCGGTGACGCAGTGCCGGCACCCCGCACAGCAGCAGGACCACCGCGATCGCCGCCAGGTGCTCCTTGCCGGCCAGGTTCTCCTTCAGCGCCACCTCCACCGCCATCGCCGCGATCACCCCGGCTGCGGTGACAGACGCGCCGTAGCGCCGGCCGAGGAAGACGGCGAGGCCCACCACGGCGGCCGACGGGCCGGTGTCCACGACGTGCGCGTCCGAGCCCGGCAGGCCCAGTGGATGGGCGGGGCCGAGCCAGATGCCGAGGCGGGCGTACAGGGTTCCGGCGAGCGTGGCGGCGTAGGCGAGGGTGAGGGTCCGCCACCAGCCCAGACAGATCTCGGCGATCCCGAACACCAGCAGGATCTGTGTCAGGGCGCCCCAGACCGGCAGGTCGAGCGCGGGCACGAAGAGGGAGAAGGGGGTGCGCAGGAGCGCGATCCACAGGGGGTCCTCGGCGCGCACGGCCCCCAGGTCCCGCACGAGCCGACTGCCCCACGACTGGTTCTGCGCGTAGTGCAGGAACGCCGTCACGCACACCGCCCCGATCGTCATCGGGACCACCCGCCACCCCCGCCTGAGCAGCGGCTCGCGCACGGTGACGTACAGCAGCCCCCATTCGGCGCGGGCCCAGCGGGTGAGCGTGTTCATCCAGTGGTCCTCGTCCCCGTCGGCTTCGGCAGTCCCGGCGCCTCCAGGAACCCCTCGGCGCGCGCCGACGCGAGGCCGATGCGCGGCAGGTCCGCGCTCTTCTCGAAGAGCAGGAACCGCGGCTCCCAGATGGGCCGGTACTTGGCGTTGGCGCGGTACAGCGACTCGATCTGCCACCAGCGCGAGAAGAAGCTGAGCAGCGACCGCCACAGCCTCAGCACCGGCCCGGCACCAAGACGTGCGCCACGTTCAAAGACCGAGCGGAACATGGCGAAGTTGAGTGAGACCTGAGTGATCCCGATCTCGTCGGCGCGGCGCAGCAGTTCGATGACCATGAACTCCATCAGCCCGTTGTCCGAGTCCCGGTCGCGCCGCATGAGATCGAGCGACAGCCCGTGCGGCCCCCACGGCACGAAGGACAGCAACGCCCTCAACTCGCCCCGGGTATCCGTGCATTCGAGCATCACGCAGCGTCCGTCGGCCGGATCCCCGAGCCGCCCCAGCGCCATGCTGAACCCGCGCTCGGTGGCCCCGTCGCGCCAGTCGTCGGCACGCTTGACCAGATACGTCATCTCGCCGGCCGGGATGTCCTCGTGCCGCCGGACGCGCACCCGGTAACCGGCCCTCGTGACCCGGTTGTGGGCCTGCCGCACGGTCCGCATGGCCCGCCCCTCCAGCGTGAATCCGTCCACCTCGACCACGGCCTCGTCCCCGAGCTCCAGGGCGTCGAGACCGTGCCGGGCGTACACGGTCCCCGCCTCCTCGCCCGCGCCCATCACCGCCGGGATCCAGCCGTGCGCCCGCGCCTCGGCGAGCCAGGGCTCGATCGCCCCCGGCCAGGCCTCCGGGTCACCGATCGGATCGCCCGAGGCCAGCGACACCCCGCCGACGACCCGGTAGACGACGGCCGCCTTGCCGGTCGGCGACCAGACGACGCTCTTCTCCCGCCGCAGCGCGAAGTACCCGAGTGAGTCGCGCTCGCCGTGCCGCTCCAGCAGCGCCCGCAGCCGTTGCTCGTCCACCGGGGTGAGCGGGTCGACGGCGCGCCGGGAGCGGAAGGCGGCGTACAGGACGGCCAGGACGAGGGCCGTACTGAGGACGTTGATGGCGACGTTCACCCAGTTCGGCGGGTCGATCCCGGGGAAGCGGAAGTCGTCGGCGGCGACCGAGACCAGTCGCAGGGTGCCGTAACTCCAGCGGTCCGGGAAGGCCGACGGGCCGGGTGCCCGGTTGGTCACCGTCACGAGCAGCGCGGCCAGCAGGGAGGACACCAGCAGCCCGCCGACGGCGACGGCCGCGGCGAGCTTCGGGTTGGACCGGTCGCCCTTGGCGTAGAACTCCCGCCGCCCGGCCAGCAGCGCGGCGACGAACGCGGCGGTGAGGCCGAGGGAGACCCAGTTCTGCGGGTACTGCCGGACCTCCGGAAACGCCATCGCGAGACCGAGCAGCCCCAGGAACGGCCCCGCGAGGGCGAGGTTCAGGATCCAGGCCGCCCGCTTGCGCCGCCGCATGGTGAGGGCGAGGAACACCGTGAACACCCCGGAGGCGAATCCGGCGGTCAGCAGACAGGGCGTGAAGTAGTTCTCCTGGTTGTGCCGCCGCACGTCCTGCCCCAGCGAAACCCACACCGCACTGAGGAAGTTGACGAACGCGACACCCCGCACGTACCAGACGGCGAACGCGGCGGCCCGCCGGGAGGAGGGGGTGGACTTCCGGGGCGCCGGGGTTCGCTGACCCACCGTTCCGTTCCGACCCGCCGTACCAGGCTGGGCAGCCGCACCCTGCCGGGCCGGGGGCCGGTCCTGCTCGGCGGCAATTCGGGCATATCCCATGAGGCGGGATCATAGGGGCGCTGTTGAGCGTTTCCCTCCCAGCGCAACGGCACGCACGTTCTCTTTTCGCCGCGGTTCCCCGGTTCTCCGAGTTCCCCGGTTCTCCGAGTCCCCCCGGCCTCTCTCAGTTCCCCGGCCTCTCCGAATCCCCCAGTTCCTCCGAATCCCCCAGTCCCCCCGACTCGCCCGGTCCCTCCGAGTCCTCCGGCTTCTCGGCCGCCTCTGGCGCCTCCGAGAGGTCCGCCTTCTCCGCCTTCTCCGGCAGTTCGGCCGCCAGTGCCGCCGCGGCCTGGACCAGTGGGAGGGCGAGCAGTGCGCCCGCCGCCTCACCGACCGTCACTCCGTGGTCGAGGAGTGGCTCCAGGGCCATCCGGTCCAGGGCCTTGTTCTGGCCCGGCTCCCCGCTGTTCTGTCCGGCCAGCCACCAGTCGGGTGCCCGGAAGGCGATCCGCTGACCGACCAGCGCACAGGCGGCCACGACCACGCCGTCCAGGATGACCGGCATCTTCCGTACCGCGCTCTGCAGCAGAAATCCGGTGATGGCGGCGAGGTCGGCGCCGCCCACCGTCGCCAGCAGCTGCAACTGGTCGCCGAGCACCGGCCTGGCCCGCCGCAGGGCGTCGCGGATCGCCGCGCACTTGCGCATCCAGGCGAGGTCGTCGATGGCCTGTCCGCCCCGCCCGGTCACCACGGACGCGTCGGTTCCGCACAGCGCGGCGATCAGGACGCCCGCCGCCGTCGTCCCGCCCACGCTCACATCGCCGAGGACCACCAGATCCGTACCGGAGTCGGCCTCCTCGTCGGCCACCGCCATCCCGGCCCGGAAGGCCGCCTCCGCCTCGTCCAGGGTCAGCGCGTCCTCGATGTCGATGCGTCCGCTGCCCCGGCGTACCCGGCGTCCTGAGATCTCACCCGGCAAAGACTCCGGCGCGCAGTCCAGCGCCATGTCGACCACCCGTACCGGCACCCCGAGCCGTCGGGCGAGCACCGACACCGGACGGCCGCCCTCCAGGACCTCTCGCACCAGGTCCCCGGCGGTGCCCGCGGGCCGCGCGGAGACGCCGAGTTCGGCGATGCCGTGGTCCCCGGCGAACAGCACGACCCGCGGCTGTTCGATCGGCCGCACCGGCACGGCGGACTGCGCCGCCGCCAGCCACTCACCCAGTTCGTCGAGGCGGCCCAGTGCTCCGGGCGGCACGATCTGACGTTCCCGGCGCGCCTCGGCGTCGCGGCGCACACCACCGTCGGGGCGCTCGATCAGATCGGTGAAGTCGTCGAGATTAAGCGAGCTCATTCGCCGAACAGTACCGGCCCCGATCGAACGGGACGGCGCCACATCGCCACGACGACGGGGCGACGTCGTTGCGTGCAAGATCGGCATCCCATACGTTCCGTTTTGCAGCGGATTGTCGTACGCCTCCGGGAGCCGCCCATGTCCGCACCGTCCGCCCCTCTGTCCCTCACCCCTTCCGCGTCTCCCGCCCCCTCCCCGCGGCGTCTGCGCTCCACGGCCCGGGCCATGCTGTGCTTCCCGGAGCCGGAGAGCTGGCTGGACGTGGGCACGGGTGAGGCCCACTTCCCCCGGACGGCGAAGGAACTCTTCCCCTACACGTCCTTCGACGGCCTGGACGCCACCCTGCACGTCGAGTGGGCGCGTCTGGTCGAACGCGTGGAGGAGGCCCACGTCGGACTTCTGACGGACCCGCGGATCACCGCCCGGTTGCGCGCCCGCTACGACGTGGTCAGCATGCTCCACCACCTGCCGTACACCCCGGATCCCCGCGCCGAACTCCGCGCGGCCCTCGCCGTCCTGCGTCCCGGCGGCCACCTCCTGCTCGAAGCCCCGGACCCGCGGTGCGCGTTCGCGGCGCTGCTCGGCAAGCGGTGGCTCCCGCGGGCCCGCGGTCTGCGCCTGCTGCCTCTGGACGAACTCCGCACGGAACTGGAGTCGCAGGGCTGCGCCGTCGTGGTGACGGACCGCCGGGCCGCGCACGTTCCCCAGGACCTGTCGGACGCCCTCGCCCTCATCCTCCCCGCGTCCCTGCCCTCCTGGCTGGCCGCCCCCCTGCTGGCCCCGGCCAGGGCACTGGACCACGCCCTGGCCCCGCTGCTCAGACACACCCGCTTCTCGAACGCCTACCGGCTGATCGCCCGCCGCGAGACGTCAGCCCCGTAGCACCGGTCAGCTCCGCGACGCCGCGGTCAGCCCCGCAGCGCCGCACCGGTCAGCTCCGCGACGCCGCGGTCAGCCCCGCAGCGCCGCACCGGTCAGCTCCGCGACGCCGCGGTCAGCCTCGCAGCGCCGCACCGGTCAGCTCCGCGACGCCGCGGTCAGCCCCGCAGCGCCGCACCGGTCAGCCCCGCAGCACCAGCGCCTGGCCCGCCACCACCAGCAGCACCTGCTCGCACTCGTTCGCGAACGCCGCGTTCAGGCGCCCGAGTTCGTCCCGGTAGCGCCGTCCGGACGCGGTGGCCGGCACGATGCCCGACCCCACCTCGTTGGACACGGCGACCACGGTCCGCCGGGTGCCCCGTACCGCCTCCGTCAGCTCCCGCACCCGCGCCCGCAGCGCCCGTTCCCCGCCGTCGGCCCACTCCGCGTCGTCCCACGCGCCGACGGCGTCCATCGCGTCCGTCAGCCACAGCGACAGACAGTCGACGATCAGCGGCGGCCCGTCGTCCTTCAGCAACGGCACCAGGTCGCACGTCTCGGCCGTACGCCAGGACCCCGGCCGGCGCTCCCGGTGCACGGCGACCCGCGCGGCCCACTCCCCGTCCCCGTTGCGGGACCCGCCGGTCGCCACGTACAGCACGTCGGGGAACGCCTCCAGCCGCCGCTCGGCCTCCACCGACTTCCCGGACCGGGCGCCGCCCAGCACCAGCGACCGCCGCGGCACATCGGGTACGTCCTCGTACACGCCCACCACCAGGGCCGTCCCGTCCGGCACCGCCCGCGCCCCCGCCGCGGCCAGCCGCCGCCGTACCTCGGGCCCGGGCGGCACATCGTGGTCGAGGTGCACGGCGACCACGTCCGTCGTGGGCCCGACCGCCCCCACCGCCCGCAGCCGGGCCAGCGCGTCCGGCCGCCCCACGACATCGGCGAGCACCATGTCGTACGTCTCCGTGGCAGCCCCCTCCAGCCCGGCCGGCGCGCCCCCGGGCGGCAGGTACAGCAGCCGCCGTCCGTCCGGTCCGGTCACGGCGTACCCGGTGCCGGGCGCGTCCAGCGCCACGGCCCGCACCCGATGCCCCGTCAGCAGCGCCAACTCCCGCCCGTCCGGCACCCGTCCGGGCTGCGGCAGTCCCGCCGGCACCTCGACCGCGGGCCCGTCGTGCGGATGCGACAACAGCACCTGCCGTACGCCGCCCAGCGACTGCCCGGCCCGCGCCGCCGCGAACGCGGCCCCGGGTGTCAGATCGAGCAGCAGCGTGCCGTCCACGAGCGCCGCGGTGGCGGCCCGCGCGTCCGCGCCGAGCGACTCGGCACAGGCCGCGCAGGGACAGTCGGGGCGGGGCAGTCCCGCGGGGGCACCGGTACCGAGCAGAGTGAGTTCCACGAACCGATTTTCGCCGCTCACCCCTGGTCCCGCGCGACCGGGGCGCCTCAAAGAGGCGTGGGGCCGTGGCGATGTGCGCCTCGGCCGACGTCGTTCCTCACGGCGCACCCCGCGGAGCGCATAGGCTCGGAGCAGGAGCCGGACCAAGATCCGGCTTCTGTTCTGCTCGTGTTCATACGTGGGAGGCGTACATGGCGGCATGGACGTGGCGGTTCGAGAAGGCCGACGGGACGGAGGTCCAGCCCGCGGTGCAGCCCGAGGAGTTCACCACGCAGGGGGACGCGGAGTCCTGGCTCGGGGAGTACTGGAAGGAGCTGCTGGCCGGCGGCGCCGAGCAGGTGCGGCTGTTCGAGGACTCCACGGAGATCTACGGCCCGATGAGCCTGCGCGCGGCCGAGGAGGCGTAGGAGGGGCGGGGCGGCCGGGAAGCAGGCCGCCCCCTCACCCTCACATGTCTGAAAGATGCCCGGGAGATGCCCGAACGGGCTCAGCCGCGCACTCCGCACAGGTGCAGCAGGGCCGCCACCCCGCGGTACGGATCCGTCCGCCCCGCCCGTTCCTCGACCGCGAGCAGCGTCTCCAGGTCGGCCGGGGGCGCCGCTCCGTCGGTCGCCGTGTCCGTGAAGACCCGCACGCCGTACCAGGCGTGCAGGGGTGCCCCGATCCCCGCGAGGGTCGCGGTCAGTGTGTGCAGGCGGTCGGCCCGGACGTCCAGGCCCAGCCGGTTCCGGTAGGCGGTGGTGTCGAAGGCCGCCTGCGCCCCGGCCCAGTCGCCGGACAGTCCCGGCCGCATCGCCAGCGCGTCCCCGTTGCGCACGAGGAGCGACAGCAGGCCGCCCTGGGCGAGCATCCGGGCCAGCCCCGCCAGCAGCGGATCCGGCTCCTCGACGTACATCAGCACACCGTGGCACAGGACCACGTCGAAGCTGCCCGGCAGGAAGTGCACCCCCGTGTCCCGCCCGTCGCCCTCGATGATCCGCATCCGCTCCCGGATGCCCTCGGGCTCCCCGGACAGGGCCTCACGGGCCGCGGCGATCATCCTGGCGTCCTGCTCCAGGCCGGTGACCTTATGCCCGGCCCGGGCAAGCCGCAGCGCCTGCGTGCCCTGGCCCATCCCCACGTCGAGCACCCGCAGCCGCCGCCCGACCGGGAACCGGCCGACTATCTGCTCGTCGAGCTGCCGGGCCACCAGCTCCTGGCGTACGACATCCCGCAGTCCGCCCAGCCTGTTCAGCCAGGCATCCGCCGCGCCCCCGGTGAACGGCGTCGTGCTCAGGGCCGCTCTCCACGCTTGACCTGCGGCTTCGGCAGCCGGAGCCGGCGCATCTGGAGGGAGCGCATCAGCGCGTAGGCCACCGCGCCGCGCCGGTTCTCGTCCGGGAACCGCTCGGCCAGCTTCTTCTTCAGGCGGAAGCCGGAGACGATCGAGTCGAGCACGATCAGCACGATCACGACCAGCCACAGCAGCAGCGCGATGCTCTGCAGCGAACCCACCCGCACCATGCTCAGCACGAGGATGACCACGGCCATCGGCAGGAAGAACTCCGCCACGTTGAACCGTGAGTCGATGAACTGGCGGGCGAACTTGCGGACCGGGCCCTTGTCGCGCACGGGCAGGTACCGCTCGTCGCCGGTGGCCAGCGCCTGGCGCTGCCTTTCCAGCTGCGCGCGGCGTTCGTCGCGCTGTCGCTTGGAGGCCTCCTTGCGCGAGGTGGTCGTGTTGGCCACGCTGCGGCGCTGGGACTGGGCCTCACTGCGCTTGGGCGTGGGCCGGCCCTTCTTGGCCTGTGGGTCACGGATCTGCTTGGAGTCGGTCAGCGACGCCTTGGCGGCGACGGTGGCCTTCTCTTCCTTGGTGGCACGGCTACGGAACACAAAACCCAAGGGTACGGGGTGCGAGGGCATGGACCGCAGTCAGGTGGGGAACGATCCGGCAACACCAGTCGTCTGTAACCCTGAAGGTCACCTACTCCTTACGCCGGAGCAGCGCCTTCGCCAGTCGTCCTTGGGGATGAGCGCATCGGTCCCCGAACAGTGCGGTAATGGATGCAGGGCCCGTACTGTGGGTTCTGTTGCAGTCGCTGAGCTGGAGTCCGTCAGAAGGGGGCGCGCGAAGCCCATGAGCGGTGTCATGAAGCGTATGGGGATGATCTTCCGCGCGAAGGCGAACAAGGCCCTTGACCGGGCCGAGGACCCGCGCGAAACCCTCGATTACTCGTATCAGAAGCAGTTGGAGCTGCTGCAGAAGGTGCGCCGCGGAGTCGCCGACGTGGCGACCAGCCGCAAGCGCCTGGAGCTCCAGCTCAATCAGCTGCAGTCCCAGTCGGGCAAGCTGGAGGACCAGGGCCGCAAGGCGCTCGCGCTGGGGCGTGAGGACCTGGCCCGTGAGGCGCTCTCGCGCCGGGCGGCGCTCCAGCAGCAGGTGACCGACCTGGAGACCCAGCACGCCACGCTCCAGGGCGAGGAGGAGAAGCTCACCCTCGCGGCCCAGCGGCTCCAGGCCAAGGTCGACGCCTTCCGCACGAAGAAGGAGACGATCAAGGCCACGTACACCGCGGCCCAGGCGCAGACCCGGATCGGCGAGGCGTTCTCCGGCATCTCCGAGGAGATGGGCGACGTCGGCCTGGCGATCCAGCGCGCCGAGGACAAGACCGCCCAGCTGCAGGCCCGGGCCGGCGCGATCGACGAACTGCTCGCCTCCGGCGCCCTGGACGACCAGTCCGGCATGCACAAGGACGACATCCAGGCCGAGCTGGACCGGCTCTCCGGTGGTACGGATGTGGAGCTGGAGCTGCAGCGCATGAAGGCGGAGCTGGCCGGCGGCAGCGCCGGGCAGCAGGCCATCGAAGGTGGCACGGGCCAGCAGCAGTCCCAGCAGCAGCCGCAGGACACCCCACGCTTCGACAAGCAGTGACAAGCAGCTGAGGCCCACGCCGAGGAGGGCGACATGATCGTACGGATCATGGGGGAGGGGCAGGTGAGGCTGGCCGACGGCCACCTCACCGAACTGAACAAGCTCGACGACGAACTCCTGAGGGAGATGGAGAACGGCGACGGCCCCGGGTTCCGCGCCACCCTGACGGCCCTGCTGTCCAAGGTCCGTGAACTGGGCGAACCGTTGCCGGACGACTCCCTGGAACCGTCCGAACTCATCCTCCCGTCGCCGGACGCGACGCTGGAGGAGGTACGGGAGCTGCTGAGCGACGACGGGCTGATCCCGGGCTGAGCCAAGCTGATCCAAGGGTTGGTTCAGGCACGGGCCCTTCCCGCCCGACCGGCCGCGCGGAGGGCTGCGCGCGCACCCCGGGGACCGCACGGGCCGGCCGCCCCCCGTTCCGCCCCGGCCAGGGCCCCCGTACCGTGGACGAACGTGAACCCCCTCGACCGTGCCCGGCGTCAGCTGAAGGCGCACCCCCTCGCGCTGGACGCCATCCTCGCCGCCGGCGTCCTCGCCTGCATGGTCGCCGGTTCGTTCGTGGACCCGGGCGGACACCGGGGCGTCAGCTGGTCGCTTCGCACCCCCGACCCCCTCAGCCTGGTCCTCATCACCCTCGGCGCCGCCGCCCTCGTCTTCCGCCGCCGCGCCCCCCTGGTGATCCTCGCGCTCACCGGCGGCTTCTCCCTGGTCGAGGCCGTCACCAGCGACCCCCGCGCCCCCGTCGCCATGACCGCGGTCATCGCCCTCTACACCGTCGCGTCGACCACCGACCGCCCCACCGCCTTGCGGGCCGGCCTGCTCACCATGACCGTCCTCACCGGCGCGTCCATGCTCGCCGGCCCCCTCCCGTGGTACGCCCAGGAGAACCTCGCGATCTTCGCCTGGACCGGCATCGGCGCCAGCGCCGGCGACGCGGTCCGCAGCCGCCGCGCCTTCATCCACGCCATCAGGGAGCGCGCCGAACGGGCCGAGCGCACCCGTGAGGAGGAGGCCCGTCGCCGGGTCGCCGAGGAACGCCTGCGCATCGCCCGCGATCTGCACGACGTCGTCGCCCACCACATCGCCCTGGTCAACGTCCAGGCCGGAGTCGCCGCCCATGTCATGGACAAACGGCCCGACCAGGCCAAGGAGGCCCTGGCCCACGTACGGGAGGCCAGCCGCTCCGCGCTCAACGAGCTGCGCGCCACCGTCGGCCTGCTGCGGCAGTCCGGCGACCCGGAGGCGCCGACCGAGCCCGCCCCCGGCCTGGACCGGCTCGACGAACTCGTCGGCACCTTCCGCAACGCCGGACTGCACGTCGAGGTGGCCCGCGCCGACAACGGGATCACCCTGCCCGCCGCCGTCGGCCTGGCTGCCTACCGGGTCATCCAGGAGGCCCTCACCAACGTCCAGAAGCACGCCGGGACACAGGCGAAGGCCGAGGTCAGCGTCGTCCGCGTGGGACCGAACATCGAGATCACCGTCCTCGACGACGGCGCCGGCGAGGACGACGGTCCCGTGACCGGCGGCGGCCACGGCCTGCTCGGCATGCGGGAGCGCGTGGGCGCGCTGCGCGGCACCCTCACCACAGGTCCCCGCTACGGGGGCGGTTTCCGCGTCCATGCGATCCTGCCGGTCAAGACCCGCACCACCGTCACCGCACAGCCGGGGGATCCCGTATGACCATCCGTGTCCTGCTCGCCGACGACCAGGCACTGCTGCGCAGCGCCTTCCGGGTGCTCGTCGACTCCGAGCCCGACATGGAGGTCGTGGGCGAGGCGTCCGACGGCGCGGAGGCGGTGCGGCTGACCAGGGAGCAGCGCGCCGACGTCGTCCTCATGGACATCCGGATGCCGGGCACCGACGGCCTCGCCGCCACCCGCATGATCAGCGCCGACCCGTCCCTTGCCCATGTCCGGGTGGTCATCCTGACCACTTTCGAGGTCGACGACTACGTCGTGCAGTCGCTGCGCGCGGGCGCCTCCGGCTTCCTCGGCAAGGGCTCCGAGCCCGAGGAACTCCTCAGCGCGATCCGGATCGCCGCCGGCGGCGAGGCCCTGCTCTCCCCGGCCGCGACCAAGGGCCTGATCGCCCGCTTCCTCGCCCAGGGCGACGCGGCCGGCGACGAGCACGACCCGGCCCGCGCGCAGCGCCTGGCCGCCCTCACCGTCCGGGAGCGCGAGGTGCTGGTCCAGGTCGCCGGGGGCCACTCCAACGACGAGATCGCCGAGCGCCTCGAGGTCAGTCCGCTCACCGTGAAGACGCACGTCAACCGGGCCATGGCCAAGCTGGGCGCGCGGGACCGGGCGCAGCTCGTGGTGATCGCGTACGAGTCCGGGCTGGTACGTCCAAGGGTGGAGTGAGCTCAACCCGGCCGTACTGCGCGCGGAGTAGGCGCCGGATACGGAAATGGACCTGGGGGCTACGGATCAGCGCCTCTTCATGGCTCAGGGTGAAGGGGCGGGCGCTCACATGTGCGACCGCTCCTGAACTTCTGCCGCTCACAGAAGAGAGAACCCTGACCCATGTCCTGGCTGTCGAGATTCAGCCTCGCGCAACGGGCCCTGATCGGCCTGATGTCCCTCATCGCGCTCGCGTTCGGCGCGATCGCGATCCCGCAGCTCAAGCAGCAGCTCCTGCCCACCATCGAACTGCCGGTGGTGTCCGTGGTGGCGCCCTTCCAGGGCGCGTCGCCCGACGTCGTCGAGAAGCAGGTCGTCGAGCCCATCGAGGACAACCTGGAGGCCGTCGACGGCATCTCCGGCGTCACCTCCACGGCGAGCGAGGGCAACGCCGTGATCATGGCGTCCTTCGAGTACGGCAACGACACCGCGCAGCTCGTCGCCGGCGTCCAGCAGGCCGTCAACCGGGCCCGCGCCCAGCTCCCGGACGACGTGGACCCGCAGGTCGTCGCCGGGTCGACGGACGACATCCCGACCGTCGTCCTCGCCGTCACCTCCGACCAGGACCAGCAGGCGCTGTCCGACCGGCTCGACCGGACCGTCGTACCGGCGCTGAAGGACATCGACGGCGTCGGCCAGGTCACCGTCGACGGCGTACGGGATCTCCAGGTCACCGTCACCCCCGACGACGCCGAGCTGGCCGACGCGGGTCTGACCACGGCCGCGCTGGGCCAGGCGCTCCAGGCGGGCGGCGCGACCGTGCCGGCCGGCTCCTTCGACGAGGACGGAGGCAACCGCACCGTCCAGGTCGGCGGCGGCTTCACCTCGCTGCGGCAGATCCAGGACCTGATGGTCACGGGGGAGGGCGTCAAGAAGCCCGTACGCCTCGCAGACGTGGCCACGGTCGAGCAACAGGAGGCCACCGCCGACTCCATCACCCGCACCGACGGCAGGCCCAGCCTCGCCGTCACGGTCACCATGGACCACGACGGCAGCGCGGTCGCCATCTCGAACGCGGTCGAGGACAAGCTGCCCGGCCTGCGCGAGGACCTCGGTTCCGGCGCGAGCGTCACCGTCGTCAGCGACCAGGGCCCGGCGGTCTCCAAGGCCATCGAAGGCCTGACCACCGAGGGCGGCCTCGGACTGCTCTTCGCGGTCCTCGTCATCCTGGTCTTCCTGGCGTCGGTCCGCTCGACCCTGGTCACGGCGGTCAGCATCCCGCTGTCCGTGGTCCTCGCCCTGATCGTGCTGTGGACCCGTGACCTGTCCCTGAACATGCTCACGCTGGGCGCGCTGACCATCGCCATCGGCAGGGTCGTGGACGACTCGATCGTGGTCCTGGAGAACATCAAGCGGCACCTCGGCTACGGCGAGGAGCGCCGGCCGGCGATCCTGAGCGCGGTCCGGGAAGTGGCCGGCGCGGTCACCTCCTCGACCCTCACCACGGTCGCCGTCTTCCTGCCCATCGGCCTGGTCGGCGGCATGGTGGGCGAACTGTTCGGCGCGTTCAGCCTGACGGTGACGGCGGCCCTGCTGGCGTCGCTCCTGGTCTCCCTGACGGTCGTCCCGGTCCTGTCGTACTGGTTCCTGCGGGCCCCGAAGGGCACCCCCGAGGACGCCGAGGAGGCCCGCCGCGAGGCCGAGGAGAAGGAGGCGAGGAGCAGGCTCCAGCGCCTGTACGTCCCCGTCCTGCGGTTCGCCACCCGGCGCCGTCTGACGAGCCTGGCGATCGCGGTCGTCATCCTCGTCGGCACCTTCGGCATGGCCCCGCTGCTCAAGACCAACTTCTTCGACCAGGGCGAGCAGGAAGTCCTCACCGTCAAGCAGGAGTTGAAGCCCGGCGCCAGCCTGGCGGCGACGGACGAACAGGCGAAGAAGGTCGAGAAGCTGCTCGGCGACACCGAGGGCGTCAAGGACTACCAGGTCACCATCGGCTCCTCCGGGTTCATGGCGGCCTTCGGCGGCGGCACGGACACCAACCAGGCCTCGTACCAGGTGATGCTGGACGACTCGGCGTCGTCCGACGATGTCCAGGACAGCATCGAGGACGGCCTGCACAAGCTGTCCGGCATCGGCACCACCACCGTCTCCGCCGGCGACGGCTTCGGCAGCCAGGACCTGAGCGTGGTCGTGAAGGCCGCCGACGGGGACGTCCTGCGCCGGGCCGCGGAGCAGGTCCGCAAGACCGTGGCCGGCCTGGACGACGTCACGGACGTCACCAGCGACCTCTCGCAGAGCGTCCCGCGCATCTCGGTCAAGGCCAACTCCGAGGCCGCGGCGGCCGGGTTCAACGACCAGACGCTCGGCGCGGCTGTCGGCGAGGCCGTCCGCGGCACCACCGCGGCCAAGGCGATCCTCGACGACACCGAGCGGGACGTCGTGATCAGGTCCGCGAAGCCGGCCCGGACCCTCGACGAGCTGAGGAACCTGCGGCTCGGCCCGGTCGAGCTCGGTGACATCGCCACCGTGAAGCTGGTCGACGGACCGGTGGCGATGACCCGTATCGACGGTCAGCGCGCGGCCACCATCACCGCGAAGCCGACCGGCGACAACACCGGCGCGGTGAGCGCGGACCTGACGTCGAAGCTCAACTCGCTGAAGCTCCCGGCGGGCGCCACCGCCGAGATCGGCGGTGTCTCCCAGGACCAGGACGACGCCTTCAAGAACCTGGGCCTGGCGATGCTCGCGGCCATCGCGATCGTCTTCATGCTGCTGGTGGCGACCTTCCGCTCGCTGGCCCAGCCGCTGATCCTGCTGGTCTCCATCCCGTTCGCGGCGACCGGCGCCATCGGCCTGCTGGTGGCGACGGGCACCCCGATGGGCGTCCCCGCGATGATCGGCATGCTGATGCTCATCGGCATCGTGGTCACCAACGCGATCGTGCTGATCGACCTGATCAACCAGTACCGCAAGCAGGGCTACGGCGTCGTCGAGGCGGTCGTCGAGGGCGGCCGCCACCGGCTGCGCCCGATCCTGATGACGGCCCTGGCCACGATCTTCGCCCTGCTCCCGATGGCCCTGGGCGTCACCGGCGAGGGCGGCTTCATCGCCCAGCCGCTCGCGGTGGTCGTGATCGGCGGCCTGATCACGTCGACCCTGCTCACCCTGCTCCTCGTCCCGACGCTGTACGCGATGCTGGAGCTCCGCAAGGAGCGCCGGGCGCGGAAGCGGGCGGCGAAGAGGCAGGTGCGGACGGAGGAGTTGGAGCCGGCCGGGGTGTGAGTGACGGGGGCCGGGTCTCGTACGGGACCCGGCCCCCCTCGTCCGGTGCGCGCGCTCCCGACGCGGATCAGCGGTAGGTGACGGCCGAGGTGCTGTAGCGGCAGTGCGTGCCGTCGGGGCCGCTGCCCAGTTCGGTCGGTTCCGCGCCGCTGCTGTTGCCCCGGAAGCGTTCGCACACGGTGATGTCCCGGCTGTCGCCGCCCGTGAGCGTCACACCCGAGATGACGGCAGTGTCCCCGTAGTTGGCGTTGACGCCGGCCAGGACCTTGCCGGGGCCGGTCGCCCGCACGCCGCTGATCACGACGTGGCGCTCGTACTGGGTGGCGCAGTTGCCGCACGAGCGGTAGAGCTTCCCGAAGTCGGCGACCTGGAAGTTCCTGATGGTCAGTGTGCCGGCGCCGTTGTGCTGGAAGACCTTGTCGTCCGCGTGCCGCGCACCGCCCCCGTCGACCAGGTACGTGGCCGAGGCGGACGTGCCCTTGAAGGTGGCCGCGTCCTCGCCGACGTCCTCCCACCAGACGTTGCGGAGGGTGCAGCTGCCCAGGCAGTGCACGCCGTCGGCGGCCGGGTCGCCGAGGACGACGTTCTCCAGCACGGCACCGTCGGCGAGTTCGAACAGAGGGCCCTGGTCCTCGGACTGGCCGTCGGTGCCGAGGCTGCCGGAGCCGCGGAAGCGCTTCAGACCTCCGTCGTAGGTGCCCGTGACCTCGATGGTCGCGGTCACGGCGCGCTCGCCGGTGGCGGTGGGCCAGGCTCCGTACGAGGTGCGGGGTGTGGTCCCGGTCCCGGCGGAGGCTTTCACCGCGACCGGGGCCCGCTTCTTCGTGGGCTTCGACGCCGACGCGGAGACCGACGGGGACGCGGAGACCGACGGCGACACGGACGGGGACGCCGACGTGGCTGCGGTGGGCGACGGGTGCGCGCGGTACGTCGTCGGTGAGGGCGAGGACGCCCCGACGGCCGGTGCGGCACCGGGGCGCGACCACAGGGCCGCGCCGAGTACCACCCCTCCGGTCAGCACGGTGGCCAGTACGGCGATCAGGACAGGCCGACCGCGACCGGCCGATGCGCCCCGCCGGTGGCGCGGGGCGGCTGTTCTCTTGCTCACGTGGTTCCCTTTGCAGGCCCGGTTTCCTCCGTGTCGCCACCGGGGACACGAAGGTTGCCGTGGTGGCCGGAAAGCGTCGGCAAAATCCAGGCCCGGCGGCGACGGGCGCCTGGCGCCCGCCCCGCCCTGAGCACGTGCCGGCTACGGCAGGGCGAGCATCCGCTCCAGCGCCAGCCTCGCGAACGCCTCGGTCTCCTTGTCGACCTCGATGCGGTTGACCAGGTTGCCCTCGGCGAGGGATTCCAGGGTCCACACCAGGTGGGGGAGGTCGATGCGGTTCATCGTCGAGCAGAAGCAGACCGTCTTGTCGAGGAAGACGATCTCCTTGCCCTCGGGCGCGAAACGGTTCGCCAGCCGTCGTACGAGATTCAGCTCGGTCCCGATGGCCCACTTGGAGCCGGCCGGAGCCGCCTCCAGCGTCTTGATGATGTACTCCGTCGAGCCGACGTAGTCCGCCGCCGCGACGACCTCGTGCTTGCATTCGGGGTGGACCAGCACGTTCACGCCGGGGATGCGGGCGCGGACGTCCTCCACCGACTCCACGCTGAAGCGGCCGTGCACCGAGCAGTGGCCGCGCCACAGGATCATCTTCGCGGCCCGCAGCTGGTCGGCGGTCAGGCCGCCGTTCGGCTTGTGCGGGTTGTAGAGGACGCAGTCCTCCAGCGTCATCCCCATGTCCCGTACCGCGGTGTTGCGGCCGAGGTGCTGGTCGGGCAGGAAGAGCACCTTGTCGCCCTGTTCGAAGGCCCACTCGAGCGCCTTCTTGGCGTTGGACGAGGTGCAGATGGTGCCGCCGTGCTTGCCGGTGAACGCCTTGATATCCGCGGAGGAGTTCATGTACGACACGGGCACGACCTGCTCGGCTATGCCGGCCTCGGTCAGTACGTCCCAGCACTCGGCGACCTGCTCGGCCGTCGCCATGTCGGCCATCGAGCAGCCGGCCGCGAGGTCGGGCAGGACGACCTTCTGGTCGTCGGAGGTCAGGATGTCCGCGGACTCCGCCATGAAGTGAACACCGCAGAACACGATGTACTCGGCCTCCGGACGCGCGGCGGCGTCCCGGGCCAGCTTGAACGAGTCACCCGTGACGTCGGCGAACTGGATGACCTCGTCGCGCTGGTAGTGGTGGCCGAGGACGAACACCTTGTCACCGAGCTTCTCCTTGGCCGCACGGGCGCGCTCGACCAGGTCCGGGTCGGAGGGCGAGGGCAGGTCGCCTGGGCATTCGACACCGCGCTCGCTCCTCGGGTCGGCCTCACGGCCGAGGAGCAGCAGGGCGAGGGGAGTCGGCTGTACGTCGAGCTCCTGGGTCTGGGCGGTGGTCACGGCACGCACCCTTTCTACTTTTCGTCGAACTGACGTTATTTATCATAACCCGCTTCATGTCACTTTGACGACGGTCATAACGTCGATGTGACGTGAATCCCGAAACCGTCCCGCGGCGGCTCAGGCGGTCGCTGTTCGCTCCGGCGCGGGTGTGCGAGCATGAAAGGCAGGAAGAGGAAACCCGCGACCCGTGACAGCACGAACCACGGAACTCAAGTCCTCGGCCCGGAATGAATCCGCGGCCCCGTCGGTTGCAACCGTCGGCAAGCAGTCTCCGTACAACCCGGGAGAGATGTAGATGTCCGTATCGGACGAGACCAGCACCGTCACCGACGGCATCATCCTGTCCGACGCCGCCGCGGCGAAGGTCAAGGCCCTGCTCGACCAGGAAGGCCGTGACGATCTGGCGCTGCGCGTCGCCGTTCAGCCCGGCGGCTGCTCCGGCCTGCGCTACCAGCTCTTCTTCGACGAGCGGTCCCTCGACGGCGACGTGGTCAAGGACTTCGGTGGTGTGAAGGTCGTCACCGACCGCATGAGCGCCCCGTACCTGGGCGGTGCCTCCATCGACTTCGTCGACACCATCGAGAAGCAGGGCTTCACGATCGACAACCCGAACGCGACCGGCTCCTGCGCCTGCGGTGACTCCTTCAGCTAGTACCCCTGGTACGACCGGTAGCTGAACAGCGAGAAGGCGGCGGCCCCCTCCGACAGGGTCGCCGCCTTCGTGCGTGTCCGGGCGGGGTCGTCGCGTCACGTCCCGCCCCGGACGCCCGGATGGGCTACCGCGCCCCGGATGTCTCCGGAGCCTGAGGCAGCCGCGCCCCCGACTTCTCCAGCGGAATCCGCTTGCCGTCCGAGCCCACGACCGTCCGGTCACCGAGCGGCTCGTCCAACTGCACGGTCTTCTCGTACACCTTGGCGATCAGGATGCAGATCTTGTCCGGCCACCGGGTCTCGGTCACCTTCACGGTCACCTTGTCCCCGCTCTCGCTCGCGGTCGCCTTGTAGTCGGCGCACATCCCGCCCGTGAAGCTCACGGTCAGCTCCCGGCCCGCGGCCGTGTAGCCGTCCACCTGGACGTCCCGCGGGGCCGGAGCCGCCGTCGGCCGACCGCCCGGCTCGGTCGGCTGCGGGGACGGCGAGGTGAGGTACCGCGGGTCGACGGCCGGATACGTCACCGTGTAGTCGTCCGGGGCACCGGCCGCCCGCACGTCGAACAGCCAGGAGGGCACCAGCGCGGGCCGCCCGGCCACCGTGTGCGAGGCCAGCCCGAAGACGGCCTTCTCGACGGTCAGCGTCTCCTTCGCCGGGGTGGCGGTGGCCGAACCCCTCGACCCGCAGGGCGCCTCCAGCCGGTCCTTCAGGGGTACGGGGGTGGCACAGCCGCCGATGCCCATGCGGTGGCCGGTCCCGGGCGCCGCGTTCAGCAGCGCCAGCGTCTCCTCGGCGCCCAGCACGGGGTACGTGTCACCCTTCACCGGCGCCGTCAGCCGGCCGTTCCCGCTGACCACTTCGCCCTGCGCGCCGACGATCACGTCGGTCGTCCAGCCGTACGTGGGCAGGTCGCCGATCACCGGGTCCGCGTTCACGATGCGCTGGGTGCCCAGGGTCCGGCTCGCGTCCACCTTCGTGTCGTCCTGACCCACCGCCTTCAGCACCGGCGCGGCGGCCTTCCTCGCCACCGCCTCGCTCACCGGGTCGCCGCCCGGGTCGGCGGGTGTCTTCGCGCACACGGTCTGGCTCTGGCAGTTGTCCGTACCGGGGGAGTAGCGGTGGAAGGTCCAGCTGCCGGGCGCCCGCATGTTCACCTGGAGGCTCGGCCCCGTACCGTCTCCCACCCCGACCGTCCAGGCGTCTCCCGCCGCGACGGGCGCCCCGTCGGCCCCGAGCGCCGCGGCCAGGCCGGCCGCCTCGTCCTTGGTCACCTGGCCCCCGGTCCGGTACACGGGCGCGGAGTCCGGTCCGTCCGGGAGCGCACCGGCGGCGCGGTACGTCACGCCGTAGGGGTTGGGCTCACCGGGCGCGATGCCGTTCGTACCGCCGCCCTGGGAGTAGCCGTCCAGGGCGAGCGGCGGGGGAGTGCCGTCACCGGGAGTCCCGGACGCCCCGCCCGTCGTACGCCCGCCCGGCCCCGCGGATTCCTCGGCGGCGGTCGTCGCGAAGTACGCCCCACCACCCCCGACGACCAGCACGGCGGCAGCGACGGCGACGACGACGGCGGGAGAGCGGCGCCGGATCCTACGGCCGCCGAGCTCCTCACCGTGCTCGTCCCGGAGGATCTCGGTGGCGGGAGGGCCAGCGGGAGGGCCGCCGGGAGGGGCGGTGAGAGCTTGGGAAGCGGACGGTTCGGGGGCGGTGGAAGGCTCTTGGGCGCCCTCGGCCGCGGCATCGGGCTGCTCGCCGGCGCCGGCGCCGGCTTCGGGGGCGGCTGCGGTCCGTTCGTCGGCGGTGGCCTCGGGTTCGGGGGCGGGACCTTCTTCGGCGAGGGGCCTGGTGGCGGCCGGGCCGGGGTGGGAATCGGCCTCGGGGGTGGCGGCGGGCGCTTCACCTGCGGCGGCCTGGTGAGCGGCGGCGGACGCCGGGCCGGCGGCCGGCCCGGGTGCGGCGGCGGCCTCTCGTTCGGCGTCGGCCGCTTCCCCCGGACCGGCATCGGCGTCCGCCTCGGCGGAGTCGGAAGCGCCGGAACGGCTGCTCACAGCGGAAGAGGCGGCACCGGAATCCTCCTCGGCACCGGAAACCCCCTCGGAACCGGAAACCTCCCCGGCACCGGACCCCCGCTCGTCGGCGGAAGCCCCGGCAGAGGCGGCACCCGGTCCCCCCGAAACGCCCTTCCTCCCCGCCGCGCCCGGCTCCTCGGCGGAGCCACCGGCGCCCCGCTCCTCCACGGAGCGGTCGGCGTCGTCGTTGTCGGGTCGTTCGGTGTTCACCGCATCGCTCCTTCGGCCGCGCGTCTGTCCCATGACCCTGACCCGACCCTGTCAAAAGGTCGGCTACCGGGTCGTATCCCGCATCCCCTTTACGGGGGACAGCGATGGGACGCAGCGGGGGAGCGCACGGTTCCCTGAAAAGCGCTGCCTCAGTCGCCCTGGTCCGTCATTCTCAGTCGCCGTACTCCGACATCGCGTCCAGCAGCCGGGCGGACGCCGCGGGCACGGACACGCCGTGGATGAGGGACGGGGAGACCGGGCGGGAAGCGATCCGGGCGGGAGGCGACCAGTGGGGGACCATCCGGGCGCAGTCGCCGCGCAGCGACGCCAGGTCGCCCTCCAAGTCACCCTCGATATCGTCTTCCAAGCCGGCCGGAGCGGGGGCGTAAAGATCGAAGTTCGTCATAGCGGCACCGTAGGCACGGTCGAGTCGGTGAAGAAAGATCTACTATCAGGTAGTTTTCCCCACTTCAGTGCGGCCCGCATCCTCGCAGTGCCCCATGCCGACCCGATAGCGTGAACCGTCAGCCCGCCCTCCCGTCTCCCCACAGGAGAGTCACCGCCGTGCGCATCGCAGTCACCGGCTCCATCGCCACCGACCACCTCATGACCTTCCCCGGCCGCTTCGCCGACCAGCTCGTCGCGGACCAACTGCACACGGTCTCGCTCTCCTTCCTGGTCGACAACCTCGACGTACGCCGGGGCGGCGTGGGCGCGAACATCGCCTTCGGCATGGGCCAGCTCGGCACCAAGCCGATCCTGGTCGGCGCCGCCGGCTTCGACTTCGACGGCTACCGGGCCTGGCTGGACCGGCACGGCGTCGACACGGACTCGGTGCGTATCTCCGAGACCCTGCACACCGCCCGCTTCGTGTGCACCACGGACGCCGACCACAACCAGATCGGCTCCTTCTACACCGGCGCGATGAGCGAGGCCCGGCAGATCGAGCTGAAGACCGTCGCCGACCGGGTGGGCGGTCTCGACCTGGTCCTGATCGGCGCCGACGACCCGGAGGCGATGCTCCGCCACACCGAGGAGTGCCGCTCCCGGTCCATCCCGTTCGCCGCCGACTTCTCCCAGCAGATCGCCCGGATGAACGGCGACGAGATCCGGATACTGCTGGACGGCGCCACGTACCTCTTCTCGAACGAGTACGAGAAGGGCCTCATCGAGTCCAAGACGGGCTGGACGGAGGCCGAGATCCTCGACCGGGTCGGCCACCGCGTCACCACCCTCGGCGCGCGCGGCGTGCGCATCGAGCGCGCCGGTGACGAGCCGATCGAGGTCGGCACCCCGGACGAGGAGCTCAAGGCCGACCCCACCGGCGTCGGCGACGCCTTCCGCGCCGGTTTCCTCTCCGGTCTGGCCTGGGGCGTCTCCCTGGAGCGCGCCGCCCAGGTCGGCTGCATGCTCGCCACCCTCGTCATCGAGACGGTCGGCACCCAGGAGTACCAGCTGCAGCGCGCCCACTTCATGGAGCGCTTCACCAAGGCGTACGGCGACGACGCCGCCGTAGAGGTCCAGGCGTACCTGCGCTGAGTCAGGAGAGCCGGCGGACCACGTAGGCCGAGCCCCGTTCCGCCGGCTCCTCACCCACGTACTCCTGACCCCGCATCTCGCACCACGCCGGGATGTCCAGCCGGGCCGCCTCGTCGTCCGAGAGCACCCGCACCGTGCCGCCCACCGGCACCTCCCCGATGACCTTCGCCAGCTCGATCACCGGGATCGGGCACCGCTTGCCGAGCGAGTCCACGACCAGGACGTCCTCGCGTACGACGGTCTCGGCGACCGGCGCCCCCAGCTTCTCCCGCACGCCGGCCACCGCCCCCGGCAGCACCTGAAGGAACCGCTCGACGTCCTCCCCCGCCGTCCCCGGCGGCAACGACACCCGCACATTTCCCTCACTCAGCACCCCCATCGCCTTCAGCACATGGCTGGGCGTCAGCGTGCTGCTCGTGCAGGACGATCCGGACGAGACGGAAAAACCGGCACGGTCGAGCTCGTGCAGCAGTGTCTCCCCGTCGACATAGAGACAGGAGAAGGTGACGATCCCCGGCAGCCGCCGCTCCGGATCGCCGACCACCTCCACATCCCGCACCGCCTCGGGCACCCGCGCCCGGATCCGCGCCGTCAGCTCCCGCAGTCGTACGGCCTCCTGAGCGGCCTCGGCCCGCACGGCCCGCAGCGAGGCCGCCGCCGCCACGATCGCCGAAATGTTCTCGAACCCGGCAGCCCGCCCAGACTCCCGCTCGTCCACGGCCCCTCGCGGAGCGAACCGCACCCCTTTGCGTACGACGAGCAGCCCGACCCCCGAGGGCCCGCCCCACTTGTGGGCACTGGCGGCCAGCATCGACCAGTCACCCGCCACCCGCCCCCACCCCAGCGACTGCGCCGCGTCCACCAGCAACGGCACCCCGGCCGCCCGGCACACCTCGGCGACGGCGGCCACCGGCTGCTCGGTCCCCACCTCGTGGTTGGCCGACTGGAGACAGGCCAGGGCGGTGTCGGGGCGCAGGGCGTCGGCGTACGACTCCACGGCCGCCGCGCCCGTACGGTCCACCGCGACCTGGGTCACCGTCCCGCCGTCGGCCTCGTGCGCGTCGGCCATGTGCAGGACCGAGGAGTGTTCGACCGATGACACGATCAGGTGACGTCCGACCCGCCTCCGGCCCGCCAACGCCCCCGCGATCCCCGTGTGCACGGCCCTGGTCCCGGACGAGGTGAAGACGAGTTCGTCGGCCCGGCACCCGACGGCTTCGGCGGCAGCCTCTCGAGCCGCATCGAGCAGCATCCGGGCCCGCCGGCCTTCCCGATAGAGCCGGGAGGGATCGGCCCACCCTTCGTCCAGAGAGGCCAACAGTGCCTGACGGGCAACGGGATGGAGAGGAACGGCGGAAGCGGCGTCGAAGTAGGCCATGCGGCAACGCTAAACCGCCAGTAAGGGAAGCGTCCCAAGGGGCGCGGGGAACTGCGCGACCAGCCACGAACAACTCGCAGCCGCCAAACAAGCGAACCCATGGAGTGAGTAGGCACCCCTCCTCGCGGACCCTCGGAGAGCGTCGGCTAGGGTTTGGTCCGCATAAACATCCAAACCCCTGCCCGACGCAGGGCGGCGACCGACCAGCGAGAAGGCCGCAGCCGACCGCGCGGGCGAGACTCTCGGGAAGGCGCTACGTGAGTCCCAACGGCTCCGACCGCTCGCCGCGGCGCCCGATGCGGCGGAAGCTGCTGCAGGCACTGACCGCGGGCCTGGTCCTGGCGACCGCAACCGGTTGCACATACGAGGACTTCCCCCGCCTTGGTATGCCCACCCCCACCACGGAAGAGGCTCCGCGGATCCTCTCCCTGTGGCAGGGATCCTGGGCTGCCGCGCTCGCCGTCGGCGTGCTGGTGTGGGGTCTGATCATCTGGAGTGCGATCTTCCACCGGCGCAGCCGCACCAAGGTCGAGGTCCCTCCGCAGACCCGGTACAACATGCCCATCGAGGCGCTGTACACGGTGGTCCCGCTCATCATCGTCTCGGTCCTCTTCTACTTCACGGCCCGTGACGAATCGAAGCTCCTCAGCCTCAAGAAGGAGCCCGACGTCACCATCAACGTCGTCGGCTTCCAGTGGAGCTGGGCGTTCAACTACATCGAGCCCGTGGCCGGTTCCACCGGTGACGCGAAGACCGACAAGAACCTGGCCGCGATCCCGGACCGGTTCACGAAGGACTTCCCGGCGAACGCCGGCGGCGTCTACGACGTCGGCACACCCGGCACCCGGAACCCGCAGAACGGCAACCCCGGCCCGACCCTCTGGCTCCCCAAGGGCAAGACGGTCCGCTTCGTCCTCACCTCGCGCGACGTCATCCACTCGTTCTGGGTGCTGCCGTTCCTGATGAAGCAGGACGTCATTCCGGGCCACACCAACGCCTTCGAGGTGACCCCCAACAGGGAGGGCACCTTCCGCGGCAAGTGCGCCGAGCTCTGCGGCGTCGACCACTCCCGGATGCTGTTCAACGTGAAGGTCGTCTCCCCCGAGCGCTACGAGCAGCACCTCAAGGACCTCGCCAAGAAGGGGCAGACCGGTTACGTTCCCGCGGGCATCGAGCAGACCGCCCATGAGAAGAACCGGGAGACGAACAACCTGTGAGCATCCTCAACGAACCCCAGGGTGCCGCCGCAGCAGGGTCCCACTACGAGGACGAGCTGCCGGTCCGGCGCCAGAGTCGCGGCAGCGTGGTCATCAAGTGGCTGACGACCACCGACCACAAGACCATCGGGACGCTGTACCTCGGTACGTCGTTCGCGTTCTTCCTGATCGGCGGCGTGATGGCGCTGCTCATGCGCGCCGAGCTGGCCCGTCCGGGTCTGCAGATCATGTCGAACGAGCAGTTCAACCAGGCGTTCACGATGCACGGCACGATCATGCTGCTGATGTTCGCGACGCCGCTGTTCGCCGGCTTCGCGAACTGGATCATGCCGCTGCAGATCGGCGCGCCGGACGTGGCGTTCCCCCGGCTGAACATGTTCGCCTACTGGCTGTACCTGTTCGGCTCGCTCATCGCGGTGGGCGGCTTCCTCACCCCGCAGGGCGCGGCCGACTTCGGCTGGTTCGCCTACAGCCCGCTGTCGGACGCGGTCCGTTCGCCGGGCATCGGCGCCGACATGTGGATCATGGGCCTGGCCTTCTCCGGCTTCGGCACCATCCTCGGCTCGGTCAACTTCATCACCACCATCATCTGCATGCGCGCCCCGGGCATGACCATGTTCCGCATGCCGATCTTCGTGTGGAACGTGCTGCTGACCGGTGTGCTGGTCCTGCTGGCCTTCCCGGTGCTGGCGGCCGCGCTGTTCGCGCTGGAGGCGGACCGCAAGTTCGGCGCCCACGTCTTCGACGCGGCCAACGGCGGAGCCTTGCTCTGGCAACACCTCTTCTGGTTCTTCGGCCATCCAGAGGTGTACATCATCGCCTTGCCGTTCTTCGGGATCATCTCCGAGGTGATCCCGGTGTTCTCCCGTAAGCCGATGTTCGGTTACATGGGCCTGATCGCGGCCACGATCGCGATCGCGGGTCTGTCCGTGACGGTGTGGGCGCACCACATGTACGTCACCGGCGGTGTCCTGCTGCCGTTCTTCTCCTTCATGACGTTCCTCATCGCCGTGCCGACGGGCGTGAAGTTCTTCAACTGGATCGGAACGATGTGGAAGGGGTCCTTGAGTTTCGAGACCCCGATGCTGTGGGCCACCGGCTTCCTGATCACCTTCACCTTCGGTGGTCTGACCGGTGTCATCCTGGCCTCGCCGCCGATGGACTTCCACGTCTCGGACTCGTACTTCGTGGTGGCGCACTTCCACTACGTGGTGTTCGGCACCGTCGTTTTCGCGATGTTCTCCGGCTTCCACTTCTGGTGGCCGAAGTGGACCGGCAAGATGCTCGACGAGCGCCTCGGCAAGATCACCTTCTGGACGCTGTTCATCGGCTTCCACGGCACCTTCCTGGTCCAGCACTGGCTGGGCGCCGAGGGCATGCCCCGCCGGTACGCGGACTACCTCGCGGCCGACGGCTTCACCGCCCTGAACACGATCTCGACGATCAGTTCGTTCCTGCTCGGTCTGTCGATCCTGCCGTTCCTCTACAACGTGTGGAAGACGGCCAAGTACGGCAAGCCGGTCGGCGTCGACGACCCGTGGGGCTACGGCCGCTCGCTGGAGTGGGCGACCTCCTGCCCGCCCCCGCGGCACAACTTCCTCACCCTGCCGCGGATCCGCAGCGAATCCCCGGCGTTCGACCTGCACCACCCCGAGATCGCCGCTCTCGACCAGCTCGAGAACGCCGGTCACGGTGAGAAGGCGCTGGCCGGCAACGGCGACAAGGAGGCCGGCAAGTGAAGATCCAGGGCAGGATGTTCATCTGGCTGAGCGTCTTCATCCTCGCCATGGCGATCGTCTATGGCGTGTGGTCGAAGGAGCCGGCCGGCACGACGGCCCTCTTCCTGGCCTTCGGTCTGTCCGTCATGATCGGCTTCTACCTTGGCTTCACCGCCAAGCGGGTGGACGCCGGCGCGCAGGACAACAAGGAGGCCGACGTCGCCGACGACGCCGGTGAGGTCGGGTTCTTCAGCCCGCACAGCTGGCAGCCGTTCTTCCTGGCGATCGGCGGCGCGCTGGCCTTCTTCTCGGTGGCGATCGGCTGGTGGCTGATGTACTTCTCGGTACCGGTGATCCTGGTCGGCCTGTGGGGCTGGGTCTTCGAGTACTACCGCGGTGAGAACCGCACCCAGTAGCACAAGGCGAGCTCTCCAAGGGCCCGGACACTCCGTCAGGAGCGTCCGGGCTCGTGCTTTTGCAGCACATGCTGTCCCTCGTTCGAGTCACTCAGCGCGCCATGCTTGACGGGGCTTCCTAGCGTGAGCTCATGAACCACGCACCCCGCAACCGCACCGTCGCCGGCTGCACGCTGCTGGTGATCGCCCTTGGCGCGGGCGTCACCGCCTGCGGCAGCGGCGACCACCCGCTGTCCGCCGAGCCGTACGACGCGGCGGACCAGATCGCCTTCAAAGGCCCCGCCGGCGACGGCAAGAAGGCCGACCCCGACAAGCCCCTGGAAGTCACCGCCGAGGACGACGACGGCCGCATCACGGACGTGACGGCCATAGATGGCACCGGACGCTATGTGGCGGGCGAACTCTCCGCCGACGGCACCCGCTGGCACAGCACCTCCCCGCTGGCCGCCAACGCCCACTACACGGTCCGGGTGAGCACCGAGGACGAGGACGGCGCCCCCGGCCGCAAGGTCCTCACCTTCGACACCGGCAAGCCCACCGCCCAGAAGCGCCTGGACGTGACGTTCGGGCCCAAGGCGGGCGAGTACGGCGTCGGCCAGCCCATCACCGCGAAGCTGAGCAAACCGGTCAAGGACAAGGCTCAGCGGGCCGTCGTCGAACGGGCCCTGAAGGTGTCCTCCATGCCGGCCGTGGACGGCGCCTGGCACTGGGTCGACGACAAGGAACTCCACTACCGGCCCAAGGAGTACTGGCCCGCCCACGCCACCATCCAGGCCCGGAGCAACCTGGACGGCATCAAGATCAGCGACCGGCTGTGGGGCGGCCGGGCCAAGCCGCTCAGGCTGACCACGGGCGACCGGGTCATCGCGGTGACGGACGCCGCCACGCACCAGATGACGGTCTACAAGAACAACGAGGTCCTCAAGCAGATCCCGGTCACCACCGGAAAGCCCGGCTTCGACACCCGCAACGGCGTCAAGGTGGTCCTGGGCAAGGAACGCTTCGTACGGATGCGCAGTACCAGCATCGGCATCGCCGCGGGCTCCTCGGAGTCGTATGACCTGCCGGTCTACTACGCCACCCGCGTCACCTGGAGCGGCGAGTACGTCCACGCCGCCCCCTGGTCCGTCGGCTCCCAGGGCTACGCCAACGTCAGCCACGGCTGCACCGGCATGAGCACCGACAACGCCGCGTGGTTCTTCGACACCGTCCGCGAGGGCGATGTGGTGCAGGTCATCAACTCCAACGGCAACACCATGGAGCCCTTCGGCAACGGCTTCGGCGACTGGAACCTCGCCTGGAAGAACTGGCGCGGCGGCAGTGCCCTGGTCGCCGGCGACCCGGAGGGTCCGGGCCCGGAGGAAGTGGCACGGCTGAGGCCGCAGAGCGTCTAGAGCTCCTCCTGGCGCTCAAGCGCTCAGGCGTTCAACGCCTTCCGGTCCCGCAGCAACGCGGCCAGCGCCGCCGCGAACTCCACCGGATCCACCGGCAGCGTCACCGCCGCCTCCGCCCGGCTCCACGTGGCCAGCCACGCGTCCTGCGGCCGGCCCATGAGCACCAGCACCGGCGGACAGTTGAAGATCTCGTCCTTGATCTGCCGGCAGAGCCCCATGCCCCCCATGGGTACGGCCTCGCCGTCGAGGACGCAGACATCGATCCCGCCCTTGTCCAGCTCACTGATCACGGCGGCGGGGGTGGCGCACTCCACATACTCGACCGGCGGCACATCGGGAGCCGGCCGCCTGCCGGAGGCCAGCCGCACCTGCTCGCGGGTGTTGGAGTCGTCGCTGTAGACCAGCACCGTGGCGGTCGGCTGCATGCTTCCTCCGTGACATCGGCGTCGTACGGACGTGAGACGGGCGGTGCCCGATGCCGCGGATGCTACTCCCTTGAACAGCCCGTCAACACCTGTCGGAACACCCCTTCGATGGGCCATCCGGGCCGCACCCGACCTGCGAACACTCCGAACGGCACCCCCGGGAGTGAGGGCGGGATAAGCGACCGACATAATGTCGGTCGTGGCGACAGCAACGACAGTAGATACCGGGCACGCGCACCCGTCGGTCAACCGGCCGAACCTCACCAGCGTCGGAACCATCATCTGGCTGAGTTCCGAGCTGATGTTCTTCGCGGCCCTCTTCGCGATGTACTTCACCCTGCGATCGGTGACGGGTCCTGATCACTGGAAGGAGATGGCGGAGTCCCTCAACGTCCCCTTCTCGTCGGTGAACACCACGATCCTGGTGCTCTCCTCCCTCACCTGCCAGCTCGGTGTCTTCGCCGCCGAGCGCGGTGACGTGAAGAGGCTGCGGGGCTGGTTCATCGTCACCTTCATCATGGGTGCGATCTTCATCGGCGGTCAGATCTTCGAGTACACGGAGTTGGTGAAGAAGGACGGGCTCTCCCTGTCCTCCGACCCGTACGGCTCGGTGTTCTACCTGACCACCGGCTTCCACGGCCTGCACGTGACGGGTGGCCTCATCGCCTTCCTGCTGGTCCTCGGCCGCACCTACGCGGCGAAGAGGTTCACGCACGAGCAGGCGACCGCCGCGATCGTCGTGTCCTACTACTGGCACTTCGTCGATGTCGTCTGGATCGGCCTCTTCGCCACGATCTACCTGATCAAGTAGCCGGGACCGCTCCCGCAATTCCAGAAGCATCGACGCAGAAGATCCTGACACCGGGGTAATCCGTGAAAAAGCTCTCCGCACGACGACGCCATCCGCTGGCGGCGGTCGTCGTACTACTCCTCGCGCTGGCATGCACCGGGGGGCTGTACGTCCTGTTCGCACCCACGGACAAGGCTGCGGCCGACGAAACCGCCCAGTCTCTCGCCATCGACGAGGGCAAGAAGCTCTATGCCGTCGGTTGCGCCAGCTGCCACGGCACCGGCGGTCAGGGCACCTCCGACGGTCCGAGCCTGGTGGGTGTGGGCGCCGCAGCCGTCGACTTCCAGGTGGGCACCGGCCGGATGCCGGCCCAGCAGCCGGGCGCGCAGATCCCGAAGAAAAAGGTCATCTACACGCAGCCCGAGATCGACCAGCTGGCCGCGTACATCTCCTCGCTGGGTGCCGGTCCGTCCGTCCCGACCAAGGGGGAGTACGGCCCCGGGGGCGCCGACATCGCCAAGGGCGGCGAACTCTTCCGCACCAACTGCGCGCAGTGCCACAATTTCACCGGCAAGGGTGGCGCGCTGACGCACGGCAAGTTCGCACCGGACCTCGAGGGTGTCTCCCCGAAGCACATCTACGAGGCCATGCAGACCGGCCCGCAGAACATGCCCTCCTTCCCCGACAGCACGCTGTCGGAGCAGAACAAGAAGGACATCATCGCGTACCTCGACGCGGTCAACGGTGACGACACCGAGAGCCCCGGCGGTCTTGAGCTGGGCGGACTCGGTCCGGTCAGCGAGGGCCTGTTCGGCTGGATCTTCGGCCTCGGATCGCTGATCGCGGTCGCCGTGTGGGTCGCCGCTCGGACCGCAAAGGCCAAGAAGTCATGAGTAGCCAAGACATTCCAGAAGAGAACCTGCCCGCAGAGCAGGAGCACGCGCACGGCGCGGTAGGCGTCGCGGACGAGAAGGACCCGTTCGCGGATCCCGGTCTGCCGCCCCACGAGCACCGGATCCAGGACATCGACGAGCGGGCCGCCAAGCGGTCCGAGCGCGCGGTCGCCCTGCTGTTCACGGTGTCGATGCTGGCCACCGTCGGCTTCATCGCCTCGTACGTGTCGATCCCGCACAACCGGGCGATCTACGTCTTCCCGATCGGGCACATCAACGCGCTGAACTTCGCGCTCGGCCTGACCCTGGGCATCGCGCTGTTCACCATCGGCGCGGGCGCGGTCCACTGGGCCCGCACCCTGATGTCCGACGTGGAGATCGCCGACGAGCGGCACCCGATCGAGGCATCCCCCGAGGTCAAGGCCAAGGTCATGGCCGACTTCAAGGAGGGCGCCAAGGAGTCCGCGCTCGGCCGCCGCAAGCTGATCCGCAACACGATGTTCGGCGCGCTGGCCCTGTTCCCGCTCTCCGGCGTGATGCTGCTGCGCGACCTCGGCCCGCTGCCCGGGACCAAGCTCCGGCACACGATGTGGCGCAAGGGCCTGCTGCTCGTCAACATGAACACCAACGAGCCGCTGCGTGCCTCCGACGTCGCGGTCGGCTCGCTGACCTTCGCCAAGCCCGAGGGCCTGGAGGAGCACGACGAGGATTTCCAGACCGAGATCGCCAAGGCCGCCCTGATGATCGTCCGGATCCAGCCGGACAACATCAAGGACAAGCGCGAGCTCGAGTGGTCGCACGAGGGCATCGTCGCGTACTCGAAGATCTGCACCCACGTGGGCTGCCCGATCTCCCTGTACGAGCAGCAGACGCACCATGTGCTCTGCCCCTGCCACCAGTCCACCTTCGACCTGTCCGACGGTGCCAGGGTGATCTTCGGCCCCGCCGGTCACGCCCTGCCGCAGCTGCGGATCGGCGTGAATGACGATGGCTACCTCGAGGCGCTCAGCGACTTCGAAGAGCCCGTCGGTCCTGCATTCTGGGAGCGCGGATGAGCACTTCAGCCAGCAACACGACCCCGTCCGCGGACGCGACGGGCCGCTCTCGCGGGAAGGCACCGGCCGGCGAGAAGGTCGCCGACTGGGCCGACGGCCGCCTGGGGATCTACTCCCTGGCCAAGTCCAACATGCGCAAGATCTTCCCCGACCACTGGTCGTTCATGTTGGGCGAGGTCTGCCTCTACAGCTTCATCATCATCATCCTCACCGGTGTGTACCTGACGCTGTTCTTCCACCCGTCGATGAACGAGGTGGAGTACCACGGCAGTTACATCCCGCTGCAGGGCCAGCTGATGTCCGAGGCGTTCAACTCGACCATGCACATCTCCTTCGATGTGCGCGGTGGTCTGCTGATCCGGCAGATCCACCACTGGGCGGCGCTGATCTTCCTCGCCGGCATGTTCGTGCACATGATGCGCGTCTTCTTCACGGGCGCTTTCCGCAAGCCGCGTGAGGTCAACTGGCTGTTCGGCTTCCTGCTGTTCGTCCTGGGTATGTTCACCGGCTTCACCGGCTACTCGCTCCCGGACGACCTGCTCTCCGGCACCGGTGTCCGCTTCATGGAGGGCGCGATCCTGTCCGTGCCGATCGTCGGCACGTACCTGTCGTTCTTCCTCTTCGGCGGCGAGTTCCCGGGCGGCGACTTCGTGGCCCGCTTCTACTCGATCCACGTGCTGCTGCTGCCGGGCATCATGCTCGGCCTGGTCGTCGGCCACCTGATCCTGGTCTTCTACCACAAGCACACGCAGTTCGCGGGCCCCGGAAAGACGAACAACAACGTCGTCGGCATGCCGCTGCTGCCGGTCTACATGGCCAAGGCCGGAGGCTTCTTCTTCCTGGTCTTCGGTGTCATCGCGGCCATCGCGGCGATCGCCTCGATCAACCCGATCTGGGCCATGGGCCCCTACCGTCCGGACATGGTGTCCACCGGCGCCCAGCCCGACTGGTACATGGGCTTCTCCGAGGGCCTGATCCGTGTCATGCCGGGCTGGGAGATCAACTTCTGGGGTCACACGCTCGTCCTGGGCGTCTTCGTCCCGTTGGTGATCTTCCCGCTGGTCCTGGTCGCGATCGCGGTCTACCCGTTCATCGAGGCCTGGGTCACCGGCGACAGGCGCGAGCACCACATCCTGGACCGCCCGCGCAACGCCCCGACGCGTACCGCCTTCGGTGTCGCCTGGATCACCTGGTACATGGTGCTGCTGATCGGTGGTGGCAACGACCTCATCGCCACCCACTTCCACCTGTCGATCAACTCCATCACCTGGTTCGTCCGCATCGCGTTCTTCGTCGCACCGGTCATCGCGTTCGTCGTCACCAAGCGGATCTGCCTGGGTCTGCAGCGCCGCGACCGGGAGACGGTGCTGCACGGCCGCGAGTCGGGCATCATCAAGCGCCTGCCGCACGGTGAGTTCATCGAGGTGCACGAGCCGCTCAGCCAGGAGCAGCTGCACACGCTCACCGCGCACGAGCAGTACCGTCCGGCCGAGATCGGCCCGACGGTCGACGAGAACGGCGTCGAGCGCAAGGCGAAGGGCTCCGAGAAGCTGCGCGCCAAGCTCAGCGAGGCGTACTACGGCGAAGAGGCCCAGATCCCCAAGCCCACCGTCGAGGAGTACAAGGAGATCACGAGCGGCCACGGCCACCACTGATCACCGCGTCGCCACACCACGGCAAGGGCCCCCGTCCGGTCTTCGGACGGGGGCCCTTCGCCGTGCCCGGCGCTGGATAGGGTGGAGCCGACGAGAACCGTGTCCCGCAGTCCGGGACTGAGCCAGGAGCGGCTTATGAGCGCTGTGACCCCCGCTGGAGGCGACACCGCGGCGGACCGTTCCTGGCCCGAGGTACTGAGCGCGCTGCTCGGCGGGCGGGACCTGAGCGCCGCCGACACGGCGTGGGCGATGGACCGCTTCATGAGCGGCGAGGCCACGGACGCCCAGATCGCGGGCTTCATGGTGGCGCTGCGGGCCAAGGGCGAGACGGTCGAGGAGATCACCGGCCTGGTCGAGGCGATGTACGCGCACGCGCAGCCACTGGACATCCCCGGTCCGGCCGTCGACATCGTCGGTACCGGCGGCGACCGGGCCAGGACGGTGAACATCTCCACGATGTCGGCCATCGTGATCGCGGGAGCCGGGGCGAAGGTCGTCAAGCACGGCAACCGGGCCTCGTCCTCGGCGAGCGGCTCCTCCGACGTGCTGGAGCAGCTCGGCATCAACCTGGAGCTGTCGCCCGAGGGCGTGGCGCGGGTGGTGGAGGAGGCCGGGATCACCTTCTGCTTCGCGGCCAGGTTCCATCCCTCGATGCGGTTCGTCGGCGCGGTCCGGCGGGACCTGGGGATTCCGACCTCGTTCAACCTGCTCGGTCCGCTGACCAACCCGGCCCGGGTCACCGCCTCGGCGGTCGGCTGCTTCGACACCCGGATGGCGGGGCTGATCGCCGGCGTACTGGCCGAACGCGGCTCGTCCGCGCTGGTGTTCCGCGGCGACGACGGCCTCGACGAGCTGACCACCACGGCCACCTCCCGAGTGTGGATCGTCCGCGACGGCAAGGTCGCCGAGGAGGCCTTCGACCCGCGGGACGTCGGCCTCGACCTGGTTCCCGTCCAGGCGCTCAGAGGGGCCGACGCCGCCTACAACGCGGAGGTCGCCCGCCGCCTCCTGGACGGGGAGCAGGGCCCCGTGCGGGACGCCGTCCTGCTGAACTCGGCGGCCGGTCTTGCGGCGTTGGAGCCGACCGGGGCGCCGCTGACCGAGCAGATCCGGGCCGGGATGGAGAAGGCGGCCCAGGCCATCGACTCCGGCGCGGCCAAGCGGACGCTGGAGCGTTGGGCGTCCGCCAGTAACGCCTGACGACCGCGCGCGCATGTCCCGCCATCCGGACACGGGTTGCGGGACAGCGATCACTCACGTACTTTTTCTGACCAGGTCATGAGTGACAGTCATGAGGCCCCGGCCGACTGTCCGGCAACCCTCCGTCCGTGGCGGGGTGCCCCGGGTGAAGACCAGGCCGTAGGCAGCGAGGTCTACGGCAAGCGCGGACCCCTCGCACTCGTTTGAGTGAGCGCGGCCAGGGGTCCTGGTCGTCGAGGAGCTTTCCGTGAGCCAGCGAATGCGATAGGGCCGCAGAGCCCCGCCTCCGCATCCCCCTTCATCCTTCCCGCGCTTGAGCCTCAGTCGCTCGCGTGGTGAATACGCCTGCCTCGTACGGGAGTTCAGCCATGTCCGTCTCCACCGCTGCCGCCGCTCAGACTGTTTGTGCCCCGCTGCCCGTTCTGGGCCGGGATGTCACCGTCCCGCTCGTCACCGGTGGCGAGGTCACCTACGCGGCGCTCGACTACGCGGCCAGCGCCCCCGCCCTCCAGCGCGTCTGGGACGACGTGGCGGCGTACGCCCCGTACTACGGCAGCGTCCACCGCGGTGCCGGGTACCTCTCGCAGCTGTCCACCGACCTCTTCGAGAACGCCCGCCGGACGGTCGCCGAGTTCCTGGACTGCCGCGCCGACGACCAGCTGGTCTTCACCCGGTCCACCACCGACTCCCTGAACCTCCTCGCCGCCGCGCTCCCCGCCGACTGCCAGGTCTTCGTCTTCGAGACCGAGCACCACGCCTCGCTGCTGCCGTGGCAGGACGCCCACGTCACCTACCTCGACGCCCCGCGCACTCCGCGCCAGGCGGTCGCGACCCTGGAGCGCGCCCTCGCCGCCCGGGACCCGCACGGCCCGGCCCTGGTCTGCGTCACCGGCGCCTCGAACGTCACCGGGGAGCTGTGGCCCGTACGGGAACTGGCCGCCGCCGCCCACGCGCACGGCGCCCGGATCGTCCTGGACGCGGCCCAGCTGGCCCCGCACCACCCGGTCTCGGTCCGGGACCTCGACGTCGACTGGGTCGCCTTCTCCGGACACAAGCTGTACGCCCCCTTCGGCTCCGGCGTCCTGGCCGGCCGGGCCGACTGGCTGCGCGAGGCCCGGCCGTACCTCGCGGGCGGCGGCGCCAGCCGCAAGGTCGCCCGGCGCGAGGACGGGGGAGTGGACGTGGAGTGGCACGAGAGCGCCGCGCGGCACGAGGCCGGGTCGCCCAACGTCATCGGCGCCTACTCCATCGCCGCCGCCTGCAAGGCGCTCACCGAGGCCGGCTTCGACACCCTGGTAGCCCGGGAGCAGCACCTGATCGGGAAGGTGCGGGCCGGCCTTGCCGCGGTGCCCGAGGTCCGGATCCTGTCCCTCTTCGGCGACGAGGCCCCGCGCGTCGGCGTGATCTCCTTCGTCGTCGACGGCTGGAACAGCTCCCACTTCGCCGCCGCCCTGTCCGCCGAGTACGGCATCGGGGTGCGCGACGGTCTGTTCTGCGCCCACCCGCTGGTCCGCACCCTCCTCGGCACCGGCCCCGAGGCCCAGGGCGAGTGCGGTGCCCCCGAGGCCGCCCCGGGCGAGAAGTCCCTGAACGCCATCCGTGTGAGCTTCGGCGCGGGAACGCCGGACGAGCACGTGGAGCGGTTCGTGAACGCCGTGCGGGAACTGGTGACCGACGGCGCGCGGTGGAGCTACCGGACCGAGGACGGCCGCTGCGTCCCCGCGGTCTGAGCGGAACCTGCTGGTGAGGCGGTGTTCACGAGTCCAGCCCGATCGCGAACGCCGCCTCCAGGTCGTGCTGTGAGTACGTACGGAACGCCACGTGCGTGTCCGTCGCCTCCACGCCCGGGATCCTGCTGATCCGGCCGGGGATGATCTCCGCCAGGTCCTCGTGCCGCTTCACCCGGACCATCGCGATCAGGTCGTAGGTACCGGTGACGGAGAAGACCTCGCTGACGCTGTCCAGCGCGGCGATCGACTCGGCGATCTCGGGAATCCGGTCCACGCTGGTCTTGATGAGCACGATCGCGGTGATCACGGCTGGTTCTCTCCCTCGGGGGCCGGAGCTGGGGCGGTCCTCACTTTAGTCCCACGCCCGAAACGCACCCACGCGTAGCCGAAGCCCACCCCGAAGCCCACCAGGTGGGCCAGGTAGGCCACTCCCGGCCCCTGGGACGCCCGCCCGGCCGCCAGCCACTGCAGCGCCGCCCAGAACGGCAGCACCACCCACGCCGGGAAGCGCAGCGGCAGGAAGAAGAGGAACGGCAGAAGACTGGTCACCCGGGCCCCGGGGAACAGGTAGAGGAACGCGCCGAGGACCGCCGAGATCGCCCCGGACGCGCCCACCAGGGACTGCTCGGAGCCCGCGTTGGCGGCGGCGTACCCCAGCAGGGCGAGGTAGCCGCAGCCGGCGTAGAAGAGGGTGAACTGGACGCGGCCCATCCGTTCCTCGGTCATCACCCCGAAGACGTAGAGGAAGAGCATGTTGCCCAGCAGGTGCACCCAGCTCCCGTGGACGAAGAGGGCCGTGGCGGGAGTGAGCGCGGCGCGCGCCGAGCCCTCGAACAGTTCGGCCGGGACCACGCCCCAGCGGTGGAAATAGGCCCGCTGCGCAGTGAGCAGCGCCTCGCCGGAGCCGTACGCCGGATCGAGGCCCGAGGCGGGACCGATCAGGAAGATCAGGGAGCACAGGGCGATCAGCCCGTACGTCACCGGCGCCGGCGACCTCCGGACCGATCTGCTCGCCCTGCCGATCGTCTCGCTCCAGTTGCTGATCATGAACACAGAGCATGACGTAAGGGGACGCAGCGACACAGACCGCCTCGCCGCCGTGGACGGCCGAGCGGCGAGTCCTCGCCAGGCCGTAGGGTAACGAGCCATATGCGTCGCGGAGCCCTGGGCGTCCTCGACACTGGAAGTACCGGCACCAGCGGTACCGAGACCAGAAGGAAGCGAACAGTCACGATGACGGTTCCCCTGCCGACCGCCACGACGCGGTGGCGCTGCACCCTCTGCGGCAACCTCACCCGCTTCGATGTGACGCGCTCGTCGAAGGTCGTCGAGTACGTCCACCTCGACCTGGCCGGAGAGCCGAAGGTCGAGGAGCGCGAGGTGGTCAGTGAGACCATCGACTCGGTGCGCTGCCGCTGGTGCAATGCCGTGGACCAGGTGGAACTCGTGGACAGGCCGGGCGCCGGCTCCTGAGGGAGCGGGCCCCGCTGAGGCGATGGGGTGAGGATGGTGGAGACCACAGGCGGGGAGCCGGGCGACGGCGCCGCTGAGGTGCTCGACCGTCCGCTGCCCGACGGAGTGCGCCGCAGGGTGGTACAGATCGTCTCCGACGGTTTCGGCGGGCTGACCCTCGTCGAACTGCCCGCGCAGCTGCGGCAGTACGCCCGGTTCGCGCCGAACCGGCGGGCCAAGTTCGCCGGCAACGCGATGGCGGCCGCTCTGGAGACCGATCCGCTGTTCCGGCAGCGGATCGGCGAGAAGTTCAGAGAGGCCCAGCCGGAACTCTCCGGCGCCCTGGACTCCGGCTCGCCGCCCCCGGCCGCGGACCCGCTCGACGTGGCGGCCGCGGCCTACGTACTGCGGCCCACGGGCTGGGTGAAGCTGGTGACGGCGGCCGGCGAGGAGGCCCTGCGGGCCGACGCCGAGCGCGCCGACGAGGAGAGCCGGGCCGAACTGGAGCGGCTGCGCGAGGAACTCGACCGGGCCCGTGAGCAGACCCGCGGCGAGACCGAGCGGCTGCGCGGTGAGCTGGATTCGGCCAGGAAGGAAGCCGAGTCGCTGCATCGCAAGCTGCGCGCCGCCCTGAGTGACGTGAAGCGCGGCGAGGCGGCGCTGCGCAAGCTGCACGCCGAGATGGAGACCGTCCGCTCCGAGGGGCAGGCCCAGATCTCGGCCGCCGAGAGCGAGTCGCGGCGGCTGAAGGCGCGTCTCGGGGAGGTGGAGTCCTCCCTGGAGGCCACCCGCCGGGCGGCCCGCGAGGGACGCAGCGTCGAGGACATGCGCGTACGGCTGCTCCTGGACACCCTGCTCGACGCGACGCAAGGGCTGCGCCGGGAACTCGCGCTGCCGCCCGTCTCCGTACGGCCGGCCCAGACCGTGGACGCGGTCGAACCGGGACGAATGACCCCGAAGGACATCGCCACACGGGCGTTGTCCGAGAACGACCCCGCCATCCTCGACCAGTTGCTCGTGCTGCCCCAGGCCCATCTGGTCGTCGACGGCTACAACGTGACCAAGACCGGCTATCCTCAAATGCCGCTGGAGAAGCAGCGGTTGAGGCTCCTCGGGCAGCTCTCGCAGCTCGCCGCGCAGACCGGGGCCGAGGTGACGTGTGTCTTCGACGGGGCCGAGCTGGTCGCGCCGGTGCTGCTGGCGCCGCCGCGCGGAGTGCGGGTGCTGTTCTCGAAACCGGGCATCACCGCCGACGAGTTGATCCGCCAGTTGGTGCGCGCGGAGCCCCCGGGTCGTCCGGTGATCGTCGCGTCGACCGACCGAGAGGTCGCCGACGGGGTGGCCAGGGCGGGGGCGCGGCCGGTCGCTTCTGCGGTGCTTCTCAAGCGACTGTCCTGAAAACACCAACACAGAGGTTCAATGCCCGATTTGACTGAACTGTCGCGCAGCGCAGCGTCAAGCGGTCATCACCTCCTGTGACTTGAGTGCAAAGAATGCAGGGTGTGACGAGATTTTTCCTGTGAGGATTTGATCTGATCACAGGAAGGTCACTAAGGTCGCCTCGAACCTCCGAGCAGGTGATCACTTAAAAGAAGGAGTTCACCTCCGTGGCGTCCCACCGTCGACCCAAGCAGCCGAGCCGTACTCGTGTGACCGTGCTCACCACTGCCGCTGCTGCTGCTGTCGCCTTCAGCGCCAACGCCGCCAACGCGGCGCCGAGCGAGAAGCCGAGCATGGACGAGGTCAAGTCCAAGGTCGACAAGCTTTACGAGGACGCCGAGGCGGCCACCGAGAAGTACAACGGGGCCAAGGAGAAGCAGGAGAAGCTCCAGAAGGAGATCTCCACCATCCAGGACAACGTCGCCCGCGGCCAGGGCGAGCTCAACGAGCTGCGCGACTCCATGGGCCTGGCGGCCGCCGCCCAGTACCGCACCGGTTCCATCGACTCCTCCCTCCAGCTCTTCCTGTCGTCGAACCCGGACGACTACCTGGACAAGGCGTCCACCGCCGACCAGCTCAGCGCCCAGCAGGTCGAGGCGCTGAAGAAGATCCAGGAGAAGCAGCGCGAGCTCGCCCAGGAGCGCTCCGAGGCGTCCGAGAAGCTCAAGGACCTCGCCTCCACCCGCACCGAGCTGGGTAAGAAGAAGCAGCAGGTCCAGAGCAAGCTGGCCGAGGCGCGGAAGCTCCTCAACTCGCTGACGGCCGCTCAGAAGGCCCGCCTCGCCGCCGAGCAGAACCGCGCCAGCCGCGACGCGGCCCAGCGTGTGGACCTCGGCAACGTCCCCGCCGGCTCCGGTCGCGCCGCCGCCGCATTCCAGGCCGCCCAGAGCCAGCTCGGCAAGCCGTACTTCTACGGCGCCACCGGCACCGCCTCCTACGACTGCTCGGGCCTGACCTCCTGGGCCTACGCCCAGGCCGGCGTGGGCATCCCGCGCACCTCGGAGGCCCAGGCCACCATAGGAACGCGGATCTACTCCCAGAGTCAGCTCAAGGTCGGCGACCTGGTGTTCTTCTTCAACGACCTGCACCATGTCGGTCTCTATGCGGGCAACGGCCAGATCATCCACGCCCCGCGCACCGGCACGGTCGTCCGCTACGAGTCGATGGGCACGATCGGCGGCCCGTTCATGTTCGGCGTCCGCGTCTGACCCCGGTCGGTCAGGATCGCGGTCCAGGATCTCGGTCCCAGGATCGCAGCCCAGGATCACGGTCCGCCAGATCTCGGTCCGAGTCCAAGATCAGGACACCGTACCGCCCGAACGGGCGAATCACGACAAGCTGAGCTGAGCCCGCGCCCCGCCCGTGACCTGCGTCAGAGGCGGGGCGTCCCGTTTGCGCGCCCACGGAGGTCGTTGGTGAGGGCCCCTCCGCGGGGCTACTGTCTGCCGCGTTTCCTTGTCCGCCAGCGGAAGGAGTGCGGCTTCCCGTGGGGTCCCATCGCCGCCTTGCACCGTCCGGGTTCGACCGGGGCGCCAGTGCAGCGCTCTGTGTCATGTCAGCCGCGGCCGCGGCCCTCGGGGGCCTGCCGGCCACCTCGGCCGTCGCCGCACCGCACGAGGACACCCGTGCCGAGGTGGACCGTCTCTACGAGGAGGCCGAGAAAGCCACCGAGGCCTTCAACAAGGCCGACGAGCGCGCCGACTCGCTGCGCGAGGAGGTGAGCGGCGCCCAGAACCGGATCGCCCGGCAGCAGGAGCGCATCAACTCCATGCGGGACGCGCTCGGTTCGCTGGCCGGCGCCCAGTACCGCGCCGGTGGCCTCGACCCGTCCCTCGCGCTGCTGTTCTCCGACGACCCGGACGACTACCTCGACAAGGCCGCTGCCCTCGACCGGATCACCCTCCAGCAGGCCGGCGAGCTCAGGAACCTCCAGTCGGCCATGCGTGACCTCGCCCAGGAACGGTCCGCCACGGCCCGCACGCTCGGCGAGCTGGAGAAGAGCCGCAAGGCCGTCGCCTCCCACAAGCGGACCGTGGAGAAGAAACTCGCCAAGGCCCGGGCGCTGCTCAACTCCCTGCCCGCCGGCGAGCGGGCCGCCTACGACCGGGCCTCGCGTTCCGGCCGCGTCGGCCTGCCCGTCTTCGGGAGCGCCGCGGCGCCCTCGGCCCGGGCGGCGTCCGCCGTCGCCGCGGCCCGTTCCGCGCTCGGCAGGCCGTACATCTGGGGCGCCAACGGTCCCTCCGGCTTCGACTGTTCGGGCCTGATGCAGTGGTCGTACGCGCAGGCCGGCGTCTTTCTGCCGCGCACCTCGCAGGCGCAGCGCTTCGCCGGCCGGCAGGTCCCGCTCTCCCAGGCGCAGCCCGGTGATCTGGTCACCTACCGCAGCGACGCCAGCCATGTCGCGATGTACATGGGCAACGGTCAGGTGATCCACGCGCCCTACCCCGGGGCGCCGGTGCGCTACGACCCGGTGGACATGATCCCGGGCGCGACCGTGACGCGGGTCTGACCGCCGCCCGCGCCCCCCCGTACGATCGGAACGTGGCAGGTCGAGGGCGGGCGTCGGGGCACGGAGTCGTGGCGCTGTGCCTGTTGCTGCTCGTGGGATTGGTGGGCTGCGGCGGCAAGCCCGCCCCCGACAGCGCGCGGACGGACCTCCAACGGATCCTCGACCGGCGCGCGAGGGCGGTGCTCGACCGGGACCGGGCGGCGTTCGTCCGGACCGGTGCCCTGAGCTGGTTCGAGAACCTCAGTGCGGTCCCGCTCGCCTCCTGGTCCTACCGCGTGACCGCCGTGCACCGCACCGGCGACACCGCCACCGCCGACGCTCAGCTCAGCTACCGCGTCCAGGGCTACGACCGGGCCCCCGTCGCCGTCGGCCGCACCCTGACGCTTTCCCGGGACGCGGGCGGCCGGTGGTACGTGGACGCCGAGCAGCCTGCCAGGAAGTCCCCCCAGCAGCTGTGGGACCAGGGCGAGGTGATCGTCGTCCGCGGAACGCACAGCATGGTCCTCGGTGTCGGGCAGAGCGGTGAGGCACTGCACTCCTACGCGGACCTGGCGGACCGTGCCGTGCCCGCCGTGTCGGACGCGTGGGGCACCGACTGGTCCCGGCACGTCGTGGTCCTGGTACCGGAGTCCTTGGCGGGCATGGCGGGACTGCTCGGCTCACCCGCCTCCGCGTACCGGGGGATCGCCGCCGTCACCACCGGCGAGACCGGCGCCCCGGCGCGGGCGCCCGCGGACCGGATCATCGTCAACCCCGACGCGTACGGCGTCCTCGGTGCGCTCGGCAAACAGGTCGTGCTCACCCACGAGACCACCCATGTCGCCACCCGCGCCCACACCACCCCGGCGACCCCGCTGTGGCTGTCGGAGGGATACGCGGACTGGGCCGGCTATCGCGGCAGCGGCCGTACGCCCGCGCAGGCCGCGCCGGAGCTGCAGGAGGCCGTGCACGCGGGCAGCACACCGGCCGCGCTGCCGACCGACCAGGACTTCGGCTTCAGCGGGGACGCGACCGAGCTGGCGAGGGCGTACGAGGGCGGCTGGATGGCCTGCCGGATGATCGCCGAGCGGTGGGGCGAGGTCCGCCTGGACGAGTTCTACCGGACCGTGGGCACGCACCAGAAGCGGGCGGGAGCGGTCGAGGACGCCATGAAGAAGGTCCTCGACACGACACCGGAGGAGTTCACCGCGCGGTGGCGGGACTATCTGGTGGCTCAGTTGGGCTGAGCCCGCGGTACGGGGCGGTGCCGGTGCTCTTCTGACGGACGGTCCGGGTTCAGGAGGAGGCCGGGGCCTCCTGGGCGTGGGCGGCCTGACCCGGCACGTGGGCCGGCTCCGGCCTCGGGACCGTCTCGCGCCACAGGACGCGGGCGGCGGCGACGCAGGCGAGGACCAGCAGGCCGTTGCGGACGGTGAGGAGGGTGACGCCGAGCGGGTCGCTCGCCACGACGTGCGCGAACCAGAGCGGGAACTCCAGGACCGTCAGGAAGCACGCCGCCAGCACCAGGGCCGCCGGGACCGCCATCCGGCTCGCCCGGAAGCCCAGGCAGACCGCCGCGAGGCCGACCAGCCACACCATGTACTGCGGGCTGATCACCCGGCTGGTGGTGGTGAACATCAGCACCGCCACGAAGGCCGCGTCGGCCATGGTGTGCGCCTCGAACCGGGTCGCCAGCAGCCGCCACAGCAGCAGCCAGCCGAAGGCCATGCCGGTCAGTGCGAGCGCGGCCGTGCTGACGATGTTCACCCACGGGCCGAGGAACTCGACCGAGCCGTAGTTCAGCAGCACCTCACCGGGCCAGCCGTGGTGCCGGGCCACATGGAAGACGAGGGAGCCGAGCGACTCCACCTCGGTGCCCCGGTCGCGCTGGAAGGTCACGAAGGCGAAGGCGCCGGGCATGGTGACGGCGAACGCCGCGGCCAGCCCGGAGACGGTCACCGCCGCCGCGGCCCAACTGCCGCGCGCGCGGGCGCCCAGGAGCAGCATCGCCGGCCACACCTTCAGCATCGCCCCGAAGCCCGCGAGGGCGCCCATCAGCCGGGGGTGCCGGGAGCCCGCGAGCAGGGCGGCGACCGCGACCGCGACGACCATCACGTCGTAGCGGGCGTACACGGTCGGCCCGAGCAGCGGGACGCCCGCCACCCACACCCACGCGCCGCGCAGCCGCCGGCCGGGGCGCAGGCCCGCGTACACCAGCAGGGCGAGGACGGCCAGGTCGGCGAGGAAGGCCAGGACGAAGAACGCGGAGGCGTAGTCCAGGCCGGGCAGCAGCGCGGGGGAAAGTATCGCGAGGGCGGCGGCGGGCGGGTACTGCCAGGTGACGTCGTCCAGCGGGAAGGTGCCGGTGCGCAGCACGTCGTACCAGCCCTGGTAGATGACCGACACGTCGCTGGTGACGTCCGGGCCGGGGAAGACGTACACCTTGAACACGAAGAGCAACAGCAGCAGCCTGGTCACGCCCCAGGTGAGCAGCAGGCACGTCAGTGACCGCCTCGCGCCCGTCGTCTCCACCGGATCCCCTGCCGTTCGATTCCCGTTCTGCGGGAACATGATGTCCCGCCCTGTGGTGAGCGTGCCACACACGCGGCCGACGGCCGCCGTGAGCAGGTGGTTCGGTAGGGTCTGCGGCGATGCACAAGACTCTCGTCGTCACGAACGACTTCCCGCCCCGGCCGGGGGGGATCCAGGCGTTCCTGCACAACATGGCGCTGCGGCTCGACCCCGAGCGGCTGGTCGTCTACGCCTCCACCTGGAAGCGCTCCCGGGAGGGGATCGAGGCCACGGCCGCGTTCGACGCCGAGCAGCCCTTCACCGTCGTACGGGACTCCACGACCATGCTGCTGCCGACGCCCGGAGCGACCCGGAGGGCCGTCGGGCTGCTGCGGGAGCACGGCTGCGCGTCAGTGTGGTTCGGGGCGGCGGCACCGCTCGCTCTGATGGCGCCGGCCCTCAGGAAGGCGGGTGCCGAGCGGCTGGTGGCCACCACCCACGGGCACGAGGCCGGATGGGCCCAGTTGCCCGCCGCCCGGCAACTGCTCCGGCAGATCGGTCAGTCCACGGACACGATCACCTACCTCGGCGAGTACACGCGCTCGCGGATCGCGACGGCGCTGACGCCTTCGGCCGTGTCCCGGATGGTGCAGCTGCCGCCGGGGGTGGACGAGAAGACCTTCCACCCGGGTTCGGGAGGCGACGAGATCCGGGCGCGGCTCGGGCTGACCGACCGGCCGGTGGTGGTGTGCGTGTCCCGGCTGGTGCCGCGCAAGGGGCAGGACACGCTGATCCGTGCCATGCCCCGGATCCTGGCCGCCGAGCCGGACGCCGTGCTGCTGATCGTGGGGGGCGGGCCCTACGAGAAGGACCTGCGCAAGCTGGCGTACGAGAGGGGGGTCGCCGGGTCCGTGCGCTTCACCGGTCCGGTGCCCTGGTCCGAGCTGCCCGCGCACTACGGCGCCGGGGACGTGTTCGCGATGCCGTGCCGGACCCGGCGGGGCGGGCTCGACGTCGAGGGGCTCGGGATCGTGTACCTGGAGGCCTCCGCGACCGGGCTGCCCGTCGTCGCCGGCGACTCCGGCGGCGCCCCGGACGCGGTGCTCGACGGGGAGACCGGCTGGGTGGTGCGCGGGGGGTCCGTGGAGCAGGCCGCCGAACGGATCCTCGTACTCCTCGGGGACGCCGGGCTGCGGCGCCGGATGGGGGAGCGGGGGCGGGCGTGGGTCGAGGAGAAGTGGCGGTGGGACCTGCTGGCCGAGAAGCTCAAGGAGCTTCTGTGAACGGCGGCTTGAAAGGTCCGTGCCAATCCCTGCCGTACCTCTAGGCGGAACCGGATAGTCCGCACATGCTGCGCACATGACAGCAAAACTGATGCAGCGTCAGCTGACGAGACGTCAAATCCTGGGCATGGTCGCTCTGCAGAGCGCCGCCACCCTCGGCTTCACCAGAGTCGGCCTCCAGTCGGCCCGCGCCGCCGAGCCCGACGCGGTCGAATCCGCCCCCGCCATCGTCATCGGCTCCGGCTACGGCGCGGCCGTCGCCGCCCTCCGCCTCGGCCAGGCCGGCATCCGCACCCTCGTCCTCGAAATGGGCCGGCTGTGGAACACACCCGGCTCCGACGGCAAGGTGTTCTGTTCCACCGCCGCCCCGGACCAGCGGTCCATGTGGTTCCGCACCCGCACCGAGGCCCCGCTGGCCAGCTTCCTGTGGCTGGACCTCGTCAACAGGGACATCACCCCGTATCCCGGCGTCCTCGACCGCGTGCACTACGACGCCATGTCCGTGTACGTCGGCCGTGGCGTCGGCGGCGGTTCGCTGGTCAACGGCGGGATGGCGGTGACCCCGCTCCAGTCGTACTTCGCCGAGCAGTTCCCGACCGTCGACACCGCGGAGATGTACGGCACCTACTTCCCGCGCGCCCGCTCCATGCTCGGCGTCAACTCGATCGACCCGGCCTGGTTCGAGTCGACCGAGTGGTACCAGTTCACCCGTACCTCCCGGAAGGCCGCCGACCAGGCCGGTTTGAAGACGACGTTCGTGCCGAACGTCTACGACTTCGGCCACATGCAGCGCGAGGCGGCCGGCACGGCGACCAAGTCGGCGCTGGGACAGGAGGTCATCTACGGCAACAACGCCGGCAAGCGCAGCCTCGACAAGACGTACCTCGCCTCCGCGCTCGGCACCGGGAACGTCACCATCCACACCCTGGAGAAGGTGCGCGCGATCAGCAGGGCCGCCGACGGGACGTACGTCCTGACCGCCGACCGCATCGACCTCACCGGCAAGGTCGTCGAGACCAAGCAGTACGGCTGCACGTACCTCTTCCTCGGCGGCGGCAGCATCGGCACCACCGAACTCCTCGTCCGCGCCCGGGAGACGGGCACCCTGCCCGCCCTGAACGCGAGCGTCGGCAGCGGCTGGGGAACCAACGGCAACGTGATGCTCGGCCGGGCCAACCACGTGTGGGACACGGTCGGCGCCAACCAGTCGACCATGCCCGTCATGGGCATCGACGACTGGGCCAACGCCTCGAATCCCGTCTTCGCGGAGATCGCCCCGCTGCCCATCGGTCTGGAGCACTGGGTCAGCCTCTATCTGGCGATCACAAAGAACCCGCAGCGGGCGTCCTTCACCTACGACTCCGGCAGCGACGGGGTCAAGCTCGGCTGGACGGCGGCCCACAGCGCGGTCTCGGTGAACATGGCCAAGAAGCTGTTCGACCGGATCAACTCGGCCAACTCGACGATCTACCGGTACGACCTGTTCGGCTCGTCCAGCAAGGTGTTCGCCGACGACTTCTGCTACCACCCGCTGGGTGGCTGCGTGCTGGGCAAGGCGACCGACAACTACGGCCGGGTGAAGGGGTATTCGAAGCTGTACGTCACCGACGGCTCGCTGGTGCCCGGATCGATCGGGGTGAACCCGTTCGTGACGATCACCGCGCTCGCCGAACGCACCATGGCGCGGGTCCTCGCCGAGGACACCGCGCCATGACACACCGTCAGGAGACGGGCTACTTCTGGTAGATGGCCTCGATCTCGGCCGCGTAGTCCTTCGCCACCACGTTGCGCTTGAGCTTCAGGGACGGCGTGAGGTGGCCCGAGTCCTCCGTGAACTGGGAGGAGAGAATGCGGAACTTCCGCACCGATTCCGCCTTCGACACCGCGGCGTTGCCGTCGTCGATCGCGGCCTGGATCGCCGCGTTCAGGTCCGCGTCATCACGCAGCGACGCCGCGGTGGAACCCGCCGGCTTGCCGTGCTCGGCCGCCCAGCGGCCCAGGAACTCCTCGTCGACGGTGATCAGCGCACCCACGAACGGCCGCCCGTCGCCCACCACCATGCACTCCGCGACCAGCGCGTGCGCCCGGATCCGGTCCTCGATCACGGCCGGGGCCACGTTCTTGCCGCCCGCCGTGACGATGATCTCCTTCTTGCGGCCGGTGATCCTCAGGTAGCCGTCCTCGTCGAGGGTGCCGATGTCACCGGTGTGGAACCAGCCGTCGGCCAGCGCCTCCGCGGTCGCGGCCTCGTTGTTCCAGTACCCCGTGAACAGGTGCTCGCCGTGCAGCAGCACCTCGCCGTCGTCCGCGATCCGGATCACCGAGCCGGGCAGCGGCTGGCCGACCGTGCCGATCTTCTGCCGGTCCCACGGGTTGAACGCCGTCGCGGCACAGGACTCGGTCAGGCCGTAGCCCTCCAGGACCGTGAAGCCGATACCGCGGAAGAAGTGCCCCAGTCGCTCGCCCAGCGGGGCGCCGCCGGAGATGGCGTACTCGCCCCTGCCGCCGAGCACCGCGCGCAGCTTGCTGTAGACGAGCTTGTCGAACGTCCGGTGCTTGATCTTCAGGCCGAGCGACGGGCCCGACGGGGTGTCCAGCGCCCTGCTGTACGCGATCGCGGTGTCCGCGGCCTTGTCGAAGATCTTGCCCTTGCCGTCCGCCTGCGCCTTGGCCCGCGCCGAGTTGTAGACCTTCTCGAAGACGCGCGGCACGCCCAGGATCAGCGTCGGCCGGAACGAGGCCAGCTCGTTGGTGAGGTCCTTGATGTCCGGCACCGTGCCCAGCTTGATCGGCGCCATCATCGGAGCGATCTGCACGAGCCGGCCGAAGACGTGCGCGAGCGGCAGGAAGAGAAGAACGGAGCACTCGCCGGTGCGGAACAGCGGCCGCAGTCGCTCCACGATGTTCCCGCACTCGGCGAAGAAGCTGCGGTGGGTGAGCACGCAGCCCTTGGGCCGGCCGGTGGTGCCGGAGGTGTACACGATGGTCGCCGGGTCGTCGGCCTTGGCGAGCGAACTGCGCTCCTCCACGGCCTCGTCGGTGACGTCCTGCCCCAGACGCCCCAGTTCCTCCAGGCCGCCGGCCTCGATCTGCCAGATGTGCTTGAGGGCGGGCAGGTTGTCGCGCACCGAGTCGACGGCCGCCGCGTGGTTGTCCAGTTCGACCACGCAGGCGGTGGCACCCGAGTCGGAGAGGATCCACTGGACCTGCTCCGGCGAACTGGTCTCGTACACCGGTACGGTGATCGCGCCCGCGCTCCAGATCGCGAAGTCCAGCAGCGTCCACTCGTAGCGGGTACGGGACATCAGGCCGACCCGGTCGCCGGGCTGCACGCCGGAGGCGATGAGCCCCTTCGCGGCGGTGTGCACCTCCGCGAGGAAGGCGGTGGCCGTCACGTCCTGCCACCGGTCGCCCACCTTGCGGGCGATGACGGCGACATCCGGGTGCTGCGCGGCGTTTCTACGGACGATGTCGGTGAGATTGCCGTCCGCAGGGACCTCGTACAAAGCCGGAAGGCTGAACTCGCGCAAGACTGCTGCTCCTCATAGGGCGCCGGCGCCACGACGGTGTTGTGCGACGGTGCGGTCCAAGGCTCGGGCAGGTGCTCAAGGGCCTCACCCCGGGCCTTGGGGACCCTGTGGCCGGCATCCTGAGCACGACTGGACCGACCGGACGTTACCCGCCGGTATTGCTTCTTCGACAGGGGGCCCGGCGAGATGTTCGCCGCGTCACACAGATTGGTGTTCACGGATGGGTGTTCACACGGATCGGTGTTTCTTCGCGCACAGTAGTCCACGCACTAACTGACTGGCCAGTAACCGGGCGCCGGACCGCCACTGTTCACGTATGCCGCACACGCTTACCCTTGATCGACATGGCACCCACACCGCCCGGTAACGACAGGACGCGCGTCCATGTGGTGAGCGACGTCCACGGAAACGCCCGCGACCTGGCCAGAGCCGGCGACGGCGCGGACGCCCTGATCTGTCTGGGCGACCTGGTCCTCTTCCTCGACTACGCCGACCACTCGCGCGGGATCTTCCCCGACCTCTTCGGCGTCGATAACGCCCACCGCATCGTCGAACTGCGCACCGCCCGGCGTTTCGAGGAGGCGCGCGAGTTCGGGGCCCGGCTGTGGGCGGGCGTCGGCGGGGACCGGGCGGCGGTGATCGAGCAGGCGGTACGCAAGCAGTACGCCGAGCTCTTCGCCGCGTTCCCGAACCCGACGTACGCCACCTACGGCAATGTCGACATGCCTCCTTTGTGGTCGCAGTACGCCGGCCCCGGCACGACGGTGCTCGACGGGCAGCGGGTGGAGATCGGCGGCTGGGTCTTCGGCTTCGTCGGCGGCGGCCTGCGCACGCCCATGAGCACGCCGTACGAGGTCAGCGACGAGGAGTACGCCGCGAAGATCGAGGCGGTCGGCGAGGTCGACGTGCTGTGCACGCACATCCCGCCGGAGGTACCGGAACTGGTCTACGACACCGTGGCCCGCCGTTTCGAACGGGGCAGCCGGGCGCTGCTGGACGCGATCCGGCGTACGCGGCCCCGGTACGCGCTGTTCGGCCACGTCCACCAGCCGTTGGCGCGGCGGATGCGGATCGGGGCGACCGAATGCGTGAACGTGGGTCACTTCGCCGGGACCGGGAAGCCGTGGGCGCTGGAGTGGTGAGCGCTTTCCGGCGAACGGGGCGGACGGGGTGAAGTCGGCCGGTCGCCTGCGCGGTAGCCTTCACGCTGCACAGACGTGCGCACCACGACCTCAGTACCGGCCCGTATCTGGAGGAGCCACGGCGATGGCGGAACACACCAGCTCGAGCATCACGATCGAGGCGCCACCGGCCGACGTCATGGCGGTGATCGCCGACTTCGCCCGCTACCCGGACTGGACCGGAGAGGTGAAGGAGGCGGAGGTTCTCAAGACGGACGCGCAGGGCCGCGCCGAGCAGGTCCGTCTGGTCATGGACGCCGGCGCGATCAAGGACGACCAGACCCTCGGCTACACCTGGACCGGCGACCACGAGGTCTCCTGGACCCTGGTCAAGTCCCAGATGCTGCGGTCCCTCGACGGTTCCTACCTCCTGAAGCCGGCCGGCGCGGGGGCGACCGAGGTCACCTACCGCCTCACCGTCGACGTCAAGATCCCCATGCTCGGCATGATCAAGCGCAAGGCCGAGAAGGTCATCATCGACCGGGCCCTGGCGGGGCTGAAGAAGCGGGTGGAGTCGGGGGAGAAGTAGGGCGGGAGCGGGGGGAGAGGCAGGACAGGAGCAGGGGTCCAGGCAGGCGTCGACCGCTGTGCCGGGTCTCTGGTGGTGCGCGCACCTGCGCCCGCCTCCGTTACGGTTCACCCCCATGCGCACCATCCTGATCACGGGCCCCGGCGGCAGCGGCCGTACCACCGTCGCCGCCGCCACCGCCCTCGCCGCCGCCCGCGAGGGCACCCGCACGCTCCTCCTCGGTGCGGACCGCAATGACACCCTCGGCGCGGCCCTGGGTACGGCGACGGGTCCGGCCCCGCGGCAGGTCGCGCCGCACCTCACGGCCTGGCGCCCGGACGCCGTCGAACGCTTCCGCGAGGACCTCACCGCCTTCCAGACCCGCGCCGCCACCGCCCTCGACCTGCTCGGCGCCTCCCGCCTGGACCCCGAGGAGGTCACCCCCCTCCCTGGCGCCGAGGAACTCTCCCTGCTCCGCGCCCTGCGCGACGCCGCCCTCGCCGAGGCCCACGACCTCGTGGTCGTCGACCTCCCGCCCACCCCGCAGGCGCTCGCCCTGCTCGCGCTCCCCGAGGAACTCCGCCGCTACCTGCGCCGGCTGCTCCCGCCCGAGCGGCAGGCGGCCCGCGCCCTGCGCCCCGTCCTCGGCCGGCTGGCCGGAGTGCCGATGCCCGCGGAATGGCTGTACGAGACCGCCGCCCGCTGGGACCTCGACCTCGCGGCCGTCGAGGCGGTCCTCGCCGACCGCGACACCGTCGTACGGCTGGTCGCCGAACCCGGCCCGGCCGGCGCCGACGCCGTCCGCGGCGCCGGCCTCGCCCTGGCCCTGCGCGGCCTGCGCCCGGACGTGCTGGTGGCCAACCGCGTCCTGCCCGAGGCCGCGCGGGACACCTGGCCGGTCGGTCTGATCGCCCAGCAGCGCAAGACGCTCGACGAGTGGCGGGCGTCGTACGACGTGCGGACCGTCGCCCACCTCGGCGGCGACCCGCGCGGCACCGACGACCTCGCCGCGCTCGCCGTCCCCGGGGTCAACCGCACGACCTCCACCGTCGAGTGGACGGTGGCCGACCGGCTCGCCGAGGACGGGGTGCTGGTCTGGCACATCCCGCTGCCCGGCGCCATACGCGACGAGCTGGACCTGATCCGGCGCGGCGACGAACTCCTCGTCAGCGTGGGCCGGTTCCGCAGGATCGTGCCGCTGCCGTCCGCGCTGCGCCGCTGCACCGTCGCCGGGGCCGCCCTGCGCGACGACGAGCTGCGCGTCCGGTTCGCGCCGGACCCGGATCTCTGGCCGCGGACCCGGTGAACCCGCTACGGCCGTTCGGGTAACGTCGTAACGAGGAACCGTAGTCAGGAGTCCGTCATGAGCGAAGAGCTCCCCCCGCCCGAGGCGGACGGGCGTGAGGCCGTGGACGAGGTACGGGCGACCGACGCCGACGCCTGGGCGACGGCCTGTGCCGAGGACCTCGCGGCGGAGAAGGCCCGCCGCCGCACCCAGTACGGCCCGCCTCCGGGGTCGGCCGCCGAGGAACTGCGCAAGCTCGTGGACACGGTCGCGGACAAGCTGTCCGGCTTCCAGTCCCCGCTGCTCGGGGCGGTCGCCGGACCGGCCGCCCAGCAGGTGGTGAAGCAGGTCGTCCAGCAGGCCAAGGCCGCCGTCGAACCCGTGATAGAGCGCAACCCCGACCTCTTCGATCATCTGGCGAACGCGGGGAGCGAACTCCTGGCCGCGTACCGGTCGGCCGTGCAGGCCCAGGAGCGACGCTGGACGACCCGGGAGAGCGACCTGGACGGCCGCCGGGACGACCGCGGCGACGAGTCCGGCCCGGGCGAACGCATCGACCTCGACTGACGCCGACCGACGCCGCACCGCATCCCTTCAGCCGCCGAAGTTCCCGAGCCGGGTCCTGCCCTGCCCGCCGACTGGACGACGGAACCCGACCGGTAGGGCCTCGGGTACCGTGGGCCGTAGCGGGGCTCGACCGAAACTGAGGGATTCATGGGACTCACCATCGGCGTCGACATCGGCGGCACGAAGATCGCGGCCGGCGTGGTCGATGAGGAAGGCAACATCCTTTCGACCCACAAGGTGCCGACCCCGGGCACGGCCGAGGGCATCGTGGACGCCATCGCCTCCGCGGTGGACGGCGCGCGCGCCGGGCACGAGATCGTCGGCGTGGGCATCGGTGCCGCCGGCTACGTCAACCGCCAGCGCTCCACCGTCTACTTCGCGCCGAACATCGACTGGCGCCAGGAACCGCTGAAGGAGAAGGTCGAGGCCCGCGTCGGCCTCCCGGTGGTCGTCGAGAACGACGCCAACGCGGCCGCGTGGGGCGAGTACAAGTTCGGTGCCGGCAAGGGCCACCGCAACGTCATCTGCATCACCCTCGGCACCGGCCTGGGCGGCGGCATCATCATCGGCAACAAGCTGCGCCGCGGACACTTCGGCGTGGCCGCCGAGTTCGGCCACATCCGGATGGTCCCGGACGGCCTGCTGTGCGGCTGCGGCTCGCAGGGCTGCTGGGAGCAGTACGCCTCCGGCCGCGCCCTCGTCCGGTACGCCAAGCAGCGCGCCAACGCGACCCCGGAGAACGCGGAGATCCTCCTGGGCCTGGGTGACGGCACCCCCGACGGCATCGAGGGCAAGCACATCTCCATGGCCGCCCGCCAGGGCGACCCGGTCGCCGTCGACTCCTACCGCGAGCTCGCCCGCTGGGCCGGCGCCGGCCTCGCCGACCTCGCCTCCCTCTTCGACCCGTCCGCCTTCATCGTCGGCGGCGGCCTCTCGGACGAGGGCGAACTGGTCCTGGACCCGATCCGCAAGTCCTACAAGCGCTGGCTGGTCGGCGGCAACTGGCGCCCGGTCGCCGACGTCATCGCGGCCCAGCTGGGCAACAAGGCGGGCCTGGTGGGCGCGGCGGACCTGGCGAGAGAGCCCGACCCGATCATGTGACGTCACCTTCTCGAGACGCGGCAACCGTGCCTGCTCAGGGGCGCGGGGCTGTATCACCACGCGGCTCTTCCCCACTCTCGGCTTCGCTCGAGCGGGGGGACATCCATCGTGGGCGCGACAAGCCACAACGCACCGCCAGTCGCGCACCAGCCTCGCGCCCCGAGCTCTTGGGCGTAAATTGATCCACATGGCGCCGCTCCCAGAGTCCCGCACAGACCCCGACGGTTCAGCCCTCATCCGCGTGCTGACCTACAACATCCGCTCCATGCGCGACGACACAGACGCCCTCGCCCGCGTCATCACGGGGTGCGACCCCGACGTCGTCCTCATCCAAGAGGCCCCCCGCTTCTTCCGCTGGCGCAAGAAACTCGCCCGCCTGGCCCGTGCGGCGAACCTCGTGATCCTCACCGGCGGCGGCACCGCCGCCGGCCCGGCGATCCTCTGCTCGCTCCGGGCCACCGTCGAGCGCACCGAGGACGTTCTGCTGCCCCTCACCCCCGGCGAGCACCGACGCGGCTTCGCCACCGCGGTCGTACGGTTCGGGGGCGCCCGCGTCGGCGTGCTGAGCTGTCACCTCTCGCTCCGGGAGGACGAGCGGTACGAGCAGAGCGGCATGCTCCTCGACCGCCTGGCCGGCCTGGGCGTGGACCACGCGATCGCGGGCGGCGACCTCAACGAAGCCCCCGGCGGCCGCACCTTCGACCGCCTCGCCGAGGGTCTCCAGGACTGCCGGGCCACCGCCCCCTGGGGCGGCGAACACACCTGGACCCGCACCACCCCCCACCGCCGCATCGACGCGATCTTCGCGACGAAGGGCATCGAGGTGCTCGGCTGCGGAGTCCCGTCGGCGCTCCCCGGGGTGACCGAGGCCGACCTGCTCAGAGCGACGGATCACCTGCCCGTTCTGGCCGCGCTGCGGGTGCCCGCGGCCTGAACCGCATCCGCCGCCGGACAGCATGATCCGGCGCGTCCGGCGCCCGGTTTACGGCGTCAGACGACCGCTCCCCGCCCGGGATCCCCGTCGTCCTCGTCGTCCGACCGCATCCGCATGACCAGCGTGGCGAAGCCGCCCAGGAAGCCGCCGATGGCGACCGTGGTCAGCCACCAGGTCATCTCCCAGCCCAGCAGGACCGCCAGCAGGAGCAGGACGGGGCCGCCCAGCACCCCCAGCCAGGCGAACTTGGCGGTGGTGTCGGCGGCGGGCAGCGGCGGCGGCTCCGGGGGGACGAAGTGCCCCTCGTCGTCCTCGTCGAAGTCCTCTTCGGCCGGTTCCGGCGTGCCGTAGTCCCGCGGGCCGAGCCCGGGCGCGAAGGAGACGGAACCGCCGAGCGGCTTCGCGGGCTTGTCCTGCCCGGACTCCCGGGGCTCCTTGGTGGCCTGCTTGGTGTCCCCGGCCTCCTGGGGACCGGTCTCCTGGGAACCCCCGTCGTTCGTCTCGGTCTCCAGCAGCGCCAGATCCTCGACCGCCTTGAAGGGCTTGGCGCCCGGCGGGTCCGGCGGCTCGTCGCCGTATCCGGCGACGATGGCCGCCCATGCCGCGTCCTCGTCGAACGGGACGTTCTGCTCTTCCGGCTCGCGGTCCTCGCGCTCCTCGCGATCGGAGTCGTGCTCAGCCACGGGCGGCCGTCCCTTCCTTGCCGATGCTGGGGGCGAGCCGGGCGATGAACGCGTAGCTCTCCGCGCAGATCCGGTCTGCCTCATGGTCCAACGTCGCGACGTGGTAGCTCTGTTCCAGCACGACCTCAGTTACGTCCGTGGACGAGACCCGACTCAGGACGCGGGCGGAGTCGACCGGCGGCACCACATGGTCCTGGGCGCTGCGCAGGACCAGCAGCGGCTGGGTGACCTGCGGCAGCTCACCGTCGACCAGGCGGAAGAAGGTGCGCAGGGAGTGCGCCGCGCGCAACGGCACCCGGTCGTACCCCAGCTCGGTGCTGCCTTCCTTGGCGATGTCGCTGGCGATGCCCTTCGTCGTCCGGACGACGTGGTGGACCACCGGAAGCGCGTACGCGGCCAGGCCGTGCATCCGGTTCGCCGGGTTGACGACCACGACACCGCTGATCGCCTCCCCGTGCTTGGCGGCCAGCCGCAGCGCGAGGGTGCCGCCCATCGACAGGCCGGCCACGAACACCTGCGTGCACCGCTCGCGCAGGGCCCGCAGTTCGCGGTCCACCTCGGCATACCAGTCCTGCCAGCCGGTGAGCTGCATGTCCTCCCAGCGGGTGCCGTGGCCGGGCAGCAGAGGCAGTGAGACGGTCAGATCGCGCTCGGCCAGATACTCCGCCCAGGGGCGCAGTGACTGGGGCGAACCGGTGAAGCCGTGACAGAGGAGGACACCCGCTTCCCCGCCCTCGTGGCGGAACGGCTCGGCTCCAGGCAGCACCGGCACCTTCGGTCTCCTGTTCATGAGAAGGACGTGAACGAGTCCAGGTGTGCTTCACGGTACGCGACCGCACTGACACCGACCAGGGCCGTCGGTCTCTTCGAGAGGGCTCCGGGTTAAGGTCTCATCGACGGACACAGGAGGCACTCGGGTGTTGTACGGCACGATGAAGGTCGCCATCGGAGGGCCGCTGAAGGTCGCCTTCAGGCCCTGGGTGGAGGGAATGGAGCACATTCCGGCCGAGGGCCCCGCCATCCTGGCGAGCAATCACCTGTCGTTCTCCGACTCGTTCTTCCTGCCCGCGGTCCTGGACCGCAAGGTCACGTTCATCGCGAAGGCGGAGTACTTCACCACGCCCGGTGTGAAGGGCCGGCTGACGGCCGCGTTCTTCAAGGGGGTGGGCCAGCTCCCGGTGGACCGCTCCGGCGCGCGCGGCGCGGGCGAGGCGGCCATCAAGAGCGGCCTGGAAGTGCTGGAGCGCGGTGAGTTGTTCGGCATCTATCCGGAGGGCACGCGTTCGCCCGACGGCCGCCTGTACCGGGGCAAGCCCGGCGGCCTCGCGCGTCTGGCGCTGGCCGGCGGCGCCCCGGTCATCCCGGTCGCCATGATCGACACGGAGAAGATCCAGCCGCCCGGCCAGGTGATGCCGAAGCTGATGCGGCCGGGCATCCGGATCGGCAAGCCCCTGGACTTCAGCCGCTACCAGGGCATGGAGCACGACCGGTTCGTCCTGCGCGCCCTGACCGACGAGGTCATGTACGAGATCATGAAGCTCTCCGGCCAGGAGTACGTCGACATGTACGCGACCGCCGCCAAGCGGCAGATCGCGGAGGCGGCGAAGGCCGGGAAGGAAGCGGAGAAGGCGGCGAAGGCCGCGGCGGCGCAGACGGAGAAGGAACAAGCCGGGGCGGCGCAGGCGGAGCGGGAACAGGCCGAGCGGGAACAGGCCGAGCGGGAACAGGGCGAGAAGGAGCGGTCCGGGCCCTAGGGTGGGGACGGACCTGGGGGTGGGGAGTTGGCCAAGCGCGAGCGGGTCATGCGTATGTCGGTCGAGCTGCCGCTGTGGCGTGCGCTGACCGCGTACCGGGTGCTCACGATGCTGTACGCGGTCGGCCTGTTCGCCACCGCCTACGACGAGTACTCCCGCCCCGGTGTGGCCATCGCCTACTACGTCGTGCTTTTCGTGTGGACCCTGGCCACTCTCCCCCGGGTCGCGAACGCGGTGGCCTGCACCAAGCGCTTCCTCGCCGCCGACCTCACGATCGCGATCAGCGGCATCCTGCTCACCCGCGTCGCCGACGACGCCGCGCGGATCGTCGAGGGCGGTCCGACGCTGCCGTCGATATGGACCGCCGGTTCCGTGCTGGCCTTCGCGCTCAAGGGCGGCTGGCGCTGGGCGGCCGGCGCCTCCACCGCGGTCGCCCTCGCCAACCTGGCCGAGCGCGGCGCCCCGGCCCGGGACACCGTCCACAACGTGATCCTGGTCTGGGTCGCCGCCATCGCCATCGGGTACGTCGTCGAGGTCGCCCGCGCCTCCGAGCGCACCCTCGCCCGCGCCCTGGAGATCGAGGCGACGACCCGGGAGCGGGAGCGGTTGGCCCGGGACATCCACGACGGCGTGCTCCAGGTGCTGGCGATGGTGCAGCGGCGCGGCGCGGTCCTCGGCGGCGAGGCGGCCGAGCTGGGCCGGATGGCAGGCGAGCAGGAGGTCGCCCTGCGCACCCTGGTCTCCGGCGGCCTGGTCCCGGTCTCCCGGGTCTCGGAGGACGAGGCCGAGGGAGCCGTCGTGCGGGCCGTCGAGGAACCTGACGACGTCACCGGCCCGGTCGACCTGCGGTCCCTGCTCGCCCCGTACGCCGCCGCGAGGGTCAGCCTCGCCGAGCCAGGCGCCCCCGTGCCGCTGCCCCCGGCCGCGGCGAGGGAGCTGGCCGCCGCGGTCGGCGCCGCCCTGGACAACGTACGCAAGCACGCGGGCGATCAGGCGCGCGCCTGGATTCTCGTCGAGGACGAGCCCGACGAGGTGATCGTGACCGTCCGGGACGACGGGCCGGGTATTCCCGAGGGCCGCCTCGCGCAGGCCGAGGGTGAGGGCCGGCTCGGGGTCGCCCTGTCGATCCGGGGCCGGTTGCGGGAACTCGGCGGCAGCGCCGACCTGATCTCGGTGCCCGGGCAGGGCACGGAGGTCGAACTGAAAGTGCCGAAGCAGACGCGGTCCTCACGGGGGAAGGCGGAGGGACGATGACGGACAGCTACGCGATGCGGCAGGGCCCGATCAAGGTCATGGTGGTCGACGACCATCCCATGTGGCGCGACGCGGTCGCCCGTGATCTGGGCGCTTCGGGCTTCGACGTGGTCGCCACCGCCGGCGACGGCGACCAGGCCGTACGCCGGGCCAAGGCCGCCGCGCCGGACGTGCTCGTGCTCGACCTGAACCTGCCCGCGAAGCCCGGCGTCCAGGTCTGCAAGGAACTCGTCGCCGCCAACCCGGCGTTGCGGGTACTGGTGCTGTCCGCGAGCGGGGAGCACGCCGATGTGCTGGAGGCCGTGAAGTCGGGCGCCACCGGCTATCTGCTGAAGTCGGCGTCCACGGAGGAACTGCTCGACGCGGTCCGCCGTACGGCCGTCGGGGACCCGGTCTTCACGCCCGGCCTGGCCGGCCTGGTCCTCGGCGAGTACCGGCGGCTGGCGTCCGATCCCGGCCCCGCCGCCCCGGACGCCGACCAGCCCAGGGCCCCGCAGCTCACCGAGCGGGAGACCGAGGTGCTGCGTCTGGTCGCCAAGGGCCTGAGCTACAAGCAGATCGCCGAACGCCTGGTCATCTCCCACCGCACGGTCCAGAACCACGTCCAGAACACCCTCGGCAAGCTCCAGTTGCACAACAGGGTCGAGCTGGTGCGGTACGCCATAGAGCGCGGACTCGACGACGAGTGACAAATTGACCGTCCCGCCCATGCCGAAGTGACCTGCGTCACCATTAGCGTGGCCATGAGCAGGCAACCTCTGGCGAAGGGACACATCCATGCGCGTCGGAGTACTGACCGGAGGCGGCGACTGCCCCGGGCTCAACGCTGTCATCCGGGGCATCGTCCGCAAGGGCGTACAGGAGTACGGCTATGACTTCGTCGGCTTCCGGGACGGCTGGCGAGGACCCCTCGAGAACTACACCGTGCGCCTGGACATCCCCGCGGTGCGTGGCATCCTGCCCCGCGGCGGCACCATCCTCGGCTCCTCGCGCACCAACCCGCTCAAGCAGGAGGACGGCATCCGCCGGATCCAGGAGAACCTCGCCGAGCAGGAGGTCGAGGCGCTGATCGTGATCGGCGGCGAGGACACCCTGGGCGTGGCCGCCGAGCTGTCCGACCACCACGGCGTGCCCTGCGTCGGCGTGCCCAAGACGATCGACAACGACCTGTCCGCCACCGACTACACCTTCGGCTTCGACACCGCCGTCAACATCGCCACGGAGGCCATCGACCGGCTGCACACCACCGCCGAGTCGCACATGCGGGTCCTGGTCTGCGAGGTGATGGGCCGGCACGCGGGCTGGATCGCCCTCCACTCCGGGCTGGCCGGCGGGGCCAACGTCATCCTCATCCCCGAGCAGCGCTTCGACGTCGAGCAGGTGTGCGCCTGGGTGACCTCCCGGTTCCGGGCGTCGTACGCACCCATCGTGGTCGTCGCCGAGGGCGCGATGCCCAAGGACGGCGACATGGTCCTCAAGGACGGCTCGCAGGACTCGTTCGGGCATGTCCGGCTGTCCGGTGTCGGCGAGTGGCTGGCCAAGGAGATCGAGCGGCGCACCGGCAAGGAGGCCCGCACCACGGTCCTCGGGCACGTCCAGCGCGGCGGCACCCCCAGCGCCTTCGACCGCTGGCTCGCCACCCGCTTCGGTCTGCACGCCATCGACGCCGTCCGGGACGGCGACTTCGGCCAGATGGTCGCCCTGCGCGGCACGGACATCGTCCGCGTCCCGATCGCGGAGGCCACGGCCCAGCTGAAGACGGTCGATCCGAGGCTGTACGAGGAGGTCGGGGTGTTCTTCGGCTGACCCCCGGCGGCGTGAGCTTGTGGGCCGTACGCCGTACATAGCGGCCCACAAGCCTCCACCACTCGACTACAAGGCCGGCCGCCCCTCCGAGACCGTGCCGGTGCCCCGCAGCTGACCGACCAGGTCCCGCACGATCACCGCGCCGTCCAGCGTGAGCACCGACTCCGGATGGAACTGCACGCCCGCGAACCCCGGCCCGCGCAGGGCGTGCACCTCGCCGCAGTCGCTGCGGCTCACCTCCACACCGTGCGCGGCCAGCTCCGCTGCGGCCTCGTCGTCGCAGCGCGCCACGAAGCTGTTGTAGAAGCCGACGGTCTCGCTCCGCCCGAACAGATCGATCTCCGTCTGCGCGCCCTGGTACGGCACTTCCTTCCGTACGATCTCCAGGCCCAGCTCCGCCGCGAGCAGCTCGTGTCCGAGGCAGACGCCGAGGACGCCGTGCCGGTTGTCCCGGACCACCTCGGCGGTCAGCGCCCGCAGCGACCGCATCTTGGGATCGGCGGTGTCGCACGGGTCGCCGGGGCCGGGACCGAGGACGACCGGCCCCTCGTGCGCGCGGACCGCGTCCCGCAGACCGGGGTCGTCGTACCGGCGGACGGTGACGGTGAGCCCCGAGGAGCGCAGGACGTGCGCGAGCATCGCCGTGAAGGTGTCCTCCCCGTCGACGACCAGGGCGTGCCCGGCCAGTTCGTCGGACCGCTCCTGCATCCGCAGCCAAAACGGGGCCAGCGAGGCCCGGCGCCCGTCGAGCGCGGCCCGTACCCGTGGATCGTCGGCCAGCCGGGGCCGTACGGACTCCGCGCGCGGCCGTGCCGCACGTACCCCCAGGGCGGCCAGCACCCCCGCCGCCTTCGCGTGGGTCTCCGCTACCTCGCCCGCGGGGTCGGATCCGCGCACCAGTGTCGCCCCGACCGGTACCCGCAACCGTCCGTCGGCGCCGATGTCGGCGGTACGGATGAGGATGGGGGAGTCCAGGGTCTGGGCACCGCCCGAGTCCCGCCCGATCAGCGCCAGCGCGCCGGCGTAGTAGCCGCGCCCGCCGGCCTCGTGCCGCTCGATGACCCGGCAGGCGTTCTGCACGGGCGAGCCGGTGACCGTGGCGGCGAACATGGTCTCCTTCAGGACCTCCCGCACGTCCAGCGAGGACCTGCCGCGCAGCTCGTACTCGGTGTGCGCGAGGTGCGCCATCTCCTTGAGCCGGGGTCCGACCACGACCCCGCCCATGTCGCCGACCGTGCACATCATCTTGAGCTCCTCGTCGACGACCATCGACAGTTCCTCGATCTCCTTGCCGTCGGCGAGGAAGCCGAGCAGGTGCTCGGGGGTCGGCCCCTCGGCGGGATAGCGGTACGTCCCGCTGATCGGGTTCATGACGACGGTCCCGCCGGACATCCGGACGTGCACCTCGGGGCTCGCGCCGACCAGCGTGCGGTCCCCGGTGTGCACCACGAACGTCCAGTACGCGCCCCGCTCGCCTTCGAGGAGCCGCCGGAACAGGGCGAGGGCGTCGGCCCTGGAGAATCCCGGGATCCTGCCCTCGTACGTCCGCCGGATCACGAAGTTCGCGCCCTCGCCCCGCCCGATCTCCTCCCGCAGCACCCGCCCGACGATCTCGGCGTACTCCTCGTCGTCCACGTCGAAGCCGCCGTCCCGGACCCGTACGTCGTGGGCGGGCAGCTGGGCGAGGGTGTCCTGGAGAGACAGGGCGTACGTCTCCTCGGGCGTCAGCACCGCGAGCGGTGTCCCGTCGTCGCGGACGTCGAAGCCACGTTCGCGGATCTGCCGGAACGGGACGAGCGCGAGACCCTCGTCGGGGAGGTCGGCCAGCCGGTCGTGCGTGGTGACGGGGCCGATCAGCAGTTCGACCGTGTTCTCGTCGTGCCCGGGGGCGCGGCGCCGCAGCAGGGCGAACGGGCGGGGATCGTGCAGCAGGTCACGCAGGTTCATCGGTCGTGTTCCTTCTGTGAAGGAGAGACGACCCCGGAGCCGGAAAACACCGAAGGCCGCCCCTCGGGCGGCCTTCGCGAAGTCTTGCGTACGCGCAGTCAGTGGGCCGCCGGATGAGCGGTCCACCACCAGGTCTGGGTCGAATGCGCGAACATGCGACGCACCTTACCCCACGCGCACCTGAGCGGGAGCGCGTCTCACCTGTCGAGCCGGGAGAAAACCGGTCGACACGACCCCGTAATGTTGAGGGCGTGACCGTGAACGCTAAGACCAGCGCGAGTGCTGGCAACACCTGGCGAGACCTGCCCGCGGCGCAGCAGCCCGAGTACCCCGACACCGAGGCTCTGCGCGCAGTGATCGCGGACCTCGAGTCGTATCCGCCGCTCGTCTTCGCGGGCGAGTGCGACCAGCTGCGCGCCCGGATGGCGGCCGTCGCCAAGGGAGAGGCGTTCCTCCTCCAGGGCGGCGACTGTGCCGAGGCCTTCGACGCGGTGTCCGCCGACCACATCCGTCAGAAGCTCAAGACCCTGCTCCAGATGGGCGCCGTGCTCACGTACGCGGCCTCCGTGCCGGTCGTGAAGGTGGGCCGGATCGCCGGCCAGTACTCCAAGCCGCGCTCCAAGGGCACCGAGACCCGCGACGGCGTGACCCTGCCGACGTACCGCGGCGACTCCGTCAACGGCTTCGACTTCAACGAGGCGGCCCGCATCCCGGACCCCGAGCGCCTGAAGCGGATGTACCACGCCTCCGCCTCGACGCTGAACCTGGTGCGTGCCTTCACCACCGGCGGCTACGCCGACCTGCGCCAGGTGCACGCCTGGAACCAGGACTTCGTGAGGTCGTCCCCCTCCGGCCAGCGATACGAGCAGCTCGCCCGCGAGATCGACCAGGCGCTCAACTTCATGCACGCCTGCGGGACCGACCCGGAGGAGTTCAAGACCGTCGAGTTCTACTCCTCCCACGAGGCGCTGCTGCTGGACTACGAGTCGGCGCTGACCAGGGTCGACTCCCGCACCGGGCAGCTGTACGACGTCTCCGCGCACATGGTGTGGATCGGTGAGCGCACCCGGCAGCTGGACCACGCGCACATCGAGTTCGCCTCGCGGATCCGCAACCCGATCGGCATCAAGCTGGGCCCGACGACCACGGCCGAGGAGGCGCTGCAGTACATCGAGCGCCTGGACCCCGACCGGGAGCCGGGCCGGCTGACCTTCATCGTCCGCATGGGCGCCGACAAGGTCCGCGACAAGCTGCCCGAGCTGGTCGAGAAGGTCACCGCCTCGGGCGCGACCGTGGCCTGGGTGACCGACCCGATGCACGGCAACACCTTCGAGGCGGCCTCCGGTCACAAGACCCGCCGCTTCGACGACGTGCTCGACGAGGTCAAGGGCTTCTTCGAGGTCCACAAGGGTCTGGGCACCCACCCGGGCGGCATCCACGTGGAGCTCACCGGCGACGACGTCACCGAGTGCGTGGGCGGCGGCGACGAGATCTTCGTCGACGACCTGCACCAGCGCTACGAGACGGCCTGCGACCCCCGCCTGAACCGCAGCCAGTCCCTCGACCTGGCGTTCCTGGTCGCGGAGATGTACCGCGACCAGTAGCAGACCGGTGACGGGTTCACCTCTTACGGGAACGCGAAGTGGGGCGCGGATCACATACGATCCGCGCCCCACTCCACTTTTGCCGCTTCCGCGTGACGGGTAAGGTTAGGTTAGCCTTATTGATCTCGGCGGGAGGTGAATCCGCGTGTTCGTCTGCAACTGCTTCGGAGTGACCGAAGCGCAGGTCCAGCAGCACGCGGAGAACGGCGCCTGCACACCCCGCCAGATCGCCTCCGCCTGCAAGGCCGGCACGGACTGCGGATCCTGCGTCCGCCGGATCCAGGCGATCCTCGGCCGAGGCGCGAACCCCCGGCGGGAGCCGGCCGACCAGGGCATGTCGATCCTGACCGGACTCGAAGGGCTCGAAGGACTCGAAGAGGCCGCCTAGCTCTCCGGCTGCTCGATCAGCTGGGCGATGTAGAGCGCCTCACCGAGCTTCTCCAGAAGTTCCAGCTGGGTGTCGAGGTAGTCGATGTGGTGCTCCTCGTCCGCCAGGATCGACTCGAAGATGGTGGCCGACGTGATGTCGCCCTTCTCCCGCATCACCTTGATGCCGCGCCGGAGCCGGTCGATCGCCTCCACCTCGACCTGCCGGTCGGCCTCGAACATCTCCTGGACGGTCTGCCCCACGCGCACATGGAAGAGACGCTGGTAGTTCGGCAGCCCGTCCAGGAACAGGATCCGGTCGGTGAGCAGCTCCGCGTGCTTCATCTCGTCGAACGACTCGGACCGCGTGTACTTCGCGAGCTTGGTCCAGCCGAAGTTCTCCTGCATCTTCGCGTGCAGGAAGTACTGGTTGATCGCGGTGAGCTCGGCGGTCAGCTGCTCGTTGAGGAATTCGATGACCTCGGGGTCGCCCTGCATCGCAGAGGCTCCTTCCGACCTGGGGGAACTGGCGGGTTGCGCCGCATGATTGCACCGGCAACGAAGATCGTCCAGTAAGTCTTCACTTAGTAAGTAAGGGCACACTCAGTCCTCATTGCCCGTTTTGGGTGGGGGTTGGTCCTGTGCACTGTCCCCGGTCTGTCAGGATGGAGTCATGGGTCAGCCGGTGGAACGCGAGTCAGGAGAAGCGGCACACTCCGAGCTTCCGCCGGGGCAGCGAGTGCAGCGTGGCTGGCCGGTCACGCACTACGGTCCCGTCCCCAAGTTCCGGCCCGAACGCTGGGAGTTCCGGGTCTTCGGAGCCACCGCGGACGGCGAGAAACACTGCTGGAACCACGAGGAGTTCACGGCCCTGCCGTACACCACGGTCATGGGCGACCTGCACTGCGTGACGAAGTTCAGCATGCTCGGCGCCGAGTGGGGCGGCATCCCCGCCCGGACCATCCTGGAGACCGCGCCGCCCGCCCCCTCCGTCACCCATGTGATGGTGTGGGCGGAGTACGGCTTCAGCTCCAACCTGCGCCTTGAGGACTTCGCGTCCGAGCACACGATCTTCGCCACCCACAAGGACGGCGAACTGCTGACCGCGGAGCACGGCTTCCCGCTCCGCCTCGTCGTCCCCCACCTGTACGCCTGGAAGGGCCCCAAATGGGTCCGTGGCGTCGAGTACATGACCGCCGACCGCCGCGGTTTCTGGGAGGAACGCGGCTACCACAACATCGGCGATCCCTGGAAGCAGCAGCGCTACTCCTACCAGGAGGAGCCCGGGGAGGGCCCCGAGCTCTGAACCCGCGTCACTGCCTCCGGTGTCACGGTCTTCGCTCTCACGGTGTCACGGTCTTCGGAGTCAGCCGTCCCGCAGTTTCTTCAGCCGCTCCACGTCCGCCGCATGTCCTTCCTTGCCGCCGGGTGTCTCGATGACCAGCGGTACGCCCTCGGTGGCGGGGTGGGTCATCAGGGCGCGGAACGGATCCTCGCCTATGTGGCCGGAGCCGATGTTCTCGTGCCGGTCCTTGTGCGCGCCGACCACGTCCTGGGAGTCGTTGGCGTGGATCAGCTTCAGCCTGCCCTCGCCGACCGTGTCCACCAGCAGATCGAGGGTCTGGTGCATGCCGCTCGGCCCGGTCAGGTCGTGTCCGGCCGCGAAGATGTGGCAGGTGTCCAGGCACACGCCCAGCTTCGGATGGGCGTCCAGCGCCTCGAAGTACGGCCCGAAGTCCCAGGTCCGCGAGCACAGTGAGGCGCCCTGCCCGGCCGTCGACTCCAGCAGCAGGAACGGGTCGTCGTCATGGGTGAGTTCGTCCAGCAGCGGCAGCATGTGCTGCCGCACCTGCTTCAGCGCCACCGACCGGTCCCGGCCGCCGGTCGCGCTGCCGGTGTGCACGACCACGCCCAGCGCCCCGATGTCCCGCCCACGCCGCAGTGAGTGGCGCAGCGACTCCACCGACTTCTCCACGGTCGCCTCGGTGTGCGAGCCGAAGTTGATCAGGTACGGGGCATGCACGTACGCCGGGATCGACTCGGCCGCGCACACCGCCCGGAAGTCCTCGTCCTGCCGCGGGTTCCCGGCCGGCGTGGCCCAGCCGCGCGGGTTGGCGACGAAGACCTGCACGGCCTCGGCCTTCAGGTCATGGGCGTACGACAGCCCTACGGAGTGCAGGCCGCCGGCCACGGGGACGTGACCGCCGACGGGACTGCGGGAGGTGCCGGGGTGCTGACTGTTCACCGGTTCAGGGTGCCACGTGCCCGAAGACGCCCGGTCAGCGGATGGTGATCGTGATCTTCGACCCCTTGGGCGCGCTCTCCCCGCCCTCCACGGACTGCTTCTTGACGGTGTCCCCGAACAGCCCGAGCAGCCCGCGGTCCTCGTCGACCTCGAACCCGGCGTCCTCCAGCTCGGCCTTGGCGTCGTCGACGTTGTCGCCGACCACGTCCGGGACCTCCACCATCTCGGGGCCCTTGGACAGGGTCAGGGTCACCGTGTCGCCCTCGGCCGCGGTGCTGCCGTCCTCGGGAGTCTGCCGGGCGACCTGCCCCTTGTCGACGTCGGAGGAGTTGATCTCCTCGTCGGAGACCTCCACCTTCAGGCCCGCGTCCTCCAGGTCCGCCGTCGCGTCCTGAACGGACTCGCCCGTGACGTCCGGAACGTCGATCGGACTGCCCTTGCTGACGACGATCGCTACCGCCGACCCCGCGCGCCGCTCGGTGCCGCCCGCCGGGTCCGTGGAGATCACGGAGCCCTTCTCCACCTCGTCGCTGAACTCCCGGGTGACCATGCCCGGCTCCAGCCCGCCCTGCTTCAGCGCGGTTCTGGCCTTGTCCAGCCGGTAGTCCTGCACGTCGGGCACCTTCACGGTCTCCGGCCCGTCGGAGATGACGAGCTTCACGGAGTCGTTGTCCCGGATACGGGCGCCCGGTTCCGGGTCGGTGCCGACGACGGTGCCCCGCTTCACGGTGTCGCTGTACTCGTGCTCGACCTTGCCGACCTCCAGCCCGGCCGCCTCCAGCCGGCTCCGGGCCTGCGCCTCGGTCTTCTCCAGCACTGGAGGGACCTTGGTGAACTGGCCGGAGTTGATGTACCAGACGCCCGCGCCCACCCCGAGGACCAGCAGCACGGCGGCGACGAGGGCGTAGACACGGCCCGGCGGGCGGGTACGGCGGCGCGGGGGCAGCGGCGGCCCGGACTCCAGCCGGCTCGTGCGGTGGATTCCGGGCTCGTCCTCGTTGACCGGCATGAGGCGCGGGATGTTCAGCGCGCGCGGGAGCACGCTCGTGCGGTCCTCGCCATTGTCGTGCGCCACGGAGACGGCCTGCGGCGGCACGGCGTCCAACTGGCCGTCGCTGAGCCTGGAGCGGGCCTCCCGCGCCTGGGCGAGCAGCGCGACCGCGTCGTACGGCCGCAGACCGGGGTTGCGGGCGGTCGCGGAGGCGACCAGTTCGTCCAGTTCGTACGCCAGCCCGGGCACGAGCGCCGACGGGGGCGGGACGTCCTCGTGGAGGTGCTTGTAGAGCACGATCGCCGGGGAATCCCCGTCGTGCGGCTTCTCGCCGGTGAGCATCTCGTGGAGGACGACCCCGCACGCGTACACGTCGACGCGGGGGTCGGCGGCGCCCGGCTGCTCGATCTGCTCGGGCGCGAGGTACGAGACGGTGCCGAGCACCGCCCCGGTGGTGCTGGTGACGGTGTCCACGGAGCGCACCAGCCCGAAGTCGGCGACCTTCACCCGGCCGTCGTCCCCTATCAGGACGTTCTCCGGCTTCATGTCCCGGTGCACGAACCCGGCCCGGTGCGCGGCGCCCAGCGCGGCCAGCACCGGCTCGAGGATGTCGAGCGCGGCCCTCGGCTGCAGTGCCCCACGGTCGCGCAGCACGTCACGCAGGGTGCAGCCGGCGATGTACTCCATGGCGAGGTAGACGTACGACCCGTCGGTGCCCTGGTCGAAGACCTGCACGACGTTCGGGTGGGCGAGTCGTGCGACGGACTTGGCCTCGCGGATGAACCGCTCGACGAAGGTCCCGTCAGCCGCCAGCGCCGGATGCATCACCTTGAGCGCGAGCACCCGGTCCAGGCGCGTGTCCAGGGCCCGGTAGACCGTGGCCATGCCGCCGACCGCGATCCGCGCGTCGACGCGATAGCGGCCGTCGAGCACCTGCCCGACCAGAGGGTCCTGAAGGGTCGTATCCACGCAGGTGAGTGTACGAGCCGCCGCTGACAGCGCTGCGGGTTCGGCCCTGATCGGGGTGGGACTGCAGCCGACCTGTGACCGATGTCGCACCGGCGTCCGGCTTCCGTCGCACCGGCGTCCGGCTTCCGTGGAACCTCTGGCGAACGTGGGTTCAGAAGGCGGGTCGTTCGGGATCCAGGCTGGCCAGACCCTCCGCGGGAGACGACGCCTGCGCGAAGTGCCGCCGGGGAATGCGCCCCGCCAGCCGGGCCAGCCGCCCCGCCTCGACGGCGTGCCGCATGGCGGCGGCCATCCGCTCCGGCTCCCGCGCCCGCGTCACCGCCGACGCCAGCATGACCCCGGCACACCCCAGCTCCATCGCCAGCGTCACATCCGACGCGGTACCGGCCCCCGCGTCCAGGATCACCGGCACGCGCGCGTGCTCCACGATCAGCTGGAAGTTGTGCGGATTGCGGATCCCGAGCCCGGACCCGATCGGCGAACCCAGCGGCATGATCGCCGCACAGCCGGCATCCTCCAGCTTCCGCGCCAGCACCGGGTCGTCGTTCGTGTACGGCAGCACCGTGAACCCGTCGTCCACCAGCGTCTCCGCCGCCTCCAGCAGCTCGATCGGGTCCGGCAGCAGGGTCCGCTCGTCGGCGATGACCTCCAGCTTGACGACGTCGGTGCCGAGCGCCTCACGGGCGAGGCGGGCGGTGAGGACGGCCTCGCCGGCGGTGAAGCAGCCGGCGGTGTTCGGCAGCACCCGGATGCCGAGCTTCGCCAGCACCGACAGCACCGAACCGTGCACGTCCGGACGGACCCGGCGCATCGCGACCGTCGTCAGCTCGGTCCCCGACGCGACCAGCGCCCGCTCCAGCACCTCCAGGCTGGGGGCACCGCCCGTACCCATGATCAGACGGGACGCGAAGGACAGGTCACCGATGACGAAGGGATCGTCGGCCATGGGTCAGCCTCCTTGGACGGCGGTGAGGACCTCGACGCGGTCACCCTCGGAGAGGGACGTCGACGGCCACTGCGCGCGCGGGACGACGGTTTCGTTGAGGGCGGCAGCCACTCCGGAGGGCGCCGGGGTGAGGGACTTCACCAGGGCGTCGAGTGCCGTACCGGGAGCCACCTGGCGCCGCTCGCCGTTGACCGAGATGTTCATGCGGGCTGCTCCGTGAGGGTGGCGGCGAAGCGCCTGGCGGTGAACGGGCGGGCCTCCTCGGGGAGTTCTCCGGTGACGAGGGCGTGCGCCAGGGCGTCGCCGGTGACCGGGGTGAGCAGCACGCCGTTGCGGTAGTGCCCGGTGGCCAGCAGCAGCCCGTCCAGCGCGGTCGGGCCGAGCAGCGGCGCGTTGTCGGGGGAGCCGGGACGCAGTCCGGCCCGGGTCTCGGTGAGCGGCAGCTCGGTGATGCCGGGCACCAGTTCGTGGGCGTCGCGCAGCAGCTCGTACACCCCGCCCGCGGTCACCGTGGTGTCCCAGCCGAGCTCCTCGCTGGTCGCGCCGACCACGAGTTCGCCGTTCTCGCGCGGCACCAGGTAGACATGGCTGCCGCGCACCACGGCCCGCACGGTCCGGCTCAGGAAGGGCGCGTACCGCTCGGGCACGGTCAGCCGCAGCACCTGCCCCTTCACGGGCCGCACGGGCGGCAGGACGTCCTCGGGCACCCCCGCCAGCCGCCCGCTGAGGCTGCCCCCGGCGAGTACCACCTGCTCGGCGCCCAGCGCGACCCCCTCTCGGGTGACGACACCGGCCGCCCGCTCCCGTACGACGGACAGCCGCTCCGCCCATGAGCGGTGGAAGAGCACCCCGGCCCGCTCGCACGCCGCCAGCAGGGCCTTGGTGAGCCGCCGCGGGTCGATCTGGTGGTCGCCGTCGACCCGGAGCCCCCCACGCACGCCCGGCGCGAGCATCGGCTCCAGGCGGCGGCACTCCCGGCCGGACAGCCACTCGGAGTCCAGCCCCGACTGTTGTTGCAGCGCGTGCAGTTCACGCAGATGGGCGCGGTCGTCGGCGTCCAGTGCGACGGCGAGCGTGCCGCTGCGGCGGTAGCCGAGGTCCTGGCCGGTGAGGTCGGTCAGCTCGGCCGCGAAGGCCGGATAGCGGCGGGCCGACTCCAGGTTCAGGCCGAGCAGGGTCTGCTCCCCGTAGTGCAGTTCCGTGACGGCGGCCAGCATGCCGGCCGCCACCTGGGCGGCCCCGCCACCCGGCCCGGGGTCCACGACGGTGGTGGCGAACCCGCGCTGTGCGGCCCGCCAGGCCGTGACCAGGCCGATGATCCCGCCCCCGATGACGAGGACGTCTGACGTACGTGAGGACGACATGGGCGTCCAGCCCCTCCCTTCGCCGGCATGACCCGGATCAGGTTCGTACGGTCGGAGGCCGCCAGCCTCCCTCTCAGCCCGGTGCGTCCGGGCTCCCGCGAGTGCTTTACGTTGGCCACCCTAGCCCGTGTTTCCGCGCCTCTGTAAGGGAGCCTTTCCTCATGCCCCGCTCGCTGGACGGCCTCGTCCTCGCCCCCGTCGCCGACCAGGCCCCCGGTCAGGTGGGCACCCGCACCAGGTTCGCGTACCGCGAGAAGGACGGCGAGATCTGGGCCGATTACGCGGGCGGGGACGTCGTACGCGGACACCTGGTGGGTACCCGGGAGGGCGACCGGCTGGACTTCCGGTACGTACAGCTCAAGCAGGACGGGACGACGTCCTCGGGGCACTGCGTGTCGACGGTCGTCGAACTGGCCGACGGTCGCGTACGGCTGGAGGAGAGCTGGGAGTGGGAGTCGCAGCCCGGCAGCGGGACGAGCGTTGTGGAGCAGGTCACGGCGCACGACGGCTGACTGACGGATCGTCAGTTGTCTATGGTGATCAGGTGAGCGAGCAGACGCAGCAAGAGGGCGGGGCATCCGGGCGGCGGGTGGTCGTCGTGGGCGCGGGCATGGCCGGGGTGCAGACCGCGGTCGCCCTGCGGGAACAGGGCTTCACCGGCCCCGTGATCCTGATCGGCGCGGAACCCCACCAGCCCTACGACCGGCCGCCGCTGTCCAAGGCCGTGCTGCTCGGCAAGGCCGAGGGCTCCGCATTCGACGTCGACTTCGAGTCCCTCGGCATCGAACTGCGGCTGGGCCGCGAGGTGCTGGGCGTGCGCCTCGCCGACCACGAACTGGACACCGAGGCCGGGCCCGTCCCGTACGACGTCCTGGTCCTCGCCACCGGCGCCGAACCCATCGCGCTGCCGGGCGCGGAAGGCGTACCCGGCGTGCATCTGCTGCGCACCCTGGACGACGCCGAGCGACTGCGCCCGGTGCTCGCCCGCCAGCACGACATCGTGGTCGTCGGCGCGGGCTGGATCGGCGCCGAGTTCGCCACGGCGGCGCGCGAGGCGGGCTGCGCGGTGACGGTCGTCGAGGCCGCGGACCGCCCGCTGGCCGGCGCGCTGCCCGCCGAGGTGGCCGCCCCGATGGCCTCCTGGTACGCCGACGCGGGTGCCGTACTGCGCACCCACGCGCGCGTGGAGCGGGTGGAACCCGGGGCCGTGCTGCTGCAGGACGGCTCGCGGCTGCCCGCCGGGGCCGTGGTCGTCGGCATCGGCGCCCGGCCCGCCACGGGCTGGCTGGCGGGCTCCGGCATCAGGCTCGGCACCCACGGCGAGGTCGTCGCCGACGACCGTCTGCGCACGTCCGCACCGGACGTCTACGCGGTCGGCGACTGTGCCTCCTTCCCCTCGGGAAGGTACGGCGAGCGCCTGCTCGTCCACCACTGGGACAACGCCCTCCAGGGACCGCGCACGGTGGCCGCGAACATCATCGGCGAGGCCTTGGGCGAACCCGCGGCCGTCTACGACCCGGTGCCGTACTTCTGGTCCGAGCAGTTCGGCCGTTTCGTCCAGTACGCCGGCCACCACGCGTCGGCCGACACCACCCTGTGGCGCGGCGAACCGTCCGGCCCGGCCTGGACGGTGTGCTGGCTGCGCGAGAGCCGCCTGGTCGCCCTGCTGGCGGTCGGGCGCCCCCGGGACCTCGCGCAGGGGCGGCGGCTGATCGAGGCGGGCACGCCGATGGACCCCGAACTGCTGACCGACCCGGCGCGGCCCTTGAAGGCCGCCACAGCGTAAGAGAAAACGGCAGGTCGGGCGGTCCTGGCTTCCGACTGTCAGTGCGGGATGGCAGGCTTGTCCCGTGACCGAGATTGACGCAAAGATCGATGCTCTCGTCCCCGCGTGGCTGACCCTCCCCGACATCGCCGAGATGCTCGGCGTCGAGGTGACGCGCGTGCGGCAGCTGGTCAAGGAGGGCCAGCTCATCGCCGTACGCCGTGGTGAGAACCGCGCGCTGCACGTCCCCGCCGCCTTCATCGACGGGGACAAGGTCGTCAAGGGCCTGTCCGGGACCCTGACGCTCCTGCGGGACGACGGCTTCACGGACGAAGAGATGCTGGAGTGGCTCTTCACCCCCGACCCGAGCCTGCCCGGCACCCCCGCGCAGGCTCTGAACGAGAATCGTGGCACGGAGGTGAAGCGCCGGGCCCAGGCGCTCGCCGTCTGATCCGAGCAGGCTGATCCGAAGACCGTTCCGGTGTACGGGCCGTGGTCCGCCGGGGCCACGGCCGCGGTTCACCACGGCCCGCGGCGGCCGACCGCACCGGTTCGCCACGGCCTGTACGCCAACGACATCGCCACCGACATCGCCATCCACATCGGGGGACGCGCCCATGCCCGACCGGTCCGACACGCCCGACACCGAGGCCCGTGCCCAGCTCGGCGACGCCCGGCTCTACCTGTGCACGGACGCCCGCAAGCGCCAGGGCGACCTCCCGGAGTTCCTGGACGCGGTGCTGGGCAACGGCGTCGACATCGTCCAGCTGCGTGACAAGAGCCTGGAGGCGGACGAGGAGCTGGGCCTGCTGGGCCTGTTCGCCGACAAGTGCCATCAGCACGGCAAGGTGCTCGCGGTGAACGACCGCGCCGACGTGGCGCACGCGGCCCGCGCCGCCCACCCCTGGGGGCCCGCCGTCCTGCACCTGGGCCAAGGCGACCTCCCGGTCCCGGCGGCCCGCGCGATCCTCGGCGAGGAGATCGTCATCGGCCGCTCCACGCACTCCGAGACCGAGGCCGCCGCGGCCGCCGTCCAGGAGGGCGTGGACTACTTCTGCACCGGTCCCTGCTGGCCCACCCCGACCAAGCCCGGCCGTCCCGCCCCCGGCCTCGACCTGGTCCGCCACACCGCCTCCCTCGCCGCCGACCGCCCCTGGTTCGCCATCGGCGGCATCGACCTCGGCAACCTGGACGAGGTGCTGGAGGCGGGCGCCCGCCGGGTGGTGGTCGTCCGGGCGATCACCGAGGCGGACGACCCGGGAGCGGCGACGGCCCAGTTCGTGAAACGGCTGCGGCAGGCGTAGCGAGCGAGCCCGCCGGCCCCCGCCGGGCAGGAAAGCCTGTCCGGCCACCTGCCCTCCCACCTGTCCAAAAGGTGGACAGGATATGGACAAATCAGGCAAAAATCCGTGATCCGGTTGGGTGACCGCCGCACCCTGGCTAACCTGCGGGTATGGCCCTCGGCACCGCATCCACAAGGTCGGACCACGCTCGCACCGTGCGTGACATGCTCGCAACCGGCAAGACGACGTACTCGTTCGAGTTCTACGCTCCGAAGACCGCGAAGGGTGAGCGGAATCTGTGGAACGCGCTGCGCCGGGTCGAGGCCGTGGCGCCCGACTTCGTCTCCGTGACCTACGGCGCGGGCGGTTCCACCCGCGCCGGCACGGTCAAGGCGACCGAGGCGATCGCCTCCAACACCACGCTCACCCCGATCGCCCATCTCACCGCGGTCGACCACTCGGTGGCCGACCTGCGCAACATCATCGGCCAGTACGCCGACGCCGGGATCCGCAACATGCTGGCCCTGCGCGGCGACCCGCCCGGCGACCCGATGGGCGAGTGGGTGCCGCACCCCCGCGGCCTCGCCTACGCCGCCGAACTCGTCGAACTCATCAAGGCATCCGGTGACTTCTGCGTCGGTGTCGCGGCCTTCCCCGCGATGCACCCGCGCTCGGACGACTGGGACGCCGACGTGCGGCACTTCGTCGACAAGTGCCGGGCCGGCGCGGACTACGCGATCACGCAGATGTTCTTCCAGCCGGAGGACTACCTGCGGCTGCGCGACCGGGTCGCGGCCGCCGGTTGCGAGACCCCGATCATCCCGGAGGTCATGCCGATCGCGAGTGTGAAGACGGTGGAGCGGATCCCGTCCCTCACCAACGCGGCCTTCCCGCCCGCCCTGAAAGAGCGGATCCTCACAGTCAAAGACGATCCGGCGGCGGTACGCTCCATTGGTATCGAGTTCGCCACGGAGTTCTGTGCCCGGCTGCTGGCCGAGGGAGTGCCCGGTCTGCACTTCATCACGCTGAACAACTCCACGGCGACCCTGGAGATCTACGAGAACCTGGGCCTGCACCATCCACCGCAGGCCTAGACCGGCCGCACCGGTTTACGACACACTGCGTAGCGGCCACTGGGAGAGGGGCGTACATGGGCTGGACGGTCCTCTACATCGCGTTCGGCGTCGTCGCGTTGTGGCTGCTCGGCGAGGTGTTGCTGCAGTACAAGGCACGCCTGCGCTGGCGGCTGCTGGCTTTCGCCGGTTTCCTCGGCGTCGTGTTCGGCGTGCTGCTCCCCTCGGTGATCGTCATCGGTCTGGGTGCGATCGCCTTCGCGGTCGGCCAGACCTACGTCACGCTCTCCTTCCGGCGCGGCTTCGCGGCCGGCTGGGCGGTCAGCCGCCCCGGCGCCGACGGCACCAAGCGGCGCCGCGGCAAGGCGGACCACCAGGACCCGACGCTGGAGGTCACCGACCTCGAGGCGGGCGACGCGGGCTACGGCGACGACACCGACCACCGTCAGAACACCGGCGCCTACGGTCACGACGACGAGTACGACCGTGACGACGTGTTCACTCCCGCCCGCCCCGTCGGCGCCACGGCCGCCGAGTCCACCGCCGTGTACGAGCCGCAGCCGCTGCCCGACGACACCGGTTCCTACGGCGTCTACAACTCCGGTTACGCGGCCGCCGACGGGTCCTACGCCACCGCGGGCCAGCAGACCCAGGACCAGTACGCGACCGCGGCCGCCGACCCGTCGTACTCCTACGACGGCTACACCGGCTACGACCAGCAGCAGTACGGCTACGACGCGGCCGGGCAGCAGCAGTACGCCGCCTACTCCGATCCGTACATCGGTACCCAGGCCTACGGCGGTGCCGGCTACGACGCCTCCTACGGCGGCCAGCAGCAGTACGGGCAGCAGGGCTACGGCCAGGACCAGTACGGCACCGGCACCCACGGCGACACACCGGGCGGCGGGGTGTGGGTGCCGCAGCAGCGCAGCACCGACGACCCGTACAGCGACCTCCCGCCGGAGCAGCAGCAGTACGGGCAGCAGGGCTACGACCAGAACCAGGGCCAGGGCAACGGGTTCGACGAGCAGTACCGGTTCTGAAGCGGCGCCCGGCTGTACCGCCGGGCGTTCACCGAGGACCGGGCGTTCACCGAGAGCCGCGGAACTCCGGTCCCTCCACGATGAGTCCGGCGACGAGTGCGCCCGACATGCCCGCGTGCGGGAGACCGCCGCCCGGATGTGACCAGCCGCCGACGGTGAACAGGCCCGGTATGCCAGTGGTGTTGGCCGGGTGCAGCAGGCTTCCGCCTGCGGCGGCGAGGGCCGGGGCGGGAACCGCTCCACCCTCCGCGCCCGTCGCCTCCGCGATGTCGGCCGGGGTGCGGACCTCGCGCCAGAGCAGGCGGTCGCGCAGGTCCGGCACCGCGTGATCGGCGGCGGCGAGCATGGCGTCGGTGTACCGGCCGACGACTTCCGGCTCGGGGTGGCCCGCCGGGAACACGGCGGTGAGCGTGATCGCCTCGTGCTCCGCGTCCGGGACCAGCTCCGGGTCGTCGGGCCGCAGCACGGTGACCGTCGGGCCTCCGGTCATCGGGTGGTCCGTGCCGAACAGGAACTCCAACTCGCCCTCCCGGTCTTGCGCATGCACCACCGTCCGATGCGCCGTACCCTCCGGGCGCCCTCCGCGCAGCGCCAGCAGCACCGTCATCCGGCTCGGCAGGCCACGCTGCGGCGGGACCCCGCCCCCGCCCCGCACCGCGGTGTTCCGGGTGAGGCGGCCGAGCACCTCGGGTGCGACGCCGGCGATCACGAAGTCCGCCTCCGCCACGGTGCCGTTCGCGAGCTCGACCCCGGCCGCCCGGCCGCCCTTCTCCAGCACGCCGGTGACCTCGGCGCCGAAGACGAACTCGACCTTCCTGGCCACGCACCGCTCGTACACGGCACGCGCCAACTCCCGTATCCCGCCGCGGAGATACCAGGTGCCGAAGGCGTGCTCCAGGTACGGCAGCACGGCCGCGCTCGCCGGGGCGGTCCGCGGGTCCAGGCCGTGCGCGAGGGCGTGGCTCTCCAGGAGGGCCGCGAGGCGCGGGTCGCGCAGCTCCCATGCGCCGACCTCGGCGAGGGTGGTGGCCCTGCGGGTGCGCAGCAGACGCTTGTGCGGGACCGACGGATAGGGCTCACGGTCGGCCAGCACCGACCAGTTCGGCCACAGGGGTTCCTCCAGGAGCGGCCGGCGGGTCCGGTCCCAGGCCTCGCGGGCACGGACCAGGAAGTCGCCCCAGCGCTGACCGGCGCCCGACCCGAGCGCCTCGTCCAGGGCCGCGACCGCGCCCGCGCGCGAGGCGTTCGGCAGCGACACCTCAGTGCCGTCCGCGAAGACGTGCCGCGCCGACGGGTCGACCTGGACCAGCTCGACGCAGGACTCCAGCGGCTCCTTGCCGGTCTTGACGAACAGGTCGCGGTAGACCGCGGGCAGGGGGAGCAGCCCCGGGCCCGTGTCGAAGGAGAAGCCGTCCCGCTCCAGGCGGCGCACCGCTCCGCCGTACGTCTCCGTACGTTCGTACACCGTCACCCGGTGGCCCGCGACGGCCAGCCGGGCGGCGGCCGCCATCGCGCCCGTCCCGGCGCCGATCACCGCAATCCGTGCCATGCCGGCGACTTTATCGGCCGCCACCGACAATCCGGTCGCGGGCCTGTGACCAGCGGTCATGGGGTGGGGGGCCGGCGGCAGGGCGGACTCCGGCAACACGTTGACGCCGTCGGCCCGGTCGCCGGCGAGGGCAGGGGGAGTAGGGGCACGGAGGCGATCGTCACCAGTCGGTGACAAGGCCTCCTGGGCATGAGTGCGCAGGCCTGAGTACCCGTACCTAGGGGGTGAGTTGAGTACGCGCGCGGATGGGCGCCGACCTGCGTGAAGGAGAGAGTGGGGGCACGGAAAAGGGGCGCGGCTCCGGAACCGGCGACACGGGGCGCCGGAACGGAGCGGCCCCGGATCCGCTCCTTCCGCCGGCCGGAGCCGGCGGGAGCGAGGCACGGGGGAGCCCGGAGATGACCGAACGGGGGCCCGACGGGGGAAACCGGGGGAACACCGGGGGGCACGGGGAAAACGGGGGAGCACAAGGAGGCGCCGGTTCGAGGTGGCCCGCGGGGGACGCGGCCACACCGGACCGGCGCTTTTGTGTGTCCGGAATCTCCTGGTGCCTCAGCGGCGCCCGCTCACCCGGCCCTGGAGCAGCCGGGACAGTGCCGCGTGTACGTCGTCCAGGGAGCGCTCCGGCTGGAAGGCCTGCCAGTCCAGGGCGGCGACCAGCACCATGCCGACCAGCGCGGCCGCGGTGAGCTGGACGTCGATCTCGTCGCAGAACTCGCCGTTCTCCACGCCCTCGCGCAGCACGCTCTCGACGACCGCCACCGCCTGCTGCCGCACCACCATGAGGGTGGACTGCCAGGCCCGGTTGGTGCGCCACAGCTCCGCCACGTACAGCTGGGTGAAGGACGGGTAGCGCTGGATGAAGACGAGCCCGGCGTGGATCATCGCGTCCAGGGCGTCCACCCTGCTGCCGCCGTCGCGCGCGGTGTGTTCGGCCGCCTCCCGCAGGGAGGCGGTGAGGAGTCCCACTCCGTGCCGCAGCAGCTCTTCGAAGAGGACCGACTTGCTCGCGAAGTTGTAGTACACCGTGCCCTTGGCGACCCCGGCCCGCTCGGCGATCTCGTCCACGGTGGTGGCGGAGAACCCCTGCTCGGCGATGAGCGTCACGGCCGCCTCGTAGAGCTTCTGCCGGGTGGCCTCGCGGCGCGTGCTGACACCCGGCGTGGCGCTGCTGCTTTCCATGGTCCTGATTGTCACAGGAAGCGTGCCCTGAGAGGTCACCGAACGGCTCACAGAACGCTTCAAAGGGTCAGCTCCGGGTGCAGCCGGTCGAGGGTCCACACCTGGCGGCGCCGTGCCGATACGGCGGTGAGCGCGAGGGCGCCGACGGTGAAGGCCGTCAGGACGGCACACGCCTGCCACACCGGGCCGAGGCCACCGCCCGTGATCAGCCTGCGCAGGGCTTCGACGACGTAGCTCATCGGCAGGAAGGGGTGCAGCGCGTTGAAGAAGCCGGGGCTGGTCTGCACGGGGTACGTGCCGCCCGCGGACGTCAGTTGCAGCATCAGCAGTGCCAGGACGAGGATCCGGCCCGCCGCTCCGAAGCGCGCGTTCAGCCACTGCACGATCGCCGCGAAACACGCCGTCACCAGGAACAGGAAACCCACCGTGCCGGCCGCCCGCGCCATCTCCAGGCCGACCGCCCAGTGCAGCACCGACATCAGGGCCGCCGTCTGCAGCACCCCGACCGCCACCACCGGCAGCCAGCCCGCCAGCGCGATCCGCCAGGCCGGCGCGCCCACGGCCAGCGCCCGCCGGTTCAGCGGCGTGATCAGCATGTACGCCACCATCGCGCCCACCCACAGGGACAGCGGGATGAAGTACGGGGCGAAACCGGTGCCGTAGTTGGGCGCCTTGTGCAGGTCCCTGGAGGCGAGCCGGACCGGGTCCGCCATCACCTCGGTGCGCCGGTCGCGGTCCTTCTTGTCGTAGTCGGGGATCCGCTCGGCGCCGTCGTGCAGACCGTCGGAAAGCTTCCCGGAGCCGTCGACGAGCTTGTACATGCCGCCCTTCAGGTCGTCGGCTCCCGTCCTGAGGTCACCGACGCCCGCGTCCAGCTCCGACGCGCCGGTGCCGGCCGTCCCGAGCCCCTTGTGCAGCTGCCTGGCGCCGACGGCGACCTTCCCGGCGCCCTCGTTCAGCTCGTTGATCTTCGACACGGCGTCGTCGAGGTCCTCGGAGAGACGCGGGGCGCGGTCGGCGAGCGCCCGGGCCTGCCTCTGGAGCGTGCCGAGGTCGGCGTCGAGCTTCTTCAGGTCGCCGTTCTGGTCCGCGATCAGGGTGTTGAGGTCGTCGGCGACCTTCGCCACGTCGGTGGCGGCTTGCGCGGCCTTCTTCAGGTCGGCGCAGGCGGCGTCCGGCAGGACCGGGTCCTCGCAGCGTGCCGTGTGGACGGCGTTCAGCGTGGCGGAGGCAGCGTGCGCCCCTTTGGCGGCCGTCGGGGCCGTCCTCACCAGAGTGTCGAGGTTGTGCCGGATCGCCCCGGACGAGTCGGCGACCAGCCGGGCCGTGTCGCCGATGGTCTTCTCGTTGTCCTCCAGGAAGGGGCCCACCTTGTCCGCGACACCGTTGACCTTGTCGGCGAGGACCTGTGTGCCCTGCGCGACCCGCCGAGAGCCGTCCTCCAGGTCGCCCGCGCCCGTGTCGAGCGTCGCCAGCCCCTTCGACAGCCTGCCGCTGCCCTTCTTGGCCTCCGTCAGCCCGTCGGCGAGGTCCTGGGAGCCCTTCTCCGCCTTGCCGAGGCCGCCTTCGAGGTCGTCGGCCCCCTTCGCGGCCTTCACCGTCTCGCCGTGGATGTCCGAGAAGGAGATGAAGATCCGGTCCAGGAAGGACCGCGAGGCCTTGGTGGACGCGGCCGTGCGCACCTCGCTGAACACCGTCCGCGAGATCTGGCCGACGATGTAGTTGTTCGCGTCGTTGGTGCGGACCTGGAGCGCGCCCGTCTCGGGGGAGTCGCCCGAACTGGACGCGATGCGCCTGCTGAAGTCGGCCGGCATGGTCAGCGACAGGTAGTACCTGCCGTCCTCCACGCCCGCGCGTGCCTCGGCGGCGCTCACCTCGTGCCACTCGAAGGTGTCACTGTCGCGCAGGCCCTCGGTGATGTCCTCGCCCGCGGTGAGCCGCTGCCCGTCGGTCCGCGCTCCCTTGTCGTCGTTCACCAGGGCGACGGGGATGCGGTCGAGGCGGCCGTAGGGGTCCCAGAAGGACCACAGGTACAGGGCGCCGTACAGCAGCGGCAGGACCAGCAGGGCGACCAAGGCGGCGCGCGGCAGCTTTCCCCTGCCGAAGCGGCGCAGTTCAAGCGCGGCCAGTCGCGGCGAGCGCATCGGCCTTCTCCTCCGTCTCGTCCGGCTTGCGGGTGGACACCGTGACGGCGCCTTCGGGTGCCTCGGCGCCCACCGCGAGGACGGTGGTGCCGGCCTCGGCGATCGACGTCAACAGCCCCCAGACCTCGGCCCGTTCGGCCGCGGACAGCTTCAGGTCGGTGTCGTCGACGCCGAGCAGCCCCGGCCGTCCGACGAGCGCCAGGGCCACCGACAGCCGCAGCGCCTCGACCCGCTCCAGATCGCGCACAGCGGTCCGGGAGCCCTTGGGCAGGGCCTCGAGGTCGAGGCCGGCCGCGGCGAGCGCGCTGCCGACGAGCAGCTTCGTCTCGTGCGCCCGCTCCGCGCGCGGGCGCAGCAACTCCCGTACCGGCCCGCCGTACCGGCGCTGCAGCAGGGCCCGCTCGTGCAGGTGCTCGCCGACGGTCAGGGCCGGATCGAGGTCGGCGACTCCCGAGACGTGCGCGAGCGCGCTGACGCGGCGCACGGCCTCCATCTGCTTCGGCAGCCGCGCGGTCCCCACGATCGCCGTCCCCTCGGTGGCCTTCATCCGCCCGGTGAGCGCGAGCAGCAGGCTCGTGCGGCCGGAACCGGACGGGCCAGCGACCGCGATCAGCGACCCGGGCTCGGCGTCGGCGTCGACGCCCTGGAAGGCCCATCCCCGCGGGCCCCTGAGCCCGAGGCCTGCTGCTGTGACGCGGACGCCGCCCACAGTGCCCCCTGTTCGCGATCCTGTTGGTTCCGGTGGGTATTTGAACTGACTGGTCAGTGCAAAAACTAACCCGAACTCTCGTTTGAAGCAAAAGGCCAGGTCAGAACGGATTGTCAGTGCCATACCTCACGATGGGTTCATACGGCACCCCGTATCGGGGCGATGCCGTCACGCAGACGACAGGAGGTTCGTCATGGCCAACTACCACGCAGCCGCCGCCCGTCGGCGCCGCGCCACCGGCCCTGCCCCCTCACTGACCGGCCCGGCGAGCGACGTGCACCCCGTGCTGCGCCGGGCCACGGCCCCGCCCGCCGCCCTCGACCTGCTCGGCCAGGCCCGTGCCGGACTGGACGAGGCCGCCGCCCTGGAAACCCCGAACGAGCGCTACGCGACGGCCCACCTCGCCGCCCTGCGCACCGCCGCCGCCGTGCTCGCCGCCCGGGGGCGCCCGGAGTCCTCACCGCGTCGCAGAGCCAAGATCCGGAGCGCCTGGGAAGTGCTCCCCGAAATCGCGCCCGAGCTCGCCGAGTGGAGCGCGCTGTTCGCCTCCGGGGCCCGGCGCCGCGCCCGGGCCGAGGCGGGCATCCAGGGCGCGGCCAGCCGCCGGGACGCCGACGACCTGATACGTGACGTGGCGATGTTCCTGCGCCTCGTCGAGCGGATGCTGGTGCTCCAGCCGGTCCTGCCGCAGCCACGCCAGGACACGGAGCAGCCGCGGAACCGGAACCGAGCCGACCGCGACTTCCCGGACGCGGGATGACCCAGCGCGCTGACCGCCGCGAGGGCCGCGCTGTGAGACGTGCGCGGGGGCCGGCCCCGCGGTGACCGGCCGCGGCGTCGGAGGCAATAGGGTGGGAAACGCCTGAAGTCTCTCCCGTCCCGCGCCTCGGGGCGGGGAGGCGCCCCGTTCGCTCCGCCGCGCAAGAGGCGGTGCCGCGCCGAGGAGTCAACTGCCGTGTCGGACCCGATGCGCCCGCCCGTCTCCCCTCACCGCCCCCCGACGGCGTCGCTGCGCTCCGACCCCTCCAGGCCCCGCGCCTCGCTCCGTACGGCGGTGGTCTGGGAAGTCCTCCAGGACGCCCTCGACCGCCGGGTCAAGGCCACCGGACGCCAGGCGCTGGACGTCCTCGACACCGGAGGCGGCAGCGGCAACTTCGCGGTGCCCGTCGCCCGCCTCGGCCATCGCGTCACCGTCGTCGACCCCAGCCCGAACGCGCTGTTCGCCCTGGAGCGCCGCGCCGCCGAGGCCGGTGTGGCCGACCGGGTCCAGGGCGTCCAGGGCGATGCCCACGGCCTCTTCGAGGTGGTCGAGCGCGGCGGCTACGACGCGGTGCTGTGCCACGGCGTCCTGGAGTACGTGGACGACCCCGCCGAGGGCGTCCGCAACGTGGTGGCCGCCCTGCGCGCCGAGGGCGTCCTCAGCCTGCTCGCGGCGGGACTGGGCGGTGCTGTGCTCGCCCGCGCCCTCGCCGGCCACTTCAAGGAGGCCAGGCAGGCCCTCGACGATCCCAACGGCCGCTGGGGCGAGGGTGACCCGGTGCCGCACCGCTTCACCACCGAGCAGCTCACCGGGCTGGTCGAGGGCGCGGGCCTCATGGTCGCGGCCGTGCACGGGGTGCGGGTCTTCGCCGACCTCGTCCCCGGCGTGCTGGTCGACACCGAGCCCGGTGCGCTGGAGGCCCTGCTGAAGCTGGAGGAGGCCGCGGCCGAGCTCCCTGCCTTCCACTCCGTGGCAACACAGCTTCATGTGCTCGGTGAGACCCGCGGGGACGGCGAGGTCTGAGCGCATTCCGCGGGCGGGGCCGCGGGGGCGCGCCGCTGATCAGGGACTTGCGTGCGCATGGAGTACGCCACAGGCCACCCGATCGGGCGCGGTGCGCCGTATGATCGAGGGAGACCGCCCGGCATGACGGGTCGGCTGCTGGGGAATGGAGTCCTCAGCGAGCCGGGTGTTCATGGCGGAATCCGGTTGGCCAATTGGCGTAGAGGGGCGGGTTTCACGGGGGCGATTCCCTGCCTATCCTGAAGGGACCCCCTAGTCGCCCCGGCGACTGCACGATGAGGAGGACTCCGTGCCGCTCTCGGAGCACGAGCAGCGAATGCTCGAGCAGATGGAGCGAGCGCTGTACGCCGAAGATCCCAAGTTCGCGTCGGCGCTCGAGGGAAGCGGGCTGCGTACGTACACCCGGCGGCGGGTCTACCAGGCGGTCGCGGGCTTCCTCGTAGGTATCGCGCTCCTCATGGCCGGCATGGTCGCCAAGCAGGTGTGGCTCAGTGTGGTGGGCTTCCTGGTCATGCTGGGTTGTGCGGTGCTCGCGGTGACTGGCTGGCGCAAGGCGCCCAAGCCCGGTGAACAACCGGCCACCGGTCCTCAGGCCCGCCGGCAGGGACGGCAGCGGCGCTCCATGATGGACCGGATCGAGCAGCGCTGGCAGCGGCGCCGCGACGAACAGGGCCATTAGCTCACCGGCTCGACCAGCAGCTCTCGCAGACATGTGAGGGGGTGACCACCCGCCCGGTGGTCACCCCCTCACGTATGCCCTGCGGGCCGGTGCCACCCACATGCCCTGCGGGCAGCGGAGCCCCCACGGATCCTGGCAGCAAGGCCCGTCGTGCCCTGCGGGCAGCGGAGGCTCCCAGGGGTCCTGCGGGCAGCAAGGTCCGGCCCTTGGGTCCTGCGGGCAGGTGCTACCGACATGTCCTGCGGGCGGGAAAGCCCCGTGTCAAGCGGGCCGATGCTGACCACATGTCCTGCACCTGCGGGGAGGAAGGCTCCGCCTGTCCTGCGAGTGGGGAGCTCTCGCATGTCCTGCTCGCCGGTGCCGCGCCCATGTTCTGCGGCCCGGAAGTCGCCTCGTGTTCTGCGGGCAGGGGAGCTCTCGCGTGTCCTGCTCGCCGGTGCCGCGCACATGTTCTGCGGCCCGGAAGTCGCCTCGTGTCCTGCGAGCAGGGGAGCTCCCGCGTGTCCTGCTCGCCGGTGCCGCGCACATGTCCTGCGGCCCAGGAAGAGTCCCCTCATGCCCTGCGGGCAGGGGAGCCCCGCATGTCCTGCGGGCCGGTGCCACGCACATGTCCGGCAGGCAGGGCAGCCCCGCATGTCCTGCGGGCCGGGGAGCCGCGGCGGTGTCCTCGGCTCCCCGGCCCCGCCTCAGCTCTCCTGCCCCGACGGCTTGCGCAGGTGCGGCCGGGCCGCTGCCGCGCGGGCCGTCAGGCCGGTCCACCACTCCGACAGCGCCCACACCACGCGCACGGTGGAACGCGGGGCGAGGACCGCGCGCAGCCGGGTACTTCCGCTGACCGTGCTCCCCAGCGCGGCGACGGCCCGGCGGACGTCGTCCGCGAGGCCCGCCGTCGGGCGTGGCCGTGGCGCGTAGAGGACCTGCTCCACGGCGTCCGCCACCCGGTGCACCGAAGCCGCCGCCGTCGGATCGAGATGCCCGATCCGGATGATCCGGGCGGCCGCCCTGCGCGGGGTCTGCGAGTCGTCCGGCGCGATGCCGAAGTCCCACGCCGCATCGGTCAGCTCCTGCCAGACCGCCAAAGTGGCCGGTGCCACGGCGGCCTCGCCGCGACCGTGCCCGCCCAGTCGTACCGCTCTTGTCCGCATCCGCCACAGCATGGGCGCCAGCGGTATCGCCAGGGCGGCCAGGCCCCCGAGGACCCACGCCAGCAGCACGTACCACTTCGGGCCGTCGTCGTTCGCGCTCAGCGCGGCCTGCGGGGACTGGCTCGCGCAGCCGTCCAGCCTCCGCTGCTGCGGGGTGCAGGACGCGTCGGCCGAGGCCGACGCGGAAGGCGCCGTGCTCGCCGACTGGGAAGGCTCCGTCGGGTCGGGCAGGGTGTTCCCGGACGCGTCCGGGACGGTGTACGAGGGCACCGTGCCCCGGTTCGGGGTCGGCTCGAAGCGGGTCCAGCCCACACCCTCGAAGTACAGCTCGGGCCAGGCGTGGGCGTCCTTCAGCCCCACCGACACGGTCCCGTCCGCCTGTGGGGAACCGGGTGCGAAGCCCACCGCGACCCGGGCCGGTATGTCCAGGGAGCGGGCCATCGCCGCCATCGCGAAGGAGAAGTGGACGCAGAAGCCCTGCTTGTCCTTCAGGAAGCGGGCGATCGCCTGCGAGCCGCTGCCGACCTGCACCTGGGTGTCGTACTGGAAGCCGCCGGTCACGGCGAAGTAGTCCTGGAGCGCGACCGCCTGCTCGTACGGGTTTCTCGCGTTCGCGGTGACCTGGCGGGCCGTCTCGCCCACCACCGCCGGCAGTGACTTGGGCAACTGGGTGTACTCGCGGACCAGGGCCGGCGGCGGGTTCGGCGCCGAGGCGAGCTGCTCGGCCGTCGGCTGCACGTCCAGGCTCTTGACCTCGTACGTCAGACCCCGGGTGTTCTGGCCGTGGTCCCCGACGAGCGTCATGCCCTCGGGCTCGTAGCGCCAGTTGCCGCCGATCCGGACACCGCTGGGCGGATACGGCATCGGCAGCCAGTCCTGGGCGTACCAGTTCGCCGCCGAGACGGTGGTCCGGTTCTCCGCGCGCCGGACGTCGGGGGCGAGACCGACGGGGGTCGGGAAATCGCCCTTGGGAACGGCGGTGATGGACCGCTTGGACGGTTTCCAGGTGGTGCCGTCGAAGTCGTCCAGGGAGACGATCCGCAGGTAGAGGTTGGAGACGTCCGCTTCGGAGTCGGGGCGCAGGGAGAGAACCGTTCGGTCCTCGTCCACATTGAGACTGTCGCGCAGGGACACCAGCGGGTTGACCGCGGAGATCGTGCCGCCGCCCCCGGTGCCGGAACCCACGCCCTTCCCGGCGGCGTCCAGCAGGCCGCCGTTCATCGAGGGCAGGGCGAGCGGCACCACGAGGGCAACGCCCAGGGCGACCACGCCGATGCGCCGCCCGGTACGGACCGGGGCCACCACCCCGGACTCCTCGCCCGGGACGCGCGCGGCCCCGCCGAAGACCCGGCCCCACTGCGACAGCCGCTCCCGCCCCTCGGCCAGGAGGAGCAGCAGATAGCCCGCCGCCGCGACCAGGAACCAGAGCCAGTCGCTGCCGCCGTCGGACAGACCCGCGGCGACGGAGTACAGGGCGAGCAACGGCAGACCGGCCGGGGCCGCGCTGCGGAAGGTCACCGCCAGGGTGTCCACCGCGAGCCCGATGATCAGCACACCGCCGACGAGCATCAACCGGATGCCGTCGGACTCCAGCGGCGCCGGGATCGCGTACCGCGCGATGTCGTCGGAGCCCAGCTGCAGCAGGTCGGCGAAGTGCCGGAAGGCGTCAGGGCCGGGTACCAGCCCGACGAAGGCCTGCTCCCGGGCGAAGGTCACGGTCAGCAGGAGCAGCGTGACCAGGGCCTGCGCGGCCAGGGTCAGCGGCCGGGCCAGCGGCACCCGCCGGGTCGCCGCACCCACGCCCGACTGCACCGCCAGCAGGAAGCCGGCCTGCAGGATCCAGGTGGCCGGCCGGACCAGCGGCAGCAGGGCGCACGCGGACATCAGCGTGGCCGCCCAGGCGCACAGCGCCAGTCGTGCCCGCCCGCTCATGACCATGCCTCCCCGCTGCCGAGCGCACCGACGCCCGTCCGTTCACGCTCCGCCTGGCGCCACAGGTCGTTCAGCGAGGCGCTCCGGGGCACGCTCAGCGCCGTCCAGCCCGCCTCGCGAAGCATCCGCAGCCGCTCCTCGGTCCTGTCCAACGGACCGGCCACATCGCCCGGTTCCCGCGTCCAGCCGTCGCTGTCCAGCACGAAGGCGACCGCTCCTCCACTGCGTTGCCGCATCTTCCCGGCGATCGCGGCCTGCTCCTCGTCGAGGTCGCCGAAGAAGGCCACCAACAGCCCCTCGTTGCCGCCGCGCAGCACGTCGTAGGCCCGGGACAGGCCCGCGCCGTCCGAGTGGTCGATCACCGCGAGGGTGTCCATCATCAGCCCGGCCGCGTCCGCCGTCTCCTGGCTGGCGCCCGCGAAACCGTCGGCGCCCTCGCCGGGCACCGAGTTGCCGGTGTCCGTCAACAGCCGCACCGAGAAGCCGCGTTCGAGCATGTGCACAAGGACCGACGCGGCGCCCGAAACAGCCCACTCGAAGGCCGAGTCGGGACCCGCGCCCCGGAAGGCGAGGCCCCGGGTGTCCAGCAGGACCGTGCAGCGGGCGCGCTGCGGCTGCTCCTCGCGGCGGACCATCAACTCGCCGTAGCGCGCGGTGGAGCGCCAGTGCACCCGGCGCAGGTCGTCGCCGTAGCGGTAGCCGCGCGGGATGATGTCGTCCTCGCCGGCCAGCGCCAGCGAGCGGTTGCGTCCGTCGCCGTACCCCTTCGCCTCGCCGCTGAGCCGCACCGGCGGCAGCGGCTCCACGCGCGGGATCACCGTCAGGGTGTCGTACGTCGAGAAGGACCTGGTCAGTTCGCACATGCCGAACGGGTCGGTCAGGCGCAGCTGCAACGGGCCCAGCGGGTAGCGGCCGCGCAGGTCGGAGCGGACCCGGTAGGACACCTCGCGGCGGCCGCCCGGCTCCACGCGGTCCAGTACGAAGCGGGGACGCGGGCCGAGGACGTACGGCACCCGGTCCTGGAGCATCAGCAGGCCCGTGGGCAGCCGCGAGACGTTGTCCATCCGCAGATGGACCCGGGCCTCACTGCCGGCCGGCACGCGCGCGGGGGACAGCCGGCGGCTGCCGGCCACCCGGTAGCGGGTACGGAAGAGCACGCCGGCGCAGAGCAGGGGCAGCGCGGCCAGCAGCAGTCCGACCCGCAGCAGATCGCTCTGGCCGAGGACGTAGGCGCAGACGGCGGCGGCGATCCCGGCCGCGAAGAAGGAGCGGCCACGGGTGGTCAGACCGGCCAGCGCCGTGCGCAACCCGCCCTTCTCGCCGCGGTCCTCCTCCGCCTGCCCACTCGCCCCGGTGGACATCACAGCCTCCGCGGCGGCGGCTGCTGGCCGAACGCCGTGGCGCCGCGGGCCACGCCGAGGCCGCCCTGCTGGGGTGCGGCGGGCAGCGGGGTGCGCTGCAGGATCTCCTGCACGACCTGCTCGGCCGTACGGCGGTTCAGCTGGGCCTGGGCGGTCGGCAGCAGACGGTGGGCCAGGACCGCGACGGCGAGCGCCTGCACATCGTCCGGCAGCGCGTACTCCCGGCCGCTGAGAGCCGCGGAGGCCTTCGCCGCGCGCAGCAGATGCAGCGTCGCGCGCGGGGAGGCCCCGAGTCTGAGGTCCGGGTGGGTGCGGGTGGCGGCGACCAGTTCCACCGCGTACCGGCGGACCGGGTCGGCGACGTGGACGCCGCGGACGGCGTCGATCAGCTTCACCACGTCGTGCGCGTGCGCCACCGGCTGGAGGTCGTCCAGGGGGTTGACCCCGCCGTGGACGTCGAGCATCTGCAGCTCGGCCTCCGCGCTCGGGTAGCCGATGGAGACGCGGGCCATGAAGCGGTCGCGCTGAGCCTCCGGCAGCGGGTAGGTGCCCTCCATCTCGACCGGGTTCTGGGTGGCCACCACCATGAAGGGGCTGGGCAGTTCGTAGGTCTGCCCGTCAATGGTGACCTGGCGCTCCTCCATGGACTCCAGGAGTGCCGACTGGGTCTTCGGCGAGGCGCGGTTGATCTCGTCGCCGATCACGATCTGCGCGAAGATCGCGCCCGGCTTGAACTCGAAGTCCCGGCGCTGCTGGTCCCAGATGGACACACCGGTGATGTCCGAGGGCAGCAGGTCGGGCGTGAACTGGATGCGGCGCACGGAGCAGTCGATGGACCGCGCCAGTGCCTTGGCGAGCATGGTCTTGCCGACGCCGGGGACATCCTCGATCAGAAGATGGCCCTCGGCGAGCAGTACGGTCAGCGAAAGCCGTACGACCTCGGGCTTGCCCTCGATCACACCCTCCACAGAACTGCGGACACGCTCCACAGTGGCGGTCAGATCAGTGAGGCTCGCTCGATCGTCATAGGTCGTCACCCGGCCCTCCTCGGCCCGTTCTTTCCGAGCCGACGCACTCGATGCGCGACCGGCCCACCTCGAAACACGGACACCACGCGTGAAGAGTTCCGCGTGACGCCACACCCGCATTCTTGCTGCCGTTACCGATTCGTGTCACTCGCCTGTGGACAACTGCCCGCGATATGTCGGGGCTTGCGGTCTTTTGGGCACCTCGGGGCCGGGAATCGACAGCGAAACGACAGGTGTGGCGGACGGTTACGCGGGGTCGACGGGGGGCTGTCCGGGGTCGATCTCGCGCAGCAGGCCGGTCTTCACGTCGAAGACGAAGCCGCGCACGTCGTCGGTGTGGAGCAGGAACGGCGAGGTGCGCACCCGCTGCATCGACTGCCGTACGTCCTGGTCGACGTCCCGGAACGACTCCACCGCCCAGGCCGGCCGCTGGCCGACCTCCATCTCCAGTTCAGTGCGGAAGTCCTCGGTGATCGCCTCCAGACCGCAGCCGGTGTGGTGGATCAGCACGACACTTCTCGTGTCGAGCTTGCGCTGGCTGATGCTGAGCGACCGGATGACGTCGTCGGTGACGACCCCGCCGGCGTTGCGGATGGTGTGACAGTCGCCGAGCTCCAGGCCGAGCGCGGCGTGCAGGTCGAGCCGGGCGTCCATGCAGGCCACCACGGCGACGTGGAGCACGGGACGGGCGTCCATGCCCGGATCGGTGAAGGCGGCGGCATACTGCTCGTTCGCCTTGACGAGACGGTCGGTGACAGAGCCGCCGGTGCTTATGGCGGCTTCGGAGCCTGTGGGAAGCGATGCGGAAGTCGTCATACCCATGACGGTACTGGTCACGGTCGCGTGTGGCCTGGTGTGAGGAAGGACAAAGAACGCCGACGACCGTTGTTGTGAGCTAACCCACACAGGTGGCGTAAGCGCGGCCATACGGGTGTTTCCTCACGCTTCGTCGTATCGATCGCACCGGGTCCCGCGACGCGCAGGCCGGTTGATTGACCGCGAGACACCGTGGACTAAAGTGACGCGAAGCGGGAGGCGAGGCCTCCCTGCGGACTGATTTCCCCCGGAGATCCCGGCGATTTTCCGGAGATCTCCCCACGTACGCGGCGCGTACGTACGGCTCGGCCTCCTCCCGCTCCCGGCCGGCTGACGCTTTGGGCGCCGGCAGGCCTTCCCTTCACCGGGGTCCCCCAGCTCGCTGGGGAGGGCGGGGACCCGGCGGTGCGTACCGCCCGTGCCGGACCTGAGAGGGCCCCTTGAGCCAGCAGAGTCGACACGTCCCGGTGATGCTCCAGCGGTGCCTGGACCTGTTGGCCCCCGCCCTGCAGGCCCCCGGAGCGGTGGTCGTCGACTGCACCCTCGGCCTCGGCGGCCACAGCGAGGCCCTGCTGGCGCGGTTCCCCGAGGCCCGGCTCGTCGCCCTCGACCGCGACAAGGAGGCCCTGCGCCTGTCCGGCGAGCGGCTCGCGCCCTACGGGGAGCGCGCCACCCTCGTGCACGCGGTCTACGACGAACTCCCGGACGTCCTGCGCAGGCTCGGCGTCCCGCGGGTCCAGGGCGTCCTTTTCGACCTCGGCGTCTCCTCCATGCAACTGGACGAGGCCGACCGCGGCTTCGCCTATGCCCGGGACGCCCCGCTCGACATGCGCATGGACCAGACGACCGGCATCAGCGCCGCCGAGGTCCTCAACACCTACCCGCCGGGTGAACTGGTGCGGATCCTGCGGGCGTACGGCGAGGAGAAGCAGGCCAAGCGGATCGTGGCCGCGATCGTGCGGGAGCGGCAGAAGGAGCCGTTCGCGGGCAGCGCGCGGCTTGTCGAGCTCATCCGGGACTCGCTGCCGCAGGCCGCCAAACGCACCGGCGGCAACCCGGCCAAGCGCACCTTCCAGGCCCTGCGCATCGAGGTCAACGGTGAACTCTCCGTCCTGGAGCGGGCGATCCCGGCCGCGGTGAAGGCGCTCGACGTCGGCGGGCGGATCGCCGTGCTGTCGTACCACTCGCTGGAGGACCGGCTGGTCAAACAGGTGTTCGCGGCCGGTGCCGCCACCACCGCGCCGCCCGGCCTGCCGGTGGTCCCCGAGCGCTACCAGCCCCGGCTCAAGCTCCTCACGCGCGGTGCCGAACTTCCCACCGAGGAAGAGGTCACCGAGAACCGCCGGGCGGCACCGGCGCGGCTGCGCGGGGCCGAGCGCGTCAGGGAGGACGTCGGGTGAGCGAGCCGGGGACAGCCGGGACAGCGGGGACAGCCGACCCAGGGGAGGGCGTGTGCGCAGGAAACCCCAACTGAGGGGCAGGGCCGCCCGTCTGGCGCGGCTCATCCCGATGACCGCGGGCCCCGGCCAGGCCGCCCGCGCCCCCTTCGTCCTCCTCGTCGTGCTTCTTCTCGGCGGTGGCCTGATCGGTCTGCTCGTGCTGAACTCGGCGGTCTCGGAAGGGTCGTTCAAACTCGGCGACCTGAAGAAGGAGACGAAGAACCTCACCGACGAGGAACAGGCGCTCCAGCGGGACATCGACGCCTACTCGGCCCCCGACGCCCTCCAGCGCCGCGCCCGGGAACTCGGCATGGTGCCCGGCGGCGACCCGGCCTTCCTCGACCCCGACGGCACTGTCAAGGGCGTACCGAGTCCCGCCTCCGGCGCCCAGCAGGCCTCCGTGCGCTTCCCCCTCGTCCTGGCCCCCGAGGCGTTGGGCACCGCGGCCCACCCGAAGCAGGCCACGGTCCCGGCGCCGACGGCCGCTCTCACCGCCCCGGAGTCCGTCCCGCCGGCCCGAACCGCCCGGCCCGCCGGGGCAACCCCGACCTCCTGGACCTCCACGACCGCCCCGACCTCCCGGTCCTTCACGGCCCGGACCCAGCCCCAGGCCCAGACCGCGACCCCGACCCCCGGCAGGTGACGGAAGTGTCCGACAGGGAACCGCCGCGCCGCCGCGTGCCCCGGCCCGCACGCCCCGAGCGCCCTGCCCGCCCCGTCCGGCCCGTCGGCCGGCGCGGTCCGGGCCCCGGCGCCCGTCCGGCCCGCCGCCCGGCGCCGCCCCGCGCCGCGGCCCCCCGAGTCATCCGGCTGGGCAGCCCCCGCCCCCGGCTGCGCATGATCGGCCTCGCGCTGACCCTCGTGCTGATCGCGTTCGTCGTACGGCTGCTCCAGGTGCAGGCCGTCGACGCGAGCACGTACGCCGCCAAGGCCGAACAGAACCGGTACGTCGGCTACACCCTGGCCGCCGAGCGCGGCGGGATCACCGACCGCGACGGCGTGGCCCTCGCGACCAGCGTGGACGCGTACACGATCACGGCCGACCCGACGCTGTTCACCCGCGAGCAGTTGAAGGTCGACAACGGCCCCGAGCAGGCCGCCGCGCTGCTCGCCCCGATCCTCGGCACGGACCAGGACTCGCTCGTCAAGAAGCTCAGGCCCGCCGACCGGAAGCTGCGGTACGTCGTCCTCGCCTACCGCCAGACCCCGCAGGTATGGAAGCAGATCAAGGACCTGAGGACCGCGCTGGCCACCAAGGCCGGCACCGACCCCGGTACGGCCAACGTCCTCGCGGGCGTGCTCGCCGTCCCCACCAGCAAGCGGGTGTACCCCAACGGCGACCTCGCCGCCGGGATACTGGGCTGGGTCAACGCCGAGGGCAAGGGCGGCGGCGGGGTCGAGCAGCAGCTGAACGGTCTGCTGGCCGGCAAGGACGGCAAGATCCGCTACGCCCAGTCCGGGGGCCGGCAGGTGCCGACCGCGGGCTCCACCGAGACGCCCGCCGTGCCCGGCAGTGACGTCGAGCTCACCATCGACCGCGACATCCAGTGGGCCGCGCAGAACGCGATCACCGACCAGGTGAAGGCGTCCAAGGCCGACCGCGGCTATGTGATCGTGCAGGACACGCGGACCGGCGAGGTCCTCGCCATGGCCGACTCGCCCGGCTTCGACCCGAACGACCTGTCGAAGGCCAGCGGTGTGAACATGGGCAACGCGGCCGTCCAGGACGCCTACGAGCCCGGTTCCACCGCGAAGATCATGTCGATGGCCGCGGTGCTGCAGGAGGGTGTGGCGACCCCGCAGACGCATGTCGTCGTGCCCAACCGGCTGCACCGCGGCGACCGGCTGTTCAAGGACGACATCGACCACGCGACCTGGTACCTCACGCTCAACGGCGTGCTCGCCAAGTCCAGCAACATCGGCACGATCCTGGCCACCGGCCAGCTCGGCAAGACGCAGAAGCAGGCCAACCAGGTCCTCTACTCGTACCTGCGCAAGTTCGGCCTCGGCAGTTACACCGGGCTCGGCTTCCCGGGCGAGACGAAGGGCATCCTCGCGGCGCCCGCCGACTGGTCCACCTCGCAGCAGTACACGATTCCTTTCGGCCAGGGCGTGTCCCTGACCGCGATGCAGGCCGCCTCCGTCTACTCGACCATCGCCAACGGCGGCGTACGCGTCCAACCCACGCTCGTGCGCGGCACGAAGGGACCGGACGGACGCTTCACCCCGACCGCGAAGCCCCAGCGGACAAGGGTCGTCAGCGCCAAGACGGCGAAGACCCTCGCCCAGATGCTGGAGTCCGTCGTGGACGACGAGGAGGGCACCGGCACCAAGGCGCGCATCCCGGGTTACCGGGTGGCGGGCAAGACGGGTACGGCCAACCGCGTGGATCCGGCCACCGGCAAGTACAAGGGCTACACCTCGTCGTTCGCCGGCTTCGCGCCCGCCGACCAGCCTCGGATCACCGTCTACTGCGCCATCCAGAACGCCACCGCGGGCAGCTACTTCGGCGGCCAGATCTGCGGACCCGTCTACAAGCAGGTCATGGAGTTCGCGCTGAAGAGCCTGCAGGTCCCGCCGACCGGTGCCAAGCCCGCCAAGCTGCCGGTCACCTACAAACCCTGACCAGCAGGGACCCTCCACCCTGATCAGTACCGAGCACCCAGGAACCACCTCGTGACAACGATCACCCCGGATTCCGGGAACCAGGGCACGCCCCACCCCTCACTTCGCTCCGGGGCGGGTACGCCCGGTACGCTCACCGCCGTGCCACACGCTGATCAGTCCCAAACCACCCAGAAGGGCGCACCCGTGACCTATCCGGGACCGCCCCGGCCGGTCCGGGCCTCCGCCACACCCCTCGCGGAACTCGCCGATCAGCTGGGTGCCGAAACGCCGGCGGATCCGCAGGGCGCCGCCGAGGTCACGGGCATCACCCATGACTCGCGCGCCGTCCGCCCCGGTGACCTGTACGCCGCCCTCCCGGGCGCCCGCCTGCACGGCGCCGACTTCGTCACGCAGGCCGCGGGCCTGGGCGCGGTCGCCGTGCTGACCGACCCGACGGGCGCCGAACGGGCCGCCGTCACCGGCCTGCCGGTGCTGGTCGTCGACGACCCGCGCGCGCGGATGGGCGAACTGGCGGCCACCATCTACGGCCACCCCGGCCGTGACCTGCTCCAGATCGGCATCACCGGCACCTCCGGCAAGACCACCACCGCCTACCTCGTCGAGGGCGGGCTGCGGACGGCCAAGTCCACCGGACTGATCGGCACGGTCGAGATGCGCATCGGCGACGAACGCATCAAGTCCGAGCGGACCACCCCCGAAGCCACCGATCTCCAGGCCCTTTTCGCGGTCATGCGCGAACGCGGTGTCGAGGCGGTCGCCATGGAGGTCTCCAGCCACGCCCTGGTCCTCGGCCGGGTCGACGGCTGCGTCTTCGACATCGGCGTCTTCACCAACCTCAGCCCGGAACACATGGAGTTCCACTCCGACATGGAGGACTACTTCCGGGCCAAGGCGCAGCTGTTCACGCCGAAACGCAGCCGGCTCGGCGTGGTCAACGTCGATGACGAGTACGGGCGCAGGCTGGCCAAGGAGGCCACCGTCCCCGTCGTCACGTTCTCCGCCGAGGGCCACCCGGACGCCGACTGGCGTGCCGAGGACGTCCACGTCGGGCCGATGGACTCGACGTTCACCGTGATCGGCCCCAAGGAGGAGCGGATCACCGCCAGGTCGCCGCTCGCCGGGCCGTTCAACGTGGCCAACACCCTCGCCGCGATCGTCGCCCTCGCCGCCGCCGGCCTCGACCCGCAGACCGCCGCCGACGGCGTCGCCGCCGTACCGGGCGTACCGGGCCGACTGGAGCGGGTGGACGCCGGGCAGCCGTATCTCGCGGTCGTCGACTACGCCCACAAGACGGACGCCGTCGAATCGGTGCTGCGCGCCCTGCGCAAGGTCACCGAGGGGCGGCTGCACGTCGTGCTCGGCTGCGGCGGGGACCGGGACAGGACCAAGCGGATGCCGATGGGCGCCGCGGTCGCCCGGCTCGCCGACACGGCCGTACTGACCTCCGACAACCCCCGCTCCGAGGACCCCCTCGCGATCCTCGCCACCATGCTTCAGGGCGCGGCGTCCGTACCGGCCCACGAGCGCGGCGAGGTCCAGGTCTTCGAGGACCGGGCCGCCGCCATCGCCGCCGCCGTCGCCCGCGCGCGGCCCGGGGACACCGTGCTGGTCGCGGGCAAGGGCCATGAGCAGGGCCAGGACATCGCCGGGGTGGTGCGTCCCTTCGACGACCGCCAGGTGCTTCGCGAAGCTATCCAGCAGACCCAGGGATGAACTTGTGATCGCCCTCTCTCTCGCCGAGATCGCAGCAGTCGTCGGCGGGCAGACGCACGACATACCGGATCCGTCCGTCCAGGTCACCGGACCGGTGGTCCGGGACTCCCGGGAGGCCGGTCCCGGCACCCTCTTCGTCGCCTTCGTCGGCGAGCATGTGGACGGCCACGACTTCGCGCGGGCGGTCGTCGAGGCGGGCGCCGTGGCCGTCCTGGCGTCCCGCCCGGTCGGCGTGCCGGCCATCGTCGTGGAGGACGTCCAGACGGCCCTCGGCGCCCTCGCCCGTCATGTCGTACGACGGCTCGGCGCGACCCTCGTCGCCCTGACCGGTTCCGCGGGCAAGACCAGCACCAAGGACCTGATCGCGCAGGTGCTCCAGCGCAAGGCGCCCACGGTGTTCACGCCGGGCTCGCTCAACAACGAGATCGGGCTGCCGCTGACCGCCCTGTCGGCCACCGAGGAGACCGGGTTCCTCGTGCTGGAGATGGGCGCCCGCGGCATCGGCCACATCCGCTACCTCACCGGACTGACCCCGCCGAAGATCGGCCTCGTCCTCAACGTGGGCAGCGCGCACATCGGGGAGTTCGGGGGCCGGGAGCAGATCGCACAGGCCAAAGGCGAGCTCGTCGAGAGCCTCCCCCCGGCGGACGAGGGCGGCACCGCGGTGCTCAACGCCGACGATCCGCTCGTACGGGCCATGGCATCCCGTACGAAGGCGAAGGTGATCCTTTTCGGAGAGTCCGGCGAAGCGGACGTACGCGCCGAGAACGTGAGACTCACGGACAGCGGACAGCCCGCCTTCAGGCTTCACACACCCTCCGGTGCAAGTGATGTGACCATGCGCCTGTACGGTGAGCACCACGTGTCGAACGCGCTCGCCGCGGCCGCCGTCGCCCACGAACTGGGCATGTCCGCGGAAGAGATCGCCACCGCGCTCTCCGAGGCGGGCTCCCTCTCCCGCTGGCGTATGGAGGTCACCGAGCGCCCGGACGGCGTGACGGTCGTCAACGACGCCTACAACGCGAACCCCGAGTCCATGCGAGCCGCCCTGCGCGCGCTCGCGGCGATCGGCAAGGGGAGGCGGACCTGGGCGGTGCTCGGCAAGATGGCCGAGCTCGGGGACGAGGCGCTCGCCGAGCACGACGCGGTCGGACGGCTCGCCGTCCGGCTCAATGTCGGCAAGCTCGTCGCGGTCGGGGGCAGGGAAGCGTCCTGGCTGCAACTGGGCGCATATAACGAGGGTTCGTGGGGTGAGGAGTCGGTGCACGTGTCCGACGCACAGGCGGCGATCGACCTGTTGCGCAGCGAGTTGCGCCCGGGAGACGTCGTACTCGTGAAGGCGTCCCGGTCGGTCGGGCTCGAGAGCGTGGCGCAGGCGCTCGTCGAGACCGGTGCCGAGGGTGAGGTTGCCGCCCGATGATGAAGCAGATCCTGTTCGCAGGAGTCATTGGCCTCTTCCTGACCCTGATCGGCACCCCGCTGCTGATCAAGCTCCTCGCGCGCAAGGGCTACGGCCAGTACATCCGCGACGACGGACCACGCACGCACGGCAGCAAGCGCGGTACGCCGACGATGGGCGGTATCGCCTTCATCCTCGCGACGGTCATCGCGTACTTCCTGTCCAAGGTGTTCACCGGACTCGGCGAGGCCAAGACGCCGCCGCCGACCTTCTCCGGCGTGCTGGTCCTCGCCCTCATGGTCGGCATGGGCATGGTCGGCTTCCTCGACGACTACATCAAGATCGTCAAGCGCCGTTCGCTCGGTCTGCGGGCCAAGGCGAAGATGGCCGGCCAGCTGATCGTCGGCATCACCTTCGCCGTGCTCTCGCTCCAGTTCGCGGACTCCCGGGGACAGACGCCGGCCTCCACGAAGCTGTCGTTCATCACGGACTTCGGCTGGACGATCGGCCCGGTGCTGTTCGTCGTCTGGGCGCTGTTCATGATCCTCGCCATGTCGAACGGCGTGAACCTGACGGACGGTCTGGACGGCTTGGCCACCGGCGCCTCCGTGCTCGTCTTCGGCGCCTACACCTTCATCGGTGTCTGGCAGTACCAGGAGTCCTGCGCCAACGGCGAGACCCTGACCAACCCGGGCGCCTGTTACGAGGTGCGTGATCCGCTCGACCTCGCCGTCGTCGCCTCCGCGCTGATGGGCGCCTGCCTCGGCTTCCTGTGGTGGAACACCTCGCCCGCCAAGATCTTCATGGGTGACACCGGTTCGCTGGCGCTCGGCGGTGTGCTCGCCGGTCTCGCGATCTGCTCCCGCACCGAGCTGCTGATCGCCCTGCTGGGCGGCCTGTTCGTGCTGATCACCATGTCGGTGGTCATCCAGGTCGGCTCGTTCCGGCTCACCGGAAAACGCGTCTTCCGCATGGCGCCACTCCAGCACCACTTCGAACTCAAGGGGTGGTCCGAAGTCCTTGTCGTGGTCCGCTTCTGGATCATCCAGGGCATCTGTGTGATTGTCGGACTGGGTCTCTTCTACGCGGGATGGGCGGCGGACAAGTGACCGACTGGCAGGGAAAGCGCGTCACCGTAGCCGGGCTCGGCGTCTCCGGAGTCCCGGCGGCCAAGGTGCTGCGCGAGCGCGGCGCCCTCGTCACGGTCGTCAACGACGGCGACGACGAGCGGGCCCGCGCCCAGGCCTCCGAACTGGAGGCCCTGGGCGTCACCGTGCGCCTCGGCGACGGCGCGACCCTGCCTGAGGGCACCGAGCTCATCGTCACCGCGCCCGGCTGGAAGCCCGACAAGCCGCTGTTCCTGGCGGCCCGCGAAGCCGGGGTTCCGATCTGGGGCGACGTCGAACTGGCGTGGCGGCTGCGCGGCCCGGACGCTGCGCCCTGGCTGGCCGTCACCGGCACCAACGGCAAGACCACGACCGTGCAGATGCTCGCCTCCATCCTCAAGGCGGCGGGCCTGCGCACGGCCGCCGTCGGCAACATCGGCGTCTCCCTGCTGGACGCGGTGCTCGGCGAGGAGCACTATGACGTCCTCGCCGTGGAGCTCTCCAGCTACCAGCTGCACTGGGCGCCCTCCCTGCGCGCCCACTCCGCCGCTGTCCTCAACCTGGCCCCGGACCACCTCGACTGGCACGGCTCCATGGAGGCGTACGCCAGGGACAAGGGCCGTATCTACGAGGGCAATCGGGTCGCCTGCGTCTACAACGTCGCCGACAAGGCCACCGAGGACCTGGTGCGCGAGGCCGACGTCGAGGAGGGCTGCCGGGCCGTCGGTTTCACCCTCGGCACGCCCGGCCCGTCCCAACTCGGCGTCGTGGACGGCATCCTGGTCGACCGCGCCTTCGTGGAGAACCGGCAGAAGAACGCCCAGGAACTCGCCGAGGTCTCCGACGTCAACCCGCCGGCTCCGCACAACATCGCCAACGCCCTTGCGGCGGCGGCCCTCGCGCGCGCCTTCGGGGTGCCCGCCGCGGCCGTACGGGACGGACTGCGGGCCTTCACGCCGGACGCCCACCGCATCGCGCACGTGGCCGATGTGGACCAGGTCGCCTATGTCGACGACTCCAAGGCCACCAACACCCACGCGGCCGAGGCCTCGTTGGCGGCGTACGAGTCGATCGTGTGGATCGCGGGCGGACTGGCGAAGGGCGCGACCTTCGACGAACTGGTCGCCAAGTCGGCAAAGCGACTTCGCGGTGCCGTCCTGATCGGCGCCGACCGTGCCCTCATCCGGGAAGCCCTCGCGCGACACGCCCCGGAAGTACCCGTCGTCGACCTCGACCGGACCGACACTGGGGCGATGCTCCAGGCGGTCCAGGAGGCGCGGCGGCTCGCGGCGCCGGGCGACACGGTGCTGCTGGCCCCGGCCTGTGCCTCCATGGACATGTTCACCAACTACAACCAGCGCGGTGACGCCTTCGCCAAGGCGGTTCGCGAACTCGGAACCTGACCCGGCCGCCTGCCGGGCGGACCCTGGGAGGGACGCGTGTCGAGGCCGACGTACAGCGGAGAAGCCGATGCCCGTTAGCCGTACCGGACGTCCGCCCGTGCAGCGAGCGGCCAGACGGCCCGCCGCCCCCCGCCCGGTGCGCGAGAACCCCTTCCTGCGGCTGTACACGCGTGCCCGCCGCGCCTGGGACCGGCCGCTGACCGCGTACTACCTGATCCTCGGCGGCAGTCTGCTGATCACGGTGCTCGGTCTGGTGATGGTTTACTCGGCCTCCCAGATCACCGCGCTGCAGATGTCCCTGCCGGGCTCCTACTTCTTCCGCAAGCAGCTCCTCGCCGCCGTCATCGGCGGGGTGCTGCTGCTGGCCGCCTCCCGGATGCCGGTCAAGCTGCACCGGGCGCTCGCCTACCCGATCCTCGCCGGCGCGGTGTTCCTGATGGCCCTGGTGCAGATTCCGGGGATAGGGATGTCGGTCAACGGCAACCAGAACTGGATCTCCCTCGGCGGCTCCTTCCAGATCCAGCCCAGCGAGTTCGGCAAGCTCGCCCTGGTCCTGTGGGGCGCCGACCTGCTGGCCCGCAAGCAGGACAAGAAGCTGCTCGCCCAGTGGAAGCACATGCTGGTGCCGCTCGTCCCGGTCGCCTTCCTGCTGCTCGGGCTGATCATGCTCGGCGGCGACATGGGGACGGCGATCATCCTGACCGCCATCCTGTTCGGCCTGCTGTGGCTGGCGGGCGCCCCGACCCGGCTGTTCGTCGGCGTGCTGTCGATCGCCGCCACCCTCGGTGTGATCCTGATCAAGACCAGCCCCAACCGCATGGCCCGGCTCCAGTGCATCGGTGCCACCGAGCCGAAGTCCGGAGCGGCCGACTGCTGGCAGGCCGTGCACGGCATCTACGCCCTGGCCTCCGGCGGGCTCTTCGGTTCCGGGCTCGGCGCGAGTGTGGAGAAATGGGGCCAACTCCCGGAAGCGCACACGGACTTCATCTTTGCCGTGACCGGTGAGGAACTGGGCCTGGCGGGGACGCTGTCGGTGCTCGCCCTGTTCGCGGCTCTAGGCTATGCGGGTATCCGCGTGGCCGGACGCACGGAGGACCCCTTCGTGAGGTATGCCGCGGGAGGCGTGACCACCTGGATCACCGCTCAGGCAGTGATCAACATGGGTGCGGTGCTCGGCCTGCTGCCGATCGCCGGTGTCCCGCTCCCGCTGTTCTCCTACGGGGGTTCCGCCCTGTTGCCGACCATGTTCGCCGTCGGGTTGCTGATCGCCTTCGCGCGTGACGATCCCGCCGCGCGGACGGCGCTTTCTCTGCGGCAACCCCGCTTTGGTAGAAAGCGGGCGGGGGGCTCTGTGCGGGAGCCTCGGAGATGGAACACGATGCGACGGCGTGCCTCGTCGGCGCGCACGTCCGGAGAGCGGTGAATTTCGGTGCATGTCGTACTCGCCGGTGGGGGGACCGCCGGCCACATCGAGCCCGCGCTCGCCCTCGCGGACGCCCTGCGCAGGCAGGACCCGACCGTGGGAATCACGGCCCTGGGCACGGAGCGCGGTCTGGAGACCCGGCTCGTACCGGAGCGGGGCTACGAACTCGCGCTGATCCCCGCGGTACCGCTGCCACGCAAGCCCACTCCCGAGCTGATCACCGTCCCGGGCCGGCTGCGCGGCACGATCAAGGCCGCCGAGCAGATCCTGGAGCGCACCAAGGCGGACTGCGTCGTCGGCTTCGGCGGCTATGTGGCGCTGCCCGGCTACCTCGCCGCCAAGCGCCTGGGCGTGCCGATCGTGATCCACGAGGCCAACGCCCGGCCCGGCCTCGCCAACAAGATCGGCTCGCGGTACGCCGCCCGGGTAGCCGTCTCCACCCCGGACAGCAAGCTGCGGGACGCGCGTTACATCGGCATCCCGCTGCGCCGCTCCATCGCCACCCTCGACCGTGCCGCGATGCGCCCTCAGGCCCGTGCCGCCTTCGGGCTCGACCCCAACCTGCCGACACTGCTGGTCTCCGGCGGCTCGCAGGGCGCCCGTCGGCTCAACGAGGTGGTGCAGCAGGTCGCGCCCTACCTCCAGCAGGCCGGGATCCAGATCCTGCACGCGGTCGGTCCGAAGAACGAACTGCCGCGGGTGCAGCAGATGCCGGGGATGCCCCCGTACATCCCGGTACCGTACGTGGACCGGATGGACCTCGCGTACGCCGCGGCCGACATGATGCTCTGCCGCGCGGGCGCGATGACCGTCGCCGAACTCTCCGCCGTCGGGCTGCCGGCCGCCTACGTCCCGCTGCCCATCGGCAACGGCGAACAGCGGCTGAACGCCCAGCCGGTGGTCAAGGCCGGCGGCGGACTGCTGGTCGACGACGCGGAACTCACCCCCCAGTGGGTACAGCAGAACGTGCTGCCCGTGCTCGCCGATCCGCACCGGCTGTACGAGATGTCCCGCGCCGCCGCCGAGTTCGGCCGCCGGGACGCCGACGACCTGCTCGTCGGCATGGTGTACGAGGCGATCGCCGCCTCCCGTGCACACCGATAGGGACCGTATTCCTGGGTAGACGAGGGGCAGTCAGCGTGGCCGGACCGACGACCGCCGAGCGCGGGGAACGCCAGCAGGAGTCGTCCGGCCCGCCGCCCTCCCGGAGGTTCACCCCGCCCCCGCTTCGTACGATCATCATTCTGGCCGTCGCGCTCGCACTTCTCGGCGCGGGCTGCGTCTGGCTGTTGTACGGCTCGCAGTGGCTGCGCGTGGAACGCGTCTCCGTCTCCGGCACCCGGGTCCTGACGCCCGCGCAGGTGCGTGAGGCCGCCGACGTGCCGGCCGGCTCGCCACTGATTTCCGTCGACACCGATGCGATTGAGGCCCGGCTGCTTCGGAAATTGCCCCGAATTGACATGGTTGAGGTCGTGCGTTCCTGGCCTCACGAAATCGGGCTGAAAGTCACTGAGCGCACTCCGGTTCTGCTTGTCCAAAAGGGCCGAAACTTTGTCGAAGTGGACGACGAAGGTGTCCGATTCGCCACGGTTTCCGAGGCTCCGAAAGGTGTTCCCGCACTGGAATTGAACCTCTCCCGGCCGGGTTCACGCGCCCCGAGCCTGCGCCGTTTCGGCGAGGACCGACTGGTGCGCGAGGCGGTCCGGGCCGCCCGTGCTCTTCCGGCCGCCGTCGCCCGCGACACCCGTACCGTCAAGGTGCGTTCCTACGACGACATCTCGCTGGAGTTGAACGATCGTCGTACCGTCGCGTGGGGGAGCGGCGAGAAGGGTGCCGCGAAGGCCCGTACGCTCACGGCTCTCATGAAAGCCTCCCCGGACGCCCGGCACTTCGATGTCAGCGTTCCCACGGCGCCCGCGTCATCAGGGAGTTGACGCACATCCGCGCAGGCCAGCACCCTGGTTGGGCAGCGCTACGCCTGATCACATAGGGTGAAAAGAAAAACGGGAGGTTCGGCGTGTTCGTTGAACGTGCGCCACTTGTCGACTTAGTGTCCTGTTCAGAAGACTCCAGGGAACACACACACTGGTAACCCTAAACTTCAGGGTTAGGGTTCGGGTCGGCGCTACGGACCGTCCCATTCGGCATCTGTCGTCGGACCGCGGGTTCACCCCCGTGAGGCGGCGGCAACGTAATTCGAGGCGAGAGGCCTTCGACGTGGCAGCACCGCAGAACTACCTCGCAGTCATCAAGGTCATCGGTGTCGGCGGCGGTGGTGTCAATGCCATCAACCGGATGATCGAAGTCGGTCTCAAGGGCGTCGAGTTCATCGCGATCAACACCGACGCGCAGGCGCTGTTGATGAGCGACGCCGACGTCAAGCTCGACGTCGGCCGCGAACTCACCCGTGGACTCGGCGCCGGAGCCAACCCGGCCGTCGGCCGCAAGGCCGCGGAGGACCACCGTGAGGAGATCGAGGAGGTCCTCAAGGGGGCCGACATGGTCTTCGTGACGGCCGGTGAAGGCGGCGGCACCGGCACCGGCGGCGCACCGGTCGTGGCCAACATCGCCCGTTCACTGGGCGCCCTCACCATCGGCGTCGTCACGCGCCCGTTCACCTTCGAGGGACGGCGCCGCGCGAACCAGGCCGAGGACGGCATCGCCGAACTCCGCGAAGAGGTCGACACCCTCATCGTCATCCCGAACGACCGGCTGCTGTCCATCTCGGACCGCCAGGTCTCCGTCCTCGACGCCTTCAAGTCGGCGGACCAGGTCCTGCTCTCCGGTGTTCAGGGCATCACCGACCTCATCACCACGCCCGGCCTGATCAACCTCGACTTCGCCGACGTCAAGTCGGTCATGTCGGAAGCCGGTTCGGCCCTCATGGGCATCGGCTCGGCCCGCGGCGACGACCGCGCGGTGGCCGCGGCCGAGATGGCGATCTCCTCGCCGCTGCTCGAGGCGTCCATCGACGGCGCCCGGGGCGTCCTGCTCTCCATCTCCGGCGGCTCCGACCTCGGCCTGTTCGAGATCAACGAGGCCGCCCAGCTGGTCAGTGAGGCCGCCCACCCCGAGGCCAACATCATCTTCGGCGCGGTCATCGACGACGCCCTCGGCGACGAGGTGCGGGTCACCGTGATCGCGGCCGGCTTCGACGGGGGGCAGCCGCCGACCCGACGGGAGACCGTCATGGGCTCGTCCTCGAACTCGGCCCGCCGCGAGGAGCCCACTCCGGTACGGCAGACCGAGAGCCGTCCGAGCTTCGGCTCGCTCGGCAGTGTCACGCCGAAGGAGGAGCCGGAGCCCGCTGCGGAGCCGGTGGCCGACCTCCCGGTCTCCCCGCCGGTCCCGCCGTCCCGGTCCTACTCGGACAGCGCGGCCGAGGAGCTGGACGTGCCGGACTTCCTCAAGTGATAGGACAGCGCTCTGAAACGAGCACTGTGAACGGCGCGCACTTCGCTTTCACCGACAGGTGGGGCGGGGTGAGCGCCGTTCCGTACGAGGAGCTCAACCTCGGCGGAGCGGTCGGCGACGACCCCGAGGCCGTACGGACCAACCGTGAACTGGCGGCCAAGTCCCTCGGCCTCGACCCCGCCCGGGTGGTGTGGATGAACCAGGTGCACGGCAACGAAGTCGCCGAGGTCGACGGTCCGTGGACCACGGGGCACATCCCGGAGGTCGACGGACTGGTGACCGCGACCCGTTCTCTCGCGCTGGCCGTCCTGACCGCGGACTGCGTACCGGTCCTGCTGGCCGACCCGGTCGCCGGGGTGGTCGCCGCGGCTCACGCGGGACGGCCAGGCCTGGTCAAGGGGATCGTGCCCGCTGCCGTCGACGCCATGACCGCGCTCGGCGCCGACCCGTCCCGGATCGTCGTCCGCACCGGGCCCGCCGTGTGCGGCCGGTGCTACGAAGTGCCGGAGCAGATGCGGGCCGAGGTCGCCGCGGTCGAACCGGCGGCGCACGCCCGGACGAGCTGGGGCACACCCGCGGTCGATGTGAGCGCCGGAGTGCACGCACAGCTCGAGCGCCTCGGGGTGCGCGACCGGGAGCAGTCGCCGGTGTGCACGCTGGAGTCGGCGGACCACTTCTCGTACCGTCGCGACCGGACCACGGGCCGGCTCGCGGGCTATGTGTGGCTGGACTGACAGGGCATGGCGGACCGTAAGAGCGAACTCGCCGCAAATCTGGCGAAAGTCGAGGAGCGCATCACCGCCGCGTGCGTGGCCGCGGGACGCAAGCGTGAGGAAGTGACCCTGATCGTGGTCACCAAGACCTATCCCGCGAGCGATGTGCGGACGCTGTCCGGACTCGGGGTGCGCCATGTCGCCGAGAACCGCGACCAGGACGCGGCCCCGAAGGCCGCGGACTGCGCGGATCTTCCCCTGACTTGGCACTTTGTTGGCCAGTTGCAGACCAACAAAGTGCGATCCGTGGTCGGCTACGCGGATCTCGTGCAGTCCGTCGATCGTTCCAAGCTGGTGACGGCCCTCTCCAAGGAGGCCGTACGGGCCGAGCGTGAAGTGGGCTGCCTGATCCAGGTCGCCCTCGACGCGGGGGAGAACGAGCGAGGGGAGCGAGGTGGCGTAGCGCCTGGTGGAATCGAGGAGTTGGCCGACCTTGTCGCCGGGTCTCCGGGCCTGCGGCTCGACGGGTTGATGACCGTCGCTCCGCTCACCGGGGAGTACGCGGGTCGCCAACGGGCGGCGTTCGAACGGTTGATGGTTTTGTCGACTGACCTGCGCCGAGCTCATCCGGCTGCGAACATGGTCTCGGCAGGGATGAGTGCGGACCTCGAACAGGCCGTGGCGGCCGGAGCGACACATGTACGCGTCGGCACTGCGGTACTCGGAGTCCGCCCCAGGCTCGGGTAACGTCGCCAGGAAGTCGGACCACAGCAGAAAATATGGTCATTAACGCCGAAAGCGGGCATAACGACCTAGTGGATCGCGGGCACTTGGCAGTCGTCAGTCGATCCACCACAGAGCGGAGGACTCAGAGCATGGCCGGCGCGATGCGCAAGATGGCGGTCTACCTCGGCCTCGTGGAGGACGATGGGTACGACGGCCGCGGGTTTGACCCCGATGACGACTTCGAACCCGAACTGGATCCGGAGCCTGAGCGGGACCGTCGACGGCATGAGCCGTCACACCAGTCGCACCAATCTCATCAGGCACTTCAGCCTGAAAGGGATGAATCGGTACGAGTAGTGCAGCCCTCGGTGCCGCGCGACCCGGTACCCCGATCCGCTTCGCTCGCCGCGGAATCCGGGCGTCCGGCGCGCATCGCGCCCGTGGCATCCATCACACAAGAACGCGCAAGTCTGGAGAAGAACGCACCGGTGATCATGCCCAAGGTCGTGTCGGAACGAGAGCCGTACCGGATCACCACACTTCACCCCCGGACCTACAACGAGGCCCGTACCATCGGGGAACACTTCCGTGAAGGCACCCCGGTGATCATGAATCTGACTGAGATGGATGACACAGACGCCAAGCGACTTGTCGACTTTGCGGCCGGTTTGGTGTTTGGTCTTCACGGCAGCATCGAGCGGGTGACACAGAAGGTGTTCCTGTTGTCGCCTGCTAACGTCGATGTCACGGCGGAGGACAAGGCCCGCATCGCAGAGGGCGGGTTCTTCAACCAGAGCTGAGACGAACTACCGTGCAAAGCGGTAAACCGACCAGAAGCGGACAGGGGAGAGGGAAGCGCGGAGATGGGCGTGGTCAAGGATGTGCTCTCGTTCGCGCTGTACGCCCTTCTTGTCGTACTGATCTTCCGGCTCGTCATGGACTACGTCTTCCAGTTTGCCCGCTCGTGGCAACCCGGCAAGGCGATGGTGGTCGTTCTGGAGGCCACCTACACTGTCACCGATCCACCATTGAAGCTTCTGCGGCGGGTCATCCCGCCGCTGCGCCTCGGGGGTGTGGCACTCGATCTGTCCTTCTTCGTACTGATGATCATCGTTTACGTCCTCATCAGCGTCGTGGCGTTGATCCCCGATTAACCCGTGGGGTTGATGTGAACGATCTGGTCTTGCCGAACGCCGACGACTACGTTGAGGTGAAGAAATGCCGTTGACCCCCGAGGACGTGCGGAACAAGCAGTTCACGACCGTCCGCCTCCGAGAAGGCTATGACGAGGACGAGGTCGATGCCTTCCTCGATGAGGTCGAAGCCGAACTGACCCGCCTGCTCCGCGAGAACGAGGACCTGCGCGCCAAGCTGGCCGCGGCCACGCGCGCTGCTGCCCAGAACCAGCAGAACATGCGCAAGCCTCCGGAACCGCCCCAGGATCAGCAGCAGGGTATGCCGCAGCAGGGCATGCGAGGTCCCGGCGCTCCGGTGCCCGCCGGCATATCTGGCCCGCCGCAGCAGCAGATGGGTGGCCCCATGGGTGGCCCGCCCCAGCTGCCGAGCGGTGCCCCGCAGCTGCCCGCCGGTTCCGGCGGAGGCCAGGGCGGCCAGCAGGGTCAGGGCCCGATGGGTCAGGGCCCGATGGGTCAGGGTCCGATGGGTCAGGGTCCGATGGGCCAGGGTCCGATGGGCCAGGGTCCGATGGGCCAGGGCCCCATGGGTGGTCAGCCCCCCATGCAGCAGCAGATGGGCGGCCCGATGGGTGGCCCCATGGGCGGTCCGATGGGCGGCCCCGGTCAGGGCCCCGGTGGCGACAGCGCCGCCCGTGTCCTCTCGCTGGCCCAGCAGACCGCCGACCAGGCGATCGCCGAGGCTCGTTCCGAGGCCAACAAGATCGTCGGCGAGGCGCGTTCGCGTGCCGAGGGTCTCGAGCGTGACGCCCGTGCCAAGGCCGACGCCCTGGAGCGGGACGCGCAGGAGAAGCACCGCGTCGCGATGGGCTCCCTGGAGTCCGCCCGCGCCACGCTGGAGCGCAAGGTCGAGGATCTGCGCGGCTTCGAGCGCGAGTACCGCACGCGGCTGAAGTCCTACCTGGAGTCGCAGCTGCGTCAGCTGGAGACCCAGGCCGACGACTCGCTGGCCCCGCCGCGCACTCCGGCGACCGCGTCGCTGCCGCCGTCCCCGGCGCCTTCCATGGCCCCGGCCGGTGCGAGCGCGCCGTCGTACGGCGGCAACCAGGGCATGGGCGGCGGTCCTTCGCCGGCCGGCCCGTCCTACGGCGGCCAGCAGCAGATGTCCCCGGCGATGACCCAGCCGATGGCGCCGGTACGGCCGCAGGGCCCGTCGCCCATGGGCCAGGCTCCCTCGCCGATGCGCGGGTTCCTCATCGACGAGGACGACAACTGACGGCCATTAGTACGCCTCAGGCGTCGGCAGCGTTCAAAGGGGCGGGGCCCCGGATTCCGATCCGGGGCCCCGCCCCTTTTGCCTGACTGCCAGGAGGACGCCGGTTCGAATCCGACCCGCCAAATGCGTCAGCTGTACGTGCGGACGCAACGCCGAAGGCCCGGGCCCACCAAGATCTTCTGGTGGGCCCGGGCCTGCCGTCGTGGCTGTGCTTGCGCGCTTTGCGGGTTACGCCTTGCGCAGGCGGAACGTCAGGGACAGGCCCTCGTCCGTGAACGGGGTGCCGAACGTGTCGTCCGCCTCGCCCTGGGCGAAGTCCGTGGCGAGGACCTCGTCGGCGATGAGCTCGGCGTGCTCGCTGAGCGCCGCGATGACCGCCGGGTCCGTGGACGTCCAGCGCAGCGCGATGCGGTCGGCCACGTCCAGGCCGCTGTTCTTGCGGGCCTCCTGGATCAGTCGGATCGCGTCACGGGCCAGGCCCGCCTGCCGCAGCTCCTCCGTGATCTCCAGGTCGAGGGCGACCGTCGCACCCGAGTCGGAGGCCACCGACCAGCCCTCGCGGGGGGTCTCCGTGATGATCACCTCGTCCGGAGCGAGGGTGATGGTCTCGCCGTCGACCTCCACCGACGCCGTGCCCTCGCGCAGGGCGAGGGAGAGCGCGGCCGCGTCGGCGCCGGCGACCGCCTTCGCCACGTCCTGGACACGCTTGCCGAACCGCTTGCCCAAGGCGCGGAAGTTGGCCTTCGCCGTGGTGTCGACGAGGCTGCCGCCGACCTCGCTCAGCGAAGCCAGCACCTCGACGTTCAGCTCCTCGGTGATCTGCGTGTGCAGTTCCGGGCTGAGGGTGTTGAAGCCCGTCGCCGCGATCAGCGCCCGCTTCAGCGGCTGCCGGGTCTTGACGCCCGACTCCGCGCGCGTGGCCCGGCCCAGCTCCACCAGGCGGCGGACCAGGAGCATCTGCCTCGACAGCTCGGGGTCGATCGCCGTGCGGTCCGCCTCCGGCCAGGACGTCAGATGCACCGACTCCGGTGCCCCCGGGGTGACCGGAACGACCAGGTCCTGCCAGACCCGCTCGGTGATGAACGGGGTCAGCGGGGCCATCAGCCGGGTGACGGTCTCCACGACCTCGTGCAGCGTGCGCAGCGCGGCCTTGTCGCCCTGCCAGAAGCGGCGCCGGGACCGGCGTACGTACCAGTTGGAGAGGTCGTCGACGAACGCCGAGAGGAGCTTGCCGGCGCGCTGGGTGTCGTAGGCCTCCAGGGACTGGGTGACCTGGTCGGTCAGGGCGTGCAGTTCGGACAACAGCCAGCGGTCCAGGAGCGGGCGGTCGGCCGGGGCCGGGTCCGCATCGCTGGGCGCCCAGTTCGCCGTGCGCGCGTACAGGGCCTGGAAGGCGACCGTGTTCCAGTACGTCAGGAGGGTCTTGCGGACGACCTCCTGGATCGTGCCGTGGCCCACGCGGCGGGCCGCCCACGGGGAACCGCCGGCCGCCATGAACCAGCGGACCGCGTCGGCGCCGTGCTGGTCCATGAGAGGGATCGGCTGCAGGATGTTGCCCAGGTGCTTGGACATCTTGCGGCCGTCCTCGGCGAGGATGTGGCCGAGGCACACCACGTTCTCGTACGACGTCTTGTCGAAGACCAGGGTGCCGACCGCCATCAGCGTGTAGAACCAGCCACGGGTCTGGTCGATGGCCTCGCTGATGAACTGCGCCGGGTAGCGGGACTCGAACAGTTCCTTGTTCTTGTACGGGTAACCCCACTGCGCGAACGGCATCGAACCCGAGTCGTACCAGGCGTCGATGACCTCCGGCACGCGGGTGGCCGTCTTCTCGCACTGCGGGCAGGCGAAGGTGACCTCGTCGATGAACGGGCGGTGCGGGTCCAGGTTCGACTGGTCCGTGCCCGTCAGTTCGGTCAGCTCCGCGCGGGAGCCGACGACGGTGAGGTGGTCGTCCTCGCAGCGCCAGATCGGCAGCGGGGTGCCCCAGTAACGGCTGCGGGACAGCGCCCAGTCGATGTTGTTGTTCAGCCAGTCGCCGAAGCGGCCGTGCTTGACGTTCTCCGGGAACCAGTTGGTCTTCTCGTTCTCCTGGAGGAGGCGGTCCTTGATGGCGGTGGTACGGATGTACCAGGACGGCTGCGCGTAGTAGAGGAGCGCGGTGTGGCAGCGCCAGCAGTGCGGGTAGCTGTGCTCGTACGGGATGTGCTTGAAGAGGAGGCCGCGCTGCTGGAGGTCCTCGGTGAGCTGTTCGTCGGCTTTCTTGAAGAAGACGCCGCCTACGAGCGGGACGTCCTCCTCGAAGGTGCCGTCCCGGCGGACGGGGTTCACGACGGGAAGGCCGTAGGCACGGCAGACCTTGAGGTCGTCCTCACCGAAGGCGGGGGCCTGGTGGACCAGACCCGTACCGTCCTCGGTCGTCACGTACTCGGCGTTGACCACGTAGTGGGCCGGTTCCGGGAACTCGACGAGCTCGAACGGACGCTGATAGGTCCAGCGCTCCATCTCGGCGCCGGTGAAGGTCTCGCCCGTGACCTCCCAGCCCTCGCCGAGAGCCTTGCCGACGAGCGGTTCGGCGACGACGAGCTTCTCCCCGCTGTCTGCGCCGTCTGTGACCTTCGTAGCGACGACGTAGGTGACGTCGGGGTGCGCGGCGACGGCGGTGTTGGAGACGAGTGTCCAGGGGGTCGTGGTCCACACCAGGAGCGCCGCCTGGCCGGCGAGCGGACCGGAGGTGAGCGGGAAACGGACGTACACGGACGGGTCGACGATCGTCTCGTAGCCCTGTGCCAGCTCGTGGTCCGACAGACCCGTCTCGTCGCGCGGGCACCACGGGGCCACGCGGTAGTCCTGGACCAGCAGACCCTTGTTGAAGATCTCCTTCAGCGACCACCAGACGGACTCCACGTACTCGGGGTCCATCGTGCGGTACGCGTCGTCCAGGTCGACCCAGTAGCCCATGCGGTTGGTGAGCTCGGTGAAGGCGTCGGTGTGGCGGGTCACCGACTCGCGGCACTTGGCGTTGAACGCGGCGATACCGTACGTCTCGATGTCCTTCTTGCCGTTGAAGCCGAGTTCCTTCTCCACGGCGATCTCGACCGGGAGGCCGTGGCAGTCCCAGCCGGCCTTGCGGGCCACGTGGTAGCCGCGCATGGTGCGGAAGCGGGGGAAGACGTCCTTGAAGACGCGCGCCTCGATGTGGTGGGCACCCGGCATGCCGTTGGCGGTGGGCGGGCCCTCGTAGAACACCCACTCGGGGCGGCCCTCGGACTGCTCCAGGCTCTTGGCGAAGATCTTCTGCTCGCGCCAGAAGTCGAGCACCGCGTGCTCGAGCGCGGGCAGGTCGACCTGTGCGGGCACCTGGCGGTACGTCGGCGTTGTCATCAGCGAGCTTCCTCCGGCGGACTTTCTGCCTTCCGTCCGGAGGGACGAGAGCTGTGTCATTCCTGCGCCGCTTTCGGCGCGCTCCCGCGGTACCACCCTCCTTGGCCCTCCGGCGCGTGGTGCGCACCGGTGAGCCCCCTCATTGGGGTCGCGATGCCGGGTCTACTCGCTGCTGCCGCGCTTGCTGCTCGGCTGCGGCTTTCTTCCGGCGGCTCCGGGGTGATCTTCACGTCGCGCTCACCCCCGGGCTTCCACCGTCCCCGGGTCGCTCTGGGCTGCGTACGCCGCTACTCGTCCCCATCCACGCTTTTCGCTCCGCCCAGTGTACGGCGCCGCGAGGACAGCGGCCGACCGGTTTTCCGGTGCCGGACCGAAGGGGGCGGGCACGGGCGGGAGTGACCCGAATGGCGAGGTGCGGGTGTTCGGATCCTCGGACGGTCCGTTCGGCGGATCACCTGGCGAATTACTTGGCGGATTACCTGGCGGGGAGCTGGGCACAACGCTTGCAGGTTTGCCGCGCGCCGTCCGCGAGGCGGGCGAATCGGGCGGTGTGCCCCGTTGCCGCGGGACTCAAGTCGATTTATCGTCCCAGCACGATTCGCGAGCAAGATCACAATATGTGAAGGGGCCGCGGCCATGGTGGCGAAGAAGACCGCCGCACAGCAGTCGGCGTCCAGGTCCACGGGTGCCTCCGGCGGTGCGGCCAAGGACGTCGGCGGGAAGAAGAGCGCACAGGGGGGCGCGGCCAAGAGAGCGGCCAAAGCGGTGAAGGCGGTGGGGTCGGCGGCGAAGAAGGCCGTCGGGAAGAAGACCGGTTCGGGGGCGAAGGAAGAGGTCGGTGAGAGCGCGGGGGCGGGCGGAAAGGCGGGTGGGAGGGCGGGGGGCAAGCAGGGCGCTGAGAAGAAGGCGGTGGGCGGCGGGGCGGGGACCGTGGGCAAGAGGGGGGCGGTCGGCAAGAAGCCGGCGCCAGGTAAGAAGGCGGCGGTAGGTAAGAAGGCGGTGCCGGTGGAAAAGGGGGCCGGCGAGGAAACCGCTGCGAAGAAGGCCGTCACGAAGAAGGCGGCTGGGAAGAAGGTGGCTGCTTCGAAGGCGGCTCCTTCGGCGAAGGCGGCCGGGGGAGAGGGGGCGGGGACACCGGCGGGCAAGGAGGCGGCGCCTAACGAGATGACAGCTGGGAAGAAAGTGGTGGCCAGGAAGGCGGGCGCCAAGCAGACCGGTGCCAAGCAGACCGGTGCCAGGAAGGCGGGCGTCAAGAAGGCGCCGCCAGAGAAGGCCTCGGGGAAGAAGGCGGTGGTGGCCACGACAAAGGCGGCTGCGAGGAAGACGGCTGCGAAGCAGACCTCTGCTCGGAAGAGAGCCCCCTCGGGGAGTGCCGCAGCGGAGCGGGCCCCTGTGCCCGCCACGTCCACGAAGGGAGCGCCTGCGAAGGGAGCGTCCACGAAGAGCGCCTCCGCCGGACGTACGTCCCCGAAGGATGTGTCCCCGAGTGTGTCCACTGAGGGTGCCACCACCGAGAGGACGTCCTTGAAGGGCCCTTCCACGAAGAGCGGGACCACGAAGAGCGCCTCCACGGCGAGTGCGTCCTCGAAGCGCGCCGCGACGCGGAGTGCGCGTCCGGAGAGCGCCTCCACGAAGAGCACCACGGGAAGTGCGTCCCCGAAGGGCGTCCCCACAAGGAGCACCTCCCCCGAGGGCGCACCCGAGAAGAGCGCAGCCGACATGACTGCGGCCGACAAGAGCATGGCGAAGAAAGCCGGCGCGGCTGAGGCCGCGGAGCAGACGGGAGCCACGACGGTGGTTGCGAAGAAGACCCCTGGCACGGCCACGGCGGCGCAGACCGCCGTACCCAAGGCGCGCATCGCCGCAGCGGAGCCCGGCGAGCTCGCGGTACGCCCCGGCGAGGACCCCTGGACCCCGGAAGAGGTCGAGTCGGCCCGCGCCGAACTGCAGTCCGAGGCGACCCGGTTGCGGGACGAGATCACCGCCTCCGAGGAGTCCCTCGTGGGTCTGATGCGGGACTCCGGAGACGGGGCCGGCGACGACCAGGCGGACACCGGCACGAAGAACATCACGCGTGAGCACGAGATGGCCCTCGCGGCCAACGCGCGCGAGATGCTCATCCAGACCGAGCGCGCCCTGGACCGGCTCGACGCGGGCACCTACGGCCTGTGTGAGAACTGCGGCAACCCGATCGGCAAGGCACGCATGCAGGCGTTCCCGCGGGCAACCCTGTGCGTGGAGTGCAAGCAGAAGCAGGAGCGCCGGTCCTGACCAGTACCCGGGTGCCGGTGGGCGTGCCGTACTCTCGTCCTCAGTCAGGTACCTATGTCGAGGGACTCACGTGGCAGAGGCGGAGCGCATCATCGGTACGCCGGACACCCCGGACGGGGCGGGGGCCGAGCCGGAGCAGTCGGCCAGTCCGGTTTCCGGTCCGGACGGGCAGGAGAGCGCCGGCGAGCGGCCCAGGGGCAGGCGGCGGATCGCCGTGCTGTTCGCGGTCGCGGTCTTCGCGTACGCCCTCGACCTGATCAGCAAGATGATCGTGGTCGCCAAGCTGGAGCACCACGCGCCCATCGAGCTCATCGGGGACTGGCTGAAGTTCGAGGCCATCCGCAACGCGGGCGCGGCCTTCGGGGTCGGCGAGGCCTTCACGGTGATCTTCACGGTGATCGCGGCGACGGTGATCGTGGTGATCGCCCGGCTCGCCCGCAAGCTGTACAGCACGCCCTGGGCGATCGCGCTCGGCCTGCTGCTCGGCGGTGCGCTCGGCAACCTGACCGACCGGATCTTCCGCTCGCCGGGCGTCTTCGAGGGCGCGGTCGTGGACTTCATCGCGCCCAAGCACTTCGCGGTCTTCAACCTGGCCGACTCGGCGATCGTCTGCGGCGGCATCCTGATCGTGCTGCTGTCGTTCAGGGGTCTCGACCCGGACGGCACCGTCCACAAGGACTGAGCGCCCCCACTGGCGTACGGCGATGTCGGAGGCGTCCGGCATACTCGACGAGTGAGCACCATTCCCGAGATCCGAACCCTGCCCGTGCCCGACGGTCTGGAGGGCGAGCGTGTCGACGCCGCCATCTCCCGCATGTTCGGCTTCTCCCGTACGAAGGCCGCCGAGCTCGCCGCGGCGGGGAAGGTCTCGGTCGACGGCTCGGTGGTCGGGAAGTCCGAGCGCGTGCACGGCGGAGCCTGGCTGGAGGTCGAGATGCCGCAGGCGCCCGCGCCCGTGCGGATCGTCGCGGAGCCGGTCGAGGGCATGGAGATCGTGCACGACGACGATGACGTGGTCGTGATCGTCAAGCCGGTCGGGGTCGCCGCGCACCCCAGTCCCGGCTGGACCGGCCCGACCGTCATCGGCGGGCTCGCCGCCGCCGGGTACCGCATCTCGACGTCGGGCGCCGCCGAGCGCCAGGGCATCGTGCACCGCCTGGACGTGGGCACGTCCGGCCTGATGGTGGTGGCCAAGTCGGAGTACGCGTACACCTCGCTCAAGCGCCAGTTCAAGGAGCGCACGGTCGACAAGCGCTACCACACGCTGGTGCAGGGCCACCCCGACCCGACCAGCGGCACCATCGACGCCCCCATCGGCCGCCACCCCCAGCACGACTACAAGTGGGCGGTCACCGCGGACGGCAAGCCCTCCGTCACCCACTACGACCTCATCGAGGCGTTCCGCGCGGCCTCCCTGCTCGACGTGAAGCTGGAGACCGGCCGCACCCACCAGATCCGCGTCCACATGGCCGCCCACCGCCACCCCTGCGTCGGCGACCTGACCTACGGCGCCGACCCGACGCTCGCCAAGCGGCTGCGGCTGACCCGACAGTGGCTGCACGCCGTCCGGCTCGGCTTCGAGCACCCTGGGGACGGGCAGTGGGTGGAGTTCGCCTGTGACTACCCGGACGACCTCCAGCAGGCGCTGGACCAGGTGCGCGAGGAGACCTACGCGTGAGCCCGGCGCCGTACGTGCTGCGCGTCGCCGAGGACCCCGCCGACCGGGAAGCCTGCTTCGCGGTGCGCAAGGAGGTCTTCGTCGGCGAGCAGGGCGTCCCCGAGGACATCGAGTACGACGCGTACGACCCCGGCGCCGTGCATGTGCTGGCGGTCCGGGAAGACGGCCTGCCGCTCGGGACCGGGCGGCTGCTGAGCGGCGAGGCGGCCGCCGCGAAGACCGACGGCGATCTGTCGGTGGGGTCGCTGGGGCGGCTCGCGGTGACGAAGGCGGCGCGCGGACTCGGGGTCGGGGCGGCGCTCGTCGGGGCCATCGAGGACGCGGCACGCGCGATTGGGCTGACAGCGGTGGACCTGCACGCGCAGACACACGCCCTGGGGTTCTACGAGCGGCTGGGATACGTGGCGTACGGCCCGGAGTTCCTGGACGCGGGGATTCCGCATCGGGCGATGCGGCGGGTTCTGTAGCGGGAACCGGGCGAGTTCGCCGGCAGGGCGACGACCGCCATTCTGTAAGCGGGAACCGGGCATGGGCTCTGTCAGCGTGGACCGGGCAGGGTTCTGTAAGCGGGGGTCGTGTGAGGGTTCTGGGGCCAGGGTGCTGGAAGAGCCGGTGAACACGGGGGCGTGGCAGGCTTGACATCTGCTGTGTGAACACCGAGACGCCCGGAGCGCTGACCGTGGATCAGTTGGCCCTGCTGTTCGTGCTGTTGCTCGGGGCTGTGATCAGCGTCCCGGTGGGGGACCGGTTCGGGCTGCCGGCGCCGGTGCTGATGACGCTCCTCGGGATCGTCCTGGCGATCCTCGACTTCGTACCGAACGTCAACATCCCGCCGGACCTCATCCTGCCCGCGCTGCTGCCGCCGCTGCTCTACGCCGCCGTACGACGCACGTCCTGGCGGCAGTTCGCGGCCAACAAACGGCCGATCTTCCTGCTGGCCGTGGCGCTGGTGTTCGTCACCATGGCAAGCGTGGCCGTCGTCGCCGGCGCCATCGTGCCCGGCCTGCCTGTCGCCGCCGCCGTGGCGCTCGGCGCGCTGGTCGCGCCGCCCGACCCGGTCGCCGCGACCGCCGTCGCCGGACAACTCGGGCTGCCGCGCCGGCTCGTGTCCATCCTGGAGGGCGAGGGCCTCTTCAACGACGTCACGGCGATCGTGCTGTACCACGTGGCGATCGCCGCGGCCGTCAGCGGGACGTTCTCGCCGTGGAAGGCCGGGCTCGACCTGGTGCTCTCCGCCGTCGTCGCGGTGGCCGTGGGTCTGGCGCTGGGCTGGGGCGCCAACAAGCTGATGGACCTGCTCGACGACGCCACCCTGCAGATCGGGCTCACACTCCTGGTGCCGTACGCCTCCTACGTGCTGGCGGAGGAATTCCACGGGTCCGGGGTGCTCGCCGTACTCACCACCGCGCTGTTCCTCGCCGAGTACGCCACCGACGCCGACGACGTGCTGACCCGGCTGGCCGGGCACACCTTCTGGGACATCGTCGACACGCTGGTGACGGGTGTGGCGTTCGGACTGATCGGGCTGGAACTGCACAACGCGATCCGGACGGCGTCCGGGCGGTGGGACGAGATGCTCGGGTGGGCGGCGGCGATCGTGGGCGTGGTCGTTCTCGTGCGGTTGCTGTGGTTGCTGCCGGCGACCTGGCTGACCAGGCGACTGCATGCGAAGAGGGACTACGACGAGGAGATCCCGACGAGTTGGCGGGAGACCGTCGTGATGTGGTGGTCGGGGATGCGGGGAGTCGCGTCGGTGGCGTTGGCGCTGGCGATTCCCCTGAAGACCGATGACGGGTCCGCCTTTCCCGGGCGGGACGAGATCGTGTTCATCGCGTTCGGCGTGATCATGGCGACGCTGGTACTTCAGGGGCTGACGCTGCCCTGGCTGGTGAAGCGGCTGGGGGTGCGGGCCGACACGGACCGGGAGAAGGAGTTCGAGAAGGCGTTGGCCGTGCGGGCGGCGAAGGCGGCGAAGCAGCGGCTCAAGGAGATCGAGGCGGTGGAGGAGCTGCCGGAGGAGCTGTCCGAGCAGATGCTGCGGCGGGCCTTCGACATCGGGGTGCGGATCAGTCCGGACATGGCGGAGGACGAGCGGCGGGAGGCACATCAGCAGCGGGTGCGCAGGCTCAAGCGGGTACGGCGGATCCAGGGGGAGATGCTGAGTGCGGCGCGGCACGAGGTGCTGGCGGCGCGGAGTGAACCCGGGGCGGATCCGGAGGTGGTGGACCGGGTGCTGCGGCATCTTGATGTGCGGAGTCTGCGGTGAGTTGGTCTTGAACCGGTGCGGCGCCGTGGTGGGGTCGCACTTTTGTCTCCCACCCGCGCCGCACCCGTTTGCGGTTATCGGTTCGTCGGCACGTCGCCTCCGCCCCCGGTCAGCGGGGGCCCGTGCGCGGGGGCTCGTGCTGCATGCGGCGGGGGGCCGAGCCGTCCCGTGAGGGGCCGCCGTTGCCGCGGCTGCGTGGCAGGAACGCGTCCGCCGTGTTGACGCGGGGCAGGGCGTAGGGGTGCTCCTCGGTCAGCCAGCGGATCATGCGCTCGCGGACGGTGACCCGTACCGTCCAGATGTCGTCCGCGTCCTTGGCGGTCACCAGGGCCCGTACCTGCATGGTGTTCGGGGTGGTGTCGGTGACGTCGAGGCCGTAGGCGCGGCCGTCCCAGGCCGGGCACTCGCGCAGGATGTCGCGGAGCTTCTCGCGCATCGCGTCCGTCGGGGCCGTGTGGTCGACGTGCCAGTACACGATGCCGGTCATCTGCGGGGTGCCGCGCGACCAGTTCTCGAACGGCTTGGACGTGAAGTACGACACGGGCATGGTGAGCCGGCGCTCGTCCCAGGTCCGTACGGTCAGGAAGGTCAGCGTGATCTCCTCGACCGTGCCCCACTCGCCGTCCACCACGACCGTGTCGCCGATGCGCACCATGTCGCCGAAGGCGATCTGCAGTCCCGCGAACATGTTGCTGAGCGTCGACTGCGCGGCGACACCGGCGACGATGCCGAGGATGCCGGCCGAGGCCAGCAGCGAGGCACCGGCCGCGCGGAACGCCGGGAACGTCAGCAGCATCGTGGCCACGGCCACGACGCCGACGGTCGCGGAGACCACGCGCATGATCAGCGTCACCTGGGTGCGCACGCGCCGGACCCGGGCCGGGTCACGGTGGGCGCGCGCGTAACGGCTGTACGACGTCTCCACTATCGCGGCGGCGATCCGGATCACCAGCCAGGCGGTGGCCCCGATGAGGACCAGCGTGAGGGTCCGTCCGATCGCGGCCTGGTGCGGCTGCAGCAGCTTGGCCTCGTCGTACGTCCCTCTCAGCATCGCCGCGCAGAGCACGAGCTGATAGGGAATGCGGCCACGGCGCAGCAGACCCCACATGGGGGTCTCGTGGTGTCGTTCGTCGGCCTTGCGCAGCAGCAGGTCGGTGGCCCAGCCGATGAGAAGCGTGAGCGTGACCGACCCGCCGACCACGATCAGTGGGCGGAGCAGATTCTCCATGCCTCCGAACGTAACCGGCCCCGGCTACTGATGAACATGTGACTTCGGATCCGTTGTGGGTACGGCCGCTGTCCCGCGCCGGGATCCGCGTTGTCGTACCCGGCTGGCACCATGGCCTCATGAACATCATGCTTTTCCACTCGATCTACGGCCCGAGGCCCGCCGTGAGGGCGGCGGCGGACCGGTTGCGCGCCGCCGGGCACGAGGTGTGGACGCCGGACCTCTTCGGGGGGCGCACCTTCGACAGGGTCGAGGACGGCCGGGCCTTCAACGAGGAGATCGGCAAGGAAGAGTTGCTCAAGCGAGCCGTGCTGGCCGCCGCGCCCTATTCCGAGCGGGGGCTGGTGTACGCCGGGTTCTCGCTCGGCGCCTCCGTCGCGCAGACCCTCGCCCTGGGCGACGCCAAGGCCCGCGGGCTGCTGCTTCTGCATGGCACCTCGGACATCGCGGCCAACGCCACCGCGGACGGACTGCCCGTTCAACTCCATGTCGCCGAACCGGACCCCTTCGAGACCGACGACTGGCTGAGCGCCTGGTATCTCCAGATGGGCAGAACGGGCGCCGACGTCGAGATCTACCGGTATGCCGGAGCCGGCCACCTCTACACCGACCCGGACCTGCCGGACTGGGACGAGGAGGCGGCCGAGGCCACCTGGCGGGTGGCGCTCGGCTTCCTCGACAGCCTGTGACCCGCGGCTACACGGGGTCGTAGGCCCGCTCCACCTTCTGCGTGCCGGAGCGCGTGCGGTACGAACGGGCCCAGGAGGAGGTCGCGTTCGGCTTGGTGCGGTCGGACAGCACGTAGTAGTCCATCTGCGCGCGGTCGGCGGTGATGTCCAGGACGCCGTAGCCGTGGCGGTCGGTGTCGACCCAGTGGACGTGCCGGTTGGCGGCCTTGATGACCGGCGCGGCGACCGCGGAGATCGTGCCCTCGGGCACCTTGACGAGGTCGTCGAGGTTGTCGGAGGTCACCGAGGTGACCACGAACTCCGTGGCCGCCGAGGCGGACAGCGGGTAGGTACCGGCGTCCACCGGCACGTCGTTGGCCCACGCCATGTGGATGTCGCCGGTCAGGAACACGGTGTTGCGGATGGCGTTCGCGCGCAGGTGGGCCAGCAGCTCCCGGCGGTCGTCCGTGTATCCGTCCCACTGGTCGGTGTTGAGGGCGAGCCCCTCCTTCGGCAGGCCCAGCAGCTCGGCGAGCGGCCCCAGGAGGTCCGCGGTGAGCGTGCCGATCGCGAACGGCGAGATCATCACCGAGTTGCCGACCAGCCGCCAGGTGGTGTCGGACGCTTTCAGCCCGGCCTTGAGCCAGTCGAGCTGGGCGCGACCGGTGATCGTCCGGTCCGGGTCGTCGACCGAGCCGTTGCCGACGGAGACCTGCTGCGAGCGGAAGGAGCGCAGGTCGAGCAGCGAAAGGTCGGCGAGCTTGCCGAAGCGCAGGCGGCGGTAGGTCGTTCCCGCTGTCGCCGCGCGCACCGGCATCCACTCGAAGTAGGCCTGTTTGGCGGCGGCCTGACGGGCCGACCAGGTGCCCTCGGCGCCGTCGGTGTGGTTCTCCGCCCCGCCCGACCAGGCGTCGTTGGCGAACTCGTGGTCGTCCCAGATGGCGATCACGGGAGCGGAGGCGTGCAGGGCCCGCAGGTCAGAGTCGCTCTTGTAACGGCCGTGCCGGATGCGGTAGTCGGCGAGCGTGAGGATCTCGTGGGTCGGCGCGTGCGGCCGTACGACGGTGTCGCGGGTGCCGTACGCGCCGGTGCCGTACTCGTAGATGTAGTCGCCCAGATGCAGCCAGGCGTCCAGGTCGCCGCGGGCCGCGAGATGGCGGTACGCGGAGAAGTAGCCGGCCTCCCAGTTGGCGCAGGAGACCACGCCGAAGCGCAGGCCGGAGACGCTCGCGTCCGCCGCCGGCGCGGTACGGGTGCGGGCCGGCGGCGAGTCGGTGCCGCCGGCCGAGAAGCGGAACCAGTAGTCGGTCGCGGGCTCGAGGCCGCGCACGTCCGCCTTCACCGTGTGGTCGGAGGCGGCGGTGGCGGTGACCGTGCCCTTGGCGACGATGTCGGTCAGCGCCTTGTCCCTGGCGACGATCCAGTCCACCGGGGTGTCCGGGCCGAGCCCGGAGCCGGGTATCGCCTCGGCGGTGGGCGTCACGCGGGTCCACAGCAGGATGCCGTCGGGCAGTGGGTCCCCGGAGGCGACGCCGTGCAGGAAGGCGGGCGCGTCGGCGGCGGCCCGCGCCGGCAGGGCGGCCGTCAGCGGACCGGCCAGCACGGCGGTGGCGGCCGCTGCCTTGACGACCGAACGGCGGCGCGGGGACAGGGCGTTGGCGGAGTCGGTGCTCTCGGATGATCTGTGTCGACTGGTCACGGCCGATCAGGTTACTGATCGGTACAGGCGAGAGCGGGCGAACCGGGAAAAGTTCGCCCGCTCTTCACGCGGAGGCTGAAATCCCGGAGGGGCCGAAATCTCGGAGGATCGTCAGCCCTTGAGCGCCGCACCCACCACCCTGTTGAAGTCGGCCACCGTCATGGGCGGGTTGCCCTGGCTGTCGGCGGTGAGCTTCTTGCCGTCCATGACGAAGCTCGGGGTGCCGCTCACGCCGTCCTTGTTGGTGTCGAAGGTCTTCGACATGGCCAGTGCCCAGGCGTCGTAGGTGCCGTTCTTGACCGCGTTCTGGAACTTGGTGTTGTCCTTCAGCGCGGGCACGGTGTTCGCGACCTTGATGAGGTAGGCGTCGTCCTTGAACTTGTCGGTCGTCTCGTCCGGGTGCCACTTCGTCGAGTACATCGCGGTCTTGTACTCGAGGAAGGCCTCGGGGCCGACGTTCAGCGCCGCGCCCAGGGCGCTCAGCGCGTTCTTGGAGCCCTGGCCGTTGTCCTTGTTGTCGATGAACGTGGCGCCGATGTACTGGATCTTGAACTTGCCGTCGTCGAGGTCCTTTTTCACGGTGGACCCGACGGTCTGTTCGAACTGCGCGCACACCGGGCAGCGCGGGTCCTCGTAGAGCTTGAGGGTCTTCTTGGCGGTGTCCTTGCCGAGGACGACCGTGGTGCCCTTGGCGCCCGTGGTGTTGGCCGGGGCGACGACCTTGGCGTCCTTCAGGCCCTCCCAGTAGCTGGGCTTGTTGTTCTGGACGACGGCGTAGCCTATGCCGCCCGCGATGGCCAGTACGCCGACGACCGAACCGGCGACGACGACCTGCCGCTTGATCTTGTTGCGCTTGGCCTGCCGCTCGCGCTCCTGGCGCAGCCGTTCCCGGGCGGCCGTCTTCGCTGCCTGGCTGTTCCGAGTGCTCATGGTGATGTTCTCCGTAGGGGACGCGCACAGGACAGGGTCGTGTGCGGAATACGTAAGGGGGACTGACTGGTGCTCAGCTGCTGTTCGGTGCCGGCTGGGGCCGAGGCCCGCTCAGACTCCGGCGAACGCGCGAGAGCACGGCGGTCCACGTCGTCCCAGGGAGTGCACGAGAAGCCGCTCGCGCGCGGTGGTGGTACGACGGACAGGGCGCCGCACCCGGCGTGCGGCGGGAGCCGTCCGGACGGTGACGGCGGCGACCGCGAGCAGCAGCGGCCGGACCGCTGTCGAAGTAGCCGCGGCCACTGCCCGCAGCAGCTGGGCCAGTGCCCGCTCGCCGCGGCGCAGCCAGGCGGCCGCGAGGAGGCCGATGGCGATGTGTGTGCCGAGCAGCAGCCAGGCGGTCGCCGGGCCGGCGTGGGCGAGCAGCCCCGCGAGCCGGTCGGTGTCCGTGCCGGTCACCCGGGTCAGCGGGGCTCCGACCCCGCTGCCGTCGCCGCACAGCACGTCGAAGCCGACGGAGCGCAGGGGGCCGGCGACCGGGCCGCCGGCCGCGCCGTAACAGACCTGCTGGCCCGTGGTGAACACCGTGTCGGCGGCCAGCTCCAGCGGGATCAGCAGGGCGGCGATCCGGCCGAAGCCGCGCTCGCGGCCGGCCAGGGTGAAGGCGACGAGGAACACGGCGGCCGCGATGACGGCCACCGTGTTGAGCGGCAGGGGTACCCGGGACAGCAGCACGTGCGACGCGCTGCTGAGCGTCACGACGAGTGCCGTGAACAGTGCCGCGCGTACGGCTCTGAGCTGGGTCCCGGATATGTCCATAGCGAAGGAGAGTGTGTCACGCCGGTCGGTAAGGGACCCCTAAAGAGTCCCTGTGAGGACGTAAAGCGTCCACCACGAGGGCGCCTGCCGACGGCGGATCGTCACAGACCCGGAATCCGTCCGTTGCGGAACAGGTCCACGAAGGTCTGGTGGTCGGCACGCGCGCGTGCGCCGTAGGTGTGCGCGAAGTCGACCAGCAGGCCCGCGAAACCCTCCTCGTCGGCGGCGATCGCCGCGTCGATGGCCCGCTCGGTGGAGAACGGCACCAGGGACTCGCCGGACTGGTCGTCCGCCGCCGCGTGCATGGTGGCGGTGGCCCGGCCCAGGTCGGCGACGACCGCCGCGACCTCCTCCGGGTCGTCGATGTCGCCCCAGTCGAGGTCCACGGCGTACGGCGACACCTCGGCGACCAGCTGGCCGGAGCCGTCCAGCTCGGTCCAGCCCAGCCACGGGTCGGCGTGCGCCTGGAGGGCGCGCTGGGAGATCACCGTGCGGTGGCCCTCGTGCTGGAAGTAGTCCCGGATCGCCGAGTCCGTGATGTGCCGGGAGACGGCCGGGGTCTGGGCCTGCTTGATGTAGATCACGACGTCGTTCTCCAGGGCGTCGCTGTGGCCCTCGAGAAGGATGTTGTACGAGGGCAGACCGGCCGAGCCGATACCGATGCCGCGGCGGCCCACGACGTCCTTCACGCGGTACGAGTCCGGGCGGGCCAGCGAGGTCTCCGGCAGTGTCTCCAGGTAGCCGTCGAAGGCCGCGAGGACCTTGTAGCGGGTCGCCGCGTCCAGCTCGATGGAGCCGCCGCCCGGGGCGAAGCGGCGCTCGAAGTCACGGATCTCCGTCATCGAGTCCAGCAGCCCGAAGCGGGTCAGTGAGCGGGCGTCGCGCAGGGCGTCCAGCAGTGGGCCCTGCGCTGTGTCCAGGGTGAACGGGGGCACCTCGTCGCTCTTGGCGCCGGTGGCGAGAGCGTGGATCCGCTCGCGGTACGCGCCCGCGTACACCTGCACCAGCTCGGTGATCTGCTCGTCGCTGAGCGCCTTGGCGTATCCGATGAGGGCGATGGAGGCGGAGAAGCGCTTGAGGTCCCAGGTGAAGGGGCCGACGTACGCCTCGTCGAAGTCGTTGACGTTGAAGATCAGCCGGCCGTTGGCGTCCATGTACGTGCCGAAGTTCTCGGCGTGCAGGTCGCCGTGGATCCACACGCGCGAGGTGCGCTCGTCCAGATACGGTCCGCCCCGCTTCGCCCCGGATCCGTTCGCGGTGAGGTCGTGGTAGAAGAGGCACGCCGTGCCCCGGTAGAACGCGAAGGCCGAGGCCGCCATCTTCCGGAACTTCACGCGGAACGCGGCCGGGTCGGCGGCCAGGAGCTGGCCGAAGGCGGTGTCGAAGACGGCGAGGATCTCCTCGCCGCGGTGCTCGTCGTTGAGCTGCGGGACCGACATCGCTGGGTGCCTCCTGGTGCAGATGGTGCGTGACTTTTTGGGGCGGATCCTCTTGCCCACACCAACGCGCGACGGTCCGGGGGAGTGCCCGCGACCTCGCGCGAAAGGGATGAGCGGGGTGCCGCGTTTTCTTCACATGAAGGTACGCGGGGCAGCCCGCCGAGTGTCAGTGCCGAGGCATAGACTTCGACGCTGTCCCCCAGACTGTCCGCAGCCGGTGGGACACCAGTCGACAATTGTTTCCCCTGGAGGCCGCAGCCGTGTCAAAGCCGCCGTTCACGCACCTGCACGTCCACACCCAGTACTCGCTGCTGGACGGTGCCGCGCGGCTGAAGGACATGTTCAACGCGTGCAACGAGATGGGCATGACGCACATCGCGATGTCCGACCACGGCAACCTGCACGGGGCGTACGACTTCTTCCACTCCGCGCAGAAGGCCGGCGTCACCCCGATCATCGGGATCGAGGCGTATGTGGCGCCCGAGTCGCGGCGCAACAAGCGCAAGATCCAGTGGGGTCAGCCGCACCAGAAGCGGGACGACGTCTCGGGTTCGGGTGGTTACACCCACAAGACGATCTGGGCGGCGAACGCGACCGGCCTGCACAACCTGTTCCGGCTGTCCTCGGACGCGTACGCCGAGGGCTGGCTGCAGAAGTGGCCCCGGATGGACAAGGAGACCATCTCCCAGTGGTCCGAGGGACTCATCGCGTCCACCGGCTGCCCCTCCGGAGAGCTCCAGACCCGGCTGCGGCTGGGCCAGTACGACGAGGCACTGAAGGCCGCCGCCGACTACCAGGACATCTTCGGCAAGGACCGCTACTTCCTCGAGCTGATGGACCACGGCATCGAGATCGAACGCCGGGTCCGTGACGGCCTGCTGGACATCGGCAAGAAGCTCGGCATCCCCCCGCTGGTCACCAACGACTCGCACTACACGTACGCGCACGAGGCGACCGCCCACGACGCGCTGCTGTGCATCCAGACCGGCAAGAACCTCTCGGATCCGGACCGCTTCCGCTTCGACGGCACCGGCTACTACCTGAAGTCCACGGACGAGATGTACGCCATCGACTCCTCGGACGCCTGGCAGGAGGGCTGCCGCAACACCCTCCTGGTGGCGGAGCAGATCGACACCACGGGCATGTTCGAGAAGCGTGACCTGATGCCGAAGTTCGACATCCCGGAGGGCTACACCGAGGTCACCTGGTTCAAGGAGGAGGTCCGCCGGGGTATGGAGCGCCGTTTCCCCGGCGGCATCCCCGAGGACCGGCAGAAGCAGGCCGAGTACGAGATGGACGTCATCATCCAGATGGGGTTCCCCGGCTACTTCCTCGTCGTCGCCGACTTCATCATGTGGGCCAAGAACAACGGCATCGCGGTCGGCCCCGGCCGAGGCTCCGCGGCCGGCTCGATCGTCGCCTACGCCATGGGCATCACCGACCTCGACCCGATCCCGCACGGTCTGATCTTCGAGCGGTTCCTCAACCCCGAGCGCGTCTCGATGCCCGATGTCGACATCGACTTCGACGAGCGTCGGCGCGTCGAGGTGATCCGGTATGTGACGGAGAAGTACGGCGCCGACAAGGTCGCCATGATCGGCACGTACGGCAAGATCAAGGCCAAGAACGCGATCAAGGACTCCGCGCGCGTGCTGGGTTATCCGTACGCGATGGGTGACCGCCTCACCAAGGCGATGCCCGCCGACGTCCTCGGCAAGGGCATCGACCTCAACGGCATCACCGACCCCTCGCACCCGCGCTACAGCGAGGCGGGCGAGATCCGGGCGATGTACGAGAACGAGCCGGACGTCAAGAAGGTCATCGACACGGCCAAGGGCGTCGAGGGCCTGGTGCGGCAGATGGGTGTGCACGCGGCCGGCGTGATCATGTCCAGCGAGCCCATCGTCGACCACGCCCCGATCTGGGTGCGGCACACCGACGGCGTGACGATCACCCAGTGGGACTACCCGCAGTGTGAGTCGCTGGGCCTGCTGAAGATGGACTTCCTGGGCCTGCGCAACCTCACGATCATGGACGACGCCATCAAGATGGTGAAGGCCAACAAGGGCATCGACCTGGAGATGCTCTCCCTCCCGCTGGACGACCCGAAGACCTTCGAACTGCTCTGCCGCGGGGACACCCTCGGCGTCTTCCAGTTCGACGGCGGGCCGATGCGCTCGCTGCTCCGCCAGATGCAGCCCGACAACTTCGAGGACATCTCCGCCGTCTCTGCCCTCTACCGGCCGGGTCCGATGGGCATGAACTCGCACATCAACTACGCGGAGCGCAAGAACGGCCGCCAGGAGATCACGCCGATCCACAAGGAGCTCGAAGAGCCCCTCGAGGAGGTGCTGGCGGTCACCTACGGCCTGATCGTCTACCAGGAGCAGGTCCAGAAGGCCGCCCAGATCATCGCCGGGTACTCGCTCGGCGAGGCCGACATCCTCCGCCGCGTGATGGGCAAGAAGAAGCCCGAGGAACTGGCGAAGAACTTCACCATCTTCCAGGCCGGCGCCAAGAAGAACGGCTACAGCGACGAGGCGATCCAGGCCCTGTGGGACGTGCTGGTCCCGTTCGCCGGATACGCGTTCAACAAGGCCCACTCGGCCGCGTACGGACTGGTCTCGTACTGGACGGCGTACCTGAAGGCGAACTACCCCGCCGAGTACATGGCCGCCCTTCTCACCTCCGTCAAGGACGACAAGGACAAGTCGGCGGTCTACCTCAACGAGTGCCGCCGCATGGGCATCAGGGTGCTGCCGCCCAACGTCAACGAGTCCGAGTCGAACTTCGCCGCGCAGGGCGACGACGTGATCCTCTTCGGCCTCTCCGCCGTCCGCAACGTCGGCACGAACGTGGTCGAGTCGATCATCCGCAGCCGCAAGGCCAAGGGTAAGTACGCGTCCTTCCCCGACTACCTCGACAAGGTCGAGGCGGTGGTCTGCAACAAGCGGACGACGGAATCGCTGATCAAGGCCGGCGCCTTCGACAGCATGGGGCACACCCGCAAGGGCCTCACCGCGCAGTACGAGCCGATGATCGACAACGTGGTGGCGGTCAAGCGCAAGGAGGCCGAGGGGCAGTTCGACCTCTTCGGCGGCATGGGCGAGGAGGACACCAGCGAGCCCGGCTTCGGCCTCGACGTGGAGTTCACCACCGAGGAGTGGGACAAGACCTATCTGCTCGCCCAGGAGCGGGAGATGCTCGGTCTGTACGTGTCCGACCACCCCCTGTTCGGCCTGGAGCACGTGCTGTCCGACAAGGCCGACGCGGGCATCGCCCAGCTCACCGGAGGCGAGCACGCCGACGGCGCGGTGGTGACGATCGGCGGGATCATCTCCGGGCTGCAGCGCAAGATGACCAAGCAGGGCAACGCGTGGGCCATCGCCACCGTGGAGGACCTGGCCGGTTCCATCGAGTGCATGTTCTTCCCGGCGACCTACCAACTGGTGTCGACCCAACTCGTCGAGGACGCCGTGGTGTTCGTCAAGGGCCGCCTCGACAAGCGCGAGGACGTACCCCGGCTCGTCGCCATGGAACTCCAGGTCCCCGACCTGTCGAACGCGGGCACCAACGCGCCCGTGATCCTCACCATCCCGGCCACCCGGGTCACCCCGCCCATGGTCAGCCGGCTCGGCGAGATCCTCAGTCACCACAAGGGCGAGAGCGAGGTCCGGATCAAGCTCCAAGGGCCGCGCAAGACGACCGTGCTGCGCCTGGACCGGCACCGGGTGAAGCCCGACCCGGCGCTGTTCGGCGACCTGAAGGTGCTGCTGGGCCCGTCCTGCCTGGCGGGCTGATCCGCGGGCTCTACCCGGGCCGTCGACGGGCTCTTCCGCCCGTCGACGGCCGGACACTTGATGTGCGCGAGGGGCGCATCCGTACGCGGATGCGCCCCTCGGTGCTGAGCCCGGGCTTCAACAACCCGTCACTCAGACGTCAGTTGTGGCCGAAGCGCTTCTTGCGTCCCTTGGGCGCCATGTCACCCGGTGTCATCTGGGTGGCGCGCTCCTCGGCCTGCGTCTCCATCGACGACGGCTGGGTCACCTGCTGACCACGCTGGGACTGGGACTGCTTACGGTCCTGCTTCTTGTTCTTGGCCATGGTGCTGCCTCCTGTGGGGATCTAAGGGCCAGGGCCGGGATCAGATTCACATAAGCTGACAGAGGGCGCATGTCGGATAATTACCGTCTGTGACAGGGTTCGTCGGCGTGCGAACCCCCGAAACGCCACGCCGAAGATCGAGTTCGGGCCGTTAACCCCCGCGTGGTCGGGCAGACTCGAAGCAAGCCCGAAGCAAACCTCCCGGGAAGAGGGTGAGTCGTGTGGACCGCTGCATCGTCCTGGTGGACGCCGGGTATCTGCTGGGGGCCGCCGCGAGTCTCCTTGCCGGGGAGCCCTCACGGTCCCGTATCACCGTGGATCACACCGCCCTCATCCAGGGGCTGCGCGAACGCGCCGAGTCCGACACCGAGCGGCCGCTGCTGCGCATCTACTGGTTCGACGGCGCCCCCGACCGCGTCCCGCAGCCCGAACACCGCAGGCTTCGCGTGATGCCCCGGGTCACCGTCCGGCTCGGCGCCCTGACCCGCAGTGACGGCCGCTGGGCGCAGAAGGGCGTGGACGCCGCGATGCACGCCGAGCTGACCGAGCTGGCCCGCAACCGCGCCTGCTCCGACGTCGTCCTGGTCACCGGCGACGGGGATCTGCTGCCGGGCATGATGGCCGCCAAGGAGCACGGGGTCGCCGTACACCTGTGGGCCGTGCAGGCCGCCGACGGCGACTACAACCAGTCCGAGGACCTGGTCGCCGAGGCCGACGAGCGGCGCGTCCTGGACCGTACATGGATCACCAAGGCCGTCCGCGCCAAGGACCTCGGCGGGATCTGCGCGCCGGCGCCCGTGCCGCGCCCAGAGATCGCCGCGATCCTGTCGGCGCCGCTGCCCGAGTCCGCGCTCTCCTCGCGGACCGAGCGGCCCGCCGACGAGGGCGAGCACGCCACGGCGGCCCCCGCCTCGGAGAACGGCAGCGAGCAGCGCGTGCCCGCGCCGAAGGGCGTCCCCACCCCCAAGGACCTGGCCGCGCTGCGGGCTCCCGGGGTCCAGCACGCCCAGCCACCCACGACGGCGACCCTGCGCTGGTCCTCCGACAAGGGCTGGGTCGACCGGCCCGGCGTCGCCTCGGAGCCCCCCGAGGCCGCCTCCATGCCGACGCTGGCGCAGGTGACCACGGCGGAGCAGCGGTGGGCCGACCGGGAGGAGGACATCACCACGGTCGGCGGGGACCCCTTCGAGGTGGGACAGGTCTTCGCCCGGCGCTGGATCGAGCGGCTGGGCGACCAGAGCCACCTGCAGAAACTGTCGGCCATGTACCCGCGCATCCCGCACCGCATCGACGGCGAGCTGCTGCGCTACGCCGCCCGGTTCGGTCTGCTGGCGCACAAGGACGACCAGATCGACGAGCACGACCGCTACGCGATCAGGGCCGGTTTCTGGCGCGAGATCGACGTACGGACGGCGGCGGAGCACGCGCCTGTCGGCGAGTGAGACAGGCGCGCTGGGCCTGACAGCGTTTTTACCGGCGGTTGTACCGGTATGGGCCCACCCGGGAGAGGGCCCGGGCCGCCGACCCCGTAGGCTCGTCCCTTGTGAGTACGCGCGCGGCACAGGCACTTCGGCACGGTGGTGATGTCGTGTGCGCCGTGCGCGGGCTGACCAAGACCTATCCCGCGGTACGGGGCCGGCGCGGCGTTCCCGCGACGCCCGAGGTGAGGGCCACCGACGACGTACGGCTGGACATCGGGCGCGGTGAGATCTTCGGGCTGCTCGGGCCGAACGGCGCCGGGAAGACCACCCTCGTCCGGCAGCTGACCGGGCTGATGCGGCCCGACAGCGGGAGCGTGAAGATCCTCGGGCACGACATCGTGCGCCACCCGGAGCGGGCCGCCCGGATCCTCGCCTACCTCGGCCAGGAGTCCACCGCCCTCGACGAGCTCACCGTCTCCCTCGCCGCCGAGACCACCGGTCGGCTGCGCGGGCTGGAGGCGGCGCGGGCGCGGGCCGAGCGGGACGCCGTACTGGACGAACTCGGTCTGACGCCGCTGGCCGGACGCCCCTTGAAGAAGCTGTCCGGCGGTCAGCGCCGCCTCGCCTGCTTCGCCGCCGCGCTGGTGGGCCAACGGCCGTTGCTCGTGCTCGACGAGCCGACCACCGGCATGGACCCGGTGGCGCGGCGGGCGGTGTGGGGCGCCGTGGACCGGCGGCGGGCCGAGCACGGCACGACCGTGCTGCTCGTCACCCACAACGTCATCGAGGCCGAGACCGTGCTCGACCGGGTCGCCGTCCTCGACCGGGGCCAGGTGATCGCCTGCGACACCCCGGCCGGCCTCAAGGAGCAGGTCGCGGGCGAGGTGCGGGTCGACCTGGTGTGGCGCGAGACGGCCCCGCTGCACGTCCCCGAGGTGGCCGCGCTGCGCGACCGGGCTGTGGAGGCCGGACGCCGCTGGACGCTCAGGCTCGCCCCGGACGAGGCCCGCGCGGTCGTCGCCACCGTCACCGGCGGGGCCGCGTTCGCCGCGCTGGACGACTTCACGCTGACCACGCCCAGCCTGGAGGACGTGTACCTGGCCCTGGGCGGCGCGGCGCGGCAGGGGCTGGTGAAGGCGTGAACACCGTGAACGGCTTGAGTACCCGGACCGCCGCATCCGTACCGAACGGGACGACTGCCGCGGTGAGACCGACAGAACCGACAGAGGGGAGCCGCACGAGGTGAGTGTCGTACCCGCCGAGGTTGTGCCGGGCAGTGCCCTGGCCGCGGAGGAGCCGGCCCGGGAAGCGGCCGAACTCGGCCCCCGCGCGCGGCTGTGGCCCGCGCTGGTGGCCGTGTACCGGGCGCAGTTGTCCCGGGCGCGGGTCGCGCGCATCCCGCTGCTGTTCGTGGCGACCTTCCAGTCGGTCGGCATCATGATCCTGATGCGTGGGGTCGTGGACGGCGGCGGCGAGGCGCAGGCGGTCGTCGCCGGCTCGTCGGTGCTCGTCGTCGCCTTCGTCGCGCTGAACCTGCTCGCGCAGTACTTCGGGCAGTTGCGGGGCAGCGGCGGGCTCGATCACTACGCCACCCTGCCCGTGCCGCCGGCCGCGGTGGTGCTGGGCGCGGCGGGCGCGTACGCCTCCTTCACCGTGCCGGGAACCGTGGTGACCGCGGTGTTCGGGTCCGTGCTGTTCGGGCTTCCCCTGACGCATCTGTGGATCCTCGGCGCCGTCATCCCGCTCGCGGGCGCCGCGCTCGCCGGGCTCGGGGCCGCGCTCGGGCTGCTGGCGCCGCGTCCGGAACTGGCCACGCTGCTCGGCCAGCTCGGCATGTCGGCGGCGCTGCTGCTGGGGGTGCTGCCCGCGGACCGGATGCCCGAGGCGGTGCGCTTCACACGGGACCTGCTGCCGTCGACGTACGGCGTGGAAGCCTTCGCCCGCACCTTCGGGCCGCACCCCGACTGGACCTTCGTGCTCGGTGATCTCGCCGTCTGCGCCGGGGTCGGCGTGGTGTCGCTGGCAGCCGCCACCTGGGCGTACCGTCGGGCGGCCGTCCGGTGAGGCGCCGCACAGGCACGCCTGGCACGATATCGGGGTGACCGCACCGTTGACTCCTCCTCCGCCGCCCCACGAACAGCCCGCCCACAGTGCGTGGCAGGGGCCGCCTCCCGGGTACGCGGCTCCTGAGCCGGACGTGCCGGACGCGCCTGACGCGTCCTACGGTGCGCACGTTTCGTACGGACAGGATGGGCCCGGGATGAAGACCGAAGCGCGGGAGGCCGCCGTGACCCTGGTGGCGGTGGCGGTCGCCGGGGTTCTGCTGGGCGTGCTGTGGTGGTGGCTGGCTCCGCACGTCCCGCTGATGGGCGACGTGGTGGACAAGAGCTGGGTCGTCTACCTGAAGGACACCGAGGGCGAGCAGGCGGTCGGCGTCGACGGAACGTTCACTCTGCTGGGGCTGGCCTTCGGCTTCGTGAGCGCCCTCGTGGTCTTCCTGGTGCGACGGCGCGGGGGAGTGCCGCTGGTGGTGGCGCTGGGCGTGGGCGGCCTGCTGGGCTCGCTGCTGGCCTGGCGGCTGGGGGTGTGGCTCGGTCCCGCCCAGGACGTGATCGCTCACGCGAAGTCCGCGGGCAAGGGCGTGACCTTCTCCGCCCCGTTGAAGCTGGGCGCCAAGGGCGCGCTGCTGGCGTGGCCGCTGGCGGCGCTGGTGGTACATCTGGGGCTGACGGCACTGTTCGGGCCGCGGGATCCGGAGCAGCAGGGCCCCTATCAGGAGGGCCCCGTCCCGAAGGACCCGTACGGAGCACCGCTGGCCTGACCGGCCGCATCGGCTCCTGACCGGCCGTATTGGCTCCTGACCGGCCACATCGGCTCCGGCCAGGCGGCGAGACTGCCGTGGTCGGAACGCCGCCCGTGCTTGACCCGCCACCCGCGTTTCCGCGTCTTCTTCGACATGCCTCCTCTGCTGACCGAGGGAGGGGGATCGCCGGGGGGACGCAGGCTGATGAACCGGGAGTCACGTATGGGCGATGAGCCGGGGCGCGGGCGGTCGGGGACGCGTCTGCCCGACGGTTGAGGGGCGCGTCTGTCCGACGGTCGGGCCACGGCCCCGCGGCCCGCTCTCAGCACGCTCGCGGCCGCCGCGGTTCCGCCCGCGGATCACCTGGCCCCGGACACTGGGGGGCCGAGTCCGACCGAGGGGCGCGTCTGCCCGAGGTCGGGGGGCGCTCGCATTGAGGGCCGGCGCCCGCTTGGCGGGCGAAGGGGCGGGTTGGTGGTGTCCGGCGGTCTGTGCCGGCTTGACGGGCGAGGGGTGGGCTGGTGGTCCGGCGGCCTGCGCCCGCTTGACGGAAGGAGCGGCAGGCCCCCGGCGTCCGACCGGCTGTGCCCACCCGGCGCCCGAAGGGGCACCCCCCAACGGCAGAGAGGTCAGGCCCGCCCGACCGGTGCCACGACCGCGTCCGTGAGCTTGGCCAAGTCGTCCGGGGAGAGTTCGAGCTCCAGGCCGCGGCGGCCCGCGGAGACGCAGATCGTGGGGTGGGCGGAGGCTGAGGCGTCGAGGACTGTGGGGAGCTTCTTGCGCTGGCCGAGGGGGGAGATGCCGCCGCGTACATAGCCCGTGGTGCGTTCGGCGAGGGCCGGGTCGGCCATCGTGGCGCGTTTGCCGCCCACCGCCGACGCCAGCGCCTTGAGGTCCAGCTGGCCCGCCACCGGGACGACGGCGACCGTCAGCGCCCCGTCGACATCCGCCACCAGCGTCTTGAACACCCGTTCCGGCGAGACCCCCATCGCCTCGGCCGCCTCCTCGCCGTAGGACGGGTGGGAGGGGTCGTGCTCGTAGGAGTGGACCGTGTACGTCACTCCCGCGGCCGTCAGGGCCACCGTCGCCGGGGTGCCCCCCGCCTGCTGCTGTTTCTTCGCCTTCTTCGCCATCGCGGCCTGATCCCGTCCGTTCCTGAAGGTCCAGAGGTCCCGAAGATCCTGCGTCAGTTGAGACTCGTCGGCCCGCGGGTCAGTTCCGACGCGGGCAACGACGGCAGGTTACGGATGATCGAGGTCTCCGAGCGAAGGAGTTTCAGTTCGTCGCGCAGCCGGGACGCGGTGTCCGGGGCTTGGAGCAGACGCTGTTTCGTCGGGGTGTCCAGCATCATCGCGGCGGCCACCAGATAGGAGACCACGGTCGGTTCGTCCGGCAGTTCCGCCCCGGTCGACAAGGACCTCTCGCGGGCGCCCGCGAGGCGCTTCTGGTACTGGCGGAAGGACCGCAGCACCCCCTGCGCGAGCGCGCCCGCCCCGTCGCCCGGATCCTCCGGCAGTTCCTCCAGCTCCGCCGTCAGGAACGGGCCCGAGGCCTCGACGGTCAGCAGGCGCACCCTCGTCGTGCCGGTCGCCAGGACCTCGAAGGTGCCGTCGGCCCCTTCCCGGATGGTCGCCGCGTCCGCGATGCAGCCGACGCCGTGGAACGCCTTGACCGGGTCGTCGCCGAAGCCGGCCGCGGGACCGCGCTCGAGCACGGCCGTCTGGTCCGGCATGCCCGGCGCGGTGGACGCCACCTCGTGGCCGTCGCGGATCGCCACGACGCCGAACCGGCGCGATTCGTCCTCAGGGGTCTTCAGCAGCTCGCGCATCATGGCGCGATAGCGCTCCTCGAAGATGTTCAGAGGCAGCACGAGCCCCGGGAACAACACCGAGTTCAGGGGGAAGAGCGGGAGCCGCACGGTGGTCACGACGCAAGAGCCTAATGGTCTCCGGAGCGGGCACGCCCGCGGTGCTCACTTCGTGGATGGGCGGGGGCGGTCCGGCGGCGGACCTCGTGACGGATCTCGGCGCGGATCTCGAGGAACCGGGCGAGGGGGTCGTCCGCGAACCGGTCCCAGGGAAAGGAGGTGGCGTACGGCCCGATCAGCCGCAGCTGTTCCTCGGCGTCCGTCCACCGCTCCAGTCGTACGAGGACGTACATGAGCTTGTTGCGGACCTCGGCGGGCCAGGGATCGGCCGCCGGGAACCGGGCGGAGAGCGCCATCGCGCGGTCGGCGGCCGCGTCCAGCCGCACGCGCGGTATCTCCCGGCTGCGACCGCCGGTCAGACAGGAGAAGGTCGCCCGGGCGGGCAACGCCTGGACGAGCGAGTCGGCCGGGGCGTCCTGCGCGGCCCGCTCGGCGAAGTCGAAGCAGGCCAGGTGGGAGCCCTGCCAGGAGGAGGCGAGGTAGCGCAGGGCCGCCACATGGCAGCCGTAGTGGTGCGGGGCGCGGCGGACCGCGGCCTCCCACAGCTCCCCGAAGTACGTGTGCCCGGCGTTCGAGCCGCGCGCGTGGTCCAGGGCGATCCGCCACGGCACCGGGTCGCGCAGGTCGCCTTGCGCGGCGGCCGTGATCAGCGGGCTCACCTCACGCAGCAGTTCCGCGCGTGCCGGTGACGGCCAGGCCTGCTCCACCGCGAGCTGGGCACCGATCAGCAGGGCGTCCGGGTCCTGCGGGGCGGCCGTACGCCAGTTCTCGTACCACTCGTCGCGGGAGCGGGCGAAGGCGGCGAGTCTTCGCGCGTAGCGATCGCGCATCTCCCAGTCCGCGTGGGCGCGGGTGGCGGCGAGCAGCGCGGCGGCGGGGCCGAACTCGCCCTGGGCAGCCGCGACCAGCGCGCGGCCGAGCCGGTCGTCGGGCGCGTCGAGGAGCACCTCACCGTCGGGGGGGCCGGCGGTGTCCGCGGTGCCGGCGGACAGTACGGGGGCGGGGCGCGTGTGGATCAGGTGCGTCCTGGCCGTACGGATGAAGGGGGGCAGCAGAGCCATGGTGTCGACCATTGAAAGTCCGCAGGTCACCCCTGCGCCAGCGGGAAGGAGCAACTCGTGGAAAGTTGTACGCCGACAGGCCAAGGATCGGTAAAAAGGGTGAAGTTCAACAACTCCTGTCACAGCGGTTCCACTAGTTGCGCCGCAGCATGCGGGTCGCCCCTGCCGCCACCGTCGTCGCCAGGACCCAGCCCAGCAGGATCATCACGGCGGCCAGCCACTGCCAGCCGCCGCTCAGCTGCCAGAACCCGACCTGGCCCAGGTCGATGACCGGCAGCAGCAGATCCAGGGCGAACAGCGCGGGGTTCCACGGCGGATGCTCGCCGCTCTTCAGGGGCGGATGGGCGGCGTGCGCGAAAGCGACCGTGCCCGCCGCCCACAGCACCGCCATCCATACGGCGGCCCGGCCCGGCCGGTACCCGTAGGCGACCGTCCAGTCCTGGGCGTACCCCCACAGCTTGGCGGCGATCGGCAGGCTCTCCCTGCGGCGGCGCTGCTTGGCGAGCAGCACCTCGCGCGCGTCCTCGTCCTCGCCGCCGGCCCGCAGCACGGTGGCCAGCCGTTCGTACGGCTCCGGGTTGTACTCGGCGGTCGCCGCGCCGACCCAGTCCAGCCGCTCGTTCAGCGGGAACGGGCCGCGCGGCACCAGGTTCTCGTAGCTGAAGCCGCCCATGTGCAGCCGGCCCGGGCCCGGCCAGGCGTCCGCCCGGTCCATCAGGTTGACGACCCGGGCCCCCGACAGCACCACCGCCCCCCGCGCCGGCCGCTCCCCGAGGAAGCGCAGCTCGGACGTCTGCACGCGGCGCAGCGACAGTTCCTGCTCTTCGGTGAAGGTGAACCGGGCCTGCTCCAGGTCGACCGCGTCCCCGAACCGCCCGTCGTCGAGGCGCAGCCCGCCCTGGCACTCGAACCGCTGGACGCGTGTCCCGCGCGCGGGAGTCGTGCCGCTCAGCAGGAGGTTGCCGACGCCCGCCGGAGTCAGGTACAGCGAGCGCTCCACGGTCAGCTGCGGGGCGTTCAGGGCGAGCCGCTGGTACGGGTTGGTCAGCCGGGCGCCGCGCAGACTCAGCGAGACGCCGATCTTGGCGCTGCGCAGGCTCAGCTCGCCGTGCGACTCCAGCATCTCGGCCTGGAGGTCCTGGCCGACGGTCATGCCGTCCCCGGCGATCGAGCGGCCGCTGCGGTCGCCGTGGACGATCGCCTGGTTCATCAGCAGATCGGTGCCTATCTGCGCGTCGGTCAGCCGGACACCGCGGTGGAAGCGGCAGCGCGGCAGGTGCAGATCACCCTCCGTGTGCACCCGGGCGGCCTCCAGGCGCGGCACCGAGCAGTCCACCAGCCGTACGGTCGTGAAGTGGGCCTCCGGCAGCAGGACGTCCCGCTCGAAGCGGCAGCCACGCATCTCGACGTACGGCACCACCGTGCCGCCCGCGAGGTCCAGGCTGCCGCTGATCTGCACGCCCGCGAGCTTCAGCGAGGACACCCGGCCCGCCAGCGCGGGCGGGCCGTCCAGGAGCAGCCAGCACACGATCCGCGCGCGCACGGTCCGCTCGGGACCCCAGGGATGCCCGCCGTGCGGATCGTCGACGACGGTGTCGCCACTGCTCAGGTCGTACACACTGCCGTCGCGGAAGGCCTGCCACATGCCGGCCTCGGCGGCGCTCAGATCCCCCGGCAGGTCCCCGTCCCTGATGCCGGCCCCTTCGGTCACGTCTCTTCCATCCCCCTCATCCGCCCATCGGTCGCACACCTGTTCATGCCCGTTGAGTGACACCCCGAACACTGAACGTGAAGGCGATCTTCCGAGTTCCTGCCGTGATCTGTATCAGCCATTGATACGCGCGAACAGGGCCCGATCCCGGTCTGAGAGAATTGACCGCGTGATCTCCCGAATCGATCTGCGCGGCGACGCCCTCCCCGAGGGTCCCGCCCTGCGCGACCTGCTGCCCCGAGCCGACTTCGACGTCTCGGCCGCCCTGGAGAAGGTGCGTCCGATCTGCGAGGCCGTGCATCACAGGGGCGACGCGGCGCTGATCGACTTCACGGAGAAGTTCGACGGCGTCACGCTCGCCCAGGTGCGAGTGCCCGCCGAGGCCCTCACCCGCGCGCTGGAGGAACTCGACCCGGCCGTGCGCGCGGCCCTGGAGGAGTCCATCCGCCGCGCCCGCCTGGTCCACCGCGAGCAACGGCGCTCCACCCACACGACCCAGGTCGTGCCCGGTGGCTCGGTGACCGAGAAGTGGCTGCCGGTCGACCGGGTCGGGCTGTACGCCCCCGGCGGCCGGTCCGTCTACCCGTCCTCCGTGATCATGAATGTGGTGCCCGCGCAGGAGGCCGGCGTCGAGTCCATCGCCCTCGCCTCCCCGGCGCAGGCCGAGTTCGACGGGCTGCCGCACCCGACGATCCTCGCCGCGTGCGCGCTGCTGGGTGTCGACGAGGTGTACGCGGCCGGCGGCGCGACCGCCGTCGCGATGTTCGCGTACGGCACCGAGTCCTGCCCGCCCGCCAACATGGTCACCGGCCCCGGCAACATCTGGGTCGCCGCCGCCAAGCGCTACTTCACCGGCAAGATCGGCATCGACGCCGAGGCCGGCCCGACCGAGATCGCGGTCCTCGCCGACGACACGGCCGACCCGGTGCACGTCGCCGCCGACCTGATCAGCCAGGCCGAGCACGACCCGCTGGCCGCCGCCGTGCTGGTGACCGACTCCGTCGCGCTCGCGGACGCGGTCGAGAAGGAGTTGGAACCGCAGGTCGCGGCCACCCGGCACATCGAGGACCGGATCGTCCCCGCGCTGCGGGGCCGGCAGTCCGCGATCGTGCTGGTCGACGGCGTCGACGAGGGCCTCAGGGTGGTCGACGCGTACGGCGCCGAACACCTGGAGATCCAGACGGCCGACGCCGCCGCGGTCGCCGACCGGGTCAGGAACGCCGGCGCGATCTTCATCGGCCCCTGGGCGCCCGTGTCGCTCGGCGACTACGCGGCCGGGTCCAACCACGTCCTGCCGACCGGCGGTTGCGCCTGCCACTCCTCGGGCCTGTCCGTCCAGTCCTTCCTGCGCGGCATCCACATCGTGGACTACACGAAGGACGCGCTGGCCGAGGTCGCGCACCACGTGGTCACGCTGGCGGAGGCGGAGGATCTGCCCGCGCACGGCGCGGCGATCAAGGCGAGGTTCGGGTGGAAGGTACCGGCGACCAAGTGAGCTTCGGAATCGACGATCTCCCCGTACGGGACGAGCTGCGCGGCAAGTCTCCCTACGGCGCGCCCCAGTTGGACGTCCCCGTACGGCTGAACACCAACGAGAACCCGTACCCGCTGCCCGAGCCGCTGGTCGAGCGGATCGCCGAGCGGGTCCGCGAGGCGGCCCGGAACCTCAACCGCTACCCGGACCGGGACGCGGTGGAGCTGCGCACCCAGCTCGCCAAGTACCTGACGGACACCTCCGGTCACGACATCGGTCTCGCCAACGTGTGGGCCGCCAACGGCTCCAACGAGGTCATCCAGCAGCTGCTGCAGACCTTCGGCGGACCGGGCCGTACGGCGATCGGCTTCGAACCGTCGTACTCGATGCACGGCCTCATCGCGCGCGGCACCGGCACGGGCTGGATCTCCGGCCCTCGCAACGAGGACTTCACGATCGACCTCGCCGCCGCGGAGAAGGCCATCGCCGAGTACCGGCCGGACGTCGTCTTCATCACCACGCCCAACAACCCCACGGGCACCGCGGTCCCCCCGGAGACGGTCCTCGCGCTGTACGAGGCCGCGCAGGCCGCGAAGGCTGCGACCGCCGGGGCGATCGTCGTGGTCGACGAGGCCTACATCGAGTTCAGCCACGGCGGCTCGCTGCTGCCGCTCGTCGAGGGCCGGCCGCAGCTCGTGGTCTCGCGGACGATGTCCAAGGCGTTCGGCGCCGCCGGTCTGCGCCTCGGCTATCTCGCCGCCCACCCGGCGGTGGTGGACGCGGTCCAGCTCGTACGGCTGCCGTACCACCTGTCGTCCGTCACGCAGGCGACCGCCCTGGCCGCCCTGGAACACACCGAGACGCTGCTCAAGTACGTCCAGCAGCTGAAGTCGGAGCGGGACCGCCTGGTCGCCGAGCTCCTGGAGATCGGCTACGAGGTCACCGCCTCGGACGCCAACTTCGTGCAGTTCGGCCGGTTCGACGACGCCCACGCGATGTGGCGGAAGATCCTCGACCGGGGCGTCCTGGTCCGGGACAACGGCGTGCCCGGCTGGCTGCGGGTGACCGCCGGAACCCCCGAAGAGAACGACGCGTTCCTCGACGCGGTCCGTGAGTTGAAGAAGGAGAGCGCATGAGCCGCGTAGGCCGCGTGGAGCGGGTGACGAAGGAGACCTCGGTCCTCGTCGAGATCGATCTCGACGGGTCCGGCAAGGTCGAGGTGTCGACGGGTGTCGGCTTCTACGACCACATGCTCGACCAGCTGGGCCGGCACGGTCTGTTCGACCTGACCGTGAAGACCGAGGGCGATCTGCACATCGACTCCCACCACACCATCGAGGACTCCGCCCTCGCGCTGGGTGCCGCCTTCAAGCAGGCGCTCGGCGACAAGGTGGGCATCTACCGCTTCGGCAACTGCACGGTCCCCCTGGACGAGTCCCTCGCCCAGGTCACCGTCGACCTCTCCGGACGCCCCTACCTCGTGCACACCGAGCCCGAGAACATGGCGCCGATGATCGGCGCGTACGACACGACGATGACCCGGCACATCCTGGAGTCCTTCGTCGCCCAGGCCCAGATCGCGCTGCACGTGCACGTGCCCTACGGGCGCAACGCGCACCACATCGTGGAGTGCCAGTTCAAGGCGCTGGCCCGGGCCCTCAGGTACGCCTCCGAGCGTGATCCGCGCGCGGCCGGGATTCTCCCCTCCACGAAGGGCGCGCTGTAGAGCCATGACCGGACTGTCGACTCTCCTGATCGTCGTCGGCCTCTTCCTGGCCGGCGGTATCTACTCCTTCGTCAAGCAGCAGATGCCGAAGAGCCTCATCGTGCTGCTCTCCATCGGCGCCGCGATGTGCCTGGTCGCCGGCGTCATGAGGCTGGAGGTGTGGAATTGAGCTCTCCCAGCCGAGTGGTCGTCTTCGACTACGGCTTCGGCAACGTGAGGTCCGCCGAGCGCGCCCTCGCGCGCGCGGGAGCCGAGGTCGAGATCACCCGTGACTTCGACAAGGCCATGAACGCGGACGGCCTCCTGGTGCCGGGCGTCGGCGCCTTCGCCGCCTGCATGAAGGGCCTGCGCGAGGCCCGGGGCGACTGGATCATCGACCGCCGGCTGTCCGGCGGACGCCCGGTCATGGGCATCTGTGTCGGCATGCAGATCCTCTTCGCTCGGGGCATCGAGCACGGCGTCGAGGCCGAGGGCCTCGACGAGTGGCCCGGCGCGGTCGAGCCGCTCCAGGCCGAGATCGTCCCCCACATGGGCTGGAACACCGTGGACGCGCCGGCCGGCTCCGAGCTGTTCGCGGGCCTGGACTCGGACGCGCGCTTCTACTTCGTGCACTCCTACGCCGTCCACGACTGGAGCCTTCAGACCACGAACCCCGCGATGCGCGCCCCGCTCGTCACCTGGTCGACGCACGGCAAGCCCTTCGTGGCCGCCGTGGAGAACGGCGTCCTGTGGGCCACCCAGTTCCACCCCGAGAAGTCCGGCGACGCCGGAGCGCAGCTGTTGACCAACTGGATCGGAACCCTGTGATGTCTTCGAAGGTGTCGTCGAACCCCCCGGGACGGCTCGAACTCCTGCCCGCCGTGGACGTCCGTGACGGCCAGGCCGTCCGCCTCGTGCACGGCGAGTCCGGCACGGAGACCTCGTACGGCTCCCCCCTGGAGGCCGCCCTGGCCTGGCAGCGGTCGGGCGCCGAGTGGCTGCACCTGGTCGACCTGGACGCCGCGTTCGGCACCGGCGACAACCGGGCCCTGGTCGCCGAGGTCACCGGGGCGATGGACATCAAGGTGGAGCTGTCCGGCGGCATCCGCGACGACGACACGCTCGCCGCCGCCCTGGCCACCGGCTGCGCGCGGGTCAACCTCGGCACGGCCGCCCTGGAGTCCCCGGAGTGGGTCGCCAAGGTCATCGCCGAGCACGGCGACAAGATCGCGGTCGGTCTCGACGTACGCGGCACGACCCTGCGCGGGCGCGGCTGGACCCGGGACGGCGGCGACCTCTACGAGACGCTGGAGCGCCTCGACAAGGAGGGCTGCGCGCGGTACGTGGTGACCGACATCGCCAAGGACGGCACGCTGCAGGGGCCGAACCTGGAGCTGCTGCGCAATGTGTGCGCGGCGACGGATCGCCCGGTCGTGGCCTCGGGCGGCGTGTCGTCCCTCGACGACCTGAGGGCCATCGCCGAACTGGTGCCCCTCGGTGTCGAGGGCTCCATTGTCGGGAAGGCCCTGTACGCGAAGGCGTTCACCTTGGAAGAGGCCTTGGAGGCGGTAGCCCGGTGAGTGACGTACGGCGTGTAACGACCGGTGCGCCCTGGGAGGAGGCCTTCGGCTACTCCCGCGCGGTGGAGCTGCCGAACGGCCTGGTGCTGGTGTCCGGCTGCACGTCCATAGTGGACGGCGAGATCGCCGGAGGCGGACCGTACGAGCAGGCTGTCAACGCCTTCAACGTAGCCCTGGCGGCGCTGGAACAGGTGGGGCTGGGCCGTGACGACGTCGTGCGCACGCGCATGTACATCACGCACGCCCGGGACGTGGAGGACGTCGGACGCGCTCACAAGGAGCTGTTCGACACCGTCCGACCCGCCGCGTCCATGATCATCGTCTCCGGCTTCGTGGATCCCAGTCTCGTCGTCGAGGTCGAGGTGGAGGCGTTCCGAGGGGTGTCCGCATGACCTTGGCCGTACGAGTCATCCCCTGCCTGGACGTGGACAACGGCCGGGTCGTCAAGGGCGTCAACTTCCAGAACCTGCGCGACGCGGGCGATCCCGTCGAGATGGCCAAGGTGTACGACGCCGAGGGCGCCGACGAGCTGACGTTCCTGGACATCACCGCCTCGTCGGGCAACCGCGAGACGACGTACGACGTGGTGCGCCGCACCGCCGAGCAGGTGTTCATCCCGCTCACGGTCGGCGGTGGCGTCCGTACGGCCGAGGACGTCGACAAGCTGCTGCGGGCCGGCGCGGACAAGGTGGGCGTCAACACGGCCGCCATCGCGCGTCCGGACCTCATCCGCGAGATCGCCGAGCGCTTCGGCCGGCAGGTGCTGGTCCTCTCGGTGGACGCGCGCCGCACCGCGGCGGGCTCCTTCGAGGTGACCACCCACGGCGGCCGCAAGGGCACCGGCATCGACGCCGTCGAGTGGGCCCACCGGGCGGCCGAGCTGGGCGCCGGGGAGATCCTGCTCAACTCGATGGACGCGGACGGCACGAAGGACGGCTACGACCTGGAGATGATCGCCGCGGTCCGCAAGCATGTGACCGTGCCGGTGATCGCGTCGGGCGGCGCGGGCAAGCTGGCCGATTTCCCGCCGGCCGTCGCGGCGGGCGCGGACGCGGTGCTCGCGGCGTCGGTGTTCCACTTCGGCGATCTGCGGATCGGGCAGGTGAAGCAGACGCTGCGGGAGGCGGGGCACCCGGTGCGGTGACGTCTTCCTGGGCTTGAGCCCCGGCCCCGGAAGGGCAGCCGGGGCTTCTCCTGGTCACTACAGGAAAGGGAAGTTGCGCAAAATCTGTTGTGCAACTTTTCTTTCCTATCTACGGTGAAGCCATGACGGGCAAAGAGAGAGACCGCCGGATCACCGATCTGGGAACCCTCAAGGCACTCGCGCATCCGCTGCGGGCACAGCTCTACCGGCTGCTGTACGTCGCCCGCACGGCGACCGCGTCCCAGCTCGCCGAGCAGGTGGACGAGGCCGTCTCGCTGGTCAGCTACCACCTGCGCAAGCTCGCCGACCACGGCCTCATCGAGGAGGCGGATCCGCGCAGCGAGGACGGGCGTGAGCGCTGGTGGCAGCCCGCCTCGGAGGGCGTCAGCATCCACGACGAGGACTTCCAGGACGCGCCGGAGAAAGTGGCCGCGCACACGGCGGCCTCCCGGCTCTTCTACGAGCAGCGCAGCGAGCTCTACCGGCGCCACCTCGACGAGCGCCCTCACTGGGGCGCCGAATGGAACAGCGCGTCCGTGGACTCGGAGTACCTGGTGCGGCTGACGGCGCCCGAACTCTCCGAGCTGTCCGATCAGGTGCACGCCCTGCTCAAGAAGTACACGGAGAAGGGCCGGGCCGCCGACGCGGCCGGCGACACGGAAGGGCGCGAGAACGTCGCGCTGCACCTGTACGGATTCCCGTTCCGCGTCTGAGAGGCCGCCTCCGTGACCGTCACCGCGCCCGTCCGATCCGAGCGGGACACCGCCGGGCACCCCGCCCACCGCGACGGCAACGTCCTGCGCTGGCTCGCCGCCTACACCGCCTCGATGATCGGCGACAACGTCTACTACCTCGCCCTGTCCTGGGCCGCCGTGAGGGCCGGTACGCCCGCGCAGGCGGGCCTGGTGATGACGGCGAGCGCCGTACCGCGCGCGTTGCTGATGCTCGGCGGCGGAGTGATCGCCGACCGGTTCGGGCCGCGCCGGGTGGTCATCGGCAGCGACACCGTGCGCTGCGCCGCGGTGCTCGCGGTGGCCGTCCTGCTGTTCACCACCGGCCCAGGGCTGTGGCCGCTGGCGGTGCTCGCCGTGGTCTTCGGCACCGTCGACGCCGTGTTCATGCCCGCCGTGGGCGCCCTCCCCGCGCGCGTGACGAGCCGCGACCAGCTCGCGCGCGTGCAGGGCATGCGAGGGCTCGGCATCCGCTTCGCGAGCGTCGTCGGCGGCCCGCTCGGCGGGCTCGGCGTGGCGCTGGGCGGTGCGGCGGCCGCCTTCGGGCTCGCCGCACTGCTGATCGCCGTCTCGGTGCCGCTGCTGGTCTCCGTACGGATGCGGGAGCTGCCCGCCGACGACAAGGCGGCGACCGCGGGGGGAACGGCCTGGCGCGATCTGGTGGCCGGCCTGCGCTACATCCGCCACCACCGTGTCCTCGCCCCGCTGATGCTGGCCATCGCCCTCGGCGACCTAGGTTTCGTCGGCCCGCTCAACGTGGGTCTGGCCCTGCTCGCCGACGAGCGCGGCTGGGGCGCCTCCGGGATGGGCTGGGTGCTCGCCGGGTTCGGCGTCGGCGCGGGGGCCGCCTCCCTGCTGCTGACCGTGCGCGGCCGCGTGCCGCACGCCGGGCACGTCACGGCGTACGCGTGCATCGCTGGCTCCGCCGCGATCGGCGCGCTCGCACACGCCCCGAACGTCGCCGCGGCGGTCGGGGTGGCCCTGCTCGTCGGACTGCTGGCCGGGCTCAGCGGCGCCCTGTGCGGCGCCCTGCTGCAGACCCAGTCGGACCCCGCCTACCTGGGCCGCGTCACCGCCGTCGCGAGTCTGGTCAGCCTCGGCTTCGCCCCGCTCAGCATGCCGCTGTCCGCCGCGGCCATCGGCGCCTGGGGCACCGGCCCGGTCTTCGTCGTCAGCGCGCTGGTCTGCGGGCTCGGCGGAACGGTGGCCCTGGGCGCCAGGGACCTGCGCCGCGCCGAACTGCCCCGCTGACCCGCCGGGCTCGGCGGGAGCCGGAGGCAGGTCCGGCTGGGCCGGGGTCGTCAGATACCGAGCTGCTTCGTGTCGTGCAGCTGGGCGATCGCTTCCTTGTCGCCCTCCAGCTCGACCTGGGCCGCGCTCTGCCGGCCGTACGAGAACAGCAGCAGCTCCGAGGGCTCGCCGGTCACCGTCACGACCGGGGTGCCGCGGTGGGCGACCGCCGTCTGGCCGTCCGGGCGGCGCAGCACCAGGCCGGTCGGGGCGCCGCGGCCCATGAGGCGGGCGGTGCGCTCCAGCCGGGACCACAGGGCGTCCTGGAAGACCGGGTCGAGCTCACGGGGCGTCCAGTCGGGGCGGGACCGGCGCACGTCCTCGGTGTGGATATAGAACTCGACGGTGTTCGACGCCTCGTCGATCTGCTTGAGGGAAAAGGGCGAGAAGCGCGGCGGGCCGGTCCGGATCAGCTGGATCAGCTCCTCGTAGGGCTTGGCCGCGAACTCCTCCATCACCTTGTCCAGGCGGGAGGCGAGCTGTTTGATCAGTATGCCGCCGGCCGCGTCCGGGCGGCGTTCGCGCACCACCACGTGCGCGGCGAGGTCACGGGTCGTCCAGCCCTCGCACAGGGTCGGGGCCTCGGGACCCTCGGCTTCCAACAGATCGGCCAGGAGAAGTCGTTCACGCTTGGCGAAAGTCGACATGGCAGCCAGCCTACGGCCGGGGCGCACGTCCGCACAGTGGACACTCCCCGGTGACTGTCAGTGGCGCGCGGCACAATGGCCCTCATGACCAGCATGCCCGCGCCCAGCAACCTGGACTCCGAGATCGCCGCGCGCCTCAAGCGCAGCACCGACGGGCTCCTGCCCGCCATCGCCCAGCAGTACGACACCGGTGAGGTGCTGATGCTCGGCTGGATGGACGACGAGGCGCTGCACCGCACCCTCACCACCGGCCGCTGCACCTACTGGTCGCGCAGCCGCCGGGAGTACTGGGTCAAGGGCGACACCTCGGGCCACTTCCAGTGGGTCAAGTCCGTCGCCCTCGACTGCGACGCCGACACCGTGCTGGTCAAGGTCGACCAGGTGGGCGCCGCCTGTCACACCGGCGCCCGCACCTGCTTCGACGTGGATGTCCTCAAGGCCGTCGAGGGCGGCGCCGATTCCGGCGCGGCCGCCTCGGATCAGTAAGGTCAGCCGCCATGGACCTCGAGACGTTCCGCAAGCTGGCCACCGACCGCCGGGTCATCCCCGTCACCCGCAAACTCCTCGCCGACGGCGACACCCCGGTCGCGCTCTACCGCAAGCTCGCCGCCGAGCGCCCCGGCACCTTCCTGCTGGAGTCCGCGGAGAACGGCCGCTCGTGGTCCCGCTACTCCTTCGTCGGCGTCCGCTCGGCGGCCACGCTGACGGCCCGCGACGGTCAGGCCCACTGGCTCGGCGCCCCGCCCGTCGGCGTCCCGGTCGACGGCGACCCCCTCGCCGCCCTGCGCGCCACCATCGAGGCCCTGCACACCCCGCACCAGGAGGGCCTGCCCCCCTTCACCGGCGGCATGGTCGGCTACCTCGGCTACGACATCGTGCGCCGCCTGGAGAAGATCGGCCCCGGCGAGCGCGACGACCTGGGGCTGCCCGAGCTGACCATGCTCCTGACCAGTGACCTCGCGGTGATGGACCACTGGGAGGGCTCCGTCCTGCTGATCGCCAACGCGATCAACCACAACGACCTCGACACGGGCGTCGACGAGGCGTACGCCGACGCGACGGCCCGCCTCGACGCCATGGAGGCCGACCTCGCGCGCGCGGTGGCCCAGCCCGCCGCCGCCCTCCCGCCCTCCGAACTGCCCGCGTACACGGCCCTGTGGGGCGGCCCCGACTTCCAGGAGGCCGTCGAGGACATCAAGGAGCGCATCCGCGCGGGCGAGGCCTTCCAGGTCGTCCCCTCCCAGCGCTTCGAAACACCGTGCACGGCAAGCGCGTTGGACGTGTACCGGGTGCTTCGGGCGACCAACCCGTCCCCGTACATGTACCTGTTCCGCTTCGACGGCTTCGACGTCGTGGGCTCGTCCCCCGAGGCCCTGGTCAAGGTCGAGGACGGGCAGGCCATGGTCCACCCCATCGCCGGTACCCGGCACCGCGGGGCCACCCCGCAGGAGGACCAGGCCCTCGCCGACGAACTCCTCGCCGACCCCAAGGAGCGCGCCGAGCACCTGATGCTGGTCGACCTGGGCCGCAACGACCTGGGCCGGGTCTGCGAGCCGGGCTCGGTCGAGGTCGTCGACTTCATGTCCATCGAGCGGTACTCGCACGTCATGCACATCGTCTCGACGGTCACCGGCAAGATCGCGGCGGGCCGTACCGCCTTCGACGTCCTGACGGCCTGCTTCCCGGCCGGCACCCTCTCCGGCGCGCCGAAGCCGCGCGCGATGCAGATCATCGACGAACTGGAGCCCTCCCGCCGCGGTCTCTACGGCGGCTGCGTGGGCTATCTGGACTTCGCCGGCGACTCCGACACCGCCATCGCCATCCGTACGGCCCTGCTGCGCGGCGGCACCGCGTACGTCCAGGCGGGCGCCGGCATCGTCGCCGACTCGGACCCGGTCGCCGAGGACCAGGAATGCCGCAACAAGGCGGCAGCCGTCCTGCGCGCGGTCCACACGGCCAACCGTCTTGGCAAGTAGGGCGCTTTCGGCACAGTAGGACACTTCTCATACCAACCCCGGGTCACCACTGGCCCGGGGTTCGGGCGATAGTGGAGTACGTGACTGCTGTTCCTCACCCCCGTTCCGAAGCCGCAGGACCCGCCCGGTCCGGCCGCCGAAGCCTCGCCATAGCCCTGCTGTGCGGTGCGCTGGGCGCGGCCGTGGTGCTGCTGGCCACCCGTCAGCAGTGGGCGGAGGGCACCGCGACGGTGGCCGGCGGCGCCTTCCCGCTGACCGCGAAGGGCAGTGACGTCACCGGCGTTCCCGCGGCCCTCGCCATAGTGGGCCTCGCCGCGCTCGTCGCCGTCTTCGCCGTGCGCCGGGCCGGCCGCCTCGCCGTCGCCGCCCTGCTCGCGCTCTCCGGGGCCGGCACGATCGCCGCGGCCCTGCTCGGCACCTCCGACAGCTCCGCGCTCGACGAGAAGGCCGCGAAGACCTCCGGCGACACCTCGGCCGCCGTGGACTCGCTGACCCACACCGCGTGGCCGTACGCCGCCGCCGCGGGCGGCCTGCTGATCCTCCTCGCCGGACTGCTCGCCCTGCGCTACGGCCGCCTGTGGCCCGCGATGTCCGGCCGCTACGAACGCTCGGGCACCCCCCGCCCCCGCCGCACGGCCGCCACCGACCCCGACCGGCCCGAGGAGCTGTGGAAGGCCCTCGACCGGGGCGAGGATCCGACCGGGGCATAGCCCGGCCCCGAGGTGTCCGGAAGGGCGACCCCCGGGCACCACCCAGGCGCGCGTACGGGACAATGGACCACGAGCGTCCGGCTCGGACACGTACGACACGTGCACAGCAACACACAGCAACGAGGAGCAGTCATGGCGGGCAGCAGCCACGGTCACACCCCGGCCGCCTGGACCGGTGTCATCATCGTCTTCATCGGTTTCTGCGTGGCGGGTGCCTTCATGGTGATGGCCCAGCCGGTGGGCTTCTGGGCCGGCATGGCGATCGTGGTCCTCGGAGGCGTGGTCGGCTGGATCATGAGCGCCATGGGACTGGGCATGCCGAAGAACGCCCACCCGGTGCACCACACCACGGACAAGCGCGAACCGGTGAACGCCGAGAGCTGACACGCGGACGAACTCGTGGAGGGGCGGCCCGGCGCGTATGCCCGGGGCCGCCCCTCGCGCGCGGGGGCGCCGCGCGGGGCACAATGCGTGACGTGAACGCCGACAGCCAGCGGATGACGCCGCCCACCACGGTCGTGGGACGGCTGGCCGTACCCGCCGGGATCCTCGCCGCGGTCGCCGGTGCCTTCGCGTACGTGGGAGTCGTGGACCCGAACCAGCCCGGCCACTACCCCGTCTGCCCGCTGCTGCGCTACACCGGCCTGTACTGCCCCGGTTGCGGCGGCCTGCGCAGCGCGCACGCCTTCATCCACGGGGACCTTCTCACCGCCTTGCACGCCAACGCCGCGGCCGTCGTCGGCTATCTGGGCTTCGCCGTGGTGTGGACCGTCTGGGTGGTGAACGCGGTGCGTGGACGTCCGTGGCGGATCGATCCCGCCCCTTCGCTGGTGCGCACGCTGGTCGCGTTGCTGCTGGTCTTCACGGTTGTCCGGAACCTACCGTTCGGTGGCTGGCTCCACCCTTGATCAACCGGCGGAGGTCCAGGTAGTGGGACCGGCGTCAACCGGATGCGAGGCCTACGCCCTCCTCCGGATACCATCGCAGTGACCATCGGTTTTCTCCTCGCTCCCGCCCGGTGGGGCGGACCGGGGACGGAAGCCGAACCGCTGAACAGTCAACCGTCTGGAAGGGGGCCGCTCGCGTGAGTGTGCTCGACGAGATCATCGACGGAGTCCGTGCCGACCTCGCGGAGCGGCAGGCGCGCGTGAGCCTCGACGAGCTCAAGGAGCGCGCTGCGAAGGCACCCGCCGCCAAGGACGGCCTGGCCGCCCTGCGCGGCGACGGCGTCAAGGTGATCTGCGAGGTCAAGCGCTCCAGCCCGTCCAAGGGCGCGCTGGCCGCGATCGCCGACCCGGCCGGCCTGGCCGCGGACTACGAGGCGGGCGGCGCCGCCGTCATCTCCGTCCTCACCGAACAGCGCCGCTTCGGCGGCTCGCTGGCCGACCTGGAGGCGGTGCGCGCGCGGGTGGACATCCCCGTCCTGCGCAAGGACTTCATCGTCACCTCGTACCAGCTCTGGGAGGCCCGGGCCTACGGCGCCGACCTGGCGCTGCTGATCGTCGCCGCCCTCGAACAGTCGGCCCTGGAGTCCCTCATCGAGCGCGCGGTGTCCATCGGACTGACCCCGCTCGTCGAGGTGCACGACGAGGACGAGGTCGAGCGCGCGGTGGACGCCGGCGCGAAGGTCATCGGCGTCAACGCGCGCAACCTGAAGACCCTCGAAGTCGACCGCGGCACCTTCGAGCGCATCGCCCCCGAGATCCCCGCCCACCTCGTCAAGATCGCCGAGTCCGGGGTCCGCGGCCCGCACGACCTCATCGCCTACGCCAACGCCGGCGCCGACGCGGTCCTGGTCGGCGAGTCCCTGGTCACCGGCAAGGACCCGAAGACCGCGGTCTCCGACCTGGTCGCGGCGGGCGAACACCCGGCGCTGCGGCACGGGCGCGGCTGATCACCCGCTAGGCTTGGCCCTGATGACGCCTGCGATCACCCCGACAACCACGGACCGGCACGCCCGCCTCGCGCGCGGCTGCCGCCCCCGTGGCTGCCGCGCGCCCGCAAGGCGGGTGCACGGACGCCGGGTGAGATACGTCATCGGAGACGAGCCCGGCCAGGTGAACGGACGGCGATGGCAGCGCCCCTTCAGGGGCGCGGGGAACTGCGCGATCAACCACAGTCGGCCCGCAGCCGACTGACAAAGCCCCGCCCCCACGGCGATTGGTGTCTTTTCCAACACTCACCGTGAGGTTCAAGCATGCCCAGCCAGTTCTTCATCCCCGACCCGGAGGGTCACGTCCCCAGCGCCGAAGGCTACTTCGGCGCGTTCGGCGGCAAGTTCATCCCGGAGGCCCTCGTCGCCGCCGTGGACGAGGTCGCCGTCGAGTACGACAAGGCCAAGCACGACCCCGAGTTCGCCCGCGAGCTCGACGACCTGCTCGTCCACTACACCGGCCGGCCCAGCTCCCTCACCGAGGTGCCCCGGTTCGCCGAACACGCCGGTGGCGCACGGGTGTTCCTCAAGCGCGAGGACCTCAACCACACCGGCTCGCACAAGATCAACAATGTTCTCGGCCAGGCACTGCTGACCAGGCGCATGGGCAAGACGCGCGTGATCGCCGAGACCGGCGCCGGCCAGCACGGGGTCGCCACCGCCACCGCCTGTGCGCTGTTCGGCCTCGAGTGCACCATCTACATGGGCGAGATCGACACCCAGCGCCAGGCCCTGAACGTGGCCCGGATGCGCATGCTCGGTGCCGAGGTCATCGCCGTGAAGTCCGGCAGCCGCACGCTGAAGGACGCCATCAACGAGGCGTTCCGCGACTGGGTCGCCAACGTCGACCACACCCACTACCTGTTCGGGACCGTCGCCGGGCCGCACCCCTTCCCGGCGATGGTCCGCGACTTCCACCGGGTGATCGGCGTCGAGGCCCGCCGCCAGATCCTGGAGCGCGCCGGACGCCTCCCCGACGCGGCCATCGCCTGCGTCGGCGGCGGCTCCAACGCCATCGGCCTCTTCCACGCCTTCATCCCCGACGCGGACGTCCGCCTCATCGGCTGCGAGCCCGCCGGGCACGGCGTCGAGACCGGAGAGCACGCGGCCACCCTCACCGCGGGCGAGCCCGGCATCCTGCACGGCTCGCGCTCCTACGTCCTTCAGGACGAGGAGGGCCAGATCACCGAGCCGTACTCCATCTCGGCCGGTCTGGACTACCCGGGCATCGGTCCTGAGCACTCCTACCTCAAGGACAGCGGACGCGGCGAGTACCGCGCGGTCACCGACGACGCGGCCATGCAGGCCCTGCGCCTGCTGTCGCGCACCGAGGGCATCATCCCGGCCATCGAGAGCGCACACGCGCTGGCCGGCGCCCTGGAGGTCGGCAAGGAGCTCGGCAAGGACGGGCTGATCGTGATCAACCTGTCCGGTCGCGGCGACAAGGACATGGACACGGCCGCCCGCTACTTCGGGCTCTACGACACCGACGCCGAGGTCGCGGCCGACGCGGACACCGACACCGCCGAGATCGAGGGGGACGCCAAGTGAGCGGCAACATCCGACTGCTGACCGACACCCTCGCCGCCGCCGGGGCGGAAGGGCGTGCCGCCCTCATCGCCTACCTCCCGGCCGGGTTCCCGACCGTGGACGGCGGCATCGAGGCGATCAAGGCCGTCTTCGACGGCGGCGCCGACATCGTCGAGGTCGGTCTGCCGCACAGCGACCCCGTCCTCGACGGCCCGGTCATCCAGACCGCCGACGACATCGCCCTGCGCGGCGGCGTCAGGATCGCCGACGTCATGCGCACGGTCCGCGAGGCCCACGCGGCGACCGGGAAGCCGGTGCTCGTGATGACGTACTGGAACCCGATCGACCGCTACGGCGTCGAGCGCTTCACCGCCGAGCTGGCGGAAGCGGGCGGGGCGGGCTGCATCCTGCCCGACCTGCCGGTGCAGGAGTCGGCGCTGTGGAGGGAGCACGCGGAGAAGCACGGCCTCGCGACCGTGTTCGTCGTGGCGCCCAGCAGCAAGGACGCGCGGCTCGCCGAGATCACCGCGGCGGGCAGCGGCTTCGTCTACGCCGCCTCGCTGATGGGCGTCACCGGCACCCGCGAGTCGGTCGGCGCGCAGGCGCAGGACCTGGTCGAGCGCACCCGGGCCACCGGAACCGACCTGGCGGTCTGTGTCGGGCTCGGTGTCTCCGACGCCCGGCAGGCCGCCGAGGTGGCCGGCTTCGCCGACGGCGTGATCGTCGGCTCCGCCTTCGTCAAGCGGATGCTGGACGCGCCGGACGACGCGGCCGGTGTCGAGGCGGTCCGCGCCCTCGCCGGTGAACTCGCGAAGGGCGTGCGAGGACAGGCGTAACAAGGCGGGACAATTTCACACAGGTCACTCGAAGGGGTGGACCTGGGACCGGGGAGGCGCGGTGCGCCTCCCCGGTTCGTTCTGCGGGATGTGAGCGAGAAGAATCGAGACGGAAAGCGCACCGCCCGGGAGCGGCTGGCGGAAGAGCGCGAGAAGCAGAGGTCGGCGGACAAGCGGCGCCGGGTGCTGATCGTGGGCGCGAGCGTGGTCTGCGTCCTGGGGCTCGCGGCGGTGATCGGTGTCGTCGCGGCGAACGCGGGCAAGGACGACGGCAGCAAGTCCGCGGGCCCGCTGGTGGTGCCCTCGGGGGCGCAGGGCAAGGACGGCCTCGCCATCCCGGTCGGCAAAGAGAGCGCCAAGTCGACGCTCACGGTCTGGGAGGACTTCCGCTGCCCGGCCTGCAAGGCCTTCGAGACGGCCTACCGGCCGGTGGTCCACCAGCTGACGGGCTCCGGGGCACTGAAGGTGGACTACCACCTGGCCACGATCATCGACGGCAACCTGCGCGGCACCGGCTCCCGCAACGCGGCCAACGCCGCCGCCTGCGCCCAGGACGCCGGCAAGTTCACCGCCTACCACGACGTGCTCTACGAGAACCAGCCCGTCGAGAGCGACGACGCCTACGCCGAGAACAGCAAGCTGATCGAGCTGGCGGGCAAGGTCAAGGGCCTCGACACACCCGCGTTCCGGACGTGTGTCGAGAAGGGCACGCACGACAGCTGGGTCGACAAGTCCGCGGCCGCCTTCCGCAAGGGCGGCTTCAGCGGTACGCCGACCGTGCTCCTCAACGGCAAGAACATCTACCAGGACCGGACGATGACCCCGGCGAAGCTGAAACAGCTGGTCCAGCAGGCGGACCAGGGGTAGCCGGCAACGAGCAGCCGACAAGAGGTGGCGGCAGGGGACGGCCGACAGCGGGTAAGTGTACGGAGGGTTTCACACCTGCCTGTTATGGACCCGTTGCCGGGCTGCCTGCCGTGCGCGTGGCCCGGCAGGGTAGCGTCGACCCTGCCATGGAACTTGCCTTCATTCCCAGCCCGTCGCGCGGGGTGCTGCACCTCGGCCCCATTCCGCTGCGCGGCTACGCGTTCTGCATCATCATCGGCGTCTTCGTAGCCGTCTGGCTCGGCAACAAGCGCTGGCTCGCCCGGGGCGGGCGGGCCGGCACGGTGGCCGACATCGCGGTCTGGGCCGTGCCGTTCGGTCTGGTCGGCGGCCGGCTCTACCACGTGATCACGGACTACGAGCTGTACTTCAGCGAGGGCCGTGACTGGGTGGACTCCTTCAAGATCTGGGAGGGCGGCCTCGGTATCTGGGGCGCGATCGCGCTCGGCGCGGTGGGCGCGTGGATCGGCTGTCGGCGCCGGGGCATCCCGCTGCCGGCCTGGGCCGACGCCCTCGCCCCCGGTATCGCCGTCGCGCAGGCGATCGGCCGCTGGGGCAACTGGTTCAACCAGGAGCTGTACGGCAAGGCCACCGATCTCCCCTGGGCGCTGAAGATCACCTCGTCGACGGACGGCCGGGTGCCGGGCACCTACCACCCGACGTTCCTGTACGAGTCGCTGTGGTGCCTCGGCGTCGCGGCCCTGGTGATCTGGGCGGACCGCCGCTTCACGCTCGGACACGGGCGGGCGTTCGCGCTGTACGTGGCGTCGTACTGCGTGGGCCGGTTCTGGATCGAGTACATGCGCATCGACGACGCCCACCACCTCCTGGGCCTGCGGCTGAACAACTGGACCGCGCTGGTCGTGTTCCTGCTCGCGGTCGTGTACATGGTGGTGTCGGCGAAGAAGCGGCCGGGGCGGGAGACCGTGGTCGAGCCGGGTGTCGTGGACGGTGAGACCGAGGAGTCGGATGAGGCCGACGGCTCCGACAAGGCCAAGGATTCGGATGAGGCCGACGGTCCGAGTGACACCGAGTCGAAGACCGACGCGGAGGCCGACGCGGATGCGAAGGACGACGTGGCGAAGGACGACACGGTGAGGGACGACGTGAAGGACGAGGCCGGGTCTGCGAAGAAGAGCTGACGTCGGGTCGTACGACGATGAGGGCGCCACGGGATCTCCGGGCGCCCTCGTTGCGTGGAGGCGGGACGAACGGGCCTGACAAAGGGGCCTTAGTTCCGGCGGGCAAGGGCCAGGGTGCGGTGGGCCGTTGCCACCACCGCCGCGTCGATGAAGGTGCCGTCCGGGAGCGCCTGAGCTCCCCTTTCTGTCGTGGCCGCTTTGATGATCGTCTCCGCCTCCTCGATCTCCCGCTCCGTGGGAAGGTAGGCCCGCTCGATGATCGGGAGTTGGCGGGGGTGGATGGCGGCCCGGCCGAGGAAGCCCAGCGCGCGGCCGTGGGCGCAGGATGCGGCGAGGCCCTTCAGGTCACGGGTGTCGGGGTGGACGGACTGGGGCGGTGGGGGAAGGCCCGCCGCCCGGGCGGCGACGATGACCCGACAGCGGCACCAGTCGAGGCCCGCGTCGTCACGTACGCCCAGGTCGGCGCGGAGGTCCGCCTCTCCGAGGGCGATGCCGCGCAGGGCGCTGTGCGCGCGGGCCACGGCGTGGGCGCGTTCGATGCCGAGGGCCGTCTCCAGGAGGGCGTACAGCGGGGGCGCGGTCCCGTCGGCGGGGTCCGTGGCCTCCGGGATGCTCTGATCGATCGTCTCGGCCCTGTTCCGGACGATGTTCTCGGCGATGCGGACGATCTGCTCGGGGGAGGTCACCTTGGGCAGGCGCAGGCCGCGGACGCCCGGGAGCGCGGCCACCGCCTTCAGGTCCGCGTCGGCGGCCGGGCTGCCGATGGCGTTCACACGGACATGGACCGGGACCGGCTGCGGCGCGGCGAGGAGGTCGGCGGTGGCCGCGCGGGCGTAGTCCTTGCGGTCGGGGGCGACGGCGTCCTCCAGGTCGACGATCACGACGTCGGCGCCGGCGGCGAGGGCCTTGGTGACGATGCGCGGGCGGTCACCGGGGGCGTACAGCCAGGTCAGAGGGGTCTGCGTCATACCGCGCCCGCCTTGCGCAGGGCGGTCAGTTCGGCCGCGGTCACGCCCAGTTCGGTGAGGACCTCCTCCGTGTCCGCACCGTGCGGGCGGCCCGCCCAGCGGATCTCGCCGGGGGTGGAGGAGAGGCGGAAGAGCACGTTCTGCATGCGCAGGGGGCCCAGCTCCGGGTCGTCGAGCGTGGTGACCGTGTTCAGCGCCTGGTACTGCGGGTCGGCCATCACCTCCCGTACGTCCTGGATCGGGGCGATGGCCGCTTCCGCCTTCTCGAAGGCCGCGAGGACGTCGGTGCGGGTGCGGGCGGCGATCCAGGTGCCGACCGCCTCGTCGAGGACGTCGGCGTGGGCGGCCCGGCCTGCGCCCGTCGCGAACCACGGTTCGTCGACCAGTTCCGGGCGGCCGACCAGGTGCATCACGCGTTCGGCGATCGACTGGGCGGAGGTGGAGACGGCGACCCAGGTGCCGTCCGCCGTGCGGTACGTGTTGCGCGGGGCGTTGTTGGCGGAACGGTTGCCGGTGCGTTCCTGCACGTAGCCGAGCTGGTCGTACCAGGTCGGCTGGGGGCCGAGGACCGTCAGGATCGGCTCGATGAGCGCCATGTCGACGACCTGGCCCGTGCCGGTGCGGTCGCGGGCGGCGAGGGCCGTCATCACCGCGTACGCCGTCGCCAGGCCCGCGATGGAGTCGGCGAGGCCGAAGGGCGGGAGCGTCGGGGGCCCGTCCGGTTCGCCGGTGATCGCGGCGAAGCCGCTCATCGCCTCGGCGAGCGTGCCGAAGCCGGGACGGTGGGCGGAGGGCCCGAACTGGCCGAAGCCGGTGACGCGGGTGAGGACGAGACGGGGGTTGGCGGCCGACAGTTCCTCCCAGCCGAGGTCCCACTTCTCCAGGGTGCCGGGGCGGAAGTTCTCGACGACGACGTCCGCGGTGGCCGCCAGGCGGAGGAGGGTGTCGCGGCCGCCGGGGGTGGAGAGGTCCAGTGTGATCGTGCGCTTGTTGCGGCCCAGCACCTTCCACCACAGGCCCACGCCGTTCTTCGACGGGCCGTGGCCTCGGGACGGGTCGGGTCGCGTCGGGTGCTCGACCTTGATGACCTCCGCGCCGAAGTCGCCGAGCAGGGTGGCGGCGAGGGGGCCGGCGAAGAGGGTGGCGAGGTCGAGGACGCGCAGGCCGGTGAGCGGGGCGGGGAACTTCCGGTCCAGGTGGGTCATGGGAGGGGGGCCTCCAGGTGGGCGAGGTCGTGCGTGAGGCGGGCGAGGGTGTCGAAGCCGGTGCCGTCGAAGTCGCCGATGGTGGTGGCCAGGCGGTTCTTCAGCGGGGCCGTCCAGCGGTCGGGGAGGGCGGACGGTGAGCCGGCGAGGAGGGCGGCGATGCTGCCGGCCGTGGCGCCGTTGGAGTCGGTGTCCCAACCACCGGACACGGCACGGCAGATGGAGCCGGTGAAGTCGCCGTTCGCGTGGCTGAGGGCGGCGGCGATCAGGGCGGTGTTGGGGATGGCGTGGACCCAGTGGTGCGTGTGGCCGTGGGTGGCGTGGAGTTCGTCGACGACCGTGTCGAAGTTGTCGTGGGTTCGGGCCAGTTGGAGGGCGTGACGGATGGCCTGGGCGAGCCGGGAGGCCGGGGGGACGACGGTGAGGCCGGTGCGGAGCGCGATGTGGATGTCGGTGGGGTGGTCGGCGGTGGCGATGGTGGCGATGGTGGCCGCGGTGAACATGGCCGCGTAGACGCCGTTGGCGGTGTGGGTGAGGGTGGCGTCGCGGTGGGCCTGTTCGGCTGCGGCGGCCGGGTCGCCGGGGTTGGTCCAGCCGTGGACGTCGGCGCGGATCAGGGCGCCGATCCATTCGCGGAAGGGGTTGCGGTGGCGGGCCGTGTGCGGGGGTTCCAGGCCGGTGAGGAGGTTGCGGTAGGCGATGCGTTCGGCGGTGAAGGTGCGGCCGGCGGGGAGTTCCTCGAGCCAGAGGGTCGCCACGTCCGTGGTGGTGAAGTTCTTGCCGTGGCGTTGGAGCAGGAGGAGGTTGAGGAGGGGGTAGTTGAGGTCGTCGTCCTCGGGCATGCCGTCGATGTTCTCGGCGAGGGAGGTGGTCGCCGAGCGACGGTTCCAGGGGTGGGCCTCAAGGAGGTCGTCGGGGACTCCTCGGGCTGTGAAGTACGTGTTCAGGGGCCAGTTGCCGGTGGCTTCGGCCAGGTGGCGGATGGCGGTGAGGGGGAGTTTCTCCACGGGTTTGCCCAGGAGGCAGCCTGCGGCTCGGCCCAGCCAGGCCGCTTCCAGACGGGCCTGAGTGGGGGCGGGCCGGGGGCGGGTCGCGGAGCCCGGCGCCGACGGGGCGCCGCCTGCGCCTGCGCCCGGGCCCTCCCGTTCCCGGCTCCGCTCGACCGGGGGGACCCGCATCGTCCCCTCGGCACGATGGCCCGCGGCCGGAGTGGGCCAAGCGGGACAGTTGGCCTTGATCTTCGCGAGGTCCGTGGGCTCGCTGTCCGTGAACTTGCCCGGCAGGTCCGCCAGTTCGTCCAGCAGGTCCTCTGCGAGCCGGCGCAGGTATCTCGACGGCGGCTGCGGTGATGCGCCCGCTCGCAGGGGGGCCGGTGAGCCGCCGGCCGCTTTCCATCTCGCCGCGATCGCCTGGGGCTCCCGGCCGTCCTGCCGTGCCTGACGGAGTTCGTGGCCGAGCAGGTCCTCCGGCTGGACCCAGGTCAGTCGGAGCATCGTGGGCCTGCGATCTCCGTGAACGCCGCTTCATGGGCGCGGCGGCGGTCCACGTCCCGTTCGAAGATCTCCCGGGCCACGGCCGCGAGGGTCGTCGCCGGTTCCCACAGGTCCAGGCGGCTCGCCTCGGACACCTGCTTCGACCAGTCGTCCGGTACCGGGGAGCCGAGGGCGCCGGCGATCGCGCCCGCCATCGTCGCGATGGAGTCGCAGTCGCGGCCGTAGTTCACCGCGCCGAGGACGGTGTGGCGGTAGTCGCCGTCGGCGACGAGCGCCATGCCCAGAGCGACCGGGAGTTCCTCGATCGAGTGCAGGCGGGACGGGCGGCGGGCGCCGAGGGAGGGGGCGCGGTAGTCGGGACCCACGGTGTCGTAGGGGGCGACCGCTTCTCGGAGAGGGATGAGAGCCGACTCGAAGTCCGTGTGCCGGGACGCCGTTTCGCAGACCTTCTCGATCGCCTGACGGGTGCCGTCCTTCGCCAGGGAGAGGCAGGCGGACACGACGGAGTCGGGGGTCGCGGCGGGTGCGGTCGCCGCCGCCACCGCCGCCGCGAAGACCGCCGCCGCCTCGCGGCCGTACGACGACTGGTGGGCGCCCGCGATGTCGAGGGCCTCGGTGTAGGCGGCCTGGGGGTTGGCCGCGTTGACCAGGCCGACCGGGGCCATGTACATCGCGGCGCCGCAGTTGACGATGTTGCCGACGCCGGCCTCGCGGGGGTCGATGTGGCCGTAGTGGAGGCGGGTCACCAGCCACTTCTCCGCGAGGAAGATCCGATGGAGGGGGAGTGCCTCGGCCTCCAGCTCCGGGATCCAGCGCGGGGTCGTCATCAGGTCGGGGACCAGGTGGTCGGCGATCGCGTACGCGTCGAGGTGGTCGTGGACCTGTGCGTAGACCCGCACGAGTGCGTGGGTCATCAGGGTGTCGTCGGTGACGTGCCCGTCGCCCTTGTGGTACGGCGCGAGGGGGCGGGCGGTGCGCCAGGCGTCGCCGTTCCAGGGGCCGACGATGCCCTGGACGCGGTCGCCGTGGCGTTCGGCGATCTGCTCGGGGGAGTAGCCCTCGACCGGGCCGCCCAGGGCGTCGCCGACGGCCGCGCCGACCAGGGCGCCGGTGATGCGCTCGTCCAGATTCGCTTCCCGGCTCGTTCCCCGGCCTGTTCCTCGGCTCATTTCCCGGCTCGTTCCCTGGCTCGTTCTCCGGATTTCTTCGGTTTTGGGGGTCATAGTCCGAATCATCCCCCTGGCGGGACTGGTTGCGCGGCTTCCAGGAGTTCGGCGAGTTCCACCAGGTCCGTCCCGGTGAGGCGGGGGAGCGCGCAGCCGGAGAGAGTGCGGCAGGCCTCCCGCCAGGAGGCGGGGATCGCCCCTCCGCCGCCCAACGCGCCGGTGAGTGCGCCCGCGAGGGCGGGGGCCGAGTCGGCGACCCGGGAGAGGCAGGCCGCCGCCGGTACCGCCTCCGCGATCCGGCCGCGTGCCGCGGTGGCCAGGGCGAGGGCGACCGGGACGGTTTCGGCGGCCGCGATGCCGTAGCTGTAGACGTGGTCGACGATCTGGTGCTCGAGGAGGGGGACCAGGGCGAAGGCGCTCTCGGCGTCGTGGGCCAGCCGCAGGGCGTGGCGGGCGTTGCGGCCGATCTCGGTGGACTCGGGGAGCTCGGCGAGCGCGGCGGTCGCGCATGTCTGTACGTCGGCTCCGGCGAGGGCGAGGGACACGGCCGCCGCCATCGCGCGGGCGCCGTGCACGCCGTCGCCGTCCTGGGTGTAGCGGGCGTCGAACTCGGCCAGGTCGGCGGCGCCTCGGGGATCGCCGGGGTGGGCCACGGCGAGGACGCAGGCCCGTACGCAGGCCGCGTCGTCGAAATAGTGCGGGTTGTCGTGGCCGGTGGCCGGCGGGCGCAGGCCGGTGGCGAGGTTGCCGAGGCCGGCACGGACGGAGATGCGGGCGCGGAGGGGGAGGACGGCGGACTCGATCTCGGGGGCGCGGTTCGCTGCGGCGGCGACCTCGCTGGCTACGGCGTTCCAGGTCAGGTCGATGGCGGCGCGGGTACGGCGTTCCCGGCTGAGGTCGCCGAGGGCGGCGTCGTCGCCTGCGCGCAGGAGGGCTTCGGCGGCGAAGGTCGCCCACTCGGCGTCGTCCGAGGGGCCGAGGTAGAGGGGTTCCGGGGGTTGGTTCAGGGCGATGGGGACGGGGAGGGTGGTCGTCGCGTTCTGTTCGGCGAAGGTGTCCAGTTCGCGGGTGAGGCGGCGGGTCCAGTCGGGCATCCTTACGGCTCGGTGGCGGGCGGCGGGCCACCCCGCTGCGTCGCCCGCGGCCAGGCCGAGCAGGAGACCTTCGACGCGGTGGTGCTTTTGTGCGGGGTGAACGGCCTCGGCCTCGGTGTTCCCACCGGCACCACCCGTGCTGCTTTCGTCGTCGGGTGCGGGTGGCCCCTGTGGGGGGTTCGCGCCGTCGGCGACCGGCGGTTCCAGCGGCTCCGCCGTGGAGGTGGACTCCGGGGCGAGCAGCTCTCCCGTGGTCGGGGGTTCGGGGTCGAGCGGTTCCGCTGTGGTGGTGGTCTCCGGTTCGGCCGGCTCGGTCGTCGTCGGGTACTCCGGTGCCGGTGGTTCCGTCGGCGTCGTGACGGCCGTGATGCCGTCGTCCCACGGCGTCGGGGGCGTCGGCGGCGTCATGAGGTCACCGCCGATCCTGTGGGGGACTGCGTCAGCAGGTCCGCCACCTCCAGGATGTGGTGGCCCGCCATGGAGGGGAGGCAGCTGCCGCGGGCCGGGCCGATGGCCGAGACCCAGGCGGCCGGGATCGTGGCGGCTCCGCCGGTCGCGCCGGCCAGGGCGCCGGCCACCGCTGCCGTGGTGTCGGCGTCGCGGCCCATGTTGACGGCTGTCAGGACCGCCTGGACGAAGTCGCCGTCGGCTGCCGCGTAGGCGCCGAAGGCGAGGGCGACCGCTTCGGGGGCCAGGTCGGTCCAGGGGTAGCCGCCGATGACGACGGCGGAGCGGACCGCGCGTTCGCCGCGGTGGGCCACCGCGGCCGCTCGGCGCAGGGAGCGGGCCGTCCAGGAGTCGTCGGGGACGACCGCCAGGGCCGAAGCGACCACCGCGACGGTCGGGGCGCCCGCCATCGCCGCCGCCACACCGGCCGCGACCGCCTGGCCGCCGTAGATGCCCTCGCCGTCGTGGCTCACCGATCCGTCGATCGCGACCAGGCGGGCGGCCTCGGTCGGGCGGCCCGCCGCGAAGACGCCGAAGGGGGCCGCGCGCATGGCGAGGCCGTCGCTCCAGGCGTGGCGGTGCTGGGCCGAGATGGGGGCGGCCAGACCCCGGCGGAGGTTCTCCAGCGTGCCGCGTTCGCTGAAGCCGGCACCCCGGAAGGGGCCCTCGTCGCGGTCGGCGATCCACTCGTGCCAGGCCGCCTCCACATGGGCCGGGGTGAGCGCGGAGCCGTGGCGGGCCAGCAGGAGGCCGGAGAAGATCGCGTACTCGGTGTCGTCCGTGCCGGCGGGTGTGTCGGTGACGTAGCCGGTGATGCGGCCCCAGCGAGCCCGGATCTCGGAGGGCTTCATGTTCTCGGCCGGGGCGCCCAGGGCGTCCCCGACGGCCAGACCGAGCAGTGCGCCGCGGGCCCGCTCACGGAGTTCGGCGGCGTTCCGGGGCGCCGGGGCGGAGGGAGTGCAGGCGATCGATGCCATACGCGGCTTCTCCTCTCGGGGGCGCCGCACGAAGACGTTTCCTGGGGCGCGGAACCCTTTGCGGAACTCTCCCCGTTGCGGTGTTCCGTGCAGCCGTCCGCGCCTTCGTGTCACCCGGTCGACATCTGTGCGAGCCCCTCTACGGATGAGCGGGGAGAGGGAAAGTCGCAGGTTAGCCGAGCCTTTCCTTGCTGGCGGGCGGGAATGCCGAGGCGTATGTTGTGGGTTGTCGAAAAGTGGAATCAGTCCAAAGAGGCAGTTCGAGCATCCCTGGGGGACCGGCATGGCGATCATCGAGACCGAGGCCGCGCTGCATGAGGCGCACCGCGACAACCACACCCACCGCGACGTCAACGGCGGGTGGCTGCGCCCCGCGGTCTTCGGCGCGATGGACGGTCTGGTCTCCAACCTGGCCCTGATGACCGGCGTCGCGGGCGGCTCGGTCGGTCAGCAGACGATCGTCATCACCGGCCTCGCCGGGCTGGCCGCCGGCGCCTTCTCCATGGCGGCCGGCGAGTACACCTCCGTCGCCTCGCAGCGCGAGCTCGTCGAGGCCGAGCTGGACGTGGAGCGGCGGGAGCTGAGAAAGCACCCTCAGGACGAGGAGGCTGAGCTGGCCGCCCTGTATGAGGGGCGCGGGGTGGAGCCGGAACTGGCGCGTGAGGTGGCCCGGCAGCTGTCCCGGGATCCCGAGCAGGCGCTGGAGATCCACGCGCGTGAGGAGCTCGGGATCGACCCCGGGGACCTGCCGTCGCCGCTGGTCGCCGCCGTGTCGTCGTTCGGGGCGTTCGCGCTGGGAGCCCTGCTGCCCGTCCTGCCGTACCTGCTCGGCGCCACCGCTCTGTGGCCGGCCCTGCTGCTCGCCCTCTTCGGGCTGTTCGGATGCGGTGCCGTCGTGGCCAAGGTGACCGCTCGGTCCTGGTGGTTCAGCGGACTGCGGCAGCTCGCTCTCGGGGGTGCGGCGGCCGGTGTGACGTACGTCCTCGGCAGCTTGTTCGGAACGGTCGTAGGATAGATCGGCTGCAGGTTATGCGCTTGGCCGCATAAGTAGCCGTTACTCGCTGGTTTCGAACGGTTAACCACCGGGCATGAGCCGTAAGCGCTGTGGGTAAGGAAGCCTGCGGCGCATTTGCGGGGTGGCGACGGCGCCTGCCCCGCTTCCGGGCCGACGGACACCGATCTGTCCCGTTCGGTCCCACATACTTCAAGCCACGTGCGCGGTACCCCCGCCGCTCCTCGTGGCGTCCGCATGTTGGAACGGATTATCCGGTTCCCGAGAACCGCTCCATCATGTAACCTGCACGAAATTTTGCACTCACGCAGAGGGCCAGCGTCGTCCCTCGGCAATCCGCTCCCCCAGAGCCTCAAGGCCTGGGAGGTGCCTCCAGCCAGATGACGACGACGGGAGAGCCGATGCGTACGCCGCGCCAGCCGTCCCAGCACTCCACGAATGGCCAGAAGTGGTCGTTCATGGATGCTCGCCCTGCTGCGCAGGGTATGTACGACCCCCGCAACGAGCACGACGCCTGTGGCGTCGGCTTCGTGGCCACCCTCACCGGCGAGGCGAGCCACGCGCTGGTCGAGCAGGCGCTCACGGTTCTGCGTAACCTGGAGCACCGCGGCGCCACCGGCTCCGAGCCCGACTCGGGTGACGGCGCGGGCATCCTGTCCCAGGTGCCGGACGCCTTCCTCCGCGAGGTGACCGACTTCGCACTGCCCGCGGCCGGTGCCTACGCCGTCGGTATCGCCTTCCTGCCGGAGGACGGCATCGAGGACGCCGTCTCGACGATCGAGACGATCGCCGCCGACGAGGGCCTGACCGTCCTCGGCTGGCGCGAGGTGCCCGTCGCCCCCGAACTCCTCGGCGCCACCGCCCGCTCCACGATGCCCGCCTTCCGACAGGTCTTCGTGGCCGACGGCGCCGCGGTGCCCGCCACGGGTATCGACCTGGACCGCAAGGCCTTCGTGCTGCGCAAGCGCGCCGAGCGCGAGGTCGGCGTCTACTTCCCGTCGCTGTCCGCGCGGACCATCGTCTACAAGGGCATGCTGACCACCGGTCAGCTGGAGCCCTTCTTCCCGGACCTGTCCGACCGCCGCTTCGCCTCCGCGATCGCGCTCGTGCACTCCCGGTTCTCCACGAACACCTTCCCGTCGTGGCCGCTGGCCCACCCGTACCGCTTCGTCGCGCACAACGGTGAGATCAACACCGTCAAGGGCAACCGCAACTGGATGGCGGCCCGCGAGTCGCAGATCGTCTCCGATCTGTTCGGCGACCAGGAGAAGATCGACCGGGTCTTCCCGATCTGTACGCCGGACGCCTCCGACTCGGCGTCCTTCGACGAGGTGCTCGAACTCCTGCACCTCGGCGGCCGTTCGCTGCCGCACTCCGTGCTGATGATGATCCCGGAGGCGTGGGAGAACCACGACTCCATGGACCCGGCCCGCCGCGCCTTCTACGAGTTCCACGCCACGATGATGGAGCCCTGGGACGGCCCGGCCTGCGTCACCTTCACCGACGGCGTCCAGGTCGGCGCGGTCCTCGACCGCAACGGCCTGCGTCCCGGCCGCTACTGGGTCACCGACGAGGGCCTCGTCGTCCTCGGCTCCGAGGTCGGCGTCCTCGACATCGACCCCGCCAAGGTCGTCCGCAAGGGCCGCCTGCAGCCCGGCCGCATGTTCCTCGTCGACACCGCCGAGCACCGCATCATCGAGGACGACGAGATCAAGGCCCAGCTCGCCGCCGAGAAGCCGTACGCGGAGTGGCTGGAGGCCGGCGAGATCGAGCTGTCCGACCTGCCCGAGCGTGAGCACATCGTGCACACGCACGCCTCGGTCACCCGCCGCCAGCAGACCTTCGGCTACACCGAGGAGGAGCTGCGCGTCATCCTCGCGCCGATGGCCAAGGCCGGTGCCGAGCCGATCGGTTCGATGGGCACGGACTCGCCGATCGCCGCGCTGTCCTCCCGCCCCCGGCTGCTGTTCGACTACTTCACCCAGCTGTTCGCACAGGTCACCAACCCACCGCTGGACGCGATCCGCGAGGAACTGGTCACCTCCCTGCGCTCGTCGCTGGGCCCGCAGGGCAACCTGCTGGAGCCGACCGCCGCGTCCTGCCGGACCGTGACCCTGCCGTTCCCGGTCATCGACAACGACGAGCTGGCCAAGCTCATCCACATCAACGCCGACGGCGACATGCCCGGCTTCAAGGCCGCGACCCTGTCCGGTCTGTACCGGGTCTCCGGGGGCGGTGACGCCCTCGCCGCCCGCATCGACGAGATCTGCGCCGAGGCCGACGCCGCCATAGAGAACGGCGCCCGGTTGATCGTCCTGTCGGACCGCCACTCCGACGCCGAGCACGCGCCGATCCCGTCGCTGCTGCTCACCGCGGCCGTCCACCACCACCTCATCCGCACCAAGCAGCGCACCCAGGTGGGCCTGCTGGTGGAGGCCGGTGACGTCCGCGAGGTCCACCACGTCGCCCTGCTGATCGGCTTCGGCGCCGCCGCTGTGAACCCGTACCTGGCGATGGAGTCCGTCGAGGACCTGGTCCGCGCCGGCACCTTCCTGTCGGACGTCGAGCCCGAGCAGGCCATCCGCAACCTGATCTACGCCCTCGGCAAGGGCGTCCTGAAGGTCATGTCCAAGATGGGCATCTCCACGGTCGCCTCCTACCGGGGCGCCCAGGTCTTCGAAGCGGTCGGCCTGGACGAGCAGTTCGTCACCAAGTACTTCAGCGGCACGGCCACCAAGATCGGCGGCGTCGGCATCGACGTCATCGCCAAGGAGGTCGCCGCCCGCCACGCCAAGGGCTACCCGGCCAGCGGCATCGCGCCGGCCCACCGCGCCCTGGAGATAGGCGGCGAGTACCAGTGGCGCCGCGAGGGCGAGCCGCACCTGTTCGACCCGGAGACGGTCTTCCGCCTCCAGCACTCCACGCGCAGCGGCCGCTACGACATCTTCAAGAAGTACACCGAGCGGGTGAACGAGCAGTCCGAGCGTCTGATGACGCTGCGCGGCCTGTTCGGCTTCACGTCGGACCGGCAGCCGATCCCGATCGACGAGGTCGAGCCGGTCAGCGAGATCGTCAAGCGGTTCTCCACGGGCGCCATGTCGTACGGCTCCATCTCGAAGGAAGCCCACGAGACGCTCGCCATCGCCATGAACCAGCTGGGCGGCAAGTCCAACACCGGTGAGGGCGGCGAGGACGCGGACCGCCTGTACGACCCGGCGCGCCGCTCCAGCATCAAGCAGGTCGCCTCCGGCCGCTTCGGTGTGACCTCCGAGTACCTGGTCAACGCGGACGACATCCAGATCAAGATGGCCCAGGGCGCCAAGCCCGGCGAGGGCGGCCAGCTGCCCGGCCACAAGGTGTACCCGTGGGTCGCCAAGACCCGGCACTCCACCCCGGGTGTCGGTCTGATCTCCCCGCCGCCGCACCACGACATCTACTCGATCGAGGACCTGGCCCAGCTGATCCACGACCTGAAGAACGCGAACCCGCAGGCGCGGATCCACGTGAAGCTGGTCTCCGAGGTCGGCGTCGGCACGGTCGCGGCCGGTGTGTCCAAGGCGCACGCGGACGTGGTGCTCATCTCCGGCCACGACGGCGGTACGGGTGCCTCCCCGCTGACCTCGCTGAAGCACGCGGGCGGTCCCTGGGAGCTCGGGCTCGCCGAGACCCAGCAGACCCTGCTGCTCAACGGCCTGCGCGACCGGATCGTCGTACAGACCGACGGCCAGCTCAAGACCGGCCGGGACGTCGTCATCGCCGCGCTGCTGGGCGCCGAGGAGTTCGGTTTCGCGACCGCGCCGCTCGTCGTCTCCGGCTGCGTCATGATGCGCGTCTGCCACCTGGACACCTGCCCGGTCGGCATCGCCACCCAGAACCCGGTCCTGCGGGACCGGTTCACCGGCAAGGCCGAGTACGTCGTGAACTTCTTCCAGTTCATCGCCGAAGAGGTCCGCGAGATCCTCGCCGAGCTGGGCTTCCGCTCCATCGAGGAGGCCGTCGGCCACGCCGAGACCCTCGACGTGACGCGCGCCGTCGACCACTGGAAGGCGCAGGGCCTGGACCTGTCCCCGCTCTTCTACGTGCCCGAGCTGCCCGAGGGCGCCCCGCTGCACCAGGTCATCAAGCAGGACCACGGCCTGGAGAAGGCCCTCGACAACGAGCTGATCAAGCTCGCCGGCGACGCCCTGGCCGCGAACTCCGCGACCGACGCCCAGCCGGTGCGCGCCCAGGTCGCGATCCGCAACATCAACCGCACGGTCGGCACCATGCTCGGCCACGAGGTGACGAAGAAGTTCGGCGGCGCGGGCCTGCCCGACGACACCATCGACATCACCTTCACCGGCTCGGCCGGCCAGTCCTTCGGTGCCTTCCTGCCCCGCGGTGTCACGCTGCGCCTGGAGGGCGACGCCAACGACTACGTCGGCAAGGGCCTGTCCGGCGGCCGGGTCATCGTCCGTCCCGACCGGGGCGCCGACCATCTCGCCGAGTTCTCCACGATCGCGGGCAACACCATCGCGTACGGCGCGACCGGCGGCGAGCTGTTCCTGCGCGGTCGTACCGGTGAGCGGTTCTGCGTCCGCAACTCCGGTGCCACGGTCGTCTCCGAGGGCGTGGGCGACCACGGCTGCGAGTACATGACCGGCGGTCACGCGGTGGTTCTCGGCGAGACGGGCCGTAACTTCGCGGCCGGTATGTCCGGCGGTATCGCGTACGTCATCGACCTGAACCGCGACAACGTCAACGCCGGCAACGTCGGCGCGATCGAGGCGCTGGACGACACCGACAAGCAGTGGCTGCACGACGTGGTGCGCCGCCACGCCGAGGAGACCGGCTCGACGGTCGCCGAGAAGCTGCTCGCCGAGTGGGACGACGCCGTGCAGCGCTTCAGCAAGATCATCCCCAGTACGTACAAGGCAGTGCTCGCCGCCAAGGACGCCGCCGAGCGAGCGGGTCTCACCGAGACCGAGATCACCGAGAAGATGATGGAGGCGGCGATCAATGGCTGACCCGAAGGGCTTCCTGAACCACGGTCGTGAGGTCGCCAGGACCCGTCCCGTCGAGGAGCGCGTCAAGGACTGGAACGAGGTCTATGTTCCCGGCTCCCTGCTGCCGATCATCAGCAAGCAGGCCAGCCGCTGCATGGACTGCGGTATCCCGTTCTGCCACAACGGCTGTCCGCTGGGGAACCTGATCCCCGAGTGGAACGACTACGCCTACCGCGAGGACTGGGCGGCCGCCTCCGAGCGTCTGCACGCGACGAACAACTTCCCGGAGTTCACCGGCCGGCTCTGCCCGGCCCCGTGCGAGTCGGCGTGCGTGCTGGGCATCAACCAGCCGCCGGTCACCATCAAGAACGTCGAGGTCTCGATCATCGACAAGGCGTGGGAGACCGGTGACGTCGCCCCGCAGATCCCGGAGCGGCTGTCCGGCAAGACGGTCGCCGTCATCGGGTCCGGCCCCGCCGGTCTCGCCGCGGCGCAGCAGCTGACCCGGGCCGGTCACACCGTCGCCGTCTACGAGCGCGCGGACCGCATCGGAGGCCTCCTGCGGTACGGCATCCCCGAGTTCAAGATGGAGAAGCGGCACATCAACCGCCGTATCGAACAGATGCGCGCGGAGGGCACCCGCTTCCGTACCGGCATCGAGATCGGCCAGGACATCAAGGCGTCCGACCTGAAGAAGCGGTACGACGCGATCGTCATCGCCGCCGGTGCCACGACCGCCCGTGACCTGCCGGTTCCCGGCCGCGAGCTCAAGGGCATCCACCAGGCCATGGAGTACCTGCCGCTGGCCAACAAGGTGCAGGAGGGCGACTACGTGGCGCCCCCCATCACGGCCGAGGGCAAGCACGTCATCGTGATCGGCGGCGGCGACACCGGCGCCGACTGTGTGGGCACCGCCCACCGCCAGGGCGCGGCCTCGGTCACGCAGCTGGAGATCATGCCCCGCCCGAACGACGAGCGGAACCCGGTCTCCCAGCCCTGGCCGACCTTCCCGATGCTCTACAAGGTCACCTCCGCGCACGAGGAGGGCGGCGAGCGCGTCTACTCGGTGTCGACGACGCACTTCGAGGGCGACGAGGACGGCAACGTCCAGTGGCTGCACCTCACCGAGGTGGAGTTCGTCGAGGGCAAGCTGACCCAGAAGCCGGGCACGGAGCGCAAGATCCCCGCCCAGCTGGTCACCCTGGCCATGGGCTTCACCGGCACCGACCGCGAGAACGGCCTGGTCGACCAGTTCGGCCTGGACCTCGACGAGCGCGGCAACATCGCCCGCGACGCCGAGTTCCAGACCAACGTGCCGGGCGTGTTCGTCGCCGGTGACGCCGGCCGCGGCCAGTCCCTCATCGTGTGGGCGATCGCGGAGGGCCGCTCGGCCGCCCAGGGCGTCGACCGGTTCCTGACCGGCGGCAGCGAACTGCACGCACCGATCCGGCCGACGGACCGCTCGCTGATGGTCTGACGGCTGCTCGGAAAAACGTCCCGTACAAAGGCGTACGGAACACCAGGTGGCGCCTGGCCCTTGTCCCCGACCGGACGAACGGCCAGGCGCCGCCGCATGTCCGCGAGCCGCTGATCTCCGCGAGCTATCCGGGGATCCTGTACGTCTGCCCGTACACCTCCCACTCCAGCGGCGTGGTGAGGTCCAGGTTTCCCTCGTTCAGGAAGCGTCGCTGGGCGGTGTCGACGCGGCTGGTGTCGGTGCCGGGGTGCATGGTGGTCATCGCGGTGCGGCGGACGTCGAGGAACGCCTCCAGGTACGTCTTCTCGGAGCCGCCCCGCGCGGGGGTGGCCGCCCGGTTCATGGCCTCGGCGCGGATGCCGCCGAAGCTGGTGGGTGTGCTGCCGGGGCCGTGGTAGACCATCGCGTCGTAGTAGACGAACTGGCCGAGTACACCCAGACCGTCGCGCTGGGCGCGGCCCACCGCCGGGTCGAAGTAGACACGGTCGCGTTTGTCGTCCTGGGCCCGGCGGAACGCGGGACGTTCGGCCTCCGCCTTCCAGGCCGCGGTGAAGCCGGGGTCCAGTCCCGCGTGGGAGTCCGTGCCGTCGACCGCGCGCAGGGCGGGGAGGTAGCGGGCCAGGCCGTTGCCGGGGTGGTCCTCGGTGTAGGTCTCCACGAGGGTGAGCAGGTCGTGGGTGCCGGTGCAGAATCCGATGATGCCGGCGGTGTAGCCCTGCCCGTCGCCGATGTCCTCGATGTAGCCGTAGGCGCCGCGCCAGTCGAGGGTGGAGTTCTCGGCGCTCGCCACCAACTGCTGGGCCAGGTCCTTCTTGCCGGGGTCGGCCAGGCTCGGGGGCGGAGCGGGGGGAGCGGAGGAAGTGGGCGAAGCGGCGGAAGGAGAGGAGTTGGGCGGAGTGGGGGAAGCGGGGGCGGGCGTGGCCGGGGCGCCGGCCGCAGGCTTGTCGCTCCCTTCCGTCCTCCCGCCGTCCGACGGCGCTGTGGAGACGCAGACGCTCCCCGCGACCACCACGGGCACGACGGCGATCAGGAACAGACCGGCGCGTTTCATGCCGCCCAGCGTACGGTCGCCCGCCCGCACCGTTGGCTGATCCGCGTGACCGTGTCCATCCGTGCGTGGCCGACGTCCGGGACCGGGAACGCGGATCGGGAAGCCGGGGGTGGAGGATCACCGGGAGACCGTCAGCGGCGATCACCACCACTGAGGACGGCGGCCCGGCACGTGTCGGGGCTGCCCCAGGCGGTGCGCAGCGCGCGGGCCCTGGTCAGCCAGAGGGACAGGTCGTACTCCGCGGTGTAGCCGATCGCGCCGTGCAGTTGGAGGGCGGTCCGTGCGGTGCGGTACGCCGCCTCGCACGCCGTGACCTTCGCGGCGGCGACATCCCGCTCGGCCATCGTCACCGCCGCACCGAGGACGAGGGGCCGCGCGAACTCCAGGGCCAGCGTGGCGTCGGCCAGTTGGTGCTTGACGGCCTGGAAGGAGCCTATGGGCACCCCGAACTGGGTGCGCTGCTTGACGTAGGCGACGGTGCGGTCGAGGAGCGCGAGGCCGACACCGAGGGCCTGGGCCGCGGTGACCAGGCGGGCGGTGGTGAGGGCGCGGGCGGCGGCCGCGGTGACATGAGGGCCGGTGGCGAGGAGTTCGCCGCCGGGCGGGAGGACGAAGAGGCGGCGGGCGGGGTCGAGACCGGGGCGCGGGAGGCCGGGCGGGGGCGCGAGGCGCAGCTCGGTGGCGGTGGCCGGCTCGGGGGCGCCGGGCGGTTCGGTGGCGCGGGCCGGCTCGGGCGTGCCGATCGGGTCCGCCGGGTTCTTCGGTGGTGCCGACACAGCCAGTCGTACGTCCGCCACGTCCGCGTCCAGCGCGTACGGCCCCGGGGTCGTGGCCGGGGTCAGGGCCGGGGCGACGGTCGCCGTCGACGTGCCCGAGGCCAGTGCGGGCAGCAGGCGTTCGGCCGGGCCCGTGTCGTCCTGTGCGGCCAGTGCCGTGAGCAGGGTTGCCGCCGCGACCGTCTCCACCAGCGGGCCCGGTACCGCGTGCCGCCCCAACTCGACGAAGGCCACGGCGAGTTCGACGGGTCGCGGGCCCATCCCCTCGTAGGCCTCCGGTACCGCCAGCGCGAAGACTCCCGCCCCGGCGATACGGGACCACAGGGCGCGTCCGCTCGTGTGGTCGCCGCGGCCCCAGTCCCGTACGACGGACGGCGTGCCGGCGGCCGTCAGCATCGCGTCCAGCGAGCCGGCGAACGCCCGCAGCTCCGGGGAGAGAAGGAACCGCATCACCGGCGTCCCTTCGGCAGGCCCAGCAGGCGCTCGGCGATGATGTCGCGCTGGATCTCGTTCGTGCCGGCGTAGACGGGCCCGGCGAGCGCGAAGACATACCGCTCGGCCCACTCCGTGTCCGCCAGCTCGCCCTCCTCGCCCAGGAGATCGAGGGCCGTCTCGGTGAGCGCGATGTCGTACTCGGACCAGAACACCTTGTTCAGGCTGGATTCCGGGCCGAGCGAGGCTCCGTCGAGGTGGCGGGAGGCGGCGGCGTAGGTGAAGAGCTGGTAGGCGCGGGCGCCGATCAGGGCGTCGGCCACGCGGTCGCGGGTACCGGCCGGGCGGCCCTGCGCCCGCCAGAGCGCGAACAGCCGGTCGGCGCCCGCCAGGAAACGGCCGGGGGAGCGCAGCGTGAGCCCACGCTCGTTGCCGGCCGTCGCCATCGCCACCCGCCAGCCCTGGCCGGGCTCACCGATCACGTCCTCGTCCGGCACGAACACCTCGTCCAGGAACAGCTCCGCGAAGGCGGGCTTGCCGTCCAGGCGCGGGATGGGGCGGACGGTGACCCCGGGCGCGCGCAGGTCGAACATCAGGTAGGTCAGCCCCTGGTGGGGTTTCGGCGCGTCCAGGTCACTGCGGAACAGGCCGAACGCGCGGTCGGCGAACGCGGCCCGCGAGGACCACGTCTTCTGCCCGCTCAGCAACCAGCCGCCGTCGGCGCGGACGGCCCGCGACCTGAGGGACGCCAGGTCCGAGCCCGCCTCCGGCTCCGACCAGGCCTGCGCCCAGACCACCTCGCCGGTGGCCATCGGCGGGAGCACCCGCGCCCGCTGCTCCTCGGTGCCGTGCTCGAAGAGGGTCGGCGCGAGCAGGCTGACGCCGTTCTGGCCGACGCGGCCCGGCGCGCCCGCCGCGTAGTACTCCTCCTCGAAGATCAGCCAGCGGACGATGCCCGAGTCCCGCCCGCCGTACTCGGCCGGCCAGTTGACCACCGACCAGCGGTCCGCGGCGAGTTCGGCCTCCCACGCGCGGTGTGCCGCGAAGCCCTCCTCGGTCTCCAGGGAGGGCAGCGGAGCGAACGGCACATGGGCCTCGAGCCAGGCGCGGGCCTCGGCGCGGAACGCTTCCTCGTCGGGCGTGAAGTCGAGGTCCATCGGCGGCAGGTCCATCGGCGGCGATCCTTCCCTAACAAGTGTTTGGTAGGTTAGCGTGGCCCTATGACAGGCGTCGAGAGTCCGGCGTACGTGCCCGGACACGGGCTGCTGAGCGGGCGTACCGCGGTCGTCACGGCCGCCGCGGGCGCCGGGATCGGCGGGGCGACCGCCCGCCGCTTCCTGGAGGAGGGCGCGCGCGTGCTGATCAGCGACGCGCACGCGCGACGGCTCAAGGAGTACGAGGCCGAGCTGGCCGGGGAGTTCGGGACCGACGCGGTCGGCGCGGTGCCGTGCGACGTCACCGACGAGGGCCAGGTGCGGGCACTGTTCGACACGGCGGTGCGCGAGCACGGACGCCTCGACATCGTGGTCAACAACGCCGGTCTGGGCGGGACTTCGGAACTCGTCGACATGACCGACGAGCAGTGGACCCGGGTACTGGACGTGACGCTGAACGGCACCTTCCGGTGCACGCGCGCGGCGCTGCGATGGTTTCGCGCGAGCCCGGACGGCGGCGTGATCGTCAACAACGCCTCCGTCGTCGGCTGGCGCGCCCAGGCCGGGCAGGCGCACTACGCCGCCGCCAAGGCGGGCGTGATGGCGCTGACCCGGTGCGCGGCGATCGAGGCGGCCGGGTACAGGGTGCGGGTGAACGCCGTCTCGCCGAGCCTTGCCATGCATCCGCACCTGGTGAAGGTCACTTCCCCCGAACTGCTGGAGGAGCTGACCGCGCGCGAGGCCTTCGGGCGGTACGCCGAGCCGTGGGAGGTGGCCAACGTGATCGTGTTCCTGGCCTCGGGCTACTCCTCGTACATGACGGGCGAGACCGTCTCCGTCAGCAGCCAGCACGCCTGACGACCGGAGCAGCCGACAATGGATCCGTGCCTACGAAGAAGAAGCCCCAGGTGAACGCTACCGAGCCCCCCGCGGCCGCCACCGCTCGCGATCGTCGGCGCGAACTCCTCGACACCGCCGCCGAGGTCTTCGCCGAGCAGGGCTACAACGCCACCACCGTACGCAGGATCGCGGACCACGCGGGCATGCTCGCGGGCAGCCTGTACTACCACTTCGACTCCAAGGAATCGATGCTGGAGGAGATCCTGCGGACCTTCCTCGACGAGCTCTGGGACGGCTACGACACCGTCCTGGGCGCCGAACTCGGCCCCCGCGAGACCCTCGAATCCCTGGTCACCGAGTCGTTCCGGGAGATCGACCGGCACCGCGCCGCCGTCGCGATCTACCAGAAGGAGAGCAAGCAGCTCGTCGCGCAGGAACGGTTCGCGTTCCTCGCCGAGTCGCAGCGCAAGTTCGAGAAGGCGTGGCTGTCCACGCTGGAGCGCGGGGTCGCAGCCTTGGTGTTCCGGTCCGACCTCGACGTGAGGCTCACCTACCGGTTCGTGCGCGACACGGTGTGGGTCGCCGCGTCCTGGTACCGGCCCGGCGGACAGCACAGCCCGGAGGAGATCGCCCGGCAGTACCTGTCGATGGTGCTGGACGGGATCGCCGTACGCGAATAGCCCTTTCCTGTGAGGGAGTTGTCATGGCCGAGGCCTACATCGTCGAAGCGGTCCGTACGCCCGTCGGGCGGCGCGGGGGAGGACTGAGCGCCGTCCACCCGGCCGATCTCGGCGCGCACGTGCTGAAGGAGCTGGTCGCGCGGGCCGGGGTCGATCCGGCCGCCGTCGAGGACGTCGTCTTCGGCTGTCTGGACGCCGTGGGGCCGCAGGCCGGGGACATCGCGCGGACCTGCTGGCTGGCGGCCGGGCTGCCCGAGGAGGTGCCCGGCGTGACGGTGGACCGGCAGTGCGGGTCCTCGCAGCAGGCCGTGCACTTCGCCGCGCAGGCCGTGCTGTCCGGGACGCAGGACATGGTGGTCGCGGGCGGGGTGCAGAACATGTCCCAGATCCCGATCGCCTTCGCGACCCGGCAGGCCGCCGAGCCCCTCGGCTTCACGCAGGGCCCGTTCGCGGGCAGCGAGGGCTGGCGGGCGCGGTACGGGGACCGGGCGGTGAACCAGTTCGTCGGCGCCGAGATGATCGCCGGGAAGTGGGGCATCAGCAGGCAGGACCAGGAGGAGTTCGCGCTGCGCTCGCACCGGCGGGCGCTGCGGGCCATCGACGAGGGACGCTTCGAGCGGGAGATCGTGGCGTACGGTCAGGTCGCCGTCGACGAGGGTCCGCGCCGGGACACCTCGCTGGAGAAGATGGCCGGGCTGAAGCCGGTCATCGACGGCGGCACGGTCACCGCGGCCTGCTCCTCGCAGGTCTCCGACGGGGCGGCGGCCATGCTGCTGGTCTCCGAGCGGGCCGTGCGCGAACACGGGCTGCGGCCCCGCGCGCGCGTGCACCACCTCTCCGTACGCGGTGAGGACCCCATCCGCATGCTGACCGCCCCGATACCGGCCACCGCCCACGCCCTGAAGAAGACCGGGCTCACCCTCGACGACATCGACCTCGTCGAGATCAACGAGGCCTTCGCCCCGGTCGTCCTGGCCTGGCTTAAGGAGACCGGCGCGGACCCCGACAAGGTCAACGTCAACGGCGGCGCGATCGCGCTCGGGCATCCGCTGGGAGCGACCGGCGTCAAACTCATGACCACCCTGCTGCACGAACTGGAGCGGACCGGCGGCCGGTACGGGCTGCAAACGATGTGCGAGGGCGGCGGGCAGGCGAACGTGACGGTCATCGAGAGGGTGTGAGGAGCGGGGCGAGGGGTCGGCCGCGCTCCGGCAACGGAGTCCGCGGCTGTGACGCTCAGGGAGCGGTGCTCAGCCGTGCCCGCGTCTCCTCCGCGTCCTTCATGATCCGTTCCACCAGCTCCGCGCACGACGGCAGGTCGTCGATCACCCCGGCGACCTGCCCGGAGGCCATCACTCCGAGATCCGTACGGCCGTCCACCATCGCCGACCTGAGCAGCATCGGCGTGTTCGCGGCGAGCAGCACCTGGCTCCACGTCAGGTCCTTGCCGTGCTTCATGGCGAGGCCGTCGCGGACCAGTTGCCGCCAGGTGAGTCCGGAGAGCCGGCGGAAGCCGGCCGCCCGGCGGACGGAGTGCAGCAGGGTTCGGGCACGGCCGGAGGATTCCAGGACGTCGACCAGTTCCGTGCGCAGCATGCGGTGCGGCAGACCGTCCACGGCCCGTGTCACCGTGACGTCCCTGACCGTCGCCGCCAGATACCGTGCCTTCACCGCGTCCGGGACCGTCGAGTCCGAGGTGAGCAGGAACCGCGTGCCCATGGCCACGCCGGCCGCCCCGTAGGCCAGCGCGGCGACCAGGCCCCGTCCGTCGAAGAAGCCGCCCGCCGCCACGACCGGGATGTCCACCGCGTCCACCACCTGCGGCAACAGCACGGTCGTCGCCACGTCCCCGGTGTGCCCGCCGCCCTCGCCGCCCTGCACGATCACCGCGTCCGCGCCCCACGCGGCGACCTTCTCGGCGTGCCGGCGGGCGCCGACGGACGGGATGACGACGACGCCCGCCTCCTTGAGCTCGGCGATCAGGCCGGGGGAGGGCGCGAGGGCGAAGGACGCCACCCGCACCCCCTCCTCGATCATGATCCGCACCCGGTCGCCGGCGTCGGCCGCGTCGGCCCGCAGGTTGACCCCGAAGGGCGCGTTGGTACGGGACCTCACCTCGCGGATCGCCTCGCGCAACTGGCCGAGGGTCATCGTCGCGGAGGCCAGGATGCCCAGCGCCCCGGCGTTCGCCGTCGCGGAGACCAGGCGCGGGCCCGCGACCCAGCCCATCCCGGTCTGCACGAGCGGGTGGCGGACGCCTGCCAGCCGGGTGAGCGGGGTCTCCATCAGCCTGCCTCCCGATCCGGCACCTCACGGGCCCGGGTTCTCCCCGGATCGATCACCTCGCGGATCAACTCCAGCTCCCGCTCCGTCGGTTCACGGGTGTACGGCACCTCGTCCGGCACGGTCAGCTCGAAGCCGGTCGCCTCCCTGACCTGGTCCACGGTGACGCCCGGGTGCAGCGAGGCCAGCCGCATCGAGTGGTCCGGGGTGGCGAAGTCGAAGACGCCGAGGTCGGAGACGACCCGGGGGACGCGGTGGAAGCGGGCCGTCCCCGGATGCTCGGCGGCACGGTCGTACCCCACCCCGCACACCACGTCGACGCGTTCGACGAAGACCCGCCGGGAATGCCGCGGGATCCAGTAACTGGTCGGGTTGTTGAGGGTGTTGACGGAGGCTCCCCGCACCCCCAGCAACTGCCGTTTCGGCCTCGCCCAGTCGCCGATGCAGGAGATGTTCTGGTTGCCGTACCGGTCGATCTGGCTCGCACCCATCATCACGTGCCGCCGACCGCCGGTGACCAGGGTGAGGTGCTGGCGGTAGGGCAGCCAGCCCTCGACGGTGCCGTCCGGGGCGACGAGCATCGCCTCGCCGTCGGTCAGCAGGAGGTCCGGTGCGAAGGTGTGACGGGCCAGGCGGGCGCCGACGGACGGGATCAGGCCCATGGGGCTGGCGAGGATCTCACCCGCGTCCCGCCAGGCCTCGGCGCACGCGATCACGCAGTACTCGGCGCGGCTGACGGCACTCATGTCGTCTCCCCGGCGGCCGACCTGACAGCCGACTGATAGGCCTGCTCGTCCCCGTCGAGGAACCGCGCCGCGAACTGATCCCACGGCGTGCTCGCGTACCGCTTCTGGAACGCCTCGTCCCGCCCGTAGTCGGGCGCGCAGGACGTGAAGTGGGCGCCGTTCGGGGCCTGAACCACCCCCGTGACCGTGTGCCGTTTGATCAGCAGGCTTTGCGGGGCGGCCTCCTTGGTCAGTTCGGGCGTGTCCACGATCCGCTCGCAGGAGACGTACGCGGTGTCGGCGGCCTCGCAGAACAGGTCGTCGAAGTACGGGTCCGGGCCCAGGTACTGGCCGTTGCCCCGCCGGTCCGCGCGGCTGACGTGCACCAGTGCGGCGTCCATCCGCAGCGCGGGCATCGCGACGAACGTCTCCCCGTCCTCGTACGGCGATGTCACCGTCCGCAGGCCGGGGTTGACCCGCATCACGTCCGAACCGATCCCGGCCCGCACCGGCAGGAACGGCAGCCGGTTCGCCGCCGCCCGCAGCCCCCACAGGAACATCGCCTCGTCGATCTCCATGAGGTCGAGGGCGCCGCGCTCGCGGACCGCCCGGTAGTGCGGTTCCAGGGGGATGGAGTCGAGGGTGACGAACGCGGTGACCAGCTTGCGGATCCGGCCGGCCGCGGCCAGCATGCCGACGTCCGGACCGCCGTACGAGATGACCGTGAGGTCGGTGACGTCGGACCGGAGCAGCGCTCTGACCAGCGCCATCGGCTTGCGCCGGGAACCCCAGCCACCGATGCCGAGGGTCATGCCGCTCTCCAGGCGACCGACGGCCTCCTCGGCCGACATGGTCTTGTCGCTCACTCGGTGGCCTCCTTGCCGAAGTCGCCTCTGCGGAAGTCGTCCCTGTCGAGGTTGCTCCTGTCGAAGTCGTCCTTGCCGAAGTCGTCGCGCACCCGGTCGGCCACCCCGGTCAGGTTGGCCTCGAAGGTGAAGCCCTGTTCGAAGCGGTAGCTGCGGCGCACGTCCACCGGGTCGATGCCGTTGAGGGCGGCCTTGGCCAGCCGGATCAGCTCCCCGTCCTTGGCGGCGATATCCCGGGCCAACTCCAGGGCAGCTGACTCCAGTTCCGGGCGCGGCACCACCCGCCACACCGACCCGTGCGCCCGCAGCTCGGCCGCGCTGACCGTGCGCGAGGTGTAGTACAGGGTGCGCATCAGATGCTGCGGGACCAGCCGGGCCAGATGGGTGGCGGCGCCCAGTGCCCCCCGGTCCAGCTCGGGCAGCCCGAAGACGGCGTCCTCGCTCGCGACGATCGCGTCCGCGTTGCCCACCAGTCCGATCCCGCCGCCCAGACAGAAGCCCTGCACCGCCGCCACCACGGGCACCTCGCACTCGTACACCGCCGCGAAGGCCTCGAAGCAGCCGCGGTTGGCGCCGACCAGCGCGCCCCGCCCCCGCGTCTGGATCTCCTTGATGTCCACGCCCGCGTTGAACCCCCGCCCCTCGGCGGCCAGCACCACACAGCGCACCCCACTGTCCCGGCCGGCCGCGCGCACGGCGTCGGCGAGCGCGAACCAGCCGCGCACCGGCAGCGCGTTCACCGGCGGGACGTCGACGGTGACGACGCGGATCCCGTCGGCCGGGGACGAGACGGAAATCCCCTTTTCCGGGGACGAGGTGGAGACACCCATGGGCGCATCAGCTACCTTTCCACCAAACGTTTGTTAGGTGAAGGGTAGCGGCGAATGGAGCTGAACGGGAAGGTCGCGGTCGTCACGGGCGGCACCCGCGGCGTCGGCGCCGGCATCGCGCGGGCCTTCGTCGCGGCCGGCGCCGAGGTCGTGGTCTGCGCGCGCAGACCGCCCGAAGAGCCCGTCGGGGGAACCGAGTTCGTCTCCGTCGACCTGCGCGACCCGCCCGCCGTACGGGACTTCTTCGCCGCCCTGCCCCGCCTCGACGTCCTCGTCAACAACGCGGGCGGCGCCCCCTACCGGCTCCTCGCCGACGCGGACGCCGAACGCCACGCCCGGGTCGTCGAACTCAATCTCCTCGCCCCGCTGACCGCCTCGCTCGCCGCGTACGAGCACCTGAAACGGACCCGGGGTTCCATCGTCATGATCGGCAGTGTCAGCGGCAGCCGCCCCTCGCCCGGCTCGGCCGCGTACGGGGCGGCCAAGGCGGGCCTGGAGAACCTCGCCCGCTCGATGGCCGTGGAATGGGCGCCCGAGGTCCGCGTCAACACCCTCGTCGTCGGCATGGTCCGCACGGAGTCCTCCCACCTCCACTACGGCGACGAGGACGGCATCGCCGCCGTCGCCCGCACCGTCCCCCTCGGCCGCCTCGCGGACCCGTCCGACGTCGGCGCCGCGGCGGTCTTCCTCGCCTCCGACGCCGCCGCCTACATCACCGGAGCCGGCCTGCTCGTCCACGGCGGCGGCGAGCGGCCCGCGTTCCTGGACGCCGCGACCGCGAACAGGACCACCAACGAGACCGCCGACAAAACCACCGACAAAACCACCGACTGAACCGCCGACAAGGAGGCAGGCCATGAGCGGACTCTGTGACGGACGGGTCGTCGTGATCACCGGCGCGGGCCGCGGACTCGGCCGCGCCCACGCCCTCGCGTTCGCCGCCGAGGGCGCCCGGCTCGTCGTCAACGACCTCGGCGTCGGCCTCGACGGCACCCCCGGCGCCGACAGCCCCGCCGAACGGGTGGCCGCGCAGATCCGCGCGGCGGGCGGCGAGGCGGTCGCCCACGGCGGCGACATCGCCACGAGTGAGGGCGCCGCCGCCCTGATCCGGACCGCCGTGGAGACGTACGGCCGTCTCGACACCCTCGTCAACAACGCCGGCTTCCTGCGCGACCGCATGCTCGTCAACCTCGACGAGGACGAGTGGGACGCGGTCCTCCGCGTCCACCTCAAAGGCCACTTCCTGCCGCTGAAGCACGCCGCGGCGCACTGGCGGGCGGAGACGAAGGCCGGGCGGACCCCTGCCGCGCGGATCGTCAACACCAGCAGCGGCGCGGGCCTGCTGGGCTCGGTGGGGCAGGGGAACTACAGCGCCGCGAAGGCCGGGATCATCGCTCTGACCCTGGTCGCGGCCGCCGAACTGCGCCGCTACGGCGTCCACGTCAACGCGATCGCGCCCGCGGCCCGCACCCGGATGACGGAACGCACCTTCGCCGAGACCATGACCGCCCCCGACACCGGCTTCGACGCGATGGCCCCGGAGAACGTCTCGCCGCTGGTGGTCTGGCTGGGCTCGGGGGCGAGCGCCGGCGTCACCGGGCGCGTCTTCGAGGCGGAGGGCGGCCGGATCACGGTCATGGAGGGCTGGCGGCCGGGCCCGAGCGCCGACAAGGGTGCACGGTGGAGCCCGGTCGAGGCGGGGGAGACGGCACTGAAGCTGCTGGCGCGGGCGGAGGCCCCGGGGGCGGTGTACGGGGCGGGGCAGTCGTCCTTGTGAGTCCTGTTCCGTCTTTCAGTCCTGTTCCGTCGGATCCCCGGGCGCGACCAGTCCCGTCTCATAGGCGAGGACCACCGCCTGGACGCGGTCCCGCAGGTCCAGCTTCGACAGGATGCGGCCGATGTGGGTCTTGACCGTGGTCGGGCTGAGGAACAGCCGGTCCGCGAGCTCCGCGTTGCTCAGGCCCGTCGCGAGCAGCCGCAGCACCTCCAGTTCGCGCGGGGTCAGGCCGGACAGGTCGCGGTGGAGAGCGGCCGGCCGGTCCTCCTCGCGGTGGGCGAAGCGTTCGATCAGGCGTCGGGTGATCGTGGGGGCGAGAAGCGCGTCGCCCGACCGCACGAGCCGTACGGCGGCCACCAGGTGCTCGGGGGTGACGTCCTTGAGCAGGAAACCGCTGGCCCCGGCGGTGAGCGCGGCGTACACGTAGTGGTCGAGGTCGTAGGTGGTCAGGATGATGACGCGCGGCCCGGCCGGGTCGCTGTCGGCGAGGATCCGCCGGGTGGCCTCGATGCCGTCCATGTGGGGCATCCGGATGTCCATGAGGACCACGTCGGGCCGGGTGCGCCGGACCGCGGCCACCGCCTCCGCCCCGTCGGCGGCCTCGGCCGTCACCTCGATGCCGTCCGCGGCCAGGATCATCCCGAAACCGGTCCGTACGAGTGCCTGGTCGTCGGCGATGACCGCGCGCAGCTCCGGCCGGTTCACGTCGTCCGCCACGGGACCCGGGCCGTGACGCGGTAGCCGCCGGTGAGGGTCGGGCCGGCCGTAAGCCTGCCGTCGTAGACCGCGAGCCGTTCGCGCAGTCCGATCAGTCCGCGGCCGTTGCCGTCGGCGGACGCGGCGGTGCGGGTGGTGCCGGTGTCGGTGATCTCGATCTCCAGCCGGTTCTCGGCGTACCCGATCGTCACGGCGGCCCTCGCGCCGGGCGCGTGCTTGATCGTGTTGGTCAGTGCCTCCTGCACCACGCGGTACGCCGCCAGGTCCACGCCGGGCGGCAGCGGCTGCGGCGGCAGCGACACCGCGACCCCGACCGGAGTCCCCGCGGCACGCACCCGCTCGATCAGCGCGTCGAGCTGTCCGAGACCCGGCTGCGGCTCCAGCCCGTCGGCCGGACCATTCTCGCGGCCGAGGTCCGGGGCCGCCAACAAGCCCATCACATGGCGCAGTTCGGCCATCGCGGCCCGCCCGCCGGCCTCCACCGCGAGCAGCGCCTCCTTGGAGCGCTCCGGTGCCGCGTCCATCACCTTGCGGGCCGCGCCCGCCTGGATGACCATCACGCTCACATTGTGAGTCACCACGTCGTGCAACTCGGCGGCGATCCGGGCCCGTTCCTCCTCGACGGCCCGGCGCATGCCCTCCTCCTGCGCCTGCTGCAACTCGGCGAACCGGTCCCGGCCGGCCGCCAGGCGCCGCTGCCAGTGGCGGACGGTCCCGGCCAGCACACCGGCGACCAGCAGGACGACCACGGGACTCGACCAGCCCGGCAGCACCGGATCCGTCCGCCGGAACGCGAGGCCGGCGAGCACGGAGGCCACGACCAGGCAGGCCATCGCCGGCGCCCGGTACCGGCTGTGCTTCACCGCGCTGTAGGCGCCGATGACACAGGTCAGCACAGTGATCCAGGTGGCCCGGTCCCCGATGCCCAGCGCCGCGGCCAGCACCACCGCGAACACGGCCAGCGGATACCGGCGCCGGGCCGCGAGCGGCAGTGCCGACAGCAGCACCAGCGGCCAGGGCGGCGCGGAGGCCGGCTCCGCCGCGACGTGCTCACCCGGCACCGGGGGAGTGGGAGGGATGGGCACCCCGTACGCGTCCCTCGGCACGACGAACACCGGCCCGTCACCGGGGTACCGCGCCGCCACCACCAGCGCCACCACGGTCAGGACGACCGCCAGCACCACATCGGCCCGCACCGCCCGCCGCGGCAGCGGGGCCCCCTTCGCCTCCGGCCGCAGCGCGTCCCGCAGGTGCCGGCGCCAGCCGGGCCGCTCCTCCGTCTCCATCGGCTCATTGTGTGGCCGATGCGCCCCGGCCGCGTCCGCCTGGACGACCAGGATGCCCGGCACACCGTCCCACGGGCGTACGCCGCGGGGATGACCCGGCGACCGCGTCCTCCGCAGGGACGGCCGCATGTCGGTGCCCCGGCCGACGCGCCCGGCGAGCGCCCGGCCCTACGTTCGCCGGGACCCGACCGGGCACGAGCGACCGTAAGGACGGACAATCCCCATGACCCATGTGATCGAACTGGCGGGCGTGGTCAAGCGCTACGACGGTGCCGGCGCACCCGCGCTCGGACCGCTCGACCTCGCCGTCGCACAGGGCGAGGCCCTCGCCGTCACGGGCCCCTCCGGCAGCGGAAAGTCCACGCTGCTCAACCTCGTCGCCGGCCTGGACCGGCCGACCGAGGGCACGGTGACCGTCGACGGACAGCGGATCGACCGGCTGAGCGAGCACGCGCTGGCCCGCTTCCGCCGTGAACGGATCGGCATGGTCTTCCAGTTCTTCAACCTGCTCGACGACCTCACTGTCACCGACAACATCCAGCTCCCCGCCCAACTGTCCGGCACCGCCCGGCGCCGGACCGCCACCCGCGCCGGCGAGCTCATGGAGGTGCTCGGCATCCACAGGCACGCCCGCGCCTACCCCGGCCGCCTCTCCGGCGGCGAACGCCAGCGAGTCGCGGTCGCCCGCGCCCTGGTCAACCGGCCCGCCCTGCTGCTCGCCGACGAGCCCACCGGAGCCCTCGACACCGCGTCCGGCCAGGACGTACGGGACCTGCTGGTCGATCTGCACCGCGGCGGCCAGACCATCGTGCTGGTCACCCACGACCTCGCGCTGGCCCGGGCCTGCGCGAGCCGCACGATCCACCTGGTCGACGGTCACCTCGCCCTCGACACCGCGGTGGAGGCCGTCCGATGAGCGGCTTCGGCGGCGGGGCCCTCGCCCGCGTCGTCCGCTCCGGAGTGGGCCGGCGGCGGGTGCAGACCCTGGTGATCGCCGTGGCCGTCATGATGGCCGTGGCCTCGGCCGTGGTCGCCGGATCGCTGATGGTCGCCGCGGACGCGCCCTTCGACCGCGCCTTCGCCCGGCAGAACGGCGCCCACCTCACCGCGGAGTACGACCCGGCGAAGACGAGCACGGAACAACTCGACGCCACCGGCCGGCTGGACGGCGTCACCGCGACCGCGGGACCGTACCCCGTCACCACGATCCACGCGGTGGACGCGGGCGGCGGTCACCTGCAGCCGCCCCTCACCCTGGCCGGGCGTTCCGCCCCGCACGCCGACGTGGACGACCTGGACCTGTCCGCCGGCCGCTGGGCGACGAAGCCCGGCGAGATCGTGCTCACCCAGCAGTTCGCCGGCCCCGCCTTCACGCTCGGCGCCACGCTCAGAACCTCGGACGCCGCCGACGCCCCGACCCTGACCGTCGTCGGCTTCGCCGTCTCGGCCAGCCGGACGGCCGACGCCTGGGCAACTCCCGCACAGGTAAAAGCCCTCGCGTCGAAGGACACCCCGGTCGACACCCAGATGCTCTACCGCTTCGACTCCGCGGACACCGGCGGACGGCTCGCCGCAGCCCGCGAGAAGCTCAGCGCCGCCGTACCGAAGGGGGCGCTCCTGGGCACCCGGTCCTATCTGGAGACCAAGCGCTCCGCCGACGCCGGCGCGGCGCCCACCATCCCCTTCCTGATGGCGTTCGGCGCCCTCGGCATCGCGATGTCGGTGATCATCGTCGGCAGTGTGGTCAGCGGCGCCGTCGGCACCAGCCTGCGCAGGATCGGCATCCTCAAGGCCATCGGCTTCACCCCGCGCGAAGTCGTCCGCGCCTACGTGGCCCAGGCCCTGATCCCGGCCGGAGCGGGCATCGCACTCGGAGTCGTCCTCGGCAACCTGCTGGCCGTACCGCTCCTGGACGACACCGAGCAGGTGTACGGCACCGCCTCGCTGACGGTGGCCTGGTGGGTGGACGTCGTCGTACCGGCCGCCGCCCTGCTCGTCGTGGGGATCGCGGCACTGGTCCCCGCGCTGCGGGCCGGGCGGCTGCGCACCGTCGAGGCCATCGCGGTCGGCCGCGCGCCCCGCACCGGACGCGGCCAGTGGGCGCACCGGGCGGCGGGCCGGCTGCCGCTGCCCCGCGCGATGACCTACGGACTCGCCACCCCCTTCGCCCACCCGGTCCGTACGGCCGCGATGCTCCTCGCGGTGGCCTTCGGCACCGTCGCGGCCACCTTCGCGACGGGCCTGACCTCGTCCCTGAACGCGGTCGGCGAGGCACAGGACCCCGAGAACCGGGCGGCGGTCAGCGTCGTCACCGGCGCCGGACCGGACGCCACGCACGGCCCCCCTCCCGCGGCGGGCACGCCTCAGCGCGCGGCCGCCGACCCGGCACGCGTGCGTGCCGCCATCGCCGCGCAGGACGGCACGGCCTCCTCCTACGGCAAGGCCCAGGCGGATGTCACCGTCGGCGGCGTCTCCGGCACCGTCCGGGCGACCCTCTACCAGGGCGACTCCCGTACCGGCGGCTACGAGATGATCTCCGGCCGCTGGATCACCGGTCGTGGCCAGGTGGTCGTCCCCTCCCGCTTCCTGGACAAGACCGGCACCGAGATCGGCGACACGGTCCAGGTGACCTACCAGGGGCAGCCGCGGAACCTGCGCATCGTGGGCGAGGCCTTCGACACCTCGGACGACGAACTGGAGATCCACGCGAACCTCGCCGACTTCCCGACCGTGGAACCCGCCGTGTTCCTCGTCGAGGTGGAAGCGGGCGTCCCGGCCGGCGAGTACGCCCGGGAACTGGACGCGACCGTTCATCCTCTGGGCGCTGACGCGATCGCCAACTCCCCTTCCCAGCAGGGCAATCTCGTTCTCGTCCTGAACGCGATGGCCGTGCTGCTCACCCTCATGCTGGTGTCCGTGGCGGGCCTCGGCGTGCTCAACTCCGTCGTCCTCGACACCCGCGAACGCGTCCACGACCTGGGCGTGTGCAAGGCCCTGGGCATGACACCGCGGCAGACCGTGAGCCTCGTCCTCGCCTCGGTGACCGGGATCGGCCTGCTCGGCGGACTGGTCGGCGTCCCGGCCGGATTCGCACTGCACGCCTATGTGCTCCCGGTGATGGGGCACGCCGTCGGCACCGAACTGCCGCCGTCGGTCCTCGACGTGTACGACATGCCGCGGCTGGTGCTGCTGGGGCTGGCCGGCATCGCCATCGCCGTGCTGGGCGCGCTGCTGCCGGCGGGCTGGGCGGCCCGGGCGCGTACGGCGACCGCTCTGCGCACGGAATAGGCGCCCGCCTCCCACACCGCCCGACGTGTGCCGTCCGCTCAGGTGTCGCACTCCAGCACCGTCCGGCACAGCGCGCACCGCGCCCGGACCCGGCCCCGCACCGGCACCCTGATCCGCTGATGACAGGTCGGGCAGGGGAAGGACACCCGCAGCCGGCCGCCCGCGTCGGGGGTGAAGGCGTACGGGACGCCGGGCTGCGGACCGGGGCCGGCCCCGTGCCGGCGGTCGCGGGCATAGCGGCGCCGGCCCGCCCACCCGGCCGCCGTCAGCGGAGGCTGCTGTTCGTCCTCCCGGGCCCGCGCCATGCCCTTCACATACGCCGTGTAGGCCTGCGGGCTGGTGAACCACACCGAGGGGTCCTCACCGAAGACCAGGGCCCGCTTGGCGAGGACGTACCCGAACTCCTCCGGGGTGAGGTACCCCAGCTTCTGCGAGGACGCCGCGTCCTCCCGGTAAGCGTCCAGGAGCAGCCACCCCGCGCCCAGGTAGGTCGTCGCCGTGTCGGTGAGGATCTCGTTCTCGCGGGTGCCGGGGAAGGCGAGGTCCAGACGGTGCAGATAGACGTGCATCACCTCGTGCGCGAGGGCCGCGCCGATGTCCCGGCGGTGGGTGCGGAACCGGTCGTTCAGCTCGATGAAGTACTCCGGCCCGGCGGTGAGCTCGACGTTCGCCGCGTGCGTCATCTCGCGGAAACTCACCACCATCCGGGCGTCCGGCAGCCGGTAGTGCCGCACCAGCTCACGCGCCACCCGCTGCGCCCCCAGATACAGGTCGTCGGTGTCGCAGAACGCCACGTCGACGGGGGCCACACTGGCCGCGAACGTCTGGACGGTGTCGTACGACAACCGCTTGTACAGCGCGGTGATGGCGGCCCGTACCGTCTCCAGGTGCGGGTAGCCGTGCTCGACCGGTCCGTCGTTCGCCACGCCCGTGTACCCCCAAGACGCCCTGAACCCGATTCCACTCTACGGGGACGCGGCGATGACCGACATGACCGTGCCGGTCCCGTCACCGGGCTTTGAGACGAGGCCCGAGCGCCGCCTCCTCGAACTCCAGCACCCACACGTCGTTCACGCCCTCCCGCAGCACCGGCCCCGGCACGTACAACGACCTCTGCGGGCCCACCGACCAGTAGCGGCCCAGGTTGAAACCGTTGATCCACACGAAGCCGCGCGTCCAGCCCGGCAGCTCCAGGCAGGCGTCCCCGGCGCCGGTGACCGTGACCGTCCCCCGGTACAGACCCGGGCCGCCGTCCCCGGCGAGCGCCCCGAACGCGACCGGCGCGACGTCGTCCAGCGCGTCCAGCCGCAGCCCCCGCGCGCGGACCCCGTGCAGATACTGCCGCTCGTGCAGCAGCCCCCCGGTGATCCCCTTCGGTTCCCCGGTCCGCGGCCCGTAGTTGACCCTCCCCAGGGACTCCACCCACAGCTCCACGCGCGCGTGCCCGGCGACAGGCTCCTCCAAGCGGTCGTCCACCTCGGTGAGCGTCCCCGCCCGCCGCCCGTCGACGTACACCACCGCCAGATCCCGCAGCCCGCGCACCGCCAGCGGATAGGGCCGCCGCGGCCCCGGCACGCTCACCTCGTAGCGCACCACCCCCCGGTCGACGTCCAGCTCCTCGAAGGTCGGCGGCACAGGAGCCGAGACCTGCGGGCCGCCGAGGACGTCGAGTACGGCGGCCAGGGGCGCCCAGCCCGTCAGGGCCACCTCGGCCGGCGCGGCCAACGCCGGCGGCGGGGCAGGGGGAGCGGGCAGCGGACCGTCGGCGTACTGGGCGAGGACCTCGCGGAAACGCCAGAACTTCTCCGTCGGGTGACCGAACTCGTCGACCGGCGCACCGTAGTCGTACGACGTCACGTCCGGCTCCAGCGGCCCCTCATGCAGCTCACCGCCCCGGTTGGCCCCCGCCCAGCCGCCGAAGGCCGTCCCCCCGTGCGCCATGTACAGGTTCACCGAGGCCCCGCACTGAAGGATCTCCCGCAGCGCCGCCGCGGCCTCCCGCGCATCCCGTACGGTGTGCTCGCCGCCCCAGTGATCGAACCAGCCGCACCAGAACTCCATGCACATCAGCGGCCCCGTACCGCGATGCCGGCGCAGCGTCTCGAACGCCCCGCGCGCGTGGGAGCCGAAGTTCACCGTGGCGAGCACCCCGGGCAGCGAACCGCCGGTGAGCATGTGGTCCTCCGCACCGTCCGAGGTGACCAGCGGTACGGCGACACCCTCCGCGCGCAGCAGACCGGCCAGGTGCTCCAGATAGCGGGCGTCCGAGCCGTAACTGCCGTACTCGTTCTCGACCTGCACCATCAGCACCGGCCCGCCCCGGTCGATCTGCCGGGGTACGACCTCCCCCAGCAACCGCCGGAACCAGCGCTCCACGGGCCGCAGAAAACGCTCGTCGCTGGTGCGCGGACGCCCCGGCAACCAGTGCGGAAGACCCCCGTTCTCCCACTCCGCGCAGATGTACGGCCCCGGCCGCACGATCGCCCACAGCCCCGCCTCCCAGGCCGCGTCCAGGAACCGCCCCAACGCCTCCACGTCCCGGAAGCCGCCCGGACGCGGTTCGTGCAGATTCCACGGCACGTACGTCTCCACACAGTTGAGGCCCATCGCCCGCAGCATCGCCAGCCGGTGCCCCCACAACGCCTCGGGCACCCGGAAGTAGTGCAGCGCCCCGGACAGCAGCCGCACCGGCCGCCCGTCCAGCAGAAAGTCCGCGTCCCCCACCCTGAACTCACTCATGCGCCCCACCCTCACCCCTGGCGGCGATCACCGTCCATGGACAAAGATCGGCCCTGCTTGGACTCAGGCGGCGGCCCGGACACGCAGGGAGAATCGCCGATGTACCACACCTGGATGCGGTTCTTCACGCCCGGCCCCGCCCACCACCGGCTCGGCCTCGTCTGCCTCGGCGTCGGCCTCCAGTACGGCGCCCTGCCCACCGTCGGCCCCCGCACCCTCGACCACCACGTCGCCGTCGTGATCACCACCGGCACCGGCTGGTACCTGAACCCCGACGGCCGCCGCACCACCGTCACCGCGCCCGCCCTGCTGTGGCTCACCCCCGGCGTCCCCCACCACTACGCACCCGACCCGGACGCCGGCTGGGACGAGGGCTTCGTCGACTTCTCCGGACCCGCCACCGCCACCTACACCGAACTCGGCTACATCGAACCCGGCCGGCCCGTCGTACCCCTGTCCGACGCCACCGGCCCGCGCGCCGTCATCGCCCGCATCGCCCGCGCCGCCCGCCGCGACAACCCGCTCCTGGAAGTCGAGACCGGCGCCGCCGTCCACGAACTCCTCGTCGCCCTGCGCCGCGCCAGAGCCGACCTCGCCCCCGACGGCGACCAGGTCCTCAAGGCCCTCGCCCGCGACGCGTGCCTGCCCATGTCCGTCACCGACCACGCCACCCGGCACGGCATGACCCCCGCCGAACTGCGCACCGCCGTCCGCCGCGGCGCCGGCTGCAGCCCCAAGGACTACCTCCTCGGCATCCGCCTCGGCCGCGCCAAGGAACTCCTCGCCGCCACCGAACTGCCCGTCGCCGCCGTCGCCCGCCGCGTCGGCTACGACGACCCCGCGTACTTCTCCCGACTGTTCACCCGCCGCGTCGGCATGGCCCCCGTCCGCTTCCGCGCCCAGCAGGGCCGCACCGTCCACGGCGGCTGGAGCAACCAGGTCCCCGACCCCGCCGATCCACCCATGATCGAACGCCCGCACGCCCCGTAATGTGGTCACCCATGACCACCAGCAACACCGGAGAAGTCGACCCCGCCGTCCGCGAGGAACTCGTCCGCCTGCGCGACAGCATCGACAACATCGACGCGGCCGTCGTCCACATGCTCGCCGAACGCTTCAAGTGCACCCAGCAGGTCGGCCACCTCAAGGCCCGGCACCAGCTGCCGCCCGCCGACCCCGGCCGCGAGGCCCGCCAGATCGAACGCCTGCGCACCCTCGCCGAGAACGCCAAACTCGACCCGGCCTTCGCCGAGAAATTCCTCAACTTCATCATCGCCGAAGTGATCAGACACCACGAGCGGATCGCCGAGGACACCATCAACGGCTCGACACCCCTGGCGAACTGACCTCCCCCGACGCCCGAACACGTGACACACCGGCCCCGCAGCGGCATGCTGCGATGTGCACTCCTTGTCAGCTGGCGAGCACTCCCCGTCAGCTTTTCGGACATAAGCTGGGCTGTCCACGAGGGAGGGACGTCGAACCATGCCATCGGATGCCAGGATCCTCATCGTCGACGACCACCAGGACACCCTGTACGCGCTGGAGAGCGCCCTGGCCCCACTGGGCTACCTGCTGGGCCGCGCCACCAGCGGCGACGAAGCCCTCAAACAGGTCCTGCGCGGCCAGGTCGGCCTCCTCCTGCTCGACGTACGCATGCCCGGAGTCAGCGGCCTCGACGTCGTCCGCTACATGCGCCGCGTGGAACAGACCCAGCACATTCCCGTCATCCTCCTCACCGGCTTCGGCCCGGACCACCACCTCACCTCCGCCGCCTTCGCCCTCGGTGTCGCCGACCTCGTCATGAAACCCATCGACCCCTGGGCACTGCGCACCAAGGTCCGCTACCTGTTCGACGCCCACCAGCGCCACCTCGCCCTCGAACACGAGGTGCGCGCCCTGCACGCCCTCGTCAAGGACCACCCCGAATCCGGCGGACCCCGCCCCGCCCTGCCCCACCCGGACACCCGAGTCCCACTCCAGCGCGCGCAGGGGGCGCACAACGGCAAGCTCGAACAGGACCGGACATAGGGCACGTACCCATCCGCCCCTGTGCCGTGCCGACGCCATCAGGCAGCATGACCCGCATGTCCGTACTGACGCGCGACGAAGCGCAGACCCGTGCCAGGCTCCTCGACGTCCACCGCTACACGATCGACCTCGATCTGACCGCCGGGGACGACACCTTCGACTCCCGCACCGTCATCAGGTTCACCGTACGCGCGGACCAGGACACCACTGACACCTTCGTCGAGGTCAAGCCCGCCACCCTGCGCACCGTCACCCTCGACGGACAACCCCTCGACCCGGACACCCTGAACGAGAACCGGCTGCCGCTGAAGAACCTCACCCCCGGCGAACACGAACTACGCGTCCACGCCGAGATGCGCTACTCCCGCACCGGCGAAGGCATGCACCGCTTCACCGACCCCACCGACGGCGAAACCTACGTCTACACCCAACTCTTCATGGACGACGTCCAGCGCGTCTTCGCCGCCTTCGACCAGCCCGACCTCAAAGCCGTCTTCGACCTGACGGTGACCGCCCCCGAAGGCTGGACCGTCCTCGCCAACAGCATCACCGACCACCTCGGCGACGGCCGCTGGCAGGCCGCCCCCACCCCCCTCATCTCCACCTACCTCGTCGCCGTCGCCGCCGGCCCCTGGCACTCCGTACGCACCGAACACCGCGGCCTGCCCTTCGGCATCCACTGCCGCCGCTCCCTGGCCCGCCACCTCGACGCGGACGCCGACGAACTCCTCGACATCACCCGCCAGTGCTACGACCGCTACCACGAGAAGTTCGACGAGCCCTACCCCTTCGACTCCTACGACCAGGCCTTCGTCCCCGAGTTCAACGCCGGCGCCATGGAGAACCCGGGCCTGGTCACCTTCCGCGACGAGTTCGTCTACCGTTCCGCCGTCACCGACACCGAACGCCAGACCCGCGCCATGGTCATCGCCCACGAGATGGCCCACATGTGGTTCGGCGATCTCGTCACCCTGCGCTGGTGGGACGACATCTGGCTCAACGAGTCCTTCGCCGAGTACATGGGCTACCAGACCCTCAACGAAGTCACCCCCGGGGGGTCCGGGGTGGAACCCCCCAGGTGGAGGGGCACCGACACCTGGACCGACTTCGGCGTCTCCCGCAAAGCCTGGGGATACGACGCCGACCAGCGCCCCTCCACCCACCCCGTCGCCCCCGAAGCCGTCGACGACACCGCCTCCGCCCTCCTCAACTTCGACGGCATCTCCTACGCCAAGGGCGCCTCCGCACTCAGGCAACTGGTGACCTGGCTCGGCGAGAAGGACTTCCTCGCCGGCATCAACACCCACTTCGCCCGCCACCGCTTCGCCAACGCCACCCTCGCCGACTTCATCGACTCCCTCGCCTCTCACACCGACCGCGACGTCCACGCCTGGGCCGACGCCTGGCTGCGCACCACCGGCGTCGACACCCTCACCCCGCACATCGCCCCCGACGGCGGCACCTGCACCCTCACCGTCGACCACACCGGCAGCCGCCCCCACCGCATCGCCGTCGGCCTCTACGACCAGGACGTCGCCGACGAAGGACGCCACCTCGTCCTGCGCGAACGCCTCGACCTCGACATCCCCCAGACCCGACCCGGTGAGCCCCACCCCATCGGCAAGCGGCCCGCCCTGCTCCTCCTCAACGACGGCGACCTCACCTACGCCAAGATCCGCTTCGACCCCGAATCCTTCACGACCGTCACCAACGCCCTGTCCGGCCTGCCCGAACCCCTCACCCGCGCCGTCGTCTGGAACGCCCTCAGGGACGCCGTCCGCGACGGCCACCTCCCCGCCACCGCCTACCTGGACGCCGCCCGCACCCACCTGCCGTACGAGACGGACCTCGCCCTCGTCCAGGGCGTCCTCGCCTTCGCCGCCACCCAGATCGCAGACCGCTACCTCACCCCCGACCAGCGGCCCGCCGCCCTGACCACCCTCACCGCCCTCTGCCGCGACCTCCTGCGCCGCACCGAGGACGGCGACAACCCCGGCCTGCGCCTGATCGCCGTACGCCACCACATCGACGCCGCCGCCCACCCCGACACCATCGCCGCCTGGCTCGCCGACGGCACCGTGCCCGGCGGACCCGAACTCGACCCCGAACTGCGCTGGCGCGTCCTGGCCCGCCTCGCCGTCCTCGGCGCCACCGACGAGAACGCCATCGCCGCCGAACTCGAACGCGACCCGTCCGCAGCCGGCCAGGAAGGCGCCGCCCGCTGCCGTGCCGCCCTGCCCGACGCCGACACCAAGGCCAAGGCCTGGGCATCGATGTTCACCACCGACGACCTCTCCAACTACCTCTTCACCGCCACCGCCCGAGGCTTCTGGCAGCCCGAACAGGCCGACCTGGTACGCGAGTACGTACCCCGCTACTTCCAGGACGCCATCGCCGTCGCCGCCCGCCGCGGCCCCGCCATGGCCGACGCCGCCGGCCGCTGGGCCTTCCCCGCCCACGCCGTCGACCCCGCCACCCTGCACCTGGGCGAACAGTGCCTGCGCGACGGCGACCCGATCCCCGCACTGCGCCGCAAGATCGCCGACCAACTGGACGACCTGAGGCGGGCATTGAAGGTCAGGGAAGGCTAGGCAGGGGCAGGGGCAGGGGCAGGGGCAGGGGCAGGGGCAGGGGCAGGGGCAGGGGCAGGCAAGGCCAAGGCCAGGGAAGGGATCAGCCCGGTACCGCCCAGCCCGCAGGGGCCGGCAGGGATCCTGCCGAGGTTCTGCCCCTGCGGGGCCGGGCGGGTCGGCGGTGGTCCTCAGCTGGGGTTGTTGGCGTGCGTGAGGGTCGTCCAGGCGTTGAAGTAGTTGTCCGTGCCGGAGGGCCGGTGTTCCTGGGTGTACTTCTGGGTGTTGGACATGCTGATCCCGAGGCGGTTCTGGAGGGCGTTGAACCCGACCTCCGTGACCTGATCGAGGCCCTTGTTGACCGAGCCGCCGCACAACCAGGAAGGTACGGCGGTGCCGTTCTCGTAGGAGGTGTGGAAGCCCAGCGCGTAGCGCAGCCGGTCCTGGATCCTCGGATAGAGGTCCTGGCCCTGGATGCGGCTGGTCTCCGCGATGTCGGCTATGGAAGCGATGCCCCAGCCGGTGTGCCCGAAGTCCCGGCAGGTCTCCTGGGAGAGGCCGTCGGTGAAGGTGCTCTGGCCCTGCCAGTACTTGATGATCTCGGCGCTGGTGTCGATGCTGCTGCCCGCCGGCGGCTTCGGCAGGGCGCCGTCACTGGTCAGGTAGATGTACGCGGGAACCCGGGCGAGGTAGGTGCTGACCGCCTTGTCGTAGCCGGCGCGGTCCTCGATGAAGACCGAGATACCGATCGCCGCCTCGGTCATGACCAGTTCCCAGTTGCCGTTCTTGGTCGCTGCGCCGTTGATCACCTCGGGCAGGTAGACGGTGCGAAGCATGGTCGCGAAGCGGCCCGCGCCCGGCCAGCCGCCGTCGTAGGTGTACTTGATGATCTCGGCGGCGCGCGGCCAGGTCGATCCGGCCCAGCCGGTCTGCAGCGGGGCGTTGCTGTTGGTGTGATCTTTGATGGTCGCGGACCAGGCGTCCATGATCTCGATCGACTTCTCGGCGTACCTGGCGTCCCTGGTGAAGTACCACGCGAGCGCTTGGGTGTAGGCCGCGATGGCGTCCTGACGCTCGTCGGTGCAGCCGCGGTTGGGGTTGGACGACGACCCGCACTCCACGACGGCCCGCGGCTTGGCGGTACGCGACAGTGAAGCGTAGGAGCTGGCCATCATGTTGTCGTACGCGGCCTTCCACGGCTGTTGGCCGGCCTGCACCTTTGACCGGGCGTAGTCGAGTTGGGCCCGGCTCACGAGCACCCCGGGGTGGGTGAAGGTTGTCGGTGCGGCCGTTGCCCGTGGGGCCGGGCCGGTGAGCTGAAGGCTCAGCAGGCCGGCGAGTAGGGCGAGAACACTCAGCAGGGCGGTTCTGGTTCGTGTCATCCGATGACCTCTTCTGTTCACGAATGAGAACGCAGTTCCGAATGAGGAATGATTGGCCTGGACCATAAGGAAGGCTTGTGTACATGTCAAGAGACATGTGCGGCGGGTCCACGGAGAACCCGTAGCACGATGCCCCCCAGTCGGTCTCGAACGGGGTGACCCAGGTCCCACCCAGCGCCTCGTACCCCCTTTCGGGTCTCCCTCGTTGGGCTCTCCGGACGCGAGCACACATACGCGTAAAGCTGGAACTCCCCCTGCCCCAGCGCCCGGAGAACCCACCCATGAGCACACCGAGCCTCGCCTCCGGCCCCGAAGGCCCCCACGCCCTGCGCCCCTTGCTGCACACCGTCCTCGACGCGCTCCACGACGGCACCCTCGCCCGCGGCGGCCCCCTGCCCGCAGGCGGCCCCCACACGATCACCGCCCGAGTACGGGACGCGATCGGCGACGTCCTGCCCGACGAAGGCGACCCCGACGCCCTACGACGCCTCGTCCACACCCTCGCCGAAGGATCCGCCGACCCCGCCCACCCCCACTGCGCCGCCCACCTGCACTGCCCACCCCTCGCCGTCGCCACCGCCGCCGACCTCGCCGCCGCCGCCCTCAACCCCTCCCTCGACTCCTGGGACCAGGCCCCGGCCGCCTCCGCACTCGAAGCCCTGGTCACACAAGCCCTCGCCCACGAGGCCGGAGCCACCGACGCCCTCGTCACCACCGGCGGCACCGAAGCCAACCACCTCGCCCTCCTGCTCGCCCGCGAAAAAGCCCGCACCACCCACGGCACCGACATCCGGCTCCTCCACGGCGCCAACGCCCACCACTCCCTGCCCCGCGCCGCCTGGCTCCTCGGACTGCCCGACCCCGTCGTCGTCCCCGCCCCCGCCGGCACCCTCGACCCCGCCGCCCTCGACGAAGCCCTCACCACCCTGCCCGGCCCCCTCCTCGTCGCCGCCACCGCCGGCACCACCGACGCCGGACTCATCGACCCCCTCCCCGAAATCGCCGCCCGCTGCCACGCACACGGCGCCCGCCTCCACATCGACGCCGCCTACGGCGCAGGCCTCCTCTTCAGCGACCGCCACCGCCCCAAACTCGCCGGCCTCGACGCCGCCCACACCATCACCCTCGACCTGCACAAACTCGGCTGGCAACCCATCGCCGCAGGCCTCCTCGCCGTCACCCACCCCGGCGACCTCACCGCCCTCGACCAGCGCGCCGACTACCTCAACGCCGACGACGACACCCAAGCCGGTCTGCCCGACCTCCTCAGCCGCTCCCTGCGCACCAGCCGCCGCCCCGACATCCTCAAAATCGCCGTCACCCTCAAAACCCTCGGCCGCACCGGCCTCGGCAGCCTCGTCGACCAGGTCTGCGCACACGCCCACACCCTCGCCGCCCTCATCCACGACCACCCCGGCCTCGACCTGTACGACCACCCCACCATCAGCACGGTCCTGTTCCGGCCCCGCGACGCCACCGACGACGCCGTCGCCGCCGTACGCCGGCAACTCCTCCTCGAAGGCCACGCCGTCCTCGGCCGGGCCCGCCTCGACGGCCGGCTCTGGCTCAAGGCCACCCTCCTCAACCCCCACCTGAGGCCCGAGGACCTGACCGGCCTCCTCCAACTCGTCGACACCCACACGGAAGGAAACACCCCCCGATGACCCCGCCCCCCAACCCCCGACACCCAGAACCCGACGCACCCCGCGACCTCGTCGGCATCGGCATCGGCCCCTTCAACCTCTCCCTCGCCGCCCTCGCCCACCCCCTCGCCGAACTCGACACCGTCTTCTACGAACAACGCCCCGCCTTCCACTGGCACCCCGGCCAGCTCATCGACGGCGCCACCATCCAGGTCCCCTTCCTCGCCGACCTGGTCACCCTCGCCGACCCCGCCAGCCCCTGGACCTTCCTCAACTACCTCAAAACCCGCGAGCGCCTCTTCCCCTTCTACTTCGCCGAGCGCTTCCACATCCAGCGCGCCGAATACGACGCCTACTGCCGCTGGGTATCCGAAAACCTCCCCGCACTCCACTTCGGCCACCGGGTCGACGCCATCCGCTGGAACCACCGACGCGACCTCTTCGAAGTCGACCACGCCCAACTCGACACCGACGAAGAAACAGAAGCCCACGGCCGGACCTACACCCGAAACGTCGTCCTCGGCATCGGCACCGAACCGTACGTACCCGACCCCCTCAAACCCCTCGTCGAAGCACCCGGCATCCCCGTCATCCACGCCGCCGACTACCTCGACCACCGCGACACACTCCTCGCCGCCGGCCACATCACCGTCATCGGCTCCGGACAGTCCGGCGCCGAAATCTTCCTCGACCTGCTCCGCCGACGCCCCGCCGGCCGCGAGAAACTCCACTGGCTCGGCCGCACCGAAGCCTTCGCCCCCATGGAGTACTCAAAACTCGGCCTCGAACACTTCACCCCCGACTACACCCGCTACTTCCACGCCCTCACCGAAAACGTCCGCGACCGCCTCGTCACCACCCAGTGGCAACTCCACAAAGGCATCGACGCCGACACCCTCGGCGCCATCCACGACGAGCTCTACCGCCGTACCCTCGACGGCGGCTGGCCCGACACCGTCCTCACCCCAGGCGTCCGCGTCCGCACCGCCGGCCGGATCGCGACGACCAAGATCGAACTCCACCTCGAACACACCCAGCAGAACACCCGCACCCGCCTCACCACCGACGCCGTCGTCCTCGCCACCGGCTACCGCGAACGCCCCCTCGACCGCATCCTCGCCGGCCTCGACCCCTACCTCCGCCGCGACAGCCGCGAACGCCCCCGCGTCGACGAACAGTTCCGCCTCGTCCTCGACCCCTCCGTCACCGGCACCGACTGCCACGTCTACGTCCAGAACGCCGAACACCACACCCACGGCATCGGCACCCCCGACCTCGGCCTCGCCGCCTGGCGCAGCGCCACCATCCTCAACACCCTGACCGGCAAGAACCCCTACCCCCTGCCGGCCCGCACAGCCTTCACCACCTTCGGCCTCCACCAGCCACAACCCGAAATCCCGCCAGCCCGCCAGCCACAGACACAGGCACAGACACAGGCACTCACACCCCTCGTCGACCGACGATGAAGCCCGGGCAGACAGGCCGGCGAAGCCCGATACCGGGAAACCCTAGAAAACCGGCGTCCCGTTCCTCGTCAGCCTCCAGTCCACCGACGCGAACTCCTTCGGATCCAGCACACCCTTCGCCGTCACCCACTCCGCGATCCGCGTCCGGATCTCCGTCGACTCCGACCACAACTCCTTCGCGGACGCCACAAACGGGAACGCACCCCCGCCATTGGCACGGTAGTTGTTCACCGCCAGCACGAACTGCTGAGCATCGTCCAGCACGGCACCCCCATAGGAGAGATTCCTGATCCGCGACCCCGCCGCCTGGGCGATGTCGATCTCGTACGACAACCCCGACACATAGTCAAAGTTGTAATCCGGACGACCACCCGCGTTCGTCAACCTCTCCACATCCACCACCGCACCCGCAGCCGTCTGCACGAAATACTCCGCCGAATACTCCAGATACGCCCGGACCTGCGCCCCCGTCATCACCTTCGCGACCAACGTGTTGTCATACACATACAGACTCGACAGATCCCGGATCGTCACCTCACCCGCCGGAATCTCCGACGTCCGCGAAAACGGCGACGCCTGCGCGATCACCGGCAACGACGCATACTCCGTCCCCGCCAACGCCGCCTTGACCACATCCTCCTGCACCCTCGTGATCAGATCGATGATCGGCGCATCCTTGTAACGGGCGTCGACGGTCGTCAGCGTCTGCGTCGCCGTACCGACCACCTGATTCACATACGCCACCACGACGTCATGGTCAGCCTTCAGCAGCCGCGTGATCCTCGGATCATCAGCGACCGCATTCGAATTACGCACCGACGCCGTCACCGAATCCACCGACCAACACCCCTTCGAGAACACCAACTCGAAGTCGAACAGCGACAACCGCTCCGCATACGCCAGCGGCTCCGACAGCACCACCGTCTTCCCCGACACCTCGTTCGTGACCAGCAACTGAGGGATCTCCACATGCGCATGCCCGACCAGAATCGCGTCGATCCCCGGCACCTGCCGCGCCACCAGCGCCGCCGCATTCTCGACATACGGCACCTGATCACCGTACGACGACGTACCCGACGACCCCGAATGCGCCGACACCACGACCACATCCGCACCCATCGACCGCAGCCTCGGCACCCACTTCGCCGCCTGCTCCTCCAACCCCGGGAACGTCAACTTCCCCTGCACATAAGCCTTGTCCCAGATCGCGATACCCGGATTCGTCAAACCCAGCACCGCCACCTTCACCGGCGGAGCCCCCGGCACCCGGAACGTCTTCATGAAGTACGGCGGAAACGCCGGCCTCAATGTCTTCGCGTCCAGCGCGTTCGCACCCAGCAACGGAAAGTCACACTGCTCCTCGAACTTCCGCAGCGTCTCGATCCCGTAATTGAACTCGTGATTGCCCAACGCCACCGCGTCATACCCGATCGCGTTCATCGCCGCCGCCATCGGATGCACCGGACCACCCTTCGCGGTGATCGGATCGACCTTCGCGTAGTAGTACGTCAACGGCGTGCCCTGAATCGTGTCGCCGGCGTCCAACAACAACGTGTTCCCCCGGCCCTTCTCCTCACGGACCTGATTCACCAACGTCGAGATCCGCGCCAGACCCTGAGCGTTGCCCTGGGCGTCCGCGTACTCCGCGTCCTTGAAGTAGTCCCAGTTGAAGACGTGACCGTGCAGGTCGGTCGTGCCCATGACCGTCAGCGAGTACCGCTTCACGTGCCCGTGCCCCTTCTTCCCCTCCGCGGCCTGCGCCGCCGGAGCCGCCACCGCACCGGTCAAGGCGACCCCCGCCCCGGTCACAGCAGACTTCTTCAGGAACTTCCGACGGTTCAACGGCATGTCTCGATCTCCTCCGGAAACAGTCAACGACGCGCGTAGATTCTGACCCGTACACGCCGAACAACAACAGACCCCGCACGTTTCGATCTGATGACCGACCAAGACCGCCGACAGACAGGAACCCAACCAGTCAGACGCAACCCGAACTGACACAGTGGGACCCATGACCACCCCACCCCCGGACGACCCCCACCCCGCCGTCCCCTACGGCACCCCTGACGCCCCCCGCATCGCCGTCCGCGGCGAAGCCCACCTCGAAGTCGACCCCGAAATCGCCCGCCTCCACATCACCGTCGCCTCCCGCGGCAAAGACCGCCGCACCGCCCTCGAAGACCTCACCCGCCGCAACACCACCGCACTCAACCTCATCAAGACCTACGGCGACGCCGTCGAACGACTCGAAACCGGCGCCTTCTCCATCACCCCACAACTCAAAGAAGGCCGCGGCGAACGCGTCCACGCCTACCACGGCAACGTCCACATCACCGCCGAACTCACCGACTTCACCGCCCTCGGCGAACTCACCACCCGCCTCGCCGACCTCGACCTCACCCGCGTCGACGGCCCCTGGTGGACCCTGCGCCCCGACTCACCCGCCCACCGCCAAGCCCGACAACAAGCCGTACGAGAAGCAGTACAGCGCGCCAGGGAATACGCCGAAGCACTCGGAACCACCCTCGCCGCCCTCGTCGAACTCGCCGACCTCGGCGCCGAGAACACCCCACCCGCCTACCCCGCCGCCCCCGGCAGCCGCATGCGCTCCATGGCCCGCGGCGCCACCGAAGACACCGCCGCCCCCCTCGACCTCGAACCCCAACGCCAACGCGTCCACGCCCAGGTCAACGCACGGTTCACCATGGCCCCACCACAGCTGTGACCCCGAGAGACCCGAGGACGCCGACGAAAACGCAATCGAAAACAAATACGTCCGCCGAATGCTCATCGGAGCACCCCGACGCACAATTCAACCCTTGTCAATAGACATTCACGCAAAGATTGTTGAGTCGTCACCCCCGACCAATTCCCTACTGGCAAGTAGGTCATAGGCTCGAAACATGCGCCGAGCAAAAATCGTCTGCACACTGGGCCCCGCCACCGACTCGTACGACCAGCTCAAAGCACTGGTCGACGCCGGAATGGACGTCGCCCGCTTCAACCTCAGCCACGGCACCCACGCCGAACACGAGGAGCGCTACCACCGCGTACGCAAGGCCTCCGACGAAACCGGCCACAGCGTCGGCCTCCTCGCCGACCTCCAAGGCCCGAAGATCCGCCTCGGCCGCTTCACCGAAGGCCCCGTAATCCTCGAACGCGGCGACACCTTCACCATCACCGTCGAAGAAAACACCCAAGGAGACCGCCACAGCTGCGGCACCACCCACCAAGGCCTCGCCACCGACGTCACCCCCGGCGAACGCATCCTCGTCGACGACGGCAAGGTCTCCCTCGAAGTCACCTCCGTCGACGGCCCCCGCGTCCACACCACCGTCATCGAAGGCGGCGTGATCTCCGACCACAAAGGCCTCAACCTCCCCGGAGTCGCGGTGTCCGTCCCCGCACTCTCGGAGAAAGACGAAGCGGACCTCCGCTGGGCGCTGCGCATGGGCTTCGACGTCATCGCCCTCTCCTTCGTACGCAGCGGCCGCGACATCGAAGACGTCCACCGCATCATGGACGAAGAAGGACGCAGGCTCCCCGTCATCGCCAAAGTCGAAAAACCCCAGGCCGTCGACGCCATCGACGACATCGTCGCCGCCTTCGACGGCATCATGGTCGCCCGCGGCGACCTCGGCGTCGAAATGCCCCTCGAACAGGTCCCCCTCGTCCAAAAACGCGCGATCAAACTCGCCAAGCGCAACGCCAAGCCCGTCATCGTGGCGACCCAGATGCTCGACTCCATGATCGAGAACTCCCGCCCCACCAGGGCCGAGGCCAGCGACGTCGCCAACGCGGTCATCGACGGCACGGACGCCGTGATGCTGTCCGGCGAAACCAGCGTCGGAAAGTACCCGGTCGAAACGGTCCGCACGATGGCGAAAATCGTCGAAGCGGCCGAGGAAGACCTCCTGGCCAAGGGCCTCCCCCCGCTCACCGAAAGCAACAAACCCCGCACCCAGGGCGGCGCGGTCGCCCGAGCGGCCGCCGAGATGGGCGACTTCCTCGGCGCCAAGTTCCTCGTCGCCTTCACCCAGTCCGGCGACACAGTCCGCCGCCTGTCCCGCTACCGCTCGCCGATCCCTCTCCTGGCCTTCACCCCCGAACCGGCGACCCGCTCCCAGCTCAGCCTGACCTGGGGCGTGGAGACCTTCCTCGGCCCCCAGGCCGACTCCACGGACGAGATGATCAACCAGATGGACGAGCTCCTGCTCAAGTACGGCCGCTGCGAGCAGGGCGACGTCGTGGTCATCACGGCCGGCTCCCCGCCAGGGGTCCCCGGCTCGACCAACCTGGTGCGGGTGCATCACATCGGGGTGGACGACAGGTAGGTCGGTCAGGGCGTCAGTGTTTGGGGCCTACGTGGGTGTCCATGAGGGCGACTGAGGCTTTGCGGGCGATGGAGATGTTGAACGGGTCGCTGCCGCGAGCGAGGGTGGTCCATTCGACGCCGACGCGGTCAAGGGCGTCGGTGAAGAGCTTCCTGATGTCGTCCGACTTGTTGGAGAAGAAGTAGCGGGGATATTCGTAGCGCTTGCGTTCACCGGCGACGAGGCGAGTGGTCCAGTTGGTGATGCGGCATCCGTCGGAGTGGACGAGCCCTCGGATGAATTCCCAGGGGTGAGCGTCAACGATGGCTCGCTGCCAAGGTTCGAGGACGATGAGGCGTTCGTGCTTCTTGCCGGGGCCGTGCTGAGGGAACAGGCAGTGCAGGTGCTTCGAGTAGACCTTTACGTTGCTGCATCCGGTCCGGCGGACGCGGCAGACGGAGTTGTCTGGGAAGACTGCGCGCATGGCCTGCTCACAGTGGTCCATCAGGCCGGGCCATGATTGGGTGCACGTAATCATGAGGTTCGGCACCCGATGCTCGGAGTAGTGGCTGATGTGGCCGTCACCGAGATAGAGGCCCAGCAGGTAGCTGTACGCGGGCTCATCGAGCTCGCGCCCGTCGCATCGGGGGCATTTGGGGTCGTGCCTTCCTGGGCTCTCGCCCCGCTTCGCCCGGTCCAGGTGCTTCCAGTAGGAGATGGTGCCTGGTGGGACGTTGAACCTGCGAGCGACGTCCGCGTTCTTCTCGCCGTCGCGCAGCAAGGTGAGCGCCTTCTGTCGAACGTCAGTGCCGTGAGAGATCATGCGGCCACTCTGCGTCACTGATCGTGACGACATGCAGCAAAAAGCGGAGGTTCACGAGAACGTGAGCCTCCGCTTTGAGAGGTGCCCGGTGTGGGATTCGAACCCACATGCCCTAAGGCACGGTGGTTTGAGCACCGCGAGTCTGACCAGATTCCTCCAACCGGGCAGGCCGTGGAACTGTTGGAAGTGTACCGGTTCACCACCGGTTGCTGCAGCTAGGTAGGCTCTTGTCAGCAGTACCCCGCCCTGAACGAGGAGCCCCCGTGACCGCCCCCGAGTCGCCCCAGCCCGTAGACGCGCCCGACGACGACAAGTCGCACGTGCCTCCGCTGACGACCCGTGTCGTCATCGCCGAGGACGAGGCCCTGATCCGGCTCGATCTCAAGGAGATGCTGGAGGAAGAGGGCTACAGCGTCGTCGGCGAGGCCGGTGACGGTGAGCAGGCCGTCGAGCTCGCCCGTGAGCACAAGCCGGACCTGGTGATCCTGGACGTGAAGATGCCGAAGCTGGACGGCATCTCGGCGGCGGAGAAGATCGCCGAGGAGCGGATCGCCCCGGTGCTGATGCTGACCGCGTTCTCGCAGCGTGACCTGGTGGAGCGGGCGAGGGACGCCGGTGCGATGGCGTATCTGGTGAAGCCGTTCAGCAAGAGTGATGTCGTTCCGGCGATCGAGATGGCCGTCTCGCGGTTCACGGAGCTGCGGGAGCTGGAGAACGAGGTCGCGGATCTTTCGCAGCGGCTGGAGACGCGGAAGCTGGTGGACCGGGCGAAGTCGATCCTGCAGACGGAGTACGGGCTGACGGAGCCGGCCGCGTTCCGGTGGATTCAGAAGACGTCGATGGATCGTCGGATGTCGATGCAGCAGGTGGCGGAGGCGGTCATCCAGGACGCGGACGAGAAGAAGAACGGCAAGGGCTGACACCCTGGCCGTATCCATACGTGCACGTGCGACGAGGCCCGCGCCCCTTTCCCAGGGGCGCGGGCCTCGTCGTACGGCAGGGGCGTGTTCAGTCCTCGCCGAGGTACGCCTTGCGCACCGATTCGTCGTGGAGCAGGTCCTGTCCGGTGCCGGAGAGGACGATGCTGCCGATCTCCATGACGTGTCCTCGGTCGGCGAGTGAGAGGGCCGCCTGGGCGTTCTGTTCGACCAGGAGGATGGTCGTGCCCTGGGACTTGAGTTCGGTGATCGTTGCCATGATTTTCTGCATCATGATCGGCGAGAGGCCCATGGAGGGTTCGTCGAGCATGAGGAGTTTCGGCTGGGACATGAGGGCGCGGCCCATGGCGAGCATCTGCTGTTCGCCGCCGGAGAGGGTGCCTGCGGCCTGTTTCCTGCGTTCTCCGAGGATGGGGAAGAGGTCGTAGGCGCGCTGGATGTCCTTTTCGATGCCTGTTTTGTCCTTGCGGAGGAAGGCGCCGAGCTGGAGGTTCTCGGTGATCGTCAGGCGCGGGAAGATGTGCCGGCCTTCGGGGGAGTGGGCGAGGCCCAGGGAGACGATCTTGTGGGCGGGGATGCTCTTGAGGGGTTTGCCGTCGAAGACGATGCGGCCGCTGGTGGGCTTGAGGAGCCCGGAGAGGGTGCGCAGGGTTGTGGTCTTGCCGGCGCCGTTGGTGCCGATGAGGGTGACGATCTGGCCGGCTTCGACGCTGAAGGAGATGCCCTTGACGGCTTCGATCTTGCCGTAGGCGACCTTGAGGTCCTCGACCTCCAGTAGTGCGGTCACTGGGCTTTTCCTTCCGTGCTGGTGGTGCTCTGCGCTCCGGAGGCCTCGGCGGCTTCGACTTCGGCGAGTTCGTCGGCGCCGGGGGCGCCTTCGAAGGGGGTGCCGAGGTAGGCGGCGACGACGCGTTCGTCGCCCTGGACGACGTCCGAGGTTCCTTCGACGAGTTTCTCGCCTTGGACGAGGCAGGCGACGCGGTCGCACAGGTTGAAGATGAAGCGCATGTCGTGCTCGATGACGAGGACGGCGATGCCCTGGTCGCGGATGGCGAAGACCAGTTCTTCGGTGGCGCGGGTCTCTTGCGGGTTCATGCCGGCTGTGGGTTCGTCGAGGAGGAGGAGACCCGGTTCGCTGGCGAGTGCCCGGGCGATTTCCAGCTTGCGCTGTTCGCCGTAGGGCAGGTTGCGGGAGAGATGGTCGGCCTTGTGGGCGAGGCCGATGAACTCGAGGAGTTCCATGGCGCGTTTGTGGGAGGCGGCTTCTGCTTTGCGGAATCCGGGGCCGCGCAGGAGTGCGGACCAGAGACCTTCTTTGGTTCTGGTGTGGCGGCCGACGAGGACGTTTTCCAGGACGGTCATGTTGGCGAAGAGCCGGATGTTCTGGAAGGTGCGTGCGATGCCGGCGCTGGTGACGAGGTGGGGTTTGGGCGGGAGCACTGTGCCTTTGTAGGAGACCGTTCCTTCTGTGGGCACGTACAGGCCGGTGAGGCAGTTGAAGAAGGTGGTTTTGCCGGCTCCGTTGGGGCCGATGAGGCCGACGATTTCGCCGCTGTTGACGGTGAGGTCGACATTGCGTACGGCGGTGAGGCCGCCGAAGCGCATGGTGACGCCGCTGGCTTCGAGGACGGGGCTGGGTGCGGTGGTGGTGGTCATGTGGGTCACGCCCCTGCCTTGGTGACGCCGACGGTGCTGTCGGGAAGGCCTTGTGCGGGGATGTCGATGTGGTCGGTCTCGTGGAATTCGAGCTGGCGGCGCCGGTTGGGGATGATGCCTTCGGGCCGGAAGCGCATGAGGATCACGAGGGCGATGCCGAAGGCGAGGAGCTGGTACTCCTTGAGGAAGCCGAGCTTCTCGGGGAGGAGGTAGAGCAGCGTGGCGCCGAGGATGGGGCCGTTGACGGTGCCCATGCCGCCGAGTACCACTGCGGCCAGCAGGAAGGCTGAGTTGGGGGGTACGGAGCCGGCGAACTGGTAGGGGGCGGGGTTGACGCTGTAGCCGACGTGGGCGCTGACGGTGCCGGCGAGGCCGGCCAGGGAGGCGCCGAGTGCGAAGGCGATGAGTTTGACGCGGAAGCCGTTGATGCCCATGGCGGTGGCGGCGGTCTCGTCTTCGCGGATGGCGATCCAGGAGCGGCCGATGCGTGAGTCCGCGGCTCGGTTGAAGACGAGGACGACGATGCCGGTGATGATCAGCATCAGCAGGAAGTAGTTCGCGAAGCGGCCGACGGTGATGGATCCGATGTCGTGGGGGGTCCCGAGGTTGAAGCCGAAGATGTTCATGTCGGGGATCATCGAGATGCCGTTGGGGCCGTTGGTCAGGTTCGGTCCGGAGGAGCCGTCGAGGTTGTTGACGGTGATGCGGAAGATCTCTCCGAAGCCGAGGGTGACGATGGCGAGGTAGTCGCCGCGCAGTCGCAGGGTGGGGGCGCCGATGAGGACGCCGAAGACGAGCGATGCGGCCATGCCGGTGAGCATGGCGGCCCAGAACGGGAACTGGACGCCGGAGAACCGGGAGAATTCGGAGCCGGAGACGAGGGCGGCGGCGTAGGCGCCGACGCCGAGGAAGGCGACGTATCCGAGGTCGAGGAGTCCGGTGAGGCCGACGACGATGTTGAGGCCGAGGGCGACGGTTCCGACGACGAGGATGTTCACGCCGAGGTTGGCGTTGTGTTCGTTGTTCTCGACGAAGGGGAAGAGCGCTGCGGCGAGGAACGCCATGGTGGTGGCGAAACCTTTGTGCCGGGCGTTGAGTGCGGAGAACCGGTCGAAGAGGCCGGCGGCGAGGAGTGCCCAGGCGCCGAAGACGACGAGGAGCAGGTAGCCGACGAAGGTCTCGCTGGCGTCGGGGTCGACGCCGATGCCGTAGGCGAAGGCGATCAGGGCGAGGGCGGTGGCGGCGGTGATGATGAGGCGTTCGGCCCAGCCGGGGAGTTGGCCTGCGGCGGGGATGTTGTCGGGCTTGCTGACCCAGGCTTTGGCGGTGTCGCCGGGGCTGGGGAGTGCGAGGGCGCCGAGGAGGGCGACGAGGGAGGCGACGGCGGCGATGTAGGCGCCGGGGTCGAGGTTGACGAGGCCGCCCAGGTCGACGGTGATGGCGATGGCGCTGAACCAGCTGACGGCGAAGGCGGAGGTGGCCGCGAGTACGACGGGTGCGGTGGCGGTCGCGGGGTTGAGCCAGTGCAGGCCGCGTACGTTCCAGCGGGTGAGCGCGTAGAGGAGGGTGAGTGCGCCGGCGATGAGGTCGAGGATCTGGAGTCCGGCGGGGGAGCCGTAGTAGGTGAGGTCTCCGGGGAAGTCGGAGGTCCAGGTCCAGGACATGAAGGTGCTGGCGATGGTGCCGAGGGCGCCGAGGGCGATGAGGGCGCGGGCGGCGCTGTGGGGCAGGGCGATGAGGCCGCGTGGGGCGTTGGCGGTGGTGGTTGTCATGGTGCTCACGCCCTGTCCGCGACGCGTTCGCCGACGAGGCCTTGTGGTCTGAACAGCAGGACGAGGATGAGGAGGACGAAGGCCCATACGGAGGCCCAGCCGCCGCCGCCGAGTTGCTGCATGCCGGGGATGCCGTCGATGTAGGAGGTGGCCATGGTTTCGGCGAGGCCGAGGACCAGGCCGCCGATCATGGCGCCGTAGATGTTGCCGATGCCGCCGAGCACGGCCGCGGTGAATGCCTTGAGGCCCATCTGGAAGCCCATGTCGTATTTGATCTGTCCGTAGCGCAGGCCGTAGGCGACGGCGGCGACGGCGGCGAAGAAGCCGCCGATGGCGAACGCGATCACGATGATGCGGTTGGTGTCGATGCCCATGAGCTGGGCGGTGTCCGGGTCTTGGGCGGTGGCCTGCATGGCGCGGCCGGTGCGGGAGAGTCGGACGAAGATGGCGAGGGCGGCCATGCAGATGGGGGCGGCGATGATGACGAAGACGGAGCCGCTTTGGATGCTGAGGGAGCCGATGTGCCAGGGGCCGAAGTCCAGTTGCGGGAAGTTGCGGTCCGTTTTGGCGTCGGGGTACCAGTTGAAGACGGCCTGCTGGAGTGCGAGGGAGAGGCCGATGGCGGTGATGAGTGGTGCGAGGCGTGGTGCGCCGCGCAGTGGTCGGTAGGCGAAGCGTTCGGCGCCGACGGCGATGAGGATGGAGACGAGTCCGCCTCCGATGAGCATCGCCGGGAGGGCTATCCACATGGATGTGCCGTTGGGCAGGACGTAGAGGTAGACCGTGAGCGCGCCGAAGCCGCCGGTCATGAAGATCTCGCCATGGGCGAAGTTGATGAGCTGGACGATGCCGTACACCATCGTGTAGCCGATGGCGATCAGCCCGTACATCGAGCCGAGGAACAGCCCGTTGGCCAGCTGCTGCGGCAGAGTGTTCACCGCATGGCCTCCATGTGGGTTTGGAGTGGGAGCACAGGACGTGGAGCGGGCCGCGCGGTGACGGGTGGTCTGGCCGCGCGGCCCGGGGTGGTTCTAGCGGCGGTTCCGGCTGGGAATGGTCAGCCGTTGAAGGTGCCGCTCTTGACGGCCTTCCACTTGCCGTCGGTGACCTGGTAGACGGTCAGCTGCTTGTTGGTGGTGTCGCCGTACTGGTCGAAGGAGACGGGGCCGGCGATGCCCTCGAAGTTCGACTTCTGGACTTCGGCGACGATCTGGGCGCGTGCGTCGTCGGGGACCTTGCCGTCCTTCACGACGTTGGCGATCGCCTTGATGATGGCGGTGGCGGCGTCGTAGGAGTAGCCGCCGTAGGTGCCGTAGTCGCCCTTGAGGCCGGCTGCCTTGTACTTCTTGATGAAGTCCTGGGCGGAGGGGAGGGAGTCGACGGGGGCGCCGACGGAGGTGGCGAGGTCGCCCTCGGAGGTCTTGCCGGCGGTCTGGATGTAGGTCTCGGAGAACATGCCGTCGCCGCCGAAGAGCGGGATCTTGGCGCCGCCGTCCTTGAGCTGCTTGGTCAGCTTCTCCGACTCGTCGTACTGGCCGCCGTAGTAGACCAGGTCCGCCTTGGAGTTCTTGATCTTGGTGACGAGGGCCGAGAAGTCCGTGTCGCCGGTGTTGACGTGGTCCTCGCCGGCGACCTTGCCGCCCGCGCCGGTGAAGCCGGCCTTGAAGAGCTTGGCCAGGCCCGCGCCGTAGGTCTGCTTGTCGTCGACGATGAAGACGTTCTTCTTCTTCAGCGTCTTGGCCGCGTAGTCGGCTGCGAAGCCGCCCTGCAGGGCGTCGGTGGTGGCGGTGCGGAAGTACGTCTTGAACGGGCGGGACTTGGTGGTCTGCCAGTTCTTGCCCTGGGTGAGCTCGGGCGCGGTGTTGGAGGGCGAGATCTCGACCAGGTTGGCGGTGGCGAAGACCTGCTGCATCTGGGTGGCGACACCGGAGTTGAGCGGGCCGACGACGCCGAGCACCTTGTCGTTGTTCACGAACTGGGTGGCGTTCTGCTGTCCGCTGGCGGGGATCGCCTTGTCGTCGAGCGCCTGGACCTTGAAGGTCACGCCGGGTACGAGGTTTTTCTTGTTGGCGTCGTCGACGGCGATCTGGACGCCGCCCTGGATGCCGAGGCCGGTGGCGGAGTTCTGACCGGTCAGCGGTGCGTCGACGCCAATGATGATCTCGGTCTTGCTGCTGCTGTCCCCACCCTTGTCGTCGTCGCGCGAACCGCAGGCGGTCAGCGTGAGAGCTCCCGTGGTGAGCACGGAGGTGAGTATGACCAAAGAACGGTGTCGCAAGGTGAATCCTCTCCCTGGCGCCAGCGGCCCAGTTGGGTCGCTGTGTGACTCGCCGGGCCGTACTGGGTGATACCAAGCCATGCTGCGGACGCGCCCGGCGGCGCGGTGACTGGGCGTGACTCTAAACCTGTCTGACCGGTGGCGGCATCGCTGTGGGCTGGCTTGTGACGTTCTTGTTATGCCGTGGTGGTTTTGAACTTCGACGGAAAGGGTTCTTGGCCGGTTTGGCGGGAATTCCTCTTGGTCCACATGTTGAGAATCTGCACTTCCGGTTGTATGTGGGTGAGGGTCATGACTCGACCGTGTCGCAGCCCGCGGGGAGGAGAGGGGAAAGATCGTGGGAGTGCGGGCCGCCGAAGATGAAACTGCGGTGCTGTATTGCGCGCGTGTTACACAGCGTTACGTGAGCGGAGGCGGGTTGACGTCGAGGGGGATCCGTCAGCAGTCGGATACGGATATCCGCACGGTGTGAGTGTGTTTGCCGCCGTCGTCTCGCCGGTGACGAATCCCGCGTAGCGGGACTCGGTCATCGCATCGGCAAGTGTGTGGGGGCTCGTGGGGCGCGGTCGAGGGCGGTTCCGGGCCGTAGCCGTACGGCAGCCACGGCCGATGCGACCGTGCTCGCCGCGAGGGTGGTTGTGGGCGTGCGGGGCCGAACAAGGTGCCGGCAGGTCAGCGGGCGGCGCGTACGTGTTCGCCGTCTCCCGGGTTGACGTCGCGCAGGAGGCAGGTCAGCCGCGCGGTGCACACCCGTCGGCTCTCCTCGTCGCTGATGACGATCTCGTACGTCGCCGTGGTCCGCCCCCGGTGCACCGGTGTGGCCACGCCGGTCACCAGGCCCGAGCGTGCTCCCCGGTGATGGGTGCAGTTCAGGTCGACGCCGACCGCGAGTTTCGAGCTTCCCGCGTGCAGCATCGCGCCCACCGACCCGAGGGTCTCGGCGAGCACCGCGGAGGCGCCGCCGTGCAGCAGTCCGTAGGGCTGGGTGTTCCCTTCGACGGGCATCGTCCCGACAACGCGCTCCGGCGACGCCTGAGTGATCTGGACGCCCATCCGGGTCCCGAGGTGTCCTGCGGAGAACAGGGCCTGCAGGTCGACGCCGAGGGCGGCGTACTCGTCGATGACCTCCTGCGGGAACTTCACGTGCTGCTGCTCACCCATGGGACCCGGCTCCGTTCGTCTTGCCAACCTGGTGGCTGAGCAAACGCTCAGTCGGTCGTCGATTGTTCCAGACGTACGACGACCGACTTGCTGGCCGGGGTGTTACTGGTGTCCGCCGTGGCGTCGAGCGGCACGAGGACGTTGGTCTCGGGGTAGTAGGCGGCGGCACACCCGCGCGCGGTCGGGTAGTGCACGACCCGGAAGCCCGCGGCCCGCCGCTCCACGCCGTCCCGCCACTCGCTCACGAGATCGACGTACGTCCCGTCGGCCACTCCGAGCGACCGCGCGTCCTCGGGGTTCACCAGCACCACCCGGCGCCCGTTGCGGATGCCTCGGTAGCGGTCGTCGAGGCCGTAGATCGTGGTGTTGTACTGGTCGTGCGAGCGCAGCGTCTGCAGCAGCAGCCGGCCCTCGGGCAGCTTCGGGTACTCGACCGGCGCGGCGGTGAAGTTGGCCTTGCCGGTGGCGGTCGGGAAGCGGCGCTCGTCGCGGGGGGCGTGCGGGAGGGCGAAGCCGCCAGGGCGGCCGGCGGAACCAGTGACGCGCGCGTTGAAGTCCTCGAAGCCGGGGATCACGCGGGCGATGCGGTCACGGATCGCGGCGTAGTCCTTCTCGAACTCCTCCCAGGGCACCTTGCTGTCCTCGCCGAGCACCCGGCGGGCCATCCGGCACACGATCGCCGGCTCGGACAGCAGGTGCGCGCTCGCCGGCTCCAGGCGGCCGCGGGAGGCGTGCACCATGCCCATGGAGTCCTCGACGGTCACGAACTGCTCGGCGCCTTTCCCGTTCGGGCCGACTTGCACATCACGTTCCGTGCGGCCGAGGGTCGGCAGGATCAGGGCACGCGCGCCCGTGATCGCGTGCGAGCGGTTGAGCTTGGTCGACACGTGTACGGTCAGTGTGGCCCGGCGCATGGCGGCCTCGGTGACCTCGGTGTCGGGGGAGGCGGAGACGAAGTTGCCGCCCATCGCGAAGAACACCTTCGCCTCACCGTCGCGCAGGGCGCGGATGGCCCGCACGACGTCGTATCCGTGCTCCCGGGGCGGCGCGAAGCCGAACTCCCTCTCCAGGGCGTCCAGGAAGGCGGGGGCGGGGCGTTCGAAGATGCCCATCGTGCGGTCGCCCTGCACGTTCGAGTGGCCGCGCACGGGGCACACGCCCGCGCCGGGGCGGCCGATGTTGCCGCGCAGGAGAAGGAAGTTGACGACCTCGCGGATGGTGGGCACGGAGTGCTTGTGCTGGGTGAGGCCCATCGCCCAGCAGACGATGGTGCGCTGCGAGGCGAGGACCATCCCGAGGGCTTCCTCGATCTCCTGCTGGGACAGGCCGGTCGCGGTGAGCGTCTCGTCCCAGTCGGCCGCGCGGGCGGCGGCAGCGAACTCCTCGTAGCCGTGGGTGTGTTCGCTCACGAACTCCTCGTCGACCGCGCCGTCGGTCTCCAGGATCAGCTTGTTGAGGAGGCGGAACAGGGCCTGGTCGCCGCCGATGCGGATCTGCAGGAACAGGTCGGTGAGCGCGGCGCCGGTAGTGAGCCCCTTGGGGGTCTGCGGGTTCTTGAAGCGTTCCAGGCCCGCCTCGGGCAGCGGGTTCACGCTGATGATCTTCGCGCCGTTCGCCTTCGCCTTCTCCAGGGCGGAGAGCATGCGCGGGTGGTTGGTGCCGGGGTTCTGGCCGGCGACGATGATCAGGTCCGCCTTGTAGAGGTCCTCCAGCAGGACGCTGCCCTTGCCGATGCCGATCGTCTCGGACAGGGCCGAGCCGGACGACTCGTGGCACATGTTGGAACAGTCCGGCAGGTTGTTGGTGCCGAGTTCACGAGCGAAGAGCTGGTAGAGGAACGCGGCCTCGTTGCTGGTGCGTCCCGAGGTGTAGAAGAGGGCCTCGTCGGGCGAGGAGAGGGCGTGGATCTCCTCGGCGATGATGTCGAACGCGCGCTCCCAGGTCACCGGCTCGTAGTGCTCGCCCCCCTCGGGGAGGTACATGGGGTGGGTGAGCCGGCCCTGCTGGCCCAGCCAGTAGCCGCTGCGGGTGGCGAGGTCGGCCACGGAGTGCGCGGCGAAGAACTCCGGGGTGACCCGGCGCAGGGTGGCCTCCTCGGCGACCGCCTTCGCGCCGTTCTCACAGAACTCCGCCGCGTGCCGGTGGTCCGGCTCCGGCCAGGCGCAGCCCGGGCAGTCGAAGCCGTCCTTCTGGTTCACCCGCAGCAGGGTCAGCGCGGTGCGCTTCACGCCCATCTGCTGCTGTGCGATACGCAGGCTGTGCCCGATGGCCGGGATCCCCGCCGCCGCGTGCTTCGGCTCCGCGACCTGCGGTGCGTCCTGGACCGGGTCCGCTTTGGGCGGCTTCGTTGCCATCGCGCGCTCTCCTTCGCTGACGCGTGCGCACTGCTGCGCCTACGCGTGTGCACTACCTCAGAGATCCTCGCACGCGCCGGTGACAACGATCGTGGGCGGGCGGGGCAGGGGGGACAGGGGGAGACAGGGCGGGATAAGGGGGACAGAGGGGGACAGTGGAGGCAGGTGGGCAGGGGGGAACGGCTGGGAACGGCGGGGGCACTGTTCGCACGGGAGGACTTCCCGCCGTCGATCTTCTTCACGCCGTGCCGGGGGGCGGTCCCGCCGGGGGTGGTCCAGGGGTGCCGGTCCCGGCTGTCGGTGGGGTGCGGGTCCTGGGTGGTTCCACCTGTCGGTGGGGTCTTGGCCCCGGGCGGTCCTGGGCCGGTGGTGGGGTGTGGATCGTGGGTGGTTCCGGTCCGGTGGCGGGGTGTGGGTCCTCGGTGGTTCCCGGCCGGTGGCCGGGTGTGGGCTCTGGGGCGGTCCCGACTGTCAGTGGGGCGTGGCAGGATCGGGGGCGTGGCAGAAACAGCATCGAAGAAGACCGACAAGACCGCCGACGGCGCGCGTCCCCGCCTGATGCTCATGGACGGGCACTCGCTGGCCTACCGCGCGTTCTTCGCGCTGCCCGCGGAGAACTTCACGACCGCGACCGGCCAGCCGACGAACGCGATCTACGGCTTCGCGTCGATGCTGGCCAACACCCTGCGCGACGAGGCGCCCACGCACTTCGCGGTGGCCTTCGACGTCTCCCGCAAGACCTGGCGCTCCGAGGAGTTCACGGAGTACAAGGCCAACCGTTCCAAGACGCCGGACGAGTTCAAGGGCCAGGTCGAACTGATCGGCGAACTGCTCGACGCGATGCACGCGCAGCGCTTCGCCGTCGACGGCTTCGAAGCGGACGACATCATCGCCACCCTGGCCACGCAGGCCGAGGCCGAGGGCTTCGAGGTGCTGATCGTCACCGGTGACCGGGACTCCTTCCAACTGGTCAGCGAGCACACGACGGTGCTGTATCCGACGAAGGGCGTCTCCGAGCTGACCCGGTTCACTCCGGAGAAGGTGTTCGAGAAGTACGGCTTGACGCCGGCGCAGTACCCGGACTTCGCGGCGCTGCGCGGCGACCCGTCCGACAACCTGCCGGGCATCCCGGGCGTCGGTGAGAAGACGGCCGCGAAGTGGATCAACCAGTTCGGCTCGTTCGCGGAACTGGTGGAGCGGGTCGATGAGGTCAAGGGCAAAGCGGGGCAGAACCTCCGCGACCACCTGGAGTCCGTCAAGCTCAACCGGCGCCTGACCGAGCTGGAGCGGCGGGTGGAGCTGCCGAAGACGGTCGCCGACCTGGAGCGGGCGGCGTACGACCGCAAGACCGTCGCGATGGTCCTGGACACCCTGGAGATCCGCAACCCCTCGCTGCGGGAGCGGCTCTTCGCGGTCGACCCCGGCGCCGAGGAGGCCGAGTCGACCCCGGTCCTCACGGACGGCGTGGAGCTGGACGGCACCGTGCTGGGCACCGGCGAGCTGGCCCCCTGGCTCTCCGAGCACGCCGGTGAGGTCCTCGGTATGGCCACGGTCGACACCTGGGCGCTCGGCACCGGCTCGGTCGCCGAGATCGCGCTCGCCGCGGCCGGGGGAGCGGCCGCCTGGTTCGACCCGTCCCAGCTGGACGAGGCCGACGAGACGGCGTTCGCCGCCTGGCTGGCCGACGCCGGCCGGCCCAAGGTCCTCCACAACGCCAAGGGCGCGATGCGGGTCTTCGCCGAGCACGGCTGGAGCATCGCCGGCGTCACCATGGACACGGCACTCGCCGCCTACCTGGTCAAGCCGGGCCGCCGTTCCTTCGACCTGGACGCGCTGTCCATGGAGTACCTGCACCGCGAGCTGGCACCCGCCGCCGCGGCCGACGGTCAGCTGGCTTTCGGCGCGGACGACGGTGCCGAGGCCGAGGTCTTGATGATCCAGGCCCGTGCCGTCCTCGACCTGGGCGAGGCCTTCGGGACGCGTCTCCAGGAGGTCGGCGCGGCAGAGCTGCTGCGTGACATGGAACTGCCCACCTCCGCCCTGCTGGCCAGGATGGAGCGGCACGGCATCGCCGCCGACCGGCCCCACCTGGAGGCCATGGAGCAGATGTTCGCGGGCGCCGTCCAGCAGGCCGTGAAGGAGGCGCACGCGGCGGCCGGGCACGAGTTCAACCTCGGCTCGCCCAAGCAGCTTCAGGAGGTCCTCTTCGGCGAGCTGGCCCTGCCCAAGACCAAGCGCACCAAGACCGGCTACACCACCGACGCCGACGCGCTCGCCTGGCTGGCCGCCCAGACGGACAACGAACTGCCGGTGATAATGCTCCGGCACCGTGAGCAGGCCAAGCTGCGGGTCACCGTCGAGGGCCTGATCAAGACGGTCGCGACGGACGGCCGTATCCACACCACGTTCAACCAGACGGTCGCCGCGACCGGCCGGCTCTCCTCCACCGATCCGAACCTGCAGAACATCCCGGTCCGCACGGACGAGGGCCGGGCCATCCGCCGAGGCTTCGTCGTCGGCGAGGGCTTCGAGTCGCTGATGACGGCCGACTACAGCCAGATCGAACTGCGCGTGATGGCCCACCTGTCCGAGGACGCCGGTCTCATCGAGGCGTTCACCTCCGGCGAGGACCTGCACACGACGGCCGCCGCGCAGGTGTTCGCGGTGGAGCCGACCGCGGTGGACGCGGAGATGCGGCGGAAGATCAAGGCGATGTCGTACGGCCTCGCGTACGGCCTGTCGGCTTTCGGCCTGTCCCAGCAGCTGAACATCGAGGCGGCCGAGGCGCGTGCCCTGATGGACGCCTACTTCGAGCGGTTCGGCGGCGTACGGGACTATCTGCGCCGCGCGGTCGACGAGGCGCGGGCGACGGGCTACACGGCCACGCTCTTCGGGCGCCGCCGCTACCTGCCCGACCTCAACAGCGACAACCGCCAGCGCCGCGAGGCGGCCGAGCGGATGGCCCTCAACGCGCCCATCCAGGGCACGGCCGCGGACATCGTCAAGATCGCCATGTTGAACGTGGACCGGGCCCTGCGCGAGGCGGACCTCAAGTCCCGCATGCTCCTCCAGGTCCACGACGAAGTCGTCCTGGAGATCGCCCCCGGCGAACGCGCGGCCACGGAGGAACTGGTCCGCCGTGAAATGTCCAACGCGGTCGACCTCAGGATCCCCTTGGGTGTCTCGGTGGGCTCGGGACCGGACTGGGAGTCGGCAGCGCACTAGCCTCCGGCGGTCGGGCGGGGATACGGCCGTGGCTTGCGTGCGGTCGTGCCGCTGAGGCGGCGGGGGGTGGCTGTCGGGGCGAGGCCGGTAGCGGCACGTAGGCTCTGGCCCCGCCCTCCGGGCCGCGACACGGGCCCCGCCCCGTAAGCAGGCAGCCCCCGCACGCCCCGTCACCCGTGTGGCCCCCGCGGGGGCGCCCCCCGGTATCGCTTCCCGCCAGGATGCGGGCATGGGTATACGCATGCTTCACCGCCGGAGGGCCCAGAGGCGGAGGCAGGCACAGCTACAGCTACAGGCGCACAACGCATCCGCCTCGTCATCGCCGCCGCCACCGATCCCGGCCGTCGCGGCCGCCGCAAGCACCGCCCGCGTCCCCACCGACCTGGCGACAGCCCTGCGCCGGATGACCGCACCGAGTCCGGCAACGGACCCGCGCAGCTCCGACACTCCCGGACGCGGACCCGGACCCGCTCCCGGACCCGGACTCGCCCAAGGCTCCACCCGCATCGTCGCCCGTCTCGCGAAGACCCTGCGTCGCGCCGTCGCAGCGCTGCGGTACCGGTTCGTCGAACGGGACCGGGAGGCCGTAGGGCACGGCCGCGAGGCGTCCGTGTGGCGGCTGTGGGCCGGGCGGGGCCGCGGTTACCTCGCCCGGGCGCTCACCCTGCTGCCACGGTCCCGCCCGGTGCCCGCGATCACGGTGTTCACCGCCGTCATCGGGCGGCCCGGCCGCTCCGATCCCCAGCCGCCGCCGTACCGTCGGCCACCGGGGCGGGACGCCACGCCCTGACCCCGGCGGCGTACAGCAGCACGCCGAGGACGAGCCCCGCGCCTGCTCCGAAGCACAGCGGGGGAATCAGTTCCCAGGGCTTCGCGGTGGAACCCCAGTACTCCCACCACTGGGTCACCCGCTGCACCGCCGCGACCGTCGCACAGCCGCCGATCACGGCCAGGGCCCACCACCGGTCCCGTACGGACAGCACCGCGACCCCCACCACCGGGACCGTCCCCGGTGTCCGCCGCAGCGCGTGCGCCACGAACACCGCGATGACGGCCGCGGCGACCGCCGAACCGCCGTACTGCAGGTACCAGTACAAGGGGGAGCCCGCCACCTCCCGGCCCAGGAAGGGAAACAGCCGCATCCCCCACCGGTCGAGGTGGGTGAACGCGTCCCACACGACGTGGGTGAGTGCGCCGAGCGCGGCGGAGACGTACCACCACAGCACGGAGGACGGCCGTACGCGCGCGCGTGGCGTCCCGCAGCGCAGGAGTGCCGCCACCCGGACCTGCCTGGCCGGCGGCAGCAGCGCCACCAGCGGTTCGCGCACCAGCAGCCACAGCCCGACCAGCGCCCAGGCGATCAGCACGTCGACCGTGAAGACGCCCGCGAAGGAGTGGGTCACGGCGCCGAACTCCATCCCCCCGGACACGGCACTCGCCGCGAAATAGGTCATGTCGGGGGCGAAGGAACCCGCCACGAGCGCCGCCGGAACCAGCGGGCCCCGGCCGCTCCCGTCAGCGCGCACGGCGGGCAGGACGGCGGCCGCATGGCTCAAAGTGAACGGCAACGAGGCTCCCACAACAGGTGTTGGCGGGACCGAAAGGCCCGTTGATCAGGGAAACACAATATGCGGGACGGGACGCAGGGCGACCGAGGACACAAGCCCGCGTGGCCAATCGGTGAATATCGGGCACGAACGGGTGTCTCCGTCAAGGAAGTTGTCATAGGGTCGCCTGGGTCGCCGGGCCAGGGAGCTCGGAGTCGAACACGCGAACAGAAAACGGGGCCCGCCGCGGGGGCAACCACCGGGGTGGGTCGACCGTCACAACGGACGAGGGTTACCGGCACACGGGCGCTCGGGCGTCCACGGGAGGAGTTCACTCTATGGCGGCGCAATTCGGCAGGAGGCTGCGCAAAGGGGCGGCAACCACCGCCGTGGCCGCGGCCGCGGTCGCGGCCCTGTCCGCCTCTCAGGCTCCGGGGGTGACGGCCGACGAGAACAGACCGGTCACCAGCGGCGCCGACACCGCAGCCGAAGCCGGTGCCGGTGCCGGTGCCGACGGGGGCGGTGCGACCGGCAACTCGCCGTACTACACGGACCTGCCGCCGCTCAACACCCCGAGCCCCTCGCCGACCGTCGGGCCGCCCGCCGCCGCCCAGGGCGAGACGGAGGCGGGCATTCCCGCGACCGTCCTCGACGCCTACAAGAAGGCCGCGGCCGCACTGCGGTCGGCCAAGCCCGGTTGCAACCTGCCCTGGGAACTCCTCGCCGCCATCGGCAGGGTCGAGTCGGGCCAGGCCCGCGGCGGCCAGGTCGACGCCAACGGCACCACGCTCTCCAAGATCCTCGGCCCGCAGCTCGACGGCAACGGCTTCGCGCTGATCAAGGACACCGACAACGGGGCCTACGACGGCAACAGCAGCTATGACCAGGCCGTCGGCCCCATGCAGTTCATCCCGTCGACCTGGGCGTGGGCGGGCCGCGACGGCAACAGCGACGGCGTGAAGGACCCCAACAACGTCTACGACGCAGCGCTCGCGGCCGGCCACTACCTGTGCCGCAACAGCTGGGACCTGTCCACGAACGCCGGCCTGAGCAGCGCGATCCTCAGCTACAACAACTCGCAGGACTACCTGAACACGGTCCTGACGTGGCTGGACTACTACCGCAAGGGCACCCACGAGGTCCCCGACGGCACGGGCAGCCTCCCCGGCAACCGCAGCGACGGCATCGCCGGAACGACGAGTCCCAACTCGACGTCCCCGGCCACGGAACGGCCGCACAGGCCCGGCAAACCCGGCGGCGGCTCCCCGAGTCCCCAGAGTCCTCAGATCCCCAAGCCGCCCGCGACGACCCCGCCGTCCACCACCCCGCCGAGCACGCCCCCCGCCACCCCCCCGACCTCCACCGACACGGTGGACCACCTGGAGGACGCGGGCACCGCCAAGCTCACCGCGCAGGCGGGCGACGCGTTCGCCAAGAGGGTCAGCGCCCGGGCCGAGACCAAGAGCGGCGAGGCCGTCGCCAGGGTCCGGATCCGCTTCACCATCGTCGGCACCACCGACACCACCTTCACCGGCGGCGAGAGCGTGGCCACGATCGTCACCAACAGCACCGGTGTGGCCGTCGCGCCCGCGCTGAAGGCGGGTGAGAAGACGGGTGACTTCACGGTCCGCGTCACCGTCGTCGGCCGCACGGTCAAGAGCCTCGACTACACGGCCACTGTCACCGAGCGCACCGCCGACGCCGTCACCCGCACCAGCGACACCGCGCTGACCTGTACCCCCGGCGGCGAGTTCGCCGACCAGGTCGAGGTGAAGGCCACCTACCAGGGCGAGGTCGCCGACAAGGTCGCGGTCACCGCCACCCTGATCAAGTCGGCGCTGGACCCGACCGAGAACGACAAGGGCCCCTACTTCAAGGACGCGGACGGCAAGACCGTACGCACCCTCACGGGACTGCAGACGGACGCGAACGGCCTGCTGAAACTGCCGAAGCTGTACGCCGACGACACCGCCGGTACGTACATGCTCCGTGTCACCACCGCGGGCGGTGCCTCGGTCAACGTCCCGTTGACCGTCGCGGCGGCCGACACGCCGTCACCGAGTCCGTCCCCGTCGGGCAGCGGTTCGGCGAGCCCCAGCGCATAGTCCCGCGCATCCCCGCGCGGTCCTTCGCCCAGGGTCCTGCGTACGACCACGGCGGCGCTCCTCCTCGGAGGGGCGCCGCCGTTGTGTGTGCGACGTGTTCTCATCTCACCCGCCCGTTGCTACGGTGCCGGACCTGACGATGTATCAGTTCCAGCTCGCCGGAGGCAGGCATGCGTGCTCTGATCGCCGCCGCGACCGGTCTCGCCGTCGCGTTCGCCATGGTCCTCACGATCACGGCCATGGGCGCGCCCACGGGCACCACGTCCCCGAAACCGCTGCTGACGACGGTGCCCGCACACCCGTAACGACTCGGGAGGGAGACCGAGATGCGCCGCAAGGCCAGTCTGATCCTGCTCGCCCTCGCCGTGTTCTTCGCGGCGCTGTCCCCGCTGCTGCGCTGGTACGCCTTCCCGCGCCTCGCGAAGATCCCGGCGAACCAGTACCAGGACATGGTCCTGGAGGCGAAGGACGCCACCCTCCTGGACTACAACGACGGAATGAAGGCGAAGAAGGTCCCCAAGGTCACCATCGTGCAGACCCTCAGGGGCAACGTGGAGGCCTCCGAGCAGATCGAGAAGACAGCGGGCAGGGACGTCGTCGTCTGGGACGGCCTGTCCTATGTGCAGGGGCCCGACGGCACGATGGTCTCCAAGATCCCCGAGCGGTACATCTTCGACGCCCACACCCAGGAACCCGTCCACGCCACCGGCGAGGCGGTCGACGGTGACCCGGTCAAACGGGAGGGCATCGAGTTCAAGTGGCCGTTCCTGACGGAGAAACGGGACTACGAGTACTTCGACGCGCAGGCCCGCGTCACGGCACCCATCCACTACAAGGGCACCCAGCACTTCCGGGGCGTCGAGGTCTACTACTTCGAGCAGACCATCCCCTGGACCAAGGTGGCTTTCCCCAAGGCCATGCCCGTCGCCGGCATCACCCCCGAGTCGGTCGCCAAGACCGGGACCACCCGCTGGTACACGACGGTCCGCAAGTTCTGGGTCGAACCGCTGACCGGCGCCCCCGTCTACGGCGAGGAGATCCACAACGAGGAGCTGCGCGGCGGCAGCCTGCTCGGCGGCCGGGAGAAGGTGACGGCGTTCGCCGGTCACGTGAAGATGCGCGAGGACTACATCGAGCACACCGTCGACCTGGTCAAGTCCAACCGCACCCTGGTCCTGCTGCTGACCTCGTACCTTCCCTGGGGCTTCCTGATCCTCGGCGTCCTGCTCCTGGCGCTGTCGCTGTACCTGGAGGCCCGCGGCCGCCACCCGGGCGCCCCGGCCGCGGCCGAGAAACCGGAACCGGAACCGGTCACCGCCTGAGCCGGGCGTTGGTGTACCGCGTCGGCTCGGCGGACGCCGGGTCCTCGGGCCACGGGTGCTTCGGATACCGGCCCCGCAGCTCCGCCCGCACGCCCTTGTAGCCGTCCTTCCAGAAGGAGGCGAGATCGGCGGTGACGGCGGCCGGCCGCCCGGCGGGGGACAGGAGATGGACGAGCAGCGGCACCCCGGCCACCCGGGGCGACTCCTGCAGGCCGAACATCTCCTGCAACTTCACGGCCAGCACGGGCTGTTCGGGACGGTCGTAGCCGATCCGGATCCGGGACCCGCTCGGCACGGCGATCCGCTCCGGGGCGAGCTCGTCGAGCCGCGCGGCGTCCCCGGAGGCCCAGGGCAGCAGCCGCGTGAGCGCCTGCCCGGCATCGATCCGCGCGAGATCGGCGCGCCGCCGTGCCCGGCCCAGCTCCGGCTCCAGCCATTCGTCCACGCGCGCGTGCAGGGCATCGTCCGACACATCGGGCCACGGCTCCCCGCGGTGCAGCCGCAGAAAGGCGAGCCGCTGCCGCAGGACGACGGCCTCGGGCGACCACCGCAGCAACCCGAGCCCTTCCTGCCGCAGTCCTTCGACGAGCGCCTCCCGTACGACAGCGGCGTCCGCGTTCCTGAGCGGCCGGACCGCCAGCTCGACGGCCCCCAGCCGCTCCACGCGCCGCGCCACCACGTCCCCGTCGGCCCAGTGGACCTCCTCCCGCTCCTCGGCCAGCGGGCCGGCCGCGCCCCGGGCGGTCTCCTCGTCGACGACGGCTCCGAGCCGCACGCGCGCGTGCCCCGTGCCCACGGGCCGGTCAGCCACCGCGATCGCGATCCAGGCGGCACCGCGCAACCCGGTGCCCTGACCGATCTCGGCGCGCGTACCGGAGACCATGAGATAGGAACCGCCGTCCGCCTCAGTGACCCGCTTCGCGATCCGCTCGGGGAAGGCGAGAGCGGCGACGAGACCGGCGACGCTTTCCTCCGTGGTGCGCACGGACCGCCCGTTGACAGCCCCTGGAAGAGAGCCGGCACCGGGCGGGCGCGCGAACTCGGCCGCGTCGGCCCGCAGCCGCCGCACCTCCGCGCGCCACCGTCCCCCGTAGGCGTCGCTCCCACGCCGAGCAGCCCGCACAGCGGCCGCCAGGTCATCCCCGTACTCCCGGGGCGGCTCCTCGCTCAGCAGAGCCACCACCTCGGCAGCCCGCTCGGCGCCCACCACCGGCGCCGAGTCCGCCAGCGCCCGCCCCAGCCGGGGATGCAGTCCCAGCCGGGCCAGCCGCAGACCCCGCTCCGTGGCCCGGCCGGCGGAGTCCACAGCCCCCACCGCCGCAAGCACCGACCGCGCCGCCGCCATCGCACCGCCCGGCGGCGGATCGAGCAGCGCCAGCCCGGAGGCGTCCGGATCGCCCCAGCAGGCCGCCTGCAGCGCGAACGCGGTCAGGTCGGCCACCTTGATCTCCGGGGCGGGGAAACGCGGCAGACGGGCGTCCTCCGCCTCCGCCCAGCACCGGTACACCGCCCCCGGCGCCTCCCGCCCGGCACGGCCCGCCCGCTGCCGCCCGGCCGCCTGCGACGCCCGTACCGTCGTCAACGCGCTCAGCCCGCGCGCGTGATCGACCCGCGGCTCCCGCGCCAGCCCCGAGTCGACGACCACCCGCACCCCGGGAACCGTCAACGACGACTCGGCCACCGAGGTCGCCAGCACCACCCGGCGCCGCCGCGCGGGAGCCAGCACCGCGTCCTGCACGGCCGCCGGCGCCCGCCCGTGCACCTGGAGCACGTCGACCTCCCCGAAGGCCCCGAGAGCACCCAGCTGCCCGGCGACCCGCGCGATCTCGCCCACGCCGGGCAGGAAGCACAGCACGTCACCGGAGCGTTCGGCCAGCGCCCGCCGCACCACCGCCGCCACATGCGCGAGCAGCGCCGGATCCACCCGCATCCCGTGCGGCGGCCGTACCGTACGCGCCGGCGGCGCCCACACCACCTCCACCGGATACGACACCCCCGCCGCCTCGACCACCGGCGCCCCGCCCAGCAGCCGTGCCCAGCCGTCCGCGTCGGTCGTCGCGGACGCCGCCACCAGCCGCAGCTCGGGCCGCAGCGTCTCGCGCACGTCCCACAGGAACGCCGCCGCCGTGTCCGCGTCCAGATGCCGCTCGTGGCACTCGTCCAGCACCACCACGTCGACACCGGCCAGCTCCGGGTCCCGCTGCACCCGTTGCAGCAGCACACCGGTCGTGACGACCTCCACGCGCGCCCGGCGTCCGACCACCCGCTCCCCGCGCACGGTGAAACCGACGCTCTCGCCGACCTTCTCGCCCAGCAGCCACGCCATCCGCCGTGCCGCCGCCCGCGCCGCGATCCGCCGCGGCTCGGCCACCACCACCCGCCGCGCCGGCCCCTCGCCCAGCAGCCCGGCCAGCGCGAGCGGCACGAGGGTCGTCTTGCCGGTGCCGGGCGGCGCGACGAGGACGGCGGTGCCGTGTCCGTCCAGGGCGTCGCTCAGGGCGGGCAGCGCGCTGCGTACGGGAAGGGCGTCCAGGGCGTCGTAACGGATCACGCCCCCTAGTGTCGTACGCCCGCGAAAAGCCCCCTACGCGCGCGTGCGTTCACTTATCCGTTTTCCGTCGCACGCGCGCGTAGGTGGGGCTTTGTCAGTCCCGCTACGCGCGCGTAGACGGGGCCTTCTCAGTCCCGCTCGCACACGAAGATCGCCGTGCCCGGGATGAGGTTCCCGCGCAACGGGGACCAGCCGCCCCACTCGGACGTGTTCCAGGCCGGCCACTCCGGCTCGACCAGGTCGACGAGGCGGAAACCTCCCGCCACCACGTCGCGTACCCGGTCGCCGATCGTGCGGTGGTGCTCGACGTAGACCGCGCGGCCCTCCTCGTCCTGCTCGACGTAGGGCGTGCGGTCGAAGTACGAGGCGGCCACCGACAGCCCCTCCGGGCCGGGCTCGTCCGGAAAGGCCCAGCGGATCGGGTGCGTCACCGAGAAGACGAAACGGCCGCCGGGACGCAGCACCCGGTGCATCTCCCTCAGGACCCGCACCGGGTCGGCGACGAACGGCAGCGCCCCGTAAGCCGAGCACGCCAGGTCGAAGGAACCGTCCGCGAAGGGCAGCGCGCCCGCGTCGGCGCACACCAGGGGGAAGGCGCCGCCGATCCGCAGCGCGTGCTGGAGCTGGCGGTGGGAGATGTCCAGGGCGACCGGACGAGCCCCCTGCGCGGCCAGCCAGCGCGCGCACTGGGCCGCGCCGGCACCGATCTCCAGGACCTGTCTGCCCTTGAGCTCCTCCGGCGGGCCGAGCAGCCCGGCCTCGACCTCGTCGAGACCCTCGGGGCCCCACACGAAACGGTCGTCCCCGAGGAACGTGCCGTGCTCGACCTGGTAGTCGTCCGCGTTGCGGTCCCACCAGCCCCGGTTGGCCCGGGAACTCTCCGTGACATCGGCCGCGCGCCGGGTGGCTACCGGCTCGGTCGTTTCGGGCTCTTGGATGATCGGCTCCCTCGTACTGATCTGCGGCCTCTTCTGTCGGCTTCTGTCGGCTTCCGGCTGCTTCCGTCTGCGGCCTGAGGCCGTCCGGACCCGCCGACGGCGCGGCACCTGTGGGACGTCATCCGCCCCGCGTGGCCTCGTGAGACAGGTTTTGTGCCGGGTATGCGGCGATCCGCCCCGGGTGTGCGCCTTCGCGCATTGACCCTGCCTGGCTGCCCCCGTATGCTACAAGTTGCGCTGCGGGCCTGCGCTCCTCAGACGTAGCAGGCTGCGCTCGCATCTGTTGTATGTCCCCTCGGTTGTCGAGGCGCATCACCAGTTTTCTGGTGGGGCGCTTCCTTGGCTGTCCGGCTTCTGCAGAGCGAAACGGGCTCCCGGCGTAAGCAGTACCTACGACTTCAATGTCCGTACCGGAGCCCTTTCCCACATGACGAGCAGCACCGAGACCACCGCCACCACCCCGCAGGTAGCGGTCAACGACATCGGTAACGAGGAAGCCTTCCTCGCCGCGATCGACGAGACGATCAAGTACTTCAACGACGGCGACATCGTCGACGGCGTCATCGTGAAGGTCGACCGGGACGAGGTCCTGCTCGACATCGGTTACAAGACCGAAGGTGTGATCCCGAGCCGCGAGCTCTCGATCAAGCACGACGTCGACCCGAACGAGGTCGTCGCCGTCGGTGACGAGATCGAGGCCCTTGTTCTCCAGAAGGAGGACAAGGAAGGCCGCCTGATCCTCTCGAAGAAGCGCGCCCAGTACGAGCGTGCCTGGGGCACCATCGAGAAGATCAAGGAAGAGGACGGGATCGTCACCGGTACCGTCATCGAGGTCGTCAAGGGTGGTCTCATCCTCGACATCGGCCTCCGTGGCTTCCTCCCGGCCTCCCTGGTCGAGATGCGCCGCGTTCGCGACCTCCAGCCCTACGTGGGCAAGGAGCTCGAGGCCAAGATCATCGAGCTCGACAAGAACCGCAACAACGTGGTTCTGTCCCGCCGTGCCTGGCTGGAGCAGACCCAGTCCGAGGTCCGCCAGACGTTCCTCACGACCCTCCAGAAGGGTCAGGTCCGTTCCGGTGTGGTCTCCTCGATCGTCAACTTCGGTGCCTTCGTGGACCTGGGTGGCGTCGACGGTCTGGTCCACGTCTCCGAGCTGTCCTGGAAGCACATCGACCACCCCTCCGAGGTGGTCGAGGTCGGCCAGGAGGTCACGGTCGAGGTCCTCGACGTCGACATGGACCGCGAGCGTGTCTCCCTGTCGCTGAAGGCGACCCAGGAAGACCCGTGGCAGCAGTTCGCCCGCACCCACCAGATCGGCCAGGTCGTGCCCGGCAAGGTCACGAAGCTGGTTCCGTTCGGTGCGTTCGTCCGCGTGGACGAGGGCATCGAGGGTCTGGTCCACATCTCCGAACTGGCCGAGCGCCACGTGGAGATCCCGGAGCAGGTCGTCCAGGTCAACGACGAGATCTTCGTCAAGGTCATCGACATCGACCTCGAGCGTCGCCGGATCTCGCTGTCCCTGAAGCAGGCCAACGAGTCCTTCGGTTCCGACCCGGCCTCGGTCGAGTTCGACCCGACGCTGTACGGCATGGCCGCGTCGTACGACGACCAGGGCAACTACATCTACCCCGAGGGCTTCGACCCCGAGACCAACGACTGGCTCGAGGGGTACGAGAAGCAGCGCGAGGAGTGGGAGCGCCAGTACGCCGAGGCGCAGACCCGCTTCGAGCAGCACCAGCAGCAGGTCATCAAGTCCCGCGAGGCGGACGCTGCGGCTGCCGCCGAGGGTGGCGACACGGCGGGTGCGGCTCCGGCCGCCTCCGGTGGTGGCGGCGGCGGTTCGTACTCCTCCGAGGGTGCGGACACCTCCGGTGCCCTCGCGTCGGACGAGGCGCTTGCCGCGCTGCGCGAGAAGCTGGCGGGTGGGCAGAGCTGAACGCCCACTGAGCTGTAGCTCTTGAACTGAGGGCCCGCATCCCCTGGGATGCGGGCCCTCAGTGCGTTCTCCGTCGCCCCTTTTGCAGAAACGTGTGGGTTACACGAGCAACTGATGGGCCGTAACCGGCCATTGGGAGGCTTCCCCGGTCATTCATGATCGAAGAGGGAGCCGAACACATGGCACAGACGCACAGCGAGCCCGGCACCAGTCGGCGTTCGTTCCTGCGCAACGTCGGGCTCACCGGTGGCGCCGGCGCCATGTTCGCCACCATGGGAGCCCTCGGCCTGGCACCCACCGCCCAGGCCGCCCAGCGCGAACAGTCCTTCCGGCCTCTCAGCGCCGGCGACTTCACGCTCACGGGACGAGCCGCCGCCAAGGTCGTCATCGTCGGCGGCGGCATCGCCGGGCTCACCACCGCCTACGAACTCGGCAAGGCGGGCTACGACTGTACGGTCCTGGAAGCCAGAGACCGCACCGGCGGACGCAACTTCACCGTGCGCGGCGGCGACACCACGACCGATCTCCACGGCACCAGGCAGACCGCGCGCTTCGCCGACGGGCACTACATGAACGCCGGTCCCGCGCGCATCCCCCAGTGGATGGTCACCCTCGACTACTGCCGCGAACTCGGTGTCCCCCTGGAGGTGTTCACCAACGTCAACGCGGACGCGTACCTCTACAACGAGTCCGCCGGCATGACCAGGCCCGAGCGGTACCGCACCGCGAAGGCCGACGTCTACGGCTACGTCTCCGAGTTGCTCGCCAAGGCCACGAACAAGGGTGCTCTGGACGGGGAGTTGACGGCCGACGACAAGGAGCGCCTCGTCGACTTCCTGGAGGACTGGGGCGAACTCGGCGACAAGCTGACGTACACGGGCGGGGAACGCCGCGGGTACACCACCGTCCCCGCCGCCGCCGGGACCCCCGGCGTGCTGCTCGGGGACGTCCCCACCGCCTCCGAGGTCCTCGCCAGCGGCGTCGGACGCTACTTCTCCTTCGAGTTCGGCTTCGACCAGGCCATGCTGATGTTCCAGCCGGTCGGCGGCATGGACCAGATACCCAAGGCGCTCACCCGGGCCGTCGGGGCCCGTCGCGTGCGGACCGGCGCGGTGGTCTCGAGAATCACCGACACCGGGCACGGCGTCTCGGTCACGTACACCCAGGGCGGCCGTACGAAGGTCGTCGAGGCCGACTACTGCGTCGCCGCACTGCCGCCCAACATCCTCGCCAAGGTGCCGCACAACCTCGGCTCCGGCGTACAGAGCGCGCTGGAGGCGATCACTCCGTCGTCCGCGGCCAAGATCGGCCTGGAGTACAAGTCCCGCTGGTGGGAGCTCGATCACGGCATCTACGGGGGTATCACCGAGACCGACCAGGACGTCACCCACATCTGGCATCCGTCGTACGGCTATCAGGGCGAGCGCGGCGTCCTCATCGGCTACTACAACTACGGCGACGACGCGGACTCGTACGCCGAGCTCACCCCCCAGGGGCGCGAGAAGCGGGCGGTGGCCGCCGGAGTGAAGATCTACGGCGAGAAGTACCGCACCGAACTCGCCTCCTCCTTCTCCCACCACTGGCGCCAGACACCCCACCTGGAGGCCGCGTGGCACAACACACCCGGCGGTCCCGACGACGTCCGCTACAAACCGCTGAACGAGCCCACCGGACGCGTCTGGTTCGCCGGCGACTGGCTCAGCCACACCGACGCCTGGCAGCACGGTGCGTTCACGTCGGCCCGCAAGGCGGTCACGGCCCTCCACGCGCGCGTGCTCTCCTCCTGAGACGCCGCCGCGGCGCGATGAGGGCCCACAACGCTGCGTATGAAAGGCCGGTAAAAGAGGCCTGATCAGGGACGTGGGCGGGAATGCCCACGTCCTGCAGCGCGTTGTGGAGTACGAACACGAGGAGGAGCGGTCACAGTGCTTGATCCGCAGGGTTTGTACGCATGGGAGCCGAAGGGCCTGGCTGTCGTCGACATGGCGCTCGCACAGGAATCGGCCGGCCTTGTCATGCTCTACCACTTCGACGGATACATCGACGCGGGCGAGACCGGCGACCAGATCGTCGACCGGCTCCTCGACTCGCTGCCCCACCAGGTCGTCGCCCGCTTCGACCACGATCGGCTCGTGGACTACCGCGCCAGGCGCCCGCTGCTGACGTTCAAGCGTGACAGCTGGGCCGATTACCAGGAGCCCACCATCGACGTACGGCTGGTCCAGGACGCCACCGGGGCGCCCTTCCTGCTGCTGTCAGGGCCCGAGCCGGACGTGGAGTGGGAACGCTTCGCCGCGGCCGTCCAGCAGATCGTGGAGCGGCTGGGCGTCCGGCTGTCGGTGAGTTTCCACGGCATCCCCATGGGTGTCCCGCACACCCGCCCGGTGGGCCTCACCCCGCACGGCAACCGCACGGGGCTCGTCCCCGGCCATCGCAGCCCCTTCGAGGAGGCGCAGGTGCCCGGCAGTGCCGAGTCCCTCGTCGAGTACCGCCTCATGGAGGCCGGACACGACGTCCTGGGCGTCGCCGCGCACGTGCCGCACTACATCGCCCGCTCCCCGTATCCGGACGCGGCGCTGACCGTCCTGGAGGCCATCACGGGGGCGACCGGCCTGGTTCTCCCGGGCATCGCGCACGCCCTGCGCACGGATGCCCACCGCACGCAGACCGAGATCGACCGCCAGATCCAGGAGGGCGACGACGAACTCGTCGCCCTCGTCCAGGGCCTCGAGCACCAGTACGACGCCGCCGCGGGCGCCGAGACCCGCGGCAACATGCTCGCCGAGCCCGTGGAGATCCCCTCGGCGGACGAGATCGGCCGCGAGTTCGAGAAGTTCCTGGCGGAGCGGGAGGGCGACGGCTAGACGGCAAGGCGGCTGGACGGCCAGGAGCTTCGGCTCCCGGCGGGTGCGATGTCAGTGGCAGGCCCTAAGCTTCGGCTCATGCTGAAGGTGGGTCTGACAGGCGGGATCGGCGCCGGCAAGAGCGAGGTGTCACGGCTGCTCGTGGAGCGCGGTGCCGTGCTGATCGACGCCGACCGTATCGCGCGCGAGGTCGTCGCGCCGGGGACGCCCGGCCTGGCCTTGGTCGTCGAGGCCTTCGGGACGGACGTGCTCGCCGCGGACGGCAGCCTGGACCGGCCCCGACTCGGCGCGATCGTCTTCGCCGACCCCGAGAAGCTCGCCGTCCTGAACTCGATCGTCCACCCCCTGGTGGGCGCCCGTTCCCGCGAGCTGGAACAAGCCGCCGCCGAGGACGCCGTCGTCGTCCACGACGTCCCGCTGCTCACGGAGAACGGCCTCGCGTCGCTGTACGACGTCGTGGTCGTCGTCGACGCGAGCCCGGAGACCCAGCTCGACCGCCTCGTCCGGCTGCGCGGCATGACCGAGGAGGACGCCCGGGCGCGGATGGCCGCCCAGGCGACGCGCGAGAAGCGCCTGGAGATCGCGGACATCGTCATCGACAACCAGGTACCCCTGGACGACCTGCGGGAACGGGTGGGCGAGGTATGGGCCGACCTGGTACGCAGAGCACACGCGTCGCAGACTCCACAGGAATAGCGGCTCCCGGTCCGGGCGTTGAATCCTTGCAGTGAGGGAAGGACTTTGCCGTGCCCGAGACCAGCGGATCGACCGGACGTACTCCGGAGACGCATGTCATCGACTTCCGTGCCGCCGAGCAGTTGCTCGCCGCACGGGACCCGCGGGGCGCGGTGAAGCTGCTCGACTCGGTGATCGCCGCGCACCCCGAGAACACCGCGGCCAGGCTGCTGCGCGCGCGGTCCTTCTTCGCCGCCGCGCAACTGAGACCCGCCGAGCTTGAGTTCACCATCGTCCTGGAACGCGAGCCGGACAACGCGTTCGCGCACTTCGCGCTCGCCCGGACCTACGAGCGTCAGGGCCGGCCCGACGAGGCCCGGCGCCACTTCAGGCTGGCGGCGGCGCTCGACCCGAAGCCGGAGTTCCTGAAGGCGGCACGCTTCGAGTCGTGAGGCCTGCGTGGGGCCAGGGCGGTGAGACCGACCGGGGTGACCCGGAGGGCCTGTGTCGATGAGAGCGGACGGCCGGTCCGTCAGCGGTGGCGGTCCTCCGGGGGCCGGTACGGCGGGACGTCCGGGCCCGGCTGGTAGTGCGGGCCCTGGTGGATGTGCCGGAGGATCAGGGCCAGGTCGACGGTGATCACCAGCCACAGAACCCCGCAGGCGATCGCCCACCCGGTACGCCCGGCCAGCGCGAACGCGGCCGTACCGAAGATCGTCCAGACCACACCCCACACGCTCAGCCACATCCGCGCCCGCAGGGCACTGCGCGCGGTCGTCGGCTCACTTCCTGTGCGCATCCGGATCACTACTCCTGTCTGCAAAGTACCCTTCGGAACGGACGCTCACCAACGAGGTCGGAACAGGGGGTCACCGCGTGCTTCCGGACGCCGATGAGCTGGCCGAGGTGCTGCTGGACCTGGCCGTACCGCACGAGGACATCAGCGAGCTCGTCCGGATGGGCCGAAGAGTCACGGACGACCCGGAGCTGCTGCGCTTCCTCGAGGCGTCGGTCGGGGAACTCGTCCGGGACATGGGAGAGACCGGCGCCGGGATCGACCTGCCCGAGCTCGACTGGGCGTCGGGTCCCCTGCAGCGCTGCTTCCCCGCGTACGTCTTCGTGGCGGCGCTGCCCCACACCCGCGCCCACCACCGCGAGCGGGGCATCCCCGCCGACGTGTCCCGGCGCACCCTCGCCGACCTCGGGCGGAACATGGCCCTGCACCGCAGGCGGCACGGCCTGCCGGGCGTGCAGGCCCCGCGCTGGCTCACCCACCACTTCCGGGGCGAGCTGTACCAACTGGGCCGGCTCCAGTTCGAGCGGACCCGGCACGGGGAGCGTACGGGGCGGATGATGGCCTCCGCCGGGCTGGACGCGGCGCCGGGCACGCCCTGTCTGAACCTGCACATCCCCGGCTTCCTCGGTCCGCTGTCACCGGCCGCCTGCGACCGCTCACTGGCGCTGGCGGCCGAGTTCTTCGCGCGGCACTACCCCGAGGAGAAGTACCGGGCCGCGCTCTGTCACTCCTGGCTGCTCGACCCGCAGCTGAAGCGGTACCTGCCCGAGGACTCCCGCATCGTCCGGTTCCAGGAGCGCTTCCGGATCGCCAGCGAGGACACGGAGCCCGCGGACACGGAACCGGTCCGATTCGTGTTCGGGAACCCTGACCTGCCGATCGACACACTGCCGCGGCGTACGGCCGTGGAACGGGCCGTGGGTGATCATCTGCGGGCGGGCGGACACTGGTACATCGGGCATGGGTGGTTTCCCTGGTGAGTCGTGACGGGCCTGCCGGGCCGCCGTTCGTCACTCGCCACTCTCACGGGTGAACCTGTGCGAGTGCGGAACGGGCGTGCGGGGGTGGGCCGTTGGACGGGCATGGAGCTGAACATGCGAGCAGGACACAAGGGGACGGGGCCCGGGGCCATCACCCCGGACGGCTGTGCGGTCGAGCTGTACTCACGGCTGCCGCTGGGACCCGAGCCGGACATCATCGCCGCAGCCGTGCCCGCGGGCGCACGCATCCTGGAACTGGGCTGCGGCGTAGGGCGCATGACCCACCCGCTGCTGGAGCGGGGCTTCACGGTCACGGCGGTGGACGAGTCCCCCGAGATGCTGGAGCGCGTCCGCGGAGCGCGCACGATATGCAGCCCCATCGAGGACCTCGACCTGGGGGAGACCTTCGACGTGGTGCTGCTCGCGTCCTTCCTGGTGCACGCCGGAGACGTCCGGGTGCGGCAGGAACTGCTGCGCACCTGCGCGAGGCATGTCACGCCGGACGGCTGTGTGCTCATCCAACGTGAGGGAGAGGACTACCACACCAACGTGCCCCGCGAACGGGTCGAACCCAGCGGAATCACCGTGCGGATCGTGTCGTCGCAGCCGGTGGGCGACGGGGTCAACTCGGTCCACGCGGAGTACGAGTTCCCGGACGCGACCTGGACCCAGACCTTCCTGGCCCGCCCGCTGACGACGGAACAGTTCGAGGAGGCACTGGCGGAGGCAGGGCTGGAGGTGGACAAGTACCTGACGGAGGACCGGATCTGGGTGCGTGCCGTACGGCGATGAGTTTCGGAGCGTGGGTCGGTCTACCCCTGCGACAACAGCATGGACCGCTTCCCCAGGAGAATCTCATGTCCGAGACCACCGTCCCCGTCACCACCGCCCCCGCCTCCTCCGCTGCTTCGTCCGGCGATTCCTCCCACACCGTCGTCGCCGAGTCCGCGACCGTCCGTGGCCGCCGTGCCCGGATCGCCCTGCGGGGCCTGCAGGTGGTGCTGGCCCTCTTCTACGTGATCGCGAGCGCACTGCCCAAGCTGATCGCACACCCCTCGGCCGTCGAGGGCTTCGACAGGATGGGCTGGGGGAGCGCGGGGATGTACACCATCGGGGCCCTGGAACTCGCCGGCGGGATCGCCCTGCTGATCCCGGTGCTGCAGTCGATCGCGGCGATGGCGCTGAGCGGGCTGATGGTGGGCGCCTTCGTCGTCACGCTCACCTACTTCAACGGGGAGAACGCGGCGACACCGCTGATCCTGATCGTGCCGCTCGCCCTCATCGCATGGGCGCGACGGGACAGCAACACGCGGCTGCTGGCGCTGCTGCGGCTGGTGACGCGGCAGGCGTGAGGAGCGTGACCTCCTCGATCCGCGGCCGTGCGAAGCCCGTACGGCGGTGGTGACGGCGGTGGCGGTGGTGTCCGGGCCTGGCTCTGAGCCCGGATGGCACCGTCATCGCCGTCAGCACCGTGCCGTCATCGCCGCTGTCGCCGCGGGCATCGCCGTCGCGTCACGGTCGTGTTCGTTGGCTGGTCTGTCGTGGGTGCCCGGGTGCCCGGGGTCAGCGGCCCTCGGGACGGCTGTCTTCCAGCAGTCCCCGCAGGCGTTCCAGCTCGCGGCGGTCGCGCTTGGTGGGGCGGCCCGTGCCGCGGTCGCGGATGCCGGCCGGGGCCACGGCCTCGCGGGGCGGGGGCGGCGGGCTGTTGTCGACGTAGCACTGGACGGCCACCGGGGCGCCGACCCGCTTACGGATCAGTCGCTTGACAACGACGATCCGCTCCCAGTTCTCCTGCCGCAGTCGCACCTCGTCGCCGACGCGCACGGAGTAGGCGGGCTTCACGCGCTCGCCGTTGACCCGGACATGGCCACCCCGGCAGGCGGTGGCTCCCATGGAACGTGTCTTGACCAGCCGTACCGCCCAGATCCAGCTGTCGAGGCGTACGGTCTCACCGCCCTTCGGCCCGGCCGCTTCGGCGGCGGCCACGGCGGCTTCGACCTTCGGGTCGGCGGCCACGGGCTCGGACGCCGGGATGCTCCCGCTCCCGCCGGTGCTCCCGGTCCGGCCGGTGCTCCCGGTCCCGCTCCCGCCCGTCTTGTCGTCCGCACGTTCCTCAGCCATGTCTCCGACCTTAGTACTCAGCGCCGGGAGGATCGGGCGGGTTTCCCCGGGCCGGGCACAGGGCGGAACCTGGGGAACGGGGAATGCCGGTTCTTTCGTACGGTGGAGGGATGAACTCCAGCGGCGGTGCCGGATCCGGCGCGTCAGGCAGGTCAGGTGAGCCTGGCGGACAGGTGGGACTCGCCGGGCTGGACGAGCGGATCGCCGGGTGCCGGGCCTGTCCTCGGCTGGTCGGCTGGCGGGAGGAGGTGGCCCGTACCAAGCGCGCGGCCTTCGCCGACTGGACGTACTGGGGCCGGCCGGTGCCCGGCTTCGGTCCGCCGGACGCCCGGCTGCTGATCGTCGGCCTCGCCCCGGCCGCGCACGGCGGCAACCGCACCGGCCGGATGTTCACCGGCGACCGCTCCGGCGACGTGCTCTACCAGGCGCTGCACGACGTGGGCCTCGCGTCCCGGCCCACCGCGGTCACGGCCGACGACGGTCTGGAGCTGTACGGCGTGCGGGTCACCTCACCCGTGCACTGCGCCCCGCCCGCCAACAAGCCAACCCCCGAGGAACGGGACACCTGCCGGCCCTGGCTCGTCCAGGAGCTGAACCTGTTGCGGCCGACCCTGCGGTCGGTGGTCGTCCTCGGCGCCTTCGGCTGGCAGGCCGCGCTGCCGGCGTTCGCCGAGGCGGGCTGGGCGGTGCCCCGGCCACGTCCCGCCTTCGCGCACGGCGCGCACGTCCCGCTCGACGGGCTCGACCTCTTCGGTTGCTTCCACGTCAGCCAGCGCAACACGTTCACCGGCAGGCTCACCCCCGAGATGCTGCGGGAGGTGCTGGGTACGGCGGCGCAGGCGGCGGGGCTCCGTAAATGAGGCGACGGCGTCGTCGTACGAACGTTAGGGTCCCTGGGTGCCTCTTCACCCGGAGATCGAACCGTACGACCACGGCATGCTCGACGTCGGCGACGGCAACCGCGTCTACTGGGAGACCTGCGGCAATCCGCACGGCAAGCCCACGGTCGTGTTGCACGGCGGCCCGGGGTCGGGCTGCACCCCGTACTTCCGGCGGCTTTTCGACCCGGCCGCGTACCGGATCGTGCTGCTCGACCAGCGTGGGTGCGGGCGTTCGACGCCGCGGGCGAGTGCGCACGACACCGACATGAGCGTGAACACGACCGCTCATCTCATGGCCGACCTGGAGCTGCTGCGCCAACACCTGGGGATCGAGCGGTGGCTGGTGTGGGGAGGGTCGTGGGGGTCGGTGCTGGGGCTGCGGTACGCACAGACGTGTCGTGCGGTGGTGTCGGAGCTGGTCCTCACCTGCGTCGCCACCGGATCGAACGCCGAAGTCGCCCTGTTGACCAGAGGTCTTGGGAAGATCTTCCCCGAGCCCTTCGCACGGTTCCTCGCCGAGCTGCCCGAGGACGAGCGCGGCGGCAATCTCGCGGCGGCGTACAACAGGCTTCTCGAGGCACCCGATCAGGCGGTGCGGGAGCGGGCGGCACGGGCCTGGACGGACTGGGAGACGGCGACCATTCCGGCGCCGCCGCGTTCCGTGCAGCGGTTCGAGGACCCGGAGTTCCGCCTGGGCTTCGCGCGGACCGTCACGCACTACTGGGGCAACGACCACTTCCTGGGCGAGGGCGACGACGCGGGGGTCGTCCTGCGTGACGCGCACCTGCTCAAGGACATTCCCGGCACCCTCGTTCAGGGCAGCCTCGACCTCGGCAACCTCCTCGGCACCGCCTGGCGGCTCCACCACGCCTGGCCCGGCAGTGAGCTCACCGTCGTCGACGAGGCCGGGCATGACGCCGGGGCGCCCGGAGTCGCCGAGGCGCTGGTGGCGGCGACCGACAAGTACGCCCAGCGCTAAGGCAGTTCCCCTTCCCCGGTTTCCCCGGTTTCCCTGGCTTCCCCGAAAAGCTGCCGTACCGTCGACCGGTAGTTGGTCCGTACGTGCGTCAGCGCGTGCGCGCGGGCCCGCTCCGGGTCGCCGGAGGCGATCGCCTCGTACAACTCACGGTGCTCCACCAGGAGCTGGCGCCATTCCTGGTTGCGTCGGGTCATCCAGCGCAGGCGGCCGGCGACCGGTTCGAGCGAGGCGATGAGCAGGCTGTTGCCCGCCATGGCCACGATGCGGTCGTGCAGCCGGCTGTTGATGTCGGTGATCGCCTCCGCGTCCTCCGCCTCGGTCGCGGTGGTGGCCTGGTCGAGGAGTTCCTCGACCTCGGCCAGATCCTGGGGCGTCGCCCGGGCCGCGGCGAGCCCGGCCGCGTACACCTCCAACGCCTCGCGCAGTTCGAAGAGTTCCCTGACGTCGGCCGGGGCGAGACGCCGTACGACCGCGCGGCGCGGCGTCTCGAAGTGGACGAAGCCTTCGGCGACCAGAGCGCGGATCGCCTCACGGACGGGCACCCGGGAGACCCCGAAGCGTTCGGCGAGCTCCCGTTCGACCAGCCGGTCGCCGGGGCCGAGGCGGCCCGCGATGATCTCCTGACGCAGGGTGGCCAGCACACGCTCGCGCACCGCGCCGAGGGGCTCGATCTTCGTCATGGAGCTCATGCGCCCATCTTCGCCGACTCCTGGGGTGTTTTACGGAGCGTTAACGACGGCGACATCGGACAGAACGGTTGACGAGAGGACCATGTCGGAAGTTTGGTATACCAAACGTCCCTAGGTAGTTCTCCGACCGGCAGCTCTCCCACCGCAAGTCGTTCTCCCACCTCGAGGGTTCCCCCCCGGCAAGCAGTCCCTCGCAAGCAGTCACCCCCTCGCAAGCAGTCACCCATTCGCAAAACAGTCCTCCGCACAGTCCTCCGCACAGTCCTCCGCCGTCCCCTCGCCCATGGAGGCCCCGTGTCCCTCGCCGACCCTGCCGAAGCCACTGGCACAGCAGCGTTCGTCCCCGATCCCCGGCTCACCAACGAAGACCTCGCGCCTGCGGGCAAGCGCAACTGGAAGGTCTTCGATCTCTTCGCCATGTGGATGTCCGACGTCCACAACCTCGGCAACTACACGTTCGCCGCCGGTCTGCTCTTCCTCGGCATGAACGTCTGGCAGATCTTCACGTCCCTGCTCGTCGGCTTCGTGATCATCTACATCGGGATGAACATGATGGGCCGCATCGGGCAGCGCACCGGCGTCCCGTTCCCGGTCGTCAGCCGGATCGCCTTCGGCGTCTGGGGTGCCAACATCCCCGCCCTGATCAGGGCCGTCATCGCGATCATGTGGTACGGCATCCAGACCTATCTCGCCTCCGTGGCCGTGAACGTGATGCTGCTGGCGGCCTGGCCCGGCCTGGAGTCCTGGACGCACCACTCGTTCCTCGGGCTCGACGCGCTCGGCTGGGTGTCGTTCGTGGCGCTGTGGCTGGTCCAGGCGGCGATCATGAGCCAGGGCATGGAGTCCATCCGGAAGTTCCAGGACTTCTGCGGCCCGGCCATCTGGGTCGTGATGATCGCGCTGGCCGTGTGGATCCTGGCCAAGGCCGGCTGGACCATCTCGCTCACCAGTACCCCGCATCCGGTCTCCGTGGGCGAGCAGTGGCGGCAGTGGTTCGGCGCGGTGGGCCTGATCCTCGCCACCTACGGCACGCTGATGCTCAACTTCTGCGACTTCTCCCGCTTCGCGCCCGGCTACAAGACGGTCCGGCGAGGCAACTTCTGGGGGCTGCCGGTCAATTCGACGGCCTTCGTGATCGTGTCGGTCATCGTCACCGCCGGCGCCTACGAGGTGTTCGGCAAGGAGATCACCGACCCGGCCTACCTCGTCGCCGAGGTCGGCAACACGTGGGTGCTGGTGCTGGGTGCGCTGACGTTCGCCATCGCCACGATGGGCGTCAACATCGTCGCCAACTTCGTCTCACCGGCGTACGACCTGGCCAACGTCTGGCCGCAGAAGATCACCTTCAAGGTCGGCGGCATGATCAGCACCGTCGTCGCCCTGCTGGTGACCCCGTGGAACCTCTTCTCCAACCCCACCGTCGTCAACTACTTCCTCGGCGGCCTCGGTGCCTTCCTCGGCCCACTGTTCGGTGTGATCATGGTCGACTACTACTGGGTCAAGCGCGGCCGGGTCGACGTGGATCAACTGTTCAACGCCGAGCCCGGTTCCCCCTACCACTACCGCAAGGGCGTCAACCCCAAGGCGCTGTGGGCGTTCCTGCCGTCGGCGGCGGTGGCCGCGGTGCTCGCTCTGGTGAAGACCTTCAGCGACGTCGCGCCGTACTCCTGGTTCATCGGGACGGCCCTGGCCGCCGGACTGTACGCGGCGCTGTGCCGCGCCGACCGTGCGGCCGACGTGGTGGCCATGTCAGACAAGACCGCGAGCACTCCGAGCACCCCGAGCACGCCCAAGACGATGGAGGCCTGAGGAACGTGCGGATCGTCGTCACCAACTGCAACACCACGCAGGAGATGACCGAGGAGATCGTACGAGGTGCCCGGGCCGCGGCAGGCCCGGGCACCACCGTGACCGGGCTGACCCCGGACTGGGGACCCGAGTCCGCGGAGGGCTGGCTCGACAGCTACCTCTCGGCGGCGGCGGTCATCGACCTGCTGCGCACGTACGAGGGCCCGCCGTACGACGCCGTGGTCATGGCCGGTTTCGGGGAGCACGGGCGTGAGGGCGTCCGGGAGCTGGTGGACGTCCCGGTCGTCGACATCACCGAGGCCGCCGCACACCTTGCCTGCCTGCTCGGACGCCGCTACGGCGTCGTCACCACGCTGGAGCGGTCCTGCGGCCAGATCGAGGACAGCCTGGAACTGGCCGGCGTGGGCCGCAACTGCGCCGCCGTCGTCGGTACCGGGCTGAGCGTCCTCGACCTCGGGGACGCGGCCCGTACCCAGGCGGCGTTCCTGACCGCGGCCGAGCGGGCGTGCGCGGCCGGTGCGGAGGTCCTGGTGCTCGGCTGTGCCGGCATGACAGGGCTGCAGCGGACGGTGGGCGACAAGCTCGGCATTCCGGTCGTCGACGGGGTGGCCGCGGCGGTGAAACTCGCGGAGTCCCTGGCCCAGCTGGGCCTGACGACGAGCCGGGCGGGGAGCTACGCGAAGCCGTTGCCGAAGAAACGGACCTGGGGACGGTCAGCTCCGCCCGCGGGGTGACCGGGCGGGCCCAGCCCGGCCTCCCGGGCGGCGGGGCAAGGGGGTGTCACCGCAGCCGAATGTCCGCGTCCGGTACGCCGAGGGCCGCGAGGTCGGCGTAGGGACTCTCCACCCGCCAGCCACCGTCTCTCGCCACCTCCTCGAAGACGCCGATCTTGTACGCGAGTCCTTCCGGTTCGCCGATGTCGCACCAGTGGTGTGCCTTGGCCCATTCCTCCTCCCCTCGTACCAACGGCCGCCCCCGCACGGCCAGATGGAGTGCCAGAGTCGATCGCGCGTACAGGCCCACGGCATCGCGTTCGTTCCGTGCGCGCCGGTACTGCTCGGTCTCCCTCAGGCGGAGCCGCCCGCCGACGCTGCCCGCCACGAGAAGCGGGATCATGTCCCCCTCGGGATCGGCTACGAGAAACCTGAACTCACCTTCGCTGTGCCGTACTTCGTACGGAGGCAGATACGACAACCGGCCGAGGCCCAGCGCGTGCTTCCACGACGTGACCCACAGCCCGCGGCCGAGGTAGAACCGGACGGTCCGCTGCCAGCTCCAGTAGGTCTCCAGACGGAACCCGTGCAGTCCTTCCGCACGGCAGGCCTCGTACACGGTGTCCAGTGCGAGCGAGGCGATGCCGCGGCGCCGGGCGACGGGATGGACGTACAGCGAGGACACGCCCAGCGCGCTTGTGCCCACGGGCCAGGTGCCGACGGCCAGTGTTCCCAGGGGACCGCTCCCGCCACCCGGCGTACGGATCCAGTACCGTCGGCGGTAGTCGTCGCCGTGCGTGTGCTCGCGTCCGGACGCCCCGAGCCTCAGCCGCAACCGTCGTTCGCCCGAGACGGTGAGCGAGTCCGGGTCGGCGCACTCGCCGAGGGCGCCCTCGGCGAGTGAGGCAAGGTCCCAGAGGTTGAAGCGACGGCCCTCGCCGAGGGCGACGGGAAGCAACTCGGGGCAGGCGGCCAGACGTTCGTGTACGCGGGCGGTTTGATCATCCTTCATGCGCCGGAGCGTAAGGACGCGTCCGCCCGTCGGCCCGGCGTCCGCGAAGCTTCGTCCGGGCATGTCATCCCCCCGGCGGACCCCCTTCCCGTTCATACAGTTGCCGTTCGCACTCCTGTGCAAGGTCCGGGTACGCCTCGGCGATGGCCGCGTACACCCTGCGCCGCAACAACTCCTCCGCCGCCGCGCGACCAGTACCGCCGTTCAGCCCGCCCAGCAGCTCGTCGTAGCGGGCCAGGCGACGGCGGAGGTAGGCGACCTTCCAACGGTCGAGGGCGTCGGGTACGGCATACCGCACCGTGGCACCATCCGGCACCGGCACATGCTCCCCTTGCTCGTACGTCCGATCGGCGTCCCGATGGTCGCGGTGCTCGACCGCCAGAGCCGCCAGCTTGTCCGGTGCCAGCAGTGGGACATCGACGGGCTCAGCCGCGATCCGTGCCAGCACCTCCCGCCGCCTGCGCCGGTCGGCCGCCTTCGCCGCCGTCGACCGCCGTGCGGCAGCCGCCGCGGCGGCCCGGAACTCCTCGCCCCGCTCGGCCGCCTCGACCCGCTCGACGAGATAGAGCCGGATCTGCGGCGCCGACCGGAAGTACGGGTTGGCGCGCAGCAGATCGGGCTCACCGAGCAACTGCCGCACCATCCCGGCCGACCAGCCCCGGGCCCGGAGTCCGGCTGTCGAGAGGTGGGTACGCGGCGGTGGACCACCGGCGTCGCCCTCCTGATCCCTGCCGTACGTGGACTCATCGCTCGTCTCATACGCCGTCATCACTACCCCCGTCGTTACACTGCGTGACGAGTTCATTGATAACGCGTACCACTGACAATCAGGCCGGCGTCAGCGAAGCAGCCGCTGCCCGCAGACGCAGCAGGCGCCCCCGGCAACGTAAATCCGTGGAAGTACGGGGCACACCTCTTTACCCTGCGCCCATGCCGACCTCCGACCCAACCCCCGACTCCTTGTCCCACTTCTCCTCGCTCTCCGACGCCGCCTTCCTCGACACCACCGCCGACCGCCTCGCCGCCCTCCCCACCGTCCGGGCCGTGGCCCTCGGCGGTTCCCGCGTGCAGGGCACCCAGACACCCGACAGCGACTGGGACCTGGCCGTCTACTACCGCGGCTCCTTCGACCCCGCCCACCTGCGTGCCCTCGGCTGGGAGGGCGAGGTCTCAGAGGTCGGCGGCTGGGGCGGCGGGGTGTTCAACGGGGGAGCGTGGCTGACCATCGACGGCCGCCGCGTGGACGTGCACTACCGCGATCTCGACGTGATCGAGCACGAGCTCGCGGAGGCCGAGGAGGGCCGTTTCCGGGTGGAGCCGCTGCTGTTCCATCTCGCGGGGATCCCGAGCTACCTGGTGGTGGCGGAGCTGGCGGTCAATCGGGTACTGCGAGGCGAACTCCCGCGCCCGGACGGCTATCCGCACAAGCTCCGTCTTACGGCGAGCGAGCGCTGGCACGACACGGCTCGCGCCACCCTCACCTACGCCACGTCCCACCACGCCCCCGCGGGCCGTATCACGGAGGTGGCCGGCGCCATCGCCACGGCCGCCATGCAGGCGGGTCACGGTGTCCTGGCGGGGCGGGGGGAGTGGGTGACGAACGAGAAGAGGCTGCTGGAGCGGGCCGGGCTGCGGGGAGTCGACGACATCATCGCGGAACTCGGCAACGGCGATCGGGTTCCTGCGGCGAGGGCATTGGAGAAGGCAATGGACCTCTGCGGGCGGCTCCGAACGCATCCCGCCCAGGGATTGCGCGGGTAGGGAAGCCATGTGCGCAAAGAGGTCCAGGGGATTGCGTTCATAAGGAAGTCCGGTCTCCCGCCAACCGTCACACCGTCGAAACGTCGCTGTTCCATCCCCTCCAAGATCGAGACCTACCGTGGAGAGCACACGGGCCGCACCCATCCGGCCCGCAGTCCACAGCCCGGCCACCGTCGCCCGAAGGCTCACCCCCGCCTCGTCCGACGACAGGAGCCCCGTGTCGCGACCCGCTGCTCTGACGCCTCCGCCCTGGCTCGCCCATGCCCTGCGTGCCCAGCGCGGGCCCGTGCCCTGGAACGCGGTCGGGCGAGGGGCGTTGTCCGCCGGGCCGGTGCTGCTCGTGGCCGTGCTGGCCGGGCGTACGTCTCTGGGGGTCGTCGCGGCCATCGCGGCCATGCTGGCCGGGATCAACGACCGGCCCGGCAGCCGGCGGGCCTCAGTGCGCAGGATCGGGGTGCCCGCGCTCGCGGGGGCGGTGGGACTGCTCGTCGGGACGTACGCCGGGGCGCATGTGGGCGCCGTGGTCCTGACCGTGCTGCTCACCCTCGTCGGGCTGGTGGCCGGGGGTGTGAGTGCCGTGGGGCCCGTGGCCTCCGGGGCCGGGACGCAGTTGCTGGTCGCCTCCGCCATCGGGGCCGGGATGCCGTTGCCCGAGCCGGGATGGCAGCGGGCGCTCGCCTTCCTCGTGGGGGCCGGATGGCTGCTCGGACTGCGGCTGGTCCTGCCCACGCCCGGCTCCCTCGCCGGGGACTTCCGGTTCGACGGGGAGCGGGCGGCCATCGCCGCGGTCTACGACGCCGTGGCGGAGCTGCTCGACGCCGCGGGCACGCCGGAGGCCACCGCCCGGCGCGCCGCGCTCACCGCCGCCCTCGACCACGCCCAGGACGCGCTCGCCGGGCCCCGCCTGCGCCGGTACGCCAGTTCCGGGGCCGAACGGCGGCTGCACGCCCAGTACGCCGCCGCGCTGCCGCTCGCGGAGGCCGCGACCGCGCTCGCCTGGGCCGGGGAGAACGTCTCCGGGCGGGCCTCCCAAGGCCCCCGGCGCCTCGCCGCCGCCGTACGCGACAACACCCACACCGGGCCGCTGCCCGCGCCCTCTCGCTCGGCACCCGGCCTGCGCGCCCTCGACGACGCCCTGCTGCACGCCGCCGAGGCCTTCGACCGGGCCAAGGGCGCCGACCTGCACACGCGCAGGCGTACCCCCAGGTCGTTGCTCCGCACGGTGTTCGGGGCCGGCGGACGGGAGTACGGGCTGCGGGTCGCCCTGTGCTTCGGGGCCGGCGTCGGTGTCGCCCAGGCCCTGCACCAGGCGCGCTGGTACGGGGAGCACGAGCACTGGTACTGGCTGCCCGCCACCGCGGTCTTCCTCGTCAAGCCCGACCTGGGACCGCTCGCCTCACGCGTCCTGTGCCGCGCCGCCGGGACAGTCCTGGGGGCTCTCGTCTTCGCCGGGTTCGCCGCGGTGCTGCCCCGTCCGGAGGGGCTCATCGCGCTGGTCGCCGTCAGCGGAGCCCTGATCCCCGTCGCCACGCGGCACTTCGCGGCGCAGACCGCCGTCGTCACCGTGCTCGTCCTCGCGCTGGTCATGGTGGGCGGGGAACCGCAGGCCTCCGCCGGCCGGATCGGGGAGACGCTGCTGGCCTGCGCGATCGTGCTGGTCGTGGGGCATCTGCCGATGCCGGGACAACGGGCTGGCGGGGTGCGGGCACGGCTCGCGGCGGCGGGCAGCGCCGCGCAGGCCTACCTCGCGCACGTCCTGCGGGAGTCCGACGCGCATGCCGTGGGGGAACTCGACGGCCAGACAGTACGGGGCTTTGAAGGCCACGCCGCACGGGGCTTCGACGACCGCACCGTGCGGGGCTTCGATCGCCGCACCGTGCGGCGCTTCGATGGCTCCACCGTGCGGGATCTCGACGCCCGCGGCCTACGGCGGTCCGGTCCCCGTCTCCCGACCGCATCCGGCTCTCACCCGCGCGCATCCGGCCCTCACGTCCTGCGCGCATCCGGCCCTCACGTCCTGCGCGCCGCCACCACCGCCGACACCCGCGCCACCGCCGCCCGTGGTGCATCCGTCACCGGTGCCGACAGCCGTGCCCTCCGCTGGACCCTCCGCCGGGAGGCCTACCGCACGCTCGCCGAGGCCCGAACCGCCATCGCCCTCGCCGCCGCCGAACTCCCCGCGCTCGCCCGGCACGCCGAGGGCGCGGACCAGGCGGCCGACACCCTGGAACAGCTCGTCGACACCACCACCGCCTGTGCCGTGCAACTCGACGACACGGGGCGGCTCACGCCGGAGCACGCCGAGCGCCTGGCCGCCCTGCTCGACGAACTCGCCGGGCACCGGGAACTGGTCGGACCGCGGTCGCCCGACATCCACCTTGCCGTGTGAGCCCCAACGGGATGCGCGGTCCGGATGGGCGGTCCGGTTACGCGCTCCGGACACGGCGTCGTACGTTGGCGCCATGACGCCTTCTCCCGCAGAGAACGCCGAAGAGCACGTCGAAGAGCACGTCGAAGAGCACGGAGCAGAGAGCCCCGCAGCGCAGGCCGAAGGCGCCGCCGATCTCATCATCACCGGCTGCACCGTCCTCGTACACGACGAGCAGGAGCGCATCGGGTTCCAGGAGGACGCCGCGATCGTCGTACGGGACGGAGTCGTCGTGTCCGTGACGACCGCCGCGGCCGTCGAGGACCACCCCGCTGCCGAACGGCTGGACGCGCGCGGCCAGGTCGCCCTGCCGGGGCTGGTCAACTGCCACACCCACGCCCCGATGGTCGCCCTGCGCGGGCTCGCCGAGGACCTGCCCACCGAGGAGTGGTTCAACGACGTCGTCTGGCCCATGGAGTCCAACCTCACCGAGAAGGACGTGGAGTTGGGGGCGCGGCTCGCCTGCGCCGAGATGATCCGCGGCGGCGTCACCTGCTTCGCCGACCACTACTTCGCCATGGACGCGGTGGCAGCTGTCGTCACCGAGTGCGGGATCCGCGCCCACCTGGGGGAGGCCTACTTCTCCTCGCAAGGGCCCGGAGGGCGGGAGAAGTCCCTGGAGTTCGCGCTCCGGCACCGCGGCGGCGCCGGCGGTCGCATCACCACCGCCCTCGCCCCGCACGCCCCGTACACCGTGGACGGCCCCGACCTCGCCGCCACCGCCGAACTCGCCCATGCCCACGGCCTTCCCGTGCACATCCACGCCTCCGAGAACCGCGATCAGACCGACACCAGCCTCGCCCGGCACGGCGTCACCCCGATCGAGATCCTCAAACGCACCGGGATCCTCGACACGGACGTCCTCCTCGCGCACGGCACCGGCATCATCGAGCGGGACCTGTCCGTCCTGGCGGGCGCCAGTGGCCGTACCGCCGTCGCCAGCGCACCCCGCGGCTACCTCAAGTTCGCCTGGCCCGCCACCACCCCGATCCGCGCCCTGCACGACATCGGCATCCCCGTCGGACTCGCCACGGACGGCGCCGCCTCCAACAACTCCCTCGACGTGTGGGAGTCCATGGCGCTCACCGCCCTGATCCAGAAGTCCACGACCGGCGACCCGCGCTGGCTGACCTCCCGCCAAGCCCTCCACCACGCCACATCGCAAAGTGCCCGGGCGGTCGGACTCGGTGACGTCGTCGGCAGCATCACGGCGGGACGGAAGGCCGACGTCGTCCTCGTCGACCTCACCGGCCCGCACACCCAGCCCGTGCACGACCTCGCCGCGACCCTGGTGCACAGCGCCCGCTCCTCCGACGTGCGGACCACGATCGTCGACGGGCGGATCCTGATGCGCGACCGCGAGCTGCTGACGATCGACGTCCCCGCGGTGGTCGCGGAGCTGGGGGAGCGGCTGCCCGCGCTCGCCGACCGCGGCCACGGCAGGCGCATCCAGGACTACGACACCTGAAGGGCGGAGGAAGGTGCGGAGGGAGGGAGGTGCGGAGGCAGGTGCCGAGGAAGGGGGGCAGGCGCCGAGGCTGTCTGCTCGGTCCCGCCGCACCGGGGCGCCAGGAGGACTGGGAGGAACCCAGGGGACGCGCGTCGGCCTTCTGCGCGCCGACGGGCAGCGAGCGCATTCGGTATCACGATGAGTACGATGAATGACACGACCAGTAGCCAAAGTGACCGTTGGGTAACCGAATCCTCACACTCCGCGCTGAATCCGTGTCGACTAGGTCTCAGTCCCGCAACTGAACGAGGCGATCGGCCTCCGGAAGGCGTTAACTCCTACAAGTACGACGCTTTCTGGAGGTGCAGGGTGGTGAACGGGCGAACAGTGCTCGAACGCTTTCCCGCAGGTGGGCCGCGAGGCTCGTGGCCGGCGGAGGAGTTCGCGCACGCGCGGCGTCTTGAAGGACTGCCGGCCGAGGTCGTGATGGACCTCGCGACGGACACGTTCCTGGTGATCGTGCGCAGTGGAGAGGCGGCGGCCGACGCTGTCGCCTGAGGTCAGCCTCCCTTCGGGGCGGGCACCTGCGCCCTCGGGGCGGGTGCCCGCGTGGGAATCCCCTTCGGAACCTCCGCTTGAACGTCTGTCCGGACCTCGGCCTGAACCCCGGCCTCGACCTCTGTCCGGACCTCGGCCTCGACCTCTGTCCGGACCCCGGCCTCGACCTCTGTCCGGACCTCGGCCTCGACGGCTGTCCGGCCCCCGGCCTGAACCCCGGCCCGGATCTCTGTCGCAGCCCCGTCCTGAGCCTCTGCCTCGACCTCCGTACGAGCTCCGGCCTGAACCCCCGTCGTGAACTGCTCCGCCTGGAGTGAGTACAGCTCCGCGTACAACCCGCCCGTCGCCAGCAGTTCGTCCGGTGTGCCGGACTCCACAAGCCGGCCCTGGTCCAGGACATGCACCAGGTCCGCGTGGCGGACGGACGCCAGCCGATGGGTGATGAGGATCACCGTCTGACCCGTACCGGCCAGGGCGCGGATCTTCTCGAAGACCTCCAGCTCGGCCCGGGCGTCCAGGGCAGCCGTCGGCTCGTCCACGATCAGGATCCGCCCGCGCCGGTACGCGGCCCGGGCGATCCCCAGCCGCTGCCACTGGCCGCCGGACAGCTCGTGCCCGCCGCTGAAGTTGCGGGCCAGCAGGGTGTCCAGACCGCGCGGCAGATCCCCGACCACCTCCTCGGCCCCCGACTCCGCGACCGCCTCCGTGATCCGCTCGTCGGTGAGCGGATCCGAGGAACGGCCGACCGCCACGTTCACACGGGCGGTGAAAGGCCACCGCTTGAAGTCCTGGGCGACCATCGCGACCCGCTCGGCCAGCAGCTGCCGGTCCGCGGTGGCCGCGTCGACGCCGTCCCACAGGATCCGGCCCCGATCGGGCCCGTAGAGCCCGGCCAGCAGTTTCACCAGCGTCGTCTTGCCGGAGCCGTTCTCCCCGACCAGCGCGACGATCTTGCCGAGCGGGACGGTGAGCGTCACGTCGTCGAGCGCGGGGCGCGTCGCGTCACCCGGGTAGGTGAAGGAGACGTTCTCGAACCGGATCTCGCGCGGGTCGTCCGGCAGGGTGGCCCCGCCCACCGGGATCGCCCGTTCGGCCGCCTCGACGTACAGCCGTTGGAGGTCGCCGACGAACAGTGCCTCCTCATGCAACGCGTTCACCTCCACCACCAGCGTGTCGAGGCTCTGCGAACCGGTACGGATGGCGATCACGGCCGTTCCCGCCACCGACAGCGCCATCGCGCCCGCGAGCAGCAGACCGCCCAGTGTCGCGTACGTCGCCACCGTCGCCAGGCCCGTCCAGCCCGCCGCGATCAGCCCCGTACGGGCCGCCAGCCGGGCCAGCCGGGCCTGCTCCGCCTCCGCCGTCTCCGACATCGCGCGGAAGTGCCGCAGCAGAAACGGACCCACCCCGTGCACCCGGATCTCCGGGGCCGCCTCCGGCTCGATCAGCAGGGCACCGAGCAGCCGCCCCGCGCGCGCGTGCTGCACCCAGGCGTGGAACGACTCGTAGCGGCGCCGCGCTGTCGTCAGCGCGCTCCAGGCGCTCGGCAGGGTCATCGTCACCAGGAGCGGCAGCAGTGCCGGGTGCAGCACGGTCAGCACACCCGCCGCCGCGATCAGCGAGATCATCGCGTTCACCACACGTGCCGCGTACGAGATCATCCGTCGGGCGGACGCGGCGCCGTACTGCGCGGTGTCCAGCAGTTTGTGGAAGGCGTGGTCCTCGATCGCGGCCAGCTCAACGGCCGCCGCCCGCTCCAGATAGCGCTCGGTCGCCACCCGCTCCACCTTTGGTTCCAGTCGCCCGGTGGCATACGTCGACGCGGCCCGCAGGAGCGCCCCGACCAGCATCACCGCGGCCATCACGACCAGGGCGGGCACGGCGCCCCGCAACCGGTCCTCCAGGATGCCGCCGCCGATCAGCCGGCCCAGCACGCTGTTGACGGCGAGGAGGCTCACCGCCTGGGCCAGACCCCGGCCCACCTCGGCGGCCAGGACGGTGCGGGCGGCCCTGCGGTCGGCCTGCCAGGCGAGCTGGAAACTGGCTGTGAGCAGCGACGGGAGACGGGCCACCATGGCCCGGAAGTTCAGCTCCAGGAACGCGTCCGCGTGCGAGTTCCAGCCCATGTCGTAGCGCAGTGGGCCGCCGAAGAGCAGCCGCTCCGACTCGGACACCTCTGGTTCGCCGGTGCCGTCCCGCTCCGCGTCGCGCCTCTTTCCCACCGTCGGCCTCCCCCGATCCCGGACGAACGGCCACTATCGCGGGGCCGACTCCTCGGGGGCAGGGCGCATGCCATGGCGCTCGGAGCGCGCGGGCGCGCTCCTGGGGATGCACGGGCACCATGGTCGGCGGTGGAGGGTGGCGTCACGGGGCGGGGATACGCGCCGGTGTCGGGGCGGCGCACCGAGCGGTCGTCGGCGGCGCACCGAGCGTCGTGGGGGCCTACGCGCTGACCGGCCTCGACCACGTCGGCGTCGTCCCCGTCAGCCGGCACAGGGCCAGGTACAGCGGTATCGGCGGGGTGTAGGGAATCGTCCCCTCCGGCCGGTGGATCAGATCCGGGACGTCCGGAGCGTCCGGGACGACCGCTCCGCCGGCGTACTGCGCCGGGGCGGGCCACTCCAGGGCGTAGTCGGAGTCTGACGGAACGATCCACCACCAGTGCGCCTCATCGGCGTAGACGCACCCGACCCGCGGCAGCCGCGGCATCAACAGGGGACCGAACCGTGCGGGCACCGCCACCGCGTCGTAGCCCAGCGGGGCGGTCATGCCCTCGGGGACGGACAGCCGCCGGGTTGCACCCGGCGCACGCAGCCCGCGTCCGAGGCGGACCAAAGTGTCCAGGCTCAGCACCAGACCGCCGCCGGACCCGGCCCCTACGCCCGTCCGGTCCCCGTCTACGCCCGTCCGGCCCCGGTCTGTGCCCGTCCGGCCCCGGTCTGTGCCCGTCCGATCCCCGTCTACGCCCATCCAGGCCTCGTCCCGCGATGCCGGGCCCCCGCCGCACCCTCGGCGTCGGTACTGGTGTCGGTACCGGTACCCGGTGTGGCGCCGTGCCATGGTTCTACGCCGAAACCGGTCGAGGCCGCGGTCCCGTGAGGGGGCCGGGCCTCGGTCCTTGCGCCGAAGCGCGTCTCGGTGTCTGCGCCGGGGTGTATCACCGTTCCCGTGCCGGGATGTATCCCCGTTGTTCCCGTGCCGGGGCGTATCCCCGTTCTCGTGCCGGGCTGCATTCCGGTGCTCGTGCTGGGGTGTGTCGCGGCTCCCGCGCCGGAGGCGTGCGTCCGCGCCGTCGCGCTCGCCGAGCCGGTGGACGGTCCCGGTTTCGGGCGGGCCCCCCAGCCCAGGTCGTTGCGGAGGGCGTTGTCGTCGTGAGGGGTGTCGGCCTTGCGGGGCAGTTCCGCCCAGACCAGCAGGCCGGGGCCGTGCTCGTGGGCTCCCCAGGCGTGGCAGAGGGCGTCGACGAGAATCAGCCCCCGCCCGTGCTCCTCCTCGGGCCCCTGCGGCGACGGCTGGGGCTCGCCCGGCGCGCATCCTTCGTCCCGTACGGCTATCCGCACCAGGTCCTCACCGTCGTGCAGCTCGCAGACGACACGGCGGCTCGCGGTGTGCACGATGGCGTTGGTGACCAGCTCGGAGATCACCAGGGCCGCCGAGTCACAGGTGTCCTCGCAGACCGACCAACCGGTCAGCCGTGCCCGTGTGAGGCGTCTGGCCTGCGCGGGAGAACCCGGATGGGCTGCCAGCTCGAAACGGAACCGGCGCTCCGCGGTGGCCGTGTCAGGGCGCACCCCTTCCCCCACTCTCGAACGAGCTCGAGCCGGGGGAACCCCACCGGCACCGAGACCGAGGGGGCGGCCTGCGGCAGCGTCTGTTCCTAAGGGCGCGGACGGAATCACGCTTGCCACTATCGCCCCGCCGTGAACACTTGGCAAGTATCACTCTGAAAAATGCAGAGTGCTGTGTGACGCGGTGAAGGGCCGTGGCACACTGCTCGCAACAGCACGTCGAGCGGCGCCAGTTGAGATCAGTGAAGATCCGTACGTATCCGTACAGACCTTCGAATAGGTCTTCGCGTGGCGCCGCAGGGCTGTCAGCGTGTTCGGACATGCCCAGTCAGCCCGCTTCGGTGGACCGGCCGGAGCCCTCGCGGCCGTCGGATCAGGGACTTTGTGGAGGTGGACGGTGAGTGAACCGCGATCCGCGCCGACGGTCGGTCAGGTAGTCCTCGGGCGGCGCCTTCTGGACCTGCGGGAACGTGCGGGACTCAAACGCGAGGAGGCCGCCCGCATCCTCCGCGTCGCCCCCGCCACGGTCCGTCGTATGGAGATGGCCGAGGTCGCACTCAAGATCCCGTACCTCCAACTGCTGCTGAAGGCCTACGGAATCACCGACCACGAGGCCGAGGCCTTCGTGCAACTGGCCGAGGAGGCCAACAGACCCGGCTGGTGGCAGCGGTTCCACGACGTTCTGCCCGGCTGGTTCTCGATGCACGTCAGCCTGGAGGGGGCGGCCGCCCTCATCCGGCAGTACGAGCCGCACTTCGTGCCCGGTCTGCTGCAGACCGAGGACTACGCGCGTGGCGTCCTGAAGTCCGGCGCCATCGGGCAGACGAGCCCCGACGACATCGACGCTCATGTCGCCCTGCGCATGCAACGCCAGGATCTGCTCACCCGTCAGGAAGCACCCCGGTTGTGGGTCGTGATGGACGAGACCGTGCTGCGCCGCCCCGTCGGCGGCCCGGAGGTGATGCGTGCGCAGATCGACAAACTGCTCGACTCGACGAAGCTGCCCAACGTAACCCTGCAGGTCGCCCCGTTCGCGAACGGGCCGCACCCGGGCACGTACGGCCCCTTCGTACTCTTCCGATTCGCCGTGCCGGAACTCCCGGACATGGTCTACAGCGAGTACCTGACCGGCGCCGTCTACCTGGACGCGCGGCAAGAGGTGGCGACCCACCTCGAGGTCATGGACCGCATGGCGGCGCAGGCCGCTACTGCACATCGCACGAAGGAGATCCTCCGGGATCTCCGCAAGGAGCTGTGAATGGATCGCATCAGGCCGCGCAAACGGGTCTACAACGGCATGCCCGCGCGGGAGTTGGGAAGCGAGGGCTGGCACAAGCCCTGGAGCGGCGGCAACGGCGGCAACTGCCTGGAGGCGATGAAGCTCGCTGACGGCCGGATCGCCGTCCGCCAGTCCACCGACCCGGACGGACCGGCGCTGATCTACACCACGGACGAGATGACCGCGTTCATCGAGGGAGCGAAGGCGGGGGAGGCTGACTTCCTGCTGTCGTGATCCTTGCTGTCGTGTCCCTTGCTGCCGTGGCCCCTGCTGTCTGACTCTCGTCCGTCCGACGACTCTCGTATTGTCTGACCTTCACTCAACTGCTTTCTGTCGGTGCTGAATTAATGGATATTGATGGGTACTGGATCAATGGTTGAGATCGACACCAGCAAGCCCCACCCCGCCCGGATGTACGACTGGTACCTCGGCGGCAAGGACAACTACCCGGTCGACGAGGCCATGGGCCGGCAGATGCTGGCCCTCGACCCGAGGGTGCCGGTGATGGCCAGGGTCAACCGGGCGTTCATGCACCGGGCCACACGCTGGCTCGCCGAACACGGCATCCGCCAGTTCCTGGACATCGGCACCGGCATCCCCACCGAACCCAACCTCCACCAGGTCGCCCAGCAGGTCGCCCCCGACGCGCGGGTCGTCTACTGCGACAACGACCCGATCGTCCTCGCTCACGCCGAGGCCCTGCTGCACGGCACGGACGAGGGAGTCACCGAGTACCTGCAGGCCGACGTGCGGGACCCGGACGCCATCCTCGAAGGTGCCCGGAAGGTCCTGGACTTCGACCGGCCCGTCGCGCTCTCGCTCATCGCGCTGCTGCACTTCATCTCCGACGAGGACGGGGCGCACGAACTGGTCGGACGGCTGCTGTCCGAACTGCCCTCCGGCAGCTACCTGGTGGTCAGCCACGCCACGGCCGACTTCACGCCCGCGGAGTCACAGGCGGCCACCGACAAGCTCAAGGCGGTCGGCGTCACCCTCGCGCTGCGCTCCCGCGATGAGTTCGCCCGCTTCTTCGACGGCCTGGAACTCGTCGAACCCGGCGTCGAGGTCCCGCAGTTGTGGCACCCCGAGCTGGGCGCGCCGGTCCCCGGCCAGGACGAAGGGGTCATTCCGGGCTACGGGGCTGTGGGGCGCAAGCGGTGACCTGTGGCGGGAGCACCCCGCACAGGGCGTCCAGCGCGGCCCCGTAGGCGTGCTCCGGGGGTGTCGCGTATCCCACGACCAGGCCCTCGCCCGCCGGCATGTCGGTCTCCGGGTGCCGGAACTCGGCGAGGCCGTCCAGGGCGACGCCCTGCCAGGCGGCGGCCTTGACCGTGGACCGCTCGGTGCCCGGCGGCAGCCTGAGCACCGCGTGCAGCCCGGCGGCCACCCCGCTGACCTCGACATGCGGCGCGTGCGTGGCGAGCGCCGCGACGAGCCGGTTCCTGCGGCCGCGGTACCGCTGCCGCATGCGCCGTACATGACGGTCGTAGGACCCGGAGGAGAGGAAGTCCGCGAGACTCAACTGGTCCAGCACGCTCGCCCAGGCCTCGCGCTCTCCCTTGGCCGCGAGTACATCGTCGACGTACCGCTCCGGTAGCACCATCCAGCCCAACCGCACCGCCGGCGACAGACTCTTGCTGACCGAACCCATGAAGATCACACGTTCGGGATCGAGGCCCTGCACGGCACCGACCGGTTTGCGGTCGTAACGGAACTCCCCGTCGTAGTCGTCCTCCAGGACAACCGCCCCACGCGCGCGTGCCCAGTCGACGACCGCGGACCGCCGCCCGGCAGCCAGCGGCCCGCCGGTCGGGAACTGGTGCGCGGGCGTGAGCAGTACGGCCCGCTCGCGCCCCAGCCGGTCGACACAGGCCCCGTGTTCGTCGAGAGGGAGCGGCACGGTCCGTACGCCGGCGGCGCGCAGCAGTTCCCGGTGGAAGCCCAGCCCGTACGCCTCCACGGCCAGCGGACCGCGCAGCACTCCCCCTCCGAAGAGCAGCCGCAGCGCATGTGCGAAACCGGAGCAGACGACGATCCGGCACGGCTCGGTGTGCACCCCACGCGCGCGTGCCAGGTACTCCGTGAGTGCCTCCCTCAACTCGACGCGCCCGGCCGGGTCACCCGGCCCGAACACCTCGTTGGGCGCCTGCTGGAGGGCACGCCGGTAGGAGGTGAGCCAGGCCGAGCGCGGGAACGCCGACGCGTCCGGAGTGCCCTGCCGCAGATCGTGCCGCGGTCCACGCGCGCGTGGGGGTCCCGTACGAGGCACTCGTCCGGCGTGTCGCGGCGCCTCGGAGCTGCCCCACTGCCTCAAGGGCGTGGGCGGTACCCCCATCGCGACCCGGGTGCCCGACCCCTGCCGGGCGGCCAGCCAGCCCTCCGCGACGAGCTCCGCGTAGGCGTCGGCCACCGTGTTGCGGGCGACCCCGAGGTCGGCGGCGAGCGAACGGTACGGCGGCAGCCGGGTCCCGGGGGCGAGCCGTCCGCTGCGCACGGCGTCACGCAGCGCCCGGATCAGCGCGGCGCGTCCAACCCGCGGACCGGACAGCTCCAGATGCAGGTCCGCGCCGATCCGCTCCGCGGAATTGACCCACGATTCATCCATGGAAATGCACCCTACCGATGGTCTTTCGGGATCGTAGGTTGATGCACATGACGACGTACACGACGACGCCTACGGAGCGCACGACGCCCACGGCGCACATGGCGCGCACGGCGCCCATGACGACGCACACGGCGCCTGCAGGGACGCACACGGCGCCTACGACGGCGCACACACCGCGCGTGACGCCGGCGACGACGCACATGGAGCCGGCCGCTGAGCGGAGCCGCCGCCTGGACTTCGCGAAGTCCGCCCCGAAGGTCTTCCGCGCCCTGATCGGCTTCGACGCCGCCGCCCGGGAGGGCCTCGACCCGGCACTCGTCGAACTGATCCAGATCCGGGCCTCGCTCCTCAACCACTGTGCGTACTGCCTGCACATGCACACCAACGACGCCCGCAAGGCCGGCGAGAGCGAGGACCGGCTCCACATGGTCGCCGTCTGGCGCGAGGCCCGCCACTTCTTCACCGAGAAGGAGCAGGCGGCCCTCGCCCTCACGGAAGCGGTGACCCGGGTCGCCGACGCCGGCGTCCCCGACGACGTCCACGCCGACGCGGCCGCTGTCTTCGACGAAGAGGAACTGGCCCACGTGCTGGCCCTGATCCTCACCATCAACACGTGGAACCGGGTGGCACTGTCGACGGCGAAGGTGGCGGGGACGGACGAACGCCGCTAGCCCAAGGCCGGTTGCCGTGCGGCGGCCGCTCCTTCTTCCGCCGTCGTCCTTCGCCTCGCCGCGGCGGGGGCGCGTCCCGGCGGTGCCGAACTCGCGGCCGGACCGGGCCGTCGTGCGGTCTACTCGGTCATGGGTCGGTCTACTCGGCCATGGGTCGGTCTACTCGGCCATGGATCGGTCGGATCACACGGCCATGGGCCGGTCGTACGGTCCTATCGGGGCCGGCAGGTGCGAACTGCCCGTCAGATGGCGGTCGACGGCCGCCGCCACCGCCCGCCCCTCCGCGATCGCCCATACGATCAGCGACTGTCCTCGCGCCGCGTCCCCCGCCGCGAACACGCCAGGCACATTCGTGGCGAAGCCCGCGTCCCGCGTGATCGTTCCACGCGGCTCCAACTCCAGCCCCAACTGCCCGATCAGCCCGTCCTCCTTGTCCGGGCCCGAGAAACCGAGCGCGAGCAGCACGAGGTCGGCGGGCAGGCTGCGTACGCTGTCCGACACCGGCTGTCGCCGTGTGTCCACCTCGACCAGATGCAGTGACCTCACCCGCCCGCCGCTGTCCCCGGTGAAGCGGAGCGTGGACGCCGCGAACAACCGCGCGTCCGCGTTCGCCGCCGGCGCCGTCCGCAGGTCGCGTGCCTCCTCGTGCGCGGCCGACATCCGGTAGATCTTCGGATACGTCGGCCACGGCTCGACATCCTCGTCGCGCTCAACGCCGGGCTGGGCGTAGATGTCCAACTGGGTGACGGACGCAGCCCCTTCGCGCACCGCCGTTCCCAGACAGTCGGCGCCCGTGTCACCGCCGCCGACGATGACGACATGTTTCCCGGCCGCGGACAGTGGCGAGACCTCCAGGTCGCCCTCGCGCACCCGGTTGGCGAGCGGCAGATACTGCATCGCCTGGTGGATGCCGGTCAACTCACGCCCGGGCACGTCCAGTTCACGCCAGGCCGTCGCTCCGGTGGCGATCACCACGGCGTCGTAACGCGAACGCAGATCCGTGGCGTCGATGTCCCGCCCGACGGCGGTTGACGTACGGAACTTCGTCCCCTCCGCTCGCATCTGCTCGATTCGCCGCTCCAGATGGTGCTTCTCCATCTTGAACTCGGGGATGCCGTACCGCATCAGCCCGCCGAGACGGTCGTCCTTCTCGTACACCGCGACCGTGTGCCCCGCCCGGGTCAACTGCTGTGCCGCGGCAAGGCCGGTGGGCCCCGAGCCGATCACCGCGACCGTTCGCCCCGACAACCGCTCCGGCGGCCGCGGCGGCGTGAACCCGAGCTCCCAGGCACGGTCGGCGACGGCCACCTCGACGTTCTTGATGGTGACCGCCGGCTGGTTGATCGCGAGCACACACCCCGCCTCGCAGGGCGCCGGGCACAACCGCCCGGTGAACTCGGGGAAGTTGTTGGTGGCGTGCAGCCGGTCGGCCGCCGCCCGCCAGTCCTCCCGGGAGACCAGGTCGTTCCACTCGGGGATCAGATTGCCGAGCGGACAGGCGTCGTGACAGAAGGGGACACCGCAGTCCATGCAGCGGTCGGCCTGCTTGCTGATGATGGGCAGCAGTGCCCCGGGGACGTACACCTCGTCCCAGTCCCGGACCCGCTCCTCGACCGGCCGACGCGGCCAGTCCTGGCGGGGCGTGGTCATGAATCCCTTGGGGTCGGCCATGGACGTCTTCCTTGCTTACGCGTGCGACGCTTGCGCGTCCGACGTGGCCGTGCGTCATCGGGCGGCATGTTCCGGCACTTTTTGGTCACTTCTGTCAGCTGCGGTGCTTCTGTCAGGACCTATGTCGGCACTTATGTCAGCACTTATGTCTGCACTTATGTCAGCACTACTTCCGGTACTTCGCGTGGTGCTTCTTTCGGCCACGATACGTCCCATCGGTCACGTGTGAAGACGTCCGACAGCGCTTTCTCGCAGGCTGGGGCGGACCGCGCTCAGCGGCCGTCGGCCCGCGCTCAGGTCAGGGCCAGCACGAAAGCCACGGTCGCCGCGGCCGAGGCGACCCCGCGGACGTGGTTCCACCGGGACCACTCGCGCACGTACGTCGGCCAGTACGTGGCCGCTTCCCGGGTGCCGGGGTCCAGCCTGCCCAGCGCGTTGTTGCGCGGCACGTTGGCCACCAGGGTCAGTCCGAACACGCCGAACAGATACAGCGCGCTGCCCACCAGCAGCTCGACCGTCCCGTCGTTCGGCCGCACCATCAACGTCACCACCGCGATCACCACGCACACCACGGCCGACCCGGTGAACACGAGCATGAACGCCGGCCGCACCGCGTACACATTGATCGAGTTCATCGCGGCGACCCCCTGCGCGGGCGGCAGCGCGGCGAGCGCTCGCATCACGAAGGTCGAAAAGGCGCAGAACGCCCCGGCCACCAGCCCGGTCCCCACCACACCCACCACGGCCAGCACAAAGTAGGGCCCCTCGATCACATTGCCACCCACTCCCACAACGAGCCGAGCCCCCAGCCCGGCATCCACCGTCCCCACCAGTGAACCCCCGGACACGCACCTCCCACCATGGCCGAGCCCCGCACTCCCATGACCGAGCGTCCAGCCGGCCGGCAACCCACGCTCACCTGAACCCGGACCCGGACCCGGACCCGAACCGGGACCCGAACGCGGACCCGGACCTGAACCGGGACTCGGACCCGGACCCCACGCCCCCTCCTCACGGGCGTAGCCCACCCTGACCAACGTGGGCTACTCCACCTCCACCCCCTCCTCCCGCCATCCCCTCAGCACCGTCCCCACAGCTTCCGCGATCCGCCGCCGCGCCTCCTGCCGGGCCACCCCACTCATCAACAACTGGTCGTAGGGCGTGTCCACATGCCGTACGGACGCCACGACCGCCGACGTCACCGCGCCCTCGGACAACGCGCGCCCCGCCGCACTCCGCCCGACCCGCCCACTGCTCCGCACCGAGGCATGCGCGGCGATGTCCCGGGCCCGCGCCTCGGGGCAGCCGGGAAACAGCCGCCGTATCTCCGCCGCGAAGGCATCCGTGAACCGCAGATCCTCCGCCGCCCGCCGCGCGGCGTCCCGCACCCGGCGTCGCCGCCGAGCCTCCGCATCGGCCAGACACCGCGCCTCGGCCCGCGCGAGCCCCGCCTCCTCGACGAGGACGCCCTGCCGCTCGTACCGCCCCTTGCGCCGGTTGAACCGCACGACCACCGCCGACAACGCGCTCTCCTCCCGCGACCGGCGTGTCAACGCGGTGTCGCCACGCGGCAGGAACACCAGGTGTCCCAGATCGACACAGTCGAGGCACCGAGGCCCCCCGTCCTCGACGACGATCATCGACAGCGGCCCACCCCGGCACTCCGCGCAATGCCGTCTCCGCACAGGCTGGATGACAAGATGTCCGTTCTGGAACGGGGTAGTTGCGAGGCGCGCCATAGAGGCTTCATTCCCGCACAGGCTTCATTCCCGCACAGTGTCCGTTCCCGTCCTGGCATCGGCCACGCCGGGAACGAACACCGACACCCGTGCCCGATGCCGGGTCGGTCTCTCGATCTCGTCGACCACAGCCACCGCGAGATCGGCATACGACAACCCGGGCGGCCCGGCCGTACCGGCACTGTCGGGCACGTGCTCGCCGCCGAACCGGTAGCGCCCGGTACGCGCAGCGTGCTGTTCCAGCCCACCGCCCGGTGTGAGCATCACCCAGTCGACCGGACCGTCACCCGCCTCCCGCAGGCGTCGCAGACCTGCCGTGTGCGCCAGGGCGAAGGGCCGGATCTCCGGGGGGAACGCCTCGGCGTCGTCCATCACCGGCCGCCCGTCCGACCCGAGCAGGTTCGCGAACAGCCCGATGGCGACGAGGCGTCCCACTCCCGCGTCGGCGAGCCCGCCCAGCAGCGCGTCCGCCGCCCTGACGAAGAAGTCCGGGTCGAGCGCGTCGAATCCCTGCTCGGGCCCACTGAACGGAGAGACGGCGTGCACCGCCGCCACCGCCCCGGCGGCGACCTCGGCGACCGACGCGCGATCGACGACGTCACCCCGCACAACCGTCACCCCGGCCACGCCTGAAACACCAGTCACACCCGCACCGGTCACGCCAGCCACATCAGCCACATCAGTTACGCCAGTCACGCCGGTCGTTCCGAGATCCGGGTATCGCCCCGGGTCCCGCACCACGGCTGTCACCCCGAGCCCCCGGCCGCCCGCCTCCGCCGTCACCGCGCGCCCGGCCCGCCCACCGGCTCCGAAGACGACGACGCGACCCGTGCCACCCATGCCCGACCTCCTTGTCCAGGACCGTCTTCACGGCTCGACCTGGACGTTAGGTGTCGAAGGCCCGGTTACTTCAACGGTATCGGCGCTACCCTCGACCGATGACCGACCTCACGGACGGCCCCCGGCCCGGCCCCCTGGACCCCGACATGTTCGATCCGGTCTGTCCCTCCTCGGTGATGCCCTTCCGTGTGGGTGACAAATGGACGGGCATGGTGATCCGGTGTCTGGAGGGCGGCCCGCGACGCTTCACCGAACTCCGTGCCCCGCTCAGGTCCGTCACCCCCAAGGTCCTCAGCGAGACCCTGCGGGCGATGGAACGCGACGGCCTGCTCACCCGTACCGCGTACGACGAGAACCCGCCCCGGGTCGAATACGCCCTCACCCCTCTCGGCCGCACCCTGATCCCCCTCCTCGACGCCGCCCGCACCTGGAGTGAACGCCATCTGCCACGCCTGGTCGCCGCCCGCCGGGCCCATGATCGCGGCCCGTCCTGACCGCTGACTGACGCATCATGGCCGTGTGCGACTCGAAGCGATCACCTGGGACCGGCTCGGCGACCTCCTCGCCGAACGACTCCTCGACCTGAAACCGGCCGACGGCAGCCCCTGGCCCCGCATCGCCTTCGACGGTGCCCCGGCCGCCCGTCCTGGAGACCTCGCCGAACGCGTCTCGGAGGCCCTGCGCATACGCGGCCGGCCCTCGCTCGTCGTCGGGACGCATGGCTTCCTGCGTCCCGCCTCCCTCCGCCTGGAGTACGGCCACCAGGACCTGGACGCCTACTACGACGGCTGGTTCGACACCGGCGCCCTGTGGCGCGAGGTGTTCGGTCCCCTCGAACCGGGCGGCGACGGTCGCGTCCTGCCCGACCTGTGGGACCCGGCCACCGACCGCGCCACCCGCAGCCCCTACGTCCAACTCCCGCCAGGCGGTTTCCTGTTGCTGCACGGCCCCCTCCTGCTTCGCCACTGGTTCCCCTTCGACCTGACCGTCCATGTCCTCCTCTCACCGGGTGCCCTGCGCCGTCGTACCCCCGAGTCCGAGCACTGGACCCTCCCCGCGTTCGAGCGCTACGAGGACGAGACCGACCCGGCCGGCACGGCCGACGTCCTGGTACGTGCCGACGATCCCCGTCACCCGGCGTGGAACGGCTGATCTCCTCCACCGACAGACGCCAGAAGGTACGCAACCTCCGCCGCGCCCCCGTATCAGCGTGTCGGTCTTCGATCTCGCCAACCCCTGCACCTCGGTCGAGATCCGCGGCACCGCCGAGATCCTTCCGGACGAGGCCGAGCGGCTCCCGTACGACCTCTCGCACAGGTACCTCGGCGTCGACCCGCCCGCCGGGCAGGACGACGAGTCCGTGTGATCTTCCGCGTCGTCCCGCGGAAGATCGTGGGCTTCTCGGCCTGAGCGCGCTCCGGGTGCGTCGGCCCGGCGGCGCCGCGAGAATGTAGGGCGCCGGTACATGCGGGGCGACCCGCTCCGCGCCGGCCACCCGGCACCGGGAGGCAACCATGACCACCGCAGCGGACATCATGCACCGTGGCGCCCAGTGGATCCCCGCCCACGAAACCCTGGACCGTGCCGCCCAGCTGATGCGCGACCTGAACGTCGGGGCCCTGCCCATCAGCGACGAGAACGAACGGCTCTGCGGGATACTCACCGACCGTGACATCGTCATCGGCTGTGTCGCCATGGGCCACGACCCGGCCAAGGTCACCGCGGGCGAGATGGCCCACGGCACCCCGCGCTGGATAGACGCCGACGCCGATGTCAGCGAGGTGCTGCACGAGATGGAGGAGCACCAGATCCGCAGGCTGCCCGTCATCGAGAACAAGCGCCTCGTCGGCATGATCAGCGAGGCCGACCTGGCCCGGCACCTGGCCGACGACCAGATCGCGAGCTGGGCCGAGAGCGTCTACGCCCGGACACCCGAGCACCACTGAGCATCGGCCTCCGGCACCGACTCCCGGTCTTCAGCGCCGCGAGTCGGGAACCGTCAGAGCCAGCCGTTGCGCCGGAAGCCGCGGTACAGCACCAGGCAGGCCACGGATATCACCCCGATGATCAGGCCGTAACCGTATCGCCAGTGCAACTCCGGCATGTGGTCGAAGTTCATGCCGTACACCCCGCACACCATGGTCGGTACGGCGATCACCGCGGCCCAGGCCGTGATCTTCCGCATGTCCTCGTTCTGCGCGACCGTCACCTGTGCGAGGTGCGCCTGGAGAATGGAGTTCAGCAGTTCGTCGAAGGCGGCGATCTGCTCCTTGGCGCGCAGCAGATGGTCGGAGACATCGCGGAAGTAGGCCTGTATCTCCGGATCGACCACGCGGATCGGCCGGGTGGCGAGCTCCTCGAGCGGACGCCCGAGCGGAACGACGGCCCGCTTCAGCTCCAGGAGCTCGCGCTTGAGCTGATAGATGCGTCCGGGGTCGATCCGCGCGCCGTTGTCCGCGAAGACCGCCGTCTCGACCTGGTCGATGTCCTCCTGCATCGCGTCGGTGACGATCAGGTAGTCGTCGACCACATGGTCCGCGATCGCGTGCAGCACCGCGGCCGGGCCCTTGGCCAGTTGCTGGGGAGCGGACTCCAGCTCCTCACGCAACGGCCCCAGCGAGCCGTGCCGTCCATGGCGGACCGTGATGACGAAGTCCTGGCCGACGAACACCATGATCTCGCCGGTGTCGACCACCTCGCTGGTCGCTGTGAGCTCCTCGTGCTCGACGTAGCAGACGGTCTTGAACACCGCGAAGAGCGTCTCGCCGTAACGCTCCAGCTTTGGGCGCTGATGGGCCTCGACCGCGTCCTCGACCGCCAGCGGGTGCAGGTCGAAGAGCTCGGCGATGCCCGCGAACTCCCGGTCCGTCGGCTCGTGCAGGCCGAGCCAGACGAAACCGTCACGGCTCTTGCGCACCCGCTCCAGCGCGTCGACCACGTCACTGCCGGCCGGGACCCGCGAACCCTCCTTGTACGCCACGCAGTTGACCACCGAGGAGCCCAGGGGAGACCGGGCCGGATGGCTCAGATCGACGCGCGGACGCCGCCGGGCCAGCCGAGCCACCTTGCGCAGGCCGCCCGCCCTGCCGAAGCTGGTGACTTTCCGCAGATTCCCTGCCATCGACATCTGGATCTCCTCGCCTGATCCCCCTCGCGCCGTATTCCCGCGCCTTGGCCGGTCAGTTTGCCAGCTCGACGTGAGCGGCGGGTAAGCCTGTGGGAACAGCGCGTTCCGCTTGGTTCCCGGCTGTGGACAACGGCTTCGTCGCCCGCCGGGGCAGGCGTCGGTCATCGCCTCCATCTCGTCGTGGCCGTCGCGTCGACCCCTCCGGACAAGCCAGGCAACTGGGATGATCGCGGCATGACGCGATCCGACCGGTATCTCCTCGACAACCGCCAGACCGAGGCGGGAGAACGTTTCGACGCCTTCGCCTCCCTCTTCGACCCCACGACCTTCCGGCATCTGGACGGATTCGGCATCGGACCCGGCTGGCGTTGCTGGGAGGTCGGAGCCGGCGGCACCTCCGTCGTGTCCTGGCTGGCCAAGAAGGTCGGCCCGACCGGACGGGTCCTCGCCACCGACATCGACACCTCACGGGTCGCCGCGGCCGCCCGGCCTCCGGTGGAGGTGCGGGTACACGACGTCGGTGCCGAGGAGCCGCCGGGGGAGGGGTTCGACCTGGTGCACGCCCGGCTCGTGCTCGTTCATGTGCCGGACCGGGACAGGGCGCTGCGGTCCATGGTCAAGGCCCTGCGCCCCGGCGGACGCCTCCTGGTCGAGGACGCCGACCCCGCCCTCCAGCCGCTGCTGTGCCCCGACGAGCACGGTCCCGAGCAGCAGCTCGCGAACCGGCTGCGCAAGGGCTTCCGCCGCCTGCTCGCCGAGCGGGGCGCGGACCTCTCCTACGGGCGCAGGCTGCCCCGTCTGCTCCGTGAGGCCGGTCTGCACAGGGTGGAGGCCGACGCGTACTTCCCGGTCAGCTCACCCGCCGGCGCCGCCCTGGAGTCCGCCACGATCCGCCAGATCCGCGACCAACTGGTCGCCGAGGGCTACGCCACGGACCAGGACATCGACCGCCACCTCGCGAACGTCGCCGCCGGCGGCATGGATCTCGCCACGGCCCCGATGATCTCTGCGTGGGGTCGGAAGGCGTAAGCGGGCGGGAGAGTGAGGCGGGTCGTCAGGTGCCGGTGGCAGGCGGCGATGTGGCGGCGTGGCCTTCGGCGGTAGGCGAACCGGTCCCGGGGGCGGGACCGACGGGTACGCCGGACGCGCAGGTGACGGCCGACGCACGCCCGGCCTGCGCGCGCCCAGTCGGCGTGAGCGGGCGTGAGCCGCCGCGGACTGCCCCCGGGACCCCGGGACCGACCCCGCGGCCGCTCACGCCCGGTGTGCCGCCGCCGGTCCTCCTCCGCCGGCCGCAGGTCTGCCCCCGGCCCCCCCGGGACCGACCCGGGCCGCTCACGCCCGGTGTGCCGTCGCCGGCCCTCCTCCGCCGGCCGCAGGTGCCTTCGTCGGCGTTCGAGAGCCGGCTCTTCGCGGACGGCCCCCCACCCGCTCCACCGCCGACGCCCCCGCCCGGCACCCCTCCGCCGCCGCGTCCGCGGGTGGGGCACCGGTGAGCAGGGCTGCGAGGAAGGCGCCCGTGAAGGCGTCGCCGGCGCCGGTGGTGTCCCGGGGTGTCGCCGGTACGGCGGGGACGCGGGCGATCACGGTGCCGGACCGGGCCACCAGCGCACCCTCGGCGCCCTGCTTGGCGACCACCAGGGGAACACGGCGGCTCAGTTCGGCCGCCGCGTCCGCCGAGTCGGTCAACCCCGTGAGCAGACACGCCTCGTCCCGGCTGGGCAGCAGCACGTCCACGCCCTGGACGAGCGACAGGAATCGGTCCGCCCCCAATGCCGCCAGGAACCCGGCCGACGCCGGATCCAGGCTCACCGGCACCCCGCGCGCGCGTGCCGCCTCCAGTGCCACCGTCAGGAACGCGCGGCTCGGTTCGGAGAACAGCAGGTAGCCGGACAGATGCAGTCGCGCGATCCCGTCGAGCAACGTGTCCGACCAGTCTTCGGGTGCCAGCCGCAACGACGCCCCACTGTCCGTGAGGAACGTCCGCTCGGCCGCCGCTCCCGTGTCGACGAGGCAGATCACCGTCCCTGTCGACGCCTGTGGATCGACGACGAGCCGGGGCCGTACGCCACAGGCGACCAGCTCACGCTCGTGCCAGGCGGCCGAGTCCGCGCCGACCCGCCCCAGCAGCCGCACTTCCACGCGGCCGCTGTGAGCGGCCCAGCAGGCCACGTTGGCCCCTGCCCCGCCCGGCACCGTCCGGATCGTCGCGGCGGTGTCCGTGCCCGCGGCGAGCGGCCCCCGGTGCCGGGCGACGACGTCCGTGATGACGTCCCCGACGACGAGCAGCGCACCGTCTGATCCGCGGGTTCGCCCCCTCTCCGCTCGCCCCCGATCCGCCGCGTCGGCCGCACTCGGCCCGGGCCGCTCCGTGGTCACGCCCCGGCCCAGGCCGCCGCGATCCGCCCCGCCAGCCGTACGTTGCCGCGCACCGCCGAAAGATTGGCGCTCAGCGATGCTCCGTCGGTGTGCCGGACCAGGTAGTCGAGCAGGAACGGGGTGACCGCCTGACCGGAGATCCCCTCCGCCTCGCACGCGTGCAGCGCGTCGGCGAGCACGCGCGCGTGCAGCTCGGGATCGAGTTGCTCGGCCTCGGGTACGGGGTTCGCGACGATCAAGGCTGATCCGGGCCCGTCGAGCGCGTCCTGGGCCCTCATGGCGTCCGCCACCTGCCCTGGGGAGTCCAGTGTCCACTCCACCGGGTGTCCCGAGTCGGACAGATAGAAGCCGGGGAAGCGGTCCGTGCCGTATCCGGCCACCGCGACGCCCAGGGTCTCCAGGCGCTGCAGCGTCGCCGGCACGTCCAGGATGGACTTCACGCCCGCGCACACCACGGTGATCCGCGTGCGCGCAAGCAGCCCGAGGTCGGCCGACTCGTCCTGAGTCACCGTCCACTCCCGGTGCACCCCGCCGAGCCCGCCCGTCGCGAACACCCGCACACCCGCCAGAGCCGCCAGCAGCGCGGTCGCCGACACCGTGGTCGCGCCGCTCGCGCCGGAGGCCACCGCGAGCGGCAGGTCCCGATGGCCCAGCTTGCGGATGCCGTCCTCGTTCGCGACCCGCTCCAACTGCTGCTTGTCCAGACCGACATGGGGCTTGCCGTCCAGTACGGCGATCGTGGCGGGGACGGCACCCTCCCGCCGTACGACGTCCTCCAGCTCCAGCGCCACCTGGAGATTCCTCGGGCGCGGCAGCCCGTGCGCGATGATCGTGGACTCCAGAGCCACCACGGGTCGACGCGCGTCGATCGCGTCCCGCACTTCTTCGGACAGCACCAGCACCACGAGCCTGCCTCCTGTCGGTCGGTCTTCCCTCATCACTGGCATCTCTGGCGGGCGGTAGGTCCGGTCAAACACTTGCGGGTGGTGGAAGACGCCACCAACCTGGGCCGCATGACGGACAACACGACACGTCTCGACCATGTCGTCCTCTGGGTGCGGGACCCGCTGGCCTCGACCGACTTCTACGAGAAGACGGTCGGTATGGAATCCGTGCGGCTCACCGACTTCGCCGCGGGGTCGGCCCCGTTCCCCTCCGTACGGCTCAACGACGAGACCATCCTCGACCTCATGCCGCTCTCCACGGCGGAGCGCATGACGATGGTCCCCGGCGCAGCCGAGAGCGCCGGCCACCCGGTCAACCACGTCTGCCTGGCCATGCCCGGCCACGACTTCCAGGCTCTGCGCGACCGCCTGGAGGAACAGTCGGTCCCCGTCTCGGACATCTCCCACGACTCCTTCGGCGCCCGCGGAATGGCCCGCCGCAGCTTCTACTTCCGCGACCCGGACGGCAACGTCTTCGAGGCCCGGCACTACGACTAGCGCGCGAGGGGGGTGCCACGCACCCGGGCCCTGGAGGCGGTGTTCGAGGGCTCAGAACAGCGGCTCGGGCAGGACCCCCTCCAGAGCGAGCAGCCTCCGCTTGGTCTCCAGGCCGCCGCCGAAGCCCCCGATGCCGCCGTCGCTCTCGACGACTCGATGGCAGGGCACGACGACCGGCAGCGGGTTGGAGCCCATCGCCACTCCGACCGCCTGAGCGGCACCTGGCTGGCCGACCCGGCCGGCCAGATCGCCGTACCCGACGACCGAGCCGTACGGCACGCCGGCGGCGAGCTCGCGCAGCACCTGCCGGTTGAAACCGGAGATCAGCGACCAGTCCAGGGGCAGCTCGAAGGCGTGCCGCTCACCCGCGAAATACGCCTTCACCTGGCGTATTGCCTCGGCCAGCAGCGGGGAGTCGGGTGCCTCGACCGGCTCACGGCCCAGGCGGGACCGGAGCCGGCCGAGCGCAGTGTCGCGCACCGCGTCCGTGGCGTGGAAGACGACGTTGACCAGGCCGTCGCCGGTCGCGGCCAGCAGCAGCGGACCGATGTCGGTGGCGACGACGGTCCACACGACCTGCTGCTCGTACTGCCCATCGCTGTTCATGTGACCCACCGTAGGGCCCACCACTGACAACGCCCGGGGAGAGGTGAACGCGGCCCCGCCCCGACGGGACTCAGACGGCCGGCAGTGCGTCGCGCACCACGTCGGGCTGGTTGGTGATGATGCCGTCGACGCCGTAGCCGGAGACCCGGCGGGCGGTGTTCGCGTCGTCGACGGTCCACGTGAAGACCTCCAGCGGCCTGCAGTGCGGCCCTGTGAAGGCCTGCACGGTGGAGACGTACCCCGCGGAGACAGAGCCGTACGAGGGGTTGATCTGGTCGGTGAAGGCGGCGTACGCGGGCAGGTCCGCCACGGACGGCGTACCGAGGAAACCGGTCTTGACGCCGGGATCGAGTTCGTGGACGGTGCGCACACTGTCCGCGCTGAAGCTCTGCACGATCAGTCGGTCCCGGAGGTGTCGCCGGTCGAGCCAGCCCTCGTTGCTGAGGAGCTCGAGGGTCTGCTTCTCGACGCCCGGATACAGTTCCGGGTCCTTGATCTCCAGGAGCAGTTTCCGGTGGTGGCGTTCTACGCGGTGAACGAACTGCCGGAGCGTCGGCACGCGAACGCCCGCGTACGCGGGACTGAACCAGCTTCCGGCATCCAGCCGCGCGATCTCCGCCGCCGTGAAGTCCTTCACCTTCCAGGGTGCCCGCCCGGGGAAGACCTCCTCGACGTCGGTGGTGCGCTGCAGGGTGTCGTCGTGCAGGACGACCAGCTCGCCGTCCCGGGTGCGCTGGACGTCGTTCTCGACCCAGGTGACGCCCAGCTCGGCCGCCTTGTCGACGGCGGCCAGGGTGTTCTCCGGGGCCTGCGCGGAGGCGCCCCGGTGGGCGATGACCGTGGGACGCCTCCCGTCGTCGGCCCGGACGTCGGAGGGCGGCAGCAGGAGGGCGGTGGTGCCCAGGAGCGCGGTGGTCGTGGCGGCAACTGCGCGCGCGTACATGCGTACTCCTCGCGTCTAGCTCTCACGGACAGCTCAACTGTGACAGCAGAGGGTCAACGGCGGGCGGCGCAGAATCACCACAACTTGAACGGCGTTGCACCAAGGCCGCGCACTGTTGCAGCACAAGTGGGGCAAGGACGTGTTTCTTTGCTGGAGAATCGTTCGACCATTCCGGTGGGAGTCATACTCTCTGCCTCAGCCCTGACCGCCCGGGCGGTCCTGGGAAGGGTTGCACATGGGAAATTCCGGGACATAAGAAGGCGGAAGGGCAGCCGCGCATGCAAGGCACGGTCGACGGATTCAGCTACGGACTCGTCACACCGGTGGTGGCCTACCTCATGGCCTGCCTGGGCGGCGCGCTGGGGCTGCGCTGCACCACCCGGTCCATGCTCGTCAGCAACTCCTGGCGACCGGGCTGGCTCGCCCTGGGCTCGGCCGCGATCGGCTCCGGCATATGGACCATGCACTTCATCGCGATGATGGGCTTCAAGGTCAAGCAGGCGCCGATCCACTACGACAAGGCCATCACCTTCGCCAGCCTGGGCGTCGCCATCGTCATGGTGGGCATCGGGATCTTCATCGTCGGCTACAAGGGGGCGCGCGGAACGGCCCTGATGACGGGAGGCGCCATCACCGGCCTGGGGATCGCCTCCATGCACTACCTGGGCATGGCCGGCATGCGCTTCAACGGCAAGCTGGAGTACAACACGGTCACCGTGGCCGTCTCCGTGGTCATAGCCGTCGCCGCCGCCACCGCCGCGCTGTGGGCCGCGGGGCAGGTCAGAGGGTTCCTGTGGAGCGTGGGCGCGAGCCTGATCATGGGGCTCGCCGTCACCGGCATGCACTACACGGGCATGGCCGCCCTCAGCGTCCATCTCCACAGCACGGCGTCTCCGTCCTCGGGGGACTCCCCCGCCTCCCTGCTGGCGCCCATGATGATCGGCCCGCTCGCCTTCCTGCTGCTCGCGGGGGTCGTCGTGCTGTTCGATCCGCTGATGGTCATGGGCAAGCCCGCCTGGACCCCCGCCGAGCACAAGCCGGGGGTCCCCGCGCGCGAACTCGTCTCCCACGCCACCTCCCGCCGCCCCACCCTCCGCCCCCGCCGCCACGCGGAACACAGCTCGCACACCCCTCAAAACCACTGACGCACCCCCCGCACCTTTTCCGAGGCCCCGGAAAAGCCACCCCGCCTCAGAAGTCCGTCCCGCGCTCCAGCGCCGAACCTCGCAAGCCTTGCGATCCTTCCCAACCGGCTTGCGGCTTGTGGCCTGCGGCCGCCCAGACTCCGGCTGCCGGCGGTCCGGCCTCACTTCGACTCCCTCAGGTCCGCCTTGTCCCGCTGCAGCACGTTTCGGGTCGCCCACCTCGCCGCATCCGGATCGGGCTCGGACCTGCCTCGGCTCGCCGCCCCGGACCCGCCTCGCCGCCCCGGGCCCGCACCGCCGCCCCGGACCCGCACCGCAAAGACCCGCCTCACCCGCCCGAGCAGACTCATCCGGCCTCGAGCGACCCCCAGAGGCCCCGCGCCCTCCCCAAAACCGCTGATCGGGCCGCGTTGTCAGTGGGGAGTCGTACGGTGGATGACATGCGGCCCGTTTCCCACATCGAACGTACGGTGGCGCCTTTCGAGGTCGTCAGCTCCTACCAGCCCAGCGGTGACCAGCCGGCGGCCATCGCCGAGCTGGCCCAACGCATCAGGGCCGGTGAGAAGGACGTCGTACTGCTCGGCGCGACCGGCACCGGCAAGTCCGCCACCACCGCGTGGATGATCGAGAAGCTCCAGCGTCCCACCCTGGTGATGGCACCGAACAAGACGCTGGCGGCGCAGCTGGCGAACGAGTTCCGCGAGCTGCTGCCGAACAACGCCGTCGAATACTTCGTCTCGTACTACGACTACTACCAGCCCGAGGCGTACGTCCCGCAGTCGGACACCTACATCGAGAAGGATTCGTCGATCAACGAGGAGGTCGAGCGGCTGCGCCACTCAGCGACCAACTCGCTGCTCACCCGCCGTGACGTCGTGGTGGTCGCCTCGGTCTCCTGCATCTACGGCCTCGGTACGCCGCAGGAGTACGTGGATCGGATGGTTCCCCTCAGAGTCGGTGACGAACTCGACCGGGACCAGTTGCTGCGCCGCTTCGTCGACATCCAGTACACCCGCAACGACCTCGCCTTCACCCGTGGCACCTTCCGCGTGCGCGGCGACACCATCGAGATCTTCCCGGTCTACGAGGAGCTCGCCGTCCGCATCGAGATGTTCGGCGACGAGATCGAGGCGCTGTCCACCCTCCACCCGGTCACCGGCGAGATCATCAGCGACGACCAGCAGCTGTACATCTTCCCGGCCTCCCACTACGTCGCGGGCCCCGAGCGCATGGAACGGGCCGTCAACGACATCGAGAAGGAACTGGGGGAGCGCCTCGCCGAGCTGGAGAAGCAGGGCAAGCTCCTGGAGGCCCAGCGCCTGCGGATGCGTACGACGTACGACATCGAGATGCTCCGCCAGATCGGCTCCTGCTCCGGCGTGGAGAACTACTCCATGCACTTCGACGGCCGCCTGCCCGGCTCACCGCCGAACACCCTGCTGGACTACTTCCCTGACGATTTCCTGCTCGTCATCGACGAGTCCCATGTCACCGTCCCGCAGATCGGCGCGATGTACGAGGGCGACGCCTCCCGCAAACGCACCCTCGTCGACCACGGCTTCCGCCTGCCCTCCGCCCTGGACAACCGCCCCCTGAAGTGGGAGGAGTTCACAGAGCGCATCGGGCAGACCGTCTACCTGTCGGCCACCCCCGGCAAGTACGAGCTCTCCCGCGGCGACGGCGTCGTCGAGCAGATCATCCGCCCCACCGGCCTCATCGACCCGGAGGTCGTCGTCAAGCCCACCGAGGGCCAGATCGACGACCTGGTGCACGAGATCCGCAAGCGCACCGAGAAGGACGAGCGGGTCCTGGTCACCACGCTCACCAAGAAGATGGCCGAGGACCTCACCGACTACTTCCTGGAACTCGGTATCCAGGTGCGCTATCTGCACAGCGACGTCGACACCTTGCGCCGTGTGGAGCTGCTGCGCGAGCTGCGCTCCGGCGAGTTCGACGTCCTCGTCGGCATCAACCTCCTCCGGGAGGGCCTCGACCTGCCCGAGGTCTCCCTGGTGGCGATCCTCGACGCCGACAAGGAGGGCTTCCTGCGCTCCGGCACCTCCCTCATCCAGACCATCGGCCGCGCGGCGCGCAACGTCTCCGGCCAGGTCCACATGTACGCCGACAAGATCACCCCGGCGATGGAGAAGGCCATCGAGGAGACCAACCGCCGCCGGGAGAAGCAGGTCGCGTACAACACGGAGCGGGGCCTCGACCCCCAGCCGCTCCGCAAGAAGATCAACGACATCGTGGCCCAGATCGCCCGCGAGGACGTCGACACGGAGCAGCTGCTCGGCTCCGGCTACCGCAAGCTGAAGGACGGCAAGGGCGCCAAGGCCCCCGTGCCCGCCCTCGGCAACAAGGCGGCCAAGGGCGCGAAGGCCGCCAAGGGCAAGACCACGGCCACGGTCCCGACCGACCGTCCCGCGGCCGAACTCGCCGAGCAGATCGAGGAGATGACCGAGCGCATGCGCGCCGCGGCCGCCGACCTCCAGTTCGAGATCGCCGCCCGACTGCGCGACGAGGTCCACGAAATGAAGAAGGAGTTGCGCCAGATGAGGGAGGCCGGACTGGCCTGACCGTCCCACGGGGGCCGCGCCAGCTGTGCGTACGGGCTGTGTTGCAAGACCGACACAAAGTGCGGACAAGGGTGCGTCACTGTCAGCGGCCCTGCGTAGGGTTCTGGACATCCGCGGATCCCGCGGCAACAGGGGAACACGAGAGGGGACCAGCGCGTGGTGGACGTATCCAAGGGCGGCGCGCCCGGCGGCGGCGTGAATCTGACCAAGGGTCAGGCCATCAGCCTGCAGAAGAACGACGGGGGCAGCCTCACCGCGGTGCGCATGGGGCTCGGCTGGCAGGCGGCTCCCCGGCGTGGCCTCTTCGGCTCCCGCACCCGGGAGATCGACCTGGACGCCTCAGCGGTCCTGTTCGCGGACAAGCAACCGCTCGACGTCGTCTTCTTCCGCCATCTGGTGAGCGACGACGGGTCGGTGCGCCACACCGGCGACAACCTCGTCGGCGGTGTCGGTCAGGGCGGCGACGACGAGTCGATCCTCGTCGACCTGTCGCGGGTGCCGGTCCACATCGACCAGATCGTCTTCACCGTGAACTCGTTCACGGGCCAGACCTTCCAGGAAGTGCAGAACGCGTTCTGCCGCCTGGTCGACGAGACCAACGGCCAGGAACTCGCCCGGTACACGCTCGCGGGCGGTGGCGCGTACACGGCCCAGATCATGGCCAAGGTGCACCGCACGGGCTCGGGCTGGACGATGACGGCCCTCGGCACCCCGGCCAACGGCCGCACCTTCCAGGACCTGATGCCGGCGATCCTGCCGCACCTGTAGGCCCCCGAGCGGCGCCCGCCCGACACGACACAACGACATGCAGGGGGGACGAAGGCGATGACGGCCGAGTTGGTGCGGGGGCAGAACCACCCGCTCTCCCAGGTCCGTCTGGAGATCCGGGTCTCGGCCGGTACGCCGGTCGTGGCGGGAGCCACGATCGGCGACGAGCGCGGCAAGGTGCCCGGCGTGGAGTGGGTCGCCCACCCGGGAGCCCCCACGCTGCCGGGGCTGGAGGTCTCCCGGCAGGCGGCCGCCGACCATCGCCTTGCCGTCGATCTCGGCGCCATGCCCGAAGCCGTGCACCGGGTCAGCGTGCTGCTCGCCCTGCCCGCACCGGGCACCGGGGGCCCCGTCCGCTTCGGCGCCGTCGCCGCTCCGTTCGTCGCGGTCACCGGCCTCGACGGCACCGAGATCGCCAGCTACACGATCACGGGTCTGGACGCCGAGTCGGCCGTCGTCGCCCTGGAGCTCTACCGCCGGCAGGGCGCCTGGAAGGTGCGGGCCGTCGGCCAGGGATACGCGGGCGGCCTCGCCGAACTCCTCACCGACCAGGGTCTGGCCCAGGCATACCCCCTCGCGAGCGGCATCAACGAAGCGGTCGCCCAGGGCCTGGCCCGCTCGGTCCAGGCCCTGCCCCGCCCGGCGGACGCCGACCGCTCCCGCCGGACGACCGCATCGACAACCGGCCCCGACCAGGGCGACCCGGCACCCCAGGGCACCCCCGGCCCCGTAGCACCACAGCCGACGCCGCCGTACGCCGGCCCGGCCTCCGGCACGCCGCAGCAACCCAACTCTCCCTACGGCCCACCGGGAACACCGGCGTCCGGTACACCGCAACAGCCCGCCTCCCCCTACGACGGGCACGCCCCCGACGACCTGTCAGCCCTCACCCGGGCCCACGACCCCTCCTCTGCCCCCCAGCCCTCGGGCCCCAGCTCCGGCGGCCCGATCGACTACAGCCACCCGCGTCGGCAGAACACGGCCCCGCCACCACCCCCGCCGGCCGCGCCCGCGGCTCAGCCCGGGCGGCCCGCGACGCCGGTCGCGGGCGACGCGACCGGCTGGTCGATGGAGGAGCGGCTCTACAACCAGGTGTGGGGCATGTTCGAGGACCTGGCCCGGACCACGGCCGCCTACCGCAGCGCGGTCGACTTCGCCGACGCGCGCATGGAGAAGGAGCTCGACCAGGTCCTGTCCGACCCGCGCAGTCGGATCGGCGGGCATGGCGACGCCGCGCGCGAGGCTGCCCGTGCCAGGCAGGCCCAGCTCGTCGACCAGGCCAGGGCGGCCCTGGACCGGGACCTCGCCCAACTCTCGGCCGAGGCCGGGGTCGTCGAGCCCGCACTGCCGCCGGCCTACGCGCGCTGGGACAACCCCGTGTGGCACGCCTATCGCGTGCCGATGGAGATCCCCATGGCGCTGCGCGTCGGCGACCTCCGTCTCCCCGAGGCCGCCCAACTGCGGATACCGATGCTGGTCCGGCTGCCCCTGGAACGGGGCCTGTGGCTCGACAGCGGAGCCGCCGGATCGCCCGACGGCTCGTTCACCGACACCTACGACCTGCGACGCCTCGCGATGGAGACCGCGGTGGCGCACGCGGTCCGGCTGCTCGCGGTCTACCCCGCGGACGAGTTCACCGTGCACGTCATCGACCCCGCGGGGGCCGGCGCGCAGGCACTCGTCCCGCTGGTGCGGGCCGGTGTCCTCGCGACGCCGCCCGCGATCGGTGCGGCGGGCGTCGCTGACACCCTGACCCGGCTGACCCAGCGCGTCGACCTGGTGCAGATGGCGATACGCGGCGGCGTCGCCGATTCGCTCCCGTCCGACCTCGACACCGCCGAGCAACTGCTGATCGTCAACGACTTCCCGCACGGCTTCGACGACCGTGCCGTGAACCAGCTGCGCTACCTCGCCGACGAGGGTCCCGCTGTCGGCGTCCACCTGATGATGGTCGCGGACCGGGAGGAGGCCACCGGTTACGGCCCGTTGCTGGACCCGCTGTGGCGCTCCCTGCTGCGCCTCACTCCGGTGCCGGACGACCACCTCGCCGACCCCTGGGTGGGACACGCCTGGACGTACGAACCGGCCCTCGTCCCGCCCGGAAGTCAGGTGCTCCAACGGGTGCTGTCCGAGGTCGCGAGGGCCCGCACCAAGCGCACGTAAAGCCTTCTGATCAGCGATTTTGACCCTTCTTTTGCCAATCACTTTACCTTTACTTGGTGATTGGGTATCGTTTTCCTCACGGAGGGGAGTACTCCCTGTCGACTGCGGCGTACCCGTCAATACGGATCTGGGAAGATCCCGGGGCGTCGGCCCACCCTGGGTGGAAGAGACCTCCGGCAGCGCGACGACGCTGGTTTCTTGCCGTTACGTATTGCCGGAGGCGCAGTGAATGTTTCCCTGACCCTGTGGGTCCTGACGATCGTGGGCCTTGCCGCCCTCATCGCGGTCGACTTCTTCATCGGCCGCAAGCCGCACGACGTGTCCATAAAGGAAGCGGGAATCTGGACCGTCGTCTGGATCGCCCTGGCCGGTCTCTTCGGGCTCGGCCTGCTGATCTTCGGCGGCGGACAGCCGTCCGGTGAGTTCTTCGCGGGCTTCATCACCGAGAAGTCGCTGAGCGTCGACAACCTCTTCGTCTTCGTCCTGATCATGGCGAAGTTCGCGGTGCCCTCGCAGTACCAGCAGCGGGTGCTCCTCATCGGCGTCCTCATAGCCCTGGTCCTGCGGGCGATCTTCATCGCCGCGGGTGCCGCCATCCTCGCCAGTTTCTCGTGGGTGTTCTATCTCTTCGGCGCCTTCCTGATCTGGACCGCCTGGAAACTCATCCAGGAGGCCCGGGCCGACGAGGAGGACGAGGAGTTCGAGGAGAACAAGCTGCTGAAAGCGGTGGAGCAGCGCTTCGGTGTGGCCGACCGGTACCACGGCACCAAGCTGTGGATCCAGGAGAACGGCAAGCGGGTCATGACCCCGATGCTGGTCGTCATGCTCGCGATCGGCACCACCGACGTGCTCTTCGCGCTCGACTCGATTCCCGCGATCTTCGGCCTGACCCAGGACCCGTACATCGTCTTCACCGCCAACGCCTTCGCTCTGATGGGCCTGCGGCAGCTGTACTTCCTCATCGGCGGCCTGCTGAGGAAACTGGTCCACCTCAGTTACGGTCTGTCGATCATCCTGGGCTTCATCGGCGTCAAGCTGGTCCTGCACGCACTGCACGAGTCCGGGGTCCATGTGCCGGAGATCAGCATTCCGGTCTCCCTCGGCGTGATCTGCTCCGTCCTGATCGTCACCACGATCACCAGCCTGAGGGCGTCCAAGAAGCAGGCGGCCGAGGCGGCGCAGGCGCACAGCGACGACGCTCCGAAGGACAGCATCGAGGCTTGACCACGTAGGACGTACGAACAGCCACCCCGGGAGCGGTGCGCGGCGCATTGCCGAGCACCGCTCCTGGTTCGGGCCCGGTCACCCGCCAGGCTCTCCGGCAATCTCGTCCAAGTGCGCAAACGCGTGCGCAATCGCTTACGCGCTCGCGCTCAGTCCGTGGCCGGCTCGGGTGCCGGTTGTGCCGGTTGTGACGTCGCCGGTACCGGCCGTGTCTCCGGCAGCAGCGCGAAGCACCCCAGACTCAGCAGGGCGATCCCCGTCAGATACGCCCCCACGCCCCACGGCACCCGGCCGCCCTGCTCGACCAGCGCCGTCGCCACGATCGGCGTGAGCGCGCCGCCGACCACCCCGCCGAGGTTGTAGCCGACCGCGGCGCCCGTGCAGCGCACCCGGGGCTCGTACAACTCCGGCAGATACGCGGCGATCACGGCGAACATCGTGATGAACGCGAGCATCGCTCCCAGGAAACCCAGGAACATCGGCAACGGCTCACCGGTCGCGAGGAGCGCGACCATCGGGAACATCCACACGGCGGCCGCCGCGCAGCCGGCCAGGCACAGCGGCCGCCGCCCGTACCGGTCGCCGAGCAGCGCCGCCACCGGCGTGAGCGAGCCCTTCACCAGCACCGCGGCCATGATGCAGGTCAGCGTGACGACACGGCTGACGCCGAGGCGTTCGGTCGCGTAGGAGAGGGACCAGGTCGTGACAGCGTAGAAGATCGCGTATCCGACCGAGAGTGCGCCGGCCGTCAGCAGGACGAGTCGCCAGTGGCCGCGCACCACCTCGACGAGCGGTACGCGCGCGTGGTCGTCGATGTCGAGGAATCCGGGACTCTCGGTGAGCGACGACCGCAGCCACAGCCCGACCACGGCCAGCACCCCGGCCGCCCAGAACGGAACCCGCCAGCCCCACTGGGCGAACTCTGCCTCGGACAGCGTCGACGACAGCGCCAGCACCACACCGTTGGCGAGCAGGAAGCCCAGCGCAGGGCCCACCTGCGGGAAGCTCGACCACAGGCCGCGCCGCTCGGCGGGTGCGTGCTCCGCGGTCAGCAGCACGGCCCCGCCCCATTCCCCGCCCAGCCCCAGCCCCTGCAGAAAACGCAGCACCAGCAGCAGCACCGGCGCGGTCACGCCGATCGTGTCGTACGTCGGGACACAGCCGACCGCCACCGTGGAGGTGCCCGTCAACAGCAGCGAGGCGACCAGGACCGGCCGACGCCCGTGCCGGTCCCCGATGTGCCCGAACAGCACCGAACCGAGCGGGCGCGCGACGAACCCCACGCCGAAGGTCCCGAAGGCGGCCAGAGTCCCCGCCGCCGGCGAGAACGTCGGGAAGAACAGCGGCCCCAGGATCAGCGCCGCCGCGGTCCCGTAGACGAAGAAGTCGTAGAACTCGACGGCCGTCCCGGCGAGCGAGGCGGCCGCGAGCCGCAGCATGGAGGGTGCCCTTACGGAGCGTACGTCGTGCATGCTGCTTCAACTACCCACGGTGATCGCCGGTTACGGGGGCGCACGGGGTCGCGGCCCGCGTCAGTAGGTGACGGTGATGCGCCGGGCGGGACCGTCGACGCGCACCGTGCCGCCGTAGGGGAGGACGAGTTGTGGATCGGTGTGGCCGAAGTCGACGTCGAAGACGATCGTGGTGCCGGGAGTGTACGCGCGCGTGGCACGCAGTACGGCCTCACGCTGGTCGGCGGCGTAACGCGCGGCCTCCGCAGGGCTGTTGGGGTGTTCGAAGGACCAGGCCTTCGGGCGGCCCATCAGGAGGGCGGAGAAGCGCTGGAGCAGCCCGCGCTCGCCCATGGCGCGCAGCGTGCGGAAGACCTCCCGGCCGCTCGGCAGTTCCTCCGAGGTCTCCAGGAACAGCACTCCGCCGTCGTACACCGACAGGTCGTGGGAGATCTCCCGGTCCGCCATCAGCAGTCCGCCGACGGTCTCCAGGCAGCCGCCCCAACTGCGTCCCTCGACCACGCGGTCGGCGTTCAGCCAGGTCCATCCGGTGCCTGGGCGGGTCTCCGGTTCACCGTCGAAGGTCGCGGGGTCCGCCCAGTCGCGGTGGACGTCGGTCCAGTGCTCGGCCGGCTTCAACTCGTGAGCGCCCGTGGTGAAGAGCGCCGCCCGCAGGGACTCGGCGGTCTGCGGGTGCATGGCACCGGGACGGCCCAGCTCGACCATCACGGCGGCGCCGTAGCAGCCGACGATCCCGGTGTTGTACAGGTACGCGAGCAGGTTGGTGTCGTCGCTCATCCCGAAGAAGGGCTTCGGGTTCGCCCGGATCAAATCCCGGTCCAGCAAGGGAAGTACGGTGATCTGGTCGTCGCCGCCGATCGACGCGACGACCGCCTTGATGTCCGGGTCGGCGAAGGCCGCGTGGAGGTCGTCGGCCCGCTCCCGCGGTGTCGAGCCCATCGTGCGGGTCGCCGGGTACTCGACGGGTTCGAGTCCGTACTCCTTGCGCAGCCGCTCAAGGCCGAGCTCGTAGGGGCGCGGGAAAAGCCCGGGCAGGCCGGCGGACGGTGAGACGACGGCGACGCGGTCGCCGGGGGAGGGCTTGGCGGGACAGACGGGTGTCGTCATCCCGCGAGCGTACGAGCCGTCGCCCCGCGCGCGCACCGTGATAAACCGGGTCCGAGCAGCGGTCCCCCAGGGATCGCCCCACCCCGAACGGACCGGAGGAACCGTGCCCCGCACCCTGGCCAACGCCCCGATCATGATCCTCAACGGCCCCAACCTGAACCTGCTCGGCCAGCGCCAGCCGGAGATCTACGGCTCCGACACTCTCGCCGACGTCGAGGCCCTGTGCGCCAAGACGGCGGCCGCGCACGGCGGCACGGTGGACTTCCGGCAGTCAAACCACGAGGGCGAGTTGGTCGACTGGATCCACGAGGCGCGGCTCCACCACTGCGGCATCGTGATCAACCCCGGCGCCTACTCGCACACCTCGGTCGCGATCCTGGACGCGCTCAACACCTGTGACGGACTTCCGGTGCTGGAGGTCCACATCTCCAACATCCACCAGCGCGAGTCCTTCAGGCACCACTCGTACGTCTCGCTGCGCGCCGACGGCGTCATCGCCGGCTGCGGGGTGCAGGGGTACGCGTTCGGGGTGGAGCGGGTCGCTGCGCTGGCGGGGGCGGGGCAGGCGAACGCGTAAGCGTTTACGTCCCCGGACGCGGTGAGCGGCTCCTCACAACCGCCCCGCCTCCACGATCCGCCGCAGGAAGCGCTGCGTCCGTTCGTGCCGCGGGTCGCCGAAGATCTGCTCGGCGGTGCCGCGCTCCAGCACCACCCCCGAGTCCAGGAAGCACACCTGGTCGGCGACATCGCGGGCGAAGCCCATCTCGTGCGTGGCCAGCACCATGGTCATGCCGTCGGCTTTCAGATCGCGGACGACGGCGAGGACCTCACCCACGAGCTCCGGGTCGAGCGCGGCCGTGATCTCGTCGAGCAGCAGCAGCCGGGGGCGTGCGGCCAGGGCGCGCACGATCGCCACGCGCTGCTGCTGACCGCCGCTGAGCCGGTCCGGGTACTCGCCCGCCCTGCCGCCCAGCCCGAGCCGCTCCAGCAGCTCACGCGCGCGTGCCTCGGCCTCCGCGCGGGAGACCCCGTGCACACGGCGCGGAGCGAGCGTGATGTTGTCCAGCACCGTCATGTGCGGGAAGAGGTTGTACGCCTGGAAGACCACGCCGATACGGCGGCGTACCGCGTCCTGGTCCGCGCGCGGGTGGGTGATCTCCTCGTCGTCCAGCCAGATCGCGCCGTCGTCGATCTCCTCCAGGAGGTTCGCGCACCTGAGCAGCGTGGACTTGCCGGACCCGGACGCACCGATCAGCGCGGTCACGGTGTGCGGGGCGACCTCCAGATCGACGTCCCGCAGCACGACCGAGTCGCCGAAGGTCTTGCGGACGGACCGCATGCGCAGCACGGGTGTCTCGCTCACAGCGTTCCTCCCTGGGCCCGGCGCCGGTCCATCCGGGCCGTCACCCAGTCCGTGAACCGTGTCATCGGGATCGTCAACGCCACGAAGACCAGGCCCGCGACGATGTACGGCGTGTAGTTGAGGCTGCGGCCCACGATGATGTCAGCGGCCCGTACGGCGTCGATCGCGCCGCCGATCGACACGAGCCCGGTGTCCTTCTGCAGCGACACCAAGTCGTTCAGCAGGGGCGGCACCTGACGGCGCACGGCCTGCGGCAGGACGACGTACCGCAGCGCCTGCCGGTTGTTGAGGCCGAGCGAGCGGGCCGCGGCGCGCTGGGAGGGATGCACGGACTCGATGCCGGCGCGGAACACCTCGGCGACGTAGGCCGAGTACGTGAGCGTGAGCGCCGTGCCGCCCAGCAGCACCGGGTCGACGGTCACGCCCTGCAGCCGCAGCGCGGGGACACCGAGGACCACGATCATCAGGTTGATGATGAGCGGCAGTCCCCGGAAGAAGTCGGTGTAGGCGGCGGCGAGAACCCGCAGGGGGAAGAAGACCGGGCCGCGCAGGGTGCGGGCGATGGCGATGAGCATCCCGAGGACCAGCACGGCGACGCCGCAGACCAGCAGCAGCCGGACATTGAGCCACAGCCCGTCGAGGACCTTGGGCAATGCCTCGCGCGCGTACTGCCCGTTGAAGAACGTCTCCTTGGTGCGCTGCCAGCCGGGCGCGTTGACGACGACCAGATAGAGGACGGCACCGGTGGCCAGGGTGGAGAGCGCGGCGATGGCCGTGGCGCGGCGGGAGCGGGCGCGTTGGTAGGCCTCGCGTTCGATCCGACGCTGCGACGGGGTGTATCCGTCGCCGCCGGCCGTCACGTCACCCTTGTCGTCCGCGCCCTCCTGGCCGGACTCCTCCTTGGCGAGCGTCACTTGAGCACCGGGGCGTCGACGGCGTCGGACAGCCACTGCTTCTCCAGCTTCGCCAGGGTGCCGTCCTTGCGCAGGGCGTCCACGGCGTCCGTCACGCACGAGGTGAGCGCGCTGCCCTTGTCGAGCACGAGCCCGAACTGCTCCGGAGTACCGCCCTGGTTCTCGAACTGGCCCACGATCTTCGCGTCCGTCACCTCGGCCGCGGTGATGTAGAACGCGGTCGGCAGGTCGGTGACGATGGCGTCGACCTGGCCGTTCTTCAGCGCGGACTTGGCCTGGTCGTTCTTGGCGTACACGGCGGCCTGCCGCGTCGGCTTCACCACGTCGTCGATGTAGTCGAGGCTGGTCGTGCCGACCTGGGCGCCCAGCTTGAGGCCCTTCAGGTCCGCGATGCCCGTCGCCTTCGCGGCCTTGGTGCCCTTGAGCGCGATGACCGCCTGGCGCACGTCGTAGTAGCCGGCCGAGAAGTCGACGGCCTTCTTGCGCTCCGCGCTGATCGACACCTGGTTGATGTCGAAGTCGAACGTCTTCTCACCGGGCGCGAAGGCCTTGTTGAAGGGGACGCTCTGCCAGACGACGGCGCTCTTGTCGTAGCCGAGCTGCTTCGCCACGGCGTACGCGACCGCCGACTCGAAGCCCTCGCCGTTGGCCGGCTTGTCGTCCTTGAACCACGGCTCATACGCAGGCTCGTCGGTGGCGACGGTCAGCTTCCCGGAGGACTTGGTGGCCAGCTTGCCCTTGGCGCAGGTGGCCCCGGCCGAACCCGAGGCGGCGCCGGTGGCCTTCTCCTCCGGCTGCGGAGCACAGCCGACGGCGGTGGCGAGCAGGGCTATGGTCGCGGCGGCGACGGCGCGGTGGAGCACGCGCGGGGCAAGATGCATGGCGGGAGATTGACAGCCGACCATCCCGTTTGTCGAGGTCACAGCGGGAATTGTCCGCATACTGGGAACCGTGTTGCGGTCTTGTGAACACGTGGCAGGAGACACGCCGGGGCCGCCGGTCGAGGGCGGGGATCGAAAGACCGGCGGCCCGTACCGCGCAGGAGCCGTCATCCTGCGCGGGGCTGCCTCCAGTTGACTGCGCGACCAGGTGCGCGGGGAGCGCGCGCGTGACACCGGCGCGTGTGAACGGTTCACACGGGGCGCGTGCGCGGGGCGTGCGCTTTACGGGCCGAGGCCCGCACGCACTGCCTCGCGCCTACGGCCGGCTCAACGCCGCGCTCACCACCCGCGCGCGTGCCACTCCGGCAGATGCGGGCGCTCAGCACCCAGGGTCGTGTCGTTGTCGTGTCCGGGGTAGACCCAGGTCTCGTCCGGGAGCACGTCGAAGATCTTCGTCTCGACGTCGTGGATCAGGCTGGCGAACGCCTTCGGGTTCTTGCGGGTGTTGCCCACACCGCCGGAGAAGTCCTAGGGTCCTCTCCCGAACACTAAGACGCTCCCGCGCCGTACCCTCGTCTTCTTGTACGCGCGGATCTCCGAGGACCCCCGCGACCGCCGACGGGGCGTCAATCGGCAGATGAGCGACCTGCGAACGTTCTCCGAGGAGAACGGCTGGGAGGTCGGCGGCGAGTACATCGAGAACGACGTCTCCGCCCACTCGGGCGAGGAACGCCCCGAGTACGACCGGCTGATGGCCGACGCCATCGAGGCCGCCCGCGAACCCGGTGTCCGGGTCATCGTCGCGGGCTACCACCCGTCGCGCGTGTGGCGGCGCCGTGTTGAGCGCGCACAGGCGATCGAGGACTTGCGGCACGCGGGGTGCTGGGTCGCGTTCGAGTCGGGCGGTCTGTTCAACATGGCGAAGGCGTCGGACCGGTCGCAGCTCGCCAACCTCGGCGAGTCCGATACCGCCGAGTCCGAGGTGAAGAGTGAGCGGGTGGCTCGGGGCGCCCTCGAGCGCGCCCAGGAGGGCCGGGCGAACGGCGCCGTGGCGTACGGGTGGAGGCGTCAGTACGAGTACGACGCGCGAGGCCAGGTGAGCGGATTCCATGACGTCGAGGACCCGGTACAGGCCGGGATTGTCCGGGAGATCGTCACCCGCCTGCTGGCTGGCGGCAGTCTCATCGGCATCACGGCTGACCTGAACGAGCGTGGTGTGCCGTCGCCCGGTGCCGGGATGCGGCTGAAGCGGCGAGCTGTCGGGCAGAACGCGGACGGGTCGCTGTGGAACAAAACCAGCGTGAAGAAGCTCGCGCTGCGGCCGGCGAACGTGGGTCTCCGCGTGCACCAGGGTGTGGAGTACAAGGCGGCATGGCCGGCGCTCATCACGGACGAGCAGTACGCGCAGCTGCGGACCATGTTCGCGGAGCGGGCGGTGGTGCGGGAGCTGCCGGGGGCGCGGAAGCACCTGCTGACGTGGGGCGAGGTCGCCACGTGCGGGCCGTGCGGGTCGGTGTTCCGGGTTGCGCTGAAGGGGAACGCGAAGCGGGGCAGGAAGCAGCCGACGTACGTCTGCGACGCGGGAGGCTGCGTCGGCCGGAATGAGGAAGCGCTCGACCGGTACGTGGGGCAGGTGGTTGTGGGTGTGCTGTCGCGGCCTGAGGCGGCCGAGGTGTTCCGCGGAGACGACTCGGCGGCCCTGGCGGCCCTGGAGCGGGCGGAGGGGCTGAAGGCGCGCCAGGAGGCGGCGGCGGACGACTACGCGGACGGGATCATCACCCGTGAGCAGTTGCGGCGTATCACGGCGAAGCTGGCGAAGCAGATCACGGACGCGCAGAACGAAGCCCGGCGGCTGCGGCCGGCCTTCGACCTCGACGCTTTCGACGGCCTTGTGGGGCCTCGGTCGGCGGAGACGTGGGAAGCGCTCGAGGTGCCGCAGCAGCGGCGGGTCCTGGACGGCCTGGGCCTTCGGTTGCGGGTGCGCCCGGTGGCGTGGCGGGGGCCCGGGTTCGACCAGAGCACCGTTGAGCTCCAGTGGGCGCGGACGGGCGACTGAGCGCGCGGCTGCCGTACGGGCGTGGCCCCCGGTGTCTCGGGGGCCACGTCGTCGTTCCGGCCGAGGTCGGCCTGCCCCAGGGCCAACTGCCCGCGCGGCTGTTCTGCCCGATGGTCGTCGCCGAGACGGGCGCCAAGCTCTCCAAGAGCCTCATCCGCTCCGGGGAGGCGGCGTTGCCCGCAGGCGCCGAACCCTGGATGCTCGACACCCGGAAGTGGCCCGGCACCGTGGGGGAGTTCGCGGACCGCCTGCTGAACTTGGCGGGACTGCTGCTGTCCCACCCCCGGCACTTCTTCCGCTCGTACTCGGCCGCGGAACTGGCGCGGCTGATGTCCGTACCCACAGGGAGCCCGACCACATGAGTCGCACCACCTCAGCCCGCGTCATCGAGCTGAACCTGTACCCCCAGTACTTCGACCTCGTGGCCGCCGGCCGCAAGACCCGGGAAGTCCGGGTGAAGTACCCGAAGTTCGACGGCCTGGCGGTCGGTGATCTGATCCGGTTCGCCGTGAAGAACACCGACCGGTCATGCCTGACGCGGGTGACGCGGGTCGCCGAGTACGCCTCGTTCGAGGAACTCCTGGACGCCGAAGGGCCCTCCCAGGTGAACCCCGACGCGACCCGTGAGGAGCAACTGGCCAACATCCGGCGCATCTACCCGCCGGACAAGGAGAGGCTGGGGTGCCTGGCCATCGGTATTGAGCTGGTCGACTGACCCCAGAGAAGAGGCCCCCGGCCGCCCCCTCCGACGAGGGGCGCGGCCGGGGGCCTTTTTCGTGCGTCTGCGCACGTCGCCGCGTTGTGGCACACTGCCCCGCTGCTTCGGTCCGTTGCACTTCATTGCGGTCCGTTGCGTACGTCATTGACCGACCGAAGGAGGCCCGTATGGGCACCGCCGACGACGGCCCGGAGTGGCTGACCCGGGCGCAGTTCGCCGCTGCCCTCCAAGTCCACGTGGGCACCGTCTCCCGCTGGATCGCCGCCGATCCGGACATGCGCGCGAAGCGCCTGGGCCCCAACGGGCACCGCGTCCGTATCCACCGCACCGAGCTGGAGCGCCGCCGCTCCGAGACGTCCCCAATTGGGGACACCACGGCGACCGTCTGACCGTCGCCGAACGCGCCTGCGTGGTTATGGGCCCGGGCGCGCTGCATCACCCCGAGGCCGGCCACCGCGCTGCCTCGCACGTCGCTGGTTGAGGGCCGGACGAAACCCACGAGCACGGAGGCGCCCATGCCTGCCGTCGACCTCATCCCCGACAGTCCGCCGGCCCCGTCCCGGCCACCTACCTCGGGCTCCTCGCTCGCGAGTGGGAGGCCGCCATGCCGCCCGTCCTTGCGGCGATGGCGTTGCGCCGCGACTCCCCGTGATCGCTGACAGATCCGCGAAGTGGCATCGTAGGGCGATTTGAGCTGGGACCACTTGGACGGTGGAAGTGGGGACGTGGTGACGGCTGCGAGGGCGTCCTCAGGTGACCTCGCCGAGATCTTCATTGAGCCGTGCCGCGGCTTCGACGCTCGACGGCCGGCTCGCGACAAGCCGGGCCAGGTGTGCTTCAAGAGCCTCAAGTTGCTCGGGCCCCATATGCGCCGCCCAGCGTTCGCGCACCTCGTCGAAGAGCGAGGCGCCGAGCGTCATCATGTCGTGGCCGCGGTCGGTGACCTGGAGCCGTTTGAGGCGGCCGTCGCTCGGGTCGGGCTCCCGTTCGACGTATCCGAGCCTCTCCAGTGCGGCGATCGTCCTGGCGGCGCCCTGTTTGGAGACCGAGAGCCGACGGCCGAGCGCCGAGGCCGTGTCCGCTCCCTCGTCGATGGCGCGCAGGGCGAACTCATGCGATGCGCGCACGCCCGGGTGCCCGCGGTGCGCCAGTTCGCCGTGCACGTCGTCCACCATCGACTGGAAGCCGCCGAGAAGCAGCAGCGCGAGTTCAGCGCCCGGTGAACGTGCCATGCGACGAAGCATACGAGAAATGAAGGTCGACAATCACGTTGTCGACCCGTAGATTGACAACTATGTTGTCGATCGAATCCAGGAGAACGATGGACCCCATGACCGGCGGCGCCACCATCCCGGGCGTCGAACACCACCAGGTCAGCGTGAACGGGACCGAACTGCACTACATATCGGCCGGGACCGTCGGCTCTCCCGTCATGCTGGTCCACGGCTTCCCCGAGACCTGGTGGGTCTTCCGCAAGCTGATTCCCCTGCTCAGCGAGCACCACCGCGTATTCGCCCCCGACCTTCGCGGCTTCGGCGACTCCGCCACCGCGACCACAGCGCACGACAGTGTGACCGCGGCCCAGGACCTGAGCGAACTGATCGCGCGGCTCGACGCGGGCCCCGTCCACCTCACGGGCCAGGACATCAGCGGTCCCACCACGTTCCGCGTCACCGCCACACGCCCCGACCTCGTGCGAAGCTATGCAGCGATCGAGACCGGGCTGCCCGGGTTCGGTGTCGAAAGGCTCGCGGACGTCGCCCACGGCGGTGCCTGGCACATCGGCGTGCTCGCCGCCCCGGGCATCCCCGAAATGCTGCTCGCCGGCCGAGAACGGGCATTCCTCGCGCAGTACGCGATCCCGTCGCTCTGCGTGGCCCCTGACGCGTTCACCGACGACGACATCGACGAACTCGTCCGCTCCTACGCACGACCCGCCGCGTTCAACGGCGCGGCCGGACTGTATCGATCGATGCTCCGCGAAGGCGACGAAATCCGCCAACTGGCATCCCGGAAACTCACCACGCCCGTGCTCGCCGTCGGCGGCAGATCGGGAGAGTTCACCCCGGCGACCCTGCGCCAGGTCGCCGAGGACGTCAGCGCCCTCTCCCTCGACGGGATCGGCCACTACGCGGCGATGGAAGCCCCCAACAGGCTCGCAGACGGCCTCCTGTCCTTCTACGAGAAACTCGACAACCTGGAGTAACGCGGGCCGGCCCACGATCACATCCACCCTGGCACCGCAAGACCCGAGGTGGGGCCGCTGAACGCCGCCCTAGCCACTCTTCCCCTTCCCCCTGCTTCACGATCAGGTGAATGGTGGTGCCGTGGCCAAGTTGATCCGACGCGACGGCAGTGAAGTCGTCCCGGCGAACCCCTGAAGGTGGACAACAACTACGGGGTGACCTTCATCGAAATGACGGAACCGCCCTGGGGAGACGACGGCACTGGGTACTACTCGCCGGGCAAGGTCCGGATTCGGTGGGCATGGGGCGAGACCGAGGACGTCTCCGTCGACCGAGTCCGGTGCGATGTGCACCCAGAACCGTTTGACGAGGACGAATGGTGAGGACCACGTCCGTTCGGTTCAGCGTCAGTGGACGCTGAACCGAACGGAAAGCCAGTTACCCACCCATCCAATTACACCGTGACCTGCGGAAAGAGGATGTGACACAGCTTCTGAGAGCCGGTGGCGCAGCGGCCGGGACGGGGGAGTGGTACTGCCGTTCCTACCCGTGCGGCTGGCGGCCGGTGTACTGCCGAGGGGATGATCGGATCAGCGGGGGACGCGGCGGGATCGTCGACCGTGGGCATCTGACGTTCAGCGCTTGACGTGCGGCGATGGCTCCCGCGCTTTCGCCGCGCATCTCGTGTTCGCCTCGAAAGCCGGCTCCGATCGCGCAGAACGGACACCGTCATGACCATGGCCTACCTCGCACAACCCGAGGAGCAGCAGAAGCTCGAATGGCTGGACGGCGGGCAGTTCGCCGTCCTTTTGGACAGTGCGGCCACCGCCGGCCAGTTGACCGTCGGACGGTTCTCCGTCAGCAAGGGGGAGGCACCGCCGTACCACACGCACACCCGTGAGGACGAGGTCTTCATGCTGATCAAGGGCAGTGCGCTCCTGTGGTGCGACGACCAGGAGATGGAACTGTCGGAGGGAGGCATCGTGTTCCTTCCCCGCAACGTCCCCCACGGCTACCGGATCACCTCCGACACCGCCGACCTGCTGATGATCGCCACCCCCGCCGGCATCGAAGGCATGTTCCGCCACGCCGGACGGGACCTGTCGACCCCGCGTCCCGAAGGCTTCGAGATCTCACGGGACCTCATGGCCGAAGCGGCCGACATGTACGGCCAGATCATCGTCGGGCCGCCGCGCTGACCGTCGGCGGGTCCACAGCGGTCCCCCTACCGCCCCCATCGGAACGACGAAAGGCACCACCATGTCCCGGCAACAGCGCCAGGCCCTCGACGAACTCCTGCGGCACGGACCGCTCGACCTCGGAGGCGATGTCGCCGAAGCGCGTGCCGTCTTCCACGGCATGATGACGTCCATACCGCTGCCCCCCGACGTCTCCACCAAGGAAGGCGAGTTGGGCGGTGTACCCGTCGTCACCGTGGCGACTCCGGACAACGACCCGGCGACCGTCGTGCTGTACCTGCACGGCGGCGCCTACGCCATTGGTTCGGCGGCCGACGCAGCTGGGCTGGCCGGCGATGTCGCCCGCCGCACCGCCGCACGCGCCGTCTGTGTCGACTACCGGCTGGCTCCCGAACACCCCTTCCCCGCCGCCGTCGACGACGCCCTGGACGTCTACCGCGCCCTGCTGGACGATGGCATCCCCAGCTCCACGATCGCTTTCGTCGGTGAATCGGCGGGCGGCGGTCTCGCCGTCGCGACCCTGCTCGCCGCCAAGGACGCGGGATTGCCCCAGCCCTCGTCGGCCGCGGTCTTCTCCCCGTGGGCCGACCTGAGCGTGTCCGGCGACAGCGCGGTCGGCAAAGCGGCCGTCGATCCCGCGCTGACCCCGGAAGGCCTGCGCACACGCGCCCGCGACTACCTGCGCGACACCGATCCCACCGCGCCCCGGGCCAGCCCCGTCTTCGCCGACCTGACCGGCCTGGCGCCCCTGCTCATCCAGGTCGGCTCGCACGAGATCCTGCTGGACGACGCCGTACGGCTGACAGCCCGCGCCGCCGAGCACGACGTCCACGTGGAACTGCAGGTCTGGCCCCAAGTGCCGCACGTCTTCCAGGCATTCGCCCCGATGCTCGACGAAGCCGATGCCGCACTCGACGCCGCCGCCGCGTTCACCCGCGCGCACTGGTCCACCGGCGCCACCACCGACACGTCCGGTGAGGCCCTGCGGGCCGGGGCGAGGTCGTGACCCACCACAGGCGGGCACGAGGAACGGTCGAGTAAAGACTCCGTTGTACGGCAGCGGAAGCACCCTGCGGTCCAGGACATCTGGACGACGATGAGCTGCATGGCAACGACGAACCACTTCGGCGTCGCGCTGCGGGGCTGGCGTGAGCGTGTGTCACCGCGGGACACCGGGCTGGAGGCGGACGGGGACCGGCGTATCCCCGGACTGCGCCGGGAGGAACTCGCCCGGCTGGCGGGCTTGTCGGTCGACTACGTGGTCCGGCTGGAACAGGGCCGCGCTCGGCACCCCTCGGCCCAGGTGGTCACCGCGCTGGCCAGAGCGCTGCGCCTCGACACGTCCGAGCGTGACCACCTGTTTCGCTGCGCCAACCTCGCGCCGCCCTCCGCCGGGAACGTCTCCCGTCACGTGCCCGTGCGGGTGCAGCGGCTGGTGAGCCGGTTGGGAGGGAACCCCACCGCGGTCTTCGCGGCCGACTGGACGCTCATCGGCTGGAACGCGATGTGGTCCGCCACGGTCGGCGATCCCCGCACGTACGGTTGGGAGGCGCGCAATCTCGTCGACGGGATGTTCCGGTCGAGGGTCGGACGAGGGCGGGAACCGATCGCGGGCTGGCCCGTTCGGTCATGGGAGGGCGACGAGGTCGAGGAGGAGGACCTCGTCGCCGACCTGCGCGTGACAGCGGCCGCCCATCCCGAGGACGCGCGACTGGCGGCCTTCGTCGACCGCCTGCTGCGCAGCAACCCGCGCTTCGCCCGCCTGTGGTTCAACGGCAGCGCCCGCACCCACGTCGGCGACCGCAAGACCGTCGAGCATCCCCGAATGGGAGACATCGCGCTCGACCTCGATGTCCTGCTGGCCGCCGGCACCGACCTCAGGATCGTCACGTACACGGCGGCGGCCGAGACGACCGACGCGGAGAAACTGGACGCGCTGCGCGCTGCCTGTCCGTTACCGAGTGGGAGCCCGGTGGGGATCGTTGCGTGAGCGGCTTGATGCTGCGACGGAGTGCGCCGCAGAGCTGGCGCGGACGGCCCGCCTGGCAGCTGATCGACGAGAGCTGTCGCTTGAGGCGTGAACGTGCCCGAGTGACAGAGGGTCGTCGGGATCTGCCGCGCTGGTCAGGCGGCTTGTGGCAGCACGTAGCCGTGGGCGATGTCGCGGCGTTCGGCGGGGCGGGCCTTCTGGCGGGTCAAGCGGCGGCTCATGAGCGTGATGCAGACCCAGGTGATGAGTGCTTCGCTCATCTCGGGGAGGCGTTCGTGGTCGCGGCAGTGGCGGCGGGCTCTCATGATCCACGACCAGGATCGTTCAACTGCCCAGCGGCGCGGCAGAACGATGAAGCCCTTGGTGTCCGGCGGGCGGCGGACTGTCTTGACGGTGATGCCGAGGTACTTCTTCGCCCAGGGGATGAGTCCGTTCTTGGCGTAGGCGGAGTCGGCCCAGACGATGGCGATCTCCGGGTGCATCAGCGCGAGGCGGAACAGTAACTCCCGCGCGACCAGGGAGCCTTGGGCGTCATACCGGAAGCTCGACCGCGACGTCCGTGAGCCCCTGCTCGACCCAATCGCCGAGCGCATCCGCACGCGGATGGGCGACCGGGCATCACGCCGTTACCTGAGCGTCCTCCGTGTCGGCCAGCGCGCCGAGTGAGCCCAGTGGTGAAGGACCTGCCGAATCAGCGGCAACGGACCCACCGCACTTTCATGCCTGCCTGCCGAAAACGCCGGGGGTTCCCGGTGAAAGCACCTCAGTCACCCTGAACCCACGGCCGACGTGCCGGTAAGAACCGTGTCACCAGCCGCAACTAGCCGGAGGTGTACGGCCTATCGCCCTCCCATCCGTGTCCGTCGTGCAATCTGCGGCTACGTCGGCGCCAGCCCCCTTGACGCATCCGTGCATCCTCAAGACTTCATCAGATGGGACCTCAGGCCCCGACGTCGCCCGTACCGTGGGGCACTCCGACAGGCCGCTCCACGGTCCTGCCGACGACTGGCAATCGGCACTGGCATGCGAGGTCACATGAGTTCGGGCCCCTCCGAAGACAGCTCCTCAGGGATTGGTTCCGGCCAGGAATTCCAGGACGCTCCCTTTCCCCTGTCTGCGCCCCCTCCCGCCTTCAGACACATCCAGCTGGGGCGCAGCGGTGATGGCCTCAACGACATGCCGAGCGTCAGGCTCCGGGCCCTCGCAGAGAATCTGCTGGGTCATGACCGCATCAGGCGGATGGGCAGGAGTCAGCTGATCGAGGCCGTCAGGGAAAAGCTCGAAAGCAGCTATGCCCCGGTCACGATCTATCTCTCGGACGAGACGTCTCACGCGGGCGTCCAGTCGGCCGTCGAGGACCTTCTGGAAAATGCCGGCCTGGTCATCGAAGCCCGTGAGGACCCAGTCATCGGGTCCTGGTTCCGCCGGATCTGGGTCGGCCTCGGCCGAGCGATGCGCTCAGAGGCAGTACGCGAGGGTGCCCTGACGGCCGCACACGTTGCTGACTCCCGCCTGATCCTTGCCCAGGACGCCACCATCACGGCGACCCTGCTTCAGAACCTGGGGCCGGTGCTTGCCTCGCTCGACTCGACGAAGGATGCCGTTCTGCGCGTCGGCGCACTGCTGATCGTCAAAGTGGAGTGGACCGTCAACGTCTTCCATCTGACCGCCGCCCAGCAAGCCCGCCTGGACCACCGGCCGCAGCTGGCGACCTCCCCCCAAGAGGTCATCCAGGCACTTGGCCTAGCGGCCACCGACCCGGACACCTGACACGCGAGTTTGCGGCTGGTGACAGGGTTCTTACCGGCACCCCATAAGGGACGTGGCCTCGAACGCACGGAAACGACCCCGGGGTGATGTTGCGATCCGCTTCGGTCTGTTGCCGTGTGTTTTGATCCATTGCGGTTCTGGCTCTTGACAATGTTCCTTCTCTAGAGCCAGAACTGAGGGAGGACCACATGGGCCGAACGGCCCGTCAGTTGGCCGTCATCACGGCGGCCGCCGACGCCGTGGACGCGGAGCTGGTGGACGAGGAGACGGCCGGCGCCTCCGTCGTCGTCCACGCGGACCGGGACCGGCACCTCTCGCCCGAGACCGTCGCCGCCATCGAGGCGAGCGTCGCCGACTCCACCCGCCGCGCGTACGGCACGGACCGTGAGGCGTTCACGGCCTGGTGCGCGACGGAGGGCCGGACGACTGTCCCGGCGTCGGCCGAGACCATGGCGGAGTGGGTGCGCCACCTGACCGTGATGCCCCGCCCCCGGACGAACCGACCGGCCGGGCCGTCGACCATCGAGCGCGCCATGTCCGCCGTGACGTCCTGGCACGAGGAGCAGGGGCGGCCCAAGCCGAACATGCGCGGCGCCCGGGCCGTCCTCAACGCCTACAAGGACCGGCTTGCCGAGGCGAAGGAGGAGGCCGCACAGGCGCGGCAGGCGACCGCGGCTCTCCCCCCGCAGATCCGCGCCATGCTCGCCGGGGTCGACCGTTCCACCCTCGCCGGGAAGCGGAACGCCGCCCTGGTGCTGCTCGGATTCGCTACGGCGGCCCGCGTCTCCGAGCTGGTCGCCCTGGACGTCGCCACTGTGAAGGAGGCGGAGCACGGCTACGACGTGACGCTGTACCGGAAGAAGGTCCGCAAGCACACCCCGAACCCGATCCTGTACGGCAGCGACGCGGCCACCTGCCCCGTACGGGCCCTGCGCGCCTACCTCGCCGCCCTCGCGGCCGCCGGGCGCACGGATGGCCCGCTGTTCGTCCGCGTCGACCGGTGGGACCGCATCGCCCCGCCGATGACCCGGCACGGCCGCATCATCGGGGACCCGGCCGGGCGGATGACGGCGGAGGCCGCCGCCGAGGTGATCGAGCGCCTGGCCGCCGCCGCCGGCTTTTCCGGCGACTGGTCCGGGCACTCCCTGCGCCGTGGCTTCGCCACCGCCGCCCGGGCCGCCGGACACGACCCGCTGGAGATCGCCCGCGCGGGCGGATGGGTAGACGGCTCCCGCGTCCTCGCCCGGTACATGGATGACGTCGACCGCGTGAAGAACTCCCCGCTTGTGGGGATCGGGCTGTAGCGGAGTCCAGGCAAGGTGAGGCCAAAACCCACAACGCGACCTTGGCTGAGCGTCTCCGCTCAGGATCGATGGTCAGTTTTGCGTGCGGTGAGCACGGGTCCGAACCGGGCCTGACGAACACAGACGTCAGATCGTGCGGTAAGGCTCGCTGGAGGGTCGCCGCGTGTCCTCAGCTTCTGGAGGCGCACATAGGACAACCATGATCGTGTGCTCGCATCCCTGCTGCCCGGCCTCCGGGAACTTCGCACCCCACTAGCGACTGGCTACCTGTACCTGCTGTTGCTGTTCCTCCTCGTGGGTAACAAGATTCCCACGAAGGCCAAAGCCCACGCCCCCTGAAGTTGCTGTATGACGTCGTGGGGTGGATGGGAAAACCGACAGCCCTTGCGGCCAGCACCTTCGTCGCCTACCTATTGGGCAGCGTGCTTGAGGTACATGCCACAACCGTTAGCCGTGGCCTGCGGAAAGCCCGCTCAAGATACTTTGGATGGCTGCAGAAGCGGTCTGAGAGACGCCGGATCCGAAATGCCACCGGAGCAGCAGGCAGGCCCCGAAACGACGCCTTCTTGCAAATGATGGCCGCTGAGGCGGAGCTGACCAAGCCAGCTGTAGACACGCTTGCGGCCTATGTTGCGGACAGAACCGGCCAGTCCAAAGGGACAACAACCGCGGACTTGGCCAGGGGATTCAGCCCTCTCCTTCGGGATCTTCCGCAGCTACGTACACGTCTGTACGCAGCAAATAAGGATCTCTACGGCGACTACGACCGTCTAGCCGCAGAGGCCGATCTCAAGGTCAATGTCGGAGGAGCGGCTATCGCCCTGAACTGCGTGGCGGCCAGCGTGATGGATCCGTGGTGGGCCCTCCTCTGCCTCCCCATGGCGTTTCTCATCTATCGCGGCCTCTCCATGGCCCGGCAGGCCAACGACGTCCTAGTGCAAGCAATCGTGACCGACGTCGTGAAGTCTCCCAAGTTCGAGGAGTACATCACCGCTGAGCTCAGCAACAAACAGGGGAACACGGCCGCACCAACCACCATGCGTGCTCAATTCCGCTCCATGTGGGACCTCTTGTCCCGGCGCACCATCCAGGCCGACAGGGAGGCAACACCACCAAGCGACTGACGTCTCCACCCGGCATAGGCTTACCGCACCATCTGGCGGTCCGAGGCGGTGGTCGTTGGACGGCTACCAGCCTCGTGCGCGCCACTCTGCGAGGTGGGGCCGCTCCGTGCCGATGGTGGTGTCGTTGCCGTGACCGGGGTAGATCCACGTCTCGTCGGGCAGTACGTCGAAGAGCTTGGTCTCCAGGCCGCCCATCAGGGAGTTGAACTCTTCGGGACGTGTTGTCCGACCAGGACCGCCCGGGAAGAGGCAGTCGCCGGTGAACGCATGGGGATGGCCGTGCGGGTCGTCGTAGACGAGGGCGATCGAACCCGGCGTGTGCCCGACGAGATGGCGCGCGGTGAGCTCCACGCGCCCCACGCGGATGACGTCGCCGTCGTCGACCGGCACGTCCGTCGGTACGGGGATGCCCTCGGCGTCCGCCCGACCGGCGTACGTACGCGCGCGGGTGACCGCGACGACCTCGGCGAGCGCCTGCCAGTGGTCGCCGTGCTGGTGCGTGGTGACGACGGAGGCGATGCCGTCGTCACCGATCGTGCCGAGCAGCGTGTGCGCGTCGTTGGCCGCGTCGATCAGCAGTTGCTCGTCCGTGGCCCGGCAGCGCAGCAGATAGGCGTTGTTGTCCATCGGGCCGACCGCGATCTTCGTGATCATCAGGTCCTTGAGCTCGTGCACGTCCGCCGGGCCGCCGACCGTCACCTGTCCGCTGTACGTCATGACGGCCAGCCTATAGCGGGGGAGCGGCCCCGGGCCCGGCCGAGTGCTACAGCGGAGGGAGCGCCGGCAGCGGGCCGCCGGTCACGGTCAGACCGGAGCCGTCGCGGCGGCCGCAGAGCCAGCCGAGCAGCTCGGGCGCGGGACCGGTGACGGTGACTTCGGGCGTGCTCGTCTCCCGGCGACCCGTGCTCCACGCGCGCGTGCCGTCCGTCAGATGCGTCGGGGGTACATCAGGGTGGCCGGTGAACCGCTCGGTGAGGAACTCGATCTCGCGCTGGGTGAAGTCGTCCGGAAGATCCTCCAGCTCGTATCCGATGCCGAGGTCCACGTGGTGCAGCTCCATCTCGATCCAGCGCCGGAACGGCACCCGGGACGCCGCGTCGGTGACCCCGCCCCGCAGCTCGACCGTGCGCGACCAGTCCGCCGGAACGGCCCCGGCCTCCTGGAAGCGGGCCGCGCTGTTCCGCAGGTCGGCGAGCTGTACGTCGAGGGGACGGTGGGCGTCCCGCTCGATGTCGCCGTCCCGGGCCTCGGGCGAGGCGTACATCGGACGCCCCTCCAGGGCGTTCACGAGGGCGTCGGCGTTGCGGGAGAGGTGGGCCAGGACGTGGCCCCGGGTCCAGCCGGGGAGTCGTGACGGTTCGGCCAGCGACGCGTTGTCCAGTTGAGCGACTGCGGTGAGCAGCCGCTCGGTCGCGTCGCGTACAGACGCCAGGTCATGAGCGTGATCCATCATGCGGCTGACATTAGCCGCGCCACACCTTTGGGTGAAGGTGGTGAACGAGAGCCGTAAATCGAATGTGCGTGCTATAGGGTCGGGCGTGGCGTCGGGCATGCTGGAGAGCCCGGGATTGTTATGCATCCGGGAATCCGACCGGCGTTGTCAGTGGCTCCCCCTAGTCTGAGAAAACACGGGGGCCTCGCCCCTGTCACTTCTCTCAAGAAAGGTGCGGACCGGCGTGGCCGACCGTCTCATCGTCCGTGGCGCGCGCGAGCACAACCTGAAGAACGTCTCGCTCGACCTGCCTCGCGACTCGCTCATCGTCTTCACGGGCCTGTCCGGGTCGGGCAAGTCCTCCCTGGCCTTCGACACCATCTTCGCCGAGGGCCAGCGGCGCTACGTGGAGTCCCTCTCCTCGTACGCCCGCCAGTTCCTCGGCCAGATGGACAAGCCGGACGTCGACTTCATCGAGGGCCTGTCGCCCGCGGTCTCCATCGACCAGAAGTCGACCTCGCGCAATCCGCGCTCGACGGTCGGCACCATCACCGAGGTCTACGACTATCTGCGGCTGCTCTTCGCCCGCATCGGCAAGCCGCACTGTCCCGAGTGCGGCCGCCCGATCTCGCGCCAGTCGCCGCAGGCCATCGTCGACCGGGTCCTGGAGCTGCCGGAGGGGAGCCGCTTCCAGGTGCTGTCGCCGCTGGTGCGCGAGCGCAAGGGCGAGTTCGTCGACCTCTTCGCCGACCTCCAGACCAAGGGCTACTCCCGCGCCCGGGTGGACGGCGAAACCGTCCAGCTCTCCACCCCGCCCACGCTGAAGAAGCAGGAGAAGCACACCATCGAGGTGGTCGTCGACCGCCTCACGGTGAAGGACTCCGCCAAGCGCCGCCTCACCGACTCCGTCGAGACCGCCCTCGGCCTGTCCGGCGGCATGGTCGTGCTCGACTTCGTCGACCTTCCCGAGGACGACCCCGAGCGCGAGCGCATGTTCTCGGAGCACCTGTACTGCCCGTACGACGACCTGTCCTTCGAGGAACTGGAGCCCCGCTCCTTCTCGTTCAACTCGCCCTTCGGCGCCTGCCCCGAGTGCAGCGGCATCGGCACGCGCATGGAGGTCGACCCCGAGCTGATCGTGCCGGACGAGGACAAGTCCCTCGACGAGGGTGCCATCCACCCCTGGTCGCACGGCCACACCAAGGACTACTTCGGCCGCCTGATCGGCGCCCTCGCGGACGCCCTCGGCTTCCGCACGGACATCCCCTTCGCGGGCCTGCCGCAGCGCGCCAGGAAGGCCCTGCTGTACGGCCACAAGACCCAGATCGAGGTCCGCTACCGCAACCGGTACGGCCGCGAGCGGGTCTACACGACACCCTTCGAAGGTGCCGTCCCCTTCGTCAAGCGCCGGCACGGCGAGGCCGAGAGCGACGCCAGCCGTGAGCGCTTCGAGGGCTATATGCGCGAGGTGCCCTGCCCCACCTGTGAGGGCACGCGCCTCAAGCCGCTCGTCCTCGCGGTCACGGTCATGGGGAAGTCCATCGCCGAGGTCTCCGCGATGTCCATCAGCGACTGTGCGGACTTCCTGGGTGAGCTGAAGCTCAACGCCCGCGACAAGAAGATCGCCGAGCGAGTCCTGAAGGAGGTCAACGAGCGGCTGCGGTTCCTCGTCGACGTCGGCCTCGACTACCTCTCGCTCAACCGCGCGGCCGGCACACTCTCCGGCGGCGAGGCCCAGCGCATCCGCCTGGCGACCCAGATCGGCTCCGGTCTGGTCGGCGTGCTGTACGTGCTCGACGAACCGTCCATCGGTCTGCACCAGCGCGACAACCACCGCCTCATCGAGACCCTGGTCCGGCTGCGCGACATGGGCAACACGCTGATCGTCGTCGAGCACGACGAGGACACCATCAAGGTCGCCGACTGGATCGTCGACATCGGCCCCGGCGCGGGTGAGCACGGCGGCAAGGTGGTGCACAGCGGCCACCTGAAGGAACTGCTGGCCAACGCCGAGTCGCAGACCGGGCAGTACCTGTCGGGCAAGAAGTCCATCCCGCTGCCCGACATCCGGCGTCCGCTGGACCCGTCCCGGCAGCTCACGGTGCACGGCGCCCGCGAGAACAACCTCCAGGACATCGACGTCTCCTTCCCGCTCGGCGTGTTCACCGCGGTCACCGGCGTGTCCGGCTCCGGCAAGTCGACGCTGGTCAACGACATCCTGTACACGCACCTGGCGCGCGAGCTCAACGGCGCCCGGAACGTACCGGGGCGGCACACGCGCGTGGACGGCGACGACCTCGTCGACAAGGTCGTCCACGTCGACCAGTCGCCCATCGGCCGGACCCCGCGCTCGAACCCGGCGACGTACACCGGCGTCTTCGACCACATCCGCAAGCTGTTCGCGGAGACGACCGAGGCGAAGGTCCGCGGCTACCTGCCCGGCCGCTTCTCCTTCAACGTCAAGGGCGGCCGCTGCGAGAACTGCGCGGGCGACGGCACCATCAAGATCGAGATGAACTTCCTCCCGGACGTGTACGTCCCGTGCGAGGTCTGCCACGGCGCCCGGTACAACCGGGAGACCCTGGAGGTCCACTACAAGGGCAAGTCCATCGCCGAGGTCCTGAACATGCCGATCGAGGAGGCGACGGAGTTCTTCGAGGCCGTCCCCTCGATCGCCCGCCACCTCAACACCCTCAAGGACGTCGGTCTCGGCTACGTCCGGCTCGGCCAGTCCGCGACCACCCTGTCCGGCGGTGAGGCCCAGCGCGTCAAGCTCGCCAGCGAGCTGCAGCGCCGCTCCACCGGACGCACGGTCTACGTCCTGGACGAGCCGACCACCGGTCTGCACTTCGAGGACATCAGCAAGCTGCTGACGGTCCTCTCCGGCCTGGTCGACAAGGGCAACACGGTCATCGTCATCGAGCACAACCTGGACGTCATCAAGACGGCCGACTGGGTCGTCGACATGGGCCCCGAGGGCGGCGCCGGCGGCGGTCTCGTCGTCGCCGAGGGCACCCCGGAGCAGATCGCCGGGGTTCCGGCCAGCCACACCGGCAAGTTCCTGAGGGAGGTCCTCGGAGCCGACCGGATCAGCGACGCGTCCGTACCTGCGGCACGCAAGAAGGCCACCGCCAGGAAGACCACCGTGGCTGCCAAGACCACCGCCAGGAAGACCGCCACCAAGACGGTCGACAACACGGTTGCCAAGAAGACCGCCGCCACGAAGACCGCCGCCACGAAGACGGCGGCCACCAAGACGGCCGCGAAGAAGACGACGCGGGCCGCCAAGGCCTGAGCGGAGCGGACACGAGGCCGGCGCCCTGTCAGCGCCGGTCGGTGCACGGCACGTCCGGACAGGACCAGTCTGAGCGGCGCCCCGCGGGAACTCCCCGCGGGGCGCCGCCCGTTTCCGCTGCCGTCTCTCAGCCCTGTCAGCCCTCTCAGCCCTCCAACTCGTGGGCGTACGGCGGCTCCGCCCCGGCTCGGGAGCAGGTGATCGCCGCTGCCCGGGCAGCGAATCCGAGCAGCTGGGTCCAGCCGCCGGGGCCCAGGGCGACGAGGGCCTGCGGGGACAGGGCGTCCCGGGCCAGGAGACCGTGCAGCAGGGCCGCGTTCACGGTGTCGCCCGCGCCGATCGTGTCCACGACGTCGACCTTCTCACCCGGCACGGAGTGCACCGCACCGTCGCGGGTGAAGGCGGTCAGTCCGTCGCCGCCCTGGGTGATGACGACGGCCGAGGGCCCGGAGGCCAGCCACTCCCGCGGGGTGCCGCCCAGCCACAGGGCGTCCTCCTCGGAGAGCTTGAGCAGCGACACCGACGGCAGCCAGCTCTTGAACCGGGCTCGGTAGGCGTCCGCGTCGGGAATCAGTCCGGCCCGGATGTTCGGATCGAGCGTGGTGAACACACCCTGTGCGGCCGCTGTCCGCATCAGCTCCTCATACGCGCTCGCCCCGGGCTCCAGGACCAGGGAGCAGGTACCGAAGGACACCGCCCGCGTTCCCTCGGGCAGCCCCGCGGGCGCGGTGAACAACCGGTCGGCGGTGCCGTCGACATAGAAGGAGTAAGCGGCCGACCCGTGCGCGTCGATCGTGGCGACGGCGAGGGTGGTCGGCTCAATGCCGCGCTGTACGTCCGACACGTCCACCCCCGCCCGGCGCAGACCGTCGAGCAGGGCTTCCCCGAAGGCGTCCTGGGACACGCGGGAGCAGAAGGCCGTGGGGGAGCCGAGCCGGCCGAGGGCCACGGCCGTGTTGTAGGGGCCGCCGCCGAGCGCCGGCTGCAGACTCGCCAGGGCGCCTGTGCCCTGCGGTACCAGGTCGATCAGGGCCTCACCGGCGACGACGATCACGAGACGGTTCCTCTCTCGGGTTGCGAGGGTGCTGGGGCTGGGGCTGGATTTAGGGCTGGGGCTGGGCTGGGGCTGCGCGGAGGGCAGGGCTTACCGGGACTGCGGGGACTGCGGGGCCTGTGCGGCTCCCCCGGCCCGCAGAGGTCGTCTGCGCTGCGCCTGCCGCTCCGGCTCACCGACGCAACCGCACGACGTGCGATGGACGAAGGTGCAGGCCAGCCGTACGGTCCGGGCGGGCCGCTCCGGTGCGGCGAGACGTTCCAGGAGCACCCGGACCGCCTGGGTGCCGATCTCCTTGCTGGGCTGGGCGATCGCGGTGAGCCGGGGGGTGAACAGGTCGGCCCACGCGAAGTCGTCGAAGCAGCACAGCGCGATGTCGCCGGGCACGGACAGGCCCCGCTCGCGCAGCGCGCGCAGGGCACCGAGCGTCATCGCGTTGTTGGCGGTGACGAGCGCGGTGGGCGGCGCGGCGAGGGAGAGCAGGGCAGCCGTGGCGCGTTGTCCGCCGGTCGACTGGGAGTCGCCGTGGACCACCAGACGTTCGTCGAAGGGGAGTCCGGCAGCGGAGAGGCCGTGGCGGTAGCCGGTGATCCGCTCGCCGGTCGTGCTCAGCCCGGGCCGGCCCGCGACCAGGGCGATCCGGCGGTGGCCGAGACCGGCGAGATGGGTGACCAGTTCGGCTGTCGGCTCGGCGCTGTCGGCGCAGACCTGGTCGAAGCGCGGAGTGCCGTCCTCAGGGGAGTCGACCACCCGGTCCAGGAACACGGCCGGCACGCCATGACGGCTCAGGTAGGAGACCAACTCGCGCGGCTGAGCGGAGGGCGCGACGATCATGCCGTCCACCCGCCGCTCGTGCAGCAGCTGGACGACCTTGCGTTCGTGCTCGGGATCGTCGTGCGGATCGGCGATGAGCAGGCTGTAGCCGTGCTCCAGGGCGCCGGCCTCGACGCCCTGGAGGATCTCCGTGAAGTACGGGTTGCTGATCGCCGACACCGCGAGGCCGATGGACCTCGTGCGCGAGGTCACCAGGGAGCGGGCGAGAGTGTTGGGCGTGTAGCCGAGCTCCTCGATGGCGTCCAGTACAGCCCGGCGGGTGTGGGGCAGCACCGGCCGGGTGTCGTTGAGGACGTGCGAGACGGTCGCCACCGACACTCCGGCGCTGCGTGCGACATCGGCCATGGTCGGCATCGAGTTCTCCTCCCGGGCCCGGGCGGGCCTTCCGGACGGGAACGTATCCGATTCGACGGCGCACGTAAACGCTTGCGCAAACGTTTACGCCCAGTCACCGTCCGAGGCACCGTCCGAGTCACGTTGCAGTGCGCTCACCAGGGTCCGGGAGATTCACACACAGCCCAGGGCACTCGCCCACGGTCCAGGCGCCCGGCTCACTCCCAGTCCCAGGCGATCCCCACGATCCCCGACCGCACCCGCGGCTCGACCAGGTGCACCGAGTGGTGTCTCCTGGTGAGCGCCAGTTCCTGGCGGCCGCCGCGTGGTGCCGCCGCCGAGTGCTGGGTGAACCGGTGGCAGCGCACGGGCAGGGCCTTCTCGTCGAACCGCACCTGGAGCGCGTACTGCCCGCCCGCGGGCCCCAGGCCGCGGACGTACTCCCGGGACACCCCCGCCGTGCCGTCCTCGACGCCGTAGCGGAACAGGAACGTGTCGCCGGCCCGCAGCCGGGTGTCGAAGAGCAGCTCGGCCACCAGAACACCGGTGTCTCGGTGTGAACGCACCCGTCCGGTGCGGCAGTTGTCCAGGGCATGTACGGTCATGCGCTCGGGTGTGCACCCGGGGTCGCCGTGGTGGACGGCCACGAAACGGTCGACGCCGTCCCGGTGGGCGCGGACGATGTGGTGCGACTCCCGCGCCGCGAGCTCGCGGCGCGCCCCGACGCGGACCCGTTCGTGGTGCCCGAGGGTGTGCAGCCCGTCGTCCAGCGGCACATCCAGGTCGGCCAGCAGTTGCTCCAGCACGTCCGAGGCGGCCACCAGCGAGCGGTAGGAACGGGCCGCGGGCCGCTGCGCGGCGGGGCCCTCGTCGGGCCGGGCGAGCAGCCGGATCAGCGACTCCTCCGGCAGCTGGAGGATCTCCTCGAGTGCCCGGACGGCCCGCAGCGACTCCGGACGCTGGGGGCGCCGGGCACCTTGCTGCCAGTAACTCAGGCTGGTGACGCCGACCTTCACCCCGTGGCGTGACAGGTGGTGCTGCACCCGTTGCAGCGGCAGTCCGCGGGCGGCGATCGCGGCGCGCAGCGCGACGTGGAAGGGGCCGCCACGCAGGGCCGAGTCCAGTTCCGCGGTGACGACGCCGGCGACGTCCGCGTGCTGTGTGGCGTGCGGCATGCAGAGGCCTTTCTGTGAAGGGGCACGACGGCTGGTCAGACCGTGCGTGGAAGTGCCGGTACCGCTGTGCCGACGGGGGTCTTCACATCCGTACGCCGTCGTTCAGGGCCCGCAGTTCCCCCGCATTGAAGCGTGTTGACCAAGTCCCGACAACACCTGATGTCGATCCCCGGTGGGCTCATGGCCGACTTCGAGCTCACTCGGAAGGCGCCGTGGTCGTTGGAGTGCGTCGGGGCGAGGACCGCCGGTGCGGTACGGCCGGCCGGAATCCGCGACGGCCCCGTCGCGGAACGAACCTTCTCGTTCACGCAGCGCAGCCACGAACTCGCGGACGCCGCACTGTCCGTCCCCGCCAGTAGGGTGTGAGACATGGCCGATCCCTCCAGCTACCGCCCCCGGCCGGGACAGATCCCGGACTCTCCCGGGGTCTACAGGTTCCGAGACGAGCACCGCCGGGTGATCTACGTCGGAAAGGCGAAAAGCCTGCGCCAGCGCCTGGCGAACTACTTCCAGGACCTGGCGGGTCTGCACCCCCGCACCCGCACCATGGTCACCACGGCCGCGTCCGTGGAGTGGACGGTGGTGTCCACGGAAGTCGAGGCGCTGCAGCTGGAGTACTCCTGGATCAAGGAGTTCGACCCCCGCTTCAACGTCAAGTACCGCGACGACAAGAGCTACCCGTACCTCGCGGTGACGATGAACGAGGAGTTCCCCCGCGTTCAGGTGATGCGCGGTCAGAAGAAGAAGGGCGTGCGCTACTTCGGGCCGTACGGACACGCCTGGGCGATCCGCGACACCGTCGACCTCCTCCTGCGCGTCTTCCCCGTGCGCACCTGCTCGGCCGGCGTCTTCAAGAACGCCGCCCGCACCGGCCGCCCCTGCCTGCTCGGTTACATCGGCAAGTGTTCCGCACCCTGCGTCGAGCGGGTCTCCGCCGAGGAGCACCGCGAACTCGCCGAGGAGTTCTGCGACTTCGTGGCCGGCCGCACCGGCACCTATCTGCGCCGCCTGGAGAAGCAGATGATGGAGGCGGCCGAGGAGATGGAGTACGAGCGGGCCGCTCGCCTGCGCGACGACATCGAGGCCCTGAAGAGGGCCATGGAGAAGAACGCGGTCGTGCTCGCCGACGCGACCGACGCCGATCTGATCGCGGTCGCCGAGGACGAGCTGGAAGCGGCCGTGCAGATCTTCCATGTCCGCGGCGGTCGCGTGCGCGGCCAGCGCGGCTGGGTCACCGACAAGGTCGAGGAGATCACCACCGGCGCCCTCGTCGAACACGCCCTTCAGCAGCTCTACGGCGAGGAGAAGGGCGACGCGGTCCCCAAGGAGGTCCTCGTCCCGGCCCTGCCCGACCCGGTGGAGCCCGTCCAGGAGTGGCTCACCGAGCGCCGCGGGTCGAACGTCTCGCTGCGCATACCGCAGCGCGGCGACAAGAAGGCCCTCATGGAGACCGTGCAGCGCAACGCCCTCCAGGCGCTCGCCCTGCACAAGACGAAGCGCGCCTCCGACCTCACCACGCGCTCACGCGCCCTGGAGGAGATCGCCGAGGCCCTCGACCTGGACAGCGCCCCCCTGCGCATCGAGTGCTACGACATCTCGCACCTCCAGGGCGACGACGTCGTGGCCTCCATGGTCGTCTTCGAGGACGGCCTGCAGCGCAAGAGCGAGTACCGCCGCTTCCAGATCAAGGGCTTCGAGGGCCAGGACGACGTCCGCTCCATGCACGAGGTGATCACTCGCCGCTTCCGGCGCTACCTCGCCGAGAAGGAGAAGACCGGCGAGTGGACCAACGGCGAGGACGGCCCCACTGGAGGTCCCGCCGACGGCTCCACCGGTGACCTCACCGACGGTCTCACCAACGGACTCAAGGACGACGACGGACGCCCCAAGCGCTTCGCCTACCCGCCCCAGCTCGTCGTCGTCGACGGTGGCCAGCCGCAGGTGGCAGCCGCCAAGAAGGCCCTCGACGAGCTCGGCATCGACGACATCGCCGTCTGCGGCCTCGCCAAGCGCCTGGAGGAGGTCTGGCTGCCCGACGAGGACGACCCGGTGGTCCTGCCCCGCACCAGCGAGGGCCTCTACCTGCTGCAACGCGTCCGTGACGAGGCCCACCGCTTCGCGATCACCTACCAGCGCGCCAAGAGGGCCAAGCGTTTCCGGTCGAGCCCGCTGGACGACGTCCCGGGGCTCGGGGACACGCGCAAGCAGGCACTGCTGAAACATTTCGGTTCGCTGAAGAAACTTCGGTCCGCCACCATCGACCAGATCTGCGAGGTCCCCGGCATAGGCCGCAAGACGGCCGAGACGATCGCCGTCGCCCTCGCCCAGTCGGCTCCCGCCACGCCGGCCGTGAACACGGCGACTGGAGAGATCATGGAAGAGGAACCCGGCACCATGGGTTCCAGTGGGGAGCCCGTGACGATGGGCGCCCCGGACGAACGACGGGGGCAGGAGACATGAATGTGAACGAGCACGACGGGCAACAAGGCCAGGCCGGAGACGGAGCACAGGTGAGTACGGGCACGCCCAACGAGACGGCCGCGGTCCCGGACGCGGCCATCCCCGAGCTGGTGATCATCTCCGGGATGTCCGGGGCCGGGCGCTCGACGGCCGCCAAGTGTCTGGAGGACCTCGGCTGGTTCGTCGTCGACAACCTGCCGCCCGCGCTGATCCCCACCATGGTCGAGCTCGGCGCCCGCTCCCAGGGCAACGTGGCACGGATCGCGGTCGTCGTCGACGTCCGCGGCCGCCGCTTCTTCGACAACCTCCGCGAGTCCCTCGCCGACCTCGACGGCAGGAACGTCACCCGGCGGATCGTCTTCCTGGAGTCCTCGGACGAGGCACTGGTGCGCCGCTTCGAGTCGGTGCGCCGTCCGCACCCCCTCCAGGGCGACGGCCGCATCGTCGACGGCATCGCCGCCGAGCGCGAACTGCTGCGCGAGCTGCGTGGCGACGCCGACCTGGTGATCGACACCTCCAGCCTCAACGTGCACGAACTGCGCGCCAAGATGGACGCCCAGTTCGCAGGCGAGGAGGAGCCCGAGCTGCGGGCCACCGTCATGTCCTTCGGCTTCAAGTACGGCCTCCCGGTCGACGCCGACCTGGTCGCGGACATGCGCTTCCTCCCCAACCCGCACTGGGTCCCGGAACTGCGCCCCTTCACCGGCCTCAACGAGGAGGTGTCGGCGTACGTCTTCAACCAGCCCGGCGCCAAGGAGTTCCTCGACCGCTACGCCGAACTGCTCCGGCTCATCGCGGCCGGCTACCGCCGTGAGGGCAAGCGGTACGTGACGATCGCCATCGGCTGCACGGGCGGCAAGCACCGCTCGGTCGCCACTTCGGAGAAGCTCGCCGCGCGACTCGCGGCCGAGGGCGTCGAGACGGTGGTCGTGCACCGGGACATGGGACGGGAATGACGGCACGTACTCCCCGGCTGAGCAGGCTGCGCCGGGCCGTCCCGGAGGGCAGGGCGAGCAGGCCCGTCGAGGCGCGCGGCGCCAGGCCGCGGCGCCGGGGCGCCCAGCCCAAGGTGGTCGCACTCGGCGGCGGCATGGGCCTGTCCGCCTCACTCGCCGCACTGCGCCGGATCACCGGCGACCTCACCGCCGTCGTCACCGTGGCCGACGACGGCGGCTCCAGCGGGCGCCTGCGCGACGAGCTGGGGGTGCTGCCGCCCGGCGACCTGCGCAAGGCCCTGGCCGCGCTGTGCGGCGACGACGACTGGGGCCAGACCTGGGCCCGCGTCATCCAGCACCGCTTCCAGTCCCAGGGCGATCTGCACGAACACGCGGTCGGCAACCTGCTGATCGTCGCCCTGTGGGAGCAGCTGGGCGACCATGTCCAGGCCCTCGACCTGGTCGGCAGGCTGCTCGGCGCACACGGGCGGGTGCTGCCCATGTCCGCCGTACCGCTGGAGCTGCAGGCCCTCGTCAAGGGCCACGACCCGGACCGGCCCGACGCGGTCGACACCGTACGGGGGCAGGCCACCGTCGCCCTCACCCCCGGCGAAGTGCAGTCGGTGCACCTCGTTCCGCACGACCCGCCCGCGGTCCCGGAGGCGGTGGAGGCCGTCCTCGACGCGGACTGGGTGGTCCTGGGCCCCGGCTCCTGGTTCTCCTCGGTCATCCCGCACCTGCTGGTACCCGAGCTCCTGGACGCGCTCACGCAGACGAAGGCCCGCCGGGTACTCTCCCTGAACCTCGCGCCGCAACCCGGAGAAACCGAGGGCTTCTCCCCGCAGCGTCATGTGGAGGTTTTGGGACGACACGCCCCTAAACTCGCCCTGGACGTGGTGCTGGCCGACGAGGCCGCCGTGCCCGATCGCGATGTGCTCACCGAGGCCGCCAAGCGGCTCGGTGCCGCGGTCGAGCTGGCCCCGGTGGCCCGGACGGACGGGAGCCCAAGGCATGACCCGGAGCTGCTGGCCGCCGCGTACGACCGTATTTTTCGGATGCATGGAAGGATCGGCCCATGGCGATGACGGCAGCGGTGAAGGACGAGATCTCCCGGCTCCCCGTCACCCGGACCTGCTGCAGGAAGGCGGAGGTCTCCGCCCTTCTGCGGTTCGCCGGCGGCCTCCACCTGGTGAGCGGGCGCATCGTGATCGAGGCGGAGCTGGACACCGCGATGGCGGCCCGCCGTCTCAAGCGGGACATCCTGGAGATCTTCGGCCACAGTTCCGAACTGATCGTGATGGCTCCCGGCGGACTGCGCCGCGGCTCGCGTTACGTGGTCCGGGTCGTCGCCGGCGGTGACCAGCTGGCACGCCAGACCGGCCTGGTGGACGGCCGGGGCCGCCCGATCCGGGGTCTGCCGCCGCAGGTGGTCTCGGGGGCCACCTGCGACGCGGAGGCGGCCTGGCGCGGGGCCTTCCTGGCGCACGGCTCGCTCACCGAGCCCGGCCGTTCCTCCTCCCTGGAGGTGACCTGCCCGGGCCCCGAGGCGGCGCTCGCCCTGGTCGGCGCCGCCCGGCGGCTGTCGATCGCGGCGAAGGCCCGCGAGGTGCGCGGGGTCGACCGTGTGGTCGTCCGTGACGGTGACGCGATCGGCGCCCTGCTGACCCGCCTCGGCGCCCACGAGTCGGTGCTGGCCTGGGAGGAGCGCCGGATGCGCCGCGAGGTGCGCGCCACGGCGAACCGTCTCGCCAACTTCGACGACGCCAACCTGCGCCGTTCCGCGCGCGCGGCCGTCGCCGCCGGCGCCCGGGTGCAGCGCGCCCTGGAGATCCTCGGCGACGACGTGCCCGAGCACCTCGCCGCCGCCGGCCGGCTGCGCATGGACCACAAGCAGGCCTCCCTGGAGGAGCTGGGCGCGCTCGCCGACCCGCCGCTGACCAAGGACGCGGTGGCCGGCCGTATCCGCCGACTGCTGGCGATGGCCGACAAGCGCGCCTTGGACCTCGGCATCCCGGGCACGGACGCCAACCTCAGCGAGGAGCTGGCCGACAACCTTGTGGGATGAGCCGGATGGGCCGGAGCATCTGAAGGCCCCTCAGCATGCCGGTGCCGACGCCCACTTGGGTGAACGGCACCGGCTTTTGCGTGTCGTTGTGGCGGCCTTGACTCGATCATGAACTGTCATGAGCCTGGCATCAGTTCGCTGCTGTGGCGGACCCACGCTAGGGGGGTTCATGAGACGAAAAGCGAGACCGATCCTCGCTGTTGGCGCGCTTGTGCTGGCCGGTGCGGGTATCGCACCGCTCGCGCAGGCCGCGGAAAGCCCCGGCTCTCCCGACCCGGACGAGGTCAAGGTCTTCCGGGCCGAGGTGACCCAGCAGCAGGTACCCCTGCTGCTGGCAGCCGGTCAGGACGGCCACGAGCTCGGTGCGCAGGTGCCCGAGAAGGGCGAGGCCACGGTCGAGGTCTACCTCACCGACCAGCAGGCCGACAAGCTCCAGGACCAGGGCGTCGACCTCACCGAGCACAAACTGTCCGCCAAGGCCGAGAACCGCGTCGAGGCCGCGGCCGAAGGCGTGTTCCGCCCGTACAGCGGAAGCGGCGGCCTGAAGGAGGAGATCCTCAGGACCGCGCGGAAGAACCCCGACCTCACCAAGGTCGTCTCCATCGGCAGGACGGTGGGCGGCCAGGACATCCTCGCGCTCAAGCTGACCAAGGGCGCGAAGAAGTCCAAGGACGGCTCCAAGCCCTCTGTCCTGTACATGTCCAACCAGCACGCGCGCGAGTGGATCACGCCGGAGATGACCCGCCGGCTGATGCACCACTACGTGGACAACTACAAGACGGACAAGCGCATCAAGAAGCTCGTCGACTCGACCGAGCTGTGGTTCGTGCTGTCGGCCAACCCCGACGGCTACGACTACACCTTCCAGAACGCCGACACCCGCCTGTGGCGCAAGAACCTGCGGGACGTCAACGGCGACGGGGCCATCAGCACCGGCGACGGCGTGGACCTCAACCGCAACTTCCCCTACAAGTGGGGCTACGACGACGAGGGTTCGTCCCCCAACCCCACCAGCCAGACCTACCGCGGCGCCGCCCCCGGCTCCGAGCCCGAGACCAAGGCGCTGGACGCCTTCGAGAAGCGGATCGGGTTCACGTACGGCATCAACTACCACTCAGCCGCCGAACTCCTCCTCTACGGGGTCGGCTGGCAGGTGGCCACCGACACGCCCGACGACGTGGCCTACAAGGCGCTCGCCGGCACCCCCGACAACTCCGCGATCCCCGGCTACCACCCGCAGGTCTCCTCGGAGCTGTACACCACCAACGGCGAGGCGGACGGCCACGCGGCCAACGTCAACGGCACGGCGATGTTCACCCCCGAGATGTCGACATGTGAGACCGCGTCGAACCTCGACCCCGATGACGCCTGGAACGCGGCCGACTGCCAGTCGGTGTTCAACTTCCCGGACGACGAGAAGTTGATCCAGCAGGAGTTCCAGAAGAACATCCCGTTCGCGCTCTCCGTCGCCGAGAGCGCCGCTCGCCCCGACCAGCCGAAGTCCTCGGTCGGCCGCAGCGCCGCCGACTTCACCACGGCCCCGTTCTCGACGTCGTACTCGCGCGGCGCCGACCAGGAGGTCTCCGTCGTCGCACGGAAGGCGCTGCGCGACAAGGAGCTCAAGTACCGCGTCAGCGGCCGTACGCACGACCGGACACTGCGTCCCTGGAAGGGCGGCGAGACCTACGGCGGTGAGGACAACCTCTACTTCGACGAGTACCGCGCCAAGGTCCCGGGCGGCGAACCGGGCGACAAGGTCGAGGTGTGGTTCACCGGCAGGACGAAGAGCGGGAAGAAGGTCTCCAGCGAGCACTTCACCTACACCATCGCCGAACGGCCCCGCGCGGACGTCCTCGTCGTCGCGGAGGAGGGCGCTGCCGCCACGCAGGCGCAGACCTACGTCGACGCGCTGAAGGCAGCCGGCCGCAAGGCGGTCGTCTGGGACGTCGCCGCCCAGGGCGCGCCCGACGCGCTCGGCGTGCTGAACCACTTCGAGACCGTCGTCCACTACACCGGGGCGAGCGTCCCCGGCATCGCCACCCAGCTGGAGCTGCGCGCCTTCCTCAACGAGGGCGGCAAGCTGCTGGAGGCCGGGGAGCAGGCCGGCGGCAGCGTGGCCCTCGCCGACGGAACCCCGTCGAACGACTTCAGCCAGTACTACCTGGGCGCCTACTCCCGTACGTCGACCCCGGGGGCCACCGGCTTCACCGGCTCCGGCAAGCTCACCGGCTTCACGGGCGCACTCGGTGCCGCGGCCGGCAACCCGCTGGACCGGGCCGGAACCTTCGGCGTGACCTCCGACGAACTGCCCGCCGACACGTACCCCCAGTTCGCCAGTGCGGGCGCTGGGCAGTTCGCCGGCACCGTCAACCCGTACGGGCCCTACGCGGGCTCCTTCATGGCGGCCGCCGTGCACACCGACGACGCCTACAAGCGGCTCACCCGCACCGTGGACCTCACGGGTGTGAGCGCGGCCGACAAGCCCGGCCTGCGCACCCGGCTGCTGTGGGACACCGAGCCGGGTTACGACCACGCGATCGTCGAGGCCCACACCACCGGTGCCGAGGACTGGACCACGCTCCCCGAGGCGGGTGGCGCGACCCGCACCACCGTGCCGGAGGACTGCTCCGCCGGGTACTACGTGGGTGAGCACCCACAGCTCGAGCACTATCTGACCGTGTCGGCCACGGGATGCGCCGCCACCGGCACCACCGGTGCGTGGAACGCTCTGACCGGCGCCTCCAACGGCTGGCAGCAGGTGAACTTCGACCTGAGCGCCTACGCCGGCAAGTCGGTCGAGATCTCGATCAGCTACGTCACTGACCCCGGCAGCGGCGGCCACGGAGTCCTCGCGGACGACACCTCGCTGGTCGTCGGCGGCACGGCCACCGAGACCGAGGGCTTCGAGACGTCGCTGGGCGCCTGGAAGGTCGCCGGACCGCCCCCGGGCAGCCCTGCCGTCCTCAAGGACTGGACGCGCACCGGCACCCTGTTCCAGACGTACGGAGCGATCACCACGGACGACACCGTGCTGCTGGGCTTCGGCCTGGAGCACGTCGCCTCGGCGGCCGACCGGACGGCTCTCCTGAAGAAGGCGCTCGCGGCGCTCGACGGGTGATCGACGAGTGATCGAAGACTCAGTGAGCGAAGGGTGAGCGAAGGGCGACATCCCCGGTCAACCAAGCGTGACTCCTCGTAATGAAATCGGGTGATCAGGCCTTCGGCCCCGGGCGGTCCGTACCCCTACTGGCGGGTACGGGCCGCCTCGCCGTGTATGAGGCATCTCGATGTCACCACGCGAGCCGCAGGGAGGTAGGGTCGTAGGCGGTCGGGGACATCCCATACAGCTCGCCGGATTCGAACCCGGCGTACCAACGAGGAGATCGGTTTCGTGACGATCCGCGTAGGCATCAACGGCTTTGGCCGCATCGGTCGTAACTACTTCCGCGCGCTGCTGGAGCAGGGTGCAGACATCGAGATCGTGGCTGTCAACGACCTGGGTGACACCGCGACCACCGCTCACCTGCTGAAGTACGACACCATCCTGGGCCGCCTCAAGGCCGAGGTGTCGCACACCGCCGACACGATCACCGTCGACGGCCACACCATCAAGGTGCTGTCCGAGCGCAACCCCGCCGACATCCCGTGGGGCGAGCTGGGCGTCGACATCGTCATCGAGTCGACCGGCATCTTCACGAAGAAGGCCGACGCCGAGAAGCACATCGCCGGCGGCGCGAAGAAGGTCCTCATCTCGGCTCCGGCCAAGGAAGAGGACATCACCATCGTGATGGGCGTCAACCAGGACAAGTACGACCCGGCGAACCACCACGTCATCTCCAACGCCTCCTGCACCACCAACTGTGTGGCGCCGATGGCGAAGGTGCTCGACGAGAACTTCGGCATCGTCAAGGGTCTGATGACGACGGTGCACGCGTACACGAACGACCAGCGCATCCTGGACTTCCCGCATTCGGACCTGCGCCGCGCCCGTGCCGCCGCCGAGAACATCATCCCGACCACCACGGGTGCCGCCAAGGCCACCGCGCTGGTCCTCCCGCAGCTCAAGGGCAAGCTGGACGGCATCGCGATGCGCGTCCCGGTCCCGACCGGCTCGGCCACCGACCTGGTCGTGACGCTGCAGCGCGAGGTCACCAAGGACGAGGTCAACGCCGCGTTCAAGAAGGCCGCCGACGACGGCGACCTGAAGGGTTACCTGTCCTACACCGAGGACCCGATCGTCTCCTCGGACATCGTCGGCGACCCGGCCTCCTGCACCTTCGACTCCTCCCTGACCATGGTCCAGGAGGGCAACTCGGTGAAGATCCTCGGCTGGTACGACAACGAGTGGGGCTACTCCAACCGCCTCGTCGACCTGACGGTCTTCGTCGGCAACCAGCTCTGATCAACAGAGCAGGCACTTCGGTGTGAGGACAGGGCTCGGGCCGCGCGGCAACGCGCTGCCCGAGCCCTGACTCACGTGCAGATCAGCCCTCTTACGATCACGAGCATCACCAGCCCTCTCCAGGAGTTCCCTCCATGAAGACGATCGACGAACTTCTCGCCGAAGGCGTGGGCGGCAAGCGGGTCTTCGTCCGCGCCGACCTGAACGTGCCGCTGGACAGCGGCACCATCACCGACGACGGCCGCATCCGTGCCGTGCTGCCCACCGTCAAGGCCCTCGCCGAGGCGGGCGCCCGGGTGGTCGTCGCCTCGCACCTGGGCCGCCCCAAGGGGGCCCCGGACCCGGCCTTCTCGCTCGCCTCGGCCGCCTCCCGCCTCGGTGAACTCCTCGGCACCGGCGTGGCCTTCGCGACCGACACGGTCGGCGAGTCCGCCAGGTCGACGGTCGCGGGACTGGCCGACGGCCAGGTCGCCGTCATCGAGAACCTGCGCTTCAACGCCGGTGAGACCAGCAAGGACGACGCCGAGCGCGGCGCCTTCGCCGACCGGCTCGCCGAGCTCGCCGACCTGTACGTGGGCGACGGCTTCGGCGCCGTCCACCGCAAGCACGCCTCCGTGTTCGACCTCCCGGCCCGCCTGCCGCACGCCGCCGGCTACCTCATCGCCACCGAGGTCGCCGTCCTGAAGAAGCTCACCGAGGACGTCAAGCGCCCCTACGTCGTCGCCCTCGGCGGCGCCAAGGTCTCCGACAAGCTCGCCGTCATCGACCAGCTGCTCGGCAAGGCCGACCGCATCCTGATCGGCGGCGGCATGGCCTACACGTTCCTCAAGGCCAAGGGTTACGAGATCGGCAAGTCCCTCCTTCAGGAGGACCAGATCCCGGCGGTCCTGGAGTACGTCGAGCGCGCCGAGAAGACCGGCGTGGAGCTGGTGCTGCCCGTCGACGCGCTGGTCGGTCCCGAGTTCCCCGACCTGAAGACCAAGGCCCCCGCGAACCCCACCGCCGTCGCCGCGGACGCGATCCCGGCCGACCAGATGGGCCTGGACATCGGTCCTGAGTCCCGCAAGCAGTACGCCTCGAAGCTCGCCGACGCCGCCACCGTCTTCTGGAACGGCCCCATGGGAGTCTTCGAGCACCCCGACTACGCCGAGGGCACCAAGGCGGTCGCCCAGGCCCTCCTCGACTCCCCGGGCTTCACGGTCGTCGGCGGCGGCGACTCCGCCGCGGCCGTCCGCATCCTGGGCTTCGACGAGAACGCATTCGGCCACATCTCGACCGGCGGCGGCGCCTCCCTCGAATACCTCGAGGGCAAGACGCTCCCCGGCCTCGCCGCACTGGAGGACTGACCTCAATGGCTCCATCCACCTCATCGGGGCGCACGCCGCTGATGGCGGGCAACTGGAAGATGAACCTCAACCACCTCGAGGCCATCGCCCACGTCCAGAAGCTCGCATTCGCCCTCGCCGACAAGGACTACGACGCCGTAGAGGTCGCCGTCCTGCCGCCCTTCACCGACCTGCGCTCCGTGCAGACCCTGGTCGACGGCGACAAGCTCAAGATCAAGTACGGCGCCCAGGACATCTCGGCGCACGACGGCGGTGCCTACACCGGCGAGATCTCCGGTTCGATGCTGGCCAAGCTGAAGTGCACGTACGTGGCGATCGGCCACTCCGAGCGCCGGCAGTACCACAACGAGACCGACGAGCTGATCAACGCGAAGGTCAAGGCCGCCTACAAGCACGGCCTGACCCCGATCCTGTGCGTCGGCGAGGAACTGGACGTCCGCGAGGCGGGCAACCACGTCACCCACACCCTCGCCCAGGTCGAAGGCGGTCTCAAGGACCTCCCGGCCGAGCAGGCCGAGACGATCGTGATCGCCTACGAGCCCGTGTGGGCCATCGGCACCGGCAAGGTGTGCGGCGCCGACGACGCCCAGGAGGTCTGCGCGGCCATCCGCGGCAAGGTCGCCGAGCTGTACACGCAGGAACTGGCCGACCAGGTCCGCATCCAGTACGGCGGCTCCGTGAAGGCCGGCAACGTCGCCGAGATCATGGCGAAGGCCGACATCGACGGCGCCCTGGTCGGCGGCGCGTCGCTGGACGCCGACGAGTTCGTCAAGATCGTGCGGTTCCGCGACCAGTGAGTATGCGGTAGCGGCGATACGTCGTACTCTTGCGGGGTCCAGCAGTCTTCGCTGGACCCCGCAGTCCATCAGAATCCGAGGAAGTTGGTCCAGCCGTGGTTATGGGGTTCTCGATCGCCCTGATCGTCTTCAGCCTGCTGATGATGCTGCTGGTGCTGATGCACAAGGGCAAGGGCGGCGGCCTCTCCGACATGTTCGGTGGCGGCATGCAGTCGTCCGTCGGTGGCTCCTCGGTCGCCGAGCGCAACCTGGACCGCATCACCGTCGTGGTCGGTCTGCTGTGGTTCGCGTGCATTGTCGTGCTCGGCATCCTGATGAAGGTGAACAACTGATCAGCGCCGCACACGCGGGACGTCCATTCCGCACGTAACGCCCCATGTTCGGTACGCGCAGCTGAGCGCGGCCTATCATGGGGCTTGCGTCTGTGTATGGGGGTGGTAACTCCAACCACTGGACGCGCGTTGGGCCTTACGTAGACTGAGGCGCTCGCAGCGAAGCGAAACGCCGACTCGCTTTGCGGCACCATCACGCAGGGAGTTACGACCGTGGCAAGTGGCAACGCGATCCGAGGAAGCCGGGTCGGGGCGGGGCCGATGGGCGAGGCCGAGCGGGGCGAGTCCGCGCCCCGGCTGCGCATCTCCTTCTGGTGCTCCAACGGGCACGAAACGGTGCCCAGCTTCGCCAGCGACGCGCAGGTCCCCGAAACCTGGGACTGCCCGCGCTGCGGCTTTCCAGCAGGCCAGGACCGGGACAACCCCCCGGACCCGCCGCGCACCGAGCCCTACAAGACGCACCTCGCCTATGTGCGGGAGCGGCGCAGCGACGCGGACGGCGAGGCGATCCTCGCCGAGGCGCTCGCCAAACTGCGGGGCGAGATCTAGGAGTTGAGAACCGGCCGGGTATCCGAGGATGCCCGGCCGGGGCTGTTTCGTACCCGACGGCCGTCCGGCCGCGGACCGATTGTCAGTGGTGCCCTCTACGGTTTGTGCATCGGACGAACCGTGAGGGGGAGTTGTGGCGACAGTCGACGCGGTGGGCGGGCGTGCGCCCGCCTGGCAGGGGGGATTCGGGCGGCTGTGGAGCGCCGCCGTGCTCTCCAGCTTCGGTGACGCGCTGCGGAACTCCGCGCTGCCCCTGCTCGCCGCGACGCTGACGGACCGGCCCCTGCTGGTCGCCGCGGTCACCGCCTGCGGCTATCTGCCCTGGCTCGTCTTCGGGCTGCTCGGCGGCGCCGTCGCGGACCGCGTGGACCAGCGGCGCGCGATGTGGACGGTGGATGCGGTACGAGGGCTGCTGGTCGCCTGTTTCGCCGTGGCCGTCGCCCTCGGACACGCCTCGATCGGGTTGCTGATCGCGCTGGCTTTCGCCCTGACCACCCTGCAGACCCTCTTCGACAACGCCTCCACCGCCCTGCTGCCCACCCTGGTGAAACGCACGGCGCTCGGCAGTGCGAACGCCCGGCTCATGACCGGCCAGCAGATCGCGGGCGGCCTGTTGGGCGCACCCCTGGTGCCGCTGCTGCTGTGGGGCGGCGCCGCAACGCCCTTCGCGGCGGACGCGATCACCTTCCTGGTCGCCGCCGCCCTGGTCGCCTCACTGCGCACCACCCTGCCCGAGCGGAAACCCAGACCGGCCGGCAGCACCCTGCGCCGCGAGATCGCCGAGGGACTGCGCGCCCTGGGACGGGACAGGGCCCTGCGCGGACTGTGCGCCGCCACCGCGCTGTGCAACATCGGCGTGGGCGCCCTCATCGCCGGCATGGTGCTCCTGGTGACCGGCTGGCTGGACGCCGGTACGGCGGGATACGCGGCGGCCCTGACCGCGTACACGATCGGCGGGCTGACCGGGGGAGCGGCGAGCGGCCGGCTCGTCGCCCGGCTCGGGCGGGTGCGCGCCGTGCTGCTCGCTGGGACGGTGCAGATCGGCGCGCTGCTGGTCATGGGGTCGGTGCGCAGCCTGGTCGCGCTGGCCGGGGCCATGGCCGTCTTCGGGTTCATGGGCATGGTGTGGAACGTCAACACCAGAACGCTGATGCAGGAGCGCGCCCCCGCCGAGATGCTGGGCCGGGTCAGCGCGGCCTTCCGCACCCTGGCGGTCGCGGGAGCCCCCCTCGGGGCGCTGCTCGGCGGCGCGGTGGCCACCGCCTGGGGGCTGAACAGCCCGCCCCTGCTCGCGGCCGCCTTCTTCGTCCTGTCCGTCGCTTCGCTGATACCCGCGCTCAAGGCGAACGTATCTCTTGTCGCGCCCGGCGACGCCACGACAGCTTCCACCCCGCACTGATCAACTAGGTTGGGAACGGCGGCGGGGCGCAGGTACAGGCAGACGTACGAGAAAGAAGGCTGAACTCCGGACTTGGCTTCCTCCCCTCGTGGACGAGGGGGATTCCTACGGCTCGCGCCGTGGGGTTTCCTGCTTCATCGCCGACTGCCCGTCCGGAGTGCTCCGTTGAGGTCTTACACCGGCTCCACAGGCCGACACCGCCGGTCCGGCGGCCAGAAGGTTGCGTGCCGCGTTGGTGTCGCGGTCGTGCGTGGTGCCGCAGCCGCACGTCCAGACGCGGACGTTGAGCGGCATCTTCTCTTGCAGGGTGCCGCAGGCGGAGCACAGCTTGGACGAGGGGAAGAACCGGTCCACGGCGATCACTTCCCGCCCGTACCAGGCGGCCTTGTACTCCAGCAGGCCGCGGAACTCGGCCCACGTGGCGGGCAGGGGCTGGACGGACGGGTCCTCGCACAGCAGGGACACGAACCATCGGCCCGCCGCGTCCTGCGACACGGTCACGGTGGACGGCTTGGCACCATCGGGCGGCGGCCGGGACCGCACGATGTCCAGCGGGTCCGCCATCTTCGCCAGGGTCAGCCTGCCGTCCCGGAAGCGGAAACCGCTGGTTGTGTACTCGGACTTCCGGGATTTCTTCCGCGACTTGAACCGCGGGTACTTGGCCCGCTTGGCGAAGAAGTGGGTGAACGCCGTCTGCAAGTGCCGCAGCGTCTGCTGCAACGGCACCGAGGAGACATCGCCCAGAAACGCCAGTTCCTCGGTCTTCTTCCACGCGGTCAGCATGGCCGACGTGGCGTTGTAGTTCACTCGGACAGAAGCGGTACTTGAACGCCCTCTTCGCATGATTCGCGGTCACGCTCACAAACTGGTGTGTCCACATGTGAAGATCGAATCTGCTGGTCAGGGCACTGCGATCCGCCCTGGCGGCGAATCGCAGCCCCATGCCCTGCTTCGCAGGAGTCCGTTTCCTTCCCTGCCTGAAGGCGGGGGTATCCACGGAGGAATCAGATCGTTGCTGCTGGGCCTGTTGGGCGAGCGTGCGGGGGCGCGCCAGGGCGGAGTTCCACCGCCCGGTCGCGGGCGCTGCGCCATCGCGTCCACCAGGTGCTGTCGTTCGGTTCAGCCGGGCTGTGAGGCGCAGTGTTTCTTGGCCGAGTCGAGCGGGGTCTGGTGCGTGCGCCTGGAAGGCGGAGGCGGGAGTCGACGCGGAGCCAAGAGAGAGCCCCTAGGCCACCACGCTCAGGGTGTCCGCGAGTCGGCGCCGGGCCGCGCGGGACGCCGGCAGTGCGGTGAGGACGGTCGCGCCCAGCACCGCGGCCGCGCCGAACAGGGCCAGCAGAGCCGGAGACGGCCCCTGGGCGATCCCGGCACCGATGCCGCTCGACCTTCCCTGGGCGTTGATCAGCCAGCGGGCCAGGGGCGCGCCCAGGGCCGTACCGACGACGACGGCGGCCAGGACTGTGCAGCCGGTGGACGTGACGGTGACGGCGGTGATCTGCCGCGGGGACAGGCCGATGGCCTTGAGCGCCAGCAGATCCCGCTCGCCCTCGCGCACGGTTCCGCCGATCGCGGTGAGCAGCTCGATCAGTCCGATGAGGGCGAGGACGGCGATCAGTCCGACCACGACACCGCGCAGCGGCGAGAGCCCCTCGGCCGGGTTCGTCACGGCGTGCACGTCCAGGTGACCGCGCCCGGCGGTGGTCAGCCGCGCGGCGACCTCCCGCGGCTCGGCGCCGGGGCGCAGCCGGAGCTGGTAGAGGCCGGGGCCGAGACCCGGGTCGTTCTCGCGGAGAGTGTCCACAGAGGTGGAGATGACCCGGCCGGCGTTCGCCGGTTCGATACTGCGGCCCACGATGTGCAGGATCTGCGGCTGGTCGCCCACCGTCATCCGCACCCAGTCGCCCACGCGCACGTCGAGCAGGTCGAGCAGCCCCTGCCCGGCCACCGCCTCGTCGGGGCCGCGCGCCGGGCGGCCCTGCGCCAGGGCGTACGGGTACGGCTCCCGGTGGGTGCCGAGGCCGCGCAGTGCGATGGTGGCCGTCTGGCCCGGTACCAGCGCCGCGACCTCCACGCCCGGGTAGACGGCGGCGACCTGCGGGTCGCGCTCCAGCAGGGCGCGGGTGTCCCCCTCGCCGAGACCGGAGTCCGTGCGGACGGTGAGCGCGGCCGGGACGCCGATCTGCTCGGGCCTGCTGTGGAAGCGGTCCATGGTGGTCCAGGCGCTCATCGCGACCACGATCAGCAGCAGCGGCAGCGCGAGCCGGGCCACCGTGGCCAGGGACCGCGGTCGCCGGGTGAACGCCTTGTGGCAGCCGAGGACCAGCGCGGGCGGCAGCCGCAGCCCGAGCGCCAGGCGCGCCACACCCGAGAGCCGCCCGCCGACCGGCGCCGCGGGCCGTGGCACCGGGACCGGCGGTACCCGTCCCGCCTGCCAGGCCGCGAGACCGGTGGTCGCGCCGATGAACAGCACCGCCGCCACCGGGAGGGCGAACAGCGCCGGCGTGTGCCCGGGCAGCCCCTGCCACACGCCGACCGCGTCCCCGAGGCGTCCGGGAATGCGGCTGCCCAGCGCCTGGGTGAGCGCCGCCGCGGCCAGGGCGCCGAGCAGGGCGTAGGCGATGTGCTGGAACAGGAAGACGCGGACGACCTGCCCCGGCGTGAACCCGATCGCCTTCAGGACGGAGATGTCCCGCAGGTGGCCGCGGATCCGGGTGGCGATCGCCCCGTGCACGGCGAGCCCGGCGGCGACCAGCGCGCCGAGCCCGAACAGGCCCAGCACCTGCCCCAGCAGCCGGTTGTCGCCCTGGGCCTCGGCGCGCGCCTGCCGCCAGGTGGAGACCTCGCTGACGGCCCCGGCGCCGAGGACGGTGACGGCGCGCTGGACGGTGTAGTCCGTGTCGTCGGGGTCCGTCAGGCGCAGCCCGGTCACCTGGCCGCCCGGGTCGCGCACGGCGGACGGGAGTGTCCAGACGAGCCCCGGCTGCTCGCCCGGCCGGTAGCGCGGCTCGGCGCTGTCGGCGATGCCCAGGACGGTCAGTTTCCGGGCCGTGCCCGGCAGGGTGAGGGTGTCGCCCGGCTCGGCCAGCAGGGCGCGGGCGAGACGGCTCTCCAGGACGACACCGTCGGGGGTGCCGGGCTCCAGCCAGTGACCGGAGGTGACCAGCGGGCGGCCGACGCGGGGCCGCCCGGGCGTGCCGCGCAGTTCGACGGAGGCCCGGGCGCCCCGGGAGACGAGGGTGGCGGACTCGGTCGGGTAGGGGCCGGAGACCGACTCCACACCGTCCATCACCGCCAGCTTGCGCGCGTCCGCCGACGGGCCGGTGTGCAGCCAGACATGGGCGCCGCGAGCCTGGGTGAAGACCCGCTGCCAGGGGTTGGTGGCGTAGCCGAACAGCGCCGTGGCCAGCAGCAGCGAGACGACGATGCCGGCGGTGGCGAGCACGAGGAACAGCGCCTCGCCGCGGTGCGTGCGCAGATCGGAGTGCGCCCAGCGCAAGGTGGCTCGCACGGGCTCAGCCTCTTCTCTCGCGCCACGCGACGGCGCCGTCGTACACCCGCATGTCAGTCCCTGAGCTCCAGCACGCCGGATATGCCGGTGCCGCGCGACGGCGCGCCGTCCAGGTGCGCGTCGTCGGCGATCCGCCCGTCATAGAAGCTGATCACCCGGTCCGCGGCGCTCGCCAGCCGGGCGTCATGGGTGACCAGCACGATGGTCTGGCCGCGCTGGTGGAAGCGGGTCAGCAGCCGCATCACCTCGCGGGTTCCCCTGCTGTCCAGGCTGCCCGCGGGCTCGTCGGCCAGCAGCAGTGGCGGATGGTTGACCAGGGCCCGGGCGAGCGCGACCCGCTGCTGCTCACCGCCGGACAGCTCGCCGGGCATGCTCCGCTCCTTGCCCGCGAGTCCCAGCTCGGCCAGCAGTCCCTCCCGTTCGGCGCGGGCCTGCCTGGGGGAGGCGCCGGCGAGCAGGGCCGGCAGCTCCACGTTGTCGGCGACGGGCAGGTTGGACACCAGGTTGAAGAACTGGAAGACGAACCCGATGCGCTTGCGGCGTTCCACGGCCCACCGGGCCTCGCTCCACGCGTCCGTACCCGCGCCGTCCAGCCACAGGCTCCCGCGGTCCGGCCGTTGCAGGCCGCCCAGCAGGTGCAGCAGTGTCGACTTGCCGGCTCCGGACGGGCCGGTGATCGCCACGAACTCACCCTGCCGTACCGACAGATCGACCCCGCGCACGGCATGGGTCGGCGTGCCCTCGCCGTGGTGCGTCTTGACCAGGCCCTCGGCGCGCAGCACGGGAGCGGGACGGTCGCTCACTCCGGCTCCTCCAGCTCTTCCAGTTCTTCCTGACACCGCTCCAGCCAGTCGAGGTCGGCCTGCAGGTGCAGCATCGCGCCCTCGATCAGCAGATGGGCGACGCGGTTGTCCCGGTTCTCGGTGGCGGCCAGTTTCGACAGAGTCCGCATGGTGTTGAGGTACTGGCGCCGCTGTTTGTTGATGAGGGCGATCCGGTCGGCGAGACCGGTCTGCGGTGCGAGGGCCAGTTTCATGAAGAACTCGTCCCGCACCCGCGGCTCGTCGGCGGTCTCCTCGTACCAGGCGCGCAGCTCTTCCCGCCCGGCATCGGTGAGGTGGTAGATCTTCTTGTTGGGCCGGCTCGACTGCTCGACCTCTTCGCCCTCGATCAGTCCCGTCTTCTCGAGGCGGCCGAGGGTGACGTAGATCTGGCCGACGTTCGGCTGAGGGTACGCGGACCCCAGCAGTTGCTCAAGGTCCTGCTTGAGCTCGTAGCCGTGGGCCGGTCCGCGCGCGAGGAGAGCCAGGAGGGGCAGGCGCACTCGTGCAGTCCTCCTGTCTGTGTAATGTGCTCCAGGCCCTAGTATCGCGCATACCTAACAGGTATACATGGCCTCTGACTCCGGGCGAAGGGGCCCGGCGCCAGGTGTACAGGGAGGAACCTATGCGGTGGATACACGCCGCCGGTAGGGGCCTTCTCGTTCTCGCGGTGGTCCTGACCGGGTACGTCGTCTCCGGCGCGCACGCCGAGGACGGGGCCGGGGGCGGCCGCGGGCCGCTCACCGTGGCCACCGGGGGAGACCTCACCGGCTATCTCGGCCCCTTGTTGGAGGGCTGGAACCGTACCCACCCCGACGAGAGGGCCACCCTCGTCGAGCTCCCGGACTCCGCCGACGAGACGCACGCGCAGATGGCCACAGACCTGCGCGACGGCGACCGCAGCCGGTTCGACGTCCTCAACATCGACGTCAACTGGACCTCGGAGTTCGCCGCCGCCGGCTGGATACGTCCGCTCCCGCGCGACCGCTTCCCGCTGAAGTCCTTCCTGAAGCCGGTCGTGGACACCGCGACCTACGACGGACAGCTGTACGCCGTCCCCTACGTCACCAACGCGGGACTGCTGCTGTACCGGAAGGACATCCTGGCGAAGGAGGGCGTCCGGCCGCCGCGCACCTGGACCGAACTGGAGCGGGACGCGAAGACGATCGCCCCGAAGTACGGACTCGACGGCTACGCCGGCCAGTTCCTTCCCTACGAGGGCCTCACCGTCAATGCCGCCGAGGCCGTCTACTCGGCGGGCGGCACGATCCTCGGCGACGAGGGCGAACGGGTCACCGTGAACTCCGCCGCCGCTCGCCAGGGCATCGGCTTCCTCGCCCGGGGCGTACGCGAGGGCTGGATCCCGAAGCAGGCGCTGACGTACAAGGAGGAGGAGTCCAAGCAGGCTTTCCAGGACGGACGGCTGCTCTTCCTCCGTAACTGGCCGTACGCCTATGTCGTCGCGTCGGCCAAGGGTTCGCCGGTCGCCGGGAAGATCGGCGCCGTGCCACTGCCCGGACCCGACGGGCCGGGCAGGAGCGTCCTCGGCGGCTCCAACCTGGCCGTCAGCACGCGCGCGCGGCACCCCGACTCGGCCGCGCGTCTGATCGCGTACCTCACCGGCGAGTCCGTCCAGCGCCAGGTCCTCACGCGGGGCGCGCTGCCGCCCGTGCGCGCCGCGCTGTACGAAGATCCCGAACTGGTGCGGGAGTTCCCGTACCTGCCGACCCTGCGCGCGAGCATCCGCGGGGCCGCCCCGCGGCCGAAGAGCCCCCGCTACGACCAGGTCAGCCTGGTGGTGCAGGCGGTCGTGCACGACGCGATGACCGGGCGCGAGACGCCGGCGGCGGCGGTGCGGCGGCTGGCGGGAGAACTAGCGGCTGTGTCCGACCGCTAGTAGTTACTTGTTAAGTAACGTCGACATCTCATCTGCCTTCCGAATGCCCCTTTAGGTGTGCTTTTGTCGAGGCAACTGGGTAGTAGCTTCCGTTCCATTCATTGACACCCCCAGGACCCGCCTACCTAACATGCATGCATGTCGAGCAAGTACCGCCGCTGGTGGCGCGACGCAGTGATCTACCAGGTGTACGTCCGCAGCTTCCTGGACAGCACCGGCGACGGCATCGGCGATCTGGCCGGGGTCAGAGCCGGACTGCCGTACCTGAAGAAGCTCGGCGTCGACGGGATCTGGCTGAGCCCCTTCTACCCCTCGCCGCAGCACGACCACGGCTACGACGTGGCCGACTACTGCGACGTCGACCCGACCTTCGGTGACCTCGCCGAGTTCGGCCTGCTGATGGCGGCTGCCCGGCGGCTCGGGATCAAGGTGCTGCTCGACATCGTCCCCAACCACTGTTCCAGCGAACACCCGTGGTTCCGTAAGGCGCTGGCCGCGACACCCGGCAGCGCGGCCCGTGCCCGCTTCCACTTCGCCGACGGCCGCGGCCCGGACGGCGGTGAGCCGCCCAACAACTGGCACGCCATGTTCGGCGGCCCGGCCTGGACCCGGGTCACCGAGGCGGACGGCCGGCCCGGCCAGTGGTACCTGCACATGTTCACGCCCGAACAGCCGGACTGGAACTGGCGCAACCCCGAGGTCGCCGACGAGTTCGACCGGACGCTCCGCTTCTGGCTCGACCGGGGCGTCGACGGCTTCCGCATCGACGTGGCCGCCGGTCTCTTCAAGCACCCGGACCTGCCCGACTCCCCGGACCCGGAGGCCGACGCCCGCACCCGCGACTCGGTCAACCCGCTCGCCTGGAACCAGCCCGAGGTGCACGACGTATGGCGGCACTGGCGTGCGGTCTGCGACGCCTACGCGTCGCGCGACGGCCGTGAGCGGCTCCTGGTCGGAGAGGTCTCGGTCCCGACCGCCCGCGAACACGCCCGGTACGTCCGCCCGGACGAGCTCCACCAGGCCTTCTTCTTCGATCTGCTCAGCGCCCCCTGGGACGCCGGTGCCTTCCGCAAGGTCATCTCCGAGGCCATGCAGGACATCGCCGGCACCGGTTCCACGGTCACCTGGGTCCTGAACAACCACGACCAGGTCCGCTCCGTCACCCGCTACGGCGAACCCGCGACAGAGGGCAGCGGCCTCGGCGCCGCCCGCGCCCGCGCCGCCGCGCTGCTGATGCTGGCGCTGCCCGGAGCCGCATACATCTACCAGGGCGAGGAGCTGGGCCTGCCCGAGGTCGTCGACCTGCCCGACGACGTGCTCACCGACCCGATCTTCCACCGCACCGGCAGCCGGGCCCGCATCCGCGACGGCTGCCGGGTGCCGCTGCCGTGGTCCGGGCAGGCGTCCCCGTTCGGCTTCACCTCCGGCGCCGAGAGCGCCAGGCCCTGGCTGCCGCAGCCCGAGTACTTCGCCGAGTACGCCACCGACCGTGCCCTCGCCGACACCCGCTCCTTCTGGCACCTGTACCGCGACGGCCTCCAACTACGTGGCGCACTGCCCCAGTTGGGCGAAGGCCCGTTGCGCTGGCTGGACACCCCGCCGGGCGTCCTCGGCTTCGCCCGCGGCGAGGACGGTGACGACTTCGTCTGCGCCGTCAACTTCGGTACGGCGCCCACGCCCGCGCCGGTCCCCGGCACCCCCCTGCTGTCCAGCGGCCCCTGCCAGGCCGGGGTGCTCCCCGGTTCGACGGCCGCCTGGTGGATCAACGATCTCTGATCCGCCCGTCAACTCCCCACCCCTCGAAGGGACATCAACGATGATGCGACGTACGACCCTGCTCGCGAGCTGCACCGCCCTCGCCCTGGGACTCGGAGTCACCGCCTGCGGAGGCGGCGGCCCGGTCTCGGCGGGCGGCGGTGACAAGGCCCTCGACGGTCAGACGGTCACCGTGGCCGGAGTCTGGTCCGGCAGCGAGCAGAAGAACTTCCAGAAGGTGCTGGACGCGTTCGGGGAGAAGACCGGCGCCAAGACGCAGTTCGTGTCCACCGGGGACAACGTCTCCACCGTCGTCGGCAGCAAGATCGAAGGCGGCAACGCGCCCGACGTGGTGATGGTCCCGCAGGTGGGAGTCCTGCAGCAGTTCGCGAAGCAGGACTGGCTCACGCCGCTGTCGAAGGCCACCGAGCAGTCCGTGGACGCGGGTTACGCACCGGTCTGGAAGAAGTACGGCAGCGTCGACGGCACCCTCTACGGCCTCTACTTCAAGGCCGCCCACAAGTCGACGGTCTGGTACAGCCCCGACGCTCTCGACCAGGCCGGGGTCAAGCCGCCGGCCACGTACGACGCGATGCTGCAGGCCGGGCGCACCGTCTCCGACTCCGGTCTCGCCGCCTTCTCGGTGGCCGGCCAGGACGGCTGGACCCTCACCGACTGGTTCGAGAACATCTACCTCTCCCAGGCCGGACCCGGGAAGTACGACGCCCTCGCCGCCCACAAGCTGAAGTGGACCGACGCCTCGGTGGTCGAGGCGCTCACGACCCTCGGCAAACTCTTCAAGGACAAGCAACTGCTGGCGGGCGGCCAGCAGGGGGCCCTCAACACCGACTTCCCGGGCTCGGTGGAGAAGGTGTTCGGGCCCAAGCCCGAGGCCGGCATGGTCTACGAGGGCGACTTCGTCGCGGGTGTCGCCAAGGACCAGTTCGGCAAGGCGATCGGCCAGGACGCGAACTTCTTCCCGTTCCCCGCGGTCGACGGCGGCAAGGCCCCGGTGGTCAGCGGCGGTGACGCGGCCGTGGTGCTGAAGGACGGCAAGAACGCCAAGGCCGGCATGCGGCTCCTGGAGTACCTGGCCACCCCCGAGGCCGCGGCCGTGTGGGCACAGGCGGGCGGCTTCCTGTCCCCGAACAAGAAGCTCGACCTCGCCTCGTACGGCGACGACGTGACGCGCGCCACCGCCAAGTCCCTTGTCCAAGCCGGGGATTCGGTCCGATTCGACATGTCCGACCAGGCCCCGGCGGCCTTCGGCGGCACCAAGGGCGCCGGTGAGTGGAAGCTGCTGCAGGACTTCCTGCGTGACCCGTCCGACCCGAAGGGCACCGCGGCGCAGCTGGAAGCCGCGGCCGCCAAGGCGTACAAGGGCTGACCGGCCATGACCGCGACCCTTGTGAAAGAGGCGGGCGCTGCGCCCGTCGGTCCCGCCGCCCGTGCCCGGCGCACGCGGCGGCGGGGACGGATCATCGCCGTCCTGTTCGCGTTCCCCGCCCTGCTGCTGCTCGGCGCGCTCGTCGTCTATCCGGTCCTGTTCTCCGTCGGCCGCAGCTTCTTCGACGCGTCCGGCACCCGCTTCGTGGGCGGCGAGAACTACACCGAGATGTTCCGCGACCCGGCGACCCTCACGGCCGTCCGGAACACGGCCGTCTGGGTGGTGGTGGCGCCCGCCCTGCTGACCGGACTCGGTCTGGTCCTGGCCGTGCTGGTGGAGAAGGTCCGCTGGGCGACCGCCTTCAAGCTGCTGCTGTTCATGCCGATGGCGGTGTCCTTCCTCGCCGCCGGCATCATCTTCCGGCTGGCCTACGACGAGGACCCGGACAAGGGCGTGCTGAACGCGGCCGTCGTCTCGGTGCACGACGCCTTCACGGGCACCTCGCCGTACCCGACGGCCCGGGCCCGCGACGGCCACGGACTGACGGGGGAGCCGGACGGCTCGTACCGGACGACCGCGACCGTCTCCCCGGGTGACTCGGTGACGCTCGGCCTGGTCGGCGTCCCGCCGAAGGAGCTGCCCGCCGGGGCCGAGCCCGCGTACCCGGCCGCCGCAAGCAGGGCGGCGCCGGACGAACTGCGCGGGGTGGTCTACCTGGACTTCACCCCTGGCGGGGGAGGGGAACTGGGCAAGGTCGACCGGCGGGAGAGCGGGCTGCCTCAGGCCGAGGTCGAGGCGGTCGGCGGCGACGGGAAGACGGTCGCGCGGACGACGACGGCCTCCGACGGCTCCTTCCGCTTCACCGGCCTCGACTCCGGCTCGTACACGGTGAGGTTGCCCGCCTCGAACTTCGCGCAGCCGTACGGAGGCGTCTCCTGGCTCGGACCCGCGCTCGTCACGCCGGCGATCATCGGGGCGTACCTGTGGATCTGGACCGGCTTCGCGATGGTGCTGATCGGCGCCGGCCTCGCGGCGCTGCCCCGGGACGCGCTGGAGGCGGCGCGGATGGACGGGGCGAACGAGTGGCAGATCTTCCGGCGGATCACGGTGCCGCTGCTGGCACCCGTGCTCACCGTGGTCTTCGTGACCCTGGTGATCAACGTGATGAAGGTCTTCGACCTCGTCTACATCATCGCGCCCGGGCCGGTACAGGAGGACGCGACCGTCCTCGCGACACAGATGTGGCTGGTGTCGTTCGGCGGCGGCAACAACCAGGGTCTGGGCAGCGCGCTCGGTGTGCTGCTCCTGCTGCTGGTGATCCCGGCCATGGTCTTCAACCTCCGCCGTTTCCGAAGGAGTCAGCGATGAACGCGGTGCGACGCGGCCTGGGCAACGGTGCCGTGCAGGCCTTCCTGGTGGTGATCGGCCTGGTCTGGGTGACCCCGCTCGCAGGTCTGTTCCTCTCCTCGCTGCGGTCCTCCGAGGACACCGCCACAGGCGGCTGGTGGACCGTCTTCGCCAGCCCCGGGCAGCTGTCCTTCGACAACTACTCCGCGCTGCTGAAGAACTCCGGGATGACCCGGGCGTTCTGGAACACGGTACTGATATCGGTGCCGACGACCGTCCTGGTCGTGGTTCTCGCGGCACTCGCCGGATACGCGTTCGCCTGGCTGGACTTCCCCGGGCGGGAGAACGTCTTCCTGGTCGTGGTGGCGCTGTTGGTGGTGCCGGTGCAGATCGGACTGCTCCCGGTCGCCAAACTCTTCGGCCGGCTGGGCCTGTTCGGCACGATCCCCGGTGTCGTCCTCTTCCACGTGGCGTACGGGCTGCCGTTCGCGGTGTTCCTGCTGCGGAACTACTTCGCCGAGATGCCGAAGGAGATGCTGGAGGCGGCCCGGATGGACGGCGGCAGCGAGTGGCGGATCTTCACCCGGCTGGTCCTGCCGGTGGGCCGGCCGGCGATCGCGAGCCTCGCCATCTTCCAGTTCCTGTGGGTGTGGAACGACATGCTGGTGGCCCTGCTCTTCGCGGACGGCTCCGCCCAGCCGCTGACCGTGGAACTCCAGTCCCAGATACGGCAGTTCGGCAGCAACATCGACGTGCTGGCGCCGGGGGCGTTCCTGTCCCTGGTGGTGCCGGTGGCGGTGTTCTTCGCCTTCCAGCGGCACTTCGTGCAGGGGGTGATGGCGGGGTCGGTGAAGTAGGCCGCCGACTCGCGCGGCTGAGGGCGGCGGAGACGACAACGCCTCCGCCGCCCTCAGCTCACGACAACGCCGGCGGATACAGCGACCGCGGCAGCTGCGAGGCCGCCGCGGAGTCCAGCAGCCACAGGGTGCGCTGTCTGCCCTGGGCGCCCGCCACCGGTGCCTGGATCTCGCCCGCGCCCGAGAGGCCGATCGCCACGGCCTCGGCCTTGTCCTCGCCGGCTGCCAGGAGCCAGACCTCGCGGGCGGCGCGGATCGCCGGGAGGGTGAGGGTGACACGGGTCGGCGGGGGCTTCGGGGCGCCGTGGACGCCGACGACCGTGCGCTCGGTCTCCCGGACTGCCGGGAGCTCGGGGAACAGGGACGCCACATGGGTGTCCGGGCCCACGCCCAGCATCAGGACGTCGAAGGTCGGGACGGCAGCATGGTTCTCCGGGCCGGTGGCGCGGGCCAGCTCCTCGGCGTACCCCGCCGCCGCGGCGTCCGCGTCCGAGCCGTACGGGCCGTCCGACGCGGGCATGGCGTGCACGCGCTTCGGGTCAAGCGGAACCGAGTCCAGCAGGGCCTCGCGAGCCTGCGTGACATTGCGCTCCGGGTCGCCCTCGGGGAGGAACCGTTCGTCGCCCCACCACAGGTCGAGGCGGCCCCAGTCGATGGCGTCCCGGGCCGGCGCGGCGGCCAGAGCGGCGAGCAGACCGTTGCCGTTGCGGCCGCCCGTGAGGACCACGGACGCCGCACCGCGCGAGGCCTGCGCGTCCACGACCTTCGTGATCAGGCGGGCCGCGGCGGCCTGCGCCATCAGCTCCTTGTCGTGGTGCACGACCAGCTGCGGAGTGCTCACTTCGCCGCCGCCTTCTTCACCGGGGCCTGCGCCGCCGCTTCCTTCGCGGGTGCTTTCGCAGCCGCTTCAAGGGGAGTAGGGACCGCTTCGGCCCCTTCTCCTTTGGCTGCTTGCGCCGTCGGCTCCTCGGCGTCGGCGGTCCGCTCCGGACCGGGCGCCTCGGCACCCTTGCCCCGCGACCCGTTCGACCGGTGCGCCCCGTCCGAGGTGCTCAGCCGCTCCACCCCGAACCGCAGCGCGGACGCGTACGTGTCGTCCGGGTCCAGCCGCCGCAGCTCCTCCGCGATCAGCTCGGCCGTGTCGCGGCGCTTGAGCGCCACCGCGCGGTCGGGCTGGCCCTGGATGGAGAGGGTGGCGAGAGCGCCGTCGGCGCGGTCGAGGACGATCGGGCCGCAGTCGGTGTTCATGCGCACCGCCGTCAGGCCGGGGCCCGACGACAGCGAACGCTTCACCGGGACGTCCAGCCGGTCCGCGAGCCACATCGCCAGCAGTTCGCAGCTCGGGTTGAACTCCTCGCCCTCCACCTCGACGGCCGCGACCCGGCAGGTCACCTGGTCCAGAGCCGCCGCCAGCATCGAACGCCAGGGCGTGATCCTGGTCCAGGACAGGTCGGTGTCGCCGGGGGTGTAGGCGTCGGCGCGGGCGCCGAGTTCCCGTACCGGCTGCTCGGAGGCGTAGGTGTCGGTGACCCGGCGCTGGGCGAGGGCGCCCAGTGGGTCCTTCGCCGGGTCGAGCGGCGCGTTGACCGGCCACCAGACCACCACCGGTGCGTCCGGCAGCAGCAGCGGCAGGACGACCGACTGGGCGTGGCTGACGACATCGCCGTACAGCCGCAGGACGACCGTCTCGCCGGTGCCGGCGTCCGCGCCGACCCGCACCTCGGCGTCCAGCCGGGACTGCGTACGGTCGCGGGGCGAACGCGAGACGCGCTTGACGACCACGAGCGTGCGCGAGGGGTGCTCGTGCGAGGCGTCGTCGGCGGCCTTCAGGGCGTCGTACGCGTTCTCCTCGTCCGTGACGATGACCAGCGTGAGCACCATGCCGACGGCCGGTGTGCCGATGGCCCGGCGGCCCTGCACCAGCGCCTTGTTGATCTTGCTGGCCGTGGTGTCCGTGAGGTCTATCTTCATGGCCGGCGCCAGCTCCGTCCGTCTCGTGCGAGCATCTCGTCCGCCTCGACGGGGCCCCAGGTACCCGACGCGTACTGGGCGGGCGTGCCGTGCTTGTCCCAGTACTCCTCGATCGGGTCGAGGATCTTCCAGGACAGCTCGACCTCCTCCGTGCGCGGGAAGAGGTTCGAGTCGCCGAGCAGCACGTCGAGGATGAGCCGCTCGTACGCCTCCGGGCTGGACTCCGTGAACGACTCGCCGTACGCGAAGTCCATGGAGACGTCCCGGATCTCCATCGAGGTGCCGGGCACCTTGGAGCCGAAGCGGACCGTGACACCCTCGTCGGGCTGGACGCGGATGACGATCGCGTTCTTGCCGAGCTCCTCCGTCGCCGTGTGGTCGAAGGGGGAGTGCGGGGCCCGCTGGAAGACGACCGCGATCTCGGTGACCCGTCGGCCCAGCCGCTTGCCGGTGCGCAGGTAGAAGGGAACGCCCGCCCAGCGGCGGTTGTCGATCTCCACCTTGATCGCGGCGTACGTGTCGGTCTTCGACCTGCGGTCGATGCCGTCCTCTTCGAGGTAGCCGATGACCTTCTCGCCGCCCTGCCAGCCTGCCGCGTACTGCCCGCGGACGGTGTCCGCGCCGAGGTCCTTCGGCAGTCTCACCGCGCCGAGCACCTTGGTCTTCTCGGCGGCGAGCGCGTCCGCGTCGAACGAGGACGGCTCCTCCATGGCGGTCAGCGCCATCAGCTGGAGCAGGTGGTTCTGGATGACGTCACGGGCGGCGCCGATGCCGTCGTAGTACCCGGCGCGGCCGCCGATGCCGATGTCCTCGGCCATGGTGATCTGCACGTGGTCCACGAAGGACCGGTTCCAGATCGGCTCGAACATCGTGTTGGCGAAGCGGAGCGCCAGGATGTTCTGGACGGTCTCCTTGCCGAGGTAGTGGTCGATGCGGAAGACCTGGTCGGGGGCGAAGACCTCCTCGACCGTCGTGTTGAGCTCCTCGGCCGACTTCAGGTCGTGGCCGAAGGGCTTCTCGATGACCGCGCGCCGCCAGGAGCCGCCCGACTGGTCGGCCAGGCCGTGCTTCTTGAGCTGCTGGATGACCACCGGGAAGGCGGACGGCGGCACGGACAGGTAGAAGGCGAAGTTGCCGCCCGTGCCCTGCGCCTTGTCCAGTTCCTCGATGGTGCCGCGCAGCCGCTCGAACGCGTCGTCGTCGTCGAAGGTGCCCTGGACGAAGCGCATCCCCTGGATGAGCTGCTGCCAGACCTCCTCACGGAACGGCGTCCGCGCGTGCTCCTTGACGGCGTCGTGGACCTCCTGCGCGAAGTCCTCGTTCTGCCACTCCCGCCGGGCGAAACCGACCAGCGAGAAGCCCGGCGGCAGCAGACCCCGGTTCGCGAGGTCGTACACGGCGGGCATGAGCTTCTTTCGTGACAAATCGCCCGTGACGCCGAAGATGACCAGGCCCGACGGCCCCGCGATACGCGGGAGCCGTCGGTCGGCGGGGTCACGGAGCGGGTTCGCTCCGGAACCGGAGATAGGCGCCAAGGGATCAGCCCTCCGAGGGGGCGAGACGCTGAAGCTCCGCCTCGGTCGACTTGAGCAGGTCGTTCCAGGACGCCTCGAACTTCTCGACGCCCTCCTTCTCCAGGAGCTCGACCACCTCGTCGTACGAGATCCCGAGCTTCTCGAGCGCGTCGATGTCGGCGCGCGCCTGCTCGTAGGTACCCGAGACGGCGTCGCCGCGGATCTCGCCCTGCTCCTCGGTGGCGAACAGGGTCGCCTCCGGCATGGTGTTCACCGTGTTGGGCGCGACCAGTTCCTCGACGTACATGGTCTTCTTGTACGCCGGGTCCTTGACGCCGGTCGACGCCCACAGCGGACGCTGCTTGTTGGCGCCGGCGCTCTCCAGCGTGTCCCAGCGGCCCGAGGAGAAGACCTCCTCGTACGCCTGGTACGCCAGGCGCGCGTTGGCGACGCCGGCCTTGCCGCGGGCGGCCTTGGCCTCGTCGGTGCCGAGCGCGTCGATCCGCTTGTCGATCTCGGTGTCCACGCGGGACACGAAGAAGGACGCCACGGAGTGGATCTTCGACAGGTCCAGGCCGCGCTCCTTGGCCTTCTCCAGGCCCGCGAGGAACGCGTCCATGACCTCGCGGTAGCGCTCCAGCGAGAAGATCAGCGTGACGTTGACGCTGATGCCGAGGCCGATGACCTCGGTGATCGCCGGGATGCCGGCGCGGGTGGCCGGGATCTTGATGAGGGTGTTGGGGCGGTCCACCAGCCAGGCGAGCTGCTTGGCCTCGGCGACCGTCGCCTTGGTGTTGTGGGCCAGGCGCGGGTCGACCTCGATCGACACGCGGCCGTCCTGGCCGCCGGTGGCGTCGAAGACCGGGCGCAGGATGTCGGCGGCGTCACGGACGTCCGCCGTCGTGATCATGCGGATCGCCTCTTCGACGGTGACCTTGCGGAAGGCGAGGTCGGAGACCTGCAGGTCGTAGCCGTCGCCTTCGGAGATCGCCTTCTGGAAGATGGACGGGTTCGTGGTGACGCCCACGACGTGCTGCTGGTCGATCAGCTCGGCGAGGTTGCCGGACGTGATCCGCTTGCGCGACAGGTCGTCCAGCCAGATCGCCACGCCTTCCTCGGAGAGGCGCTTGAGTGCGTCTGTCATGGAAATTGCATCTCCTACGTGTCGTATATGAGCGTCAGCGCTGGGCGGCGGCGATGGATTCCCGGGCCTTGGCAGCCACGTTCTCGGCAGTGAAGCCGAACTCGCGGAAGAGCACCTTGCCGTCGGCCGAAGCCCCGAAGTGCTCCAGGGAAACGATGCGACCGCAGTCGCCCACGTACTTGTGCCAGGTGAGACCGATACCGGCCTCGACCGCGACGCGTGCCTTCACCGCCGGCGGCAGGACGCTGTCCCGGTACCCCTGGTCCTGCTCCTCGAACCACTCCACGGACGGCATGGACACGACTCGGGTCGGCACGCCGTCGGCTTCGAGCTGCTCGCGCGCCTGAGCGGCGACGTGCACCTCGGAACCGGTGGCGATCAGGATCACCTCGGGAGTCCCGGCGGAGGCCTCGAACAGGACGTAACCGCCCTTCGCCGCGTTCTCGTCGGGCTCGTACGTCGGCACGCCCTGGCGGGTCAGCACCAGACCGTGCGGGGCGCCCTTGCCGAAGACCTTGGTGTAGCGCTTGAGGATCTCGCGCCAGGCGATCGCGGTCTCGTTGGCGTCGGCCGGGCGGACCACGTTCAGACCCGGGATGGCGCGCAGCGAGGCCAGGTGCTCGACGGGCTGGTGGGTCGGGCCGTCCTCGCCCAGGCCGATGGAGTCGTGCGTCCACACGTACGTCACCGGCAGGTGCATCAGGGCCGACAGGCGCACGGCGTTGCGCATGTAGTCGGAGAACACCAGGAACGTGCCGCCGTAGATACGGGTGTTGCCGTGCAGGGCGATGCCGTTCATCTCCGCGGCCATGGAGTGCTCGCGGATGCCGAAGTGGATCGTGCGGCCGTACGGGCTCGCCTCCGGCAGCGGGTTGTCCGCCGGCAGGAACGAACTCGTCTTGTCGATGGTGGTGTTGTTCGAGCCGGCCAGGTCGGCCGAGCCGCCCCACAGCTCCGGGACGACCGCGCCCAGCGCCTGCAGCACCTTGCCGGACGCGGCACGCGTGGCGACGCCCTTGCCCGCCTCGAAGACCGGGATCTTCTCCTCCCAGCCGGTGGGCAGTTCACCGGCGGCGACACGGTCGAACTCGGCCGCGCGCTCCGGCTTGTTGCTGCGCCACTCCTGGAACGACTTCTCCCACTCCGCCTTGGCCTGCCGGCCCCGCTCACCCAGCGCCCGGGTGTGCGCGAGGACCTCGTCGGCGACCTCGAAGGTCTTGGCCGGGTCGAAGCCGAGGACGCGCTTGGTGGCCGCGACCTCGTCGTCGCCCAGCGCCGAGCCGTGCGCGGCCTCGGTGTTCTGGGCGTTCGGCGCCGGCCAGGCGATGATCGAGCGCATCGCGATGAACGACGGCCGGTCGGTGACCGCCTTCGCCGCCTCGATCGCGTTGTAGAGGGCGTGCGGGTCGAGGTCGCCGTCCGGCTTCGGGGCCACGCGCTGGACGTGCCAGCCGTACGCCTCGTACCGCTTGACGGTGTCCTCGGAGACGGCCGTCTCCGTGTCGCCCTCGATGGAGATGTGGTTGTCGTCCCACAGCAGGACGAGGTTGCCGAGCTTCTGATGGCCGGCCAGCGAGGACGCCTCCGCGGAGATGCCCTCCTGGAGACAGCCGTCACCGGCGATCGCGAAGACGAAGTGGTCGAAGGGGGACTCGCCGGCGGGGGCGTCCGGGTCGAACAGGCCGCGCTCGTAACGGGCGGCCATCGCCATGCCCACCGCGTTGGCGACACCCTGGCCCAGCGGACCGGTGGTGGTCTCCACGCCGGTGGTGTGGCCGTACTCCGGGTGACCCGGGGTCTTCGAACCCCACGTCCGGAACGCCTTCAGGTCGTCCAGCTCAAGACCGAAACCGGCCAGGTACAGCTGGGTGTAGAGGGTCAGGGACGAGTGGCCCGCGGACAGCACGAAGCGGTCGCGGCCGACCCAGTCGGGGTCCGCGGGGTCGTGGCGCATCACCTTCTGGAAGAGGGTGTATGCGGCAGGCGCCAGGCTCATCGCCGTACCGGGATGGCCGTTGCCGACCTTCTGTACGGCATCGGCGGCCAGGACGCGGGCGGTGTCCACGGCCCGCTGGTCCAGCTCGGTCCACTCGAGGTCTGTGGTGGTCGGCTTGGTGCTCACCCTGGGTCAGGGCTCCTCTCCACATGTCACGCATGTCGAAACGTCACGCATGTCCAATGCCGGTGCACTGGGCGCCCCGGCCGATGTCGAGCCTACCCCCGTCCGTACATGCGTTTTTTCGAGTCATTCCAGACTGCCGGGACTCATCGGGATCCGCCTGCCGACTGGCCCGTTCCCCATTCGGCAGGTGAATACGGAGCCGCTCATCGGAGTGCTCAATCGAGTGCCGTGGGGCTCTTCCCAGCGCGCTGACCAACACGACCCCACCCCCGCGAATGTCGGGGTATGGGCAACGTCTACAGTGGCGTGGTACGCGCGAGCTTTACCGGGACTTCACACGGCTGGGCTCGCTGGGATGTCTCTGTAGGGGTGTGCGTGACGGCCGTCGAATCCCGTCCAGCGGGGGTGCTCGGTGCGAGCCAGAGCCAGAGCCACCGGCCGTTCGGGGCCCGTGTCAAGGCGTTCGTAGCTCTGACCAAGCCTCGGATCATCGAACTGCTGCTGATCACCACCGTCCCGGTGATGTTCCTGGCACAGCAGGGTGTGCCCGACCTCGAGCTGGTCCTGCTCACCTGTGTCGGCGGCTACCTCTCCGCGGGCGGCGCCAACGCGCTGAACATGTACATCGACCGCGACATCGACGCGCTGATGGACCGCACCTCGCAGCGTCCGCTGGTCACCGGCATGGTCAGCCCGCGCGAGTGCCTGGTCTTCGGTATCTCCCTCGCGGTCGTCTCGACGCTGCTGTTCGGCCTGGCCGTCAACTGGCTGTCGGCCTGGCTGTCGCTCGGCGCGCTCCTCTTCTACGTGGTCGTCTACACGATGATCCTCAAGCGCCGCACCTCGCAGAACATCGTGTGGGGCGGTATCGCCGGATGCCTGCCCGTCCTCATCGGCTGGTCGTCCGTCACCAACTCCATGTCGTGGGCGCCGGTCATCCTCTTCCTCGTCATGTTCTTCTGGACGCCGCCGCACTACTGGCCGTTGTCCATGAAGGTCAGGGAGGACTACGCGCGCGTGGGCGTGCCGATGCTGCCGGTCGTCGCCTCCAACAAGGTGGTCGCCCGGCAGATCGTGCTCTACAGCTGGGTGATGGTCGCGGTGTCGCTGCTGCTGACCCCGCTGGGCTACACCGGCTGGTTCTACACGACGGTCGCGCTGCTGGCCGGCGGCTTCTGGCTGTGGGAGGCGCACGGTCTGCAGAACCGGGCCAAGGCCGAGGTGACCGGCGCGAAGCTCAAGGAGATGCGGCTGTTCCACTGGTCGATCACCTACGTCTCGCTCCTGTTCGTGGCGGTCGCGGTGGATCCCTTCCTCCGCTGACGCCGGTGTGACGTACGACGGGCGGGGTGCGTGGTCAAGGCCACGCACCCCGCCCGTCGCCGTTCGCTCTACCCGTCGGTAGCATCTGGCCATGGCAGACACGCAGCAGGTTGACGAGGGCACCGACGCCAAGCAGGCCGCACGGGCCGCGCGCAGGGTGGCCCGGCTGGCCAAGCAGATCGGCGCCTTCTCCAGGGCACACGGCGGCGCCGAGGGCCAGGTGGCCTACCTCGGACAGCGCGGCGCGCGGATCGTGCTCGTCGGCGAGGACGGCGGCTGGGGCGACCTGGTGGCCCCGTCGTACGACATCGCCGAGAAGGCCGTCGAGAAGGCCGGGATCACCGTGCACGAGGCGTTCGACGGGGAGTTCGCGGCCAAGGTGAGGACAGGCCCGTACGAATGGACGCGCATGGCCGGAATCCAGGTGGGCGGTCCGAGCAACACCTGACGCCGGGTTCACCCGTTAGGCCCCGTGGGGGACCGTAGGAGAACACGGTCCTGGGACGTGGTCCAGTCACGGGGAGCCCGGATGATCGAAACGCCGTCCCTCGTGGACCAGTACTGCCACGGCGTACTGAGAACGGAGCTGGGCCTCGGCACCTTCGAGGCCCAGCTGGCCCGCACCGAGGGCCCGCCCGCGCCGGGCACGACGCTCTTCGACACCCAGACCGGCTTCGCGGTACGCCGCTGGTGCCCCCCGCTGCTCGGCCTGGAACCGCACTGTGCGCCCGCCCGTTATCTCGCCCGGCGCCGTGAACTCGGCGTACTGGAGTCGGGCCGCCGTCTGCTGCGCGGCAGCGGCATCACGACGTATCTGGTGGACGCCGGGCTGCCCGGCGACCTCACCGGGCCCGGCGAGATGGCCTCCGCGGCGGGCGCCGAGGCCCGCGAGATCGTACGGCTGGAGCTTCTCGCCGAACAGGTGGCCGACACCTCCGGCACGGTCGAGTCCTTCCTCGCCAACCTCGCCGAGTCGGTGCACGGGGCCGCCGCCGACGCGGTCGCCTTCTCCTCCGCGGCGGGCGTACGGCACGGGCTGGCGCTCGCTCCGGAACCGCCGGGGCCGGGGGAGGTACGGGGCGCGGCGGGGCGCTGGCTCGCCGGGCGCCGGGTGGGCGGGGAGCTGAGCGACCCGGTGCTGCTGCGACACCTGCTGTGGATCGCGGTCGCCTCCGGCCGGCCCCTCCAACTGCACGCCGGGCTCGGCGAGCCAGGCCTGCGCATCGACCGCGCCGACCCCGTCCTGCTGACCGACTTCGTGCGGGCCACGGCCGGCCTGGGCACCGACCTCGTCCTGCTGCACAGCTACCCGTACCACCGGCAGGCCGCCCATCTCGCCGGGGTCTTCCCGCACGTGTACGCCGACTCGGGCGCCGCCCTGGTGCGCACGGGCGCCCGGGCCGCGACCGTCCTCGCGGAGATCCTGGAGCTGGCCCCCTTCGGCAAGATCCTCTTCTCCAGCGGCGCCCAGGGCCTGCCCGAACTGCATGTCGTGGGGGCGCGACTGTTCCGGGAGGCCCTGTCCAGGGTCCTCGGGACGTGGGTCGCCGAGGGCGCGTGGTCCCTGGCGGACGCCCAACGGGTGGCGGGGCTGATCGCGGCGGGGAACGCTCGGCGGGTGTACGGGCTGACGTGACCTACGGCTGGGAGCGGCTCCGAGGGCCCTGGGGACTCACGCCCGGGTCAGCGTCGCCTCGCTCGACGGGCCCGGGATGTCCGCCTGAGGCCCCGGCCGCTCCCGCAGGGCCAGCAGCACGCGCAGGACCGCGATCCACACCAGGGCCGAGCCGAGCATGTGCAGGCCGACCAGGGCCTCGGGAAGCTCCGTGAAGTACTGGACGTAGCCGATGACGCCCTGGGCGAGCAGGATCAGGAAGAGGTCGCGGGTGCGGTCCAGAGGGGCCTTGGGGGAGTCGACCGCCTTGAGGACGAACCACAGGGCGAACGTCAGGGACACCACGATCCAGGCCAGCACCGCGTGCGCCTTCGCCACGGTCTCCCAGTCGATCGGCATCCGTTCGACCTCGCTGGAGTCGCCCGCGTGCGGTCCCGCGCCGGTGACCACCGTGCCCACCAGGATCAGCAGCGCGGACGCAGCGAGCAGGCACCACACCAGTTGCCGCACGGCCGCGCCGACCAGCGGACGGGACGGCCCGTCGCTCTCCCGGGTGCGCTGCCACATCACCGCGGCGATCGTGATCAAGGCCGACGTGGCCACGAAGTGCGCCGCGACCGTGTACGGGTTGAGGCCCACCAGGACCACGATGCCGCCGAGGATCGCGTTGCTCATCACGACCCAGAACTGGGCCCAGCCCAGCCGGGTCAGGCTGCGCCGGTAGGGCTTCTGGGAACGTGCGGCGATGATCGCCCAGCCGACCGCGGCGCACAGCACGTACGTCAGCATGCGGTTGCCGAACTCGATGGCACCGTGGAAGCCCATCGCGCTGGTGGTGGTCAGCGAGGTGTCGGTGCACTTGGGCCAGGTCGGGCAGCCCAGCCCGGACCCGGTGAGCCGGACCGCACCGCCGGTGACCACGATGACCACCGCCATCACGAGCGCGGCGAGGGCCGCCCGCTGAACCGTCCGAGGAGTCGGGGTCCAGCGTTCGGCGATGAAGGCGAGGGGGTTGCGGACGGCCGCTACGGCGTCGGCGCGGGTCACGTTTGGCACGCGTTCCATCGTAGGGGGCCCGCTTGTGCACGCTTTCACGAGGGTCCGTCGGCGGTCTGCCGGCAGCGGAAGGGCCCTCGTCAGGGGGTCCCGTCGGAGACCTGCCGGCAGCGGAAGGGCTGTCCTCCCGAGGATCCGTCGCCGGCCTGCTCCGCCTACTCCCAGCGGAAGAACCGCCCGGCGACCGCCAGCCCCACGACCGCCCAGCCGGCCAGAATTCCCAGGTCGCCCCAGGGCATGCCGGCACCGTGCTGGAGTACGTCGCGCAGACCGTCCGACAGGGCCGAGATCGGCAGCAGGGCGAGGACGTCCTGGGCGCCGGACGGGAACTTGTCCAGCGGCACGATCACACCGCCGCCCACGAGCAGCAGCAGGAACACCAGGTTGGCGGCGGCCAGGGTCGCCTCCGCCTTCAGGGTGCCCGCCATCAGCAGGCCGAGCCCGGAGAACGCGGCCGTGCCCAGCACCAGCAGGAGCAGGACGGCCAGGGGGTTGCCGTGCGGGGACCAGCCCAGGGCGAAGGCGATCGCCGTCAGCAGGATCACCTGGAGGACCTCGGTGACCAGCACGGAGAGCGTCTTCGCGGTCATCAGGCCCCAGCGGGGCAACGGAGAGGAGGCGAGCCGCTTCAGCACGCCGTAGCGGCGCTCGAAGCCCGTCGCGATGGCCTGGCCGGTGAACGCCGTGGACATCACGGCGAGCGCCAGGACGCCGGGGGCGAGGAAGTCCACCGCCTCGCCGGCGCCCGTGTCCACGATGTCCACCGAGCTGAACAGGAGCAGCAGCAGCGTCGGGATCACGACCGTCAGCAGCAGCTGCTCACCGTTGCGCAGCAGCATCTTCGTCTCCAGCGCCGCCTGCGCCCGGATCATGCGGGACAGCGGCGCCGCACCCGGCTTCGGGGCGTACGTACCCGTGGCTGCGGCGGTCATGAGCGCAACTCCTTGCCGGTCAGCTCCAAAAAGACGTCTTCGAGTGTGTGCCGTTCCACCGAGATCTTCTCCGGCATCACCCCGTGCTGCGCGCACCAGGAGGTGACCGTCGCGAGCAGCTGCGGGTCGACCTTGCCGCCGACCCGGTACGAGCCCGGGGTCAGCTCCGCGGCCGTGCAGTCGGCGGGCAGCGCCTTGAGCAGGGAGCCCACGTCCAGTCCCGGGCGGCCGGAGAAGCGGAGCGTGTTCTCGGCGCCGCCTCGGCACAGCTCCTCGGGGGTGCCCTGGGCTATGACCCGGCCCGCGTCGATGATCGCGACGTCGTCGGCCAGCTGCTCGGCCTCGTCCATGTAGTGAGTGGTGAGGATCACCGAGACTCCGTCCGCGCGCAGGTCGCGGATCAGGTCCCAGGTGGCGCGGCGGGCCTGCGGGTCCAGGCCCGCGGTCGGCTCGTCCAGGAACACCAGCTCCGGGCGGCCGACGACCGCCATGGCGAGCGCGAGCCGCTGCTGCTGGCCACCGGACAGCCGTCGGTACGTGGTCCGGCCGCAACTGCCCAGTCCGAGCCGCTCGATGAGCGCGGGCACGTCGAGCGGATGGGCATGCAGTGTGGCCACGTGCCGGAGCATCTCGTCGGCTCGCGCGCCCGAGTACACGCCCCCGGACTGCAGCATCACGCCGATCCTGGGGTGCAGTTCGCGGGCCTGTCGCGCGGGGTCGAGGCCCAGGACGCGCACCGTGCCCGAGTCGGGCTCGCGGTACCCCTCGCAGGTCTCGACCGTGGTCGTCTTGCCCGCCCCGTTGGGACCGAGGACGGCGGTCACACCCGCCCGGGCCACCAGGTCGAGGCCGTCCACCGCGGTCTTTCGGCCGTACCGCTTCACCAGGGCCTGGATCTGGACCACGGGCTCACTTCGCATGGGTCCAGAGTCTAGGTTCGCCGACGGCGGCCCAGACCGGCGGGTACGGGATCTCACCCCCGCCGCTCACGCCGGGCGGGGCCGGACCCTCAGATCTCGTCCTGACGTGACCGGTGCAGCGCCAGCCACCGCTGCGCGTACGCCACCGCGTCCGCCACCGGGAACAGCCGTACGTCGGCCCCGCCCACCTTCCCCCGTACGACGACGGGCACGTCCCGCTCGAAGTCGTGGCCCAGCTCGTCGAACCGGTCCGAGCTGATCGACACCTCGGTGACCACCTCCCAGCCCGCCGGGCCCGGCCGGCCCACCTTCACCAGCGGCGACGGTATGCGGTACTCGGCGAGGTGGAAGCTGGTGCAGGCGTCGTAACCGGCGCCGAGCAGCAGCACCCGGGCGCCGAGCTCCTCCAGCCGGGCCAGCGGGCTGCGCTCACCCAGCCGGCAGTCCGGCGCGTGCCCCTCGACGATCTGAGCCGCGCGCGGACCGACGGCCGCGAACGAGGTCTGCGGATGCGCGCTGCGCAGGGCGCCCGGCCAGGTCCGTACGGTCTCCGGGAGCACGCCCACGCCGAGAGTGGGCGAGACGAGGGGGTCGTACGCGGGCATCGTGGCCCGGAGCGTCTCCCACCACTCCTCGGGCACCGGAGGGTTTCTCCACACGGCCGGGTCGGAGAGGCCGCCGGTCTGGGTGGGGACCACCAGCGTGCCCTGCCGGCCGAGCGCGTCGAGCAGGGCCCGGACCACCGCGACGGCTCCTCCGCTCACCCATCCGAGGGAGCTCAGGGAGGTGTGCACCAGCAGGATGTCGCCGGGCCGGACACCGAGCTCTCGCAGCTGCTCGGCGAGAGCGGCCCGAGTGACAAGGGGGCCGGTCGGAGGGGGTGTGGACATGGTTCGGGAGTGTCCCCGACGAGGCCCGGCGGCGCCACCGGTTTGTTCGGCCGGTGATCGTTCCCGCAGGTCGGATTAGGTTTACCTAAGTGATGCAGGGCACCATCCGCCGGTCAGGGCGCGGCTTGCCTGCCTCAGAGGAATTACGCAACAATGGCGTTGTGAAAAACGTCGACGAGGCTCGGGAGACCCCCATGGGGGCCCCTCAGGAGGAGCTCGCGGCCGGTATGCGCTCGGATCGCTCGACGCGCAACCGGGTCGCGCGGTCCATCCTGGACCACGGGCCGTCGACCGTGACCGAGCTGGCCGGACGCCTGGGGCTCACCCCGGCGGCCGTACGCCGGCATCTGGACGCACTGGTCGCCGACGACGTCGTGGAGGCACGCGAGCAGCGGGTCTACGGCACGCGCGGCCGCGGTCGCCCCGCGAAGGTCTTCGCGCTGACCGACTGCGGCCGGGACGCCTTCGACCAGTCCTACGACCAGCTCGCCGCGGACGCCCTGCGCTGGATCCAGGAGCGTTTCGGCGGGGACGAGGCGGTCGTCGCCTTCGCCCGCGCCAGGATCGCCGAGCAGGCCGCCGCCTACCGCAGGGCGATCGAGGCCGCCGCCCCCGAGGACCGCACCGAAGCCCTGGCCAGGGCCCTGAGTGCGGACGGGTACGCTGCTACGGCGCGCAGCGCACCGGTCGGCGAGCAGCTGTGCCAGCACCACTGCCCGGTGGCCCACGTCGCGGAAAAGTTCCCGCAGCTCTGCGAGGCGGAGACCGAGATCTTCTCCCAGCTGCTCGGCACGCACGTCCAGCGACTGGCGACCATCGCGCACGGCGACGGCGTCTGCACGACGTTCATCCCCAAGATTTCCAAGCCGCACCAGCACGACCACAACGCATCTGCAAGCAACGCATCTGCAAGCACGGCCGGGAGGAACCCCGCATGACTCTCCCCACGGAGACTGCCCACCCCGAGCTCGAGGGCCTGGGCAAGTACGAGTACGGCTGGGCCGACTCCGACACGGCCGGCGCCTCTGCCAAGCGCGGCATCAACGAGGACGTCGTCCGCGACATCTCGGCGAAGAAGAACGAGCCGGAGTGGATGACCAAGCTCCGCCTCAAGGGCCTGCGCCTCTTCGAGAAGAAGCCCATGCCGAACTGGGGCTCGGACCTGTCGGGCATCGACTTCGACAACATCAAGTACTTCGTGCGCTCCACGGAGAAGCAGGCGGAGTCCTGGGAGGACCTGCCCGAGGACATCAAGAACACGTACGACAAGCTCGGCATCCCCGAGGCTGAGAAGCAGCGCCTCGTCGCCGGTGTCGCGGCCCAGTACGAGTCCGAGGTCGTCTACCACCAGATCCGCGAGGACCTGGAGGAGCAGGGCGTCATCTTCCTGGACACCGACACCGCGCTGAAGGAGCACCCGGAGCTCTTCAAGGAGTACTTCGGGACCGTCATCCCGGTCGGTGACAACAAGTTCGCGTCGCTGAACACCGCGGTGTGGTCCGGCGGCTCCTTCATCTACGTGCCGAAGGGCGTGCACGTCGAGATCCCGCTGCAGGCCTACTTCCGTATCAACACGGAGAACATGGGCCAGTTCGAGCGGACCCTGATCATCGTCGACGAGGGTGCCTACGTGCACTACGTCGAGGGTTGTACGGCCCCGATCTACAAGTCGGACTCGCTGCACAGCGCCGTGGTCGAGATCATCGTCAAGAAGAACGCCCGCTGCCGTTACACGACCATCCAGAACTGGTCGAACAACGTCTACAACCTGGTCACCAAGCGCGCCGTGGCGTACGAGGGCGCGACCATGGAGTGGATCGACGGCAACATCGGCTCCAAGGTGACGATGAAGTACCCGGCCGTCTACCTGATGGGAGAGCACGCCAAGGGCGAGACCCTCTCCATCGCCTTCGCGGGCGAGGGCCAGCACCAGGACGCCGGCTCCAAAATGGTCCACATGGCGCCGAACACGTCCTCCAACATCGTGTCGAAGTCCGTGGCGCGTGGTGGCGGCCGTACGTCCTACCGCGGTCTCGTCGAGATCGGCGAGGGCGCCCACGGCTCCAAGTCCAACGTGCTGTGCGACGCGCTGCTCGTCGACACCATCTCCCGCTCCGACACGTACCCCTACGTGGACGTCCGCGAGGACGACGTGTCCATGGGCCACGAGGCGACCGTCTCCAAGGTCTCCGAGGACCAGCTCTTCTACCTGATGAGCCGTGGTCTGAGCGAGTTCGAGGCGATGGCCATGATCGTGCGCGGCTTCGTCGAGCCCATCGCGAAGGAGCTGCCCATGGAGTACGCGCTGGAACTCAACCGGCTGATCGAGCTCCAGATGGAAGGCGCGGTCGGCTAAGCCCCTGCCGCCGTCCCATCAAGTCACTCACGTAAGAAAGCGAGCAGACCGACAGCCATGGCTGAGGCTCAGAACATCCCGGTGGGGTCCACCACCGCCGGCCAGATCGCGGTGGCCGCCGAGTCGACCGTCGCCACGCGCATGAGCGCGCCCCCGTCCTTCGACGTGGCGGACTTCCCGGTCCCCCACGGCCGCGAGGAGGAGTGGCGGTTCACGCCGCTGGAGCGGCTGCGCGGGCTGCACGACGGCACCGCGGTCGCCACCGGCGACGGCCTGAAGGTCGACATCGACGCCCCCGAGGGCGTCGTGATCGAGACCGTCGGCCGTGACGACGCCCGGATCGGCAGGGCCGGCACCCCGGTGGACCGCGTCGCCGCCCAGGCGTACTCGGCGTTCGAGAAGGCCGGCGTGGTCACCGTCCCCAAGGAGACCGTGCTCACCGAGCCGATCCGGATCGCCGTGCACGGCGAGGGCGGGACCGCCTACGCCCACCAGGTGATCGAACTGGGAGCCTTCGCCGAGGCCGTCGTCGTCATCGACCACACCGGTGACGCCGTGCTCGCCGCCAACGTCGACTACGTCCTCGGTGACGGCGCCAAGCTGACCGTCGTCTCCGTCCAGGACTGGGACGACAAGGCCGTGCACGTGGGTCAGCACAACGCGCTGATCGGCCGGGACGCCACCTTCAAGTCGTTCGTGGTCACCTTCGGCGGCGACCTCGTCCGCCTGCACCCGCGCGTGTCCTACGCCGGCACCGGCGGCGAGGCCGAGCTCTTCGGCCTGTACTTCACCGACGCCGGCCAGCACCAGGAGCACCGCCTCCTGGTCGACCACAACACCCCGCACTGCAAGTCGAACGTGGCCTACAAGGGTGCGCTCCAGGGCGACGGCGCCCACGCGGTGTGGATCGGCGACGTCCTCATCGAGGCCAAGGCCGAGGGCACGGACACGTACGAGATGAACCGCAACCTGGTTCTGACCGACGGCGCCCGGGTCGACTCGGTGCCGAACCTGGAGATCGAGACCGGCGAGATCGTCGGCGCCGGCCACGCGAGCGCCACCGGCCGCTTCGACGACGAGCAGCTCTTCTACCTGATGGCCCGCGGCATCCCGGCCGAAGAGGCCCGCCGTCTGGTGGTGCGCGGCTTCTTCGCCGAACTGGTCCAGCAGATCGGCGTCGACGACATCGAGGAACGGCTTCTCGTGAAGATCGACGAGGAGCTGGAGGCGTCGGTCTGATGACTGCCCCGTCGACTTTCGTGCGCGCCTGCGGGCTGAGCGAGCTGGAGGAGAACACCCCGAAGCGGGTGGAACTCGACGGCACGCCGGTCTCGGTCGTCCGGACCGAGGGGGAGGTGTTCGCCATCAACGACATCTGCTCCCACGCGAACGTCTCGCTCTCCGAGGGCGAGGTGGAGGACTGCCAGATCGAGTGCTGGCTGCACGGCTCCAGCTTCGACCTCCGCACCGGCAAGCCTTCCGGCCTGCCCGCGACGCGCCCCGTCCCCGTATACCCCGTCAAGATCGAAGGGGACGACGTTCTCGTCTCCCTCACCCAGGAGTCCTGAGACACCCATGGCAACGCTTGAAATCCGAGACCTGCACGTCACCGTCGAGGCCGACAACGCCACGAAGGAGATCCTCAAGGGCGTCGACCTCACCGTGAAGCAGGGCGAGACGCACGCCATCATGGGCCCCAACGGCTCCGGCAAGTCGACCCTCGCCTACTCGCTCGCGGGGCACCCGAAGTACACGATCACCGGCGGCACCGTCACCCTCGACGGCGAGGACGTCCTGGAGATGTCCGTCGACGAGCGCGCCCGCGCGGGCCTGTTCCTGGCGATGCAGTACCCGGTCGAGGTCCCCGGCGTCTCGGTCTCCAACTTCCTCCGTACGTCCGCCACCGCCATCCGCGGCGAGGCCCCCAAGCTGCGCACCTGGGTGAAGGAGGTCAAGGAGACCATGGAGCGTCTCCACATGGACCCGGCCTTCGCCGAGCGCAACGTCAACGAGGGCTTCTCCGGCGGTGAGAAGAAGCGCCACGAGATCCTCCAGCTGGAGCTGCTGAAGCCGAAGGTCGCCATCCTCGACGAGACGGACTCCGGTCTGGACGTCGACGCCCTGCGGGTCGTCTCCGAGGGCGTCAACCGCGTCCGCGAGACCGGCGAGGTCGGCACCCTGCTGATCACGCACTACACGCGCATCCTGCGCTACATCAAGCCCGACTTCGTCCACGTCTTCTCCGCGGGCCGGATCGTCGAGTCCGGCGGCGCCGAACTGGCCGACAAGCTGGAGGAAGAGGGCTACGAGGCATACACGAAGGGTGGAGTATCAGCGTGACGCAGCTGCCGGGCCTTCTCGACACCGAGGCGCTCCGCAAGGACTTCCCCATCCTGGACCGCCAGGTCCACGACGGTAAGAAGCTCGTGTACCTGGACAACGCGGCGACCTCGCAGAAGCCGCGCCAGGTGCTCGACGCCCTGAGCGAGTACTACGAGCGCTACAACGCCAACGTCCACCGCGGTGTGCATGTGCTCGCCGAGGAGGCCACGGCGCTGTACGAGGGCGCGCGCGACAAGGTCGCCGCCTTCATCAACGCGCCGAGCCGCGACGAGGTGATCTTCACCAAGAACGCCTCCGAGTCGCTCAACCTCGTGGCCAACATGCTCGGCTGGGCCGACGAGCCCTACCGCGTGGACCACGAGACCGAGATCGTCATCACGGAGATGGAGCACCACTCCAACATCGTGCCGTGGCAGCTGCTGGCGCAGCGTACGGGCGCGAAGCTGAAGTGGTTCGGTCTCACGGACGACGGCCGGCTCGACCTGTCCAACATCGACGAGATCATCACGGAGAAGACGAAGATCGTCTCCTTCGTGCTGGTGTCCAACATCCTGGGCACGGTCAACCCGGTCGAGGCGATAGTGCGCCGCGCGCAGGAGGTCGGCGCACTGGTGTGCATCGACGCCTCGCAGGCCGCTCCGCACATGCCGCTGGACGTGCAGGCACTGCAGGCCGACTTCGTGGCCTTCACCGGCCACAAGATGTGCGGCCCGACCGGCATCGGCGTCCTGTGGGGCCGTCAGGAGCTGCTGGAGGACCTGCCTCCGTTCCTCGGCGGCGGCGAGATGATCGAGACGGTGTCGATGCACTCGTCGACGTACGCCCCGGCGCCCCACAAGTTCGAGGCGGGCACCCCGCCGATCGCGCAGGCGGTCGGACTGGGCGCGGCGATCGACTATCTGTCCTCGATCGGCATGGACAAGATCCTCGCCCATGAGCACGCGCTCACCGATTACGCGGTGAAGAAGCTCGGCGAGGTCCCCGGTCTGCGGATCATCGGCCCGACAACGGCCGAGGACCGGGGTGCGGCGATCTCCTTCACCCTCGGTGACATCCATCCGCACGACGTGGGCCAGGTCCTCGACGAGGAGGGCATCGCGGTGCGGGTGGGTCACCACTGCGCACGGCCGGTCTGCCTGCGGTACGGAATTCCTGCGACCACGCGAGCGTCGTTCTATCTGTACTCCACGCCGGCCGAGATCGACGCTCTGGTCGACGGCCTGGAGCACGTACGGAACTTCTTCGGCTGAGGGGTTGGCGAGCGAGCGGATGAAGCTGGATTCGATGTACCAGGAAGTCATCCTGGACCACTACAAGCACCCGCACGGGCGTGGTCTCAGGGATGGCGACGCCGAGGTGCACCACGTCAACCCGACGTGCGGCGACGAGATCACGCTGCGCGTGAAGTACGACGGCACGACGATCAGCGACGTCTCCTACGAGGGGCAGGGCTGCTCGATCAGCCAGGCCTCGGCCTCCGTGCTGAACGACCTCCTCGTCGGCAAGGACCTGGCCGACGCGCAGAAGATCCAGGAGACCTTCCTGGAGCTGATGCAGTCCAAGGGCCGGATCGAGCCGGACGACGAGATGGAGGAGGTGCTGGAGGACGCGGTCGCGTTCGCCGGTGTCTCCAAGTACCCGGCACGGGTGAAGTGCGCTCTCCTGAGCTGGATGGCGTGGAAGGACGCGACGGCCCAGGCCCTGGGCGGAGCCGACGCCGAAAGGAAGACGGCATGAGCGAGACCGTTGAGATGAAGCCGGCCTCGGAGGAAGAACTCCGCGAGGCCCTGTACGACGTCGTCGACCCCGAACTGGGCATCGACGTCGTCAACCTCGGCCTGATCTACGGCATCCACATCGACGACGCGAACATCGCCACGATCGACATGACCCTGACCTCGGCGGCCTGTCCGCTGACGGATGTCATCGAGGACCAGGCCAAGTCCGCCACGGACGGCCTCGTCAACGAACTGCGCATCAACTGGGTCTGGATGCCGCCGTGGGGCCCCGACAAGATCACCGACGACGGGCGCGAGCAGCTTCGGGCGCTCGGGTTCAACGTCTGAGCCCCACTGATCGGAACGAACGGCGACGCCCGCGGGGGGCGTCGCCGTTCGTCGTGTACGGGGCGTAGGACCTTCTGCCGGCTCGGGCCCGTCAGCTCAGGTCCGCCGGCTCACGCCAGCCCGCCCACCAGCCGGAAGGCCGAGTCCGATTGATACAGGCCGCTGTACTGGTACGGATCGAGGCGAATGGTGAAGTCCTCGTGGCGCAGGAAGCGGCCCGGGTAGTTGACGGACTCCAGCATGATCGCACCGGACACCGACGAGGTGCGGGCGCAGAACGTGGCGTCCTGCTTGAAGAGGGACGAGCCGTCGTTCCGGTCCGCACGCAGGACGAAGTCGCGGTGGCGGAGGTAGCTGCCGTCGCTCGTGGCGAAGGAGTAGCAGGAGCCGTCGGCGAGGCCCCGGACCAGTTCGAAGGTGGAGTCCTCGCGGGATTCCGAGCCGCGGACCGGATCCAGCTTCACCTGGCCGCCGCTGAGGTGCCAGTAGCGGTCCGGGTAGTTGACCGAGCGGACCGAACGCCAGGGAGACGAGGGCTTGGCCGCCGACGAACTGGGGCGCGGCGCCGGGGACTCGGTGGCACGGGCCGGGGGAGCGGAGGCCGAGCCGTGCGGCTGCGGGGCGGTCGTGGCGGTGGGGCGGGCCGACGGCGTACCGCTCTTCCTGCCCGGACTCGGACTGCCCGGTGTCGCCGCGCCGCTGGTCGAGGCGCTGGCGTAGGAGATCAGGCCGGGGCCGGTCGGATCCGCGGTCTGCCTCCCGTTCTTCGCGGTTGACGTGGTGTCAGCCTGCTGGTCCGTCTGGGCGATCACTGTCACACAGGTGACGACGGTGGCGATGGCCAGCGCTCCGGCCAGCCACAGTCGACGGGTTCCCGGTACCCGGGTGTTGTCCGGATCCCAACCGCTCTCCCATGGCTCGTTCTGGGGGGATCGGGACTTTCTTACTGGCATGCGCGGTTCCTCCAGCGGCGCCCGGGGCGACGGCTGCGGCCGTGATGGGGAAGTTGATGAACGGTGAAACACTAGTGGAGCCGGTGAGTTCACGGCAGCCGTTTGAGGCGAGCGTTTTCCAGCCCCCGGGGTGGCCGGTTTCAGCCCCCCGGTGTGCGGGGGAAACTGAGCGGCGGCCGTTATGTACGCTCGTACACATGGGATACCTGCTGCTCGCCGCCGCCATCTCCGCGGAGGTCGCCGGGACGACGGCCATGAAGTACAGCGACGGGTTCAGCAGGCTGGTGCCGTCGCTGCTGACCCTCCTCGGCTACCTCGTCTCCTTCGTGCTGCTCGCGCAGACGCTCAAGACCGTGTCCGTCGGCACCGCGTACGCGATCTGGTCCGGTTTCGGCACGGCGGCCATCGCCGGGATGACCCTCGCCAAGGCCGTCGGTATCGCGCTGATCATCGTCGGTGTGGTGGTGCTCAGCCTGGGCGGCGCGCACTGATGGCCCGGCGGTACGACCCCGAGCGTCGGCAGCGGATCATCGACGCGGCGATCCGGGTCGTCGGGCGCACCGGCCTCGCCGGGCTGAGCCACCGCACCGTCGCCGCCGAGGCCGATGTGCCGCTCGGCTCCACGACGTACCACTTCGCAACGCTCGACGAGCTGATGGTGGCCGCGCTGCGACAGGCGAACGAGGGCTTCGCGAAGGTGGTCGCCGCGCGCTGCGGTCCCGCCGGACCCGGCGCCGACCTGGCCGCCGAACTCGCCGCGCTGCTGGGCGAGTGGCTGGCCGGCGACCGTACCGGCGTGGAACTGGAGTACGAGCTCTACCTCGCGGCGCTGCGCCGCCCCGCCCTGCGCCCGGTCGCCGCCGAATGGGCCGACGACCTCGCCGGCCGGCTCGGCCACCACACCGACCCGGTCACCGCACGGGCGCTCGTCGCGCTGATGGACGGCATCTGCCTCCAGGTACTGCTGACGGACACGCCGTACGACGAGGAGTACGCGCGGGAGGTGCTGGCGCGGGTGGTCGCCCGTCGGCAACCGGCGTGAGCCGGTCGGGCCGCCCGCGCCGCCGGAGATCCCGGACACCGCCCGGCACCTGAGACGCTCCCTTCCCTGGTTGGCCTCCGTGACCGCCCGCCGGTTAGGTTGCCCTCATGACCGACACGACTGCTCCTCGTTCCACCGGCGCTGTTGCCGCCGGGCTTGCCACCATCGCCGCCGACGGCACTGTTCTCGACACCTGGTTCCCCGCTCCCGAACTGGCGGTGGAGCCCGGCCCCTCCGGTACGGAACGGCTGACCGCCGAGCAGACCGCGCAGCTGCTCGGCGGCGGCGCGACCGCGGCGGTCGGGCCGGACGCCCGTCGGGGCGTCGAGGTGGTCGCGGTCCGTACGGTCATCTCCTCGCTGGACGAGAAGCCGGGCGACGCGCACGACGTGTACCTGCGGCTGCACCTGCTCTCGCACCGGCTGGTCAAGCCGCACGGGCAGAGCCTGGACGGCATCTTCGGCTTCCTCGCCAACGTCGCCTGGACCTCCCTCGGCCCGGTCGCCGTCGACGACATCGAGAAGGTGCGGCTGAACGCCCGTGCCGAGGGGCTGCACCTCCAGGTGACGAGCATCGACAAGTTCCCGAGGATGACGGACTACGTCGCCCCGAAGGGCGTACGGATCGCCGACGCCGACCGGGTACGGCTCGGCGCCCATCTCGCCGAGGGCACCACCGTCATGCACGAGGGCTTCGTCAACTTCAACGCGGGCACCCTCGGGACCTCGATGGTCGAGGGCCGGATCTCCGCGGGTGTCGTGATCGGCGACGGCTCCGACATCGGTGGCGGTGCCTCGACCATGGGCACGCTGTCCGGCGGCGGCAATGTGATCATCTCCGTCGGCGAGCGCTGCCTGATCGGCGCGGAGGCGGGCGTCGGTATCGCGCTGGGCGACGAGTGCGTGGTCGAGGCCGGGCTGTACATCACCGCCGGGACCCGCGTGACCATGCCCGACGGGCAGATCGTCAAGGCCCGTGATCTGTCCGGCGCCTCCAACATCCTCTTCCGCCGCAACTCGGTCACCGGAACGGTCGAGGCCCGCCCGAACAACGCGGTGTGGGGCGGCCTGAACGAGGTCCTGCACAGCCACAACTGAGGACGTCACCGCAGGCTGGTCGGCGTCGCCGGGGCCCGTAGCGCACACCGGTGCGGTACGGGCCCCGGCGCGTCGAGCCGGAAAACTTTCCGGAGGGTGGCATAGCGACGGGCCGCCGCACGCGTCACCAGGGGCACAGGGGCGGGGCACAGATGCCGCCGGGGAAGAGAAGGTGACGATGGATGCCGCGGAGCTGGAGAGTTTCCGGGAGTTCGTGGACAACAGATCGTCGGCGCTGCTGAAGACGGCGGTGCTGCTGTGCGGGGGAGACCGGCACGCCGGTGAGGATCTGCTGCAGAACGCGCTGGCCAGGGCGGCCGGCAAGTGGCGGCGGATCGAGGAGCCCGAGGCCTACGTGCGACGGATCCTCTACCGCCAGCAGGTCAGCCGCTGGCGGCTGAAATGGCGCGGCCGGGAGGTAACCGTCGCCGAGCCGCCCGAGACGGGACATGCGGGCGGGGCGGCCGCGGGCGGCACCGACGCGGCAGCCGCGGCCGAACTGCGGGTCGTCATGCGCGAGGCGCTGTCCCGGCTCACCGCCCGCCAGCGCACCATGCTGGTCCTGCGCTACTTCGAGGACCTGCCGGAGGCCGACGTAGCCCGGCTGCTGGGCTGCTCCGTCGGCACCGTACGGTCCACCACCCACCGCTCCCTCGCCCGGCTGCGCTCCCTCGCGCCCGAACTGGCCGCCCTGGGCCAGGCGGACGCCGAGGGGCGGCCGTCCCGTGACTTCTCACCCGTGGAGGTGCGCCCATGAACGTCGAGGAACTCATGCGGGACGCGATGCGCGAACAGGCCGCCGAACAGGCCCCGGCGCGACCGGGGTTCGCCGACCGGGTGCTGTCGGTGCGCCGGCGCCGCCGCACCCGCACGCTCGCGACCGTCGCCGCGGCCGTGGCCGCCGTGGTCGCCGTCGGGGTGGCCGTGCCGCTGCTGGACTCCGGCAAGGACGACGTACGTCCCGCCGGAATCGTCCAGCGGGGCGGGACCCACGCCCAGCCGGACCAGTCGCCGCCGCGCGACCTGATCGCGGCCGGGGACGCGGTGCTGGCCGCGTACTACACGGCGCACACCGTCGTGAAGAGCGACACCCGTGCCGTCTACGAGCGCACGTACACGCTCCTCGACCCGGACACCGGACGGTACGGGAAGGACACCCGCTGGTCCTACGTCGCTGTGGCCCCCGGGCTGAAGACTGCCGCCGTCCTGGAGCGGCAGCTGCCCGCCCGCAGGATCGGCCTGCTCGACCTGGCGACGGGGGAGGTCGAGCGGTGGATCCCGGTCGCATACGGCGTCGGCGCGGTCGCCTTCTCGTACGGCGGCGACAGGCTCGTCGCGACGACGTACGGCGAGAACCCCGACCTGCGGCGCAAGCAGACGGCCTCCACCCTCGAACACGGGAAGACCGTCGAACGCTGGATGTGGGCGCCCGCGCGGCCCTCGACCCGGACCGGGTTCTCCGTCATCGACCTGGCCTCCGGCAAAGCCTCATGGAGCCCGGTCACGTCCGGGCGTGACATCAACGCCCGCCAGGACTTCGCCTTCAGCCGGACCGGTGACCAGGTGTACACGCAGGTCCTCGGCGGCCGGGACGGTCTGCAGCAGTTCTACGACCTCAAGGGCGACAAGGCCGCCGCCCCCGCGGACGAGCGGTACCTGCGCTCGGACGTCGGTGCGCGACTGTCCCCGAACAGCAGGCTCGCCGCCCTCGGCCTGACGAAGGAGGTCGGCGGCACCCCCGGCAGGTCGTACTCCTCGATCCGTGATCCCCGTACGGGCAAGGAGATCACCAAGATCCGCGGAGCCGAGCTGCTCGCCTGGGCCGACGACAAGCGGCTCATCGCATGGGAGCGGGTGACGAGCCTGGAGGAGCCGTATCGGCCCCGGCTCGTGCTGGTCACCCTCGGCAGCGACAAGGCCGTACCGCTGAGCGGGGTCCGTGAGCCGGACAAGAACCTCGACCGGCAGGGATGGGAGCCCGTCTTCGCCCGCCGCTGATCAGCTCGCGGTGAGCGACTCGTACGCCGCCAGCAGCCCGTCGACCGTCTCACGGCCGGCGGGCCGCAGCGGTGCGCGGACCGGTCCCGCGGGCAGGCCCAGGGCGTTGAGGAGCCCCTTGACGGTGACCGCGCCGGGCAGGCCGGACGCCATCGTCAACTCGATGAGCCGCGTGGCGCGTTGCTGGAGGAGGGCGGCGCGGGCCGTGTCTCCCTCGTCGAACGCGTCCAGGACCGCGCGGAGTCGGCCCGGGACCACGTTCGCGACTGTGCTGACGTAGCCCGCGCCGCCTACCGCGTACAGGGCGAGGTTGTGCTCGTCGCAGCCCGCGTAGTACGCCAACTCGGTGCGCGACAGCACGCTTTGGGCGCCGAGGAAGTCGTAGGAGCAGTCCTTCACCGCCACGATGCCCGGGTGGCCGGCCAGGCGGATCAGGGTGTCGGGCTCGATGCGGGTGCCGGTGCGGGCCGGGATGTCGTAGAGGACGATCGGCAGCCCGGACGCGTCGGCGATCTCCCGGAAGTGAGCCTCCAACGCGTCCTGCGGAGGCCTGCTGTAGTACGGACTGACCACCAACAGGCCGTCCGCCCCGGCCTTTTCGGCCGCCAGGGCCAGCTCGACGGTGTGCCGGGTGTCGAAGGTGCCCACCCCCGCGACGATGGAGGCCCGCCCGTCCACCGCCTCGCGCACGGCCGTGATCAACGCGGCCTTCTCGGCGTCCGTCGTGGTCGGCGACTCGCCCGTCGTGCCGGACAGGACCAGCCCGTCACAGCCACCCCTCACCAGCCGGTCGGCCAGCACCTGAGCGCCGTCGAGATCGAGCGCGCCGGCGTCGGTGAAGGGCGTGATCATGGCGCAGAGGGCGCGGCCGAAAGGGCGAGGTGTCGTCATGGGGTCAGTGTCGGCACCTCATCGGCGAAGCTCCACTTAATTTTCCTACGACATCTGCGTAAGGAATGCTGAAGAATAGCCCGTCGTGTCCGGGCGGCAGGCCCTATGTCCAAGTCGGCCCCTCATGGGTCACCATGGCCAGGACGGTCACCGGCCCCTGGTCATGGAGGCGGAATGAAGCTCGGCAAGGCACTCGCCACCGGAGTCGCGGAAGAGCGACCGCAGGCCACCGTGGAAGAACCCGAACTCGAACTCGGCCTCGAACTTCCTGAAGAGATCAAGGAACCGCAGGCACCCGAAGAGGTCCCGGCCGCCCGATGAGGCTGCGGCTCCCCGAGGAACGCCCGACGGAGCCGCCGACCGGATACAAGATCGCCCACCCGGTGGTGTCCCAGGACGGCGCCCGGGCCGGGTTCACCGGTGTGTCGCTGGGCGGCGCGCTGCCGTACGGAGTCCTGGCCGACGCGTCCTGCGTGTACGGCCTGCGGCACCGGGCACCGCACCGCCGCTGCGACTGCGGCTTCCATTGTGTGCACGACCGCACGGTGGCCGAGGCGCTGCTGTGCACGGCCGAGCATCGCACGGCGGTCCTGCTGGAGGTGTCCGTGCTCGGCCGTTACCTCCGCTTCGAGCGCGGCTTCCGGTACGCCCGCCAGCGCGTCCGCACGGCGACCGTGGGCCCCTGCGCCTGCGGCGCGGCCGCCGCCGCCCTGGCCGACGCCGGCTGGGGCCGCCCCGGCCGGCGGGCGCTGGCCCCCTCCTGCGCGGGCTGCCTGCGCGGCCGTACGTCCGTCTCGCTCGCCGGATTCGCCCGGCTGGCCGGAGAGGGCCTGCGGGTGGTGGCCGGGAGCGGGGCGCTCCTGCCCGCGGGCGACATCGGCCCGCACGAAGGCCCCGGTGGCCCCGGTGGCCTCGGGGTGCCCGAACTCGCCGCGGAGGCGGCCCTGTTGCAGGCACGGCTCGACTGGTTCCAGGCCCAGCTGGCCCGGCTCGGCGAGCGCGGCGGCGGGGCCGGGCCGCAGGGGTAGGGCGCGCCCTCGCAGGGGTATCGAGGGCAGGTCAGGGTACCCGGAGGTTCCGATACCGAGAGGAGGCGGAACCGTGACCGGGACCACGGCCCAAAGGCCGGCACACGACGAACACCATTCGGTGGGCGAGCTCGTCGGACAGGCCACCGAACAGCTCTCCCGGCTCGTACGACAGGAAGTCGCGCTCGCCAAGGAGGAACTGGCCGAGAAGGGCCGCCGGGCGGGCCGCGGGGGCGGGCTGCTGGGAGCCGCGGGCGCCGTCGGCTACGCCGGGCTGCTCGCGCTGGCCGCCACGGTCGCCGCCGCGCTCTCGCTGGTGCTGCCCGTGTGGGCGGCGGCACTGATCGTGACGGGCGTGCTGTTCGCACTGGCGGGGGTGCTCGCGGTGACCGGCCGCGCCCAGCTGCGCCGGGCCACCCCGCCCACCCCCGAGGAAGCTCTGAACAGCGTGAAGGCCGACGTGGACGAGATCAGGGAGAGGGCGCACCGATGACGGACATGGACGGGACGGCACACGAGCACGAGCCGGGCGGCGAGGCCCCGCAGGAGGTCGGCGCCAAGGGGCCCGACGAACTGCGCCGCCAGATAGAGCGGACCCGGGGCGAACTCGGCGACACCGTCGAGGAGCTGGCCGGAAAGGCCGACGTCAAGGGCCGTGCCCGGGCACGGGCCGCGGACCTGCGCGACAGGGCCGGTGCGATGACGGTCCAGCTCCGCAGCACCGCGGCGCAGGCCGGTCACACGGTCCAGGACAAGGCCCATACGGTCCAGGACAAGGCCCACGCCGTGGAGCACACCCTCCAGCACAGGGCCCACACCGTGGAACGCAACCTCCCCGACCCGGTCCGCAACGCCGTCGAGGCGGGCCGACGGCATCCGCGGCCGGTGCTGGTCGCCGGGGTGGCCGCGGGCGTGGGCGCGGTCGTGGCGGTGGAGGTGCTGCGGCGGCGTCACGGGCGGTGACCGCGGAGAGCGGCGCCGGGGTTGCCCTGAGGGGTGACGCCGGCGCCGCTCGCCTCCTCCGGACGACCGTGGCGAGGCCGGACCAAAGCCGGGTTGCTGACGATTTCCACCCGGTGCCGCGCATCGTGTGAGGCGACGCGCGGCCTCAGCACCTGTCAGAGCACCTCAGTGCGAGGAACGGCAGATGTCGCGGTGGGCGACGTCGAGGACGAAGCGTTCGGGGTGGTGCAGTTGCTTCGTCGTGTAGGAGGGCTTGCTGTGGAACGCGGCCCCGAAGGTGACGACACCCTCGAAGTCACCAGTCAGTGCGAAGCCCTTGAGCTTCGGCAGATCCGGCTTGACCAGGCGCGGGCCCTTGTAGACGTTCTTGCCCGCGTCGTTGTGGGCGGCGGCTGGGGAGAGCTTGATCTCCAGGAAGTGCTTCCCGGCCAGCGGGACCTTCTTCCCCGAGCTGTCGTAGCGGAGTTCCTTGACACGCTGGACGGTGGTCGGCGGCAGTTTGCCCTTGACGTCGACGACGACCCGGTCGAAGGTGCAGTGAGCGGCGATCCTGGCGTTGACCACCAGACTCGTGGACGGTGCCGGGGATGCGGTGGCGGCAGAGGTCGACGCCGCGGTGCCGGCCAGGAGCAGTGCGCTCGCGGAGACGGCGATGAAGCGATGGCGGCTGTACATGACGCCCCCTTGTGAGACGTCGGGGACCAGTGGTCCCGGTATGAGACGTATCTCAGGATCATACGGCTGCGTGCGGCACTACGCGCCGGCGCCGGCATAACTTCTTCGATCCCCCCCCGGAACTGCTCGGCGGCCGGCTGGAGGGGTCGGCCGTAGTGCGGCGTCATCATGCCTGCCGGCTGATCACTTCGCCTGGGCGAGGCGGAGCGCGTCGGGACCGACAGGGAATCCCAGCCGGCCGGTCGTGTCGTGCACCGCCCTCCACACCGCCCGGACACACCCCGCTGAAGGGGCAGCCACCCGCCGGCCGCGTCGCTGACCTCTCCGGGCGGTGGCCCCTAGGACACCTTCGGCTGCTTCCCCCGCGCCGCCCGCAGCCGGGCCGGCCACGTGCGGGTGTCCCTGGGTTCCACGTACGGCTCTTCCGTCGGGGGCAGGCCCTCTCGGATGATCGCGCGTTCGCGGGCCAGTTCCGCGTCGAACTCCAGGCCCAGCAGGATCGCCAGGTTGCTCAGCCAGAGCCAGACGAGGAAGACGATCGCGCCGGCGAGGGTGCCGTATGTCTTGTTGTACGTCCCGAAGTTGGCGGCGTAGAGGGCGAAGCCGGCCGACGCTGCGAGCCAGATGAGGGTGGCGAGGACACTGCCCGGGCTGATCCAGCGAAAGCCTCGGCCACGGACGTTGGGGGCCGCCCAGTACAGCAGGCCGATCATGATGATCACCAACAGCAGCAGCACCGGCCACTTCGCGACGCCCCACACCGCGATCGCCTCGGCGCCGAACCCGATCGTCCTGCCCGCCCGCTCCGCCAGCGGCCCCGTGAACACCACGATCACCGCGCTCGCCGCCAGCATCAGCATCAGTGCCACGGTCAACGCCAGCCTCAATGGCGTCAGTTTCCACACCGGGCGGCCCTCCGGGAGGTCGTACACCGCGTTGGACGTGCGGATGAACGCGGCGACGTACCCGGAGGCCGACCACAGTGCGAACAGCAGACCGAGGACGGCCAGCACACTGCCCGTGCCGCCGCTGTCGCCGAGCTGGACCACCGCGTCCCGCAGGATGTCCCGGGCGGGCCCCGGCGCGAGGTCGCCGATGTTGTCGAGGATCTTGTCCGTCGCGCGCTGTCCCACCACTCCCAGCAGGGACACCAGCAACAGCAGTGCCGGGAACAGCGACAGGACGCTGTAGTACGTCAACGCGGCCGCACGGTCGGAGAGTTCGTCGTCGAGCAACTCCTTCGACGTGCGCCGCAACACCGCCCACCACGACGGCGCGGGCAACGCCGAAGGGCTGTCCTTGTCGGCCTTCTGGGCTTTCTCGGTCTTCACGGTCTTTCCGGCCTGCGCGGCCTTCTCCTCCATGACCTGGCGAGTCTCCCGAATTCGCCGCCCGAATCGGGGAGTTGACCTCAATCTCGGTTGAGGTTGAAGGGTGGTCGGTGCACACACCGTGCTCCCGTTCCCGTACCGATCGACGGAGGCCACCATGACCCGCCGCACCGACACCCACCCCGACCTCACCCGTCCCGACGTCGGCGCCCCCTTCTTCAGCACCTGGCGGGTGGGCACGCCCGAGCGGCAACGGCAGACCGTCGAGGCCATCGCCCGCACCTGGGAGCGCCGGCCCTGGCCCACCGCCGGTCTGCTCGGCTACCACGTGTACACCGGGCATGACGGCACCACCCTGCTGCACCACTCCCAGTGGGCCAGTGAGCAGGAGTTCGAGGCCTTCGTCAAAGTCCACCGGCAGGAGCGGGTGGACGAGATCGACACGGCGGTGCCGGGGATCGAGCGGGTGGGGCTGGGCCGGTACCGGCGCTACCGCAGTGGCGTCCGCGAGGACGGGCCCGCCCGGGTGCCGGGATGCGTGGTGATCGTCGACGTCGAGTTCGACGGGCCCGATGCCGAACGGCAGCGTGCCTGGGTCGACGCCGTCTTCGAGGCGCTGGAGAGCGAGCCGAACCAGCATCCCGGCGGTATCTCCGGCCACTTCCACCTCAGCACCGACGGCACCAGGGTCCTCAACTACGCCGAGTGGGAGAGCGCCCAGGCGCACATCGACGCCCTCGCCGCACCCGGCGACGGGATCGGCTCGGCCACGGCCCTGTGGCAGCGCGTCCAGAGCTGGCCGGGGCTGAAGAGCAGCACGGTCAGCCGGTACGAGCATGCCCTCGGGCTGATACCGGACTGATCACCGCCGACAGTCCGGCGACCCGCCGGCAACCGACAACTCCGACCGTCTGGACAAAAAAAGTTTTCGGTGAGACGGTGGTCCCATGCTGGACGTGACCGTGATCGAGGACCCCGAGGCCGCAGCCGTCTCACTGGACCCCATAAGGGGGCGGCTGCTCGCCGAGCTGGCCGCCGGACCCGCGTCGGCCGCCATGCTGGCCGGCAAGGTCGGACTGCCCCGGCAGAAGGTGAACTACCACCTCAAGGCGCTGGAGCGGCACGGCCTGGTCGAGCTGGCCGGGGAGCGCCGCAAGGGCAACGTCACCGAGCGGCTGATGCGCGCGACCGCCGCGTCGTACGTCATCTCGCCGCTCGCCCTCGCCTCCGTGCAGCCGGACCCGGACCGCTTCCGGGACCAGCTGTCCGCGCGCTGGATGCTCGCGGTCGGCGCCCGCCTGGTGCGGGACGTCGGCTCGCTGATCACCGGCGCCACCAAGGCCCGCAAGCGACTGGCGACGTTCGCGCTGGACGGCGAGGTGCGCTTCGCCTCGGCCGCCGACCGGGCCGCGTTCGTCCAGGAGCTGACGGCCGGCGTGAGCGCGCTGATCCGCAAGTACGACGCCCCGGACAGTGAGGGCGGCCGCGACCACCGGATCGTCGTGGCCGTCCATCCCACGGTCAAGGACCAGCAGCCCGCCCCGGAAATCGACGCAGAGTAAGCACTCACCGTAAGCAGGAGTCCGCCATGTCCAAGGAATTCGAGATCGTCCGCGAGTTTGAGGTCGACGCCACGCCGGAGGAGGTCTGGGAGGCGGTCACCCACGGCACCGGTGGTTATCTGTGGCCGATGGAGGCCCCGGAGCCCCGCGTGGGCGGCGCGGCGGCCTTCGGGTCCACGGTCACCGCCTGGGACCCGCCGCACCACCTCACCATCCGCAGCGAGGACGTCGGCTTCTCCGTCCAGAGCCTCAACCAGCTCGAGCACACCATCGAGGCCCGCGACGGCGGCCGCCGCGCCTGGGTGCGTTACGTGCACAGCGGGATCTTCACCGACGACTGGGACAACCAGTACGACGGCGCGAGCAAGCACACCGACTTCTACCTGCACACCCTGCGCGAGTACCTGACCCACTTCGCGCCCCGGCCCGTGGCGTTCGCGACGCTGAACGGCCCGGAGAAGTCCACCGCCGCCGACGCCTTCGCCGCCGTCGGCCGCGCGCTGGGCCTGGCCGACGGCACCGCCGCGGGGGAGCGGGTACGCGCCCAGGGGCCCGACGGGCGGGCGCTGGACGCCGTACTCGACTACCGGGACCCGTACTTCATCGGGCTGCGCACCGACCACGCGCTCATCCGCTTCTTCGGGCGCAACCACTGGGGTGCCCCGGTCGGCGTCAGCGTCCACGACTTCGCCCCGGACGCCGACGCCAAGGCGAACGAACTCGCCTGGCAGGGCTGGATGGACGGGGTGTTCAGCCGGCCCTGAGGCGCCTCGCCGGAACGGGTTACGGCTGGAACCGCAGCACCTGCGGGTCGTGGTCGCTGATCTGGTCGTGGAACTCCGAGTTGATGTGCACGCTGTCGTACTCGAAGTCGCAGCCGCGCCGGATCGACGGACTCACCAGGATCTGGTCCAGGACCTGGCTGTTGCCCTGGTAGTCGTAGGTGTACCGCTCGCTCTTCGGCAGCGACTTGATCGCCGACCACAGTTCGCCGTCGCCCTCGAGGATCCTGACGGTGCCGGAGAACTCGAAGTCGTTGATGTCGCCGAGGGCGATGACGTCCGCGTTCTTCTGCTTGGCCAGGATGTCCTTGACGAACCCGTTCACCAGCGCCGCCTGCTGGTGGCGCTGGGTCTCGGAGCTGCGCACCGGCGGCTGGTACTGCGCGGTCAGTCCCTGGTCACCGCCCTTGGAGTTGAAGTGGTTGGCGATCACGAAGACCGTCCGGCCGCGGAAGACGAACTCACCGGCCAGCGGCTTGCGGCTGCTGGCCCAGGCGGCGTTCGCCGGGTCGATCCGGCCGGGGGAGACGGTCAGCGCGGCCTTGCCGTGGTCCGTGGTGACGCCGACGGCGGTCGTGGCGTCGCCGCCCGCGCGGTCCGTGAAGGACACCCGCTCCGGGTTGAACAGGAACACCTGGCGGATGTTGCCGCCCGGTTCGCCGCCGTCCGCGTTGTTCACCGGGTCGATGGAGCGGGACTCGTACCTGGGGCCGCCCGCGGCGACGATCGCGTCGATCAGCTTGGTCACCGTCCGGTCGGCGGCGACCGTGCCGTCGTTCTGCGCGCCGTTGTTGTCCTGGATCTCCTCCAGCGACACGATGTCGGGCGACTTCAGGTTGTTCACGATCGCGGAGGCGTGCTCCTCGAAGGTGGCGTCGGCCGGGTCGAGGTTCTCGACGTTGTACGTCGCGACCGCCAGCTCGCCCCTCTTCTGCTTCTCGGTGCTCTCGCGCTCCAGACCGGCGCTCCTCAGCGTGCCGATCTGGTTCGCGACCAGGGTGTAGCCGCCGAACTGGTTGTAGTCCAGCGGGCCCGTGGTCGTGCCGGTGAGGGTGTCACCGACGTTCGCGACCGGGAAGGCGGCCGTCGAGCCCAGCGACTGGATCTGCAGCCGGCCCGTGTTCTGGGAATCGTAGGAGCCGTAGACCGTGCCACCGCGGCGGTCGCGGTTCTCGTACGACTTCACCGTGACCCACAGCTCGGTGTACGGGTCGGTCGCGGTGACCACGCGGGCGTCGGCGACCTGGACGTTCATGCCCTCCAGGGACTCGTAGTAGTCCAGGGCGTACGTCGACGGCCGCAGCGGCAGCGCGTTGACCGAGCCGTTCGCGGCCGCGTCGCCCGCCGGGGCGTAGGCGCTCGGCACCGACCTCGCGGAGACGACGGTGGCGGCCGGGACCGCGTTGCCGCTGGAGACGACGGTGACCGTCGGCTTGGTGATCTCGGTCAGCGACTGGCTGCCGGAGGAGGTGCCGCCGGGGACGTACTCCGAGACCGTGCCGGAGACGGTCACCGCGTCACCGACCGCGACCTTCGGCGTGGAGCCGGTGAAGACGAAGACGCCTTCGCTGGTGGCCGGGTCGGCGTCCGGGTCCGGGTCCTGCATCCAGAAGCCCTTGGAGGAGCCGTACGTGCGCACGCCGGTGACGATGCCGGTCACGTCGGTGACCTGCCGGCCGGCGTACGGCGATATCCGGGTGCTGCCCTGGATGTCGTGGATGCGCACGGAGTCGGCGTGCGCGGGGGAGGTGAGGACGACGGTCGAGGCCGCGGAACAGACGGCGGCGACGGTGAGCGCGGCGAGACGCGCGGAAGACTTGCTCGGCAACGGGATCCCTCCGGGGACGTACGTGGGCGCCGGGACGAGGGTGGTGCGTGGAACGGCGGGAGCGCGACCGGTGGGGCGGTGGCGACGCGCGTAGAAAACACAGTGAACAGGCGTCCAGCAGACTTCTACGCGCGTCAATCTCCTGCCAGGTCACGTCAGTTGTCAAGGTTTCGGCCATGTACGGGCGCCGGCCGGCAGATGAACCGGGCGGCATGGGTGGAAATCCGTCTAGGCTGAGTGGCTGAGTGGTAGGACGCGTCCCTAGGAGAACCAGCCGATGTCAGACAGCTCCCCCTTGCCGCCGGTACGGCTGCACCCCGAAGCGGAGCTGGCGCGGGACGCGCTGTCCACGCCACTGCTGTCGCGGGCCGCGCGGCTCGCCCGCTGGGCCGGCCCGGACACCCGCGTCGACGCCGGGGGCGGGCTCGTCGACGAGCAGCTGCCCGCCGCGGCCGAGGTCCTCGGGCTGAGCGGGGACGAGGCGGCGGGTTACGCGAGCGAGGCCTGGCGGGTCGCCGTCGACACCGGGCTCGTCGGGGTCGTCGACGAGGAGGCCGGCACCGTCGCGACCGGCGAGGACCTGACCCTGCTCACCGAGGGCTCCCCGCACGACGTGCTCAGCGTATGGCTCGGGGCGCTGGAGACCGTCCTGGCCGACGCGAGCGTGCCGGACCTGGACGACCTGGTCGACGCGATGGACTCCGGCGGCGAGGTCGACTTCTCCGCCCTGGACTGGGACCCCGAGGCCGAGGCGGAGTTCCTGGAGGGCGTGCTCGCCAACCTGTACCTGCTCACCGCCTCCGGCGACGGGACCGGCGACAGTCCCGTGCCGCTGCCGGCGCTGGCGGCCTCGATGATCGTGCCCAGCGACATGGGGGAGCCCACCAACGACGTGCTGGAGCAGGTCTCCGACGCGATGATGCGGCTGGACGACCAGTTCCGCCTCCTGGAACCGGCCGGACTCGTGGCGTACCAGCCCGTCGACGAGGCGCTGATGGCGGACACCGAGGCGGAGCCCCCGGCCCCCCTCGACGAGACCGACGTCGCCCGCTACGGCATGGTCAGTCTGACCCCGCTCGGCCTGTACGGACTGCGGGCACGACTGCTGGAGGCCGGCTTCGAGGCGCCCGCGGTCGGCGACCTCGCGGACAAGGGCGCCGACGCCCTGCTCGACGGCACGGCGACCTTCCCGCCGACGGCGGCCCAGGCCGAGACGGAACAGTGGCTGGCCCGCCGCGAACCCCTCGCCGCGGCACGGGAGTTGCTGGCGGCGGCGCGCGGCCTGGACGCGGGCGGCCCGCTGCGGCGACTGCTGTGCCAGCAGGCGCTGTCCCTGGTGGGCACCGAGGCCGAACCGGCCCTGCGGGAAGTCCTCGACGACCCCGAACTGGGCGGGCTGGCCCGCGTCTGGCTCACCGAGCGCGGCGCCCCGGACGTCCCCGCGCCCTCCGAGGACCTGGTCTTCTGGCTGACCGTCGACACGGTCGCCGCCCAACTGGCCGCCGAGGGCAACTCCGACGAGCTGAGGGACCTCGTGGCGGGCCTGGCCCAGCAGCACGGCGGCTTCTTCGCGGCGGCCTGGCGGGTCGACCACCCGGCCACGGCGGACGTACTGGAGGCGATGGGACGGCTGCATCCGGACAAGCGGATCGCCAAGGAGGCCAGGAAGGCCGCGTTCAAGGCGCGGTCTCAGCAAGGGGGTTGAGGGGCAGGGGGGCCCAGCGCGGCGCGTGCGGCCCCCTGCTGCCGCTGGGTTGCTTTGTCCGGGCGAGGCGAACCCGTTTGGTTCTCTTGGGACTGTGCGTACGGGTTCATGGAAGAGGGTCCCGTGACGTCGCCCGGTGTTCAACCGGCGTTCAGGCGTGGGCGGGACGGTGGCGCGGACCGAGGTCCGCCACCCTCCACGGCACATCCACCGTCACAGGAGACACCATGTCGCTCACCCGCAGGGACTTTGCCAGAAACTCCGCGATCACCGGTGCCGGTGTCGCGCTGGCGGGCAGCGTCGGAGCCCTCGCCACCGCACCCAACGCCCTCGCGTCCACGGAGACCGCCGCGGAGACCGAGGCCGCCGCGGGGGAATCGGCCGCGCACGGCGGTGTCGGGTACGGACCCCTGCTCCCCGACCCCAAGGGCCTGCTCGCGCTGCCCGCCGGGTTCAAGTACCGCGTCATCACCTACAGCGGTAAGACCAAACTGGAGTCCGGCGAGATCACCCCGTCCAACCACGACGGCACGGCCACCTTCTGCGGTCCGCGCGGCGCGACCCTCCTGGTCAACAACCACGAGCTCAAGGGGCCGCGCGCCGGCTGGAAGTACCCGGTGCCGCTGACCGAGGGCCTCGTCTACGACCCCGCCGCCTCCGGTGGCTGCACGGTCGTCGAGGTCCGCCACGAGCATGTCGCCGAGTGGGTCGGCATCGCCGGCACCTCCACCAACTGCGCGGGCGGCACCACCCCTTGGGGCACCTGGCTCACCGGCGAGGAGACCGAGGACAAGGCCGGCCAGAACGGCATGACCAAGGACCACGGCTACATCTTCGAGGTCGACCCCGAGGACCGCCGCGCCAACCGGGACCCCAAGCCCGTCAAGGCGTTCGGCCGGTACGCCCACGAGGCGGTCGTCATCGACCCCAAGCGCGGCCACGCCTACCTCACGGAGGACGCCTCCGGCCCCAACGGCCTGCTCTTCCGCTGGACCCCGCCGGAGGGCTTCCACCACGGCCGCGGCAAGCTGCGTACCCTCGCCGACGACGCGGGTGTCCTGCAGGCCTTCAAGTGCTTCGACTCGGGCGGCAAGTTCGTCGACGACCTCTCCCGCGCCACCAGGATCGGTACGGTGTACGGCGTCGACTGGGTCGACGTTCCCGACCGCGACGCCAAGACGGTCTCCGTCCGCAAGCAGTTCACCGACGGCCAGGTCACCCGCGCCCGCAAGCTGGAGGGCATGTGGTGGGGCGACGGCGGCGCGTACGTCGTCTCCTCGTACGCCCGTGAGGAGAGCCCCGTCCAGCACGACGGCCAGGTCTGGTTCTACGACCCCAAGCGCCGCACCCTCACCCTGAAGGTCCTCCTCGGCGTCAACCCCGACCCGTCGGCGGACGGCGCCTTCGACGGCCCCGACAACATCACCGTCTCCCCCTACGGCGGCCTGGTCATCGCCGAGGACGGCGAGGGCGTCCAGCACCTGTTCGGCGCCACCGACAGCGGCCGCACGTACCCCATCGCCCGCAACGAACTCAACATCGGCACCGAAGAAGAGCCGGAATACAGCGAGTTCACCGGCGTCACCTTCTCGCCCGACGGCCGCACCCTGTACGCCAACATCCAGACGCCGGGCATCATGCTGGCGATCACGGGTCCCTGGAAGCGGCAGAAGCGCGGATAACCTTGCGCGGGACCACTTTCGAGGGATCTCATCAATGAAGCGGTCTCCCGTCGTGCTGCCAGAAAATAACGTGCCCACGAGGTACACCTGTTCTGGTTGTGGGCGGGAGGCTGTGTTGGCAGGCCAATTCCTCGGCGGGATAACCGAGACGAGTCTTGTCTGAAGGGTCGACGGATCGGCGATACCCATCGGACAGGTGGCAGCTCAGCGGTGTTCAGTGCTCTCCTATGACAAGCAGTGGGACACCAGGCCGGTGCGGTACGGGCCCAACCAGGGGCCACGAGATCACTGGGTTACTTCGTTGGTGCCATGCTCGGCGACGGTGGTATGACGTCGTGTACACGGATGGATGCGTTCGACTGCGAGTCAATCCCCGCGGAACCTTGCAGGGGTCGGTGGAATTCGCGACTGTATCCAGGCGACTCGCCGAGCAAGTGTCTGACATGCTCTTGAGGCTTGGGGTGACCAGTCTGATCCGGGAGTGAGCTCCGCGCGTAAACGCAGAAGGTCGTTTTTCCCGTGCCGGCTATCAATTCGTGAGTCGGCGGACCTTGTATGAAGTCGAGGTGAGTCGGGCGACGGCCGTCGTGAGGTTGAGTGGTCTGCTGAAGCTTCGAATCGGGTACAAGGCTGATCGGCTCGCGGAGCTCGTGGCTCGCGTAGGGCATGTGGAGTCAACGCGTACAGCGCGCTGTTCCACCGGACGCGCCGGATGCTCTCCTGGTCGGCACACCCCGAAGCGTGGGGCGGTCCGCGCGTACCTACACCAGCGGGTTCAGCCGCAGCGTGAAGATCTGGAAGGGACGCAGCGAGAGTTCGACCCGCTGCTCCCCGACCACCTCGTACGCCGCGGAGGTCTCCGCCAACGGGCGCTCCAGCAGGTCGACGGCCACGGCCGAGGCAACCGGGAACCCGGCGGCCAGGCAGAGCCGTGCCCGCTGTCCCAGCGCCTCGTACAACCGCACGACCACCGCACCCGACTGGTCGTCGGCGAGCTTCACCGACTCCACGACCACCGAGTCGCAGTCCACCGCGACCAGTGGCGCCACCACCGCCGCACCCGGCACCGAACGCTCCGGCAGGTTGATCCGGTACCCCTCCCGCACCGCCTCCGCGACACCCGCACCAGGGACGAAGGCGTACCGGAACCGGTGTACGCCCTGGTCGGTGTCCGGGTCGGGGAAGCGCGGCGCGCGCAGCAGGGACAGCCGTACGGTCGTCGTCGTCCCGCCGTCCTCGCGCACCGTGCGGGTGACGTCGTGCCCGTACGTCGAGTCGTTCACCACCGCCGCCCCCCAGTCCCGCTCGCCCACGTGCAGGAAGCGGTGGGCGCAGATCTCGAACTTGGCCGCGTCCCAGCTGGTGTTGGTGTGCGTGGGGCGGAACACGTGCCCGAACTGCGTCTCGGCGGCCGACCGGTCCGCGTGCACGTCCACGGGGAAGGAGGCCTTGAGCAGCTTTTCCCGCTCGTGCCAGTCCACCTCCGTGTCGATGTCCAGCCGCTTGGCGCCGGTCCGCAGCACCAGCGACTGCTCCACGCGCGAGGAGCCGAAGGAACGGACCACTCGTACAGCCGCCTGCGTCGGATCGTCCTTGTGGGTGAGCTGAATCTCGTCGGCCTCTGTCAGGTCCGTGACGGTGTTGCGGTAGAACGCGTCCACGTCCCAGGCGTCCGAGTCGTTGGGCAGGTCCGGGTGGACCTGGAGCAGGTTGGCCGCGCTGCCCGGCGCGACCGCCTCACGCATGGCGGCGACGTCGTACACCGAGGTGACCAGACCGCGCTGGTCCACCGTCACCCGCAGCAGGCCGTTGTCGAGGACGAAACCGCCTCCCGGCCGCTCAGCGGCGGAAACCGCCTGGCCGGCGGGCCGGTGCGCCGCCGGTGCGCCGCCCATGGCCGGGACACCGCCCCGCTCGTGCGGGGCCGCGTTGAACACTACCGTGCCGCCCGCGTCCGGGCCGGCTCCCCCCGCCAGCGCCCGCTGCGCGGCATCGATCACCGCCTCCAGTTCCTCGGCCACCCGGGCATACGTCCGGCGGGCCTCACGGTGCACCCAGGCGATCGACGAGCCCGGCAGGATGTCGTGGAACTGGTGCAGCAGCACCGTCTTCCAGATCCGGTCCAACGTCCGGTACGGGTACGCGAAACCGGTCCGCACGGCCGCCGTCGCGGCCCACAGCTCCGCCTCTCGGAGCAGTGCCTCGCTGCGCCGGTTGCCCTGCTTCATCTTCGCCTGCGAGGTGTAGGTGCCACGGTGCAGCTCCAGATACAGCTCGCCCACCCACACCGGCGCGTTCGGGTACTCCGCCTGGGCCTTGGCGAAGAACTGCGCGGGCTTCTCGATCTCGACCCGCGGTGCGCCCTCCAGGTCCCGCAGCCGTCGCGCCCGGGCGAGCATCTCCCGGGTCGGGCCGCCTCCGCCGTCGCCGTAACCGAACGGCACCAGCGAGCGGTTGGCCGAGCCCTTGTCCCGGAAGTTGCGTACCAGGTGGGCCATCTCCTGCCCGGAGAACTCGGAGTTGTACGTGTCCACCGGTGGGAAATGCGTGAACACCCGGCTGCCGTCCAGCCCTTCCCACCAGAAGGTGTGATGCGGGAAGGAGTTGGTCTGACTCCAGGAGATCTTCTGGGTCAGGAACCACTTCGACCCGGACAGCTTCACCAGCTGGGGCAGTGCGGCGGTGTAGCCGAACGAGTCGGGCAGCCACACCTCCTCGGTCTCGATGCCGAATTCCTCGAGGAAGAACCGCTTGCCGTGTGTGAACTGCCGAGCCAGCGCCTCCCCACCGGGCATGTTGGTGTCCGACTCCACCCACATCCCGCCGACCGGTACCAACTGTCCGGCCGCCACCTTCTCCTTCACCCGGGCGAAGATCTCCGGGCGGTGCTCCTTCATCCAGGCGAGCTGCTGTGCCTGCGACATGGCGAAGACGAACTCCGGGTGGTCGTCCATCAGCGCGGCCACGTTGGTACAGGTACGCGCCACCTTCCGCACCGTCTCCCGCAGCGGCCACAGCCACGCGGAGTCGATGTGCGCGTGGCCCACCCCGGACACCCGGTGGGCCGACGCCGCGGCCGGGGCGGTCAGCGCGGGAGCCAGCCGCTCCCGTGCCGCGGCCGCGCTGCCCGCGATGTCGTCCAGATCGAGGGCGTCCAGGGAGCGTCCGACCGCGCGCAGCAGGTCCCAGCGGCGCGTGGTGTCCAGCGGTAGTTCACGCATGAGCTGGCCCAGCACGTCCAGATCCTGCGCCAGTTCCCAGACGACCTGGTCGAGGACCGCGAGATCCGCCCGCCGCAGCCGGTAGAGCGGCTCCGGCGGGGCGGTCTCGTGGTCGCCGAGCAACGTCACGGGACCTGCGATCAGCGGATTGGCCGCGGCCTCGACGTACAAGGTCACGGACTCGCCGCCGTCCGCCGGCGCGGCGATCCGCACCGCGGTGCTGCGCGGGTGCAGCCCTTTCACGGCCGTGCCGTCCGGCCGGTACACCAGACCCTCCGCGGAGAAGCCGGGGGTGTCGGAGCCGAAGCCGAGATCGACCACCGCCTCGACCTGCCTGCCCGCCCACTCCTTGGGCACAGCCCCGGTCAGCCGGAACCAACTGGTGCCCCACGGCCGGCCCCAGATGTCACCCACCCGGGCGGGCCCGTACGGCGCGGCCAATCCCTCGGTCACCGGCACCGGCTCTCCCGGTGCGTGCCACACCTCGACCTCCAGCGGTACGCGCAGCCGGTGGACGGCGGGGCGGATCCGCTCCCGCAGCACACGGTCGAGACGGTCCTCCACCAGCTTCCGGTCGTCGTGCATGAAACACTCCTTGCGTTCGAGGGGGACAAACCTGTGGGACCGAACCTGTGGAACGCCGGTGGAACGGATCCGGTGGAATCTCGCGGTCGCGGTCGCGGTCGCGGTCGGGGACGACGAGACGCGGTGAGCGAGAGGACAAGGGGCCCGCTGCGTCGATCCGTCCTCAGCGGGCGCGGTTGCGGACGATGAGGTCGGTGAACGCCCGCGGTGTCACCACCTCGACATCGGGACCGAGCCCGTCCACCACTGTCCTGATGTCGGACAGGGTCTTGGTCCAGCAGTGCACCAGGACGAGCGTGTAGCCGTCGGCGCTGGTCGGTGCGGCCGGCCTGGAGTTGATGTTCCGGATCAGGTCCTGTTCCTCGGTGAGACCGGCCCACAGCACGTCCCGCTGGGCGATCACCGGTTTGCCGTTCACCCAGCTGATCCGGCCGCTGATCCGGTCGGTGTCGCCGTATCCGAAGAAGAACAGGGCGTCGATGTTCGGCTGTCGGAGGTAGGCCGACCACACGTCGGTGCGGTCGAAGCTGTCCTGGTCGTCGAGGATCTCGGAGATACGCATGTCTCCGGCGGCCATGTACGCGTTCAGCCGGTCGGTGAAGAGAGCGAGGTCGTCGGGCGGCATCTTGGCCGGGAAGACGTATCCGGAGCCGCTCGGCCCCGCGATGAAGCAATCGCTTCCCGCGCCGCGTGAGGCGTTCTCGTAGTACCAGCGCATCGCCGCCGGAGCCAGATCGACCAGGGACGGGCTGATGCCGTAGCCGATGTCGAAGCGGCCGCGGTCGGGGTTGCTGAAGTACTGCTGAAGTCCCCACAAGTTCCAGGCGACGTTGTCGCCGTCGCTGATGACGAACGACACATAGTGCTTGTTCCGGGTCTCAGGAGCGGCCAGTGGCTTCTGGGTGAGTCCCTCGTTGCCGTGGACGGCGCTCAGCGCCGAGAGGTTGGGTGCCAGGTCCGACGGGATGGACGTGACGCCGCACTGTGATGCCTGCGCGACCATGTCGTACTCGCTGTTGCCGTATCCCATCAGTGCGGCACCCGGCTTCAGGGCGCCGAGGACCTGCGCACGCCAGTCGGTCACGCCGTCGTAGAAGGTGAACGCGTCCGTCATGGCTATGTAGTCGCGCTGGTGGTAGAGGATGGACGGGTTCAGCTCCGCGGCCGTCGTCCGCGAGAACAGCCGGCTGTGGCTGTCATAGGCCCACTTCTCCGTCCGGCCGGTGACGTCGAGGACTTGGCGTCCCAGGCCCAGGGCCCGGACCTGGGCCTCCTGGGAGACGTCGACGGGGAGGGCTCGCAACGGCCCGCTCAGCGACGAGGCCACGTTGACGGACGGCGGATTGCCGGCCAGGTCGTAGAGGACGTAGCCCGCGAGGTTCTGCCGGAAGCGCTTCAGCAGGGCGGGCCAGGTGGGGAGGCTGTCGTCGAGCAGGACGCCGTACTCGGTGTGCAGGAAGTCCTTCCAGACGGCTCCCGGTCCGCCCTCGTCGATGAAGATGTGTTCCGAAGAGGTCCTGGCGACCAGGCCCTGGAGCGCGGCCACCAGCACCCGGTCCGCGTCGCTGGTGAGGTTGCCGGACGGAATGACGTCGAGCCTGCGCAGGGTCGTGCCCTTGGGCAGGGCGATGCCGCGCGCGGCGCTCACCGCGCTCGCGTCGGCGGCGCCACCCGCACCGGGCACCGCGGCGGCCGCGCTCCGCGGGACGGCCAGCGGGGCGGCGGCGGCCAGCGCTGTCAAGCCGAAGGTTCTCCTACTGATCACAGGTGCTCACCGATTTCTCTCAGGAGGCCCGGCAGCCGTACCGGGAAACAGGCCCGGCGGGGATGTGCCTGAGCGCTCGGTGGGAGCCGGGGTCCCGTTCATGCGCCAGGCGGTGAGGTGGTCCGCTGCGGCAGCGGACTGCCACCGGAGTCCCGATAACGCTCACGTGAACGTTCACGGAAAGAGTGAACGGCAGTATGCTGCGGGGGACCGCGGGGCGTTGTCAACATCCCGGACCGGCCGGAAACCAACGGCGCGGCGGGAGGCGGCCCGGTTAAGGTTCCTGCACCACAGGACCCACACAGAGGGCGGGTATAGCGCAGTGCCGGGCAAGCATGACGAGCGGCAAAAGCTCGGTTCCCCCCGGGCCGCCAAGCGGCGGACGACGATCGACGACGTGGCGAAGCTGGCCGGAGTGTCCCGGCAGACCGTTTCCCGCGCGATCAACGACAAGGGAGAGATCGATCCCGCGACGAAGGAGCGGGTCCTGCAGGCGACACGCACCCTGGGGTACCGACCGAGCCGGTTCGCGCAAGGGATGCGGCGGCAGGACTCGGTCACCCTCGGTCTGATCATCTCGGACCTGAGCAATCCGTACTTCGCCGAGGTCGCTGTCGCGGTACTGGAGGTGGCCGGGGAGCGCGGCTGGCATGTGATCGTGTGCGACTCGCGCAACGACGAGGGGAAAGAGCGGGAGGCGCTCGACGTGCTCTCCCGGCAGGCCGACGCGATCATCGGCCACTGCGCCGGCCCCGACGACGTACTGGCCCGGCATGCGCCGGGGATGCCGCTGGTGCTGCTGGAGCGCGGCGCGGACCAGACGCGTTTCGGGTCGGTGGGCATCGACGCGGAGGCCGGCATGCGGCAGGCGTTCGCCCATCTGACGGGCGCCGGGCACCACCGCATCGGCATGCTCGACGGGTCGCCGGACGACCGGCCCAGCGCCCGACGGGAGCACTTCCTGGCGCAGGCGGGGATGTACGGCCTGCCGGTGGGGGCCGACTGGGTCGTCTCCTGCGACCGGCACAATGTGGGTGCCGGTGAGCGGGGGATGGACGCCCTCCTGGACGCGCATCCGGATGTGACGGCCGTGGTCGGCTTCAACGACCTGATCGCGGTCGGCGCCATCCGGACCGCCCGTCGCCGGGGACTGCGCGTGCCGGACGATGTCGCGGTCCTGGGCTTCGACGGCCTCGCGCTGGGGGAGCTGGTGGAACCGCCTCTGACCACCCTGAGCATCGACAAGAGAGAGCTGGGACGGCTGGCGGTCGAGCAGGTGGCGGCCCAGCTGAGCGGAGACGAGAAGCCTCCGGCGGAGGGCGACGCACGGGTGCGGCCCGAGCTCGTCCTGCGGGCTTCGGCGTGACCTCCGGTCCGATCGCGCGCGCCTGACGCCGGTATCAGGCCTCATCCCTGCCGTCTGCCCTGTTGACACACGGTCGGGTACACGGCAGATTCTTCGTTATCGTTCACGTGAACGTTCACGAACTGTGGCCGCCCTGTCCGCGCGGCGCTACTCCCCGTCCCCGCTCGCTCCCCGACACCGAGTTCACGTGGACGTGCCGAGTCATGACCGCCTTGGCCGCCCGGCGGGACTCCCCGTCCTTCGCTCGCCCTCGACACCAGGAATCGTTCATGTCGAAGCCGTACTACGAAGCCACGTCCCCCGGATACGGAGCCAGGCCGGCGCGGGCCGCCCTGAGGACCGACGCGGCCACCGTCGGCCTCGGCGGCGGGTGGCGCTTCCACCTCGCCCCCGCCGCGGACCTGGCCCCCGACGGGTTCTGGGCGGACGACTTCGACGACAGCTCCTGGAGCGTGCTGCCGGTGCCTTCCCACTGGCCGCTGCACGGGCACGGGTTCCCCGTCTACACGAACATCGGCTATCCCTTCCCGCTCGACCCGCCGCGGGTGCCCGACGAGAATCCCACCGGCGACCACCGGCTCGTCTTCGAACTGGACGAGTCATGGACCAAGGAGCCGGCGGTGGTGCGGTTCGAGGGGGTGGACTCCTGCGCCCGGGTCTGGCTGAACGGGCAGGAGCTGGGCGTCACCCGTGGCAGCCGCCTGCCGGTCGAGTTCGCCGCCGGACCGCATCTGCGGGCCGGACGGAACGTCCTCGCGGTGCGCGTGCACCAGTGGTCCTCCGGCAGTTACCTGGAGGACCAGGACATGTGGTGGCTGCCGGGCATCTTCCGCGAGGTGACGCTGATCCGGCGTCCGCCGGGCGGCGTCGAGGACGTCTTCGTCCACGCCGGCTACGACACCTCGACGGGTCGCGGAGCGCTCCGCGTGGACGCTGTGACCCGGGACGGCGCCGAGGCCCGGCTCAGCGTCCCGGAGCTGGGTGTCGACGACCTGCCCGCGGGGCACGGCATCACGGTGGAGGGCGTGGCGCCGTGGACGGCGGAGACGCCCCGCCTCTACGAGGGGGTCCTGGCCACCGGCACCGAGCGGGTGACGTTGCGCATCGGCTTCCGTACCGTTGCCGTCGAGGACGGGCAGCTCAGGGTCAACGGGCGCCCGCTGCTGCTGCGTGGCGTGAACCGCCACGAGCATCATCCGGACCACGGCCGCGCGCTGCCCGCCGAGGTGGACCGCGAAGACGTGCTCCTGATGAAGCGGCACAACATCAACGCCGTCCGTACCAGCCACTACCCGCCCCATCCGCGGTTCCTGGACCTATGTGACGAGTTGGGCCTGTGGGTGGTGGTGGAGTGCGATCTGGAGACCCATGGCTTCTCCGCGGCCGATTGGCGCGGCAACCCCGCCGACGCCCCGGAATGGACCGAAGCGTGCCTGGACCGGATACGCCGCACGGTGGAGCGAGACAAGAACCACCCGTCCGTCGTGATGTGGTCGCTGGGCAACGAGTCCGGCAGCGGGCGCAACCTGGACGCGATGGCGGCGTGGGTGCGCGGGCGTGATCCGGGGCGGCCCGTGCACGACGAGGGCGATCACGAGTGCCGGCACAGCGACGTGTACAGCCGGATGTACCTGCCGCACGACGAGGTCGAGGCGATCGGCAGGCACGCCGAGCCCCCGTTGGACGATCCCGACGCGGATGCCAGGCGGCGCTCGCTGCCGTTCATCCTGTGCGAGTACGCCCACGCGATGGGCAACGGTCCTGGCGGGCTGGCCGAGTACCAGCGGCTCTTCGAGCGCTATCCCCGACTGCAGGGCGGTTTCGTGTGGGAGTGGATCGACCACGGGCTGCGGCGACGGACGCCGGACGGGCGCGAGTATTTCGCATACGGTGGCGACTTCGGTGAGCCGTTCCACGACGGCACGTTCGTCATCGACGGTCTGCTCTTCCCCGACCGCACGCCGTCGCCCGGGCTCGTGGAGCTGAAGAAGACCGTCGAGCCGGTCACCATCCACGCCGCCGAGGGCCGCGAGGACCGGCGCGGTCGCCGGGTACGGATCACCAACCAGTACGACTTCAGCGACCTCTGCCACCTCCGCTTCGAGCTGGCGCTCTCCTCGGACGGACAGCCGGTACTGGCCGAACCCCTCCAGGTGCCCCCCGTCGCCGCGGGTGAGACCGCCGAGATCGAACTGCCGGCCCTTCCGGCAGTGGACGGCGAGGGCTGGATCACGATCAGCGCGGTGCTGGCCGAGGACCAGCCCTGGGCTCCGGCGGGCCACGAGGTCGCCTGGACGCAGTTGCCCCTGACGGAGGCCGAACAGCCGTCACGCAGCGGCGCCGGCCCGCGGCTCGCCGCTGTTCCGCGGCGACGTTCCGACGGCCGTCTGGTGCTCGGTTCCGGCGAGTTCGACGGCCGCTCCGGGCGCCTGGTCCGTCTGGGGGCGATGGACGTCGACGGTCCGGTGCTGGATCTGTGGCGGGCACCGACCGACAACGACCGCTCGGCCTCCTTGTGGGGGCCGGCGGACGACTCGGCGGTGCGGCGGTGGCGCCGGGCGGGTCTGGACCGGTTGCTGCACCGCGTGGACGAGGTGGCGGACGGTCCGGACGGAATACTGGTGCGTACGCGGGTGGCGGCGGCGGCCCAGGCGTCCGGGATGACGGTCGAGTACCGGTGGGCCGCCGACGAATCGGGCCTGGTACTCACCGTCCGCGTCGAGCCGGCGGGCGACTGGCCCGGTGGTCTGCCCAGGCTCGGCGTACGCATGGCGGTGCCGGGCCGGCTGGGTCGGGTCCGGTGGTTCGGCCTCGGGCCGGGCGAGGCGTACCCGGACAGCCGGTCGGCGGCGCGGGTCGGCCGCTTCTCGTCGACAGTGGACGCTCTGCAGACCCCGTACGTGGTGCCGCAGGAGAACGGAGCCCGGGCGGACGTCAGATGGGCGGAGCTGAGCGGCGGTGACGGCCCCGCACTGCGCATGGAGTCAGTGGGGCTCCCGCGCTTCTCCCTCACCGCTCGCCGCTGGACCACGGGGGACCTGGAGTCGGCCCGGCACACGACCGACCTTGCTCCTTCCGACCGGATCTTCCTCCACCTGGACGCCGCGCAGTACGGTCTCGGCTCCGCTTCGTGCGGTCCTGGCGTGTTGCCCGCCCACCGCCTGGAGGCGGCACCGTTCACCTGGTCGCTGCGGCTGAGCCCCGGCGTGCGGGTCGACACCGTCGGTTGATTCTCAGGCTCGCCCGACGTCGGTCTCCAAGACCTGGTTGTGGTCTTGGAGACCGACGTCGTTGTGCGGGGTGGGTCGATGCCGCGGCAGCCGAAGTGGCCGGTCGTGATCCCGGCGAGACGGCGCGGGTGGCGCGGGCCGGCTGGTGCTGGTGCGGGTGTCTCGGTCCGTGGAGGCGCTCACCGTTCAGCAGGCGGCGGTCGCGGAGGAGGCGGAGGCTGCGGAGGAGGCGAAGGAGGCGAAGGAGGCGGAGGCTGCGGAGGCGGTGCGGGCGAGCATCGGCACCGGTGCGCCCAGGACTCGCCCCGCAGCAGCCGGCCACTTCGCAGCACTCGGCCCCGCCGAGCCGAAGCTCGGCGGGGCCGGGACGAGCCCTCCCCGAGTCAATGAACACCGCCATGGCTCACGGCGGCTCCGACGGCGGCGGTCCGGGGCCCACTCACATCTTCATGGCTCCGGCGGCCAGGTCCCGCAGGAAGTGCCGGGCACCGATGACGAAAACGATGATCAGCGGAACCACGCTCATCAGCGCGCCGGCCATGACGACCGCGTAGTCAGGCCCGTAGACGGTGTTGAGCTGGGCCAACGCCACCTGAAGGGTGAGCCGGTCCGGGTCGATCATGACGACGAGGGGCCAGATGTAGTCGTTCCACGCGCCGATGAAGGTGAAGATGCCGAGGAACGCCAGCGCGGGCCGGAAGAGCGGCACCGCGATGGTCCAGTACAGACGGAAGAACCCGGCGCCGTCGATCCGTCCGGCGTCCAGCAGTTCGTCGGGCAGCGAGTTCTCGGCGTACTGCCGCATCCAGAAGATACCGAAGGCGTTGGCCGCCCCCGGGACGATCAGGGCCGTGAGGGAACCCACCCATCCCAGATGGGCCATGGTGACGAACTGCGGCACCAAGGACAGTTGCGCCGGGATCATGTAGGTGGAGAGCAGGATGACGAACAGGAACCTCTTGCCGGGAAACTGGTACTTGGCGAAGGCGAACGCGGCCAGCGAGTCGAAGAACAACACCAGGGCGGTGCCGACGAGCGCGACCACAAGGGTGTTGGCCAGGGATGAGAAGAAGGCGACGCGGTCCAGCACCGTCCGCATGTTCTCCAGCAGGTGGCTGCCGGGGACGAGGAGGGGCGGGTACCGGAAGATCTCCCCGGTGGTGCGAGAGGCCATCACGATCAGCCAGTAGAACGGGAAGACGGAGACGAGCAGGCCCGCCAGCAGCACGGCGTGAACCGCGAGCCTCTTGACCCTGCTGCCGGAGCCGATGGCGACGCCGGCGCTGCCGGCCGTTCTGGTGTCAGCGCGCACGGTTGAACCTCCCGCGCCTCGAAGTGGCCGGACGGTCCTCGCCGAACCTGGCGACCAGCCGCCAGTTGATGGCGGCGAATACCGCGACGATGACGAACAGGGCCCATCCGATGGCCGCGCCGTAGCCGAACTGGTGGTCGCCGAAGGCCTTCTGCCACAGGTAGAGCACGATCGTCATGCCCTCCTGGCCCGGGCCTCCGGTGGAGTAGCCGTTACTGGACTGGAAGAGCACCTGGGACTCGGTGAAGATCTGCAGCCCGTTGATGCTGGAGGTGATGACGGTGAAGAGCACCACCGGCCGCAGCTGCGGGAGAATGACCCGGAAGAGGGTCTGCCGACTGCTCGCCCCGTCGACCCGGGCGGCCTCGTAGAGCTCGGCGGGAATGGCCTGCAGCCCGGCGAGGAAGATGAGGGCGTTGTAACCGGTCCACCGCCATATGATCATGATGGCGAGGGACACTTTGACGCCCCAGGCAGACGTCATCCAGCCGAACTCGCCGAGGCCGACGGCCTTCAGCAGTGAGTTGCCGAGCCCCGCCTGCGCGAAGACCGACCCGAACACGATGGTCATCGCGACCATCGAGGTGACGTTGGGGATGAAGTAGGCCACCCGGTACGCCATGCTGTACCGGATCTGCGAGTTCAGCAGGAACGCGATGACCAGCGCCAGGAACAGCATCGGCACCGTGGACAGGAACCAGATCTCGAAGGTGTTGAGGATGGACTTCCAGAAGACGCTGTCGTGCAGCAGCCAGTCGTACTGCTGCCAGCCGACGAAGCGCATGGTCCCGATGCCGTCCCAGTCCTGGAAGGACAGGTAGAGCGAGAAGACGACGGGGAACACGCCGAACACGGCGAACAGCACGTAGAACGGCGAGATGGCGAGATAGACCGGCAGATTGCGCCGCACCGGGCTGCCCAGCCGCCCGGCCGTCGCGGACCCGCGCTCCTTCCTCGCCGTCACACTCGGCTTGGTGCTGGGCGCACCGGTGGCTCCGGCAAGGGCCATCTCATCGCACCCCCTTCTGCGAGAGGGTCTTCTCCGCAGCGGCCATGGCATCCCGCCACGCCTTGTCGGGGTTCTTTCCGAGCAGCTCCACGTTGGTCAGCTCCTGGTAGACGGGGGTGGAAGCGTTGCCCTCGTAGGGGCTGAAGTAGACGACAGGCGCCTGCTGGGCGGCCGGTCCGAAGACGTCGATGGGGCGCTGACCGCCGAAGAACTTGTCGGGCTCCCGCATCGCCGGCTTGTCGTAGACGACGGGAGTGGTCGGGAACAGACCCATCTCCTGGTAGGCCGCCAGTTGGTTGGCCGGCCCCAGCAGCCATTTGACGAACTCGAAAGCGCCCTTCGGGTCCCTGCAGTACTTGGTGATGGCGAGGTAGGAGCCGCCGTAGTTGGCCGCCCCACCGGGCATCCTGGTCACTCGCCAGGCACCGGACGTCTTGGCGGCCGTCTGCTTGACCCCGCCCATCCACCAGACGGCGGTGCAGGCGGAGGCGATACGTCCCTGCGCGTAGGCCGCGTTGGAGTCGGGTGTCCCGTCGTTGATCTTGGCGCTGAGCTTCTGCCGGAGCGATTCCACCGCCAGGTCCCAGCAGCGTTTGACGTGTGCCTGGTCTCCTATGAAGCGGTTGTCCTGGTCGACGAACTGCTTCCGGCTCTGCAGCAGGGACATGCGGAAAACGCTCGCGATGTTGCCGACGAGGAAGGTGCCGGACTGCGCGGACCTCAGTTTCCTGCCGACTGCGAAGTAGTCCTCCCAACTGGAGGCGGCCTGCGCAAGTTCCTCAGGGGCGGAGGGGAGTCCGGCCTTGTCGAAGATGTCCTTGCGGTAGTACAGCGCCGAAGGACCGCAGTCGATGGGGAAGGCGATCATCCGACCGGACGGGGCGATGCCGCCCTGCCACTTCCAGTCGAGGTACTGACTCTTGAGGCTGTCCGCGCCGAGGCTGTTCAGATCGAGGAACTGGTCCTCGTGCGGGAAGAAGCTGGCGACGTCGGAGTTGAGGGCCGTGATGTCCGGGACGTAGGCGCGGGCTGCCAGGCCGGTGAGCAGCTTGCCGTAGGTGTCACCTATCTCGGCGCCTTCCACCTTCAGGCCGGGGACCCCCGGTACCCCCTTGCGGGAGACGGCCAGCAGCCGGGTGCTCAATGCTCCCGACCAGTACCAGACGCTGAGGTGGCCGGTGCCGGCGGACACCGAACCGGAGGAGGCGCCGCAGCCCGTGAGACCCAGCAGGGCGGCACCCGTGCCGCCCAGCGAAGCTGCGAGAAGACGTCTCCTCGACAGAGATGGCTCCATGTTCGAACACTCACTTCGTTCCGGGGCAGGCGCGCCTCGGCCACGCGGTGCCGATCGGGGGGTCGGTTGCCTGTGGCCGGGCCCTGCGAAGGTGAGGACGGGGAGGGGTCGGCAGGGCCGCCGCAGGGCCCCACTGTGCTTTCGTGGATGCTGTCCGTGAACGTTCACGTGAACGTTGCCGAGGAGTATGCGCGCGCCTCGAAGTGAGTGTCAACAAGGAGGACGTAACCGACGCGTTGTCAGAAAGCAACGGTCAGACAGACGAGGAGAGGACGACGCAGGGGAAGACGTGTTCCCGATGAGCAGTACGCCGCCGGTCGTCACGGCGGGCCGACCGAGCAGGCTCCGGTCAACGTGCCGGTCTGCACCTGGAACCTGGCCGGTTACCGGGCGGGCCACGGCCTGTCGGGCCAGGGTAACCGGCACACCTTCAGAGGCCTGTCGGACGCGGCCTTCCGGATGGTCGCGCTGCTCGAGGCCGCTCGGGACGCCGACTGGACGTGGGCTGCCTGACCGGCTGCCACGATCGGGGGCCCGCACTTCGGGGCGGGCCCCTCTTCTCTTCCGGGAGATTGACATCTAACATTTCAGCTCATGGAACCCGTTCCGCGCACCCTGCTCAGGGACCGCGCCTACACAGCGATCAGGGACGCCATCGTGACCGGGGAGATCGACCCCGGTGCCGTGGTGCGGGACGCGGAGCTCGCCGAGCGGCTGGGGCTGTCGCGGGCGCCGGTGCGGGAGGCGTTCGCGCGGCTCGTCGACGAGGGGCTGCTGGAGAGCAAGCCGCAGAGCTACACCCGGGTGACTCCCGTCGTGGCCGCCGACGTGCGGGACGCGGCGGCCGTGGTGGGGGCCATGCACGAACTGGTCACCCGGGTCGCGGTGCCCCGGCTGTTCGCCGCGGACGTCGAGGCGATGCGCGCGGCCAACGAGCGGTTCGCGGCGGCCGTACGGGCCAAAGAGGTGGACGCCGCCCTGCGGGCCGACGACGACCTGCACGACGTCCTCGTCCGCGTCAGCGGCAACCGGGCGGCCGCCGCCACCGTCGCCCGCTACACCCCCCTCATCCGCCGGCTGGAGCGACGGCGCTTCGGTGAGGGCGGCAGTTGCCGTTCGGCCGGGCTGCACGACCAGCTCATCCGGGCGTGCGCGGCCGGTGACGTGGACGGCGCGGTCCACGTCACGGTGGAGATCTGGCGAGGGCTGGCCGAGCTCGCCGACAGCGACTGACACCGGAGGACCCATGTCCCTTTCCTCGTACGAGCGTTACCCGCTGCTCTTCGGCCCCTCGCCGGTGCACCCGCTCCAGCGGCTGACGGAGCACCTCGGCGGCGCCTCCCTGTGGGCCAAGCGGGAGGACTGCAACTCCGGTGTCGCGTACGGCGGCAACAAGACCCGCAAGCTGGAGTACCTGGTCGCCGACGCCCTCGCCCAGGGCTGCGACACCCTCGTCTCCATCGGCGGCGTGCAGTCGAACCACACCCGCCAGGTCGCCGCCTGCGCCGCCCGCGCCGGGCTCAAGTGCGTGCTGGTGCAGGAGAGCTGGGTCGAGTGGCCGGACTCCGTGTACGACAAGGTCGGCAACATCCTGATCAGCAGACTCGCCGGAGCCGACGTCCGGCTGGTGCGGGCCGGCTTCGGCATCGGGTTCAAGGAGAGCTGGGAGCAGGCGCTGCGGGAGGTCGAGGAGGGCGGCGGGAAGCCGTACGCCATTCCCGCCGGGGCCTCGGACCATCCGCTCGGCGGTCTCGGGTTCGCCGGGTGGGCGTACGAAGTGGCCGAGCAGGAGCGGGAGTCGGGGGTCTTCTTCGACACCGTGGTGGTGTGCTCGGTGACCGGGTCCACCCAGGCAGGCATGGTCGCCGGGTTCCGTGCGCTGGAGGAGGCGGGAGGGCGGCCACGACGCGTGCTCGGTGTCGACGCGTCGGCGGCACCCGCCCGCACCCGGGAGCAGATCGCGCGGATCGCCCAGCGTACCGGGCAACTCATCGGCGTACAGAAGGAGTTGACGGAGGCGGACGTGGAGCTGGACGAGCGGTACCACGCGGGGACGTACGGCATCCCGGACGAGGTCACCCTGGAGGCGATGCGGCTCGCCGCGCGGACCGAGGGGATGGTCACCGACCCCGTCTACGAGGGCAAGTCGATGGCCGGGATGATCGACCTGGTCCGGCGCGGGGAGATCGACCGGGACGCCACCGTCCTGTACGCCCACCTTGGCGGCCAGCCCGCGCTGAACGCGTACAGCGCGTTGTTCTAGGTCCAGTCCAGGTCGAGGTCCGGTTTCCAGCTTCCCGCAGGACCTGGCGGCGGGGGCGACGAAGATGTGAGGGCCCCACCGGCGCTGTTCGTACGGGGCCCTTGCTCGTAGGGTGCGCGCAGGGTCCCCGGGGTGCGAGGAGTTTCTGGATGGCGCGGGTCAGGCCCATGCGCGCGGACGCCCGGCGCAATTACGAGCGGTTGCTGACGGTGGCGGCGGAGGCCTTCGCCGAGCACGGGGAAGGCGCGTCCCTCGACGACATCGCCAAGCGGGCCGGGGTCGGGACCGGCACGCTGTACCGGCACTTCCCCACGCGTCAGGCGTTGCTGGAGGCGGCGTACGTCGACCGCGTCGAGGCCATCGCGGCGCACGCGGACGAGATCGCGGGGTCGCTGCCGCCGGGCGAGGCGCTGGCGGAGTGGCTGAACGAACTCGGCGTGGGGATGATTCAGGTCCGAGGGCTGAGGGCGCTGCTGAGCTCGGCGGTGACGGACGTCGACTCGGCCGCGGCGACGGTGTGCGCCACGACGATGAAGACGGCGGCGACCCGGCTGGTGGAGGCTGCTCAGCGGGAGGGCACACTGCGCGGGGACGTCGACCCGATGGACGTACTGCGCCTCGCGCATGGGGTCGCCGCGGCGGCGGAGCTGGCGGACGCGCAGGGGAAGGCGATCCGGCGGTACCTGTCGCTGCTGATGGAGGGGCTGCGAGCGGGGACGTGAGGGCGGCGGGCGCCCCGGCGCGGGGCGCCCCCGGAGCCGTACGGGTGGCTACAGCGCCTGGGCCCCCGGCTTGACCATGTTCCGGACCGTGCGGGCCTTGACGAAGTCGCCGATGGCCGTCATCTCCCACTCGCCGGAGAACTGCTTGATCATCTTGGCCATCAGCACGCCCGTCTGAGCCTCGGCGCTGGTGAGGTCGAAGCGGACGAGTTCCTCGCCGGTCGCGGCGTCCAGGAGGCGGCAGTAGGCCTTCGCGACCTCGGTGAACTTCTGGCCGGAGAACGAGTTCACCGTGAAGACCAGGCCGGTGACCTCCTGCGGGAGACGGCCGAGGTCGACCACGATCACCTCGTCGTCACCGCCGCCCTCACCCGTGAGATTGTCGCCGGAGTGCTTGATCGCGCCGCCGACGATGGACAGCTTGCCGAAGTAGCAGCTGTCGATGTGGTTGCGCTGCGGGCCGTAGGCGATGACCGAGGCGTCGAGGTCGATGTCCTTGCCGCGGTACGCCGGCTCCCAGCCGAGGCCCATCTTGACCTGGGACAGCAGCGGGCGGCCGCCCTTGACCAGGGAGACGGTCTGGTTCTTCTGGAGGCTGACCCGGCCCTTGTCGAGGTTGATCTTCCCGGCACCCGGGACGGGAGCGGGCGGGACCGGGGGCGCGGCGGGCGCCGGGGGTGCGGCGACCCGCGGGTCCAGCGGCGGGGCAGGCGGCGCCGCGGGGGGCTGCACGGCCGGCTGGGGAGGAGCCACCGGCCGGGCGGCGGGAGCGGCGGCGGCCGGGGCCGGCTCCTCCACGCTGACGCCGAAGTCGGTGGCGATGCCCGCCAGGCCGTTGGCGTAGCCCTGGCCGACCGCGCGGGCCTTCCAGGCGCCGTTGCGGAGGTAGATCTCCACGATCACCAGGGCCGTCTCGGTGCCGAGCTGCGGGGGTGTGAACGTGGCCAGGACGCTGTTGTCGTCCGCGTTGCGGATGGTGGCCGTCGGTTCGATGCCCTGGAAGGTCTGGCCGGCGGCGTCCGGGCTCGCGGTGACGACGATCTTCTCGATGCCCGGCGGGACGGCGCCGGTGTCGACCGTGATCGCGTCGGGGGCGGTGCCGCCGCCGGAGCGGTACGTCACGCCCGGGCCCGAGGGCTGGTTGTAGAAGATGAAGTCGTCGTCGGAGCGCACCTTGCCGTCGCCCGTGAGCAGCAGGCCCGATACGTCGAGCCGCACCGGGGCGGCGACGTCCACCGTCACGCGGGCGGCGGGGAGAGGGATGTTCGAGCCGGGGGTCATAGCTGTCATGCTCGGTTGAACGAGCGGGGGCGTTTTACCGTTCCCTTACCGAAGGCCAATCGGGTCAGTTTCCGAGAGTGAAGGGATCCCATGAGCCCCAGCCCCGTCCTGGTCGTCCCCGCGGCGCTGTGGACCGGTGTCGCCGGTGTCGCGGTGATCGCGTCGATCGTGCTCACCAGGCGCCGGGAGCGGGCGTCCGCCGGCTGGAACCCCTTCGGCACGGACTTCCCCGTCGTCGCGTCGGCGGCGTTCGCCGGATACGCGGTCGCCGCCGCCGTCCGTGGCGAGTTCTCCCTTCCGGACGCCGCTTTCGCCTTCCTGTGGCCGGCGACGGCGGCATCGGCCCTCGCCTACGTGGCGGGACGGCGCGACCGCTCCCTGCCCCGGTGGGCCGGTCCGGTCTTCGCCGCCGCGGGTGCCGCGCTGTACGGCGCGCTGCCGATATGACAGCCCGTCCGACGGACGTACGCATATGACCGCCTGCCCGACGGCCGTACCGTCGGGCAGGCCCGGCACCGGCTGTTGCGGCATCAGCCGCTACGGCACCACGACGATCTTCCGGCCCACCCCGGCCGCGAACTGCTCCAGTGCCTGCGGGTACTGCTCCAGCGGAATGCGGTCGCTGATGAAGACCTCCGGGTCCAGGACACCGTTCGCGAACAGTTCCGCCGCTCGTTCGAAGCTGTGCAGGACCGCCATCGAGCCGGTGATGGTGATCTCCTGGTTGTAGATGCGGTACGGGTCGATCGTCACGCGGGTCGCGTAGTCGGCGACGCCGAACTGGAGGAACGTCCCGGCTTTCGCGACCCGCCCCAGGCCGTCCTGGATCGCGGCCGCGTTTCCGGTCGCGTCGACCACGACGTCCCAGCCCTGCGGTCGGTCGAGTTCGTCGGCGCTGGTCGCCGAGGACGACACCCCGAGCTGCTGGGCCGTGGCCAGGCGCTGGGTGTTGATGTCCACCATGTCCACACTGGCCGCCCCCGTCCGCTTGGCGAGCTCCAGCATCATCAGACCCATCGTGCCGGAGCCGTAGATCAGGACGTGGGCGCCGAGGCGGGACTGCAGGACGTCGTAGCCGCGGACCGCGCAGGAGAGCGGCTCCACCAGGGCCGCGTCCTGGGTGCGCACATGCTCGGGCAGCTTCACGCAGTTGGCCACCGGGGCCACCGCGAACTGCGCCGCGCCCCCGGCCGTGGTGACCCCGATCGCGGCCCACCGCTCGCAGAGGTTGTTGTGGCCGGTACGGCAGTAGCGGCACTCGTAGCAGTACAGGGACGGGTCCACCGCGACCCGGTCGCCGACCGCGACCTCCGTGACCTGGTTGCCCACCCCGACGACCTCGCCCGCGAACTCGTGCCCGGGGACGATGGGCAGCTTGGGTGCGAACTCGCCCTGCAGGATGTGCAGGTCGGTGCCGCACAGGCCGCAGGCGGCGACCTCGACGACGACCTCGCGGGGTCCCGGCGTCGGGTCCGGGACCTCGGTGACGACGGCACGGCCCACGGACTCGATGACGGCGGCCTTCATTTCACGGCTCCAAGCGACAGGCCCTGGACCAGTTTGTCCTGGGCGGCGAACCCCGCGGCGAGCACCGGCAGGGAGATGACGAGCGACGCGGCGCACACCTTCGCCAGGAACAGGCCCTGGCTGGTGATGAAGCCGGTCAGGAAGACGGGGGCGGTCTCGGCCACCACGCCGGTCAGCACACGGGCGAAGAGCAGCTCGTTCCAGCTGAAGATGAAGCAGATCAGGGCCGTCGCGGCGATACCGGGCAGGGCGATCGGGGCGACGACGCGCGCGAGGATCGTCGGCAGTCGGGCCCCGTCCACCTTCGCCGCCTCGATCACCGCGACCGGCACCTCGGCGAGGAAGGACTGCATCATCCACACCGCGATCGGCAGGTTCATCGAGGTGTAGAGGATGACCAGCAGCCAGATGTTGTCGAGCATCCCGGTGTTCTTCGCGAACAGGTAGATCGGCAGCAGGCCCGCCACGGCAGGGAGCATCTTCGTCGACAGGAAGAAGAACAGGACGTCGGTCCACTTCTTCACCGGGCGGATCGACAGCGCGTAGGCCGCCGGGAAGGCCAGCAGAAGGACGAACAGCGTCGACGCCACCGACGCCACGGTGGAGTTGATCAGCGCCGGCCAGGGGCTCGCGCCGCCGCCCGTGCCGAAGAACTCGCGGTACCCGTCGAGCGTCAGGGCCGCCCCGAAGGAGGGGGGGTTGGTGGCGGCGTCCTGCTCGGAATGGAAGGACGTCAGCGCCATCCAGGCGATGGGCAGGAAGAACAGGATGCCCAGGAGCCAGGCCACCAGGCCGAGCCCCGCGCCCTTGCGGCGGTCACTGCGCGGTCGTACGGCGACGGTGCTCATGCCCGGCCCGCCTCCTCTCGGAACAGGGACGACACCACGCGCAGGGCGAAGGTCGCGATGATGATCGAGCCGATGACCACCAGGACGCCGGCGGCCGAGGCGAGGCCGTTCTCGTGGGCCTGGTAGAAGCTCTGGTAGACGGTGTAGGGGAGGTTGGCGGTGCCCAGACCGCCGGAGGTGATCGTGAAGACGGCGTCGAAGTTCTGGACGATGTAGATCGAGCCGAGCAGGGCGCCGAGTTCGAGGTAGCGGCGCAGGTGCGGGAGCGTCAGATACCGGAAGATCTGCCAGTCGCTCGCGCCGTCGACCCGCGCGGCCTCCATCTGCTGCTGATCGCGGCTCTGCAGGCCGGCCAGCAGGATCAGCATCATGAACGGGGTCCACTGCCAGACCAGGGACGCCTCGACCGCGAGCAGCGGGGTGCTGGAGATCCAGTCGGGCTGTGGGCCGCCCACATAGTGCAACAGCCCATTGAACAGGCCGTATTCAGGGTTGTAGAGCACATGCTTCCAGAGCAGGGCGGCGGCCACCGGGACCACCAGGAAGGGGGCGATGAGGAGCGTGCGGACCACGCCCCGGCCCCGGAACCTACGGTCGAGGAGCAGCGCCAGGACCAGGCCGAGGATCAGGCTGGCCACCACCACCGCGACCGTCAGCAGGACTGTCGTCCACACGGAGTGGCGCAGGTCGGCGTCGCTCAGGACCTGCTGGTAGTTGTCGAAGCCGGTGAAGTGGCGGGCCTTGGGATAGAGGGCGTTCCAGTCGAAGAAGGAGATCACCAGCGTGGCCACGAACGGGAGCTGGGTGACCGCGATCATGAAGATCAGGGCGGGGAGCAGGGGGGCCCTGGTGGCCCAGGCCCGCAGGCGGGCCGACGGCTGCGGTGCGGTGCGCACCGGGGTACCGGCGATGGGAGCTGTTGTCGTCGCGGTCATCGTCCCTCGTACTCCTCGGAGATCCGCTCGGCGAGCTGCTGGGACTTCTTCAGGGCCGACTCGACGGACTGGCGTCCGGCGATGGCCGCGCTGATCTCCTGGGAGACCTTGGTGCCGAGATCGGTGAACTCGGGGATGCCGACGAACTGGATGCCGGGCGCGGGGCGCGGCTGCACGCCGGGGTCGCTCGGGCGGGCGCCCTCGATGGCCTGCTTGGTCATCTCCTGGAAGGCGGCGGCCTCCTTGACGTAGGCGGGGTTCGTGTACGTCGAGGCGCGCTTGCCGGCCGGGACGTTGGACCAGCCGATCTGGTCGCCGACCAGCTGCTCGTACTGCTTGCTGGACGCCCAGGAGACGAACTTCCACGCCTTGTCGGGGTTGCGGGAGGCGTCCTGGATGCCCCAGGCCCAGGTGTAGAGCCAGCCGGCGGACTTCGTCTTCTCGACCGGGGCGGGGGCGTAGCCGAGCTTGCCCTTGACGGGGGAGTTGGCGGCCTCCAGGGATCCGGCGGCGGAGGTGGCGTCGTACCACATGGCGACCTTGCCCTGGGTCATGTTGTTCAGGCACTCGGCGAAGCCGGACTGGGCGGCGCCGGACTCGCCGTGTCCCCGGACCAGGTCGACATAGAACTTCGTCGCCTTCTCGAACCCGGGGGAGTCGAGCCGTGCCTTCCAGTCCTTGTCGAACCAGGTGCCGCCGAAGGTGTTCACGACGGTGGTGAGCGGTGCCATCACCTCGCCCCAGCCGGGCAGGCCGCGCAGACAGATGCCCTTCATGCCCGGTTCGGCCCCGTCGACCTTGGCGGCCAGGTCGGCGACCTGGGTCCAGGTCGGGTGCGCGGGCATCGTCAGGCCCTTCTTGTCGAAGACGTCCTTGCGGTACATCAGGAAGGACGACTCGCCGTAGAAGGGCTGCCCGTAGAGCTTGCCGTCGTCGCCGCTCAGGGACTGGCGCATCGGCTTGAGGACGTCCTGCTCGTCGTACGCCTTGTCCTTGGAGACGTAGGTGTTCATCTCGTGCAGCCAGCCGTTGCGGGCGTAGATCGGGATCTCGTAGTTGGACAGGGTGGCCACGTCGTACTGGCCCGCCTGGTTGGCGAAGTCCTGGCTGATCTTGTCGCGGACGTCGTTCTCGGGCAGGACGGTGAAGTTGACCTTGATGCCGGTCTCTTTGGTGAAGTGGGCGGCGGTGAGCTTCTGCAGCTCGACCATCTGCGGGTTGTTGACCATGAGGACGTTGATCGAGTTTCCGCCCGATCCGGCCCCGCCCGCTCCGACCCAGCAGCCGGAGAGCAGCGGGGCGAGCAGCGTCCCTGCGGCGGCCATGGCGAGCGTGGCTCGCGGGGGCCGTCGTCGGCTCTGGGTTCGCATGGATCGCTCCTGGACGTATGGGGAGATAAAGGGCAACACGGGGTGAGGTATGCCCGTCTGGCTGGTCCGGCGGTTGTTCAGACGCGGATGACCTGCGGTCCCAGCAGTGAGTAGCGGTGGGCCTCGGCCGTGGGCAGGAGGGTGCTCGTGACGATGGCCTCCAGGACGCCGATCTCGGCGAACCGGCAGAAGCTGACCGCTCCGAACTTGGTGTGGACGCCCGCGAACACCGTGCGGCGCGCGGCCCGCACGGCCTGTGCCTTGACCTCGCTGACCGCGGGGTCGGGGGTGGTCAGGCCGTGTTCGCGGGAGATGCCGTTGGCGCCGATGTAGGCGAGGTCGACGACGAAGCCGGACAGCATCTTGGTGGTCCAGTGGTCGACCGTGGCGAGGGTGCCGGAGCGGACCCGGCCGCCCAGCAGCAGGACGGAGGTGTTCTCGGTCTCGGCGAGCGCGCCCGCGACCGGCAGGGACGCGGTGACCACGGTCAGCGGCCGGTCCCTGGGCAGCGCCTCGGCGATGAGCTGCGGGGTGAAGCCCTCGTCGACGAAGACCGTCTCGGCGTCCCCGAGCAGCTCGGCCGCGGCGGCCGCGATCCGGCGCTTCTCGGGAACGTGGCTGGTGGCGCGGAAGGCGAGCGTCGTCTCGAAGCCGGCGCTCTCCACCGGATAGGCCCCGCCGTGGGTGCGGCGGACCAGGCCGTGGTCCTCCAGGGCGCGCAGGTCCCGCCGTACGGTCTCCTTGGCCACGCCCAGCTCGGTGGCGAGGGCGCTGACGTCGACCGAGCCGGTGGCGCGGGCGACCCGTACGATCTCCCGCTGGCGTTCCTCTGCCGACTTGATGTGCATGGCCGACACCTGCCTCCGCGCTTCCTTGCCCGTTCGGGCCCGGTTCGGCCCATGGGGGAAGTTCTACAGGGGGGAAGCGACACTGACCAGGCCTGTTGTCGGCCCGATGCTGCCCGCATGTGCCCGTTCACGGCGGGGTGTGACCGTCTTGGACCTGGGCGGCTGTATGCGGACGCGTGAGATCGGGCAGCGCGGATGCCCGAATGCGGCGGCGGGCGGGCCCGTTCGGTGCCCGCCCGCCCCACAAGTGCGCTCGCGTACGTATCGGTATGGCCGGATCGGCCCGTATCAGTACGGCCAGATCGGCGGGTCGCTGACGAAGTGGCCGCCCAGGTAGGCGTGCGCCACGTTCTCCGGGTCCAGCTCGCCCTGCTCGGCGATGAGCTTCTCGGCGAACTCCTCGGAGTCGTCCTGCGGCTCGTAGCCGAGGGCCCGCGCGGTGGACAGGTCCCACCACAGCCGGGTGTTGGCGGAGGAGCCGTAGACGACGGTGTGCTTGACGTCCTCGGCGGTCAGGGCCGCGTGGAAGAGGCGGGCGCCGTCGGCGGGGCTCATCCACACCGAGAGCATGCGCACGCTGGTCGGCTGGGGGAAGCAGGAGCCGATGCGCACGGAGACGGTCTCCAGGCCGTGCTTGTCCCAGTAGAGCTGGGCCAGGTCCTCGCCGAAGGACTTGGACAGGCCGTAGAAGGTGTCCGGGCGGCGCGGGGTGTCGATGGGGATGAGGGGGTCCTCGCCCTGAGGACGCGGGGTGAAGCCGACCGCGTGGTTGGAGGAGGCGAAGACGATGCGCCGTACGCCCTCCTCGCGGGCGGCCTCGTACAGGTTGTACGTGCCCTCGATGTTGGCCTTGAGGATCTTCTCGAAGGGGGCCTCCAGGGAGATGCCCGCCAGATGGATGATCGCGTCGACGCCCCGCACGGCCTCCCGCAGGGCGTCCCGGTCGGCGAGGTCCGCGGTGACGGCGTCCGGGTCGCCCTCGATCGGGCGCACGTCGAGCAGGCGCAGTTCGTAACCGAAGGCCGGGAGCAGGTTCCGCATCAGGGTGCCGAGCCCGCCGGCGGCGCCGGTGAGCAGAACGGTGCGGGGAGCGGGCATCCTCGGGTCTCCTTGAGTCGGCGGCCGCATGCGTGGATCCCATTCACATGCGTGGACACGCTAGGGATCGTGGACGTTCTTCGTCAAGTGTGGCGTGGGCCGGGAAAATCCGCTCGCCTGATGGCGGATTGTTCGCTTGACCGGCCCCGAAGGGGCTCCTTAGGGTGGTGACGTTCATGAATATGGATGCAAGTCAGAAACATGAGCGAGTCAGTGACATGAGCGCCTGAACTAGGGAGAGCCCGTGACGTCAGCCCCCCTCGCCGCTCGACTCGGCATTCCCGGCGGGCCGCTGTTCTTCCCCGTCACCGCCTACGGCCCCGACGGCTCCGTCGACCTCGACGCCTACCGCGCCCATGTGCGCCGCGGGGTGGAAGCCGGCGCCGCCGCCGTCTTCGCCTGCTGCGGCACGGGGGAGTTCCACGCGCTCGCGCCCGAGGAGTTCGAGGACTGCGTCCGGGCGGCCGTCGAGGAGACGGCGGGCCGGGTACCGGTCGTCGCCGGCGCCGGATACGGCACCGCGCTCGCCGTGCGGTACGCACGCCTGGCCGAGGCGGCCGGGGCCGACGGCCTGCTCGCCATGCCGCCCTACCTCGTCGTCGCCGGCCAGGAGGGACTGCTGCGGCACTACCGGGAGGTGGCCGCGGCGACCGATCTGCCCGTCATCGTCTACCAGCGCGACAACGCCGTGTTCACCCCCGAGACCGTCGTGGAGCTGGCCCGCACCGACGGGATCATCGGCTTCAAGGACGGCCTCGGCGACCTCGACCTGTTGCAGCGGATCGTCAGCGCCGTCCGCACCGAGGCCCCGGGCGACTTCCTCTACTTCAACGGCCTGCCGACCGCCGAACAGACCCAGCTCGCCTACCGCGGCCTCGGCGTCACGCTCTACTCGTCCGCGGTGTTCTGCTTCGCCCCCGAGATCGCCCTGGCCTTCTACGAGGCCCACAAGACCGGCGACGACACCACCGCCCACCGCCTCCTCGACGGCTTCTACCGCCCCTTCGTCGAACTGCGCGCCCAGGGCCGCGGCTACGCCGTCGCCCTCGTCAAGGCCGGCGTACGGCTTCGCGGGCTCGATGTGGGGGAGGTGCGGCCCCCGCTGCACGAGCCGAGCGAGGACCATGTCAAGCAGCTCGCGCAGATCATCGAACGTGGGTACGCGCTGCTGGACGAGGGCAAGTGAACCTCGAGTCGTGCGACGGCAAGTGAACGCGGAGGACGAGCAGCACGTGAAGCCGGAGAACAAGCACGTGAAGGCGGAGGGCAAGTGAAGGCGTCGACGTTCGTCTACCCCTGGGATGTCAACGGGGACCCGGAGGCCGCGGGACGCATCGCCGCGCTCGGCGTGCGGCAGGTGACCCTCGCCTCCGCCTACCACTCCACCCGGGCCCTGACCCCCCGCCACCCCCGCCACCGCGTCGTCACCGCCGAGCACGCGTCCGTGCTGTACCCCACGGACGACCGTTGGGCGGGTCGGGAGCTGCGCCCTTACGCGGCCGGCGACTGGGCCCCCGGGGACGCCTTCGGCGAGGCCGCCGCCGCGCTCGTGGACGCCGGTCTCGAGGTGCACACCTGGGTCGTCCTCGCGCACAACTCCCGCCTGGGCGCCGAGCACCCGGACACCTCGGTCGTCAACGCCTACGGCGACCGCTACCCGTGGGCCCCGTGCGTCGCACAGCCCGCCACGCGCGCGTACCTCGTCGATCTGGCCGCCGAGGCCGCCGTCCGCCCCGGCGCGCGCGGCACCGAACTGGAGTCCCTCGGCTGGTACGGCCTCCAGCACCTGCACGCCCACGACAAGACCGGCGGGGTCGCGCTCGGCGACGCCGGGATGTACCTCATGGCGCTCTGCTTCTGCCCGGCCTGCCGGGAGGGGTACGGCAGGCAGGGCCTGGACGCCGACGAGCTGGCGGCCGCCGTACGCGAGGCACTGGAGCCGCTGTGGCGGGGCGCGCCCGACGACGGGGGCTGGGCGGGGGTCGAGAAGCTGCTCGGCGAGACGAACGCGGCCGCCACGCGCGCGTGGCGCGACGAAACGGCCCGCACCCTCCAGGAGGAGGCCGTCGCCGCGGTCCGCGCCGCCGCTCCCGAGGGCTTCCAGGTCCTGTTGCACGCCGACCCCGTGACCTACCACGTCGGCGCCAACCCGGGCGTCGACCCCGCGCACATCCTGGCGGTCGCGGACGGCGTCGTCGTCCCGTGCGCGGGCGGCCCCGGCCTGCTGACACCGTTCGCGGAGCAGCGGCGGGCGGGTGCCGTGGTCGCCGCCAACTTCGGTGTCGTCTCCGGCATGGGCGGCAGCCCCGGCACGCTCGCGGCGGACGCGGGGCACGCCCGGGAGCTGGGGGCCACGGAACTGCGGCTGTATCACGCCGGGTTGGCGTCGGACGGGGACCTGGAGGCGGTGCGGGAGGCGCTCGCCGGCTTCTGAGGCAGCGGCAGCGCGGCCAGCGGCCACACCAGACCCAGGACCGCCGACAGGGCCCGCTGGTCGAGGAGTCCCACCAGCACGGCTCCCGGAGATGGCGGCACCCTCGGCGATCTGCGCCCACGGCCCCGTCGTGGACGGCTGCCCCGTACGTGTCCGCGTTGTCGTCCTGCCCGGCGACGGGACACGTCCTGTCTGGTGACGGCACACGTCCTGCCTGGTGACGGGACACGTCCTGCCTGGTGACGGGAGGCGTCGCGGCGCAATGCGGGCGCAACCGCGTGGCTCGGTGGGCGGAAACACGGGCCAGCCAGATTGGGGGCATGTTTCATTTGGGCTGGTTCATGGGCAGTGGCTTCAGCGTTCAGACGTGGGCGATGGACCCGTGGGCGGGTAACACCGGCCACGACTGGATGAAGGGTGACCTCTTCGTCGACCTGGCAGCGGCGCTGGAGCGGGCTCGCTTCGACTATCTGCTGGTCGAGGACACGAGCATGATCGAGGATGCCTACGGGCGCTCGATGGAGACGACGCTCAAGTACGGTCTGCTGGCGCCGAAGAGCGACCCCGTCCCGCTGATCCCGCTGCTGGCGCAGCGGACGAAGCACATCGGCATCGCGGTGACCTTGTCGACGAGCTTCTACCACCCCTTCATGGCGGCCCGGACGATGACCACCCTCGACCACCTCACCGAGGGGCGGGTCGGACTGAACGTGGTCACCGGTAGCTCGTCGCGCGCGGCGCAGCAGTACGGGTACGACACGCTGATGAAGCACAGCGAGCGGTACGAGATGGCCAAGGAGTGGATGGAGGCCGTCGGGGCGTTGTGGGACTCGTGGGAGGAGGGTGCCGTCCTCGTCGACCAGGAGACACCGCGCTACGCCGACCACACGAAGGTGCACCCGGTCGATTTCGAGGGGAAGTACTTCAAGACCCGCGGACCGCTCAACACCATCCCCGGGCCGCAGCGCCGTCCGGTCATCGTGCAGGCCGGAGCCTCGCCCGCAGGTCGTGACCTGGCCGCCAAGTACGCCGAGTCGATGCTGGCGCACGGCACCAGCATCGAGCAGATGAAGGCGTTCCGGCAGGACATGCACCGCCGCCTGAGGGACTACGGTCGCGACCCGAGCACGCTGAAGATCCTCTTCCTCATCGACCCGGTACTCGGTGACACCGATCGCGTCGCACAGGCGCGCGTGGAGGACATGCGGGCCGCCCGCTGGAGCGACCAGGCGATCGAGCGGGGGCTGTGGGGGCTGAGCTACACCTCCGGCGGGGAATTCGACTTCTCCACGTTCGATCTCGACAAGGAGGTCCCCGACGTCTGGGGCAACGGCGAGACGAGCACCCTGCGTACGTTCATCGAAGGCGCCCGCGGCAAGACGCTGCGCGAGGCCATCGCCACCGTCGACACCCACGCGGGCCTCGCGTTCGTCGGCTCACCCGACACCGTGGCGTCGAAGATGGGCGAGGCGATGGAGGAGATCGGCGGCGACGGCTTCCTGTTGTCGCCGACCGTCACGCGACGCAACATCGCGGAGATCGCGGACGGCCTGGCGCCCGCCCTGCGCAAGCGCGGCCTCATCAGGGACGGCTACAACCACAGCACGTTCCGCGAGAACCTCCTCGAGTTCTGACGGCGCAATCCGAGAGGTACTGATGCGACGCGAGTGCGTCACCGGACGCACTTTTACTGCTCGGAAGAGTGGAGGCACGCCAGCGAATGCCGTGCTTTCAGGTCGACAGTGGGCCCAGAGCAGGAGGCATTGGTGGATATCACGGAACCCCGACAGCAGAGATCGGCGGACTTTCCGGCCGGATTGGACCGCCGCGGATTCCTGAAGGCCGGCGGTCTCGCCATCGGCGGTATCAGCCTCGCGTCGCTGATCGCCGCGTGCGGACCCGAGGGCAGCGGCGGCGGTGGGTCGGGCGGTTCGAAGCTCACCCTGCGCATTCCGTTCCTGGCCGACATGCAGGTTCCCGACCCGGACATCATGTACGAGGGCGAAGGCGTCCAGGTCATGGAATCCGCCTACGAGGGACTTGTCCGCTACAAGCCGGGCACCTCGGAGTTCCTTCCGGGGCTGGCGAAGTCATGGACGCTCTCGCCGGACCAGCTGACGTACACCTTCAAGCTGCAGCCCGACGTGAAGTTCCACGACGGCACCCCCGCGGACGCGAAGTCGTGGCAGAAGACCTTCGAGCGGCGCGCCAAGATCGCCCAGGGCCCCGCCTACATGGTCGCGGGAGTGGCCAGGACCGCGGCGCCCGACCCCACCACGTTCGTGGTGACGCTGAAGTCGCCGAACAACGCGTTCCTGCACTACCTGGCCTGCCCGTGGCAACCGCTGGCGACGAGTCCCACCGCGGTGACGAAGCACGCCGTCGGCGGCGACCTCGCGCAGGGGTGGCTGAAGACGCATGACGCGGGCACCGGGCCGTACATCTTCAAGGAGTTCGTGCCGGGCAGCCATTACACGCTTGAGGCATTTCCGGGCTACTGGGGTGAGAAGCCCGCGTTCAAGACCATTCATATAGCGATCACGCCGAGCATCGCGACTCAGAAACTGCAGCTCGACGCGGGTGCGTTCGACATGGTGACCAAGGGCTTCGCGGTCCGGGACGTGCTGCAGTACGAGAAGAACGCGCAGTTCAGAGTCGTCAACTCCTTCGGCGGTGTGGGGGAGGCGATCTGGCTGAACCCGACGTCCGGTGTCTTCGCCGACAAGGCACTGCGCAGGGCCGTGCTCACCGCCCTGGACCGCAAGACGATCGTCGACACGGCGTGGAGCGGCCTCACCACTGTCCAGAAGGGGCTGTTCCCGGAGCGCACGCTCTCCTCGAGGCTGGCGCCGTTCCCGGCCGAGGTGGACACCGCCCCGCTCAAGGCGCTGGCACCGAGCCTGAAGGGGAAGAAGATCGATCTGGCCTGGGGTGCCGACGGCGGCGCGCCGCGGCAGCAGATGGCCGAGCTCGTCCAGACCCAGCTGGCCGCGCTGGGCCTCGACGTCACCGTCCGCGAGATGCCGACGTCGGAGGAGTTCGACCTGCCCAACCAGCCGCCGGGCAAGCGCCCGGACATCCTGGTCTCCTTCCTCGGCGGGGACGCGCTGCACCTCGACACCACCCTGCGGATCCTGCTGCGCACCGGTGCCAAGCCGCTGAACTTCTTCCAGTACTCGAACCCGAAACTCGACAAGCTGATGGATGTGGCGATCAAGCAGCCGACGACCGGGACGATGGAAGCGGTCTATGCGGCCTGCAGCAAGATCATCCTCGACGAGGCGGTCTGGATCCCGCTGTGCATCACGCCGAACTCCACGGTCGCGCACGCCTACGTGACCGGGATCGAGGACAACTCCTTCTACCCGGCGATCTTCTGGCCACAGGCCTTGAAGCGGGTCTGACCACACCCCGGTCAGGTCGTGCGGACCTGACCGGGGACCGCCCCTCGAAACGCCAGCGCAATCGGCTGACAATCGGACGGACTCTCCCAGGTGACGGCAGTGTCCTTACGTAGGCCGGGTGGACATTGCTATGCGTGGAGACCGGCGCGGATCCCTTCCCGAGGTGTTGATCAGCTCGTGGATGTGGCATCTGACGCGGTGGGACGGGCTTTTTCTCGGAACGTACCTGGTGACTCACCTGGGCGGGCGTCCGATCGCCAACCAGCTTGCCGGGTTCGCGATGTTCTCGCCCATGGTGCTCGGGGCCTACGTCGCGTCCAGAACGCGACGCGACGTGGACCCGCGCCGGCTGGTGCTGTTCACCGAACTCGCGTTGCTGCCGATCTCGGCGGTGATGATCGCGGTCGTGAGCACCGGCGCCGACCGGATCTGGATGGTGTACCCGTTCGAACTCCTCTACGGGTTCGGCGGCATGGTGAACATGACCGCGCAGCGAGAGCTGCTGTTCCGCATCGCCGGGCCCAAGCGCTCCCATCGTGCGCTCAGCGCGGAGATGGCGGGCCTGGCGAGCGCGACGATGCTCGGCCCGCTGATCGGCGGCGTCACCATCGGAGTGTTCGGCCTCGGCGCCGCGTTCGCTGTTCCCACCGTCCTGCTGGCCTGCTCCGCCGCGCTGCTGTGGCGCGCTACCCGTGGGATGCCGGCCGACGCGCCCACGACGGGCGGGCCGGGCTCCGCGCCTGCCGCCGCGCCGGTCCGGACGGGTTGGCAGCTGCTGCGGCGCTCGCCGGCGCTCAGGGTGATCCTCGCGGTGACGGTGATCTGCAACCTCTGCTACTTCGCGTTCCTGCCCCTGGTCCCGGTCATCGCGAAAGGCCTGGGCGCGGGGGCGACGATGGCCGGGGTGCTCGGCTCGGCCGCCGGAACGGTCCAGCTGGTGACGGCGGCGGCGCTGGTCGTCCGGCCGGCCCGGCGGCCGGGCGCCGCCTACGCGCTCGCCGTGGCGCTCTGCCTGTGCTGCCTGGGTTTGTTGTCCTACGCCCCGGCGGTGTCGGTGGCCCTGCTCGTTCTCGGCGTGGCAGGGGTCGGTCAGGCCTTCTTCGGCACGATGCAGGCGACCCTGTCGGTGGGCGCCGTCGACCCGCAGGAACGCACCGCGGCGCTCGGCCTGCTGAGCACCACGATCGGCATCGCGTTGCCGTCCGGCATGGTGATCCTCGGCGTTTCGGCCAGCCTGCTCGGTACCCGGCCGGCGATGCTCGTGTCGGCCCTGGTGGGGCTTGCGGCGCTCACGACAACGCTGCTGGGCAACCGGCAGCTGATGCGGCCGCCCACGGAGGCCAGGCCGGCCACGGCAACTCCGGAGACGGTGAGTCCGGACGCTTGACCGTCGGGCCCGTCCCGATCGAGTCCGGCGGCCCGTTATCTGGATGGAGTCCGGCGGACCGCTCCTCACAGGGAGTCCGGCGGACCGCTCCCCATCGAGCGCCATGTCGGTGACGTGGAATCCCAGGCGCACGTCGTCCCGCCGCGGAGAGCCTCGGGTCATCGGCACCGCGCGTCCGGGCGGCTGCCGCACGGATCGCGGACCGTCCTCGCCGACGCCGGCGTCGAAACCCCACGGCGCGGGGTCAACTGGTCGGCAGGGAACGGACGATGTCGTCACTCACGGACGGCGACAGCGTCGCCGATGCCCGCGCATCACGCGATCGCCGTACGACGCCCGACGTGGTGGGCGAGCCGCACACTGGCCAGCAGGACGACGGCGATGAGTCCGAAGAGCCCCGCCATCCCGATCCGCATGCCCAGCACGGCGCAGCCGACGGTCCCGGCGAGGACGCCGATGCCGGCCGAGATGCGGAATTTCGCCAGGCCGGCCGAGGAGTCGCCGACCTGCGCGACCACCAGCACGGGAAGGCTCGCGGTGGCCCCGGCGAGGCTGACGCCGAACAGCACTGACATCGCAAGGTAGACCGTCAGATCGGAGGTGACGGCGAGCACGGTCGCGCATACCGCGCCCAGCGCGAACGCGGTGATGAGCACGGTGACGACTCCGACGCGCCGGATGAGGCGGTAGGCCACGGTGAGGACGGCGATCTCGGAACCGGACATGAGCGCGATCGCGAGCGCGATCGTGACGGTGGAGTACTGGCGTGCCGCGCCCGCGAGCGGGAGAGCGGTGAACAGCACGCCGCCGCGGAGGAATTCACCGTTCATGGCGAGCACGAGAGCGGCGCCGCCGGTCGACCTGCCGAACCGGGGCAGGCCGAGCCGCGGTCGGGGCATGCCGGGCGGCGGTGCCAGGCTCGGCAGCGCGGAGGCGAGCGCGGCGGCGACCGCCAGCGCGCAGCCCCCGGTGACGACGAACGCGATCCGATAGCCGGCTTCGCCGCTGATCAGCCCGGCGAGCAGCAGCCCGCCGGGCGATCCGACCGCACCGCCGAAGAGGAACGCGGCGTTGAACCGCCCCACGGCGCGGGCGGTGTCCCCGGCTGCCGGGCGCACTCGTACGGCCGCCTGCAGGCCGGCGCCGAGCATCATCCCGCCGCCGAAGCCCTGCACGACCCGGGACGACATCAACAGCACGTCGTCGTGCGCCAGTCCCATCCCGACGGACGACATGCCGAACAGGGACAGCCCGATGGTGAGGGCGACCCTGGCGTCCAGGCCGGGGACCAGCCTGGTGCCGAACACGTCGATGAGGATGACGCCCACGGCCGAGGTCAGCATGAAGACGCCGATGTACACGCTGCTCCCCGAGAGCTCGCGGCCGAACAACACCTCCAGCGGAGCGGTGAGGCTCATCGTCACTCCGCCGGCCGCCATCAAGGGCAGAAACCATCGCGCCCGACGCGTCCATACGGCACCACGTTCGGCGTACTCCGTCGATAGTCCCACCGGCCACCTCCCGACGTTGGGCAGTGGGTGCACCGACGGTTCGACGCCCCAGAGATCCGCCTGCGCCAGGAGACCGCGCCGACATGACCCCGGCGATTCGTTCCGGTTCTGGAGGTATTGCGCGGGCGCGTCGCGGTGGGAGTGAGCCGGACACCGGCGTAATGACCAGTGCCGGCTTCCGACACACGGCGAAACATCTCATGGTGGAGGCCGGTGGCGGGGGGCTGTACCTCAACGTCACCCCTCTCGACCGCCGCACCACCGCGGAGATCGCCGACGGGCTGGTTCCCGAACTCCAGGCCCAGGGCCTGTCCCGCACCCGCTACGACGACCCGTACCGGTGCGGCACCCCGCGCGTCTGCTCAGCGGGCCGCCGGGCGAGCAGTTCGTAGGACCGCAGGCGGGCGGTGTGATCGCCTACGAAGTCGCAGATCATCAGCTCCTGAGCCCCGCTCTCGGCGGAGATCAGCGCGAGCTGCTCGTGTACCCGCTCCGGTGACCCGGACAGGTGGCGCGGCCAGTGACCCGGTTCGGCGGTCACCGGTGCCGGGACGTGGCCGAGCTGGGCGAGCGCCTGCGCGGGGGTCGGCAGTGGCAGGTCGACGGCCCGGTCGCGGTCCGCGACACGCCGGGCGTGCAGTTCGGCTCCCGCGCGCAGCAGGTCGGCCTCTTCGTCGGTCGGCGCGCAGACGGCGCTGACGGCGAGCATCGTGTACGGCACCGCCCCGTCGGAGGACGGGCGGAACGCCGCGCGGTAGACCGACAGCACCGACGGCGCGTCCCGCGGATTGAGGAACGCGGCGAAGCAGTACCGCATGCCGAGTTGACCGGCCAGGACGGCGCTCTCGGCACTGGACCCGAGCAGCCATGGCTGTGGCCCGCCCGCGACGCCCGGGGAGAGCGGATACGCGGCATAGGGGTGCTCCGGCGGGAAGTCGTGCGAGAGCCACGCCAGCAGCTCGGCCAACTGCTCCCGGTACGCCATCAGCGCGGTCGCCGCGGCCAGCGGGGCGAACATGGGGTCGTCGTCGTAGTCGTCCGCGCCACCCAGGGCCGCCTCCACCGGCGGCGGGCTGCTGCCCCGCCCCACTCCCAGGTCGATGCGGCCGGGGAACAGGGAGTGCAGCACGCGGAAGGTGTCGGCCACTTTGTAGGGACGGTACTTGTCGATCAGCACCGCCCCCGAGCCGACGCGGATCCGCGAGGTCAGCGTGGCCAGGTGCGCGACCAGCACCTCGGGTGCCGACCCCGCGTTGCGGTGGCCGATGCCGTGGTGCTCGGCGACCCAGTACCGTTCGTACCCCGCTCGCTCCGCGACCGAGATCAGCGCCGCGCTCTGCCGGAAGGCGTCCGTGCCCGTCCCGCCGGGCGGGACGGGCGACATGTCCAGGATCGAGTAACGCAATCAGAACTCGCGCAAGGTGTCGCGCAGGTGCGACGTCGTGTACTGCGTGCGGGTGAGCCCGCGACGCTGCAGCGCGGGAATGAGTCCTTCGCAGATCTCGGTGATGTACTGCTTGCTGACCCGCATGTACGGGGCGCTGATCAGGAAGCCGTCTCCGCCGCCCATCGCCTCGTTGGCCTCCCCCATCTGCTCGGCGACCTGATCGGGCGTGCCGACCAGCTCGATGCTGTCCGATGTCCCGCCGTTGTCCATGACGAGCTGGCGCAGCGTCTTGTTGCTGCCCCACTGGGCGAACTTGTCCAGCGAGCCCCGCTCACCGTTGGTCTCCAGACGGGGGAGCGGCTTGTCGAGGTCGAACTGGGAGAAGTCGATGTCGGTGACGGACGACAGGCCGGCCAGCGACTGCATGATCGCGTCGGGATCGGAGTCCATGCGCTGCTTCTTCGCACGCGCTTCCTCCTCGGTCTCGCCGAGGACGGGGCCGATCACGAACAGCACCTTGATGTCGTCGGGATTGCGACCTTGCGCCGCGGCCCGGGCCCTTACGTCGTCCCGGTAGGCCTTCATCCCCTCCACCCCGTTGGCCACGGCGATGATCGAGTCGGCGGACTTGGCGGCGAACTGCCTGCCGCGCGGCGACCCGCCCGCCTGGACGAAGACAGGACGGCCCTGCGGGGAGCGCACCGTGTTCAGCGGACCGCGGGACTTGTAGTACTTGCCCGAGAAATTGATCGGGCGGACCTTCTTGAAGTCCGCGTACGTGTTGGTCTCCCGGTCGCGGACCACCGCGTCCGGCTCCCACGAGTCCCAGAGCTTGCACACCAGGTCGACGTACTCGTCCGCCTTGTCGTAGCGCAGGTCGTGCTCGGTGAGCTTGTCCATGCCGAAGTTCTGCGCCGAGCCGTCCTCGCCCGAGGTGACGATGTTCCAGCCGAAGCGCCCCTCGGCGATGCTGTCCAGCGTCGAGCAGAGCCGGGCGAGCATGAAGGGCGGGTAGAAGGTCGTCGACATCGTCGCGACCACGCCCATCCTGCTGGTGGCCGCCGACATGATCGCGGCCAGCGGCGCCGGGTCGCCCTTGGGCGCCATGCTGGCGTACTTCAGGTACGCCTCGGAGGTGCCACCGTACGCCTCGGACACCATGAGCGTGTCCTCGATCATGATGTAGTCGAAGCAGGCCCGCTCCATCGCCTGGGCCATCTCGATGTAGAACTTCCCGTTCCACGGCATGCCGTCGTTGCCGAACGGCGTGTTCCACTCGTTCGTCGTGAAGTTCATGAACCAGCCCATGTGGAACTGCTTGCCGGCCATGTCAGAACTCCCGCAGGTGATCGCGCAGCATGGTGGTCGTGTACTCCTGCCGGGTGCGGCCCAGTTTCTGCAGTTCGGGTATCAGGCCGTCGGTGATCTCGGTGACGTAGCGGCGGTTGAGCCGCATCACCGGGCTGGTGATGAGGAACCCGTCGCCGCCGACCTCGTCCATCACCGCGGCCATCTCCGCGGCGACATCGGCGGGCGTGCCGGTGAACTGGACGTTGCCGCTCAGGCCGCTGCCGGTGACCAGCTCGCGCAGCGTCTTGTCCTTGCCGCGGGAGACAAAGCTGTTCAGCGCGCCGCGTTCGCCGTTCGTCCACACTTCCGGCAGCGGCTTGTCGAGGTCGAACTGGGCGAAGTCGATCTCGGTGATGGACGAGATCTCGGCCAGCATGTACTCGATGTAGCGCGGGTCGTTGAACCACCGCTCCCGCTTCGCGAGTGCCTCCTGAGTCGTGTCGGCGACGATCGGGGCGACGATGTAGAGGACCTTGCAGTGCGCGGGGTCGCGGCCGTTGGCGCGCATCCGGGCGTGGATGTCGTCGCGGTACGCCTTCATCGCCTCGACGCCGTCCGACGGGGCGACGATCGTGTCGGCGTGCTGCGCCGCGAGCTCGCGTCCGGGCGGTGACGCGCCGGCCTGGGCGATCGAGGGGCGGTGCTGCGGGGACGGCGCGGTGTTCAGCGGCCCGCGCGACCTGAAGTACTTGCCTTCGAAGTCGATCGTGTGGACCTTGGTGTGGTCGGCGTACGTACCGGTCGCGTAGTCGCGCACGATCGCGTCCGGCTCCCACGACTCCCAGAGCCTGCTGACGAGCTCGAGGTACTCGCTGGCGCGGACGTAGCGCTCGTCGTGCTCGTAGAGCTTGTCGAGGCCGAAGTTCTGCGCGGCCCGGTCCTCGCCCGACGTCACGACGTTCCAGCCGAACCGTCCCTTGGTGATGTGGTCGATGGTGCTGGACAGCCGGGCCAGCAGGAACGGGGGGTAGAAGCTGGTCGACATCGTCGGGATGACACCCAGCCGGCTTGTGGCATTGCCCATCAGCAGGGCGAGCGGAACCGGGTCGTGCTTGGGGTTCACCCCGTGCTTGAGGTCGTGCTCCATCGTGCCGCCGAAAGCCGTCGACACCATCAGCTTGTCCTCGATCAGCACATAGTCGAACTTGGCCCGCTCCAGATCCCTGGCCATCTCGACGTAGAAGTCACCGGTGAAGTCCCGTCCGCCGTCGCCCCAGTTCCCGTTCCATTCGTCCGCGACGAAGTTCAGGAACCATCCCAGATGAAACTTGCCTGCCATGCCTGGCCTTCCTCTCGACGGTCTCCTGTCGAGAGAAGCAGCGGGCCGTTACCTCGGAATGTCTGCCCGGGTACCCCCGGCATTGCGCTGCCGCGGCCATCCCGGGCCACCGGTGGCCGGCCCGCGCGAGGGCGTCCCACCTGCGGGCGAGCGGGTCGCCGTGGCGGTGGCCTCGGTGCCGGCGGCACGCGGGCGGCAGGCGAGGGCCGAGGGGGCAGGGCTCTCGGTTCCGCCGCTTCCAGGGCCGCCAGGGGCAGGTGCCCCGAAAAGAGCCGGGTCGCCGCTGTCACCGTCCGTTCGATGAGTTTCGCTGTCGCGGCCGGTCCCATCTCACGACGGGACGTGTGAGAAGCAGTGACGGACGTGTGAGAAGCAGAAAGGACTACCGGATGACTGACAAGACCCTCGACCTCGGACCGCAGGCCCGGATCGTGGCGCGGCTCGCGGACGGCGTGAGCGACGAGCAGCTCGCGGACACGACGCCCTGCCCGGACTACGCGGTGCGCGCCCTGCTCGGGCACCTCGTCGGCCTGGCCGTCGCCTTCCGCGACGCCGGCCGCAAGAACCTGGGCGCCACGACGGACACCAGCCCGACCGCCGCCGTGCCGGACATCGGGCCCGGCTGGCGCGAGGAACTCCCCAAGGCGCTCGACGAGCTCGCCGACGCCTGGCGCGACCCCGCCGCGTGGACCGGCATGACCCGCGCGGGCGGCGTCGACCTGCCGGGTGCGGTGGCCGCCGCCGTCGCGACCGACGAGCTGGTCATCCACGGCTGGGACCTGGCCCGGGCCACCGGCCGGCCGTACGCCCCCGACCCGGACGCACTGCGGACGTCGTACGGCTTCCTGCTCGCGGCAGCCGAGGACCCGAGCCGCAGCGCCATCTTCGGCCCCGTCGTCCCCGTCCCGGCCGACGCCCCGCTGCTGGACCGGGCGGTGGGACTGAGCGGGCGGGACCCGGGCTGGTCGGCGAGGCCTTAGGGGTCCTCTCACCCGAGCGACCGGGCGGGCACAGTGAAAGGACCCCTTAGTCAGGTGACGAGGCCGTTGCCGGATGGCGACGCCGTAATCCGGAGGCGTGCGGCCGGGCGCGACCGTACGCTCTCCGGATGCCTCCCGCCCTCACCCTCACCGTCCTCGGCACCGCTTCCCCGCACCCCGGGCCGGACCAGCCCTGCTCCGGTTATCTGGTGCGCGGCCAAGGCGCCGAGGTATGGGTGGACGCCGGCCCCGGGAGCTTCGCGGAGTTGCAGCGGCACACGGATCCGGCGAGGCTGAGCGCGGTCTGGATCTCGCACCTGCACGCCGATCACATCGCCGATCTTCTCTCGGCCGTGTACGCGCTCGCCTACGGTGGCCTCACCCCGCCCGCCCCCCTCCCGGTCTACGCCCCGGCCGACTGCGCCCAGCGCCTGGCCGGGTTCTTCGGGCGGACCGAGACCGACTTCCTCGGCGACGTCCTCGACTTCCGCTCCCTGTACGACGGCCACACCGTCCGGCGCGGTGACCTCACCCTCACCGCCCGCGCGGTCAGGCACGACGTCGAGGCCTACGGACTGCGGGCCGAGACCGGCGGGAGGGTCCTCGCGTACTCCGGGGACAGCGGGCCCTGCGCCGCGCTCACCGCCCTCGCCGAGGACGCCGACCTGTTCCTGTGCGAGGCCGACATCGATGCGCATCGCGAAGGCGAACAGGTTCATCTGACCCCCGAGGACGCCGGAGAGGCGGCCCGGGCGGCCGGTGTGCGGCGGCTGCTGGTCACACACGTCGGGCCCACGCTCACCCCGGTGGCGGCCACCGCCCGGGCCGCCGCCGTCTTCGGCGGGGAGACGGCCGCCGCGCGCGTGGGCGCGACCACCGTCGTCTGAGCGCTCTTTGCCGAAACCCCACCTTCCGTTGTCGGAAGCATTGACGAAACACGGTGTCCCTCCTACCTTCAACGGGTCGTACTTCGTACGTCATATATGAGACGCGATATGTGAGATCCGATCCACGAGATCCGAGAGGCGCGCATGACCTCTGTGCCCACGCCGATCCCCTCCCGCACGCAGTACGTGCTGGAAGGGATCAAACACCGCATCCTCACCGGGCAGTTGACGCCAGGTCAGGCCCTCGTCGAGACCGAACTCGCCGCACAGTTCGGGGTGTCCAAGACCCCGGTGCGCGAGGCGCTCAAGACGCTGGCCGGTACCGGGCTCGTCGTGATGAACCAGTACAAGGGCGTCACGGTGCGCATGGTGGACGCGGACATGGCGCGCGAGGTCTACGACGTGCGGCTGCTCCTGGAGCCCGAGGCGCTGAAGCGGGCGGTGCGGCGAGGGGCCTCCCTCGACGCCGCGCGCGACGCGCTGACCCGGGCCGACGACGCCACGGACACCGCCGAACGCTCCCTCGCCAACCGGGAGTTCCACCGCGCCCTGTACCTGCCGTGCGGCAACCCGCTGCTCGGCCGGATGCTCGACGAGGTCCGCGACCAGGCGGCCCTGGTCTCCGCCGTCGCCTGGGCGGCCTCGCCGTCCTGGGAGCGCGAGGCCGGTGAGCACCGGGAGATCCTGCGGCTCGCCCTGGCCGGTGACGCCGACGGAGCCGGACGAGCCCTGCACGCGCACATCGCGTCCTTCGTCGAACGGGCCTTCCCGCAAGCGGAGTCCGAGGCCCAGGGAGAGGACGGTCAGGCATGACAACGACGTTCGAGACCCAGCGGGCGGCCCTGGCCGACGTGGTGGCGATCCCGGTGACACCCTTCACCGAGGACGGCTCCGTCGACCGGGACACCCACCGGGCCCTGCTGCGTCGTCTGCTCGACGGCGGGGTCAGGACCCTGACCCCGAACGGCAACACCGGCGAGTTCTACGCCCTGACACCCCAGGAGCGGCAGCTCGTCACGGAGCTGACCGTCGAAGAGGCGGGGGAGCGGGCCGTCGTCCTGGTCGGCGTCGGCCATGACATCCCCACCGCGATCGCCTCCGCGCGGCACGCCCGCGACCTCGGGGCGCAGATGGTCATGGTGCACCAGCCGGTCCACCCGTACGTCTCGCAGAGCGGCTGGGTCGACTACCACCGGGCCATCGCCGAGGCGGTGCCCGAGCTGGGCGTCGTCCCGTACATCCGCAACGCGCAGCTGCACGGCGTCCGGCTCGCCGAACTCGCCGACGCCTGCCCCAACGTGATCGGCGTGAAGTACGCGGTCCCCGACGCGGCCAGGTTCGCGGCGTTCGCCCGCGACGCCGGCCTCGACCGGTTCGTGTGGGTCGCCGGTCTCGCCGAGCCGTACGCACCCTCGTACTTCTCCGCGGGCGCCACCGGCTTCACCTCGGGACTGGTGAACGTCGCCCCGTCCGTCTCGCTGAACATGATCGAAGCGCTTCGATCCGGTGACTACCCGGCCGCCATGAAGGTCTGGGAGCAGATCCGCCGCTTCGAGGAACTCCGCGCGGCCAATGGCTCCGCGAACAACGTCACCGTCGTCAAGGAGGCCCTCGCCTCCCTCGGCCTGTGCCGCCGTGACGTCCGCCCGCCGAGCAGTCTGCTGTCCGAGGACGTGCGGGCCGAAGTCGCCGCCATAGCCTCCGGATGGTCGATGTGAACGAGACGAACGAGACGAACGAGCCGATCAGAAAGCGCCCCGAAGAGCTCAGAAGCCATCAGTGGTACGGCACCGAGGGCCTGCGTTCCTTCAGTCACCGCGCCCGTACCCGCCAGCTCGGCTACCTCCCCGAGGAGCACCTGGGCAAGCCGGTCATCGCGATCCTCAACACCTGGTCGGACATCAACCCCTGCCACGTCCACCTGCGCGACCGTGCGCAGGCCGTGAAGCGCGGGGTGTGGCAGGCCGGGGGCTTCCCTCTCGAGTTCCCGGTCTCCACGCTCAGCGAGACCTTCCAGAAGCCGACCCCGATGCTCTACCGCAACATGCTCGCGATGGAGACCGAGGAACTGCTGCGGTCGTACCCGGTCGACGGGGCCGTGCTGATGGGCGGCTGCGACAAGTCCACGCCCGCCCTGCTGATGGGGGCCGCGAGCGTCGACCTGCCGGCCGTCTTCGTGCCCGCCGGGCCCATGCTGCCGGGCCACTGGCGCAACGAGGTCCTCGGCTCCGGCACCGACATGTGGAAGTACTGGGACGACAAGCGCGCCGGCCTCATCGGTGACTGCGAGATGACCGAGCTGGAGAGCGGCCTGGCCCGTTCGCCCGGTCACTGCATGACGATGGGTACGGCGTCCACGCTGACCGCCGCCGCGGAAGCCCTCGGGGTGACTGTGCCGGGTGCCTCCAGCATCCCGGCCGTCGACTCCGGGCACGACCGGATGGCCGCGAAGGCCGGCCTGACGATCGTCGACCTCGTCCACAAGGACCGGAAGCTCTCGAGCATCCTCACCGCGGACGCCTTCGAGGACGCCGTCACCACGGTCCTCGGCCTGGGCGGCTCCACCAACGCGGTGATCCACCTGATCGCGATGGCGGGCCGGGCGGGTGTCAGGCTCACGCTCGACGACTTCGACCGCATCGCCCGCACGGTCCCGGTGCTGGCCAACGTACGGCCCGGCGGACAGACGTACCTGATGGAGGACTTCCACTTCGCGGGCGGTCTGCCCGGGTTCCTCTCCCGGATCCCGGACCTGCTCCACCTGGACCGGCCGACCGTCTCGTACGACACGATGCGTGAGCAGATCACCGGCGCGCAGGTGCACAACGACGACGTCATCCGGCCCCGGGACAACCCCGTGGCGAGCGAGGGCGGGGTGGCCGTCCTGCGCGGCAACCTCTGTCCGGACGGCGCGGTCATCAAGCACATCGCCGCCGAGCCGCACCTGCTCAAGCACACCGGGCCCGCGGTCGTCTTCGACGACTACCGGACGATGCAGCGCACCATCAACGACCCGGCGCTGAACATCACCGCCGAGAGCGTGCTGGTGCTGCGCAACGCCGGACCCAAGGGCGGCCCGGGCATGCCGGAGTACGGGATGCTGCCCATCCCCGACCACCTGCTCAAGCAGGGCGTGCGGGACATGGTCCGCATCTCCGACGCCCGGATGAGCGGCACGAGTTACGGCGCCTGTGTGCTGCACGTGGCCCCCGAGTCGTACATCGGCGGACCGCTCGCCCTGGTCCGCACCGGGGACAGCATCACCCTCGACGTCGAGGCGCGCAGCCTTCAACTCCACGTGGACGACGAGGAGTTGGAGCGGCGCCGGGCCCAGTGGACGCCGCCGCCCGTGCGGTACGAGCGCGGTTACGGCGCGCTCTACAACGAGCAGATCACGCAGGCCGACACCGGCTGCGACTTCGAGTTCCTGGCCCGTCCGGGCAAGGTGCAGGACCCGTACGCCGGCTGATCGGCCGCAGCACGAAACCGGCACGCCCGCACGACCGCGCACCCCGCCCCACCGCGCACCCCGCCCCACCGCGGCCCCCGCACCACCGCGGCCCCCGCACCACCGCGCACGCCCCGCACCACCGTGCACAACCCCGCAGCCCCCGCACGACCTGGCACTTTGCCGCACAGAGAGAAAGCGCTTCCCGCACGACGCAAGCACCCGGTACGACGCCGTACCAGAACGGAGAACAGTCATGGCCCAAGCCGCAGCCGTGGCGAAACCGCCCGCGCCACCCCGGCGGCGCCGTGCCTCCGCCACACCGCGCAGACTGCCGTACCTGCTGATCGCCCCGGCGGCCCTGCTCATGCTGGGCTTCATCGCCTACCCGGTGATCAGCGTCTTCTACTACAGCCTGCAGAACTACAACCCCACCAAGCCGTGGCGGAACGGCTACGCAGGCTTCGACAACTTCGTCCACGCCTTCACCGACGACCCGGTGTTCTGGGACACGCTGACCTTCAGCGCCAAGTGGGTCGTCGTCGAGGTCGGGCTGCAGCTGCTGTTCGGTCTGGCGCTGGCGCTGATCGTCAACCAGAGCTTCGTCGGGCGGGGGCTGGGCCGCGCGATGGTCTTCTCCCCGTGGGCCGTCTCCGGCGTGCTGACCTCCGCGATCTGGGTGCTGCTCTACAACTCCCAGACGGGCATCACCCGTTACCTCGCGGACATGGGCATCGGCAGCTACGGCACCAGCTGGCTGTCGGACACCTCCACCGTGTTCCCGGCGGCGGTCGTCGCCGACCTGTGGCGCGGTGTCCCCTTCTTCGCGATCCTCATCCTCGCCGACCTGCAGTCCGTCTCGAAGGACCTGTACGAGGCCGCCGAGGTCGACGGGGCCAGCCGGATCAAGCAGTTCTGGCACATCACGCTGCCCCATCTGAAGGACGCGATCATCCTGTCCACGCTGCTGCGCGCGGTGTGGGAGTTCAACAACGTCGACCTGCTCTACACACTGACCGGCGGCGGCCCGGCGGGGGAGACCACCACCCTCCCGCTCTACATCGCCAACACCAGCGTCGACGCCCACAACTTCGGCTACGCGTCCGCCCTGACCACGGTCGCGTTCGTGATCCTGCTCTTCTGCTCGATGGTCTATCTGCGGCTGAGCAAGTTCGGAAAAGAGGCCAAGTGATCACCAAGGAGGCAACCCAGCCGGCACCCGCCCCCGCGCCGGTGCTCCCCGACCCCCCGCGGCCCCGCAAGGCCGGCCGCAACTGGGACGAGGTCCCGCGCTGGCAGGTCTATCTGCCCCTGTCGATCTACCTCGTCTTCACCGTGATCCCGTTCTACTGGATCCTGCTCTTCGCGCTCCGCCCGGCCGGCTCGACCTCGCTCGTGCCCTGGCCGATGACCTTCGAGCACTTCGAGAAGGTCTGGACGGACCGTGCCTTCGGCACCTACTTCCAGAACAGCCTGCTCGTCGGTGTCGCCACCCTGGTGATGACGACCCTGGTGGCGCTCGCCGGCGGTTACGCGCTGGCCCGGTTCAACTTCAAGATCAAGCAGGGCTTCATGCTGGCCCTGCTGTGCTCCCAGTTCGTGCCGGGCGCGCTGCTGCTGGTCCCGCTGTTCGAGATCTTCGCCAAGCTGCAGATGATCAACTCGCTGGGCAGCGTCATCATCGCGGAGACGGTCTTCCAGCTGCCGCTGTCGATCATCCTGATCAGCAACTTCATCAAGAACGTGCCGTACTCGCTGGAGGAGGCGGCCTGGGTCGACGGCTGCAACCGGTTCACCGCGTTCCGGATCGTCGTGCTGCCGCTGCTGCGGCCCGGTCTGATCGCCGTCGGTTCCTTCGCCTTCGTGCACTCCTGGAACCACTTCCTGTTCGCCCTGATGTTCCTCAACAACCAGAGCAAGCAGACCATCCCGGTCGGCCTGAACACCCTGATGAGCGCGGACAGCGTCGACCTCGGCGCGCTCGCCGCGGGCGGCATCATCGCGGCCGTCCCGGTCGTGATCGTGTTCGCCTTCATCCAGAAGTGGCTGATCACCGGCTTCAGTGCGGGGGCGGTGAAGGGGTGATGATGAAAAGGGTTCTGCAACTCACGGCGGCCGGCGGCCTGTTGGCCGTACTGAGCACGCCTGCGGGCGCCGGCACCCGCGACATCAGCCGCGACACCCTGCCCGCGAACGACGGCTGGGCCTCCTACGGCACCGGCACCACCGGAGGCGCGGCCGCCGACGACGCCCACGTGTACACGGTCACCGACCGGGCCGGCCTGGTCCGCGCTCTCGACGGCGGCAGCGACACCCCGAAGATCATCAAGATCGCCGGGACCATCGACGCCAACACCGACGACGACGGCGATCGCCTGGACTGCGCCGACTACGCCACCGGCGGCTACAGCCTGAAGAAGTACCTGGCCGCCTACGACCCCCGCACCTGGGGTTCGGCACCACCCAGCGGCCCGCAGGAGGAGGCCCGCCAGGCGTCGGCGGCCAGGCAGGCCGAGCGGGTCGTCCTGCCCGTCGGCTCCAACACCACGATCGTCGGCCTCGGCTCCAGGGCCGTCCTCAAGGGCGGCAGCCTCCAGGTCACCGACGCGGACAACGTGATCGTCCGCAACCTCGAACTGCGCGACGCCTACGACTGCTTCCCGGTCTGGCAGCCCAACAAGGGCGGCCTCGGCGACTGGAAGACGGCGTACGACACCCTCTGGGTGCGCGGCTCCACCCACGTCTGGGTCGACCACATCACGGCCTCCGACAAGGGCCATCCGGACGAGAAGGAACCCACCTACTTCGGCCGCAACTACCTGCGCCACGACGGTCTGCTGGACATCACCAACGGTTCCGACCTGGTCACCGTCTCCTGGAGCCGGTTCGCCGACCACGACAAGGCGATGCTGATCGGCAACAGCGACACGGCCACCGGCGACAGCGGCAAGCTCCGGGTCACCCTGCACCACAACGAGTTCGAGTCCGTCGTGCAGCGCGCCCCGCGCGTCCGCTTCGGCCAGGTGCACGTCTACAACAACCGGTACGTCGTCCCGGAGGACGTCCACGACTACCGCTACTCCATCGGTGTGTCCACCGAGTCGGCGATCCGCGCCGAGAACAACGCCTTCACCACCCCCGGGTACGTCGAGGCCGCCGACCTGGTCAAGAGCTGGAACGGCACCGCCCTGCACACGAGCGGCAACGTGTTCAACGGCTATCCGGTGGATCTCCTGACCATCTACGACGCCTACAACTCGGCCAGTGAGCGCGACCTCACGGCGGACGTGGGCTGGACACCTACCCTGCACACAAAGATCGACAACGCCGCCACGGCCGACCGAGAGGTGGCACGCGGCGCGGGCGCCGGGAGGATTCCGTGACCGAGATGAACGTTCCGATCGTCCTCGCGGGCGCACGTGGCCACGGCCGCTGGCACCTCGACAACATCCGCAGGCTCCAGGACAAGGGCATCGTCAGGCTGGCGGGGATCTGCGAGCTGAGCCCGCTGACCGCGGACGAGATCCCCGAGGGCCTCGGCACGCCCGAGCAGTCCGCCGACTTCGGCGCCCTCCTCGACTCCACCGGCGCCCGGATCGCGGTGATCTGCACCCCGATCCACACCCACACCGACCTGGCGTTGACCGCCGCCGCCAAGGGCGTGCACCTGCTGCTGGAGAAGCCGCCCGCGCCCTCGTACGCCGAGTACCGCCGGATGGCCGACGGGGTCGCCGCGGCCGGTGTGGCCTGCCAGATCGGCTTCCAGTCGCTGGGCTCGCACGCGGTGCCCGCGATCCGCCGGTTGATCGACGAGGGCGCCATCGGTGAGATCGCCGGGATCGGCGGCGCCGGCGCCTGGGCCCGACCCGAGTCGTACTACCGGCGTGCCCCCTGGGCGGGCAAGCGGCGGCTGAACGGGGTCGACGTGATCGACGGGGCGCTCACCAACCCCCTCGCGCACGCCGTCGCCACCGCCCTCGCGCTGGCCGGCGCCCCGCGTGCCGAGGACGTCACCACGATCGAGACCGAGCTGGTGCACGCCAACGACATCGAGTCCGACGACACCTCGTGCGTCCGCGTCACCACCGCGGAGGGCCTGCCGGTGACCGTCGCCGCCACCCTGTGCGCGGAGGACCCCGACGAACCGTACGTCGTCGTCCACGGCAGCCGCGGCCGGATCACCTTCTGGTACAAGCAGGACCGCGTCCTGCTCCAGCGCGCCGACCACGGCCCCGAGGAGTACGAGTACGGCCGCACCGACCTGCTCGAGAACCTCGTCGACCACCTCACCGACGGCACCGGACTGGTGGTCACGCCGGAGGCGACCGGCTCCTTCATGAAGGTCGTCGAGGCGATCCGCGAGGCCCCCGACCCGGAACCGCTGCCGGAAGGCGTCTGGCAGCTGCTCCCCGGCGAGCAGCGCCGGGTGGTGCCCGGCATCGACGGACTGGTCGCGGCCGCCGCGGACTCCCTCGCCCTCTACTCGGAGCTGGGCGCCCCCTGGGCCCCGGCGAAAGAGGTGAGTACCTGATGACCACGAACGACTCCCCGGTGCTGCGCGTCGCGGGCCGCCCGGTCGGCCGGTACGTCACCCGGCCCGAGCTGCCCGCCCGGCTCTCCCCGCGCCCGTACCTGCACCCCGTCACCACCCTGGCCGGCACGGCGGTCACCGAACTCAGCCCCGCCGACCACACCCACCACCTCGGCGTCGGTGTCGCCGTTCCCGACGTCGAGGGGACCAACTTCTGGGGCGGCCGCACCTACGTCCGCGACCAGGGCCCGACCGAGCTCGACAACCACGGCGCCCAGCGCCACACCACGTTCCAGCTGCGCGACCCCGACGGCTTCGTGGAGGAGCTGCGCTGGGTCGCCGCGGGAGCCGAGCTGCTGCGCGAGCGCCGCACGGTCGCGGCCACCGAACTCACCGACACGGCCTGGGCGTTGGACTTCACCTTCTCCCTCACCAACGTCACCCCGAACCCGCTGTCCATCGGCAGCCCGGCGACCAACGGGCGCCCCGGCGCGGCCTACGGCGGCTTCTTCTGGCGGGCCCGCAAGGAGCGGGAGACCCCGCAGGTCTTCACCGCCGGCACCGAGGGCGAGGCCGAGGTCCACGGCACCCGCGCCGACTGGCTCGCCCTGGCCGGTTCCACCTGGACCCTGGTCTTCGCCGGCGCCACCGACCGGACCCGCCGCGACCCCTGGTTCGTGCGCACCGCCGAGTACCCGGGCGTCGGCTCCTCGCTGGCGTACGACGAGCGGCTGCCGATCCCGCCCGGCGACACGGTCGTACGGCGGATCGTCACCGTGGTCGCGGACGGCCGCCTGGACCGGGACGCGTCGGCGGCCCTGGTCAGAAAGGCGGTCAGCCAGTGACGTACCGCAATCCGGTCCTCGACGCCGACTGGTCCGACCCGGACGTGATCCGCGTCGGCGACGACTTCTACCTCACCGCCTCCAGCTTCGGCCGCGCCCCCGGCCTGCCGCTGCTGCACTCCCGCGACCTGGTCAACTGGACCCTGATCGGCCACGCCCTCGAACGGCTGGAACCGGCGAGCGAGTTCCGAACTCCCCGCCATGACTGCGGAGTCTGGGCCCCCTCCCTGCGTCATCACGACGACCGCTTCTGGATCTTCTGGGGCGATCCCGACCAGGGCATCTTCCAGATCAACGCGCCCGACGTCCGCGGCCCGTGGACCCGCCCGCACCTGGTGAAGGAGGGCAAGGGCCTGATCGACCCGTGCCCCCTGTGGGACGACGAGAGCGGCGAGGCCTACCTCGTGCACGCCTGGGCCAAGTCCCGCTCCGGCATCAAGAACCGCCTCACCGGCCACCGGATGCACTCTGACGGCACGTCACTTCTCGACGAGGGCAAGGTGATCGTCGACGGGGACCGCATTCCCGGCTGGTTCACCCTCGAAGGACCCAAGCTCTACCGGCACGACGGCTGGTTCTGGATCTTCGCCCCCGCCGGGAGCGTGGAGACCGGCTGGCAGGGCGCCTTCCGCTCGCGCGGTTTCTTCGGGCCGTACGAGGAGAAGATCGTCCTGGAACAGAAGGACACCGACGTCAACGGCCCCCACCAGGGCGGTTGGGTGCGCACCCCGTCCGGCGAGGACTGGTTCCTGCACTTGCAGCAGCGCGGCGCCTACGGGCGTGTAGTCCACCTCCAGCCGATGTACTGGGGTGCGGACGGCTGGCCGGTGCTCGGCGACGACGGCGCCCCCGTCGCCGTACACGACAAGCCCGACCTCCCGCCGCAGCCGGCCGCCGCCCCCGCCACCGACGACGACTTCCCCGGCGGACGCTTCGGCCGCCAGTGGTCGTGGACCGCCAACCCCCAGGACGGCTGGGCCACCCACCACTCCGGTGACGGCCTCAGGCTCTCCTGCGTCCGCTCGGCCGACGCGCACGACCTGCGCAAACTGCCGAACGTCCTCACCCAGCGGCTGCCGGGCACCCCGGCCGCCGTCGAGGTGGACCTGACCCTGCACGGCGAGGAGCCGGGAGCGCGGGCCGGACTCGCGGTCCTCGGAGACGCTTTCAGCTGGATCGGACTCCAGCGCGGCGCCGACGGCACGGTCCACCTCGTCCACCGGTTCGCCGAAGCCGTCGCGGAGAAGGAACGCGACGCCGACCACCCGCGCCTCGCGCCCGAGGCCCGGGCCCGGCTCCGCATCGAGATCGGCGCGGGAGCACGCTGCCGCTTCTTCCACGACGTCGGCGAGGGCTTCAAGCCGTCGGGTCCCGTCTTCGCCGCCACGCCCTGGCGCTGGGTGGGCGCTCTGCTCGGCCTGTTCGCCCTCGCCCCCACCGGACCGGGCCACGCCGGCGCGGCGAGCTTCGAGACGTTCCGGATCACCCCTCTCTGACCCGTCGACCCCCGTCACCGCACGACACCCGTACGCCTTTGGGAGCCGCAATGACGCACCTCCATGGCAAGCGCTTGCCGAGCCTTGGTACCGGCAGAGTCCTGGCCACCGTCGTGGGCCTGGTCGCCGCCCTCGCCCTCGGGGCGATCGGGGAGGCGAGGGCCGCGCCCGCCTTCCAGCCCCGGACGGTGGCCGCGGAGCAGCCCCGGACGGTGACCGCGGAGCAGCCCCGGACGGTGACCGCGGAGCAGCCCCCGACCGTGGCCGCGGACCGCTGGACCGACCGGCCGCACGGTTTCGCCTCCCTCGACGGCGGCACCACCGGCGGTGCCGGCGGCAAGGTCGTGACGGTCACCGACCAGGCCGCGCTCGCGCGGTACGCGGCGGCCGAGGAGCCGTACGTCATCCGGGTGGCGGGCTCGATCGCCGTCGAGCCGTTCGGCTCGGACATCGTCGTGGCCTCGGACAAGACCGTCATCGGCGTGGGCGACACCGGTGAGATCGTGCACGGGGAACTCCATCTGAACCCCGGCACCCACAACGTGATCATCCGCAATCTGACGATCCGGGACTCGGCGATCGCGGGCAACTGGGACTGCAAGGACACCGACTTCGACGGCATCCAGATGGACACCGTCCACCACGTGTGGGTCGACCACAACCGCTTCTCGAACATCTGCGACGGGCAGCTGGACGTCCGCAAGGACAGCGACTACGTGACCGTCTCGTACAACCGGTTCGAGAACAACAACAAGACCTTCGGCCTCGGTTGGACGACCAACGTCAAGACGCAGATCACGATCGACCACAACTGGTTCGCGCACACCAAACAGCGCAACCCCTCGGTCGACAACGCCGCCTACGCGCACCTCTACAACAACTACCTGACCGCCCAGGTCGACCCCGGCGATCCGGTGTGGACGTACGGCAACTGGTCGCGCGGCAGAACCAAGATGGTCATCGAGAACAGCTACTACCAGGACGTCCAGCACCCTTACCAGGCCGACGCCACCGCGGAGCTGGTGCAACGCGGATCGATCCTGAAGAACACGACCGGCCGGCACGACGAGTGGGGCACCGCCTTCGACCCGCGGGACTTCTACGCCTACCGGCTGGATCCGGCGGCCGCCGTCCCGGCGCTGGTCCGGCGGTTCTCCGGGCCGCAGCAGCGGATCGGGGTGACCCTGCACGTCCCGGCCGCCTACCCCACCGTGCAGGCCGCCGTGGACGCCGTGCCGGACCAGAACTCCGAGACGGTGACGATCGCCGTCGCGCCGGGCACGTACCGCGCGAAGGTCTACATCCCCGCGACCAAGCCGGACATCGTGCTGCGGGGGACCGGACACGACCGGTCCGACACCGTCATCGTCCACGACACGCCCGCCGAGTACGGCGGTTCGACGGGGAGCGCGACCGTGCGGATCGCGGCGAACGACGTCACCGCCCGCAACCTCACCTTCAGCAACGACTTCGACGAGGCCGCGGTCGAGCTGAAGGGCGAGCAGGCCCTCGCCATGAAGACGACCGGTGACCGGATCGTCTTCGAGGACACCGCCTTCCTGGGCAACCAGGACACGCTGATGACCGACAGCCCCGAACTGGACGCGATCAGCCGGGTCTACATCCGCGACTCGTACATCGAGGGCGATGTCGACTTCGTCTACGGACGGGCGACCACCGTCATCGAGCGGTCCGTCATCCGCGCGCTGAACCGCGGCTCGGCCACCAACAACGGGTACGTCACGGCGGCTTCGACGTGGACGGGCAACCCGTACGGGTTCCTGATCACCCGGTCGAGGATCGTCAGCGACGCGCCCGCCGGGTCCTTCCACCTCGGCCGGCCCTGGCATCCGGGCGGTGAACCGTAGGCCGTCGCCCAGGTGCTGATCCGGGACACCGCACTGCCCGCCGCGATCAAGTCCTCCCCGTGGACCGACATGGGCGGCTTCTCGTGGCAGGAGGCGCGGTTCGCCGAGTACCGCAACTCCGGGCCGGGCGCGGCCGTGACCGCGGACCGGCCGCAGATGAGCGCTTCGGAGGCGAGATCGCACACCGTCGCCGACTACCTCAAGGGCACGGACAACTGGGCGCCGTACGCCCACTGAGTCCGGTGCCACACCTCAGACCCCCCACAACTTCACAGCTCAGCAGGATCCAGAAGAAGAGAGCCGACCAATGAAGATCAGCATCCGCAGAAGCAGGCGCGCTGCCATAGCCGTCGCCCTGGGCTCCGTCCTCGCCCTGACCGCCACCGCCTGCGGTGACGACGGCAGCGGTACGGGCGGTGACAAGGGCGCCGAGGGCAGCGGCAAGGGCAAGATCGTCTTCTGGGACAACAACGGCGGTGTACGCACCGACATCTGGAAGGAGATCATCGCCGACTTCGAGAAGGCGAACCCGGACATCAAGGTCGAGTACGTCGGGATCGCCTCCACCGAGTACGCGTCGAAGGTCGACACCGCCATCCAGGGCGGTGGCCTGCCGGACGTCGGCGGTGTCGGCGCCTCGATGATCGCGTCGATCGCCGCGCAGAACGTGCTCGAGCCGCTGGGCGGCCGGCTGTCCAAGTCCTCCCTGAACGGCAAGCTCAACGAGGACATGGTCAAGTCGCTCAAGGCGGCCGGCGGCCGGGACGACACGCTCTTCTCGATCCCGACCTCCGCCAACAACGGTGTCCTCTACTACCGGACCGACCTGTTCAAGAAGGCCGGCCTGGACGCGCCGACCACCTGGGAAAAGTTCTACGACGCCGCGGACAAGCTCACGAACACGGGCAAGAACGAGTTCGGCTACACCATCCGCGGCGGTGCCGGTTCCATCGCCCAGGCGCTGGACGCGAGTTACGGGCAGTCCGGCATCACGTCGTTCTGGGACGCGAGCGGTGAGAAGACCACCGTCAACGACCCGAAGAACGTGGCGGGGCTGGAGAAGTACGCGGCCCTCTACAAGAAGGTCACACCGGCCGCCGACCTGAACAACGACTTCACCAAGATGGTCGCCCAGTGGGATTCCGGCACGATCGGAATGCTGAACCACAACCTGGGCTCCTACCAGGACCATGTGAAGGCGCTCGGCGTCGACAAGTTCCGCGGTATTCCGCAGCCGACGGGACCGGGCGGCAAGCGCGTCCAGGTGTCCAACCCGGTGGACGGGCTCGGGCTGTTCAAGGCCTCCAAGAACAAGGAGGCTGCCTGGAAGTTCATCGAGTTCGCCAATTCGCACGAGGAGAGTTCGAAGTTCAACGAGTCGGCGGGGCAGGTGCCGTCGAACACCGATGCGGCGAAGGACGCGTGGATCTCCAAGGCGGAGCCCACGAAGCTCGCGGCGGACGCGTTGAGCGACGGGTCGACGACGATCGTGCAGCTGCCGTACTACCTGCCTGACTGGGGGACCATTTCCAAGTCGGACAACGAGCCGAACTTCCAGAAGGTGCTGCTCGGGAAGATGAGCGCGAAGGACTTCCTGGACACGCTTGCCGACCAGTTGAACAAGGCGCAGGCGGAGTGGAAGGAACAGAAGGGCTGAGAGCCCGGTCAAACACACCCACGCGCCCCTTTGGGGGCGCGGGGGTCGCCCCCCATGTGAAAGGCACCCCTATCTCGCCACACCCTTGAGAAAGGCACACCGTCGTGTCACTCACCCGCAGACAGGTCACCATCGCGGCTCTTGCCGCTGTTCCCCTCGCCGTCGGTTCGACGGCACCCGCGTTCGCGACGTCGGGAAAGCGTCGCAAGGTCAGCACGGTCTATATCGCCGGTGACTCCACCGCCGCCCAGAAGTACGCCGCCGCCGCCCCCGAAACCGGCTGGGGCATGGCGCTTCCGTTCTTTCTGCAGCCGGACCGGCCCGTCGCCAATCACGCGGTGAACGGCCGGAGTTCGAAGAGCTTCATCGACGAGGGCCGGCTCGACGTCATTCTCGGCGCGATCCGGCCGGGTGACTTCCTTCTCGTCCAGTTCGGGCACAACGACGAGAAGGCGGAAGACCCCACTCGTTACACGGAGCCCTGGACGACGTACCAGGACCACCTGCGCCAGTACATCGAGGGCGCGCGGGCCCGTGGCGCCCGGCCGGTGCTCGCCACCTCCGTCGAGCGCAGGAAGTTCGACGCGAGCGGCAACGCCGTGCCGACCCACGGCGACTATCCGGCGGCGATGCGCGCGCTCGCCCGGGAGGAAGGTGTCGCGCTGCTCGACATCCAGGCCCTGTCGCTCGCGTTGTGGCAGGAGTTCGGGGTCGAGAGGACGAAGACGTACTTCAACTGGACCGCGACCGAGCAGGACAACACGCACTTCAACCCGCCGGGCGCGATCGCGGTGGCCCGGCTGGTGGCTCAGGAACTGTTGCGTACGCGGGTGCTGTCCCCGCGGGACGTCCGTCGGCTCCACGACGAGATTCCCGAGTCCTGGATCACCTGGCCGCAGGCCGCCGCGTAACCATCCGTCGATCCGAAAAGAGAGCCGCACCATGAACACACAGAAATGGCATGGGCATGCCACAAGAATCGCCCTGGTGGGCTGCACCGCCCTCGCCCTGACGGCCGTCGGCCCCGCCGCCCAGGCCCACCCCCGCGACGTGACCCGGCAGACCCTCGCCGCGAACGACGGCTGGGCCTCGTACGGGACGGGAACCACGGGCGGTGCCGCCGCCGACGCCGAGCACGTCTACACCGTGACCACCTGGGCCGAGTTCAAGGCCGCCCTCGCCGCCGGCGGCAGCGCACCGAAGATCATCAAGGTGAAGGGGACGATCGACGCCGTCTCGGAGGGCTGCGACGCGTTCGCCGCGCCGGGCTACGACTTCGACGCCTACCTGGAGAAGTACTCACCCGAGAAGTGGGGTCTGGACACCGACCTGAGCGCCGAGCCCGACGACAGTCCCGAGGGGCTGCGACGGGCCTCGGCCGCCGCTCAGGACCAGGCCATCAAGGCGAACATCCCCGCCAACACCACCATCATCGGCGTCGGCGGGAACGCCGGCTTCAAGGGCGCCAGCCTCCAGATCAAGGCCGTGGACAACGTGATCGTCCGCAACCTCGCCTTCGAGAGCCCGATCGACTGCTTCCCGCAGTGGGACCCCACCGACGGTACGAACGGCAACTGGAACTCCGAGTACGACACCGCCGTCGTCTACGGCTCCACGCACGTGTGGCTGGACCACAACACCTTCACCGACGGCAGCCACCCCGACAGCGCGGCACCGACGTACTTCGGGATGCTCTACCAGCAGCACGACGGCGAACTGGACATCGTCCGCGGCGCCGACTACGTCACCGCCTCCTGGAACGTCTTCACCGAGCACGACAAGACGATCCTGATCGGCAACAGCGACAGCGAGTCCACGGCGGCGGGCGACCGGGGCCACCTCAAGGTCACCTTCCACCACAACCTGTTCTCGAACCTGGTCGAGCGCGCGCCCCGGGTCCGCTTCGGGCAGGTCGACTCGTACAACAACCACTTCGTGGCCGGCGACGGCTACTCCTACAGCTACGGCATCGGCAAGGAGTCCCGACTCGTCGCCGAGCACAACGCGTTCACGCTGCCCGCCTCGGTCAGCGCGGCGAAGGTGCTGAAGAAGTGGAGCGAGGCGCCGGTCACCGCCGCCGGCAACCAGGTCAACGGCAAGCCCGTCGACCTGATCGCCGTGCACAACGCGGAGATCCCCGCCGAGACCCTCCAGCCGGGCGCGGGCTGGACGCCGACCCTGCGTACCAAGGTCGACCGGACGAAGTACGTCCCGGCGATCGTCGATCACGGCGCGGGCGCCGGCCGACTGCGCTGACGCCGCTGTGCCCCGGGCCGGGGCGGTGGGCCGCCCCCCACTCCCCCCACGCGAGGAACCACCGCCCCGGCCCGCACCCCCACGCGAGGAACCACCCTCGAACCGCACCCCCCAAGGAGCACCCGCATGTCCTCGCCCCACTCTCAACTCCCGTTGTCCAGAAGGGGGTTCCTGCTCGCGAGCGCCGGTCTCGGTGCCGGTGCCGCGCTCGCCGTCGGGTCCCCGGCGTCCGCCCAGGCTTCCGGCCGGCCGCGCCCCTTCGGCCGGTACGGGTCACCCGCCGCCCGTCTCACCCCCCAGACCCTGTACGTCGACCCGCACGGCCACGGCGACTTCACCTCCGTCCAGGCCGCGGTGACCGCCGCGACCGGCAGCGGGCGGACGCTGGTCCTCGCCCCGGGCGTGTACCGGGAGACGGTCGCCGTCGACGTCACCCGGACCGAGGCGACCTGGATCGGCGCCTCGGAGAACCCCCGGGACGTCGTGATCGTGTACGACAACGCGGCCGGCACCCCCAAGCCCGGCGGCGGCACCTACGGCACCACCGGGTCGGCCACCACGACCGTGCAGGCCGACGGCTTCACCGCCCGCTGGATCACCTTCGCCAACGACTGGCTGCGCGCCGACCACCCCGGCATCAGCGGCACCCAGGCCGTCGCCATCAAGGTCCAGGGCGACCGTTCGGCCTTCCACCACTGCCGCTTCCTCGGCCACCAGGACACCCTGTACGCCGACTCGACGGCGCTCACCGCCTTCGCCCGCCAGTACTACTCCCACTGCTACGTCGAGGGCGACGTCGACTTCGTCTTCGGCCGGGCGACCGCCGTGTACGAGAACTGCCACTTCCGCACCCTGAACCGCACCGACCTGACCGCCGCCCCCTACGGCTTCGTCTTCGCGCCCTCGACGGCGGGCGCCAATCCGCGCGGCTACCTGGTCGTCCGGGGCCGGATCAGCAGCGAGGCACCCGACGGCTTCTACAAGCTGGCCCGCCCCTGGGTGCCCAGCTCCGACACCACCGCCCGCCCGATGCTGACCGTCCGCGACACCTGGATGGGCCCCGGCATCGACGCGACCGCGCCCTACACCAACATGTCGGACACCTTCCCCTGGCAGAACCAACGGTTCGCCGAGTACCGCGACACCGGGCCGGGAGCTCGGATCACGGTCCCGGAGAGCCGCCCCCAACTCACGCCCGAACAGGCGAAGTCGGCGACCCGGGCGGCCTACCTGGGGGACTGGACCCCCTGGAAGGGGGCGCACTGAGATGCGCAGGCGCACCCTCCTCACGGGCATCACCGCCGGACTCGTGGCGACCGGTGCGGGTGCCGGCCCGGCTCTGGCCACCGGCTCATCTCCCGCCACCGGCCGCCGTGTCCTGCACGTCCGCCCGGGCGACTCCGTACAGGCGGCCGTGGACGCGGTGACCGGGCCCGGCTGGACGATCGTCGTGCACCCGGGGATTTATCGAGAAGTCGTCAACGTGCCCGCCGCGACGGCCGAGTTGACCCTGCGCGGCGCCACCCGTGACCCGCGTGACGCCGTCATCGTCTACAACAACGCCAACGGCAGCCAGAAGCCCGACGGTTCGGGAACGTACGGCACGGCCGGCTCGGCCACCTTCACCTCCGGGGCGCCCCGACTGACCGTTCGCGACCTCACCCTCGCCAACGACTGGCTGCGCGCCGACCACCCCGAGATCACCGGAACCCAGGCGGTGGCCGCGTACACCTACGGCGACCGCACCCACTTCGAGAACGTGCGGCTGCTGGCCCACCAGGACACCCTCTTCGTCGAGACGACCGCGCTGGACGTCTTCGACCGGCAGTACTTCCACCGCTGCTACATCGAGGGGGATGTCGACTTCGTCTTCGGCCGGGCCACCGCCGTCTTCGAGGACTGCCACTTCCACACCCTGCGACGGGACGTGACCTTCACGCCCAAGGGCATGGTCTTCGCCCCGTCCACGGCCCGCGCCAACCCGCACGGCATCCTCGCCCTCCGCTGCCGGATCACCTCCGGCGCCGAGGACGGGGCGTACAAGCTGGCCCGGCCGTGGGTGCCCACGTACGAGACGACCGCCTGGCCGTCCCTCGTCGTGCGCGAGACGCGGATCGGGCCGGGGATCGACGCGGTGACGCCGTACACCAACATGCGGGAGGCGTACCCCTGGCAGACCATGCGGTTCAGGGAGTACCGCAACACCGGTCCCGGAGCCGCGATCACGGTCCCGGAGAACCGGCCTCAACTGACCGCCGCCGAAGCCAGGTCGCACACCAAGCGCACCTACCTCGGCGACTGGCGGCCCCGTGCCTGAGGTCATCGCTCTCCTGGCGTGCGCCTGCTCCGCCCGGCTCCGGCCTCCGCCGCCGGGCGCTCCCCCGTCGGCCGGGACCCCGCCGACGCCTACGCCTACCGGCCGCTCACGTCCCGGTCGGCGGTCGAGCAGTACGTCCTCAGCCACGCCGGAACCGGGAGGCAGTATGACTGAGTTGGGCCGTCGGACCTTCGTCGCGTCAGCCGCGGCAGCCGCGTTCCTCACCGGCACCGCGGGACGCGCCGAAGCGGCGGGAGGCTCCGCGGCCGCGGGAGACTCCCAATCCGCAGGCGCCTCCGAATCCGCAGGCGCCTCCGAATCCGCAGGCGCCTCCGAATCCGCAGGCGCCTCCGAATCCGCACGCTCCTCCGAGGCCGGAGACCTCGTGGGCGGCAACCTCCCCGACTTCCACCCGGCGTTGAAGGCCGAGCTGACCTTCCCCCTCGCCTGGGGCACCTCACCAGTCCGGGACTTCCGTGCCTGGCGCCGAGCCGCCCGTTCCACCGTCGAGGAGCACCTCCTCGTCGACCGGCAGCACGGGACGCCGTACGCGCCGCAGTTCACCGCAGGCCCCCAAGGCGAGGGATACACGCGGCAGTTGGTGACCCTCTCCCTCACCCGCTACGAACGCGTCCGCGGGGCCCTGCTCACCCCGGACGGCCCCGGCCCCTTCCCGGCCGTACTGCTCCTCCACGACCACGGGGCCAAGTTCGACATCGGCAAGGAGAAACTCGTCCGCCCCTGGTACGACGACACCAGGCTCGCCTCCGCGCAGGGCTGGGCGGACAAGTACTTCAGCGGACGCTTCGTGGGCGACGAACTCGCCCGGCGCGGCTACGTCGTCCTGTGCCTGGACGCGCCCGGCTGGGGCGACCGCGGGCCCGTCACCTACGACCAGCAGCAGGCCCTCGCCTCCAACTTCTACAACCTGGGCTCCTCCCTCGCCGGACTCATGGCCCGCGAGGACGCCCGCGCCGCCACCTTCCTGGCCGGCCTCGACCGGGTGGACGCACGCCGGGTCGCCGCCGTCGGGTTCTCCATGGGCGCCTACCGCGCCTGGCAGACGGCCACGCTGACCGACGACATCGCGGCGGCCGCCTCCGTCTGCTGGATGACCGGGCTGAAGGAAATGATGGTGCCCGGCAACAACACCCTGCGCGGGCAGTCGTCGTACTACATGCTCCACCCCGGACTCGCCCGGCACCTCGACATCCCCGACGTGGCGAGCATCGCCGCCCCCAGGCCGATGCTCTTCTTCAACGGCGCGCTGGACACCCTCTTCCCCGCCGACGGCGTACGGGTGGCCCACGACAAGCTGCGCGCCGTCTGGAGCTCGCGCCACGCCGAGGAGCGGTTGCACCTGAAGACCTGGCCCGACCTCGGCCACGTCTTCGTCGACCGCATGCAGGACGAGGTCTTCACCTGGCTGGACCGCGTCCTCTGACCCCCACAACACACACCCACGACTGACCCCCACAACACACCCCCACGACTGACCCCCACCACCCACCCCCACGACGTAATGGACCCGCACTCCATGTCTCGTCGTACGGCTCTCGCCACCCTCGGCACGGCCCTCGCCCTCGGCACCGGCCTCGCTCTGCTCCCCACCCAGGCCCAGGCCGCGACCGTGGTCGACCACCATCGGCGTGACGATGAACTGACGACGGACCGTCCCGCTCAGGGCGCTTGACCCGTTTTTTGCCTGTGAGAGAGGTATCGATCGGGCAACGGGCCTCGCGCCCACCGGGGTGACGCGCGTAGAAACCTGTCATGCATAAGCCACTGCGTATCGCGGCCATCGCCGCCGCCTGTGCCGTCGCCGGCGGTGCCCTCTACGGCGCCGGTGCGGCCACCGCCGGTCAGTCCACGGCGAACTCCACGCACGAGCCCTACAACATCGGGCTCCTGGTGAAGGACATCGACACCTACTACGGCACCACGGCCGACGCGAACGGCGTGTACCAGGCGTCCCCGGACAGCCCGTACGCCAAGGACCTCGCGCGGATCGACAGCGCCGCGAAGAAGTACATCGACCAGGCGGCCCGCAAGGCCCATCACAGGGGTGAGAAGCCCGCGGTCGTCTTCGACATCGACGACACGCTGCTGCTCAGCCTCGACTACGAGAAGCGCTACAACTACACGTACAACGGCACCACGTGGGCCGACTACGTCAACAAGGCCGACCGCCCGGCCGTCTTCGGCAGCCCCGAGCTGGTGCGGTACGCGGAGGCGAAGGGCGTCGAGGTCTTCTACAACTCGGGCCTCAGCGAGGCGCAGCGCTCGGCGGCCGTCGAGAACCTGAAGAAGATCGGCGCCGATGTGAACCTCGACGCCGATCACATGTTCCTCAAGGACAAGGCCAACCCGCCGTCGTACCTGAGCGGTTGCGCCACGCCCGGCACCTGGACCTGCACCACCGTGCAGTACAAGTCCGGCACCCGCCGGCACATCGAGAAGGACCTCGGGTACGACGTCGTCGCCAACTTCGGTGACCAGTACTCCGACCTCGACGGCGGTTACGCCGACCGGACGTACAAGCTGCCGAACCCGACGTACTTCGTCAGCTGACCTTCCGTACGGGGCTGATCGACCCCAGCGTCGGCACCACCGGCTTGATCGTGCCGTCCCCCGCGAACTCCATACGGTCGATGGTCGTTTCGCGGTGCATGCCGTCGCCGCCCGGCCGGCCGGGGCCGTTCAGGGCGAACCGGTGATAGACGATGTACCAGTCGTCCGTGCCCGGCGCGTTCACCACGGAGTGGTGGCCGGTTCCGAGGATGCCGTACTCGGGACGCTTGGACAGGATCGTCCCCCGCTTGGTCCACGGGCCGAGCGGGGACGGTCCACTCGCGTAGGCGACGTGGTAGTTCTCGCTGCGGGTGTCGTCCTCGGACCACATGAAGTAGTACGTGCCCTTCCGCTTGATCACGAAGGATCCCTCGCGGAAGTTGTCCGGGGTGATGTCCTTCACCTTCGAGGCGTCGTACGAGGTCATGTCGTCGTTCAGCGGCACCACGTACCCGTGCCCGTTGCCCCAGTAGAGATACGAGGTCCCGTCGTCGTCCGTGAAGACGGCCGGGTCGATCATCTGGCCGCTCAGCGAACCGCCCTTGGCCACCAGGGGCTTGCCGAGCGCGTCCTTGAAGGGGCCGGCGGGGGAGTCGGCCACGGCCACGCCGATCTGCTGCTCGGCGCAGAAGTAGAAGTAGTACTTGCCGTTCCGCTCGGCGATGGCCGGCGCCCACGCGTTCTTGTCCGCCCAGCTCACGTCCGGACCCAGGTCGAGGATGACCCCGTGGTCCTTCCAGTGGACCAGGTCCTTCGACGAGTACGCCTTGAACCGCGTACCGCTCCAGCCCTGGAAGCCGTCTGTCGTCGGATAGATCCAGTACTCGCCGTTCAGGTAGTGCACGTCGGGGTCGGCGTTGAGACCGGGCAGGACCGGACTTCGGGTCACCGCCGCCTCGATGGTCCAGGTGCGTTTCGTGCCGTCCGCGGCCGTCACGGAGTACGTCTGCGGCGTGCGGAAGTCCCGGCGGGTACCGGACCGGGGGCTGAGGGTCGCGCCCTCACCCACGTGGATCCGCGGAGCGAGGCCGCGCAGGTCCGCGCCGGGCTCCATCGGCAGCACGACCTTGGACGCGGCGTCGGTGACGATCGCGTAGCCCTGCTGCCCCTTCGCCGTCGCGTCCATGACCGAGGTGGGAGTGGAGGGATAGGCGGCGAGCAGCCGGTCGTACTCCTTCTGCGTCACCGGCAGGACGGTGCCGTGCCGGGGGCTGGCCGGCAGCTGGTAGTTCGCGGACGGGGTCCACTTGCCCGAGTCGAGGTCGGTCGTCTCGAAGGGGACGTAGCCGCGGCCGCCGTACTCGTCGATGAAGAGGTACCACTTCTTCTCGGTGTTCGACTTGAACACCGTCGGGCCCTCGCCCCGCTCCATCGCGCCGCTGCCGATGCAGTCCGCGACGAAGTCGTACGTCGTCGACGTCAGGCTCGTCGACTTCTCCCCGGTGATGAACTTGGCGCAGGGCGAGCTGGAAGTGGGGTCCCGCTCGTCCTTGGTGTAGCGGTAGTAGGTGTCCTTGTACTTCACCACCGTCGAGTCGATGACCGAGTAGCCCGGGTCGTTCCAGACCTTCGGCGCGCTGAAGGTGCGGAAGTCCTTGGTCGTGGCGTACATCATCTTGTTGTACGTCGAGCCGGTGTGGCCGGGGTCGTCGTCGGCGTACAGCTTCGACGCCCAGAAGACGACGTACTCACCGAGTGAGTCGTCCCAGTAGGCCTCCGGGGCCCAGGTGTTGCCCGCGCTGTCCGGGGAGACCTTCACCAGCCGCTGGTCGGTCCAGTGGACCAGGTCCGTGGACTCCCACACCATGATCGACTTGCTGCCGTGCCGCTGGACGTCGTCCCAACTGCCGCTGCTGTTCTGGTACATGCGCAGGTCGGTCGCGATCAGATAGAACTTGTCGCCCTTGGGGGAGCGGATCACGAACGGGTCGCGCAACCCCTTCTCCCCGATGGTGGACGTCAGAACCGGCTTGCCGGCGTTGAGCTCACGCCAGTGCAGCGGGTCGTTGCCGCGGCTGAGGGCGTAGCGGATCTGCTCGCCGTCGGCGGTGCCTTCGCCGGTGAAGTAGGCGAAGAGATACCCGGCGTACGGGGACTGCTTCACGGGCGGGGCTCCTGACTGGGCGGTGCTGGGGGGTATCGCGAGGAGGGAGAGCAGGAGGGCGAGACAGGCGAGGAGCGCGGCTCGTAGGCGCATGGGGGCAATCCTGTCGGAGCGTGGGGGTTTCTGTTGGGTGTTGTGCATCGGAGTGTCACCAGTGGGAATCCGCGCGTCAATCGGTGAGAGCGGGATGCGGCCCGGCGAAACTTTCGATCGTTTTTCGTCGGCCGCGGCAACTTCTTCCGGCCCGGGCGGCGACTGGAGTCCGCAGCATCCCCGCATCCCCCAGGAAAGGAAGCGCCCCGTGCGTTGTGGCACCGGACGGCACCGCAGGACACGGACCCTCTCGATCGCCGCGGCGGTGTCCGTCGCCGCGGGAGCGGGCGGCGTCCACCTCGGCCTCACGGGCGGCGGCGCCGAGGCGGCGTCGACGACGGTCACCGTGTCCACCACCGCGCAGCTGGAGGCGGCCGTCCGGAACGCGGTCGCCGGCACGGTCATCCAGGTCCGCGGCGGCACGTACACTCCGGCGGCCACCCTCAGGTCCGCGGCGGACGGCACTCGTTCGGCACGGATCACCCTGCGGGCGTACGGCAGCGAGAAGGTGCGGATCGACGGCTCCAGGCTGCCCGACGGCTCCTGGCTCGCCGGGATCCACGGCGACTACTGGACCGTCGAGAACCTCACCTTCCAGAACTCCCCGGCGCAGGGTTTCGTCGCCACCTCCTCCGTGGGCGGTGTCTTCCGGAACCTGGTCACCGCGAACAACGGCGACACCGGGTTCACCCTGCGCGGCGACGGAACGACCGGCAATCTCGTGCAGAACCTGGACAGTCACGGCAACTACGACCCCTCCGGGCACGGGCGGAACGCCGACGGCATCGCCGTGAGTTTCGGTTCCGGCACCGGCAACCGGATCACCGGGGCCCGGCTGTACGGCAACTCGGACGACGGGGCCGACCTGTGGCAGTTCTCCTCGCCGGTCACCGTGGAGCACACGTGGGCCTTCGGCAACGGGAAGAACCGGTGGAGGGACTCCGCGTTCGAGGGCGACGGGAACGGGTTCGAGCTGGGCGGCGGAGGGGCCACGGTCGCGCATGTCGTCAACGACAACGCGTCCTGGGAGAACACGTCGAACGGGTTCACCGACAACTCCAACACCGGAGCGCTCGTGCTGAACCGCAACACGGCGTACGCCAACGGGGGTGCCGGTTTCTCCTTCGCCGCGGGGAAGGCCCGGCTCGCCAGGAATCTCGCGGTGCGCAACCAGGGCGGCCTGGCCGAGCTGAGTGCGTCGGCGGTGTCCGCGGCGAACACCTGGGACCCCGGTGTCGGCACCCCGGCCTTCAGGTCGACGGATGCCGCGACCGCGTACGGTGCCCGCGGCGCGGACGGTTCATTGCCCCCGACGACCTTCCTGACGACGGGCTCGACCGCCATCGGTACGGCCATGAGGTGACCGTACGGGTATACGAAACGCCCCGCCGGTCGTCACCGGCGGGGCGTTTCTGTGACCGGTCGAAGGGGGTCGACCAGTGCTTCCGGTCGGCCCAAGGGGGGCTTCGGCCGACCGGCGTCTCGGTTCAGGGCCCGATCCCCGTGTGCGAGCGGGCTCCCGTACTTCCTCGTCGCCACCGGGGCGGAAAAGGTTGCCGCCTCCTGAAAACTTTCCACGACTCGCCCTGCCGTCTGCTACGAGCCGCCCTCGCCGTCATGCGCCGCGAAGTCGCCCGCCACGGCCAGCCCATCGGCACCGGTGCGGGCGGTGATCGAGTAGGTGTCGTCCTTCGCGTCCCGGCCGCCGCGGAGGTGGTTGTACTGGCCCGCGAACACCCACTGGCCCGGCCACAACGCACGGCCCTCCTTGAGCACCCAGGTGTAGACGAGGAAGCCGTCCCGCTCGGTGACCGTCGTGGTGAAGTCGGCCTCGGGCGGGGACCGCCAGGCGCCCGTCGAGGTGACTCCGCCGGTCTGCCTGACCTTCAACTCGACCGTGAGGGCGGTGAGTTTCTCACCGGTCCTGAGGGTGACGTCGCTCTGCGCCCAGAATTCGTTGCTGTGCGCGTCCACCGAACCGTCCGACCACAGCGGACCGTCCTCGGTGCCCAAGGCGGGCGGCGGCGCCGTCACGGTGGCACTCGGGGACCGCGTGGGCGACGTGCTCGGCCTGCCGGTCTCCGGGTCAGTGCTCGGCGTCGGATCCGCCGGCGGGACGGGCGCGCGGCTCGTCGCGTCCGGCGACGGGGTGGGGGTCTGCGAGACCTCGACCGTCTGCTGGGCGGCGGGAGTCTCGTCCCTGACCGCGGAGGCGACCGCGTACCCGCCGACACCGACCAGGCAGGCGACCGCGGCCGTGGCGCCGACCACCCGCACCCAGCCGAACACCGGCGGGCGGGTGGCCCGGTGGTCGGGGCGGTCCTGCTCGGTCATACCGCGCTCGATCCGCGCCAGGATGCGCGAGCGGTCGGGCTCGTGGGCCCCGGCCGCCTCGTGCAGCCGGGCGCGCAGCCCGTCGTGCACGTCCCGCCGCATGGTCATCGGTCCCTCCCTCCGGCCTCACCGGTACGCGCCATCGCCGCATGCACCTTCCGCGGAGCCGCCTGCGTCCCGAGCAACCGCTGCAATTCGGCCATTCCCTTGGAGGTCTGGCTCTTCACCGTACCGACCGAGACGCCCAGGGTGAGCGCTGTCTCCTTCTCCGAGAGGTCGAAGGCGTGCCGCAGGACCACACAGGCGCGTTTGCGGAACGGGAGTCTACGCAAGGCCTCCTGCACGTCGACCACGTCCGCCACGTCCGGGTTCTCGGTCCTCTCCTCGCGCTGCGACCAGAACAGCGCCACCCGCCGCCGCTCGCGGACCGCGCTGCGGATCCGGGTGCGGGCGAGGTTGGCGACCACGCCGCGCGCGTACGCCGCGGGATGGTCGGCCGCGCGGACCCGGTCCCAGCGGTGCCACAGCGCGAGGAGCGCGTCCGCCGCCAGGTCGTCGGCGGCGTCCGCCTCACCGGTCAGCAGATGGGCCAGACGGGACAGTTCGGCGTAGTGACGCTCGAAGAAGGCATGGAACTCCACGGAGGCGGCGTCGTCGACGGCTGTGCCCACGGGCGACCTCTCCTCACGGCGACTCGGGCACCCTGGGGCGCCTGTGCGTGTCATGTGACTGACATGTGATCATCCGGAGGGGCCCGGACGAGATCCGGAAGCGTAGCAGCGTTCGTGCGCTTGGTTCGGACGGGTCTTCGAACACCGTGTGGTCGGCCCGCCTCGGCCGGCCCTGAACCCCCTCGGGCCGACCCTGATTCCGTAACACGGGGAAAACCTGAAAGGGGTTCAACGCGGGAACAATCCAGCCAGCATCCGCACACCGATCATTCAGGCACCAGGGAGCGACAACCATGTCCGAGACGCAGAAGGTGGCCGACCGGCCGACCGGCCCGCCACCGGCGGCGAACGGCGTCGACCGGTACTTCAGGGTCTCCGAGCGGGGATCCACCTTCGGCCGGGAGATACGCGGCGGCTTCGCCACTTTCTTCACGATGGCCTACATCCTCGTCCTGAACCCCATCATCCTCGGCAGCGCCAAGGACAAGTTCGGCCACCAGCTCGACGCGGTCCAACTGACCACCGCCACCGCCCTGGTGGCCGCGGTGATGACGATCATCATGGGCGTCGGCGGCAACCTGCCCCTCGCGCTCGCCGCCGGCCTCGGGCTGAACGCCGTCGTCGCCTTCCAGATCGCCCCGCTGATGAGCTGGGACGACGCGATGGGCCTGATCGTCCTCGAGGGCCTGCTCATCTGCGTGCTGGTGGTGACCGGGCTGCGCGAGGCCGTCATGCAGGCCATCCCGCAGTCGCTCAAGCAGGCGATCAGCGTCGGTATCGGCCTGTTCATCGCCTTCATCGGCTTCGTCGACGCCGGCTTCGTCAGCCGGATCCCCGACGCGGCGAACACCACCGTGCCGGTCCAGCTCGGCGGCACGGGCACCCTCACCGGGTGGCCGATTCTCGTCTTCTGCCTCGGCGTGCTGCTGACGATCGGACTGCTCGCCCGCAAGGTCAAGGGCGCCATCCTGATCAGCATCGTCACCATGACGATCGTCGCGATGATCATCAACTCGATCGCCGACATCAAGGCCTGGGGGCTGACCACCCCCGCGTGGCCCGACAAGGTCGTCGACACCCCCGACTTCGGACTGATCGGTCACTTCAGCCTGTTCGGCGCCTTCAGCGCACCCGGGGTCGGCGTCGTCACCGTGGTCCTGCTGGTCTTCACGCTGATCCTGTCCGACTTCTTCGACACCATGGGCACGGTCGTCGGCATCAGCGCCGAGGCCGGTCTGCTGGACGAGGAGGGCAAGGTCCCCAACCTGGGCCGCGTGCTGCTCATCGACGGCGCCGCGGCGGTCGCGGGCGGCGCGGCCTCGGCCTCCTCCGCCACGTCCTACATCGAGTCGGCGGCCGGCGTCGGCGAGGGCTCCCGCACCGGCTTCTCCAACCTGGTCACCGGCGGCCTGTTCGCGCTGGCCCTGTTCCTGACGCCGCTGCTCACCATCGTCCCGCTCCAGGCGGCGGCCCCGGCCCTGGTCGCCGTCGGCTTCCTGATGATGACCCAGGTCAAGCACATCGACTGGGACCGCTACGAGATCGCCATCCCGGCGTTCCTCACCGTCGCCGTGATGCCGTTCACCTACTCCATCACCAACGGCATCGGCGCCGGCTTCGTCTCCTACGTCGTCATCAAGACGGTCCTGGGCAAGGCCAGGGACATCCACTGGCTGCTGTGGGGGACGGCCGCGCTGTTCCTGGTGTACTTCGCGATCGATCCGATCGAGCAGATCCTCGGCGCGAAGTGAGGTTCGGGGACAGTTCCTTCGGGAGCTGTCCCCGGGCCCCTACTTCTTGAGTGCCGCCCGCATCACGGCCTTCGCGACCGGCGCCGCCAGCCCGTTGCCGCTGACCTCCGACCGCTGCGCGTTCGACTGCTCCACGACCACCGCCACGGCGACCTCCTCGCTGCCGGTCCTGCCGTACGACGTGAACCAGGCGTACGGCGTCTGGCTGTTGTTCTCGCCGTGCTGGGCCGTGCCCGTCTTGCCGCCCACCGTCACGCCGGAGATCCGCGCGTTGGTGCCCGTGCCCTCCGCGACGACCGTCTGCATCGCCGACTGCAACTGCTCGGCGGTCGAGGAACTGACGATCTCCGAACTCTCCGTCCGGTCGTCGTAGTTCTCCAGGACGTCGTCACCGCTGTTGGTGATCTCCGACACCATGTGCGGCGAGACCAGCTTGCCGCCGTTGGCTATGGCCGCCGACACCATGGCCATCTGGAGCGGGGTGGCGGTGACGTCGAACTGGCCGATGCCGGTCAGGGCCGTCTGCGCCTTGTCCATCTCCTTCGGGTACACGCTCTCGTACGCGCGCACCGGCACGTCCTGCGTAGCGTCGTTGAAGCCGAATTTCTCCGCCATCGCCCGGACCTTGTCCTGTCCCAGGTCGACGGCCATCTTCGCGAAGACGTTGTTGCAGGAGTACTCGAGCGCCACCCGGATCGTGGCGTTCGCACAGGGCGCCGACGGATTCTCGTTCGCCAGCTCCTTGTTCGACAGTGGCAGTTTGTACGGGTTCGGGCTGGCCGTCCTCTGGTCCACCGACGAGTACAGCCCGTCCTCCAGCGCGGCCGCCGCCACCACCAGCTTGAACGTCGAGCCCGGCGGCAGCGGCTGCCGCAGCGCCCGGTTGGTCAGCGGTTTGTCCGGGTCCTCGGTGAGCTTCGTCCAGGCCGACCCGGCGGTGTTGGCGTCGGTCAGCGAGGTCGGGTCGTACGAGGGCGTCGACACGACCGCGAGGATTCTGCCGGTTCCCGGGTCGATCGCGACGGCCGCGCCCTTCTTGTCGCCGAGCGCGTCGTACGCCGCCTTCTGCACGGCGGGGTCGATCGTCGTCACCACGTTGCCCGGCTCTGCCCGCTGGTTGGTCACCGTGTCCATGACGGTTTTCAGCCGGCTGTCCGTGCCGTTGAGGAGGTCCTGGTAGATGCCCTCCAGCTGGGTGGGCGCGTACGCCTGCGAGGCGTAGCCCGTCACCGCCGCGTACAGCGGACCGTCCGTGTACGTGCGTTTGTACCTGAGGTCGCTTCCCTTCGTCGCCGCGGAACCGGTGATCGACTTTCCGGCCACGATGATGTTCCCGAGCGGCTCCGCGTACGTCTCGATCGCGTTGCGCCGGTTGTCCTTGTCGTCCGCGAGCGCCTGGCCGTCGTAGAACTGCACCCAGGTCGCCCGCACCAGCAGGGCGAACACCAGCAGCAGTGTGAAGACGGAGGCGCGCCTGATCGTCTTGTTCATGCCGCCCTGAAAGACGAATGAGGAAGAGCGGAACGTTCCCTTCCGCCGGATTTCTCATCGGGCGTTCAGGAACACGCTTGCCGTCCGGGGGACGCCCTCACCCCTTGAGAGCGAGCACGACCTCGTCGATCTCCTCGCCCCGCGCGTTCGCGAAGCCCCGGGCCTGTGCGGTGATCTCGAAGCCGCACTTCTCCAGGACCCGCAGCGAGCCCTGGTTGTCGGCGGCGGCGCGGGCGTACAGCGGGCGCTCCGGCACCTCCTCGAGCAGCCCGCGCAACGCGGCCGTGGCGACGCCCCGCCCCCAGTAGGCGCGGTCCACCCAGTACGTCACCTCACGCTCGCCCGGCTCCCCGTACACGGCAGCGCTGCCCACCACGTCACCGTCGGCCAGGACCGTCCGCGCCACGACGTCCGAGGACCGGATGCGACTCCACTTGGCCTCGAAGGCGTCCCGGTCGGCGGGATCCTCCGCGGTGAAGGCCGCCATGCGCACGGCCTCCGGGTCGTTCATCTGCCGGAAGAAGACCGGCAGATCGCTGTCGTGGACCTCGCGCAGTACGACCTGCATGGATTCAAAGCCTCCGAGTGGCGAGCGTGAGTCGGTCACGGGCGTCGAACAGGGCGTCCTTCACCATCTGCTCGTGGGCGGGAGTCAGCCGGGCCACCGGCACGGAACAGCTGATCGCGTCGCGCGCGGGCGTGCGGTACGGGATCGCCACACCGAAGCAGCGCAGCCCCAGCGTGTTCTCCTCGCGGTCGACGGCGAAGCCCTGCTCCCTGACCTGGTGCAGCTCCTCGATGAGCTTCTCCCGGTCGGTGAGCGTGTGCTCGGTCAGCGCGGGCAGCGTCTCCGGGAGCATCTTGCGCACCTGCTCGTCGGAGTACGTGCTCAGCAGCGCCTTGCCGAGGGAGGTCGAGTGCGCGGGCAGCCGGCGGCCGACCCGGGTGAAGGGGCGCAGGTAGTGCTGCGACTGGCGGGTGGCGAGGTAGACCACGTTGGTGCCGTCCAGGCGGGCCAGGTGGATGGTCTCCGTGGTGTCGTCCGACAGCCGGTCCAGCGTCGGCCGGGCCGCCGCGACCACCTCGTCGCCGTCGATGTAGGACGTCCCCACCAGGAGTGCCCGTACGCCGATCCCGTACCGTGTGCCCGTCGCGTCCGTCTCCACCCAGCCCAGCTCCACGAGCGTGCGCAGTAGCATGTACAGACTGGACTTGGGATAGCCGACGGCCTCCTGGACCGCCGCCAAGGAGTGCATACCGGGGCGACCGGCGAAGTACTCGAGCAGTTCAACCGTCCGTACCGCGGACTTGACCTGCGCCCCGCCGCCTGTCTCGGCTGCCGACATCGCCTGTGACCCCTTCGTTCGACGGGAACCTGAAGATATAGTCTCCAACAGCATATTCATCATCAGAGACAACGTTCAGCATATCGAACGACCCTGGTGGATGACCTAGATACTGCGGCAAAACAGCGGCAATACATACCTGGAGGGACCCGCGGTGGCAGCAGCACCAGTCTGGAGTGTCGACCCCCGAACCGGGAAGCAGCGTGAACAGGTTGCGGTGGAGGCCACTGCCGAGGAGGTGGACGCCACCGTCCGTGCCGCCCACGCCGCACGCGGCTCCCTCGCCGACCGCACGGTGCGCTCGGCGTTCCTGCGCACCGCCGCCGCCGAGCTGGAGGCGTCCAAGGACCACCTCGTCGAGGCCGCCGACGCCGAGACCGCGCTCGGTCCGGTCCGGCTGACCGGCGAACTCGCCCGCACCTGCTACCAGCTGCGGGCCTTCGCGGACATCGTCGACGAGGGCGCCTTCCTCGACGTCGTCATCAACCACCCGGACGACACCGCGACCCCGCCCATTCCCGACCTGCGCCGCTACAAGGTGCCGCTGGGCGTCGTCGCCGTCTACTCGGCCTCCAACTTCCCCTTCGCCTTCTCGGTCGCCGGCGGCGACACCGCCAGCGCGCTGGCCGCGGGCTGCCCGGTCGTCGTCAAGGCCCACCCCGACCACCCGGGCCTGTCCGAGCTGGTCGCGTCCGTGCTGCGCCGGGCCGCCGCCGCGCACGGCATTCCCGAGGGAGTCGTCGGCCTCGTCCACGGCTTCGAGGCGGGCATCGAGCTGATCAAGCACCCGCTGGTCTCCGCGGCGGGCTTCACCGGCTCCATCCGCGGCGGGCGGGCACTGTTCGACGCGGCCGCGGCCCGTCCGGTGCCGATCCCGTTCCACGGCGAGCTGGGCTCGCTGAACCCCGTCGTCGTCACCGAGGCCGCCGCCGCCGAGCGGGCCGCGGAGATCGGCACCGGGCTCGCCGGGTCCATGACCCTGGGCGTCGGACAGTTCTGCGTGAAGCCCGGCCTGGTGCTGGTGCCGGCCGGCGCCGCCGGGGACGGCCTGGTCAAGTCCCTCACGGACGCGGTCAGCGACACCGACGCCGGAGTGCTGCTCGACCACCGCATGCGGGACAACTTCATCGCCGGGGTCACCAAGCGCACCGAGCTGCCCGACGTGGACTCCCCGGTGACGCCGGGCGCGGGCGGCGAGCACACGGTCAGCCCGGGCTTCCTGACGGTGCCGGCCGACAAGCTGGCGCGGGAGGGCGAGTACGACCTGCTCCTGGAGGAGTGCTTCGGGCCGGTCACCGTCGTGGCCCGCTACGAGGACGACGCCGAGGTGAAGTCGGTACTGTCGCGGCTGCCGGGGAACCTGACGGCGACGGTGCAGCTCTCTTCCGAGGAAGCGGCCGGTGAGGGCCGAGGGGCCGAGATCCTTCAGGAGCTGACCCCGCTCGCCGGGCGTGTGCTGGTGAACGGGTGGCCCACGGGGGTTGCCGTGGCGCCGGCTCAGCATCACGGCGGGCCGTACCCGGCCACGACGTCGACGTCCACTTCTGTGGGCGGTACGGCCATCGAGCGGTGGCTGCGGCCGGTCGCTTATCAGAACGCGCCGGAGGCTCTGCTGCCGCCGGAGCTGAAGGATGACAACCCGCTGGGGCTGCCCCGTCGGTTCGACGGGCGGCTTGAGCGATAGTGCCGTAGGGGGCGGGCAGTCCGCGGGCCGCGCGTTCGTCGTGGCTGGTCGCGCCCACGCGGCCGGGCCGCACAGTGATGCGGCCCCGCGCCCCTGAGTGCTTCACCGGGCCAGAGAGAATCGGTTGATGGACGTCGAACTTCCCGAACTGCCCTTCCTCCTGCGTACGTACGGACCGGAAGGCAACTGGTCCCATGAGGACGGCGTTCTCACCGGATGGGCGGGTCCCCGGCAGGACCGGTTCGTTCCGCCCATCGGGGAAGCACTCGACCCCGCCTCCGACGCGCCTCGCCTGCTCGGGGCGCCCGAAGGGGACTTTCAGCTGATCGCCCGGGTCACGGTGGGATTCGCCGGGGCCTTCGACGCGGGAGTCCTGTACGTCCATGTCGGGGAGCGGGCCTGGGCCAAGTTGTGTCTGGAGTACTCCCCGGACGTGCCCACCGTGTGCACGGTGGTCACCCGGGGACACTCGGACGACGCCAACTCCTTCACCGTCGACGGCAGTTCGGTGTGGCTGCGGGTGAGCCGGACCGGGCGGGCCTTCGCCTTCCACGCCTCCCGGGACGGCGAGCGCTGGACCTTCGTCCGGCTCTTCACGCTCGGCGACGAGAAGGAGACCGGCGCCGCCCTGGTCGGCTTCATGACGCAGTCGCCGATGGGGGAGGGGTGCGTGGTGACGTACGACCACCTCGAGTTCCGCCCTGCCTGGCCGGACGACCTGCGAGGCGGCAGCTGAGGGCGAAGGTCACCGCGAGCAGGACCGCGCTGACGACCAGGCTCAGCCGCATCCCCTCGACGAAGCCGTCGGAGACCAGGGCCCCGAAGACGGCGATCCCCAGGCCGCCGGACACCTGACGTGCCGCGTTGAGCATCCCGGCCGCGAGTCCCGCCCGCTCGGCGGGCACGGCGTCCATCATCGCGGCGGTCAGGGGCGGCACCGTCAGGGCGCAGCCCAGCGCCATGGGGACCAGGAGCGCGGCCACCACACCCGTCGGCGTGCCGGCGTCGACGTACAGCAGCCCGAGCAGTCCCGCCACGGCCAGCCCCTGCCCCAGCAGCATGGGCAGGCGTGGGCCGTGGCGGCCGGCGAGCTTGCCCGCCACCACGTTCGTCACCGCGATCAGCCCGGTCATGGGCAGGAACATCAGCCCGGCGGCCAGGGCGGAACGGCCCTGCACCTGCTGGAAGAAGAGCGAGAAGACGAACACCATGCTGTAGAAGGCCACGCTGACCGCCGCTCCCGCCGCGACCGTCGCGGTCACGGTCCGATCGCGGAAAAGTGCGAGCGGCACGACCGGGTGCGCCTGGCGCCCCTCGATCCGCAGGAACGCGGCACCGGCGACGACGGCCACGGCTCCCGCCGCCCAGCCCGCCGTCCCGCCCTCGATCACCGCGAACGCCAGCGCCGTCAGGGCCAGTACGGCCATCACCTGGCCGGGCAGATCCAGCGGCGCCGGCCGGCGCTCCGAGCGCGGGGCCCGTACCAGCAGGACCAGGATCACCGCCCCGATCGGCAGGTTGACGAAGAAGATCCCGCGCCAGTCCCACGCGGTGGTCAGCGCACCGCCCGCCACCGGTCCCAGGGCCACCGCCACCGAACCCCCGGCCGCCCACAGGGCCACCGCGCGGGCCCGCCCGGCCGGATCGGCGTACGCCTGCCGCACCAGCGCCAGCGAGGCCGGAAGGACGACGGCCGCCGCCACGCCCTGCACCACCCGCGCGCCGATCAGGACCGGCAGGTTCGGCGCCAGCCCGCAGGCCACCGAGGCGAGCGTGAACACCGCGGTGCCGAGCCCGTACGCGCGGCTCGCCCCCGCCCGGTCCGAGAACGCGCCGGTGGACAGCATCAGTGAGGCGAACGCCAGCGTGTAGGCGTCCACCACCCACTGCAGACCGGACATGCCGCTGCCCAAGGAGGAGCCGATCGCGGGCAGCGCCACGTTCACCACGGACGCGTCGAGGCAGATCAGCGCGAAGCCGAGGAGGGCGGCGGTGAGGGTGAGCGCGGGTGGGGAACCCTTGGCCCCCGACTCACGCTCGGCAGAGGCGATTTGACCGGTCCGGAGGGTCTGCTTCATGGACATGACTCCATGGTGCGGACCACCACCGACGTACAGTAGTGGCCGGAATGCCATATGCCCGGAGGTTCTGGCCATGCCCCAGTCGGTCGCCCCGCACCGCGTCGCGGTCATCGCGCCCTCACCCGTCGCGATGTTCAACCTCGCCATCCCCGAGATGCTCTTCGGCAAGGTCGAGCGGGACGGGCGACCGGGCTACGAGGTGGTCATCTGCGCGGCCGAGCCGGGACCGGTGCCGACCACCGGCGGCCTCGACCTGTACGTACGGCACGGTCTCGACGCCGTGCGGGAGGCGGACACGGTGATCGTCGCGGGCACCGGGGCGCCGTACGAACCGCACCCGCCGATCGTGGCCGCCGTCCGGGCGGCGGCGGCCGACGGCAAGCGGATCGCGTCCCTGTGCACCGGAGCCTTCCAACTGGCCGAGGCGGGCCTGCTCCATGGACGCAAGGCCACGACGTACTGGACGCACGCCGAAAAACTCCGCAGCCGCTACCCGCGGATCGACCTGTGCGCGGACGTGCTGTACGTCCAGGACGGGCCGTATCTGACGGCGTCCGGCTACGCCGCCGGCATCGACCTGTGCCTGCACATCATCCGCACCGACTACGGCGCCGCCGTCGCCAACGAGGTGGCCCGCCTCGCCCTGGTCGCCCCCGTGCGCCCGGGCGGCCAGACCCAGTTCACCCAGACCCCGCTGCCGCCCGAGCGCGGCACCGCCTGCGCGGACACCCGCGGCTGGGCCATGTGCAATCTCGACAAGCCGCTCACGCTCACCGACCTGGCGCGGCACGCGGGAGTCTCCGTCCGCACCCTCACCCGCCGCTTCCACGCCGAGAGCGGGGTCAGCCCGCTCCAGTGGCTGCTCCACCAGCGCGTCGAACGGGCGAGGGAACTCCTGGAAACCACCACCCTCCCCATGGACCAGGTGGCCCGCGCCTGCGGCCTCGGCACGGCCGACTCCCTGCGCGCCCACGTGGTCCGCCGCACGGGCCTGACCCCGAGCGCCTACCGCACCCAGTTCACCCGCCTGGGAACCGGTACAGCCACCGCCGCGTGAAGCCGCCCGCCGGTCGGCCCCGCACCCCCCATGGCGCGCAGGTGACCAGGGGGCCGTCCACCACCCGCGGCCGGGAATGAATCCAGCTGCTTGGATGTTCATCCAGCCGGCGGAGGGAGACTCCCTACCCGTACGACCTGGAGAGCCGAGACCATGCGCGTCGAAATCTGGACGGACATCGCCTGCCCCTGGTGCTATGTCGGAAAGGCACGCTTCGACAAGGCGCTGGAGGCCTTCCCGCACCGCGACCAGGTCGAAGTGGTGCACCGCTCGTTCGAGCTGGACCCGGGCCGTGCCAAGGGCGACGTCCAGCCCGTGATCAGCATGCTCACCAAGAAGTACGGCATGAGCGAGGCGCAGGCCCAGGCAGGCGAGGAGAATCTGGGCGCGCAGGCCGCCGCAGAGGGCCTCGCGTACCGCACCCGGGACCGCGACCACGGCAACACCTTCGACATGCACCGCCTGCTGCACTTCGCCAAGGAGCAGGGCAGGCAGGACGAGCTGATCCAGATCCTCTACCGGGCCAACTTCGCCGACGAGCGGTCCGTCTTCTCCGAGGGCGACGAGCGCCTGGTCGAGCTGGCCGTCGCCGCCGGCCTGGACGCCGACGCCGCCCGCACGGTTCTCGCCGACCCGACCGCGTACGCCGACGACGTCCGCGCCGACGAGCGCGAGGCGGCCGAGCTCGGCGCGAACGGGGTGCCCTTCTTCGTCCTCGACCGCAAGTACGGCGTCTCCGGCGCCCAGCCCACCGAGCTCTTCGCCCAGGCGCTGACGCAGGCCTGGGGCGAGCGTCCTGCGCTCAAGCTGATCGACGAGGGCGACGCTCAGGCCTGCGGCCCGGACGGATGCGCGGTGCCGCAGGCCTAGCTTCGCCGGGTGCTGCGCAGGTCGGAGCGGACGTATAAGCGTTTCTTGGCCCAGCCGTGTAGAAGTTCGCGATGGACTGAGGGCTGCCCGGGGCTCAGAGTGGATCCATGGAGACCTTCGAGAGCCTCGTCCGTACCGAGTTCGCCCCGAAGAACACCTATTTGAACACCGCGAGCAACGGGCTGCTCCCCGCCCGAACTGTGACCGCTCTGCAGGAGGCCGCGCAGATGAGGGCCGAGGGCAGGCCCCTGGACGCGCTGTACGACGACGTGGAGACCGCCCGGGCCTTGTTCGCCCGGCTGGCCGGTGTCCCCGCCGGCCGGGTCGCGGCCGGGTCCTCGGTCGCCGCCTACACCGGGCTGGTCGCCGCCTCGCTGCCCGCAGGCGCCGAAGTCCTCACCGCTGAGGACGATTTCACCTCCGTGGTGAATCCGTTTCACGCTCGCGGTGACCTCAAGGTGCGGGCCGTACCGCTGGAGCGGCTCGCCGACTCCGTCCGCCCGGGCACCGCCCTGGTCGCCGTCAGTTCCGCGCAGTCAGCCGACGGGCGGATCGCCGACCTGCCCGCGCTGCGGGAGGCGGCCCGGGAGCACGGCGCGCGTACGTACGTCGACGTCTCCCAGTCCGCCGGATGGCTGCCGGCGCAGGGCGACGCGTATGACTACACGGCCTGCGTCGGCTACAAGTGGCTGCTCGGACCGCACGGGGCGGCCTTCCTCGTCGTACCGGAGGACTTCGGCGGGCTGACGCCGATCCTGGCCGGCTGGGTCGCGGGGGAGAACCCGTGGAACAGCTGCTACGGCCCGGTGACCGAACTCGCCCACTCCGCCCGCCGCTTCGACTTGCCTCCCGCCCTCTTCACCTGGGCCGGCCTGCGCCGCTCCCTCGAACTCGTCGAGGAACTCGGCACAGACGCCATCCACACCCACGACCTCGCCCTCGCCGACCGCTTCCGCACGGGCCTCACCACTCTCGGCCACGAACCGGTCCCAGCCCCCGGCTCGGCGATCGTGTCCGTCCCCGCACTCGGCCACCGCCGGCCCGACCTGGCCGCCGCCGGCATCGAGGTCTCCAACCGCGCGGGCAACCTGCGAGCTTCCTTCCACCTGTACAACACACCGGCCGACGTCGACCGACTGCTGGATGTCCTGTCGTCCTGAACCACCGGCGCGGGCGGCGTCACCGGCGTGGCTGTGAAGCCGCTCCCGCCTGTGACACCGCCCGCACCGTCCGTTCCTCGGAACGCGGGGCTCACTTCACCGCTGTGAAGTCCCTTTTCCCGTACCCGACTTACCGGACGGGAGTGAAATCCCTTGCCCCGATGAACTCCGGCCGGCGTACCGGAGCCGAGAACGGCTCGACCGCCTCGTTCTCCACGCTGTTGAACACGATGAACACGTTGCTGCGCGGGAACGGCGTGATGTTGTCGCCCGAGCCGTGCATGGCGTTGCAGTCGAACCAGGTCGCCGAACCGGCCTTGCCGGTGAACAACTTGATGCCGTACTCGGACGCCATCTTGGTCAGCGCCTCGTCGGAGGGCGTGCCCGCGTCCTGCATCTGAAGGGACTTCTTGTAGTTGTCCTTCGGCGTGGCCCCCGCACACCCGAGGAACGTCCGGTGCGACCCCGGCATGATCATGAGGCCGCCGTTCGTGGCGTAGTTCTCGGTGAGCGCGATCGACACGGACACGGTCCGCATGTTCGGCAGACCGTCCTCGGCGTGCCAGGTCTCGAAGTCGGAGTGCCAGTAGAAGCCGGTGGCGCCGAAACCGGGCTTGACGTTGATCCGCGACTGGTGGACGTACACGTCCGAGCCGAGGATCTGCCGGGCCCGGCCGACGACCCGCTCGTCGCGCACGAGCCGCGCGAAGACCTCGCTGATCCGGTGCACCTCGAAGACGGACCGGATCTCCTGCGACTTCGGCTCGACGATGGAGCGTTCGTCGGCGCGGATCGCCGGGTCCGTGACGAGCCGCTCCAGCTCACTCTGATACACGCCGATCTCGTCGGGGCCGACGAGCTGGTCGATGGCGAGGAAGCCGTCGCGCTCGAACGCCTGGAGGTCGGTGTCGGAGACCGGTCCGGCGGTGCCGGGCGGCGACCAGACGACCGGGTCCTGGCGCGGAACAGCCACCTCGGTGGCGCCGCGGCTGGGGTAGAGATCCGTGACGGTCGTGCTGGGCGTGGTGCTTGGCGTGGTGGTGGTCATGGTGATGTCACACCTCCTCGGGTTCGGTGAGCAGCGGGTAGACGCCGTTCGCGTCGTGGTCCTCCCGACCGGTCACGGGCGGGTTGAAGACACAGATGCAGCGGAAGTCCTCCTTGATCCGCATCGTGTGCCGCTCGTGGCCGTCGAGCAGGTACATGGTCCCGGGCGTGATGGTGTACTTCTGCCCGGTCTCGTCGTCGGTGAGCTCGGCCTCGCCCTCGACGCACACGACGGCCTCGATGTGGTTCGCGTACCACATCGACGTCTCCGTCCCCGCGTACAGGGTCGTCTCGTGCAGCGAGAAGCCGACCCGCTCCTTGGCGAGGACGATGCGTTTGCTCTCCCACGTGCCGGACGCGGACCTCACGTGCCGGTCGGTGCCTTCGATGTCCTTGAACGAACGGACGATCACGGTGCTGCGATGCCTCCTAGGTGGATGTGCTGATTCGGTCAGCTGGTCAGCCGGTCTGCTGGTCAGACCGTTTCGCGGACGGCGCGGGCCAGGATGCTCAGCCCCGCGTCCAGTTCCTCCGGTGTGATGGTGAGCGCCGGGAGGAGCTTGACGACCTCGCTCTCGGGCCCGGACGTCTCGACGAGCAGCCCGAGTTCGAAGGCGCGCTTCGCGATGCGTCCGGCGCGCTCCTTGTCGTGGAACTCCATGCCCCACACAAGCCCGCGACCCCGGTACTCCTTGATGTCGGCGAGGTTCTCCTCCGTGATGGCGATGAACGCCTGCTCGACCTGCTCACCCCGCTTGCGGGTCTGCTTCTCCATCGCGGAGCCGTCCGCCCAGTACGCCTCCAGCGTGGCGGTGGCCGTCACGAAGGCGGGGTTGTTGCCGCGGAAGGTGCCGTTGTGCTCGCCCGGCTCCCAGATGTCCAGCTCCGGCGTGAACAGGCACAGCGACATGGGCAGGCCGTAGCCGCTGATGGACTTGGACACGGTGACGATGTCCGGGGTGATGCCCGCCTCCTCGAAGGAGAAGAACGCACCGGTCCGCCCGCAGCCCATCTGGATGTCGTCGACGATGAGCAACATGTCCTGTCGCTCGCACAGTTCCTTCAGCGCGCGCAGCCACTCCGGCCGGGCCACGTTGATGCCGCCCTCGCCCTGCACGGTCTCCACGATCACCGCGGCGGGTTTGTTGAGGCCGGAGCCCTGGTCCTCGAGCAGTCGCTCGAACCACAGGAAGTCCGGGACCGTGCCCTCGAAGTAGTTGTCGAAGGGCATCGGCGTCCCGTGCACCAGCGGAATCCCGGCGCCGGCCCGCTTGAAGGCGTTTCCGGTCACGGCCAGGGATCCCAGCGACATGCCGTGGAAGGCGTTGGTGAAGGACACGATCGCCTCGCGTCCCTTCACCTTCCGCGCCAGTTTCAGCGCGGCCTCCACGGCGTTGGTGCCGGTCGGGCCCGGGAACATGACCTTGTACGGCAGGTCGCGCGGGCGCAGCACGTGGTTCTGGAAGGCCTCCAGGAAGGCCCGCTTGGCGGTGGTCGACATGTCGAGCCCGTGCGTGACGCCGTCCCGCTCCAGGTAGTCGATCAACGCCCGTTTCAGGACGGGGTTGTTGTGGCCGTAGTTCAGTGAGCCGGCGCCGGCGAAGAAGTCGAGGTACTCGTGGCCGTCCTCGTCGTACATGCGGCTGCCCTGCGCACGGTCGAAGATGGCTGGCCAGCCGCGGCAGTAGCTGCGCACCTCGGACTCGAGGGTCTCGAAGACGCTGAGGTCGGGCTGGGTGATGGTCACGCGAATCGCTCCTCGTTGCGTGGGGGGATGCAGAGGCAGGGGCAGGGGGTGGTCAGGCGCAGGGAGTGGTCAGGCGGCGGGCGTGAGGGACAACGGCCCGATGCGGTAGAGCACTTCCGGGTCGTGCGGCCCGTCGGGGAACAGACCGGCGTCGAACAGCACCTCGCGCTCCAGCCGGGCGCCGTGGCGCTCGGCGAACGACGTGAACAGGCGCTCCGAGGCGGCGTTGCCCGGGGTGATCGTGGTCTCGACGGTGGTCAGCCCGCGCTCGGCGGCGGTCCGCGCGACCAGCCCGTCCAGCAGCGCGGCGGCGAGCCCGCGCCCGCGGTGCGCCTCGTCCACCGCCACCTGCCAGATGAGCAGGGTGTCCGGGCGCTCGGGCCGGACGTAGCCGGTGACGAAGCCGATCGGCTCTCCCGCTTCGGAGCTCTCGTCGCGTGCGACCGCCGACGTGGCGGCGAAGTCGCGACACCACAGCAGATAGCTGTACGAGGAGTTCAGGTCGAGGACCTTCGAGTCCCGGGCCATCCGCCACAGCGCGGCGCCGTCCGCCACCGACGGACGGTCGATTTGCAGGTCTGCTTGTGCGGCAGTCATGCGAAATGAATTTACCGAGGGAAATTGAAAAATGCATCGCCGAGTGGGGTTACGTCCGGACGCCGACTGTGTTATCGCGCAGGCACGTGCGGACGAATGTGCCGGTTTGACCCGGAGATATGAGGGCAAAATGGGCGCGCTGTGTAACGCGTCACAGCCATGTAACCTACACGAGATCTGCCTGAATTTCCCTGCCTGGCGTTCGCAGAATCTTTGCGTTTAGGTCGCGGAAAAGCGGGCAGAAGAAGACGGGAAGCTATGCATTAATAGTTTCCCATAATTACCCGGGAATTATGCTCCGGTTACCCCGTCGATTCGCTCCCGGAGAATGTCCGCAGCGCGGACTGGCTCGGCGTTCGCGGATTGCGGTCGCTTACCCCGCTCCGGCGCATGCCTCCGCCTCTGCCAGGTACCGCGCCACCGGGCCCAGGGTCAGCATTCCGCTGGCGGCGCCGGCGTGTTCCGCACAGGCATCACGCAGGGCGGCCTCAGCGTGCGCGGCGATTCCGCGCTCGCCGAGGCGTACGGCGGCGCGGGCGGTCAGGCACCACATGGCCTCCTGCATGTGGTCACGCGGTGGTTCGGGCACCGCGGCGAGGGCGGTACGGGCCTGCTCGCCCCGGTCCTGGGCGAGCAGCACGAGGGGTCGCGTCCAGGGCCTGTACGGGCCCCAGTCGAGGTGCGGATCGGTGGGCGCGGGGCGGTCGTGCAGCAGGCGCAGTCCCAGTAGAGCGAGCGGGAACAGGCCGCGGTGCAGCCCGGGCATTCCGGCCGCCCGGAGGGACTCCTCGGCAGCGCGGTAGTGCGCTGCCGCCGTGGCGGCGGTCGGTCCGCCGGGTTCGGCGCTGCGGGCGGCCGTGGCCCGGGCCCTGAACCACCCGGTGAGTACGGAGACGAGGGGCGCCTCGGTGGTGGCGGCGAGCTGGTCGGCCGCATCGGCGTGCGCGGTCGCGGCGTCGAGGTCGCCGAGGGCCGAGGCGGATTGCAGGCGGACGAGTCGGCCGAGTACGGCGAAGTTCGGCAGCCCGTGCCGGGTGGACAAGTCGAGGATCTCGGCGCCGGTCCTGTCCCGTGCCGCCGCGAGCCCGGGGCTGCTGAAGGACTGCAGGAACACCCCGTTGAGGGCGAAGGCCAGCAGGGCGGGATCGGCCAGGTCCCGTGCCAGCTCCTCGGCCTGACGCGCCGCCTGCTGCGCGTGCTTCAGCTCGGTCCCGGACAGATCGGCGCTGCGGCTCTCGACGGCGACCGTGGCCAGGAGGCGGGCGCGCAGGTCGGCGGGGCCGTCCGGGCCGAGCCCGGTGAGCGTGCGCTCGGCAGCCGCGACGACGGCGCGGGACTGCTCGGGGTCGTCGGCCCGGCTCCAGATGGCGGGCACGTCGTAGGCGCCGATGATCCGGGCGGTCAGGGAGAGGTCACCCGTGCGTTCCGCCGCCCGGATGGCGGCGAGGCGGTCGCGCCGCGAGCGGACGAGGGCGTCGCCACCCGCCAGTGCGAGGGTGCGGGCCAGATCCACGGTGGTGCGCGGGCCGAGCCGGACACCAGGGCCGGTCCACGCGGTACGTGCTCCTTCGGAGGGCGCGGACCCGTTGAGGATGTCCGTCTCCAGGCGCTGAAGGTCGCCACCGGGGTCGAGTCCGAGTTGGTCAACGAGCATCGCGCGGGCACGGCGGAGGGTGGCTAGCGCGTCGGCCTGGCGGCCCGCGCGGTACAGCGCGCGGGCAAGCAGCTCCCAGGCCGGCTCGCGCCACGGGTGTTCGGCGACATGGGCACCCAGTTCGGCGACGAGATCGGCCCCTTCCCCGGAGTCGAGGAGGATGCGGGCGCGCAGTTCCACCCCCTCCAACCTCAATTCCTCCAGCCGGGTCCGCTGGCGCCGCGCCCATGCGGAGCCGCTCACATCGGCGTAGGCGGGTCCGCGCCAGGCCGCGAGTGCCTCGCCGAGGTCGGTCACCGCGGCGGGGTCGCGGCGGGCTCGGGCCAGGGTGTCCTGGAACCGATGGACGTCCACGTCCTCACGCGGCAGGCGCAGTGCGTAGCCGGGACCTTCGGTGACGATCACGCGCGGCGGATTGCGGGGCGGTCGGTCGGGTTCGAGGGCGCGGCGCAGCGCGGCGACGAACGTACGCAAAGCGCCAACGGCGCGGGCAGGTGGATCGGTCCACAGGTCATCGACGAGGGTGTCGGTGGTGACCATCCGTCCCTCGGCGGCGACGAGCCGGGCGAGTACCTCACGATGGCGGGGTCCGCCCAGGTCAACCGGACTGCCGTCGTCGCGGAGGGCACGCACCGCACCGAGCACGTCGATTCGCATGCCCCCATCCTCCGTGCCAGGGGCCGGCTGCGCCCAACCGTACTGATCGGCTGCTGATCGCCGTCGCCCAAGCTGATCCGGTCAAGTCCCCGACCCGAAAGGGTGGTCCCTCATGACGCTCACAATTCCCGGCTTCGATCACATCCGCCTGCCCGGTGCGGACGGTGTGGAGCTGGCTGCGGTTGTCGGCGGCAGCGGCAGCCCGGTCGTGCTGTTGCACGGTTTTCCCCAGACCCACCTGATGTGGCGACACGTCGCCGAGCGGCTCGCCGACGAGCACACGGTGATCTGTCCTGACCTGCGGGGCTACGGCGCCAGCGACAAGCCGGCGGCCACCGACCCCGATGTGTACGCCAAGCGCACCATGGCCGCCGACGTCGTGACCCTGGCGGCGGCGCTCGGCCACGAGCGCTTTGCCCTCGTCGGCCACGACCGAGGCGCCCTGGTCGCCTTCCGGGCGGGGTTGGACCACCCTGAGACCATCACGCACCTGGGCATCCTCGACGTCGTGCCGACGCTCGACATGTGGAACGTCCTGCATGGCGCCTCGGCGGCGGTCGGCTACCACCTCTTCCTGATGGCGCAGCCGCCGGGCCTGCCGGAGGCGATGATCGCAGGCAGCGCGGACGCGTTCTTCGGCTCGTTCCTCGACGCCTGGGCCAACGACCCGACCACCATGCCCGAGGATGTACGTGCCGAATACCTGCGCGCGAGCGCCGCGGCGGTGACGTCGATCGTCGCGGACTACCGGGCCTCCTCGGACATCGACGTCATGCACGACCAAGCGGACCTGGACGCCGGGTCGCAGCTGGCCATGCCCGTGACGGTCGTTCAGCAGGACTGGGGCGCGCAGCTCGGCTACGACGCTGCCGGGGTGTGGAAGGCGTGGGCGCCGGACCTGGACCACCGGCTGACCCGCGCCGGGCACTTCATGGCCGAAGAGGCGCCCGACGAGATCGCGGCCGCGATCCGGGCCCTGCTGGCCCGCTGAGCCTCCTGCTCTCGACTCGTCGGCTGGGCCGCGGTCGGTCGGCGAGCGCCGGCTTTTCGGCGATCAGCATTCTTTCTCGCGCTGGGTACCCAAGCGGTGCCGCCCGGCCTGCACGGGGTACAACGACCCGCCCAGGGCCGTAGGGAGGCCGGCCAGGGCCCGCGAGGGTCGGGCCGACGCCCGGCGGCGCAGCCCCCGGTGACCTCGGCCGCTCCCTACCGCCACGCCTCCTCCGCCACCCGCAACGCCCCCTCCACATCCACCCGCAGCCCCTTCGCGGCCAGCGCGGCGCCCAGCGCCGACAGGCTTGCCCGCACAGCCCCCCGTGTCGCGTCCACCCCGTAGTGGTTGACCCGGATCATCTCCTTGGCCAGCGCGCCGCCGCCCGCCGCCAGCGGCGCCCCGGGATCCGACTCCAGCGCCCGGGCCACCAGTTCCGACGCCACCACACCCGACGGCGCCCTCAGCGTCGTCGCGACCGGGGCCGCCTCCCGGTCCTCGTACACGTACGGCTCCAGGCCCCCGCCCACCGCCCGGGCACCCGCGCGGGTCGCCGATGCCGCGCGGCGGTGCCGGGCCATCACCGCGTCCAGGCCGTCCGCCTCGATCCGCTCCACGCACGCCTCCAGCGCCAGCATCTCCAGCTGAGCCGGTGCGTGCGGCAGTGCCGTGCGGCCGCCGTCGAGCCACCGTTCCTTCCAGTCCAGCAGCGAGAGGTACGACCGTCGCGGCGCCCTGGGATTCGCCGCCATCCGGGCCCACGCCCGCTCGCTCACCGACACCGCCGACACACCAGCCGGCCCGCCCATCGCCTTCTGCGCCCCGATCACACACAGGTCCACGCCCCACGCGTCCGGCAGCACCGGCTCGGCCCCGACCGACGCGACGGCGTCCAGGTAGAAGAGGGCACCCCGCTCCCGTACGACCTCGCCGATCTCCGCGACGGGGTTGGTGTTGCCGGTCGCGGCCTCCGCGTGGACCAGGGACACGAAGTCGATCTCCGGGTGCCCGGTGAAGGCCTCCCGGATCTGGTCGGCGGTGACCGCCGTGTGGAAGGGCACCGCGAGGTCGATCACCGTGGCGCCGCAGTCCCGCAGCCAGTCGCCGAAGGTCTGCCCGTAGGGGCCGGTGATGACGTTCAACGCCGTCGTGCCGGGACCGGCGGTCGCGCGGATCGCCCCCTCCAGTGGCAGCAGCGCCTCGCCCTGCATGATCACGACGTCCTGCTCGGTGCGCAGCAGCCGCGCCACACGGTCTTCGACGGACGCGAAGCGCGCCGCGGTCAACGGGGCCAGATCCAGGAACGGGTGCGTCACGGGGGTGCTCTCTCCACTCACGGACAACGAGCTTCACTCACGGGGTACTGACAACGAGCTTCACTCGCGGGGTACGGACAACGAGCTTCACTCACGGGGTAACGAGTCTCACTCGCTGGGTAGACGAGACGAGGGTAACCGGCCTCCTCGTACCGTCCGAGGGTCGGTGACTTCTTAGGTCGGACAGTCCCGTAGCCATCGGATTGGTTTGAGGCACTCAAACTTCTCCTTATAATCGGAACTCGGAATTCCCCAAGATCCACCACAGGAAGGCCCGCCGTGAACACGCTCCTCGGGCGTCGGACCCGCGTCCTGGCCGCCATCACCGCGACGGCCGGGCTGGCGCTCGTGACCGCCTGCACCTCCACCGACGACGGCGGCAGCGGCTCGAAGACCGCCGCCGGCGGGGTCGAACTCGTCAGGGGCGGGCAGCTCACCACCTGCACGCATCTGCCGTACCCGCCCTTCCAGTCGGAGATCGACGGCAAGGTTCAGGGCTTCGACGTCTCACTGATCGACCTGGTCGCCAAGAACCTGGGCGTCAAGCAGGTGATCCGTGACACGCCGTTCGAGAACTTCAAGACCGGCGCCTTCCTGAACTCCGGTGAGTGCGATCTGGCCGCGGCCGGCATGACCATCACCGAGGAACGCAAGAAGAACGTCGACTTCTCCGACCCGTACTTCGACGCCACCCAGGCCGTCCTGGTCGACAAGAGGAGCGGCGTCAACTCACTCGCCGACGTCAAATCCAAGGGCGTCAAGCTCGGCGCCCAGGCGCAGACCACCGGCGAGGAGTACGTCCAGAAGAAGGGCTTCGACCCGGTCTCCTTCGAGTCCTCCGACGCCGTCCTCAGCGGCCTGCGCACCGGCCAGGTCAAGGCGGTCGTCATCGACTACCCGGTCGTCCAGGGCTGGCTGAAGACCAAGGCCAACGCCGACGCCTTCAAGGTCGTCGACAACCTCAACACCGGTGAGCAGTACGGCTTCACGGTCAAGAAGGGCAACACCAAGCTGCTGGCCGCCATCAACAAGGCGATCACGGACGCCAAGGCCGACGGCACGTACAAGAAGCTGTACGAGAAGTGGATCGGCCCGTACGACGCGTCCGCGGCCTCGCCGTCCGCCTCATGACCGTTACCGCGAAGGCCGAAGTCCAGCCGCGCAAGAAGGGGTTGACCCGGCGTCAGAAGCGCCGCCTGTCGCGCGGCGCGCAGTACGCCGTGTTCGTCGCCGCCGTGATCGCCTTCGCGGTCTCGGCGGACTGGGGGCGGCTGAAGAACCAGTTCGCGCAGGCCGACATCGCCGAGCAGATGTTCCCGGACGTCATCACGCTGGCGCTGAAGAACACCGTGCTGTTCACCGTGTCCGGCTTCGCCGTCGGACTGGCGCTCGGCATGGTCATCGCGCTGATGCGGCTGTCGTCGGTGGGGCCCTACCGCTGGCTCGCCGGGATCTACATCGAGATCTTCCGCGGCCTGCCCGCCCTGTTGATCTTCATCTTCATCGGCGTCGCCGTCCCCCTCGCCTTCCCCGGCACGGAGATCATCGGCGGCACCTACGGCAAGGTCGCCCTCGCGCTCGGTCTGGTCGCCGCCGCGTACATGGCGGAGACGATCCGCGCGGGCATCCAGGCGGTGCCCAAGGGCCAGATGGAAGCGGCGCGTTCCCTCGGCTTCTCACCCGCCCGCGCGATGATCTCGGTCATCATCCCGCAGGCCTTCCGGATCATCCTCCCGCCGCTGACCAACGAACTCGTCCTCCTCTTCAAGGACTCCTCGCTGGTGCTGTTCCTCGGCGTCACCCTGGAGGAGCGCGAACTGTCCAAGTACGGCCGCGACCTGGCCAGTACGACCGCCAACTCCACGCCGATCCTGGTCGCGGGCCTGTGCTATCTGCTGATCACGATCCCGCTCGGCTTCGTCGTGCGCCGCATGGAGGCGAAGGCCCAGGAGGCCGTGAAATGAGCGAGAACACTCCTGGCGCGCACCCGGAGATCCAGGTCCGGGGCCTGCACAAGTCGTTCGGCGACAACGAGGTGTTGCGCGGCATCGACCTGGAGATCGGCCAGGGCGAGGTCGTGTGCGTGATCGGCCCGTCCGGGTCCGGCAAGTCCACCCTGCTCAGGTGCGTGAACCTGTTGGAGGAGCCCACCAAGGGTCAGGTCTTCGTCGGCGGCACCGAGTTGACGGACCCCGACGTCGACATCGACGCCGCACGCCGCCGTATCGGCATGGTCTTCCAGCAGTTCAACCTGTTCCCGCACGTGACCGTGACCGAGAACCTCACGCTGCCGCAGCGGCGGGTGCTCGGGCGCGGCAAGGCCGAGGCCGCGAAGGTGGCCGCCGAGAACCTGGAGCGGGTCGGTCTCGCCGAGAAGGCGGACGCGTACCCCGCCTCGCTCTCCGGCGGCCAGCAGCAGCGCGTCGCGATCGCCCGCGCGCTCGCCATGGGCCCCGAGGTGATGCTGTTCGACGAGCCGACGTCCGCGCTCGACCCGGAGCTGGTGGGCGACGTCCTCGCGGTCATGCGCAGGCTCGCGCACGAGGGCATGACGATGATGGTCGTCACCCACGAGATGACCTTCGCGCGTGAGGTCGCCGACCGGGTCGTCTTCATGGACGGCGGCGTGATCGTCGAGGACGGCACCCCCGAGCAGGTCATCGGCAACCCCCGCCACGACCGCACCCGCCACTTCCTCTCCCGCCTCCTCGACCCGGCGATGGCCGAGGTGGAGGAGGAGAGGTCCGACCAGGTGGGCGAGGCCGGGCGGTAGCTCACTAAGGTGCGGGGTATGAGCGATCAGGCGGTGCTGCACGTGAAGGGCAGGGTGCTCGTCGGACCCGAGGACGTCCGCGACGAGCTGTGGGTCGTCGATGGCCGAATCTCCTACGACCGCCCCATCGGAGCCCGTGACGTCCGGTCCGTCGAGGGCTGGGCGCTGCCGGGCCTGGTCGACGCGCACTGTCACGTGGGCCTGGGTCCGCACGGCCCGGTGGACGAGGCGGTGGCCGAGAAGCAGGCGCTGACCGACCGCGAGGCCGGCACCCTCCTGATCCGCGACGCTGGTTCACCCTCCGACACCCGCTGGATCGACGACCGCGAGGACCTCCCGAAGATCATCCGCGCGGGCCGCCACATCGCCCGCACCCGCCGCTACATCCGTGGCTTCGCGCACGAGATCGAACCGGAGGACCTGGTGGCGTACGTCGCCCAGGAGGCCCGGCGCGGCGACGGCTGGGTCAAGCTGGTGGGTGACTGGATCGACCGCGAGGTGGGCGACCTGACGCCCAGCTGGCCCCGGAAGGCGGCCGAGGCCGCGATCGCGGAGGCACACCGCCTGGGTGCCCGCGTGACGGCCCACTGCTTCGCGGAGTCGTCACTGCGCGACCTGGTGGAGTCGGGCATCGACTGCGTCGAGCACGCGACGGGGCTGACGGAGGACCTGATCCCGCTGTTCGCGTCGCGGGGGGTGGCGATCGTTCCGACGCTGGTCAACATCGCGACGTTCCCGAAACTGGCCGAGGGCGGCGAGTCCAAGTTCCCCCGCTGGTCGGCGCACATGCGGCGCCTGCACGAACGCCGCTACGACACGGTGCGCAACGCCTACGACGCCGGCATACCGGTGTACGTCGGCACGGACGCCGGCGGCACCCTGCCGCACGGCCTGGTGGCGGCGGAGGTGGCGGAACTGGTGAGGGCCGGGATTCCTCCGGTGAAGGCCCTCGCGGCGACGACCTGGACCGCTCGGAAGTGGCTGGGCCGCCCCGGCCTGGAGGAGGGTGCGGCAGCGGACCTGGTGGTGTACGAACGGGACCCCCGCACCGATGTACGCGTGCTGGGGGCCCCGTTGCGGGTGGTGCTGAACGGGCGGGTCGTCTGTTAGGTCACGCGAACGGGTCGGCGTTCTCTACGAGCCCCACCATGGGGGCCTTGTCGAGACGTTGGCCGTTAAGGTGACCGGGGACCCATGGGACGCACTGCGGTCTGTCTCCGGTGCCCGTGCGGCAGAACTCCTCAACGGCTGCACGCACTCGCGGGGTGGGCAGTGTGCTGCACGGATCATGGAACAGCGGGTAGCCGGGATCCGACACGACCCGGGGGTCGAAACCGGGGGGCTGAGGATTGTCGGACACCCAGACGGAATCGTAGATGCCGCCCCTTCTGGGGCTGTCCTCGACGACCCCCCAGACCAACGCTCCGTACCCCGTGGACCTGTTGACGGCGACGCGCAGGTAGTTGTCCGTCACCGGACGACTGTCGCTGTGCCGCTCCTCGGACAGACTGAACCATGCGTCCTGGCCCGGTGTGTACCACTGGCCCACCCGACCCTCCGATTCCAGGTTCTCCATGACCTCCGTGATGAGGTGGGCCATCTCGTCCCAGGTCTCGGCGTGGTGCCAGGTTCTGCCGTACGCAACGCTCAGAATCACGGTGGCTCGACTCCCTGGTGGTGTGGACGCGGCCCTCATCGGGCCCTGCCCCTCAACGGTACGTGTGACATTCCGCCCGCCCCGTTCGGGAACCACACATTCAGCGTGGAGCCCTGCGGGAGGATGGCCCCGACCGCGTTGGTGCACGAGAAGGGACCAGTGCACGGGCCGCCGGCATGGTTGATCACCAGATCTGCGGACGTCACCCCCCGCTGTCGCATGAACCACGCCACCGTCGTCTCCACGTGTGTGGCCGACGCATGGGGTCCGGACCTCGGGTTCGCGATGTCGGGGGAGCCCATCAGGAACTCGTTGATGTCGTCGGAGACACCGCTCCTGCCGCTCTGGAGGGGCTGTCCTACCCGGGTCACACCGCTGTCGGTGATGTTGACGACCTGTCCTCTCGTGGGGTCACCGGGACCGCGCGAGCCCAGACCGCCGGCGACATCGTCCAACGAGCCACAGTTGTGGACCAGGACCGGGGTGGACCCGGCGAGCACGTGGTAGGTGTGCACGCCCGCGACGCTGAGATTGTGGACTGTCGCCGCAGCGGTGCGGGTTTCGACCGCCGTGATCCGGACCCAGCTGCCGCTCCCCGTGCTCAGCCACTGCCCGCGCTCCAGGTCGCCGGCCTTCACCCAGCGGCCCACGTCCGGCAGCCAGAACGGGTGGCCGTCGGTGGCGGTGATCTCGGCCGTCTTGCCGCCCGCCAGGCCGTCCGTGTCGACGGTGATCGTGACCAGGTGCTTGGTGCCGTCGCCAGTGATCGTGCGGGTGACCGTGCGGGTCTGGGCGTCGTCCGTCTCCACGTCCGACGCCGCGACCTTGTCGCCGATCTCGACGTCCTCGATCGCCTTCGTCGTGCCGTCGGCCATCAGGACCTTGGTGCCCGGCACGAAGCTGTTGCCGACCTTGCACGCCGCGCCGCTGGCAGGGGGCGCTTCCGGGGCCTTCGGCGCGGCCGGAGCGGGCGCGGGTGCGGGGTCGGCCGGGGCCGGGTTGCGGGCCGGGGCCGGTGCGTCCGGGGTGCCGCCCGACGGCGGTGCCGCGTTGTCCGCCGTACGCCCCGCCTCCGCCGCCCGCCCCGCGTCCGCCACCTTGTCCGCGGCGCGTGCCGCGTCGCTTGCCGTGTCGATCGCGTCCAAGGCCTTGTCGCCGTACCGGGCCGCCTTCGCCGCCGTCGCCCCGTACCCCGCGAACGGGATCGCCGAGGCGCAGGACAGGCCCGCGTCCAGGTAGTTGCCCTCGGCCGCGTACCAGCCGCAGTTGGCCAGGTCGGCGATCTCGCCCACGGCCGGGATGAGACCGACGACGTCCAGCGTGGCGTGGCCGATGTCGGACCAGGACAGGCCGAACAGGTGGCCGTCGATCTCGACGAACGAGATCGGGTTGCCGCCCGCGAAGGCGTACCGGTTGCCGGTGTAGGGGTCGGTCGTCAGGCCCATGTCGGCCAGTGCGCCGCCGTACATGTCCCGGGTCAGGAAGCGGTTCAGGCCCGGGTCGTAGGTCCGGAAGCCCATGTCGTACGTGCCCGAGGACGTGTCGTAGCGCTTCGCGTTGAAGCGGTACGAGTTGTACGGGTCCTCCGACTCGCCGCCGCCCGCTCCCGGTTTGTCCGCGCCCGTGAACTGCGCCGGGTCGTTCTTGCCGTACGCCGTGTAGCCGTACGTCGTCTTGGTGTTGCCGTCCTTGTCGGTCAGCGCCTCGACGTCGCCGTGCGGGTGGTACGTGTACTGCGTCGTCTCCGGGGCCTCATCCTCCTCGTCCTTGATCTGGGTCAGCTTCTGGCCCCAGGAGGCGTACTGGAAGGACGTCGTACCTTCGTCCGTCACCTGCTCCCGCAGGGAATTCGACGTGATGCCCAGGTAGGTGAACAGCGTCGTCTTCGCGTCGTCGCCGCTGCCCGCCGTCTCCTTCACCGTGCGGTCGAAGGCGTCGTACGTCATGCGCGTCGTCTTCGCCGCGTCACCGCTGCCCGCCGTGATCGAGACCGGGCGGTCGAAGCCGTCGTAGCGGTACTTCTGGATCGTCTCGCCGCCGAAGGAGACGGTGTCGAGGCGGCCCAGCGGGTCGTAGTTGTACGTCGAGGACGCGCCGTCGGCGGTGGAGGTGAGGAGCCGGTTGCGGTCGTAGCGGTGGGTGGTGGTGGTGTCGTCCACCTGCTGCCAGACCACGTTGCCGGCCGCGTCGTGCCGGTACTCCTCCGTCGCCTCGTCGTCGCCGGTCTTGGCGACCTTGGCGATGCGGTCCTGCGGGTCGTAGGTGTAGGCGTAGGTGTTGTCGATGGTGTCGCCGTGGTCGTCGGCGTCCATCAGCTTCAGGACGTCTTCCAGCTTGTGACCGTTGGCGTTGTACTTCAGCGCGTGTTCGGCGACGAGGGTGCCGTCCGACTGCTTCTCAGTGGTCTTCTTCGTCGCACCGTCGAGGTAGTAGTCGATGGACAGCACGTTGCCGTTGGGCTTGGTCTGCTCGGCCAGTTCGCCCCGGGGCGTGTACTCGAGCGACGTGACCTGGCGGTCGCCCGCCGTCGGCGAGGCCGCGTTGGTGATCCGCTCCACCCGGTCCAGGACGTCGTAGTCCAGCTTGCTCCACGTCAGGTCGTGCTTGGTCGTGAGCGTGTTGCCGTTGGCGTCGTACGTCAGCTCGGTCGTGTTGCGCACGGCGTTCCCGTCGTGCTCCACGACCTTGCCGAGCTGGTTGAGCTCGTCGTACTCCAGGGTGTAGCGGTCGGTCTCGACGCCGGGGCTGCGGTCGATGATCTCGGTCTGGTTGCCGTTGGCGTCGTAGCGGTAGGAGAAGTCCTTCGCCTCGTTGTCGGTGTCCCCGGAGTTGTCGCGGACCAGCCGGACCGCGTCGGCGACCACCGTGCCGGTCGCCTTGTCGGTGAGGGTGACGGCCTGGCCGGTGTCCTCCCCGAAGGCGTACCTGCCCAACGACCGCCACTCGCCCGGGAGTTCGGTCTGGTCGAGGGTCTTGGTCTCCGTGCCGCCCCGGTGCTTGATCTCGTAGGTGGCGTCTTTCGCCGCCCCGTCGACCTTCGGGTACCGGACGTAGACCGTGTAGTCGCCCTCCTGCGGAATCGTCAGCTGCCAGACGAAGCGGTCCTCGCCCGAACCTGCCGCGTGGGTCTGTGCGTTGTAGCCGTACGAGCTTCCGGCGGCCGTCTCCTCCCAGGTTCCCTGGGTCGCCGTGTTGTTGATGTCCGAGTTGTCGACGAGCGCGACCTGCAGGCCGACCGGGACCCCGTTGTCCGAGCGGGACTTCAGGGCGCCGCTCGGGTAGAACGACGAGTCGAGGGTCCGCGACACCGAACCGCCCGCGCTGGTCAGCGTGTTCTGGATCTGCTGGCCGAGGTCGTTGTACTCGTAGGTGTTCCGGATGTCGTAGGCGTCGGTGGACGTCCGGATCCAGCCGGTGTCGAAGTAGGTGTACTCCGTCTCGTTGCGGACGCTCTGGCCCTCGGACGGCGGTGCGCTGACCTTCTTCAGGCGGCTCAGCGCGTCGTACGCGTACGTCGTCCGGTCCGGTGTGTTGTAGCGGGCGTCGTCCGGGTCGTAGGGACTCAGCGTCTCCTTGACCCGGTTCAGCTCGTCGTAGACCGTCTCGGTGGCGAAGTCCCGCGGGTCGTCGCCGGTCTCGACGCCGCGCGGGGTGATGACCCGGGTCTGGTTGCCGACCTCGTCGTACTCGAAGCGGGTGGTGCGTACGACGGTGTCGTCGCCGTCCCTGTCGTGCGGGACGCGCGCCTCGACCAGGGCGGCACGGGCGTCCAGGACCAGTTCGGTGCGGTTGCCGTCCGCGTCGGTGGTCGCGGTGGTCAGGCCGTCCCAGTCGTAGGTGCTGGTCGTCGACTTCCCGGCCGCGTCGGTGGTCTCCAGCAGCCGGTGGTCGAGGTCGTAGCGGAACGTGCTGGTGTAGTCGTCGGGGTCCTCGGTCTCGTTCTTGCGGGCGTCGACGACCTTCACCAGGTCACCGACGTCGTTGTAGACGGCGGTGGCCCGGTTGCCGGCCGCGTTGACCGCCTCGACGGGCTGGTAGATCTCGTCGTACTTCGTCGTCGAGGTGAAGTCGCCGGGCGTCTCGGTCAGGTTGCCCTTCGGTTCGGTCGAGGTGAGCTGGTTGCCGACCTTGTCGTAGGTGAAGGTCGACACCCGCTTCGGTGAGCCCTCCTCGTCCCCCGGCTGGGTCGACTTCACGAGCTGGTCGGCCGCGTCGAACTCGCTGGTGCTCGCCACCCCGTTCGGGGCGGTGAACACGAGGGTGTTGTCGTTCGCGTCGTACTTCGGCGCGGGCGTGACGATGAAGGCACCGGCCTTCTGGTCCTTCGGCCTGCGGTTCTCCAGCGGACGCCCGAACACGTCGTACGTCTGCGTGGTCGTCGCCCCGTCGGCCTCCTCGACCTCGGTGACGTTGCCGCGCACGTCGTACGCCGTCACCGTGCGGTTGCCGAGCGCGTCGACGATGACCCGGGGGTAGCCGGACGGGTCGTAGTCCTCGAACGTCGTGGTGTGCTCGTTGGCGTCGGTCGCGGCGGTGAGCCGGCCCCGGGTGTCGTAGGCGTTGGTGGAGGTGTAGTCACCCGCGGGCTCGCTCGCCACACCCTTCGGGTCGGTGACCGAGGTCATGTTGCCGCGGGCGTCGTAGCCGAACTGCCAGGCGCGGCCCTCGGGGGAGACCCGGCGCACCAGGTCGGCGATGTAGCCGTTCTCGCCGGTCGCGTAGGTGAGGGTGGCGGCGGGGCGGTCGTTCTTGACGCTCTCGGCGTCCTTCGACTCCAGCGGATAGCCCGTCTTGGGGTCGTACTTCCATGTGCGGGCGGCCCCGTTGTTCTCCTCCAGGCGCGTGACGTTGTTGTCCGCGTCCCAACCGAGCCTGGTGGTGCGCTTCTTGGCGTCGGTGAGCCGCACCGGGCGCCCGTAGCCGTCCATCAGCTGGGTGGCCGGGTTGCCCTCGGCGTCGGTGACGACGGTCGAGATCGCCTTGCCGTCGTGGTCGTCGGCGTCCTCGTAGCGGTACCGGGTCAGGCCGCCGAGCCGGTCCGTGACCGTCTTGGTGTACCCCAGGTAGTGCAACTGGTCCTTGTCGTCGTGCGGGCCGACGTAGTCCAGTTCCGTCGCGTTGCCGCGCGGGTCGGTGACCTCGACCAGCTTCACGCCCGGGTGGTCGAACTCCTTGCCGTAGCCGAACCTGAAGACCTTCCGAAGATCGTCGTTCGCCGAGGCGGCGCCGTCCGTGAGCCGCGCGAGCAGGCCCTTCTCGGTGAACGTGAAGTCGACCCGGCGCCCGGATATGTCGGTGACGGACCGGACCTTGCCGATGACGAACGGGTTCAGCAGATGCCTGCCCTCACGGACCTTCCCGTCCTCGTCGACGTACGTGTACGCCTCGCCCTTCTCCCAGTAGTCGACGGTGAGTGTGCGCCGGCCCTCGGCGTCGGTGACGTACTTCAGCAGCTTGGACGGGTGCCCGAGCAGCCGCTCCTCGTACGTGAACTCCATCCGGTTGCCGTTCTTGTCCACCTGGGCGCTCGGATAGCCCTGGCAGTCGAAGAGGAACCGGGTGCGGTCCGGGCGCAGGAACTCCCATGCCTCCCGCTGGTGGGGCTTGAGCAGGCAGTCCTTCTCCAGCTGCCTGACCCGGAAGTGGACGCCGGCAGGGGAGTCCCACTCGCCCTTCTTGTTCTTGCCGAAGACATGGCTGGTGCCGTCGCCGTCGGTCAGCGTGATCTGCTTTGGCAGCAGCGCGGACGGGTGGAAGTCCAGGGGGGTGCCCAGCCGCGTGGGCGACGACGCCTGCAACGACCAGCCCGGACCGGCCGGAGTGCCGGACGCGTCCTGCGAGTTGTAGGCCAGCCGCAGGAACGTCGAGAAGCCGAGCGACGGGTTCGAGAAGGCGTTGTACGACCACACCGCGTTGCCGGCGTAAAGATTGCTCATCAGTGCCGAACCGGCGCCGGTGTTCTTTCCGGCGTACGAGTAGAACTCCTCCAGGCCGAGCTGGTCGGAGGTCGGGTACTCGGCCGTCACCTGGTGCTTCGACGCGGGCACGCCGTCCGTCTCGGAGAGCCACTTGCCGGTGGCCTTCTCCCGCAGGTCCCACTCCAGGCCGAACGTCAGCCGCTTGTCGAGCGGGTCGACGAGCACCGGGGCCTTCAACTGCGCGTCGAAGGTGACGGTTTCGCCGGGTGCCACGTCCTTCGGCAGCCCGGTGGCGTCCTTGTTGAGCAGGTTGGTGACGTCCTTGCCGTCCAGCGTCCAGCGGTACGACAGGACCCGCTCGCCCTTCTTCCACACCGTGGAGGTGGTGTTGGTGAGGGTGGCCTCGACGGTGGCGCTCTCGCCGGGGATCATCCGGGCGGGCGTGAACGGCAGGAAGTACGTCTCGGACCCGGGGGCGGCGAGCAGCTTCGCGCCCTGCGAGAGACGGCCGACGGCGGGCAGGCGGACCGCGCGCGCCGGGCCGGCCAGCAACTTGCCCTGCTTGGTCCGTACGACGATCCGGTAGTGGTAGGTGCGGCCGTCCCCCTCGACGGCGGGCGGCGCGGTGCGGTCGGCGAAGGTGCGGGTGGAACGGTCGACCGGGGCGAGAAGGGTCTCGTCGGTCGGGGTGAAGTCCTTCGTCGTGGAGCGGTGGACCTCGTACTCCCGCAGGTCCTTGCCCTCGTACGCCGTCCAGGCCAGGTCGGCGCCGGTGGCGTGCACGGTGCGGGGCGCGCTGATGCGGACGCCTCCCGCCTCGCCCGCGGGGCGCGGGTGGGTGAGGGAGGCGGCGCCGCGGCTGCGGTCGAGGGTGATCCGGGGCGGTTTCCGGTCGTCGTCGGCGCGTTGGTCGTCCTGGTCGTCGTCGCCGAAGAGGCTGTCCCAGAAGCCGCGGTCGTCGTCCTCGGCGCGCTCGCTGGCGGGACGCCAGCCCTCGCGGGGGTCGCTGGTGTCGGGACCGGGACCGGGGGCGGCAGCGGGTCTCGCCTCGGCCGGGCGGGCGGGGGTCGACGGCGCGGTACTCATGATCAACGCCGATGCCACGGCGCCGACGAGGGCGGCACGCAGGCGGACACGGCGGAAGCGGATGCGGGTGCGGAGAGGGGTGCGGGCGCGGGTGTGGCCTAAGCCTGCCATGGAGGGCTCCTTGTCCCCGGGGGCACAGGTGTCGCACAGGAATCGCGGGCACACCTGTGTACCAAGACCCCTTAAAGGCCTGTCAATGACATGCCAAAAGTGAAGGGGCGAGTTCCGGACTGCGAACGAGGCCCCGCACGCCGTCCCCTCCTCGCGGCGACGGGGGAGAGGGCTCGGCTGCCAACAGCGTTGCGTGTCAGGACTGTTGACGGTGGAATGAAAGCGTTTTAACTTTCCCTCACTCCAACTCCAAGACATGAGGGGGACCCGTGGCCGCTGTACTACGGGAACACGCTGGTACAGAGGAGGTTGACGTAACTCCTCGACGAACGGGTGGCGCGCACCCGAAGCGAAAACGCTTTCAGTGGCGCGCCGGGAATGCCCTGTTTCTGCTCATGCTGCCCGGTCTCGCCTACTTCCTGCTGTTCCACTACGGCGCACTGGTCGGCAACGTCATCGCCTTCAAGGAGTACGTCCCCTTCGACGGCCTCTGGGGCAGCCCGTGGGTCGGCCTGGGCAACTTCCAGCGGATGTTCGAGGACGGGGAGTTCTGGGCCGCCGTCCTCAACACCGTCTGGATCGCCGTCCTCCAGCTGGTCTTCTACTTCCCGGTGCCGCTCGGCCTCGCCCTGCTCCTGCACAGCCTCACCCGGAGCTCGGTGCGCCGGTTCGTGCAGTCGGTGGCGTATCTGCCGCACTTCATCTCGTGGGTGATCGTCGTCGCCCTCTTCCAGCAGGTGCTCGGCGACACCGGACTGCTCAACTCCTCGCTGGACGGCATGGGGTTGCACACCGTCGACATCATCGGCAACCCCGACGCCTTCAAGCCGCTCGTCGTCGCCCAGGTCATCTGGAAGGACGCCGGCTGGGGCACGATCATCTTCCTCGCCGCCCTGGCCCAGGTCGACGAGCAGCAGTACGAGGCCGCCGCGATCGACGGCGCGGGCCCCTGGCGACGCTTCTGGCACGTCACCCTGCCCGCCATCCGTCCCGTGGTCGTGCTGCTGCTCATCATGCGGCTCGGCGACATCCTCTCCGTCGGCTTCGAGCAGATGCTGCTCCAGCGCGACGCGGTCGGCCCCGAGACCTCCGAGATCATCGACACCTTCGTCTACTACCAGGGCATCGTCGGCGGCGACTACGGATTCGCCGCCGCCGCGGGCCTGTTCAAGGGCGTCATCGGCGCCCTCCTCGTCTACGCCGCCAACAAGGTCGCCCACCGTCTCGGCGAACAGGGGGTCTACAAGTGAGTGCTCACGCCCGGCCCGGCTGGCTGGAGAAGCCGAAGCCGCTCACCCAGGCCGCCAAGGCCCTCGCGCTCGTCGCCGTCGTCCTGCTGGTCTGCGTGCCGTTCCTCGTCATCGTGTCGACCTCGCTGGCCTCCACCGACGAAGTCGTCGACAACGGGGGCTGGGTGCTGTGGCCGACCGAGCCGACCCTCGACGCCTACCGCGACATCCTCGACGGCGGCATCGTCACCCACGCCCTCGGCGTCAGCGCCGGCGTCACGATCGTGGGCACCCTGCTCAGCCTCGCCTGCACGGTGACCCTCGCCTACGCGCTGTCCCGCCCCGGCGTCTTCGGCGCCCGGCCAGCGCTGCTGCTGATCCTGTTCACGTTCCTCTTCCCGCCCGGCATGATCCCCGGCTTCCTGCTGGTCAAGGAGCTGGGCCTGCTGGACAACTACGCCTCGCTGGTGCTGCCCGTCCTGGTGAACGTGTTCAACCTCGTCGTCCTGCGCGGCTTCTTCCAGGGCATCCCGGAGGAGCTGTACGAGGCCGCCCGACTGGACGGGGCGGGGGACTGGCGGGTGCTGGTCTCGATCGTCCTGCCGTTGTCCAAGGCGGCGCTCGCCGTGGTCGGCCTGTTCTACGCGGTGGCGTACTGGAACTCCTGGTTCTACGCCTCGCTCTACCTGGAGAGCGACCACTGGCCCCTCCAACAGGTGCTGCGGACCTACGTGGTGGCCGGATCCGGACTCACCGACGCGACGACCGGTGAGGGCACGGTCACCGCCCCGCAGACCGTGCAGATGGCGGTGCTGGTGATCGCCACCGTGCCGATCCTGCTCGTCTACCCGTTCCTGCAGAAGTACTTCACCAAGGGCGTGCTCACCGGCGCCATCAAGAGCTGACCCGGTCCGTCACCGCGAGCTGACCCGCTCACCGAGAGCTGACAAACCGTCAAGAGCCGTGCTCAGAAAGGTCAACGCTCATGCCCAGCATCTCCCGTCGCACCCTGCTGCGTTCCGCGGCCGCGGTCGGCGCCGCCGTCTGTGCCCCCACCCTGCTGACCGCCTGCTCCACCGGTTCCGGCGACAGCGACGTCTCCAACGCCGGCAAGAAACTCGCCCCCTGGCCCGCCTACCGCCCCGCCACCCCCGCCCCCAAGCCGGACCTGGCCCCCACCGACGCCGGTGTCCAGGCCGGGTACACCGCCTACCCGTCCGACCTGGTCAAGTCCGTCTCCCGCACCCCCGGCGACGGCTCCACCGTCAAGGTCATGACGGTGTCCTTCGGCACCCCGCCCAAGCCCGCCTCCGCCAACCGGTTCTGGGCAGCGGTGGAGAAGGCCCTCGGCGTGAAGATCGAATACACGATCGTCTCCCAGGCCGACTACCAGAAGAAGATGGCCACCGTGATGGCCGCCGACCCCGACGCCCTGCCGGACATCATCAACCTCTTCTCCGGGTTCGTGCTGCCCCGCGAGGCCGAGTTCGTGCAGCGCCGCGCCGAGGACCTCACGCCGTACCTGTCCGGCGAGGCCGTCGCCGACTACCCCAACCTCGCGAACATCCCCACCCACGCCTGGCGCGACATGGGCCGCATCGGCGGCCGGATCTACGGCATCCCCCTGGAACGCCCGCTGCCCGGCTCCACCCTCTGGCTCAACCAGGACATGTTCGCAGGCGCGGGGATGAAGGAGGGCTGGACCGCCGACGACTTCGCCGCCGTCGCCAGGCGGGCGACCAGCGGACGGACGTACGCGCTCGGCGCCGCCCAGGGCTCCATGTTCGGCAACGCCGTGCACTCCGCCGCCCACAACGCGCCCCAGGAGTGGGCCGTCACCAAGGACGGCGTCTTCCAGCCGGGCTGGGCCGACGAACGCTTCAAGGCGGCTGTCGCCTTCCAGTCCGAACTGCGCAAGGCGGGCTCCTACCACCCGGACGCCACCTCCATCTCGCAGATCGACCTGACCACCCTCTACTACAACGGCACGGTCGGCTCCATGCAGGACGGCTTCGGCGCCTACCTGCCCAAGTACCGTGAGTCGAAAGGCAAGATGAGCCCGGCCGCCGCGCTGCCGTACAGCGTCGACGGCACGCCCGGCGGCATCGTCGCCGCCCGCCGCTCCTTCGGTTACACCGTGCTGAAGAAGGCGAAGAAGGAACGCGTCGAGCTGCTGCTGCGCATCCTCGACTACCTGGCCGCCCCCTTCGGCAGCAAGGAGTGGGAGCTCGTCCACTACGGCGTCGAGGGCACCCACTTCACCCGCGGCAAGGACGGCTCCCCGCAGCCCACCAAGCTGGGCGAGGTGGAGAACAACACCAACCTGCCGCTGAAGTACCTCGCCGAAGGCCCCCAGGTGCTGTTCGTGCCGGGCATGCCCGACGCCGTCCGGGCGCTGCACGCCTGGCAGCTCAAGAGCGTGCCGCGCGCCATCCGCAACGCCTCCTACGGCCTGCAGTCCCGCACGAAGAACGCCCAGGGCACGACACTGAAGGCGCTGCTCGAGGACACTGTCACCGGCATCGTCGCCGGTCGCATCCCGCTCTCGGAGTGGGACGGAGCGGTGAAGAAGTGGCGTTCCCGGGGTGGCGACAGAATGGCCGAGGAGTTCGCGAAGGACTACGACGCCAACACGTGACCGGGTGCCGGTGGAAGACGGGTGCCGGGTGGAACAGGAGACGCGGGGGATGGGGAGCGACATGGAGTCCAAGCGGCGGGTCACGATCCGGGAGGTCGCCGAGCGGGCGGGCGTGTCGATGGCCACCGCCTCCCGCGCCCTGAGCGGCAACCACCCGGTGCCCGCGGCGACCCGGGCCAGGGTGCTGCGCGCGGCCCGCGACCTCGACTACGTCGCCAACGCGCACGCCCGCGCCCTGGCCGGCGGCGGCCGCAAAATGGCCGCCGTCGTCGTCCGCCAGGTCACCAGCCCCTTCTACGCCCAGGTCGCCGAGGGCGTGGAGGCGGAGGCCGCCGACCGGGGCTGGCTGTGCGTGGTCGGCGCGACCGGCGGTGACCCGCAGCGCGAGATGGAGTTCGTGCAGCTCATGCGGGAGGAGGGCGCGCGGCTGGTGATCCTGGTCGGCGGGGTCGTCGAGGACGACGCGTATCGCTCGCGCGTGGCCCACTACGCGCAGGCCCTCGACGCCACCGGCGCCCGACTGGTGCTGTGCGGGCGGCCCGCGCCCGATCCCGACATCCCCGCGCTGGTCGTCGAGTTCGACAACGAGGCGGGGGCGCGGGCGATCACCGGGCATCTGCTGTCCGCCGGTCATCGGCGGATCGTCTTCCTCGGCGGGCTGCCCGGCAACACCGCGCTCGACGCCCGCGTCGCCGGGTACCGGGCGGCGCTCGCCGAGCATGGCTTGCCGGCCGAGGCCGCGCGTGTCGTCGACTGCGGGCTGGGCCGTGCGGCCGGACTGCGGGCGACAGCCGAACTCCTTAAGGAAACAAGGGAGTTCACCGCCGTGTTCGCCGGCGACGACATGGTCGCGGCGGGCGCGCTGCGCGCCATCGCCGACGCGGGGCTCACCGTCCCCGACGACATCTCCGTCGTCGGCTACAACGACATCCCGCTCGCGGAGGACTTCAACCCGCCGCTCACCACCGTGCGTACCCCCGCCGAGGAACTCGGGCGCGCCGCGGTACGCATCGCCCTGCGGGATCCCGAGCACGCCGCCGGCAGCCACCATCTGCTCGGCACGCACATCGTCGTACGCCGGAGCGTTGGGGCTCCGCCGGAAAGGTCGCATTGAACCTGCGGGTGATTCGTGGCTGGTCGCTCCCCCAAGTTCTCGGCTTCGCTCGAACCCGGGGGGACCCCCATCGCGGCGGAGCCGCACATCGATGCAGCCCCGCGCCCCTTTTAGGCGCCATGCCCGCCCCCGACTGATGGAGGACCGAACCCCGTATGACCGCGCCGCACGTGTCGCTCCCCGGCGACCCGACGCATCTGCTCCCGCCCCCCGACCACCTCTCGTCTCCCGTCACCGGCTGGACCCGCGCCCACTGGGAGGCGATGGCCGACCGCCTCCTCGACGGGCTGCTGCCGTACGCCACCCGGGGTCTCGCCCAGTACCGGCTGCCCGGACCGGCCAGCCACTCCGGGCCCTGGTCGGACGGACTGGAGGGCTTCGCCCGTTCCTTCCTGCTCGCCGCCTTCCGCATCGCGGGCTCGGACGGCCGCGTCGGCCCCGCTCTCATCGAGCGGTACGCGGCCGGACTCGCCGCCGGTACCGACCCGCACGGCGACGAACGCTGGCCGCCCATCACCGACCGCGCCCAGCCCATGGTCGAGGCCGCGTCGATCGCGATCGCCCTGCACGAGTCGCGCCGCTGGCTGTGGGACCACCTCGACGACCGCGTACGCGGGCACGTCACCGACTGGCTGGGCGGTTTCGTCGGCGCCGACGTCAACGACTCCAACTGGCGTCTGTTCCAGGTCATCGCGGAGGAGTTCCTGGCCTCCGTCGGCGCCCCGCACCGCCGGGCCGAGATCGACGCCGGGCTGGCCCGCCTGGACGACTGGTACCGGGGCGGCGGCTGGTACACCGACGGCGACGGCCGCAAGTTCGACTACTACAACGCGTGGGCCCTGCACCTGTACCCGGTGCTGTGGGCGCGTATCGCGGGCCCGCGCGCCAACCCGGAGACGGTGGCCAGGCACCGTACCCGGCTGCGGGAGTTCCTCGCCGTCCACCAGCACTTCTTCGGCTCCGACGGCGCCCCCGTCCACCAGGGCCGCTCCCTGACCTACCGCTTCGGGACCACCGCCCCGCTGTGGGCGGGCGCCCTCGCCGACGCCACCCCGCTGCCGCCCGGCCGCACCCGCCGCCTCGCCTCGGGCGCCCTGAAGCACTTCGCCGAGCGCGGGGTGCCCGACGAGCGGGGGCTGCTCAGCCTCGGCTGGTACCGGTCCTTCCGCCCCGTCACCCAGCCCTACTCGGGCCCCGCCTCCCCGTACTGGGCGAGCAAGGCCTTCCTCGGGCTGCTGCTGCCCGCGGACCACCCGGTGTGGACGGCACCCGAGGAACCCGCCCCCGTCGACACGGCCGACGTCCGCCTCGCGCTTCCCGCGCCCGGCTGGCTCCTGCACTCCACCGCGGCCGACGGGATCGTACGGCTCGTCAACCACGGCAGCGACCGGTTCCCGCCCCCGCCGGCGACCGCCGAGGAAAGCCCGCACTACACCCGGTTCGCCTACTCCAGCGCGACGGCCCCGGAAACGCCCGACCCGACGGCACAGGCCCCGGCCACCGGTCCGGACAACCACCTCGCCCTGCTCGGCCCCGACGGCACGCCGTCCCCGCGTGGCCGCATCCACCCGCTGGGCGCCTCGGGCAACCGTGCCGCCTCCTGGCACCGGGCGCTGGGACACCGCGTCGAGACGGTGAGCGTGGTCCACGGCCCGTGGGAGGTGCGTGTGCACCACCTCGACGTCCCGCCCGGAACCCCGGTCCGCGAGGGCGGCTGGGCCGTCGCCGACGACACCGCGCCGCCGGTCGCCCTGACCGGCCCCGGCCGGGCATCGGCCCGCCGCGCGGACGGCCTGACCAGCGCGATCACCGGCCTGTACGGCTGGGACGCAGCCCAGAGCAGCGTTGTCACGGCCCTCGACGCCAACGCCGTCGGCCGCCACTCGGCGACCCCCGTTCTCGAACTGGGCGACGCCGGGCGGCTGTTGGTCACCCTCGTGGTGCTCGGCGCCGGCCCGGACGCGCTGCGCACGGGAGCGGCCGCGTCGGTCGCCGAGGACGGAACCGTGCAGATCCGCTTCCCGGACGGCACCCGGGAGCGGGTGCTGCCAGGGCTCAGCGACGCGTCAGAGCCAACGCCCGGTCCAGCGCCAGAAGGAACGAGTTGACGGTCACCCGGTCCCGCACCGCCAGCCGCAGCCACTCCTCACCCAGCCCCGGGAAGGTGTCCCCGCGCCGTACCGCGAAACCCAGGTCGCGCAGGTGCGCGCGTACGGCGTCGGCCTTCGGCAGTCGTACGAGGACGAAGGGGCCCTCGGCCGGCCCGGCCACCCGCAGCCCGTCGGCGGCGAACTCCTCCAGGCCCGCGACGAGATGGGCCCGGTCGGCGGCGACGCGGTGCGCGGCATGGGCGGCCTCCGCCAGCGCCCGCGGCGAGACGCACTCCCTGGCCGCCGCGAGGGCGGGGGTGGACACCGGCCACAGGGGCTGGGCGCGTTCCAGTTCCGCGATCGTCTCCGGGGCCGCCAGCACGTAGCCGATGCGCAGCCCGGCCAGGCCCCACGTCTTGGTCAGGCTGCGCAGCACCACAAGACCGGGCACGTCCCTCCGCCCGGCCAGCGCCTCCCGCTCGCCGGGTACCGCGTCCATGAACGCCTCGTCCACGACCAACGTCCGCCCGGGGCGGGCCAGTTCGGCGATCGCGGCGGCCGGGTGCAGGACGGATGTGGGGTTCGTAGGGTTGCCGATCACCACCAGGTCCGCGTCCTTGGGTACGGCCGCCGGATCCAGCCGGAAACTGTCCTCCTCCCGCAACAGCACCCGGCCCACCGTGTGCCCGGCGTCCCGCAGGGCCGCCTCCGGTTCGGTGAACTGCGGGTGCACGACCACCGGCCGGCGTACCTTCAGGCCGCGCGCGAGCAGCACGAACGCCTCCGCGGCGCCCGCCGTCAGCAGCACCCGCTCCACCGGGAGCCCGTGCCGCGCCGCCACAGCCGCCCGCGCCGCCCGTCCGTCCGGGTAGGCGGCGAGGCCGGTCAGCGACTCGGCGATCCGCTCCCGCAGCCAGGCCGGCGGCGTGTCCGCGCGGACGTTCACGGCGAGATCGACGAGCGCCGAGCCGTCGTCACGCACCTCGGCGTCGCCGTGGTGCCGCAGGTCGTGCCCCTCAGTGCGCATGGGAGTGTGCGTGTCCTCCGTGGTGGTGGTGCCCGTGGTGGTCCTCGTCGTCCGGGTGGAAGTGCGGCTGCTGCGGCAGACCGACCTTGTCCTCGAACCCGGGCAGCGCGATCCGGTACACGCACGAGTCGCAGTTCATCCGCAGATCGCCCTGGACGGCCTCCGCGTACCGCTCCATCACCAGGTCGAGCAGCTCCGGCTCCGGACCGATCACGTCGGCCGACCGCACCTCGACCTCCGGGTGCGCCGCCGCCCAGCCCTCCGTCTGCTGCCGCACCCGGTCCGGAAGGATCCCGGTGAACAGGAAGTAGGGCAGCACGACGATCCGCCGCGCCCCGAGCTTCGCGCACCGGTCCAGGCCGCTCGGCACGTCCGGCGCCGCCAGCGACACGAACGCCGTCTCCACGCCCGCGTATCCGCGCCCCTCCCACAGCAGCCGGGCCGCCTTGTGCACCTCGGCGTTGGCGTCCGGGTCGGTGGAGCCGCGCCCGACCAGCAGCACGGTCACGTCGGCCCGGTCCGCGGGGGTACGCGCGGAGGATCCGAGCGCCTCGTCCAGCCGCCGCTCCAGCACGGCCAGCAGCGCGGGATGCGGGCCCAGCGGACGGCCGTAGCTGTAGGAGATCTGGGGGTGCCGCTCCTTCTCGCGGGCCAGCGCGGCCGGGATGTCACCCTTGGCGTGCCCGGCGGACACCAGCATCAGCGGGACGGCGGCGAACCGGCGTACCCCCCGCTCCACCAGCTCGGTGACGGCGTCCCCCAGCGGTGGCGGGGACAGTTCGATGAAGCCGCCCGCGACGGGCAGTTCCGGGTGGCGGGCGCCCAGCTCCCGGACGAAGTCGCGGAACGCCTCGGCTCCGGCATCGTCCCGGGTGCCATGGCCGGCGATGAGCAGGGCGGGCGGCGGGGTGGTCACGATGTCTCCTCGGACGGGGAAAGGGGGTGGTACAGCAGGGCGTTGAGTGCGGCGGCGGCGACCGCCGAACCGCCCTTCTCGGACACGTTGCTGACAGCGGGCAGCCCGCTCTCGCGCAGCGCGGCCTTGGACTCGGCCGCCCCGACGAAGCCGACGGGCAGACCGATGACGAGCGCGGGGGAGACGTCAAGGATCAGCAACTCCTCCAGGGCGGTGGGCGCGTTGCCGATCACCCACAGGGCGCCGGGCCCGACCTGTTCGTACGCCAGCCGGATGGCATGGGCCGAACGGGTCAGTCCGGGCCCGGCCTCGGCGTCCCGGAGCCGGCAGACGGTCTCGCGCCGGGTGATCCCGGCGGCGACCATCTCGACGTCGACGACCACCGGCGCCCCGGCGTGCAGCGCGGCGTGCGCCTTCTCCAACCGGCCCTCGTCCATGACGAGATCGCTCGCGTAGTCGAGGTCGGCCGCGGAGTGGATCACGCGCTCCACGACCGCCCGGGTCAGCGGCGGGAAGTGCGAGGTGTCCAGACGGGCGCGCAGCCGCCGGAAGGACTCCTGCTCGATCGGATGGACCACCCGGTCCACGCCCTGCGCAGCGTTCATTCGGCGCCCTCCTGGCCCGCGGCGGAACCGCTGTTCGGTGCGGCCTGCCAGCGGTAGCCGCGCGGGGTCACCATGCGTCCGGCGATCCGCCGGGTCGCCGTGTTGCCCACGGTCACGACCGTCATCATGTCGACCGTCGCCGGGTCCAGGTCCGCCAGGGTCGTCAGCCTGGCGGACTCGTCCGGCCGTGACGCGTTGCGTACGACACCGACCGGCGTCGTCGGCTCCCGGTGCCCGGCGAGGATCGCCAGCGCCTTCGGCAACTGCCAGTCCCGGCCCCGGCTGCGCGGGTTGTAGAACGTCACGACGATGTCCGCCTCGGCCGCCGCCCGCACCCGCCGCTCGATGACCTCCCACGGGGTGTGCAGGTCGGACAGGCTGATCGACACGTGGTCGTGGCCGAGCGGGGCACCGAGGATCGCGGCGGCCGCGAGAGCGGCGGTCACCCCGGGTACGCCGATCACGTCGATGTCGTCGGAGGCCTCGGCGAGCGCGGGGGAGGCCATGGCGTAGACGCCGGCGTCCCCACTCCCGATCAGCGCGACGGCCTGCCCCTTGCGGGCCTCCGTCACGGCCGTCCGCGCCCGCTCCTCCTCGGCCCCGAGTCCCGACTCCAGGATCCGGGTGCCGGGCCGCAGCAGATCGCGGATCTGGTCGACGTACTGGTCGAGCCCCACGAGCACGGAGGCGCGCCGCAGTTCGGCCTTGGCGCGCGGGGTGAGCAGGTCCCGGGCGCCCGGCCCGAGCCCGACCACCGCGAGGCGCCCGCGCGCGGGACGCCGTACGACGGCACAGGTCGCCATGGCGACAGTCGCGGCCGACTTCCGCTTCGGGACGAGGAGTTCACCCCCGCGGACGAGCGCGGCCGCCTCCGCGACGGACGGCGTACCGACGGCCGCGAGGGGCGCGTCGGACGGGTTGGGCACGTCGACGGCGGCCAACTCCTCGGCGGGGTAGGTCACCAGCGGCACCCCGAGCCGCTCGGCGGCTTCGACGATCCCGGGCTCACCGGCCTTCGCGTCGACGGTCGCGAGCTCGGCGACGCTCCGAGCGGACAGCCCCGCCTCCCGCAACGCGCCCTCGACCAGCTCCAGCACCTCGTCGACGGGGGCACCCTTGGAGGCGCCGACGCCGACGACGAGAGAGGGCGGCCGAAGGAGCACCTCGCGGTCGGCGGGCGTGGCGGCACGATCCGTCACCCGGATCGAGTACGTCCCCTCGGTGGTGACCCGAAGAGGGGGCAGCGGCCAGCTCACCTCGGTCTTCAGCGCGACCGGTGCGCCGTCCAGCAGGGCCCGCGTGACCCCGGCGACATCGCCCTCCACCGGGAAACCGAGCGTGTCAAGACCCGGCACCCCCACCGCGTCCGTGGCCGTCGTCACCACGGGCTCGGCCCCCAGCAACTCCCCGACCTCGTCAGCGAGTTCGTTCGCCCCGCCGCCGTGCCCGCCCACCAGCGACACGGCGAACCGCCCGCCCTCGTCGACGCACACCACACCCGGGTCGCTCGCCTTGTCCCCCAGCAGCGGCGCGACCAACCGCACCACGGCCCCCGTCGCCAGGAAGCACACGAGCTGCTCGCACTGAGCGAACGCGGCCCGTACGGCGTCCCCCACGGGACCGTCGTACACACGCGTCCGCTCCGGCCACGCCGCGGCCAGCCGGTCCCGCGCAGCCGCGCCCGCCGAGGTGGCGGAAATGAGGCCGATCACAGGGCAACTCCTTCGTCTTCAGCAGAGGATGCCGGGGCCCGTACGCCCCACAGCAGGAAAACCGGATTGGTCGCCGCGAGCCGGGTCACGTCGCCCGGCAGCGGTGCGAGCCGGGAGGACTGCAGGAGTACGCCGTCGCAGTCGAACCCGGCGCCGGTGAGCGCCGCGCGCGCGGCCGGCACCCGGTCGAGCGCGGCCATCGCGACCACGACGGCCCGCCGGGCCCGCCGCGCACACGCCGAGACGACGGCGGGCAACTCGCGCCCACCGCCGCCGACGAACACCGCGTCGGGATCGTCGAGTCCGGCGAGCGCGTCCGGCGCCACGCCGTGCACCACCCGTACGTCCACCCCGTGCGCGACGGCGTTCGCCCGGATCCGCTCGACACCGTCGGCGGTCTTCTCGACCGCCGTCACGGCCGCGCCGAACCGCGCGCACTCCACGGCCACGGAGCCCGAGCCCGCGCCGACGTCCCAGACCAGATCGCCGAGACGCGGGCCGAGCCGGGCCAGCGCCAGTGCCCGTACCTCGAACTTGGTGATCATCGAGTCCCGGTGGGCGAAGTCGCCCTCGTCCAGGGCCCATCCGGCGGGCCCCGCGGGCGCCCCGGCGACCGTCCGTACGGCACCCGGCGCCCGCTCCTCGTCCAGGCACAGCACCACGCTCACCGCCGAACCCCAGTCCCGGGCGGCGGCCTCGGCGGGGGTCACCCGCTCCACGCGTTCGTCGCGGGAACCCAGCGCCGACGCGACCACCAGGACCCGCGCGGAGGACGTCAGCGCGGCCCCCAGCTCCGCCGGCCCTGCCCCCGGCCCCGTCAGCACGGCGACCTTCGGCCGGGCCCGGCACACGTTGACCGCGGTCCGCAGTTCCCGCCCGTGCGCGCTCACCACCACCGCGTCGTCCCAGGGCAGCCCGACCCGCGCGAAGGCGGCGGCGACGGAGGAGACCCCGGCCCGCACCTCGAGCCGCCCGGCACCGAACCGCTCCGCCAGCACCCGCACGATCCCGAAGAACCCGGGGTCGCCGGAGGCGAGCACGACGACCCGACCGTCCTTGTCGACGTACTCCTCCATGGCGTCGAGGGCGGGCGCCAGCGGTCCGAGCACGATCCGCTCGGCCGCCTCGGGCAGGCGTACGGCGTCCAGATGCCGCCGCCCGCCCACGACCAGGTCCGCCCCCGCGAGGACATCCTCGGGCGGCGGCGCTCCCGTCCCGGTGCCGACGACTGTGATCACGTGCTCGCACCCCGGGAGCGCAGGGCCTTGCGGGCCTCGGGGTCGGCCTTGCGGTAGCCGTGGAAGTGACCGGGGTGGTAGAGGTGCGAGCGCGTGCCCTCGGCGTCGAGCGCCGGGCCCACGAGGAACAGGGTGTGCTTCCAGAGCTTGTGCTCCTTGACCGTCTCCTCCAGCGTGCCGATCGTGCACTTCACGATCAGCTCCTCCGGCCAGGTCGCCTGGTAGGCGACGACGACCGGGGTGGTCGTCGGATAGCCGCCCTCCAGCAGCTCCCGCACGAGCTGCCCGCTGCGGGCGGCCGACAGGAAGACCGCCATGGTGGTGCCGTGCTTGGCGAACTCCCGCACCTCCTCGCCGGGCGGCATCGGCGTCTTGCCGCCGCCGAGCCGGGTCAGGACCACGGACTGCGCGACCTCCGGGACGGTCAGCTCGCGCTGCGCCAGCGCGGCCACGGCGGAGAACGCGGACACACCGGGGACGACCTCCGTCTCGATGCCGATCCGGGCGCACCGGTCGAGCTGCTCCTGCGTACCGCCCCACAGGGCCGGGTCACCGGAGTGGATCCGGGCCACGCGCAGGCCATCGGCCCGGGCCCGCTCGTACACGGCGACCACGTCCTCGAGCGACATGGTCGCCGAGTCGAGGATCTCGGCACCCTCCCGGGCGTGTTCGAGGACCTCCGCCTGGACCAGGCTGGCCGCCCAGATCACGACATCGGCCTCGGCGATGGCCCGCGCGGCGCGGAAGGTCAGCAGGTCGGCGGCGCCGGGGCCGGCACCGACGAAGGTCACCTTGCCGGTGGGGGCATCGGCCATGGGTTCGGTCCTCTCGTACGGAAGTTCAGTACTGCGGGGGTCGGATGTGCGTGAGCGGGGCTTGATCGGATACCAAGAGCACATGGCGGTCCTCGTCGCGCTCGGCGCGTTCCTGATGACGCTGGCCGGCGGCTGGACGGCACTGCGCGTGACCGACCGCCGCCATCTCGTGCTGGGCCTGGCCGGCGGCCTGATGCTCGGCGTGGTCGGCCTCGACCTGCTGCCGGAGTCGCTGGAGGCGGCAGGCGCCGAGGTCTTCGGCGTACCCGCCGCCCTGCTCCTGTTCGTGGCGGGCTTCCTGCTCGCCCACATGGTGGAACGCCTGCTCGCGGTACGGCAGGCCGCGCACGGCGCGGAGGAGAGTGACGGCCGGGCGCCCCAGGTGGGTCTGACGGCGGCCGCCGCGATGGTCGGCCACAGCGCCATGGACGGCGTGGCGATCGGCGCGGCCTTCGAGGTGGGCGGCGGCATGGGCGTCGCGGTCGCGCTGGCCGTCGTCGCCCACGACTTCGCGGACGGCTTCAACACCTACACGATCACGAGCCTGTACGGGAACGCCCGCCGCCGGGCCCTGACGATGCTGTTCGCGGACGCGGCGGCCCCCGTGCTGGGCGCCGCCTCCACCCTGCTGTTCACCATCCCCGAGCAACTGCTCGGCGGCTACCTCGGCTTCTTCGGCGGCGCGCTCCTCTACCTCGCGGCGGCCGAGATCCTTCCCGAGGCCCACCACGACCACCCCGCCCACTCGACCCTGCTGTGCACGATCGCGGGAGTGGCGTTCATCTGGCTGGTGGTGGGAGTCGCCGGCTGACCCGGCGCCTCGTGACGGGCTCACAGCTTTCCGCCCCGGCCGCCGTCGCGCCGCGCGGGCGCGATCAGCGTGGACAGATACGGCAGGGGAGCACCGTCGAGTTCGGCGGCCGGCCGGATGGACTCGGACTCCAGCCCCAGCGCCGACCCCCATACGGCGCCGTCGAGCCGCCCGGTCTCCCGCAGCGCCTCGACGACGTCCGCCGCCTGCCGCCCGAACTTGTAGGCGACGACGGTCCCGGGCCCGTTCAGCGCCTCCTTGAGCACGGCGGCCCCGGCGGTCACGGGCACCAGCGTCAACGGCTCGGTGCCCTCGGTGAGCACGGCCCCCGAGCGCGCCGCCAAATCCTGCATGGCGGTGATCCCCGGCACGGTCTCCACGACGACGCCCGGCACCAGCTCGCCGATGGTCTGCGCCAGATAGGTGAAGGTGGAGTACACGTTCGGATCACCGATGGTCGCGAAGGCAACTACCCCGCGCTGCCCCAGCAACTCGGCGACCCGCGCACCCGCCGCGTCCCAGGCGGCCTCCCTCCGCCCCCGGTCGGACCGCTCGTTGAGCGCGAACACGACCCGCAGGACCTTGTCCTCGGGCACGTAGTGCAACACGGTCGCCTCGGCCCGGCCCCGCTCACCGCCATCTTTTCCGTCAGACGCAGCCATCACCGGTACGACGACCACGTCGGCGGCCCGCAGCGCGTTGACGCCCTTGACGGTCACCAGCTCCGGATCCCCGGGCCCGACCCCGACCCCGATCAACCTGCTGCTGCTCATGACGTCCGGCACCTCTCCACGAACCGACGGGCGACACCGGGCTCGGACGCCCAGTGCGTGTGCAGATAACTCGCGTGCACACCCTGCTGTACGAAACCTTCGAGCCGCCGGTGAGGGGTACGCACCCCCCAGGCGGCGACCTCCCCCGCCCCGGGCTCCACCACGGTCCGATGGAACTCGTGTCCCCGCATCCGCGTCCCCGCGACGGCCAGCACACTGTCGCTCACGGCCACGGCGTCCCGGTACCCGAGCGTGAGCCGCTCGCTCATCCGCGCGGCGCCGTCGAGCACGCCGCACATGGGCTTCCCGTCGAGTTCCCGGCAGAGATAGAGCAGCCCGGCACACTCGGCGGCGACCGGGCCACCGCTCTCCGCGAGGCTCGCGATGGACCTGCGCAGCGGCTCGTTGGCGGACAGCTCGGACGCGTACACCTCCGGGAACCCGCCCCCGATGACCAACCCCTGTGTCCCGTCGGGTAGTTGCTCATCCCGGAGCGGATCGAAGGAAACGACTTCCGCCCCGGCGGCGGTGAGAAGCTCGGCGTGCTCGGCGTAGGAGAAGGTGAAGGCGGGACCACCGGCTATGGCGACTCGCACCTTTGGACCCGGGGCGGCTGTATCCAGCCCGTCCGGCTCCTTCGAACGCAGGCCCGCGTCATTCAGCCCGTCCGGCGCTTGAGGACGAGGCCCGTTCAGGGCCGACAGCGGGGGTCTGGGGGCGGCAGCCCCCAGGGTCGGGACGGGTAGGGGCGGAGGGGGCGAAGAAACCAAGACCTCAGCCGCATCCCACGCCGCACCCGACAACGCCCCCGCACCCCGCGCCAGCCCGAGCAACGCCTCAAGGTCACACCCGGCGGCAACCTGCGCACCCATCGCCGCCACAGCCTCCACCGCCGAAGCACGCCGCTCGGCGACCGGCACCAGCCCGAGATGCCGCGACGGCGTGGAAACCTTCCCCACCCGCCGCAACACGCCCAGCACAGGCACCCCGGCCGAGTCCAACGCCTCCCGCAGCAACTCCTCATGCCGATCCGACGCGACCTTGTTGAGGATCACGCCCCCGACCCGCACCTCCGGATCCCACGAGGCGAACCCGTGCACCAGCGCCGCGACAGACCGGGACTGCGACGACGCGTCGACGACCAGCACCACCGGCGCCCGCAACAGCTTCGCCACGTGCGCGGTGGACGCCAGTTCACCCTCCCCGGCGGCCCCGTCGTACATCCCCATCACACCCTCGACGACGGCGATGTCACACCCGCGCGCCCCGTGCAGGAACAACGGCCCGACCAACTCCGGCCCGCACAGATACGCGTCGAGGTTCCGCCCCACCCGCCCGGTGGCGAGCGCGTGATAGCCGGGGTCGATGTAGTCCGGTCCGACCTTGTGCGGGGACACGGCAAGCCCCCGCGCGGCGAACGCGGCCATCAGCCCCGTGGCCACGGTGGTCTTGCCGCTGCCGGACGACGGCGCGGCGATGACCAGCCGGGGGACGGACGAGGACATCACCACTCGATACCCCTCTGCCCCTTCTGCCCGGCGTCCATCGGATGCTTGACCTTGGACATGTCGGTCACGAGATCGGCGAAGTCCACCAGCTTCCCGGGCGCGTTCCGTCCCGTGATCACGACATGCTGGGTTCCGGGCCGGTCCCGCAGCACGGAGACGACCTCGTCGACGTCGACCCAGCCCCAGTGCAGCGGGTACGCGAACTCATCCAGCACGTACAGCTGGTACGTCTCGGCGGCCAGGTCCCGCTTGACCTGCTCCCAGCCCTCCCGGGCCTTCTCCTCGTTGTCCATCTGGGAATCCCGCTGGACCCAGGACCACCCCTCGCCCATCTTGTGCCAGGCGACGGTCCCGCCCTCGCCGGAGTCCCCGAGCACCCGCAGCGCCCGTTCCTCGCCGACCTTCCACTTCGCCGACTTGACGAACTGGAACACCCCGATGGGCCACCCCTGGTTCCAGGCCCGCAGCGCGAGCCCGAACGCGGCGGTCGACTTGCCTTTGCCGACGCCCGTGTGGACGACGACGAGCGGCCGGTTACGGCGCTGGCGGGTCGTCAGCCCGTCGTCCGGTACGACACTCGGCTGTCCCTGCGGCATTACGCGGCCCTCCTCGAAGTCCCCTGAACATCCCTGACCAGCCCGGCGATGGAGTCCGCCCGCAACTCGTCCAACGTCACCGCCGTACCGCCCAGCTCACCCGCGAGCTGCCCGGCCAGCCCCAGCCGCACCGGCCCCGACTCGCAGTCGACGACCACGGAGGCGACCTGCTCGGCTGCGAACAGCCGCGCCGCACGCCCGGCGAGAGCGACCGGCTCCGGCCCGCCGGTCGCCCGTCCGTCCGTCACCACGACGACCAGCGCCCGCCGCGCGGGATCCCGCAGCCGCTCCACCCGCAGCACGTCATGCGCCTTGAGCAGCCCGGCCGCGAGCGGTGTCCGCCCGCCGGTCGGCAGCGACTCCAGCCGCACGGCCGCCGCGTCCACCGACGAGGTCGGCGGCAGGGCCACCTCCGCGGCCGACCCCCGGAACGTCACCAGCCCCACCTTGTCGCGCCGCTGATAGGCATCGAGCAGCAGCGACAGCACGGCACCCTTCACCGCGCTCATCCGCTGCCGGGCCGCCATCGACCCCGAGGCGTCGACCACGAACAGCACGAGGTTCCCCTCGCGCCCTTCCCGGGTCGCCTGCCGCAGATCGTCGCGGCGTATCACCAGCCCACGTCCCAAACGCCCGCGCGCCCGCTGATGCGGCGCCGCCGCCTGCACGGTCGCCGCCAGGTGCAGCTTGGTCAGCGCCCCCTGGGGCCGCCGGGCACCGGTCGTCCGCCCGTGCTCGGTCCGCGCCCGCGAACGCCGCCCGGCGGCACCCTCACCGAGCCCCGGCACACTCAGCACCTTGGTACGAAAGGGCTCGGCGGCCCGCGCCGGCTGCTGCTCGCCCGCGCCGCCACCGGAAGCCTGCGGCTCGCCGCCCTCCCCGGCATCGGGCAGCGCACCGCTGTCACCGGCCCCCTCACCCGGCCCCTGCCCCTCGTCGGGCCCGTCCGAAGGCGGCTGACCGCCCCCACCGGGCCCGTCGGGATCGGGATCCTCGTCGTCGGATCCTTCCCCGAACTCCTCCAACGTCTCGTCGAGCCTGTCCTCGTCCAGCCCCGGCGCGTCAAAGGGATTACGGCGCCTGCGGTGCGGCAGCGCGAGCAGCGCCGCCTGCCGTACGTCCTCGGCGAGCACGTCCGTCCGCCCGGCCCACGCCGCCAGCGCGGTGGCCGTCCGCGCCATCACGATGTCGGCCCGCATGCCGTCCACTTCGAACGCCGCGCACGTCGCCGCGATCTGCCGCAGCGCCCCGTCGCCCAGCCGCACCGACGGCAACAGCTCCCGCGCCGCCACGATCCGCGCCCGTACGGCGGCCTCCTCGTCCGCCCACCTCGCCGCGAACCCGTCTGGATCGTCGTCGTAGGCGAGCCGCCGTCGTACGACCTCGACCCGCTGGTCGGGCTCCCGCGAGGCCGCGACCTCCACGGTCAGCCCGAACCGGTCCAGCAACTGCGGCCGCAGCTCGCCCTCTTCGGGGTTCATCGTCCCCACGAGCAGGAACTTCGAGGCGTGCCGTACGGAGACACCCTCGCGTTCGACGTACGAAGCGCCCATCGCCGCCGCGTCCAGCAGCAGGTCGACCAGGTGGTCGTGGAGGAGGTTGACCTCGTCGACGTACAGGATCCCGCGGTGCGCGTCGGCGAGCAGGCCGGGCTCGAAGGCCTTCACGCCCTCCGACAGGGCACGTTCGATGTCCAGCGCGCCCACGAGCCGGTCCTCGGAGGCGCCGACCGGCAACTCGACCATCCGCGCGGCCCGCGCGATACCCGCGCCGGGCTCGTGCGGGCCGTCCGGGCAGGCGGGGTCGGGGGCGGCCGGGTCGCAGGAGAAACGGCAGCCGGGGACGACCGGCACCTCGGGCATGAGCGCCGACAGCGCGCGCACGGCCGTCGACTTGGCGGTGCCCTTCTCACCGCGCACCAGCACACCGCCGACCGCCGGCGACACGGCGTTCAGCAGCAGCGCGAGCCGCAGGTCGTCCTGGCCGACCACGGCCGTGAACGGGAACGGGGTACTCACTTGTCGTCGCCCTCCAAGTCGCCTTCCAGCTCCAGGTAGGTGGCCCGCAGCCGTTCCAGGGTGTCCGCTTCCGGCTCGGCCCACAGGCCACGGTCGGCGGCCTCCAACAGCCGTTCCGTGATACCGCGCAGCGCCCACGGGTTGGACTTCTTCATGAAGTCACGGTTCTCCGCGTCGAAGACGTACTCGGCGCTGAGCTTCTCGTACATCCAGTCGTCGACCACGCCGGCCGTGGCGTCGTACCCGAAGAGGTAGTCCACGGTGGCCGCCATCTCGAAGGCGCCCTTGTAGCCGTGCCGCCGCATCGCCGCCATCCAGCGCGGGTTGACCACCCGGGCGCGGAAGACGCGGTGGGTCTCCTCGCCCAGCGTGCGGGTCTTGACCTGGTCCGGGGTCGCCGAGTCGCCCACGTACGCCTCGGGGCTCGCGCCCGTCAGGTGCCGCACCATGGCGACCATGCCGCCGTGGTACTGGAAGTAGTCGTCGGCGTCGACGAGATCGTGCTCGCGTGTGTCGACGTTCTTCGCAGCGACGGCGATCCGTTTGAACGCCGTCTCCATGTCCCCGCGCGCCGCCCGCCCGTCGAGCCCGCGCCCGTAGGCGTAGCCGCCCCACACCGCGTACACCTCGGCGAGGTCCGCGTCCGACCGCCAGTTCCGCGCGTCGATCAGCGGCAGCAGCCCCGCCCCGTAAGCCCCCGGCTTCGAGCCGAAGACACGGGCCGTCGCGCGCCGCCGGTCGCCGTGCTCGGCGGTGTCCGCGTCGGCGTGGGCACGCACGTAGTTCCGGTCGCCGGGCTCGTCCAGCTCGGCCACCGCCCGCACCGCGTCGTCGATCAGCCCGACGACGTGCGGGAAGGCGTCCCGGAAGAACCCGGAGATCCGGACCGTGACATCGATGCGCGGCCGGCCGAGCTCCTCCGACGGGACCACTTCGAAGCCGGTCACCCGGCGCGAGGCGTCGTCCCACACCGGACGGCAGCCCAGCAGGGCCAGGATCTCGGCGATGTCGTCGCCCTGCGTGCGCATCGCGGACGTCCCCCACACCGTCAGGCCGACGGACTTCGGGTACTCCCCGGTGTCCTGGAGGTACCGCTGCACGAGGGAGTCGGCGAGCGACTGCCCGACCTCCCAGCTCAGCCTGGAGGGGATGGCCTTGGGGTCGACGGAGTAGAAGTTCCGGCCGGTCGGGAGCACGTTGACGAGACCACGCGTCGGCGAACCGGACGGACCGGCCGGGACGTAACCGCCGTCCAGCGCCTTGAGGATGTGGTCGATCTCGTCGGTGGTCTTCTCCAGGCGAGGGACGACCTCGTCGCAGGCGAACTCCAGCACCGCGACCGCCTCGGGGAGTTCGGTGCCGACCACGTCCCTGATGAGCGCGCGGCTCTCGGCCGCCACCCACCCCCGCGTCTCCATGCCCTCCGCGATCCGCCGGCACAGCTGCTCCAGCAGATCGACGGCGTCGGCGGCCGAGCGCGCGGGCCCGTCCACCAGCTCCGTCAACTCCACCGGGACCTTGACCGGCGCCCCCGGCTCGGCGAGCAACTCCTTCTCGCTGAGCCCGAAATGGGCCGCCAGGCAAGCCCGCAGTCCCGGCAGGGCGTTCGCCTGCCCGCCCCACACCTGCGAGGCCCGCAGCACGGCGAGCACCAGGTTCACCCGCGGCTCTCCGACCGGACCGCCGCCCAGGATGTGCAGCCCGTCCCGGATCTGCACGTCCTTGATCTCACACAGATACCCGTCGATGTGCATCACGAACTCGTCGAACGCTTCGTCGTCCGGCTGGTCGTCGACATGCAGGTCGTGGTGCAGCTCGGCCGCCTTCACCAGCGTCCAGATCTGCGCCCGCACCGCCGGGGCCTTGGTGGGGTCCAGGTCGGAGACGAGCGCGTACTCGTCGAGCAGCTGCTCCAGCTTGGCCAGGTCGCCGTAGGTGTCGGCGCGGGCCATCGGCGGCACCAGGTGGTCGACGACGGTGGCGTGCCCGCGCCGCTTGGCCTGGGTGCCCTCGCCGGGGTCGTTGACGATGAACGGGTAGACCAGGGGGAGTTCCCCGAGCACGGCGTCGGGAGCGCAGCCCCCGCTGAGCCCGAGGCCCTTGCCGGGGAGCCACTCCATCGTGCCGTGCTTGCCCATGTGCACGATCGCGTCGGCGCCGAACGAGTTCTCGAGCCAGCGGTACGCCGCCATGTAGTGGTGGGACGGCGGCATGTCCGGGTCGTGGTAGATCGCGATCGGGTTCTCGCCGAAGCCGCGCGGCGGCTGGATCATCACGACGACGTTCCCGAACTGCAGGGAGGCCAGCACGATGTCGTCCCCGTCGACGTACAGGGAGCCCGGCGGTTCGCCCCACGCCTCCAGCATGCCGTCCCTGAGCTCCGGGTCGAGCTTGTCGAACCAGGCCCGGTAGTCGGCGAGCGGCACCCGGGCGGGCGCCGCCGCCAGCTGCTCCTCGGTGAGCCACTCGACGTCGTGGCCACCGGCGTTGATGAGCCGGTGGATCAGCTCGTCCCCGTTGTCGGGGTGCCCCTCGACGACGTATCCGGCGTCCCGGAGCGCGTCCAGCACCCGTACCGCGGACACGGGCGTGTCCAGGCCGACCGCGTTGCCGACGCGCGAGTGCTTGGTCGGATAGGCGGTGAAGACGAGCGCCAGCTTCTTCTCGCCGTTCGGCTTGTGCTTCAACCGGGCGTGCCGTACGGCGATCCCGGCGACCCGCGCGGCCCGCTCCGGGTCGGCGACGTACACCGGAACATCGTCGGGACCCTGCTCCTTGAACGAGAACGGCACGGTGATCAGCCGCCCGTCGAACTCCGGGATCGCGACCTGCATCGCCGCGTCCATGGGGGAGAGGGCGGCGTCGGACCCCTCCCAGGCGCTCTTCGAGGACGTCAGGCACAGACCTTGCAGCACAGGGACGTCGAGGTCGGCGAGCGCACCGATGTCCCAGGCCTCCTCGTCCCCGCCCGCCGACGCCTGTGAGGCGTGGGTGCCGCCTGCGGCGAGGACGGTGGCGACGAGGGTGTCTGCCCTGGACAGAAGCTCATAGAGTCGCGCGTCCGCGCCGCGGAGCGAACCGCAGTACACGGGAAGGGCGTTGGCGCCCCGCGCCTCGACGGCGTCGCACAGCGTGTCCACGAAGGCGGTGTTGCCGCTGAGCTCATGAGCCCGGTAGAAGAGCACGCCGACCGTGGGGCGGCCCTCGACGAAGGGACGCTCCCCGTGCACGCCGAACTCGGGCATCTTCTGCGGCTCGACGAACCCCTCGCCCGTCAGCAGCACCGTGTCGGAGAGGAACCGCGCGAGCTCGGTCAGGTTCTCCGGGCCGCCCTCGACGAGGTACCTGAGCGCCTCGGCCACCACACCGGCGGGCACGGACGACTCGGCCATCAACTCCGCGTCGGGCACGGTCTCCCCGCCGAGCAGCACCGTGGGGATCCCCGACGCCTTCAGGGCGGCCAGCCCGTCCTCCCAGGCCCGCTTGCCGCCGAGCAGGCGTACGACGGCGATGTCCGCGCCCTCGACGAGAGAGGGCAGCTCCTCCGTGACATCCACCCGGGTCGGATTGCCGATCCGGTACGAGGCACCGGTAGCGGCCCGGGCCGCCAGCAGGTCCGTGTCGGCGGTCGACAACAACAACACTGTGCTCATGCGGGCGCTCCCGGTGGAATGAAAGGCAGTCCTTGCGGCGCGCCGGACTCGATGAGCCGCCACAGCGCGTCCGTGTCCGCGTGCTGTTCGATCAGGTCGCCGAGCCGGTCGAGCTGCTCCTCGCGCAGCGCGGCGAATGAGGTGTCGGGCGCCGGTACGAAACGGCGGCCCGCGGCGAGGGCCACCTCGCGCAGGAAGGCCCGCCGGAAGCCGTCCGACTCCAGCGAACCGTGCCAGTGGGTGCCCCAGGTCTGGCCGATCCGGCAGCCGTCCAGGAAGGGTTCCCCACCGCTGATCTCGGCGACCCCGTGATGGATCTCGTACCCCTCGACCCGCTCCCCGAGGGCCTCACCGGCCGGCCTCGTCAGGGTCTTCTCGCGGGCGAACCGCACCCGCACGGGCAGCACACCGAGCCCGTCGACATGGCCCCGCCGGCTCTCGACCTCGTCCTCGATGTGCTCGCCGAGGACCTGGAAGCCACCGCAGATGCCGAGGACGGGCCGGTCTTCGGCGACCCTGCGTTCGATGGCCTCCGCCAGCCCGCGCTCCCGCAGCCACTCCAGCGCACGAACCGTTCCCCGAGTCCCCGGGATGACGACGAGGTCGGCGTCCGCCAGCTCCTCCGCCCGGTCCACGAACCGCACGACGACACCCGGCTCGGCGGCCAGCGCGTCCACGTCGGTGAAGTTGGACATCAGGGGGACCGCGCAGACGGCGATCCTCAGGACGTCCTCACCGACGGGCGGCGCCACGTTCGACTCCCGGACCGTGCCCCGCAGGGAGACCCGCAGCCCGTCCTCCTCATCGATCCCGAGCCCGTGTCGGAAGGGCAGGACGCCGTACGTGTGCCGCCCGGTGAGCGCGTGCAGCATGTCGAGCCCGGGTTCGAGCAGCGAGACGTCCCCGCGGAACTTGTTGACGAGGAACCCGGCGACGAGGGCCTGATCCTCGGGCGAGAGCAGTGCGACGGTCCCGAAGAAGGAGGCGAAGACGCCCCCGCGGTCGATGTCGCCGACCACCAGGACGGGCAGCCCGGCGTTCCGGGCGATGCCCATGTTGACGATGTCGGTCCGCCGCAGATTGATCTCGGCGGGAGAACCGGCCCCCTCACAGATCACCGCGTCATACGTGCCCCGCAACTCGGCGAGACAGTCGAGCACGGTCCCCAGCAGCTTCTGCTGCCGCCCGCCGTGATAGCCGCGCGCACTGAGCTCCCCGACCGGCTTCCCGAGCAGCACGACCTGACTGCTCTGCTCACCGCCCGGCTTGAGCAGCACGGGGTTCATCAGCGCGGTCGGCTCGATGCGGCAGGCCTGCGCCTGCATGGCCTGGGCCCGCCCGATCTCGGCCCCTTCCCTCGTCACGAACGAATTGAGGGACATGTTCTGCGCCTTGAAGGGCGCGACCTTCACCCCCTGCCGCACCAGCCACCGGCAGATCCCCGCGGTGACGACACTCTTGCCGGCGTCGGAGGTGGTACCGGCGACCAGAAGACCACCACTCATCGGATACGCCCCCTGGTGAGAAACCGCCCGGCGACACTGACGCCGAGAGCCAGCAGACCGACGTGCCGGGACAGCCGCACGGCCCGCTCGATGTCGTGCGCGACCACGGCACGCCCCTCTCCGTTGAGCACGGGCCGATGCTCGACCCGCCCCGCATAGGACAGGGTCCCGCCGAGCCGCACCCCGAGCGCCCCGGCGAACGACGCCTCCACAGGCCCGGCGTTGGGACTCGGATGCTTCCCGGCATCGGTCCGCCAGGCGCGTACGGCTCCCCGCGGATTCGGACCCGCCAGCATGGCCAGTACGGCGGTCAGCCGTGCCCCCGGCCACCCCACCAGGTCGTCCGTCCGTGCCGAGGCCCACCCGAACCGCCGGTACCTGTGCGACCTGTGCCCGACCATGGCGTCCAGGGTGTTGACGGCCCGGAACCCGAGCAGCCCGGGCACACCGCCCAAGGCCCCCCACACCAGCGCCCCGACCACCGCGTCGGAGGTGTTCTCGGCGACGGACTCCACGACGGCCCGCGCGATCCCGTCGGCGTCCAGCGCCTGCGGATCCCGCCCGCACAGATGCGGCAGCCGCGCCCGCGCCCCCTCGACGTCCCCCGCCTCCAGCGCGCGCCCGATGGCCCTGGCCTCCCGCGCGAGTGAAGTCCCGCCGACGACGGCCCAGGTGGCGGCGCCGGTCAGCGCGACGGAAGCGGCAGGGGAGGTACGTACGGAACGAGCGGTCAAAGCTCCGAGCGCCGTGACCCCACCGGCGCACACAACGGCGTACAGCGCGCCCCACCCCCGGTGGTCACGCCACAGCACCCGCTCCACGGCACCCGCGGCACGTCCGAACACGGCGACCGGATGTCCACGGCGGGGATCGCCGAGGAGCAGGTCACCGAGGAGGCCGGCGACGGCGCCGTACGCGAAAACGCGATCGGCACGCATGGACTCAGCCGACCGCTGTCACAGACAGGGAGGAGCTGATCAACCTCGAACGGCAGCCGAGCATGGCGATATGTCCTCACTCAGGGTGTCCACGCCCTGGTTCGACGAGACCGGCGGTGAGAGTTCCTGGCTCCCGGGGCTTTCTACCCCGGTGACAGTGGCGGGACCGCGCCGGATTCTCACCGGCTTCCTCTCCTGCCGCCGTACATGGCCCCGGCAGTCCACCACGGGGTTGGAAGGGCCGTCAACTTGCCGTTGACCTGCGAAGGGAGAGTGTGCTGAGGCCCACACGCGAGCGGTCACAACCGTCACAACGCACGTGGGGTGCGGGACGGCGATCCGTCCCGCACCCCACGCGTTGTCCGGGTGCCGCAGGTCAGGCGACGATCAGTGAGATCCCGTACGCCACCGCCGCCGCGCACGCGGCGAAGCACGCGTAGGCGCCGGTGACCGCGAGGGCGGCGGAGCCGCCCTGGGCCGCGGCCCGCTCCCGGCGGGACAGGCCCATGATGCCGAGGGTGAACAGGGCCACGAGTGCCACGGTGACCACGAGGCTGACGCCGAAGACGGAGCCGAGTGCCGCCCAGTCGATCTTCATCCTGTTGCTTCCTTAGACGGTGGTCGCGGCCGGCGGGGCCGCGGGGTCGGCGGTGGTGACGGCTCCGGCGGGCGCCGGGATGGTGGCCGTGAGGTCCTCGGCGACGGACCCCGCCGGGGGCGGGGTGACCGCGGCGATCGCGGCGGTCACCACACCGGCCGGCTCCGCGGTCTCGCGGGCGTCGGGCTCGGTGACGACGTTGGTGTGGTCGACGACCTCCCGGCGGGAGAGCTTCCAGATGGCCGCGCTGGAGGCGATCAGGAAGACGGCGACCAGGGCGGTGCCGACGTCCCCGATGCCGGTCACGTACTCGGCGAGCGCGCCGACCAGGGCCGCGGCCGGCAGGGTCAGACCCCACGCCACGAACATCCGGGTGGCAGTCGACCAGCGCACGACCCCGCCCTTGCGGCCGAGGCCCGCGCCCATCACCGAACCGGAGACGGAGTGCGTGGTGGAGAGGGAGAAGCCGAGGTGGGAGGAGGCCAGGATGACCGTGGCCGCGCTGGTCTGGGCGGCGAAGCCCTGCTGCGGCTGAAGGTCCGTCAGGCCCTTGCCCATGGTGCGGATGATGCGCCAGCCGCCGAGGTAGGTGCCGAGCGCGATGGCGAGACCCGCGGAGAGGATGACCCAGGTGGGCGGGTCGGAGTCGGGGGCGACGACGCCGCCGGCGACCAGGGCGAGGGTGATGATGCCCATCGTCTTCTGGGCGTCGTTCGTGCCGTGGGCGAGCGAGACCAGGCCGGCCGAGGCGATCTGACCCGCGCGGTAGCCCTTCTCCGCCGCCTTGCCGTCGGCCTTCTTGCCGAGCGTGTAGGACAGGCGGGTGGCGAGCATCGCGGCGACGCCCGCGACGACCGGTGCCGCGATCGCGGGGAGCAGGACCTTGGTGACCAGCACGTCACCATGGACCGCGCTCATACCGGCGGAGGCGATGGTGGCCCCGATCAGACCGCCCATCAGGGCGTGCGAGGAACTGGAGGGCAGGCCCACCAGCCAGGTCACGAGGTTCCAGAGGATCGCGCCGACCAGGGCGGCGAAGATGACCTCGGGACGTATGCCGGTCTCGTCGACGAGACCTTTGGAGATCGTGTTGGCGACCTCCACGGAGAGGAAGGCACCCACAAGGTTCAGCACGGCGGACATGGCCACCGCGACCTTGGGCTTGAGCGCACCGGTCGAGATGGTCGTGGCCATCGCGTTGGCGGTGTCGTGGAAACCGTTCGTGAAATCGAACGCAAGCGCGGTTACCACCACGATCGCGAGGATCAGCGAGAAGTTTTCCATTTACCCAGGCAATCGTTCGAGGTCATTGGCCGGACGAACGTAGGTAACCTGGATGAACGGAAGATGAACTGAAGCAGGCCGCACGGTGTCCGGCGATGCTGATTTCCGCACCGCCGAACCCAGCCCGGTCCCCGTGGCCCCGTGCGACCCTGGCGCCCCTTGGCTATACGCCTCTGGCGAACGCCCTCAGCCGGCTGAGGGACCCGTTGAAGAGATTCTGGTCACCCGGCAGACCGCCGCCGTTGTCGTACTGCCAGATCGTCCAGAACGACCACCCCCCGGGCAGCGCCCCCGCGTCCGCCGCGTTGTAACGGGCCACCCACAGCGCGTGATTGGCGGCGAATGCGCGACTGCCTCCGGTGCAGGTGTTCCACCAGTGGGCGGTGGTGTAGATCACCGGGCGGCGGCCGGTGAGGCGCTTCGTCTCGTCACTGAACGACTTGATCCAGCTGACCATCTTCGGCTTGCTCAAGCCGTAGCACTTGTGCTTCTTGTCGTACGGGTTGTACTCGATGTCCAGGGCGGGCGGCAGCGTCCAGCCGTCGGCGGTCCAGGCGCCGCCGTTGCGCACGAAGTACGCCGCCTGCGTTCTGCCCGACGACTTGTCCGGGAGCGCGAAGTGGTACGCCCCGCGGATGATGCCCGCGCTGCGCGCCCCGTTGTACTGCTGACCGAAATACGGGCTGCGGTACGTGTGCGACTCGGTCGCCTTGACGTAGACGAACCTGGCTCCCCTGGCCTTGCTCTGCTGCCAGTCGACGTTCTTCTGGTGGGAAGAGACGTCGTGCCCCTTCGGCAGGCCCGCCGCCGAGGCGGGCGTCTCGGCGAGTGTGATCCCCCCTGCGGTGAGCGCCGCCACGGACACCGCGACGACGCGGTGGCGACAGTGGAACGATGTGCGATCACGGGCCATGTGTCCCCCCGGAAATGGCTACGTGCACGACAAATCTCCGCGAGATTACTGGAAGATCATCGGATTGTCGGCGATCTCCGGCCAAGTGATCGAAGAAGGCTGTATATGCCTGTATGCGACCTTTCGGAGTAGTGGATTCCGGCCTAAAGTGCCCCCGCCTCGCGCTGAGTTGACGCCGGTCCTGGAAGGATCGCCGCATGACCGAGGAACAGCGGGAACAGCGGGAACAGTGGGATGCGCGGGGCGTGCTAGGTGCGCGAGAGGGCGCGGAAGACGTGGTGCGGGAGCCGCGGGGGAGGGGCGTGCGCCCCGAGGAGGCGCACGCCTGGGAGACGCTCGTCGCGACGGCCCGCCGCACGGTGTCCGAGGGGCTGGTCGTCGGCACCTCCGGCAACGTCTCGGTGCGCGTCGGGGGCACCGTACTGGTCACACCGTCGGGCGTGCCCTACGACCGGCTCACCCCGACGGACATCACCGGCGTGGACCTCGACGGCCGTCAGGTGCTCGGCACCCTGACCCCGACCAGTGAACTGCCCATGCATCTCGCGGTCTACCGCACCACCGACGCCGGTGCCGTCGTCCATACCCACGCCGTGCACGCCACGGCCGTCTCGACCCTCGTACCCGAGCTCCCCGTGATCCACTACATGGCCGGCGCGCTCGGCGGGCCCGTCCGAGTTGCCTCGTATGCCACGTACGGCACCGACGAGTTGGCCGAGAACATGCTCCACGCCCTGGCCGACCGCTCCGGCTGCCTCCTCCAGAACCACGGCACCCTCACCTACGGCACCACCCTCGACCAGGCCTACGACCGCACGGCCCAGCTGGAGTGGATGTGCCGCCTGTGGCTGACCGCCTCCTCGGTACCGGGACTGTCACCGACACTCCTGACCGAGGCACAGCTCGCGGAGGCGGGGGAGCGGTTGCGGGGGTACGGGCAGCGGGGGTGAGGCTTCGAAGCGCGCCCGGCGTCCCTGCCTCGACCCGTCAGCCGACTGCCGGTCCGGCCGCCGAAGTGATCGCGCGGCGCCGGGCCGTGCGCCCTGCCGACAACTCGGCCCGTGGCTCGGCCCGTGGCTCGGCCCGTGGCTCGGCCCGTGGCCGGGCCGGTATCGGGGCATCCAGGGCCGCCCTTCGAGGACCGGGAAGCGCCCGTACGTTCCGGCGGTGCCGATTGCCATGACGCCACCGGGGACCACACCCCGCGGCACGCACCTCGTACCTACCAATCCGAAACATCACTCCGGGCCGTCCTCCCGCTGGCCCGGCGCGGGGTCCACCGGGACACTGGACCCGTGCGCACTGTCACAGCAACGGCCGCCGCCGTCACCGCAGCCCTGGCCGCCGGCGCGGCGAGCGTCGCCGCCGGCCGTCTCGCCAGCGACGCCGCGCTCAAGGCGCCGCCGGGACGCCCCCTGCCCACCGAACCCAGGCTCACCGTGCACGCCACGGCCGCGGGCCGGATCACCGTCACCCGCGACCTGGCCGCGCTGCGCCCCGGCACCTACGGCCTCGGCGGCAACGGTTCGCACGCGGTCGTCGGCCCCGTCCTCGGCACGGAGTCCCACTCCGCGGACACGGTGGTACGCCGCCTGGAACGCGTCACGCACGGCACTGTCAAGCCCGGCGACAAGGTCTGGCTCACCCCGAACCTCTACGTCGGCAACCCGGGCAGCGCCCTCGGACTGGACCACGCCGACGTCGACGTCGCCGGCGAACTCGGCGCTCTGCCCGCGTGGTTCGTGCCGGGGGTACGGGACACCTGGGTGATCGCGGTGCACGGCCTGGGCACCACCCGCGAACACGCCATGAACATCATGGAGTTCCTGCACCGCAATCGCTTCCCGGTGCTCGCCCTCGCCTACCGCGGCGACCTCGGCGCGCCCCGCTCGCCGGACGGGCTGAACCACCTCGGCGAGACCGAGTGGCACGACCTGGACGCCGCCATCCGCCACGCCGTCGCCGACGGGGCCCGCCGGGTGGTCCTGCACGGCTGGTCCACCGGCGCCACCATGGCGTTGCGCGCCGCCGCGAACTCGGAACTGCGCGAGCGGATCGCGGGGCTCGTCCTCGACTCCCCGGTACTCAGCTGGGAGACGACACTGCGCGCCCTCGCCGCGGCCCGCCGCACCCCGGGCGCCCTGCTGCCGCTGGCGGTGCGCGCCGCCCAGGGCCGCACCGGCATGCCCGCCGCCGACACCGACCGCGCCGCCGCCCCCGACCTTCCCCTGGCACCGACCCTGGTCTTCCACGGCCCGGACGACCGGGTGGCCCCCTGGGACCACTCCCGCCGTCTCGCCGCCGCCCACCCCCACCGCGTAGCCCTCCACACGGTCCGCAACGCCCCCCACGCGGCCATGTGGAACGCCGACCCGAAGTCCTACGAAGAGGCACTCCGCCGCTTCCTCACTCCCCTCATGTGAGCCCGCCACCTCGCCGTCGCCGCCCCGCCCCGCCCCGGTGCCGCAGGTTCCGTTTAACGCCGTACCAGTGGCCTGATCTCGGCTTCTGTCCCCCCGTGAGGGCCCGGCGTTGGCCATCCCCGTAGCCCGGGGTGACATTCCGTTTGGGTTTTCGGACCGTCAACCGGAAGACTGCACCCGTGACGTCCCGTATCCCGCGCGACTCCAGGCTTCGACTCGTCCGCCCGCGACCCCTGGCCGCCGCCCCCCGAGCTGTGAACCAGCGGCGCCCGAGCCGCCCGGCACCCCGCCCCCCGGAGGGCACACCGGCGCCGGCGGAACTGGCCAGAATGGCACGCTCAGGTCTCGCCGCCGCCGCCCGCGTGGCCCGCTGGGCGGACGCCGCTCTGCGCCCCGGCCGGAACGGCGCGAGCCCTGGCGGCAAGGGCACCCTCGCCGACGAGACCGCCGAACAGGCGGCCGCCGATCTGGGGTTGACCCCGGCTCAGGTGCGCGCCGACTGGGACACCGCCCGGCTCGCCGGACTCATCGAGGTGCACGGCGACAGCGCTCGCCCCGGCTGGCGGCTGCGCGCCTGGAACCGCGACGACAGTGCCGTACTGCGCGGTTGGGTCGCCCTCTTCGACGCCTGGTCGCTCGCCCGTCCGGAGCCCGCCGACCACGAGCCGGCCGCTGTTGCCGAGGTGGTCTCCGCCATGCCCCAGGTGCTCTCCTTCCTTCAACTGTCCGCCGGCCCCGTTCCCGTGGAGCAGCTCCTCGATCTCCTTCAGCAGCGCGTCACCGAGCTGCGTACGGAACGCTGTGAAATCCCCTACGGCCCGCGGACCGAGCCGGCCGAGCCCTCCGAGCCGCAGACCGCCGACGCCTCCCTCCCCTCGCTCACCCCCCTCACCCCTCTCCTCGATTGGGCCCTGCGTGCCCTCGCCTCCGTCGGCGCGCTCACCTACGGGGACGGGCAGGCCACGCTCACCCCGCTCGGCAGCTGGGCGGTCTGGGTCAAGCTGGAGCAGATCTGCGTCGCCGCGCAGAGCCCCGCCGGGAACATCGAGCAGCCGGCCGAGGACATGCTGCGCGGCTGCGCCCAGCTGCGCCCCAACGCGGCCCGCGCCGAGTACCGCGCCTGGCTCGCCGCCCGCCCCGTCGGCAACGCTGTCACCGAGCTCCTCGGCGCCGCCCGCGGCGAGGACGCCCTGCTGCGCGGACTCGCCTTCGAGGCGCTGCGCGTCGTCGGCGCCCCCGCCGAGCCCGACGTCCGCTCCGTGGCCGACGAGCCCGCCCTGCGGCCGTACGCCCTGCTGTGGCTGGCCGAGCACGACGGGATCGACCCGGAGGACGCCCACGAGGTCCTGACCCGGGAAGAGGCCACCTGGCTGTGGGTCGACACCGCCGCCGCCGTCGCCGACCACGGCGAGGCCCCGATGCTGGTCCGGCATCTGGAGTCCGCGCTGCAGCCGACCGTCCCCGCGCTGCTCGACGAGGTGCGCGCCGTCGGCCACCCCCGCACCGTGCAGGTGCTGGTAGCGCTCGCCGCCGCGCACCCCGACCCGGCCCTGGCGAAGGCCGTGCGCCGCGCCGCCTTCCAGGTGCACACCGGGGGTTGAGCCGGGAGTCGAGCCGTCCGGCCGTCAGCCCGTCCGTGGCCGGCCTGACTAGCCGGCTATTTCGGGTGTGTACGTGCCGAAGCTCCACACATTGCCCTCGATGTCCCGGGCCATGTAGTCCCGTGAGCCGTAGTCCTGGTCGGTCGGGGGCATCAGGATCTCCGCGCCGTGCTCCACGGCACGCCGGTGGTGTGCGTCGACGTCGTCCACCACGACGTACACGCCCGTGGTGCCCGCGTCCTTCATCGCCGTGTCGAAGACGCCGCCGCGGCCCTTGGAGCCGACCATGATCGCACCGTTGCCCTGTACCAGTTCGGCGTGCATCACCACGTCGGCACCGTTCTCGTCGCTCTCGTACACCGACAGTTCCGTGAAGCCGAAGGCCTCTGTCAACTGCCGGATCGCCGCCTTCGCGTCCTTGTAGAGCAGGGTCGGGTAGATGCTCGGACGCCCGCCGCTCGCGCCTGTCATGCGAATCACTCCCTTGTGATCGACTGCCGGAATTCCCTCTGCCATCAGTCTTGCAGCGACCACTGACAACGGCCCGGGCCCGCCGACCGGACACCCCGGGACCCGAACTCCCGCACACAGGAAAAGTGGTTGCACGGCCCCGTTAGACTGGCCCCATGGCCATTCTCCTCGCGCACTAGACGGCGGGAACGTCCTCAGCCGCCCATCCCGCCCCCCATCCGCTCTGGAGTCTGTCCGTGATCTCCGCCTCCGGTATCGAGCTGCGCGCCGGTGCGCGCGTCCTCATCGAGTCCGCCACCTTCCGTGTCACCAAGGGCGACCGCATCGGCCTGGTCGGCCGCAACGGCGCCGGCAAGACCACCCTCACCAAGTGCCTGGCCGGCGAGGGCGTCCCCGCCGCCGGCACCATCACGCGCTCCGGTGAGGTCGGCTACCTTCCCCAGGACCCCCGCACCGGCGACCTCGACGTCCTCGCCCGCGACCGCATCCTCTCCGCGCGCGGGCTCGACGTACTGATCCGCAAGATGCGTGAGAACGAGCAGCGCATCGCCAACGGATCGGGCGCCACCCGCGAGAAGGCGCTGCGGCAGTACGAGCGCCAGGAGACCGAGTTCCTCACCAAGGGCGGGTACTCCGCCGAGGCCGAGGCCGCCACCATCGCCGCCGCGCTCAACCTGCCCGACCGGGTGCTCGGGCAGCCGCTGCACACCCTCTCCGGTGGTCAGCGCCGCCGTATCGAGCTGGCCCGCATCCTGTTCTCCGACGCGGACACGCTGCTGCTCGACGAGCCCACGAACCACCTCGACGCCGACTCGATCGTCTGGCTGCGCGACTACCTCAAGACCTACCGCGGCGGCTTCATCGTGATCTCCCACGACGTCGACCTGGTCGAGACGGTCGTCAACAAGGTCTTCTACCTGGACGCCAACCGCGCCCAGATCGACGTCTACAACATGGGCTGGAAGCTCTACCAGCAGCAGCGTGAGGCCGACGAGAAGCGCCGCAAGCGGGAGCGGCAGAACGCCGAGAAGAAGGCCGCCGCCCTGCATTCGCAGGCCGACAAGATGCGCGCCAAGGCCACCAAGACGGTCGCCGCGCAGAACATGGCCAGGCGCGCGGACCGGCTGCTGGCCGGCCTGGACGCGGTCCGCCAGTCCGACAAGGTCGCCAAGCTCCGCTTCCCGGAGCCCGCCCCCTGCGGCAAGACCCCGCTGATGGCGGAGGGACTGTCGAAGTCGTACGGCTCCCTGGAGATCTTCACCGACGTCGACCTGGCCATCGACAAGGGCTCCCGGGTCGTCATCCTCGGCCTGAACGGCGCCGGCAAGACCACCCTGCTGCGGCTGCTCGGCGGGGTCGAGAAGCCCGACACCGGCCAGGTCATCGAGGGCCACGGCCTCAAGCTCGGGTACTACGCCCAGGAGCACGAGACCCTCGACCCGGCGCGCACCGTCCTGGAGAACATGCGCTCCGCCAACCCCGACCTGGATCTGGTCGAGGTCCGCAAGACGCTCGGCTCGTTCCTTTTCTCCGGCGACGACGTCGACAAGCCGGCCGGAGTCCTCTCCGGCGGCGAGAAGACCCGTCTGGCGCTGGCGACCCTGGTGGTGTCCTCGGCGAACGTGCTGCTCCTGGACGAGCCGACGAACAACCTCGACCCGGCCAGCCGCGAGGAGATCCTCGGCGCGCTGCGCACCTACAAGGGCGCGGTCGTCCTGGTCACCCACGACGAGGGCGCCGTCGAGGCGCTCCAGCCGGAGCGGATCATCCTGCTGCCCGACGGCGTCGAGGACCTGTGGGGCGCCGACTACGCGGACCTGGTGGCCCTGGCCTGAGCGGTCGAAGCGGTCAACGCCGCTTGATCGAAGAGGTGATCCACTGCGTATGGATCATTCGGCCGATCCGTGATCCACCATCTGTGTGAGATCTCCTCGTACCGAGGTGTGTCCTACATCAATTTCGCGGCCGAGTCCTTCATCGACGAGGGCTCGGCCGTCGCACGTCTCTGACCTGGCCCTTAGCGAAATTACCCGTTCGGCGGTACGAACAACACCGCGTGGAATTTCGTATTCCGCTTGTGGGGACACGCTCCTGTCGTCAAAACCTTGTCTCACGGACCTTGCCGAATGGGTGGCCATGTCGGCCCGGAGGGGTGATCATGAGGAGACCAGAGCGCACTTCCCATGAGGAGGCACGGGTGGCCGAGACTCTGAAGAAGGGCAGCCGGGTAACCGGCGCCGCGCGCGACAAGCTCGCGGCAGACCTGAAGAAGAAGTACGACTCCGGTGCGAGCATCCGAGCACTGGCCGAGGAAACCGGCCGCTCGTATGGCTTCGTACACCGGATGCTCAGCGAATCGGGTGTCACGCTCCGTGGGCGTGGCGGGGCGACGCGGGGCAAGAAGGCCGCTTCGTCCTGAACCCGGGCGGCCCATCGGCTTCGATGGTGGCCACCCGGTCGGTCGGTTGACCGGCCGGGTGGTTACTGTGCAGTCACTTAGCATCGCTCTGTTGACCGCACTCATCGGAGGCGCCCCATGGCTTCGCCCGACCAGGACGTAGCTCCCGAAGCTCCCGCACTCGACCAGGACGGCGTACGGCTCACCGTCGACGACGCGATCGCCACGGTGACGCTGACCAACCCGGCCAAGCGAAACGCCCAACATCCCGCTCTGTGGCGGGCGTTGGCCGAAGCCGGGCGGCTCCTGCCGGGCTCCGTCCGGGTCGTGGTGCTGCGTGCCGAGGGCAAGTCCTTCTCCGCCGGACTCGACCGGCAGGCGTTCACCCCCGAGGGCTTCGACGGCGAACCGTCGTTCATCGACCTCGCACGGGGCACCGACGCCGAGCTGGACGCTGCCATCGCCGGATACCAGGAGGGTTTCACCTGGTGGCGACGGAGCGACATCGTGTCCATCGCAGCGGTGCAGGGGCATGCCATCGGGGCGGGCTTCCAGCTCGCGCTCGCCTGTGACCTGCGCGTCGTCGCCGACGACGTGCAGTTCGCCATGCGCGAGACCAGCCTCGGACTGGTACCGGACCTCACCGGCACACATCCGCTGGTGGGACTCGTCGGATACGCCCGCGCGCTGGAGATCTGCGCGACCGGGCGGTTCGTGCACGCCGAGGAGGCCGTGAGCACCGGCCTGGCGAATGTCGCGGTGCCCGCGGACCAGCTCGGGGACGCGGTACACGACCTCGCCTCGGCGCTCCTCGCCGCGCCCCGGGACGCGGTGATCGAGACCAAGGCCCTGCTGCGCGGCGCCCAGGACCGCGACTACGAGGCACAGCGCACCGCGGAACGCGCCGCACAGGCCCGACGCCTGCGGGACCTGGCGGGCGTCGGCGAGTAGGTCCGCAGGCGACACACACATCGCACCGGTCCCACCGGCCTCACCGAGCTGACCGACCGTACTCACCGGACAGTGGTCACCAGTACTCCCACCGTCGGATGGTCCGGCAGCACCTGCCGCACCCGCACGCGGACCTCCCGGGCCACATCCACTGCCCGGTGGTCCGCGCGCACCGCCAGTTCCACCCGGACATGACGGCGGGGCAGGGCGGCGTCGCCCCGCTGCCGTTCCTCGATGTGCACCGCCCGGCCCAGCGTGCCGGTCAGGTGAGCCACGCCCGGCACGGTCAGGGCCGCCGCACCCGCCAGTTCCGCGTCGGCGTCCTCGCCGGGCTCGGCCGCGGCCGGCTCCGGCGGTCGTACGGGAAGGGCCTCAGGCTTCTCGTCGGCGTCCAGCAGGTCCGTCACCCGCAGATCCACCTCCGTCACCACCAGGCCGAGGCCTTCCGCCGCGGCCGCCAGTACCGCGCGCAGCCGCTCGGCCGTCGCGGGCAGCGGCCGGGCCGCCGTAGCCGCGCACTCCGCGGTCACCCGCAGCGGTCCGGGCGCCAGCGCGCTCGGCGGCGGTGGTACGGCGAACTCGTGCGCGTCCCCGGAATCGGCGTGCCCGATCCGCAATCGGTCCAGCCGTACGTCCCGCATGCCGTCGGCCGCGCGCCGCAGCACCGCGCCGGCCGCCTCCTCCGAGATCCACGCGCCGTCGCGGACTCCCCCGAGGGGCAGAAGTCTGCCGAGCCGCAGCTGCTCCCGTACCGCTCGCGTCCACTGTTCCGCTGTCATTGCTCCAGCCTGCCGCATCCCTGGCGCGGTATCCCGCAACCCCGCTTACGGTGGTCGAAGGGGACAAAGCGGAAGGGACGTACGGCGATGAGCGACATGACGCAGAACCGGACGCAGAACGCCGAGGGTGAGTTCGAGCCGCCGGTCCAGACTCGCAAGAACATCAAGCGCGGTGGAGGGGACCCGGCAACCAGGGGGCGGACGACCATTGCCGACGGGGTCGTGGAGAAGATCGCCGGAATGGCCGCCCGGGAGGTCGTCGGGGTGTACGCGATGGGCAGTGGGCTGAGCCGCACCTTCGGGGCGGTCCGGGACCGGGTGCCGGGCGGGGCGAAGTCGGTGACGCGCGGGGTCAAGGTCGAGGTCGGCGAGGTGCAGACCGCGCTCGACCTGGAGATCGTCGTCGACTACGGCGTGGCGATCGCCGATGTGGCCCAGGCCGTGCGGGAGAACGTCATCGCGGCGGTGGAGCGGATGACCGCCCTGGAAGTCGTGGAGGTCAACATCGCGGTGAGCGATGTGAAGCTGCCCGAGGAAGCGGACGAGGAACCGGAATCCCGGCTCCAGTGACCCACCGGACCGACAACCGAACGGAGTGGACTCACCATGAGCATGGCCGTGGTCGGCCTGATCGCCGGCATGGCGCTGGGCTTCGCCGGGTATTTCGGCGGGTTCGGCGCCTTCCTGCTGGTCGCCGCCCTGGGCGCGGTCGGATTCGTCGTCGGCCGGTTGCTGGAGGGGGACCTGGAGCTCGGCGACTTGTTCCGTACCCGTGAAGACCGACGTGACCGGCGGCGATGACGCCCGTGAGCAGTGATGACGTGAGCGGCGGGACCAGGAGCGGCAGCACCGTGAACGGCGGGGCGGGCGAGCCGCACGGAGCCCTGGCCGTCGTCCCGCCGGGCGAGCGCGGCGCCACCCGGATCGCCGACCGGGTCGTCGCGAAGATCGCCGGACAGGCGGCGCGCGAGGCGCTCGGCGAGCTGCCTGACGAGGCCGCGCGTCCGCACGCCGACGTCGTCGTCCTCCGCCACTCCTCACGTCGTCCGAGTGGGGAGATCCCCGTCGGCACCGCCCGCGTTCGTGTGCACATCGAACTCGACTACCCCACCGACATCGGCGCCCGGTGCGGTCGGGTGCGTCGGCATGTGGTGGAGCGGGTAGGCGCGTTGGTGGGCATGGAGGTGCCGGAGGTCGCCGTCCAAGTGGAGCGGCTGCATCCGGCAACGGCGCACGGCGTGGTACAGGGGAGGACGCGATGAGCGAGCCCCAGGGCTTTGAGGGCACCACACAGCGACTGCCGGTCATCGAGAAGGCGGCCGGCACAGGCGGGGAGTACGAGGCTCCGCCTGTGCTCGACGACGAGACGGGCGACGCGGGCGGCAGCGGCCGTTTCTGGTCGGCGCGCAGGGCCCCCGCGGGGATCGTGGCACTGCTGCTCCTGGTCGTCGCGGGAGCCTTCCTGTACGACGTCGCCGCCGTACGGGCCCACCGGGACGCCCTGTCCTGGCGACGGGAGCTGGCCCGGCAGCTCGCCGAGCGGCCCTTGGACGACACCTGGGTGCTGGTCGGCGCGGGCGTCACCGCGGCCCTCGGCCTGTGGCTGATCGTCCTGGCCCTCACCCCCGGCCTGCGGTCCGTGCTGCCGATGCGGCGCCCCCACCGGGACGTCCGCGCCGGACTCCACCGGGCCGCGGCCGCCCTGACGCTGCGCGACCGGGCGATGGACGTCGCGGGCGTGCGGTCGGCACGGGTACGGGTGCGCCGCGCCCGGGTGGACGTCCGCGCGCTCTGCCACTTCCGCGAACTGGACGACGTGAAGGCGGACTTGGAGGGCACACTCCGGGAGGCCGCCGACGGACTCGGGCTGGACCGCCCGCCCGCGCTGACGGTGCGTGTGGCACGGCCCGGACGGAAGGGGTGAGGACGGTGCTCAGGACCGTCAACCGCGTACTGCTCACAGCCGTCGGCCTCGTCCTGCTGTTCCTCGGCGGCTCCGTCCTCGCCGTGGGGCTGGGCGCCCCGTCGCCGTCCTGGTGGATCCACCAGGGGCGGCACGACGTGCTGCTCTCCGACGCCGAGCGCACGCGCTGGCGGGACGCCGGCTGGTGGTGGCCGACCGTCCTCGCCGTTCTCGCCGTGCTCGTGCTGCTCGCCCTGTGGTGGCTGACGGCGGTACTGCGCCGCAGCCGCCTGTCCGAGGTACTGGTCGACACCGGCGACGGGGAGGGCGCCCTGCTGCGGGGGCGTGCCCTGGAGAGCGTCCTGACGAGTCAGTCGGCCGACGTGGACGGCGTGTCCCACGCCCGGGCCCACCTCACCGGCCGCCCGACGGCCCCCGAGACCCGGGTACGCCTCCAGCTGGAGCCGTATGTGGATCCCGGGACGGCTCTGCACGACTTCACGGCCGGAGCCCTGACCCACGCCCGCGATTCGGCGGGCCTGGCGTCACTCCCGGCGGAGGTCAGGATGACGGCCGTCAAGCACCGGGGGGAAAGGGTCACTTGACCCGGACCCACCCGCGGAGCCCGGACCCGACCCGGTGTCAGAACCCGTGCCGCATCCCGCCGTCGACCGGGACCATGATCCCCGTCAGATAGGAAGCGGCCGGCGACAGCAGGAAGGCGGCCGTCCGTCCGAACTCCTCGGGCCTCCCGTACCGCCGCAACGGAATCCGCGACTCGTTCTGTGCCCGGGTGGCCTCCGGATCCGCGGACAGCCCGTCCAGCTCGCGCACCCGGTCCGTGTCGATCCGCGCCGGCAGCAACCCGACCACCCGGATCCCCCGCGGCCCCAACTCGTCCGCCAGCGACTTCGCGAACCCGGCCAGCCCCGGCCGCAGCCCGTTCGAGATCGTCAGCCCCGGGATCGGCTCGTGCACCGACCCGGACAGCACGAACCCGATGACACCGCCGGCCTCCAACTCGCTCGCCGCCGCCCGCGCGAGGCGTACCGCCCCCAGGAACACCGACTCGAACGCCGCCTGCCACTGTTCGTCCGTGTTGTCGGCGACGAACCCCGGCGCGGGCCCTCCGACGCTGATCAGCACGCCGTCGAAGCCGTCGAAGTGCTCCCGCGCGGCAGCGATCAGCCGGGCCGCCGAAGCCGGGTCGGCGTTGTCCGCGGCCAGCCCCACGGCGTTCGGCCCCAGCCCGGCCGCCGCGTCGGCGACGTTCTTCTCGTCCCGCCCCGTGACGACCACCTTCGCCCCGTCCGCGACGAGCTCACGCGCCGCGGCGTTGCCGAGGCCGCGGGTGGCCCCGGTGACGACGTACACCCGGTCCTTCAGTCCAAGATCCATGGCCCCTATCCTGCCCCTTCGCCCCCGAACAGGGCGAGGGCGGTGTTCACCAGGCCGATGTGGCTGAACGCCTGCGGCACGTTGCCGAGCAGGGCGCCCGCCACGGGATCGTACTCCTCGGACAGCAGCCCCACGTCGTTGCCCAGGTCCACCAGCCGTTCGAACAGCTCGCGTGCCTCCTTCGTGCGGCCCGTCATGTGCAGGGCGTCCGCCAGCCAGAACGAGCACGCGAGGAAGGTCCCCTCGTCGCCCGGCAGCCCGTCGACGTCGCTCTCCACGGTGCTGTAGCGGCGTACGAAGCCGCTGTGGCCCAGTTCGTCGCGGATCGCGTCGACGGTGCCGATCACGCGCGGGTCGTCGGGCGGGAGGAAGCCGACGCGGGGGATGAGCAGCAGGGAAGCGTCGAGTTCGCGGGAGCCGTAGTACTGGGTGAAGGTGTTGCGCCCGGGGTCGTAGCCCTTGTCGCAGACCGCCCGGTGCACTTCCTCGCGCATCGCGCGCCAGCCGTCGAGGTCGCCGCGCAGCGTCGGGTTCGCCTCCAGGGTGCGCACGGCACGGTCGGCGGCCACCCACACCATCACCTTGGAGTGGACGAAGTGGCGGCGGCCCCCGCGCACCTCCCACAGTCCCTCGTCGGGCTGCCGCCAGGCCGACTCCAGGTACTTCATCAGGGCGCTCTGCAACGCCCACATGTCTCCCTCGGGCGAAAGGCCCGCCGCCCGCGCCAGCGACAGCGAGTCCATGACCTCTCCGTACACGTCCAGTTGGAGCTGGTTCACGGCTTCGTTGCCGATGCGTACGGGCCTGGAGCCGGCGAAGCCGGACAGCCACGGCACCTCGAACTCGGGCAGCCGGCGTTCTCCCGCGAGCCCGTACATGATCTGCAGGTCCGCCGGGTCGCCGGCGACCGCGCGCAGCAGCCAGTTCCGCCAGGCCTCGGCCTCCTCCTGGTAGCCGCAGGACAGCAGGGCGCCCAGGGTGAGGGTGGAGTCGCGTAGCCAGCAGTAGCGGTAGTCCCAGTTGCGCACCCCGCCCATCTCCTCGGGCAGCGAGGTGGTCGCGGCGGCCACGATGCCGCCGGTGGGCGCGTAGGTGAGCGCCTTGAGGGTGATCAGGGAACGCACGACGGCGTCCCGGTGCGGACCGTGATAGCGGCACCGGGACACCCACGCCTGCCAGTCGGCGACGCTGGACTCCAGCACCTCGTACGGGTCGACGAGCGGTGGGCGCGGCTCGTGCGAGGGGTGCCAGGTGAGCACGAAGGCGACCTTCTCGCCCGCGGCGACCGTGAACTGCGAGTGGGTGCCGAAGTCCTCGCCCCAGGTGGGCACCGCGGGCTCGCTGCGCAGCCACGTCGAGTCGGGCCCCGCGACGGCCACCCGATGCCCGTCGGACCGGCGCACCCACGGCACGACCGTGCCGTAGTCGAACCGCAGCCGCAGGGTGCTGCGCACGGTGACCTCGCCGCTGAGCCCTTCCACGACGCGTACCAGGTCGGGGGCGCGGTCACGCTGCGGCATCAGGTCGGTGACCCGCACGCTGCCCTGAGCGGTCTCCCACTCGGTGTCGAGGACGAGGGTGCCGGGGCGGTAGGCGCGCCGGGTGCAGGGGCCCTGAACGCCCTTGGGCGCGATCCGCCAGTGGCCGTTCTCCTCGTCGCCGAGGAGCTTGGCGAAGCAGGCGGCCGAGTCGAAGCGGGGCAGGCACAGCCAGTCGACGGAGCCGTCCCGGCCGACCAGGGCAGCGGTCTGTTCGTCGCCGATGAGGGCGTAGTCCTCGATGCGGGGCTGCACGCAGTGCGGGTTCCCGGCGGGCCGAAGGGGCAATCAGGGCAGGGGCCGGGCGAGTGACGCGTGCGGGGTGCCGCCGCCCGCCCCCGAGAAGATCACCCCGGGGTCCGACGGTGTCTGGTTCAGCACCCACAGGCCGATCAGCGTGGCCAGGGTGAAGACGACGGCGATCAGCACGCCGAGCACGAGCCGTCGCCGGCGTTCCCGGCGCAGCCACTCGCCGCGTGCCGTGCGGTAGGCGTCCGGAGCGGGCGTCACCCCGCCGGCCAGCGCCTGAAGCGCCTTCTCCAACTCCCGTTCCGTGCGGCCTGGACCGGTGCCACGCGACTCAGTCGCATCTCGGTGCGTCATCGCCGGGCCTCCATCGCCTGGGTGAGCGCGGCCAGGCCGCGTGCCGTGTGCGTCTTCACCGAACCGCAGGAGATGCCCATCGCGGCGGCGATCTCGCCCTCCTTCAGCCCGAGCCAGTGCCGCAGCACGAGTGCCTCGCGCTGGCGGGCCGGCAGGTGCTGGAGCGCGTCGATCAGGACACGCTGGTCGTCGCGGAGCAGCGCGGCGCTCTCAGCGGAGGCGACGACCTCGTCCGGCAGGGCCGGCGGGTTCTCCACATGCTTGCGGGCGACCTGAAGGTGACGTATCCGCATCCGGGTCAGATTGCACACCGTGGAGCGCAGATAGGCCTCCGCCGCCTCGATGTCCCGCAGCCGCCGCCACTTGCGGTAGATCTGGTAGTACGCCTCGGCCACCACGTTCTCCGGGTCGTCGGCGCCGAGCAGCACGGCGAGCCGCAGCATCGAGGAATAGTGCAGCTCGAACAGGCGGGCGAGACCGGCCTCGCGCTCCAGGTCGGCCGGGTCGCTCACCACGGGCGCGAGAGCCGGCTGTCCGACGAACGGTTCCTGCACGGGAATCGGGTCTGTGCGTCTCACGGGTTGTTCGCTCCCGTCTCGGGGCGTCGCCTGACGGTCAGGCGGGACGGCAGATCGGTGAGGTCGGCGCCGCGCGGGACGCCGAGGCGTTCGAGAGTGGCGGTGCCGGCCACCGCGACGGTCAGGTTCAGCAGCAGGGCGGCGAGCCCGGCGTAGATCTCCAGCGGTCCGAAGCCCAGGGTCACGATGGACGAGAACCCCTCGCGCACGACCATGACGGTCCCGGCCACCATGCCCACGGCCCACCCGGCGAGCAGCGCCCGCGGATGCAGCCGCCCGGTGAACAGCCCCACGGCCACGGCCGGGAAGATCTGCAGGATCCACACCCCGCCCAGCAGCTGGAGATTGACGGCGTCCTGGTCGCGCAGCCCGAACACGAACGCGACCGCGCCCACCTTCGCGGTCAGGGAGACCGCCTTGGCGATGCGCACCTGCCGCTTGGGCGTGGCCGTCGGATGGACGTACTCGACGTACACGTTCCGTACGAAGCTCGTCGCCGCGGCGATCGACATCACGGCGGCCGGGACCAGCGCGCCCACGGTGATCGCGGCGAACACCAGTCCGGCCAGCGGCGCGGGCATCAGCCGGTCGACGAGCATCGGTACGGCGGACTCGGCGCCGCCCTTCGGCGCCCGCACGCCCGCCGCGAGGGCCGCGATGCCGAGGAAGCCGAACAGGGCGAGCAGGCCGGTCCAGGCGGGCAGCGCCACGGAGACCTTGCGCAGGGTGCGCGGCCCGTCGGCGGCGAACCCGGCGGTCAGCACGTGCGGGTACATCAGCAGGGCCAGCGCGGAGCCCAGCGCGAGGGTGGCGTACGCGGGCTGCTGGTGCGGGGACAGGAGCAGGGGGGAGTGGGCCACGTCCGTGCCGCCCAACCGCCGGGCCGCACCGTCGAACACGGCACCCGGTCCGCCGAGCCGCCGCAGCACCAGCCAGCACACGGCGGTGAGCGAGACGAAGACGGCCACCGCCTTCAGCGCGGAGATGACCGCGGGCGCCCGCAGCCCGTGCCGGTAGGTGGCCACCGCGAGTCCCGCGAACAGCGCCACCATCACCAGATCCCCGGACGCCCCCCTCGGGTACACGCCCCCGGCCGTCAACACCGCTCGTATACCGAGCAGTTGGAGTGCCAGATACGGCATCGTCGCGAGGATCCCGGTCAGCGCGACCACCAGGGCCAGCGGCGGCGACCCGTACCGTCCGCGCACGAAGTCGGCGGCGGTGACGTACCCGTGCCGACGGGCGACCGTCCACAGCCGGCTGAGCAGGACGAAGGCGAGCGGGCAGAGCATCACCGTGTACGGCACCGCGAAGAAGGCGGGCGCCCCGTTGCCGTACGCCAGGCCCGGGACGGCCGTGAAGGTGTACGCGGTGAAGATCGTGCCGCCCAGCAGCAGCCAGGTCCACACCGGGCCGAGGCTGCGGTCGGCCAGCGCCCAGCCCTCCAGGGAGGGCAGCCGGTCGCTGGGCCGCAGGCGCCGCGCGGTGACGGCGAGCAGCGACGCCCCGCCGATCACGGCGAGGAACGTCGCGGTCATGGCGCCGTCGGCCATGGGTCACCGTCCTTGGTGTGCCTGTGCCCTCAGGGGAGAGTTGCGCGGGTGGCCCGATCGGAGGACAGGGAACCGGCGGGAAATCTTCTGGACATTCGCTGTCAACCGGTTCCGGCGGGTGGGCAACTCTTGCACAGACCGACAGCGAGCGGGACCCCTCGGGCGTCGCGACCGCTGATCAGCGTGCCTTTGCGAGCTGTCGAGACCTTTCATCCCGCGTTTGAGCCAGGAGTCGCCATGCCTACGTCCGTCCTGCCCGAAACCGGCCGACCGGTGCCGGAAAAATCACGTATGTCACCACGGTCGATCCTGTTGTGGGCCGCCGTCGCCCTGCTCGGCGCCGTCGCCTGGGGCGTCCTCGCACTGGCCCGGGGGGAGCGGATCTCCGCGGTCTGGCTGGTGGTGGCCGCGCTCGGCTCGTATGCCATCGCCTACCGCTTCTACTCCCGCTTCATCGCCCGCCGGGTACTGAAGCCGGACGACAGCCGGGCCACCCCGGCCGAACGCCTCGAGGACGGCGTCGACTTCCACCCCACCGACCGCCGGGTGCTGCTCGGCCACCACTTCGCCGCGATCGCGGGTGCCGGCCCGCTGGTGGGACCGGTCCTCGCGGCCCAGATGGGATACCTGCCCGGAACGCTCTGGATCGTCGCCGGGGTGATCTTCGCCGGGGCGGTGCAGGACATGGTCGTGCTGTTCCTGTCGATGCGCCGGGACGGCACGTCGCTCGGGCAGATGGCCCGCGAGGAGATCGGCCGGGCGGGCGGGACCGCGGCCCTGATCGCCGTGTTCGCCATCATGATCATCCTGTTGGGGGTGCTGGCGCTGGTCGTCGTCAACGCCCTCGCCCACTCCCCGTGGGGCACCTTCTCGGTCGCGATGACCGTCCCCATCGCCCTGTTCATGGGCTTCTGGCTGCACCGCATCCGCCCCGGCCGGGTCGTCGAGACGAGCCTCATCGGTGTGGCGCTGCTGCTGCTCGCCATCGCCGGTGGCAGCTGGGTGCAGAACTCCTCACTGGCCGGCGCCTTCACCCTGAGCCCGACGACCCTCGTCTTCTGCCTGATCGGCTACGGCTTCGTCGCCTCCGTCCTGCCCGTGTGGATGCTGCTGGCGCCGCGCGACTACCTGTCCACCTTCATGAAGATCGGCACCATCGCGCTGCTCGCGGTGGGCGTCGTGGTCGCCGCGCCGGTGCTGCGGGCGGACGCGGTGAGCGACTTCGCCACCTCGGGCGCGGGGCCGGTCTTCGCGGGCTCGCTCTTCCCGTTCCTGTTCATCACGATCGCCTGCGGTGCCCTGTCCGGCTTCCACGCCCTGGTCGCCTCCGGCACCACCCCGAAACTGATCCAGAAGGAGTCCCAGGTCCGGCTGATCGGCTACGGCGCGATGCTGATGGAGTCCTTCGTCGCGATCATGGCGCTGATCGCGGCGGCCACCCTGGAACCGGGCCTGTACTACGCGATGAACGCCCCCGCCGGACTTCTCGGTACGACGGCCCAGTCCGCGTCCCACGCGGTGGCCGGCCTCGGCTTCGCCATCACCCCCGACCAGCTCACCCAGGCGGCCAAGGCGGTCGAGGAGCAGACCCTGATCGCCCGCTCCGGCGGCGCGCCGACCCTCGCCGTCGGCATGTCGGAGATCTTCTCCGGGATCCTCGGCGGCACCGCGATGAAGGCGTTCTGGTACCACTTCGCGATCATGTTCGAGGCGCTGTTCATCCTGACCACGGTCGACGCGGGCACCAGGGTCGGACGCTTCATGCTCCAGGACATGCTCGGCAACGTCTTCAAGCCCCTGGGCCGGGTCAACTGGAAGCCCGGCATCTGGCTGTGCAGCGGCCTGGTCGTCGCCGCCTGGGGCTACTTCCTGCACTCCGGCGCCACCGACCCGCTCGGCGGGATCAACCAGCTCTTCCCGCTGTTCGGCATCGCCAACCAGCTCCTCGCCGCCATCGCCCTGGCCCTCTGCACGACCGTACTGATCAAGTCCGGGCGGTTGCGCTGGGCCTGGGTGACGGGCGCTCCGCTGGCCTGGGTGGTCGCGATCACCTTCACCGCGGGCTGGCAGAAGATCTTCTCCGACGACCCCAGGGTCGGTTTCTTCGCCCAGCGCACCCGGTACGCCGACGCCCTCGACGCCGGCCAGGTCCTGCCGCCCGCCAAGACCCTCGACGACATGCACACCGTCGTCACCAACTCCGCCGTCGACGGTGTGCTCATCGCCCTGTTCCTGCTGCTGGTGGCCGTGGTGATCGGCAACGCGGCGGTGGTGTGCGTACGGGCGCTCCGCACGCCGGGCGGCCTGCCGCTCACCGAGGCGCCGTACGTCGAGTCCCGTATCGGCGCCGCCCCGGAGCCGGCCGAGCCGCTCGCGGAGGCCCGGACATGAGGAGTGCTGTGCGCTGGGTCCGGGCCGTGCGCTGGTATCTGCGCGAGCTGACCGGGGAGGCGGAGTACGACCGCCACTGCGAGCGGCACCGGCGCCGGCATCCGGGGGTTCCGGCACCGACCCGGCGGGAGTACGAGGTGCTGCGCGCGGCGCGGAGGGAGGGGCGGCCCGAGGGGCGGTGCTGCTGAGGAGCTGATGCCGCTGGGGGTTCGTGGTGCTCGGGTGCCGGAGTGAGGAGTCCGGGCGGCGCCGGGTCGAGGGGCGTCACACCGCGGCCGGTGCGGGCTCCTCGCTCGGCTGGTCGGCGGCCTCCCGGCGGTCGCGCAGCTCGCGCCGGACCAGGATCACCCAGCCGACCGGGACCGCGGCGGAGAACAGCCACCACTGGATGGCGTACGCGTAGTTCAGTGCGGCGTCCTCGTTGCCGGGCCTGCCCACCAGCTCGGGGACGTCGCCCTTCGGTTCGGGTGTCGTCTGCGCGATGTAGCCGCCGAGCACCTCGGCACCGAGGCGGCGGGCCTCCTGCTCGCTGTTGATCAGCATGACCTGCCGGTCCGGCAGTCCCTTGAGGTTCTTGATGCCGCTCGCCGCGGTCGTCTCGTCGGGCATCAGCCGCCCGGTGACGGTGATCTCGCCGCGCGGCGGCGCGGGGATCTCGGGGAACGCGGTCTGGCTCGGGCCGTTCGCGGGGATCCAGCCCCGGTTCACGAGCAGGACCTTGCCGTCGTCGAGGACGAACGGGGTCAGGACGTGGTAGCCGACCTCGTCGTCGGAGTTGGTGCGGCGGCGGACGACGACCTCGTCGTCGGTGTCGAAGCGGCCCTTCGCGGACACGTTGTGGTACCGGTCCTTCGTGGTGACCGTGTGCCCGGGGGACGTCAGAGTCTCCACGGGCACCGGCTTCGAGGACAGCGCGTCGGCGACCAGCTGGTTGCGGGCGCTGCGCTCCTCGTAGCGGTGCATCTGCCAGATGCCCAGCCTGATCATCGTGGGGATGAGAAGGAGGGCGACCAGCGTGAGGATCACCCACTGCCGGGACAGAAGGAAGCGGTACACCCCACGACCGTACAACTCGGTCGTGGGGTGCACGGCGGTGGGGGGCCGCTTCAGACCTTGTCGACGATGCCCACCCTTCCCTCCGCGCGGGCGCAGTGGGCGCCGCAGTACCAGTGACCCTCGACCTCGACGCCCTGGCCGATGATCTGCACCCGGCAGTGCTCGCAGATGGGTGCCATGCGGTGGATCGCACAGGAGAAGCAGTCAAAGACATGCACCGCGCCCTGGGCGTGAATTTCGAAGGTCATTCCGTAGTGGTTGCCGCACACTTCACATGTCGCCATGCGCCACAGGGTGAGCCGTCGGTACCGCGCGGGCGAGCCGCCGCCGGGCGAGTCGCCCGGCAATCACCCGTCCGTACGGTCACTCCGGGCGTCGCACGGCCGCGGGTCCGGCCTCTGTGCGGTCGCTGCGGGGCGTCGCACGGCCGCGGGTCGCCCTCCGTACGGTCACTGCTCCGCGGCCGGCTCGACATCTCTGAGCAGCTGCCCGAAGGCGGCCTCGTCGACCACCGGGGTGCCGAACTGGCGGGCCTTGACCACCTTCGACGTGCCCGATTCCGGGTCGTTGGTGACGAGCAGGCTGGTGAGCCGGGAGACGCTGGTGGCCACGTGGAGTCCGGCCTCGGTCGCGCGGTCCTCCAGGAGGTCCCGCTCGACTGACGTGTCCCCGGAGAACGCGATCCGCATGCCCTGTTTGAGCGGTTTGCCGTCTTCGTAGCGGCCCGGGTTGGGGTAGGGGCACGCGGGCCTCTTACGGGCGGGACGCCAACTGCCGGGCCGGTAGCCACCGTAGCCGCCCGAACCGCGGTAGCTGCCGCCCGAGCCGCCGTAGCCGCCGCCCGAGCCCGCCTGCTGCCCGATCCGGGGCGTCGGCCGGTCCGACCACTCGGTCAGCGGCCGGCACTCGTGCAACGGCAGCCGGACGCCGCCATCGGCCGCTGCCCTCAGGCTCGGCCGGAACGCCTCCGCCAGCACCCGCGCGTCGTCCAGCGCGTGGTGCGCCCGCTGCTGGACGACGCCGAAGTGCGCCGCCAGGGTCTCCAGCTTGTGGTTGGGCAGCGGCAGGCCCAGCTCCTTGGACAGCGCGATGGTGCACAGCCGCTGCCGCACCGGCGCCTCGCGCTCCGCGCGCGCGTACTCCCGCGCGATCATCTGCCAGTCGAAGACCGCGTTGTGCGCGACGAGCACCCGCCCGTCGAGACGGGACGAGAACTCCTCGGCGATCTCCGTGAAGAGGGGCGCGCCTTCCAGTACGTCGCTCGTCAGACCGTGGATCCACACCGGGCCCGGGTCGCGCTCCGGGTTGACGAGCGTGTACCAGTGGTCCTCGACCTCGCCGCGCGCGTCCAGGCGGTAGACGGCCGCGGAGATTATCCGGTCGTCGCGGGCCAGGCCGGTGGTCTCCACGTCAACGACCGCGTATCCCGGCGGATACGCGGCCGGCCACCCCGTGGCGGAGGGCGCTGCGGTCGTGAGGTCTTCGAGCATGGTCCCTGAGGATACGGGCCCCGACTGACAGCGCCGTCCCGTACCCGTCCGTCAGGTGCCGTGCGCCGTCCGCGTGTTCGAGCGTCGATGACAGCCGCGTAACCGTCCGCGTGCCGAAGTGCCTTTGCGGGAGTGACATTTCACTCCTCGACGCCCGCCCTTCGTCGGTACGGGCCGTCCGCGTCGGTAGTGACCGCCCGACCCAGGGGATGCGATCCTCCGGGTGTGACCGAACCCACTCATGACGAGGCCCACGGCCAAGCGCTCGGCGCCCGCCTCAACTGGCTGCGCGCGGCGGTCCTGGGCGCGAACGACGGCATCGTCTCCACCGCCGGTCTGGTCGTCGGCGTGGCCGGCGCGACGGCGGATCGCTCCACGCTGCTCACGGCCGGCCTGGCGGGCCTGCTGGCCGGCTCCATGTCGATGGCGGCGGGGGAGTACGTGTCCGTGTCCACCCAGCGCGACACCGAGAAGGCCGCCCTGGCGCTGGAGAGGCGGGAGTTGCGGGAGCAGCCCGAGGCCGAACTGGAGGAGCTGACCGAGTTGCTGGAGGAACGGGGGCTCACCCGGGAGGTGGCCCGGGACGCGGCCGAGCAGCTGACGGAACGGGACGCGCTGAGGGCGCACGCGCGCGTGGAGCTCGGTATCGATCCCGACGACCTCACCAACCCGTGGCACGCGGCCTGGGCGAGCTTCCTGGCGTTCACCGTCGGGGCGTTGCTGCCGCTGCTGGCGATCGTCCTGCCGCCCTCGGACTGGCGGGTGCCGGTCACCGTGGTGTCGGTCCTCGCCGCGCTCACCCTGACCGGCTGGAGCAGCGCCCGGCTGGGGGCGGCCGGACCGGGCCGGGCGATGCTGCGGAACGTGGCGGGCGGGGCGCTGGCGATGGCGGTGACCTACGCGGCGGGACGGCTGCTGGGCGCGGCGGGGGTGTGACTGCGACGCTCACCTCGTGGAAACGCGCCACCTGAAGTTCACCACTGGAAACGCGCTACCTGAAGTTCACCCCTGGAAACGCGCCACCTGAAGTTCACCCCTGGAAACGCGCCACCTGAAGTTCACCCCTGGAAAACGCGCCACCTGAAGTTCACCCCTGGAACCCGGCGACCTGAAGTTCACCATCTGATGGGCAGCGGCATCGCGGTCAGCAGCCCCGACACCGCGACCACCAGCCCCAGGGCGACGATCTCCGCGCGCGCGGGTGCGCAGGCGGTCAGCGGGTCGGTGGCGCGGCGCAGCCGGATCCGCGCCCAGAGGGCGAGCAGGGCGACGACGGCCACCAGGAGCACCTTGGCGAGCAGGGTGCGTCCGTACGCCGTCGTCGTCAGCTGATCCAGGATCGTGCCCGCCGGCATGCGGCGCAGCGAACTCGTCAGCCCGCTCGCCGTGATGGCGGCGAGCAGAACGGCAGCAAGGCGCGCGTACAGCCCGAGCAGCGCCGCGCCCATCTCGGGAGAGCGCCACAGCCGCAGGGTGCGCAGCACGGACAGCAGGCCGCCCGTCCACAGTGCCGCGCAGGTCAGGTGCACCAGTGTCAGGCCGGAACCGAGCAGCGGTCTCGTCTCGGTCGGGGGATGCGCTCGCAGGGCTTCCGCCACGACCACCGCGGCCAGCGGCCAGACCTGGGTGGCGGGGCGGCGCGAGAGGGCGCACAGGCCGACCGCGAGGAAGGCGTTGACCTCCACCAGGGCGAGTTTGCCCGCACGGGACTCGTACAGGCCGCCGATGTCGATCGCGGTGACGCTGTCCGGCACCAGGTTGCCGGTCGCCGCGACCGACGCGAGTCCGAGGGCCGCGAGGAAACCGGCGCAGGCAGCGTACGGAGCCCAACTGCGGGGCGCGGTCGGGGTGGCGACCGACACCGCGTCCGCCAGCCGGCGCGCGAACAGTTCGCCCAGCGGGACACTGAACGCCGCGAACAGCACCGTGCGCAGGAGCGCGATGCCGCCCGCGCCGGGCGGGGATGCCTCGCCGGTGCCGTGCAGTGCGGCGGACGGCCCGAGCAGCGGGATCAGCGCGCCCAGGACCACCAGGACAAGAACGACGACGGCCCGGCCCGTGCCGGGGCGTGGTCTGGGACCGATCGGGTCGGCCACCTCGGAGGTCGGTCGTATCAACGTCACCTCACGATCTTCACCAGCTATCACAGAACGGGGCAAGTCCAGGAAAACAACTGGAGGAACGACGTTCCGCCCATAAATCCGGCGCGATCCCCCTGGGTGAGTACGGTTTCCGACCGCTCCATGACTCAGCTCCAGCACGGTGCGTCCGTCCCCCAGGGGCCCGGCTGGCGCGTCCAGTCGAGTGGTCCGCCCGCGAAGGAGAGCGGCGAGCGCGCGTACCGCAGCCGCCCCAGCACACTGTCCGCCTCGGCCAGCCAGGGCCGGGCCCCGTCGTACGCCCTGCCTCCCATCCCCTCGGACGCCGTCCCGCCCGCCTCGTCGTACGCCGTCCCGCCGGTCCGGCCGTGCCCGACGCCGTGCATCAGCCACCGCGCCGTTCGCGCGAGCGCCAGCCGTACGACCCTGCTGCCGCCCTCGTACGACTGCTCGGTCAGCGTCCGCAGCACCGCGGCGGCGAGCAGGTACCCCGTCCCGTGGTCCAGCGCCTGCGCCGGCAGGGCACCGGGCTGCTGCGGGGATCCTTCGACCGCCGCGATCCCGGTGGCCACCTGCACCAGGCTGTCGAACCCGCGCCGCCCGGCCCAGGGCCCGTACGCGCCCCACGCCGACAGTTGCGCCACGACCACCCCGGGCCGCCGCTCGGCCAGCGCCTCGGCCGACAGCCCGAACCGGTCCAGCGCGCCCGGGCGGTAGCCGGTGACGACCACGTCCGCCGCCGCGAGCAACTCCTCGAAGGTCCGGCGGCCGGCCGCGAGATCGAGGGCCGCCGACCGCTTCCCGAAGCCCGTGTCGGCGTGCTGGTCGGGGAGTTCGGGCGACTGCGGGGCGTCCACACGCAGTACGTCCGCGCCCAGGAGGGCGAGGGTGCGGGTGGCGACCGGGCCCGCGATGACCCGCGTCAGGTCCAGGACGCGCAGCCCGGCGGCGGGCAGCAGGGGAGTGCCGTCGTCGCCGGGGGTGATCGGCGCGAGCGCGCGAGCGGGCGCCGAGTCCAGCCGCCCGCGCTCCACCAGCGGACGTGCGGCCACCGCGGCGCCCTGCGCGTGCGCGGCCCACTCCTCGGGTGTGCGCAGGGCCACGGCGAGGCCGCCGGCCGCGTACACGGCTTCCTCGACCTCCAGGGCGGACCGCTCGGCGAGCGCCGACTCGACGGAGGGGACCCGCCCTTCGGGCAGCCCCAGGGCGGCGAGCAGCCGCTGTCGGTGATGCGGATAGTTCGCGTGCGTACGCACCCATCCGTCCGCCGTCCGCCAGAACCGGGACAGCGGGGCGAAGGTGACCGGTGCCCGGCCGTCGACCAGCAGATGCCGCTCACTGACGAACGCGGTCGCGACGGCCCCGTCGTCCACCCGCACCGCCGGCACCTCGGCGAGCCCGGCCCGCCGCGCCCCCAGTTCGGCGGCGGCCAGCGCGCAGGCGCCGACGCAGGCACGCGCCAACTCCCGTACGGGAAGGCGCCCCTGAAGAGCGCCCTCCCGTACGACGGTCGACACGCGGGAGAGCAGTGCGGGATCGCCGCCCAGCTCGGACCAGGCCACCTCGATGTCAGTCATGACCGCACTATGCAGTATGGACCGAACCAGCGGATGAGCCCGTGTCTGCCCAGGTCAACCAGGTCCACGGCTCAACCACGTCGATCAGGCTGTGGCGGGTTGAGCTACTTGGTCACGGCGTCCAGTGCGTCCGCCATGCCCCAGCCGTAGAAACCGTTGCGGTTCTTCGAGCCCTCGCACACCGCGTCGACCTTGCCGTCACTGTCGATGTCGTACGGCTTCGTGCACGGCGTGCCGTCGGCCTCGGCGTACAGCAGCGCCTTCACCAGGGCCGACGAGGCGTTCGGGTGCGTCGACCTGATCAATGCGGCGACGGCCGCCACGTGCGGGCTCGCCATCGACGTACCGGCCATGTAGCCCCACTTGCCGCCGGGCAGCGTGCCCAGGATCAGACCGCTCGTCGCGGGCGGCTCGGGCTTCTGGTAGGCCGTCGAGTCGCCGCCGGGCGCGGCGATGTCGATGATCCCCAGGCCGTAGTTGGAGAACGACGACTTCAGGCCCTTGGCGCCGGTCGCCGCGACCGTCACGACACCCGGCAACTGGGTCGGTATGTCAAGGCACTTCGACGGGTCGATCACCCGGTCCGAGGGCGTGCCGTCGTTCGGGGAGACCGGGTCGGTGATCTCGTCGGCCGCGAGGTCGTAGTTCTCGTTGCCGGCCGCGGCCACGTTGACCGTGCCCTTCTTCTCCGCGTACCGCGAGGCCTGGGACACGGCGTCCACGAGCGCCTTCTGGTCCGGGTCGTCGGTGCAGTTGAAGTACCAGGGGTCGGTGTAATAACTGTTGTTGGTGACGTCGACGCCGTGGGTGGCCGCCCACATGAAGCCGCAGACCACGGCCTCGGTGTAGAAGTAGCCGTCGGTGGTCGCCACCTTGATTCCGGCCACCTTCACGCCGGGCGCCACGCCCGTCATGCCGACGCCGTTCTTGGCGGCCGCGATCTCACCGGCCACGTGCGTTCCGTGCGGGCTCTCCGCCGCGCTCGGCCGCCACGCTCCGTCGGCCGTGTCCGGCTTGCCCGTCACACAGTTGACCGAGGCGGCCCGGTCGAAGTTGGGCGCGATGTCCGGGTGCGTGTCGTCGACACCGGTGTCGATCACACCGACCGTCACCTTGCTGCTGCCCAGCGACTTCTCGTGCGCCTTGTCCGCCTTGATGGCCGGCAGGTCCCACTGCAGGGACTCCAGCGGGTCCTGCCCGGCGGCGGCCTTGGACTCGGCGGCGGCGACCTCCGTGGCGCTGAGCGCCTTCGGCGTCCCCAGGTCGGTCGTCGACTGCGCGGGCAGCGGCGCGTTGCGCGTGTTGCCGGCCGAGTCGACGCCCTTCACCTTGCGGACGGTCTTGGCGAAGTCCGGGTTCGAGGAGTGGACGACGATGACGCCGATCTGGTCGTACGACGTCACGATCGTGCCGCCGGCCTCGGTGATGGCCTTCTTGATGTGCGCGGAAGGGCCGTACCCAGGACGGACGTTGACGACATAGCTGAGGGCGGTGGCGTCGGCCGTCCCCGTCGAGGCGAGGATGTCGTTCACGGCGCCGGTGACACCGGCCACGGTCCCGGGCACGTCGGCCGCGGACGTCGCGGCCGCCGTGGACGTGGGCAGGAACGCCAGGGCCGTGGCGGTGGCCATACCGAGCGGGATCGTTATCGCGCGCCGGTAGCGGGGGTGAGGCGCTGTCATGTGTCAGGGTCTCCAGTCGTTCGGGGGATTCGAGAGATGGGCGGTCCGTGCGGGAAGCGAGAAGGCACCGGGGTGCCGTGGAGAGGGCCGGACGCCGTGCGGTACGCGGCTACTTCACCGCGCGCAGCGCGTTGACGATGCCGAACCCGTAGAAGCCGTTGACGCGCCTGCCGCCCTCGCACACCGCGTCCTGTGTGCCGTCGCCGTCCTGGTCGTACGCGGCCGGGCAACCGGGGTTGTCCGCCTGCGCCTTGAGCAGCGCCTGGAGCTGGGCCGGACCGGCGTACGGGTACTTCGACTTCAGCAGCGCGGCGACACCGGCGGCGTGCGGCGAGGCCATCGACGTGCCCTGCAGGAACGCGTACTGGCCGTTCGGCATGGTGGACAGGATGCGGCCGTCCTTCGACGGCGTGTCCGGCAGCTGGTAGCGCCGGTCGCCGCCGGGCGCCGCGATGTCGACGACGCCCTTGCCGTACGAGGAGTAGTACGACTTCAGGTTCCGCACGCCCGTCGCGCTGACCGTGACGACACCCGGCAGCTGGGTCGGCACGTCGAAGCACTCGTGCGGGTCGACGGTCCGCGTCACCGGCGTGGAGTCGTCGGGGCTCGTGTCGTCGACGATCGCGTCGGAGTCCAGGTCGTGGTTGGAGTTGCCCGCCGACGCCAGGTTGAGCGTGCCCTTCTTCTGGGCGTACAGCTGCGCCCTGTTGACCGCGTCGACGATCGCCTTCTGATCCGGATCGTCCATGCAGTTGTACAGCCAGGGATCGACGTAGTAGCTGTTGTTGGTGATCTCCACGCCGTGGTCGGCGGCGAACACGAAGGCGCACACGACGCTCTCGGGGTAGAAGAGGCCGTTGTCCGGGTCGCTCACCTTGATGCCGGCGACCTTGACGCCGGGGGCGACTCCGGCGACGCCGATGCCGTTGCGGGCCGCGGCGATCTCACCGGCCACGTGCGTGCCGTGGTAGTCCTCCGCCGTGTACGGGCGCCAGGCACCCTCGCTGGTGTCCGGAACGCCGCCGACGCAGTTGGCCGACTGGGCGGCGGAGAAGTTCGGGGCGAGGTCGGGGTGGGTGTCGTCGACACCGGTGTCGATCACGGCGACCGTCACCTTGCGGCTGCCCGGGTTGATCTTCGCGGCCTTGTCGGCGCCGATCGCGCGGAGGTCCCACTGGTCGGCCTCCAGGGGCTCGCTGTCCGGCGTGGCGGCGGACGCGTTCGCCACCTTCGCGGCCTGCTCCTTCGACAGGAACCGGGCCGCGCCCTCGTCCGTCGTCCCCGCGGAGGTCAGCGGCGTGGTGCGGGTGGCCCCCGCCGACTGCACGCCGCGCACCGCCCGTATCGCCTGGGCGAAGCCGGGGTTCGAGGAGTGGACGACGATCACGCCGATCTTCGGGTACGCCGTCACCACGGTACCGCCGGCCGCCTGGACGGCCCGCTTCACCGACTCGACGACACGGGGGTCCACTCGGGTGTTGACGACGTACGCCAGAGCCGGCGCGTCCGCCGTCGGCGCGGCGCTCTCCACGCCCGGGGCGGCCGACGCCGCCGCCGGAAGGAAGCCGAGCGAGGCCGTCAGGGACAGCACAAGGGGCACGGCGAGGGCGAGACGGCGTCTGGAACGCAGATGAGGCATGGGGTCTCCACATCATCCGGAAACGAAACCGGCCCGAGGCACAGGTGGGCCCGGGCAGGTACATGACGGGTGGTGCAGGCTCGAAGCTATCTTCCGAAGTCGCTGGCCAGCAATGACCTTTGGCAGGTGACTTCGGAAAGAAGCCCTCGTTGTTGAACCGGTCCTCGCGCGCCGCCGTGACCTTGGACAGGGAGCGTGAGGACACTCGCCCCCGAACCCGTCACAACCGCATCCGCAACGCGAGGAGACTCCGTGGCCACCGACGCACCGCCACCCTCGAAAGAGCAACACAAACTCCCCTCACCCGAGGAGTTCACCGAGGTGCAGGAGAGCGCGGAGTTCGGTGAACTGCGCCGCTCCTACCGCTCCTTCGCCTTTCCGCTGACCGTCGGCTTCATCGCCTGGTACCTGCTGTACGTCCTGCTGTCGAACTACGCGGGCGACTTCATGGGCACCAAGGTCGTCGGCAACATCAACGTGGCCCTCGTCCTCGGCCTCGCCCAGTTCCTCACCACGTTCCTCATCGCCTGGTGGTACGCGCGCTACGCCGCCGCCAAGTTCGACCCCAAGGCGGAAGCCATCAAGTCCCGGATGGAGGGCGGCGCATGAGCCCCGCGATCACCCTGGCGGCCGGAGAGGCGAGCGAGCACCGGCCGCTGATCATCAGCCTGTTCGCGGTGTTCGTCGTCGCGACCCTCGTCATCACGGTCTGGGCCGGACGCCAGACCAAGGACGCCGCCGACTTCTACGCGGGCGGACGGCAGTTCACCGGCTTCCAGAACGGACTCGCCGTCTCCGGCGACTACATGTCCGCGGCGTCCTTCCTCGGCATCGCGGGCGCCATCGCCCTCTTCGGCTACGACGGCTTCCTGTACTCCATCGGCTTCCTGGTCGCCTGGCTCGTCGCCCTGCTCCTGGTCGCCGAACCGCTGCGCAACTCGGGCCGCTACACCATGGGCGACGTCCTCGCCTACCGGATGCGCCAGCGCCCGGTCCGTACGGCGGCCGGTACCTCGACGATCGTGGTGTCGATCTTCTACCTGCTGGCGCAGATGGCGGGCGCCGGTGTCCTGGTCTCGCTGCTGCTCGGCATCACCAGCGACGGCGGCAAGATCGGCATCGTGGCGCTGGTCGGCGTCCTGATGATCGTGTACGTCACCATCGGCGGCATGAAGGGCACCACCTGGGTCCAGATGGTCAAGGCCGTCCTGCTGATCGTCGGCGCCCTGCTGCTGACCTTCCTGGTCCTGCTGAAGTTCGACTTCAACGTCTCGGACCTGCTCGGCTCGGCCGCCGACAACAGCGGCAAGGGCGCCGCGTTCCTGGAGCCCGGTCTGAAGTACGGCGCCACCGGCACCACCAAGCTGGACTTCATCTCGCTCGGCATCGCCCTGGTCCTCGGCACCGCGGGCCTGCCGCACATCCTGATCCGCTTCTACACGGTGCCCACCGCCAAGGCCGCCCGTAAGTCGGTCATCTGGGCCATCGGCCTGATCGGCGCCTTCTACCTGATGACCCTCGCCCTCGGCTTCGGCGCCGCCGCGCTCATCAAACCGGACGAGATCATCGCCTCCAACAAGGCGGGCAACACCGCGGCGCCCCTCCTCGCGCTGCATCTGGGCGGCGTCGACTCCAACTGGGGCGCCATCCTGCTCGCCACCATCTCGGCGGTCGCCTTCGCCACGATCCTCGCGGTGGTCGCCGGTCTGACCCTGGCCTCGTCCTCGTCGTTCGCCCACGACATCTACGCGAACGTCATCAAGCGCGGCCAGGCCACCGAGAAGCAGGAGATGACCGCGGCCCGCTGGGCGACCGTCGGCATCGGCGCCGTCTCCATCGTGCTGGGCGCCCTCGCCCGCGACCTGAACGTCGCCGGCCTGGTGGCCCTGGCCTTCGCGGTCGCCGCCTCCGCCAACCTCCCGACGATCATCTACAGCCTCTTCTGGAAGCGGTTCACCACCAGCGGGGCCCTGTGGTCGATCTACGGCGGCCTCGTCACGGCGGTCGGTCTGGTGCTGTTCTCGCCGGTGGTCTCGGGCAAGCCCACGTCGATGTTCCCGGACGTCGACTTCCACTGGTTCCCGCTGGAGAACCCCGGCCTCATCTCGATCCCGGTCGGCTTCCTGCTGGGCATCATCGGTACCTACCTCTCCAAGGAGGAGCCGGACACCGCCAAGTACGCGGAGTTGGAGGTACGGTCCCTCACCGGCACCGGCGCCCACTGATTCCGCCCCCAGGGGTCCGTCCTGAGCGGCCGCGTCGTAGCTCCTTACGACGCGGCCGTGCCCTGTCCCCGAGTCCTGTCCCGTGGGATCGGGCTCGGTCGATGTCAGTGCCGTCGCGTAGGCTCACAGATGTCGAACAATTGTGATCCGTTCACGTGATTCGTTCATGTGATCCGCGAGGGAGGGGGCCCACGTGCTCATCGACACCTACGGCCGGGTGGCCACCGACCTGAGGGTCTCGCTGACCGACCGCTGCAACCTGCGGTGCACCTACTGCATGCCCGAGGAGGGCCTGCAGTGGCTGGCCAAGCCGGACCTGCTCACGGACGACGAGATCGTCCGCCTGATCGACATCGCCGTCACCTCGCTCGGTATCGAAGAGGTCCGTTTCACCGGCGGCGAGCCGCTGCTGCGTCCCGGCCTGGTCGGCATCGTCGAACGGGTCGCCGCCCTTCAGCCGCGTCCCCAGATGTCCCTCACCACCAACGGCATCGGCCTGGGGCGCACCGCGACCGCCCTGAAGGCGGCCGGCCTGGACCGGGTCAACGTCTCCCTGGACACGCTCCGGCCGGACGTCTTCAAGACCCTCACCCGCCGCGACCGTCACCAGGACGTCATCGCCGGCCTGGAAGCCGCCCGCGACGCCGGCCTGACCCCGGTCAAGGTCAACGCGGTCCTGATGCCGGGGTTCAACGAGGACGAGGCCCCGGACCTGCTGGCCTGGGCGGTGGAGCACGACTACGAACTGCGCTTCATCGAGCAGATGCCCCTGGACGCCCAGCACGGCTGGAAGCGCGACGGCATGGTCACCGCGGGGGACATCCTCACCTCCCTGCGGACCCGCTTCGAGCTCACCGAGGAGGGCTCCGACGCACGCGGATCGGCCCCCGCCGAGCGCTGGATCGTCGACGGCGGCCCGCACCGCGTCGGTGTCATCGCCTCCGTCACCCGCCCGTTCTGCGCGGCCTGCGACCGCACCCGCCTGACGGCCGACGGCCAGGTACGCACCTGCCTGTTCGCCCGCGAGGAGACCGACCTGCGCGCGGCCCTGCGCTCCGGTGCACCCGACGAGGAGATCGCCCGCCTGTGGCGCCTGGCCATGTGGGGCAAGAAGGCGGGCGCGGGCCTCGACGACCCGACATTCGTCCAGCCGGACCGACCGATGTCGGCGATCGGGGGCTGAAGCGGCGACAGCGATCAGGGGGCTGACCAGAGGTCGGGGGGCCTTAGGCCCCTTCCGGGGACTCCCACTCCTTCAACAGGACCACGTCCTTCAGGAACCCCCGCACCCCGAGGAACTGCGACAACTGCTCGCGATGCTCCTCGCACGCCAGCCAGGTCTTGCGCCGCTCCGGCGTATGCAGCTTGGGGTTGTTCCACGCGAGCACCCACACAGCGTCGACACGGCAGCCCTTGGCGGAACAGATCGGGGTCTCGTCACTCACTCGTTCGTCTCACAGGTCCACAAAAGGCGACGCCGAGCAGCCACGGGGGGAGCTGCCCGGCGTCGGTCTGTCGCTCCGACGGGGGATGCGGAGCGCCTACGAAGTATGTCACGGGTAACCCGTCGCCCGGCACCGGAACAACATGATTGATCTGAGCTTTTCTTGAGGTTGGCGGGTGACTGACTTCCGCTTGCGGGGCGCCCACCGGGGATGCGCCATGATCACGCCCTGTCGGGCCGCTCGTTCCGCGCACCCGGCGCCGGATCGTCCGCGACGTCGTCGAAGGTGTCCTCCGCCCGCGGCGGACTGATCATCGGCGGCGTCGGCACGGTCACGAACGTCGTCGGAAGCGACGGCGCGTTCTCCCGTCCTCCGTTGGCGATCACCACGGCGATATAGGGCAGAACCGCCCCGAGCACCAGCGCGACGATCGCGACGTGCCGTTCCACGTTCCACAGGGCGACCGCGAGGATCACCGAGATCGTACGGACCGTCATCGAGATGACGTACCTGCGCTGCCGTCCCCGCACGTCCTCCTGGAGGCTTGTCCGGGCTCCGGTGATCCGGAACACCTCGACGCTGCCGCCGCCATGCTGCTTCCGCATCACATTCCACCATCCGCCCGCATCGGCCTGCCCACCCCGCACCAGGTCCGCCTCCGGTCGGGGAACGGCACCCGGACAGCTCCCAGGTTACGCCGCGCCTGCGCCGCCTACGAGACCGGGGCACCGCCAACCAGGGCGAACGGACTCGGCCGTACCGCGTACGGCGGCGCCCAGCATGCGTCGTAGCGCACATGGACCGACACTGGGCGTAATGCTCACGTAGAGCCGTACGAGGAGGCAGCCATGGGCTGGTTGTGGGCGATCATCGTGGGATTCGTGCTCGGTCTGCTCGCGAAAGCGATCATCCCCGGCAAGCAGCACAGCCCTCTCTGGCTGACCACCATCTTCGGCATCCTCGGCGCGATCGTCGGCAACGCGGTCGCCCGAGCGTTCGGCATCGAGGCCACGCCGGGCATCGACTGGATGCGGCACCTGTTCCAGCTGGTCGCCGCGATCGTGATCGTCGCTCTCGGCGACATGGCGTACATGGCGACGCTCGGCCGCCGCCGGGAGCGAGCCTGATGGCGGACAGCGCGACGGGGGCGGCCCCCAACCGGGAGACCGCCCCCGTCGCCATGCTCGGGAAACCGTGTTCGGGAAAACGCGTTCAGGAGAACGTGTTCAGGAACCCCGTGACCTCGACCGCCGCCAGGTTCTTCTTGCCCCGGCGCAGTACCAGCCAGCGCCCGTGCAGCAGGTCCTCCTTGGCGGGGACCGCGTCCTCGGCGGCGACCTTCGCGTTGTTCACGTAGGCACCGCCCTCCTTGACCGTGCGGCGCGCGGCCGACTTGCTGGCGACCAGGCCGACCTCGGCGAACAGGTCGACCACCGGCGGCAGTTCGGCGACCTGGATGTGCGGCACCTCGGAGAGGGCCGCGGTCAGCGTCCTCGCGTCGAGTTCCGCCAGCTCTCCCTGGCCGAAGAGCGCCTTCGACGCGGCGATCACGGCGGCCGTCTGGCCGGCGCCGTGCACGAGCGTCGTCAGCTCCTCGGCCAGCGCGCGCTGGGCGGCCCGGGCCTGCGGACGTTCCTCGGTCTGCTTCTCCAGTTCCTCGAGTTCCTCGCGGGACTTGAAGGACAGGATGCGCATGTACGTCGAGATGTCCCGGTCGTCCACGTTCAGCCAGAACTGGTAGAACGCGTACGGCGTCGTCATCTCCGGGTCGAGCCAGACGGCGCCGCCCTCGGTCTTGCCGAACTTGGTGCCGTCCGCCTTGACCATCAGCGGCGTCGCCAGGCAGTGCACCTCGGCCTCGGGCTCCAGCTTGTGGATCAGGTCGAGACCCGCCGTGAGGTTGCCCCACTGGTCGCTGCCGCCCTGCTGGAGCGTGCAGCCGTACCGCCGGTACAGCTCCAGGAAGTCCATGCCCTGGAGCAACTGGTAGCTGAACTCCGTGTAGCTGATGCCCTCCTGGGACTCCAGGCGCCGGGCGACCGAGTCCTTGGTCAGCATCTTGTTGACGCGGAAGTGCTTGCCGATGTCGCGGAGGAACTCGATGGCCGACAGTCCGGCCGTCCAGTCCAGGTTGTTCACCATCACCGCGGCGTTGTCGCCCTCGAAGGACAGGAACGGCTCGATCTGCGAGCGCAGCCGGGTCACCCAGTTCGCGACCGTCTCCGGGTCGTTCAGCGTGCGCTCCGCCGTGGGGCGCGGATCACCGATCTGGCCGGTCGCCCCGCCCACCAGGGCCAGCGGACGCAGTCCCGCCAGCTGGAGCCGGCGCATGGTGAGGACCTGTACCAGGTGGCCGACGTGCAGACTGGCCGCGGTCGGGTCGAAACCGCAATAGAACGTGACGGGACCGTCCGCGAGCGCCTTGCGCAAAGCGTCCTCGTCAGTGGACAGGGCCCACAGCCCACGCCACTTCAGCTCGTCGACGATGTCCGTCACGGTTCTCGTATCTCCTTGGATGATCTTCGGTCAGTCGAGATGATCTCGGGGTGGTCGAGTGACCAGCCGACTACGAGGTTATACGCCCTGACTGACAGAGCTCATATTGAAGTCCGGCACCCTCAGCGCGGGCATCGCGGCCCTGGTGAACCAGTCGCTCCACTCCCGGGGCAGCGTCTTTTCGGTGCGCCCCGCCTCCGTCGCCCGCCCCAGCAGGTCCACCGGCGACTCGTTGAACCGGAAGTTGTTCACCTCACCGCTCACCTCGCCGTTCTCGACGAGGTAGACACCGTCCCGGGTCAGGCCGGTGAGCAGCAGCGTGGCCGGGTCGACCTCGCGGATGTACCAGAGGCAGGTCAGCAGCAGCCCGCGCTCGGTGTTCGCGACCATCTCCTCGAGGGAGGTGTCCTCACCCCCGTCCAGGATCAGGTTGTCGATGCCCGGCGCCACCGGCAGCCCGGTCAGCTCGGCGCTGTGCCGGCTGGTGAGCAGGTTGCTCAGCTCGCCCTGGCGCACCCACTCGGTGGCGGCCAGCGGCAGCCCGTTGTCGAACACCGACGAGTCGCCACCGGAGGAGTGCGCGAGGACGAAGGGCGCGGACTCCAGGCCCGGCTCGTTCGGATCGCTGCGCAGCGTGAGCGGCAGCTCGCTCAGCTTCTCGCCCAGGCGGGTGCCGCCGCCCGGCTCGGAGAACACCGTGCGCCCCTCGACCGCGTCCCGGCCCGACGCCGACCACATCTGATAGATCAGCAGGTCCGCCACGGCGGTCGGCGGCAGCAGTGTCTCGTACCGTCCGGCGGGCAGCGCGATCCTGCGCTCCGCCCACCCGAGGCGGACGGCGAGCTCGGCGTCCAGTGCCGCCGGGTCGACGTCCTTGAAGTCCCGCGTCGACCGGCCCGCCCACGCCGAGCGGGTACGGTCCGGCGACTTGGCGTTCAGCTCCAGCGTCCCGTTGGGCTGGTCGTGCCGCAGCCGCAGCCCGGTCGACGTACCGAGGTAGCTCGAGACCAGCTCGTGGTTGGCGAAGCCGTACAGCTCGCGTCCGCCGGCACGCGCGCGTGCGAACGCCTCACCGAGCGCCGGCGCGAAGTCGGCGAACACGGCGGACGAGGTCTCGGCGGGCGCGTCCTGGAAGTCGGGCGACTCGGGTACGCCCGTGACCAGCGGCCGGGCGTCCTCGGCGGGCCCGGCACCGCGCGCGGCGGCCTCGGCGGCCCGTACCAGGGGCTCCAGCTCCTCGGGGGTCACGGCGGACCGGGACACGACACCGGAGGCGGTGCCCTGCTGGCCGTCGACGGTCGCGATGACGGTGAGCGTGCGCCCGCGGGTGACGCCGTTGGTGGTGAGCGCGTTGCCCGCCCAGCGCAGGTTGGCGGTGGACTGCTCGTCGGCGATCACCACACAGCCGTCGGCCCGGGACAGGGCGAGGGCCCGCTCGACGATCTCGTGCGGCTTGTTCGTACGAGAGCTCATCGACCGGCCTCCTGCGTGGTGTTGAGACTGTGCTGTCCCGGGGGGCGACCCCCGGACCCCCAGCCGATTCCGGACCTGACGCTCATCGACCGGCCTCCTGGGTCGTGTTGAGACTGTGCTGTCCCGGGGGGCGACCCCCGGACCCCCAGCCGATTCCGGACCTGACGCTCATCGACCGGCCTCCTGGGTCGTATTGAGACTGTGCTGTCCCGGGGGGCGACCCCCGGACCCCCAGCCGATTCCGGACCTCACGATCATCGACCGGCCTCCTGGGTCGTGTTGAGACTGTGCTGTCCCGGGGGGCGACCCCCGGACCCCCAGCCGATTCCGGACCTCACGCTCATCGACCGGCCTCCTGGGTCGTGTTGAGGATGTTGACGCCCCTGAAGAGGGCCGACGGGCAGCCGTGTGAGACCGCCGCGACCTGTCCCGGCTGGGCCTTGCCGCAGTTGAAGGCGCCGCCCAGCACATACGTCTGGGGGCCGCCCACCGCGGCCATGGAGCCCCAGAAGTCGGTGGTCGTGGCCTGGTAGGCGACGTCCCGCAGTTGCCCGGCGATCCGCCCGTTCTCGATCCTGAAGAACCGCTGCCCGGTGAACTGGAAGTTGTAGCGCTGCATGTCGATGGACCAGGACCGGTCACCGACGACGTAGATCCCGCGCTCCACCCCGCCGATCAGATCCTCGGTGGACATCCCGGCCGGGTCCGGCTGGAGCGACACGTTGGCCATCCGCTGCACGGGCACGTGTGCGGGGGAGTCGGCGAAGGCGCACCCGTTGGAGCGCTCGAACCCGGTCAGTCGCGCGATCCGCCGGTCCAGCTGGTAGCCGACCAGCGTGCCCTCCTTGACCAGGTCCCAGGACTGGCCCTCGACGCCCTCGTCGTCGTACCCGACGGTCGCCAGGCCGTGCTCGGCGGTACGGTCCCCGGTGACGTTCATGAGCTCGGAGCCGTAGCGCAACTTGCCCAGCTGGTCGAAGGTGGCGAAGGAGGTGCCGGCGTAGGCGGCCTCGTAGCCGAGCGCCCGGTCCAGCTCGGTGGCGTGCCCGATGGACTCGTGGATGGTCAGCCACAGGTTGGACGGGTCGACGACCAGGTCGTACACCCCCGCCTCGACGCTCGGCGCCCGCATCTTCTCGGCCAGCAGCTCCGGCATCCGCGCCAGCTCCGCGTCCCAGTCCCAGCCGGTGCCCGTGAGGTACTCCCAGCCACGGCCGACGGGCGGCGCGATGGTCCGCATGGAGTCGAACTCGCCGCTCGACTCGTCCACCGACACGGCCGTCAGCTGCGGATGCAGCCGGACGCGCTGCTGCGTGGTGACGGTCCCGGCCGTGTCGGCGTAGAACTTGTTCTCATGCACGGTGAGCAGCGAGGCGTCCACGTGGTTGACGCCGTCGGCGGCCAGCAGCCGCGCGCTCCACTCCCCGAGCAGCCCGGCCTTCTCCTCGTCGGGCACGGCGAACGGATCGATCTCGTACGACGAGACCCAGGTCTGCTCGGCATGCACGGGCTCGTCGGCCAGCTCCACGCGCTCCTCGGACCCGGCCGCCTTGATCACCTGCGCCGACAGCTTGGCCATCTGCACCGCCTGCGAGGCGACCTTGGCGGCCGCGTCCAGACTCAGGTCCACCCCGGACGCGAACCCCCAGGTCCCGCCGTGCACGACCCGCACCGCGTACCCGAGGTCGGTGGTGTCCGACGACCCCGAGGGCTTGGCGTCCCGCAGCCGCCAGGAGGCGCTGCGGACCCGCTCGAAACGGAAGTCCGCGTGATCGGCGCCGAGGGCACGTGCGCGCGCCAGCGCGGCGTCGGCGAGGGCCCTGAGCGGGAGTGCCAGGAATGACTGATCGACTTCGTGAGGCACGGGTGGGAATCCCTTCGCTCTGACCACCAGGTCGGTCCTGCTCGATCCATCGAATCGCCAGCCCGAAGTCAAGCACGCCCGGGGTCTGCCCCACATGCCGTATATCCGTCGCGTGCAGGCGAAACCCTGGAGCGGGCAGGGGAGCAACCTCCGTACCCGCCCGCGTACATCGCGACTCTCGCCGGCCGGCTGATCGGGACCTGCCCGCTCATGCCCCCCGGAACGGCCGACCGGCCTGGCGGCCGACTGTAGAAACCCGACAGTCACCCGCGCACGCCACTGTCGGTGCCCGCTTGGCTCCCGGCGCGGCCCGACCGATAGGTTTTCGGTGAAGCCGCCTGTCATCCACACACTCGGGCGGGTGTCTCAGACCGCTATCGAAAGGGTGATCCGTTGAGCCGCTCGGTTCTCGTCACCGGAGGCAACCGGGGCATCGGCCTCGCCATCGCCCGTGCGTTCGCCGACGCCGGCGACAAAGTCGCCATCACATACCGCTCCGGCGAGCCGCCGGCCGGCTTCCTGGCCGTCAAGTGCGACATCACCGACTCCGAGCAGGTGGAGCAGGCCTACAAGGAGATCGAGGCCGTGTACGGCCCGGTCGAGGTGCTGGTCGCCAACGCCGGCGTCACCAAGGACCAGCTCCTGATGCGGATGTCGGAGGAGGACTTCACCTCCGTCGTCGACACCAACCTCACCGGCACCTTCAGGGTCGTCAAGCGCGCCAACCGCGGCATGCTGCGCGCCAAGAAGGGCCGGGTCGTCCTGATCTCCTCGGTGGTCGGGCTGTACGGCTCCCCGGGGCAGGCGAACTACGCCGCGTCCAAGGCCGCCCTGGTCGGCTTCGCCCGCTCTCTCGCTCGTGAGCTGGGATCCCGCAACATCACCTTCAACGTCGTCGCTCCCGGCTTCGTCGACACCGACATGACCAAGGTCCTCACCGACGAGCAGCGCGCCGGCATCGTGTCGCAGGTGCCGCTCGGCCGGTACGCGCGGCCTGAGGAGGTCGCCGCGACGGTGCGGTTCCTCGCCTCCGACGACGCCTCGTACATCACTGGAGCCGTCATTCCCGTTGACGGCGGACTGGGAATGGGTCACTGATCACCATGAGCGGAATTCTCGAGGGCAAGCGCGTCCTGATCACCGGTGTGCTGATGGAGTCCTCCATCGCCTTCCACGCCGCCAAGCTGGCCCAGGAGCAGGGTGCCGAGATCATCCTGACCGCGTTCCCGCGGCCCACGCTGACCGAGCGCATCGCCAAGAAGCTGCCGAAGCCCACCAAGGTCATCGAGCTCGACGTGACCAACGACGAGCACCTCGGGCGCCTGGCCGACATCGTCGGCGAGGAGCTCGGCGGCCTCGACGGCGTGCTGCACTCCATCGGCTTCGCCCCGCAGGACGCGCTCGGCGGCAACTTCCTCAACACGCCGTTCGAGTCGGTCGCCACGGCCATGCACGTCTCGGCGTACTCCCTGAAGTCGCTGACCATGGCCTGCCTGCCGCTGATGCAGAACGGTGGCTCCGTCGTCGGTCTGACCTTCGACGCGCAGTACGCCTGGCCGCAGTACGACTGGATGGGCCCGGCCAAGGCCGCCCTGGAGGCCACCAGCCGCTACATGGCCCGTGACCTGGGCAAGCAGAACATCCGCTGCAACCTGGTCTCCGCCGGCCCGCTCGCCTCGATGGCCGCCAAGTCCATCCCGGGCTTCGCCGAGCTGGCCTCCGTGTGGGACAACCGAGCCCCCCTGGAATGGGACCTCAAGGACCCCGAGCCGACCGGCCGCGCCATCGTCGCCCTGCTGAGCGACTGGTTCCCGAAGACCACCGGCGAGATCATCCACGTGGACGGCGGTCTGCACGCGATCGGTGCGTGACGCCGCCCCTGCGGCTCTGCTGAGGGGTGGTCTCCGCGTCCTTCCGGATGCGGAGCCCACCCCTCACTCGTTCGGCCCGCTCGACCAGGCACGGGGCGCCCACAACTGGGCACTCTGGAGTACGCGTTACCAAGCGCTTCCCTCCCCAGCCCGGCCGAGGAGGTCCCCTTGTGCGCCTGTCCCGGAGCCTGGCCCCAGTGACCCTCGCGGTCTGCCTCGTACTGTCCCTGGCCTACGATGCGACGCCGCACGCGCGCGTGCGGGCACACCGGACCGCCTCGCCGGAGCCGTTCGGTGCCACCTGCCTCACCCGGGTCACCGGCTCCCGTGTGATCGCGTACTGCCACAACCCGTACGTGCTGGTCGACCAGGTCAGCCTGCACATCGAGTGCGACCGGTGGTGGGACGTCGACAGCGACGGCGCCGAGGTCGCGGCCGGCCCCGCGCAGACCGTGCGGCTGACCGGCCGCTGCTGGAAGGAGGTCCGCTCGGTGTGGGTCAGCCACCGCAGACAGGGCCAGGCCGGGTAGGGCCAGATCGGGCCGGACCCGGTCAGACCGGACCACATCGGGCCAGTACCAGCTCGGCCGGGAGCCGGTCGGTCATGGTCGGCTCGGCCGGGAGCCGGTCGGTCAGGGGCAGCGGGGTCGGGAGCCGGTCGTCGGGATCAGCTCGGCCGGGACCCAGCCGGTCCGGATCACCTCGGCCGGGAGCCGGTCGGCCAGTACCAGCGCGGGCAGGCCCCGGTCGGTCGGGATCAGCTCAGGCAGGTGCGCTGAAGCGGCCCGGACGGCACAGGAACGGGTAGTCGGCGGCCTCCGCTGCCGCCGCCCGCGCGTCACCGGCGCGGATCGCGTCGACGAGCCGCCCGTGGTCCATGTGCGTCTCCGGTGTGAGCTCCGTGCCGACGTCGTCGCGCAGCCAGTCCCGCAGCACCTCGCCCAGGTCGGCGTACATCGCGCTCATCACGTCGTTGTGGGAGGCCGCCACCACCGCCAGGTGGAAGGTCGCGTCCGCCGTCACGAACGCCTCCGTATCGCCGGACTCCCAGGCCTCCTCGCGCCGCACGAGAAGCGCGTCGAGCTGCTTGAGGTCCTTCTCCGTGCGCCGCTCGGCGGCGAGCCGCGCCGCCGACGACTCCAGGGTGGACCGCAGCTCGGCGATGTGCCGGGGGTCCGCGTCCGCGAAACGGCGCTGCATGACGCCGGCCAGTTCGCTGGTCGCCACGACGTACGTGCCCGATCCCTGACGGATGTCCAGCAGACCGTTGTGCGCGAGCGCGCGGACGGCCTCGCGGACGGTGTTGCGGGCGACCCCGAGCTGCTCGACCAGCTCGGGCTCCGTCGGGACCCGGGAGCCGACCGGCCACTCACCCGAGGTGATCTGCTGCCGCAGCGCGGCGATGACCTGCTCGGACAGTGCCGAGCGGCGGGGATGGCTCAGAGGCATGGCACACCTTCGCACGGGCGGAGCCGGAGCGGACGCCCCAGGGATGGACAACCAATCATCCTATGATTCTATGATGGACGGCATGGCACGCGAGGAAACCCGGACGATGAAGTCCACGAGCGACCACAGCCCGGCCGTGAACGACTCCCAGAAAGCCGTCGTACCCACCGCGCCCCGGACACGCGCGTGGACGACCCGTCTGGTCGTCGTCGGCATCGTGCTGTCCGCCCTCAACCTGCGCCCCGCCATCACCAGCTTCGGCGCCCTCCTCCAAGAGGTCCGCGACGGGCTCGGCATGAGCGGCAGCGTGGCCGGACTCCTCACCTCCGTACCCCCGCTGTGTTTCGCCGTCTTCGGCGTCATGGCCCCACGGCTGGCCCGCCGCTTCGGGCCGGTGGCGGTGGTGTGCGCGGGCATGGCCGCCATCACGGCAGGCCTGCTCGTACGGCCGTACGTGGGCGCGGCCGGCACGGCAGGATTCCTGACCGCCAGCGCCCTCGCACTGATGGGCATCGCGGTCAGCAACGTCCTGATGCCGGTCATCGTCAAGCGCTGGTTCCCCGACCGGGTCGGCTCCATGACCGGTCTCTACTCGATGGCCCTCGCCCTCGGCACCTCGGCCGCGGCGGCCGTGACCGTGCCGCTGACCCAGGCGCTGGGCGGCGACTGGCGGTCCGGGCTCGCCGTGTGGGGCGCGCTGGCGGCGGCGGCCGTACTGCCGTGGATCCCGCTCGTACGGGACCGGGGGCCGGCGCCCGCCGAACAGGCGCCCACGCGCGCGGAGCCCTCGCCCGCCGTACGGATCACCCGCAGCCGTACCGCCTGGGCGCTCGCCGTCTTCTTCGGACTCCAGGCCACCGCCGCCTACATCACCATGGGCTGGATGGCGCAGATCTTCCGGGACGCGGGCGTGCCCGCGGGCACGGCGGGGCTGCTGCTCGCCGTCACGATGGTCATGGGTGTACCGCTGGCCTTCGTCATCCCGCGGGTCGCCACCGGGCTGCCGCACCAGGGCCCGATCGTCCTCGCGCTCGGCGTCTGCGGTCTGGCGGGCTACGCCGGGCTGTACTTCGCCCCCGCCGGCGGCGCCTGGGCCTGGGCGGTGCTGCTCGGCGTCTCCAACTGCGCCTTCCCGCTCGCCCTCACGCTGGTCGGCATGCGGGCCCGCACCGCTGCCGGGGTGGCCCAGCTGTCGGCCTTCGCGCAGAGCGCCGGCTATCTGATCTCCATCCCGGGCCCGCTCCTGGTGGGCGTGCTCTACCAGAGCAGCGGCGGCTGGGGCCTGCCGATCGCCCTGATGACCGCGCTGATGATTCCGCAGATGGTGGTGGGCGTCCTCGCGGGCCGCGACCGCACGGTGGAGGACGAGGTGGCGCGCTGAGCCCGTACGGCGAGGGATCCGGTCGCCCGTACCCAGGGAATCCGGTTGCCCGCACCCCGGTTGCCGGTCGCCCGCATCCCGGCCAGGCGGTGCGGGACCCCGGAAGAGTCGGCGCGCGGGACGGGTGCGAGACTTGCCGTATGCCAGTGCTCGATCCGAACCCCCAGAACGGCCAGAAGAAGATGCTGCTGGTCTTCGGCTCGTTCTTCGCCATCTTCGTGGTCATCGCCGTCATCGCGACGATCGCCTCCCCGTGACCATGACCGTGACCGTGCCCGAGGCCGTCCGCCGGGCCCGTGGTGGGGCTACCCCCACCATCCCCTAGGGGGTGAGTGTCAGGGTCAACTGGGTGGATCTCCGGATGGGTTGAGGGGCGCGGATTCCGTAACTTCGAGATGTGACCGCGTAAGGCGGCCACGGACCACTCGAAGACCAGCGGAGGCACTCATGTCGGCCCCTACGCACACCCGGCCCCACCCGGCCTCCCGGGGCGGCGTCGACATCCGGCTGCCCTGGTGGGCCCTCGCCCTGCCGACGCTGGCCTTCGTCGTCCTGCTCGGGCTGATCCTGAACCCGACGGACGCCCAGGCGGCAACCGGCGACCCGGCCATCACCCGGCTCTTCGAGCACCTCCAGCAGCTGATATCCCGCTGATCACCGCTTTGGCCGCCCACCAACTGCCTGCGCCCCATGGCCTGTTTCATGCGAAGCTGGATCCCATGAGCGTCGCAGAACCCCGCAGGATCGTCCTCTTCCGGCATGCGAAAGCCGACTGGCCACAGGTCACCGACCACGAGCGACCGCTCGCCGATCGGGGCCGAAAGGACGCGGCAGAGGCCGGACGGAGACTGACCGACACCGGCCTCGCCATCGACCTGGCCCTCTGCTCCACCGCGACCCGGACCCGGGAGACCTGGAAGCTCGCCGTCCACGAATTCCCGCATCGACCGAAGACGGTCTACGAGGAGCGGATCTACGAGGCCTCACCCGGCGAGTTGATCGCGCTGCTGAACGAGACGCCCGACGACGCCCAGAACGTCCTCCTGGTCGGCCACAACCCGGGCATCCAGGGACTCGCCGACATCCTCGCCGGCTCGGCCGAGGGCGACGCACGCGACCAGATGAGCAGCCGCGGCTTCCCGGCCGCCGCCTTCGCCGTCCTGTCGTTCAGCGGCTCCTGGAAGGCCCTGGAGCCGGGTGTGGGCACCCTCCTCGACTACTGGGCGCCGTCCGACTGACTCCGGCCCCGCGACCCGCGAGGGGGCCCGGCGCGCGACTGCGCCGGGCCCCTTCTCTCTTGTGCCGAGTCCGTCTCTTGTGCGGAGTCCGTCGCCTCTTTTGTGCTGAGTCAGTCCGTCGCCACCTGCGCCGGGCGCTCAGTCCTGCTCGTGCGCGTCCGCCGCCTCGACCTCTTCGCGGGTGATGCCCAGCAGATACAGGACCGTGTCCAGGAAGGGGACGTTCACCGCGGTGTGTGCGGCCTGCCGCACCACTGGCTTGGCGTTGAAGGCGACCCCGAGCCCCGCCGCGTTGAGCATGTCCAGGTCATTCGCCCCGTCGCCGATCGCCACCGTCTGCGACAGCGGTACGCCGGCCTCGGCGGCGAACCGGCGCAGCAGCCGCGCCTTGCCCTCGCGGTCCACGATCTCGCCGGTGACCCTGCCGGTCAGCTTCCCGTCGACGATCTCCAGCGTGTTGGCCTGGGCGAAGTCCAGCCCCAGCCGCTCCATCAGGTCGTCGGTGACCTGGGTGAAGCCACCGGAGACGACCCCGACCTGGAAGCCGAGCCGCTTGAGCGTGCGGATCAGTGTGCGCGCCCCCGGTGTCAGCCGCACCTCGCTGCGCACCTTGTCCACGACCGAGGCGTCAAGGCCCTCGAGCAGCGCCACGCGCGCGTGCAACGACTGCTCGAAGTCCAGCTCCCCGCGCATCGCGGCCGCCGTCACCTCGGCGACCTGCTCCTCGCAGCCGGCGTGCGCGGCGAAGAGCTCGATCACCTCGTCCTGGATGAGCGTCGAGTCCACGTCCATCACGACCAGGCGCTGGGCCCGCCGGTGCAGGCCCGCCGCGACCACGGCGACGTCCACACCGAGCACCGCCGCCTCCGTCACCAGGGCGGTGCGCAGCGGCTCCGTCTCCACGCCGGACACCGCGAACTCGACCGCGGTCACCGGGTACTTGGCCAGCCGGAAGATGCGGTCGATGTTGCCGCCGGACCGGGTGATCCGGGCGGCTATGGCCGCCGTCGCCTCCGCGGTCAGCGGATGCCCGAGCACGGTGACCAGGGAACGGCCGAGTCCGCGCGGCCGGTTGTCACCGAGGCCGGAGATGATCTCCGCCTGCATCTTCACGGACTCCGCCCAACTGTGGACGGTGGCCCGCAGATCGCCGTCCAGTCCGCGCGGCGGCGCGGTCACCAGCGCGCACAGCACCATGCGGCCACGGGTGACGACCTGCTCGATGTCGACCACGTCGACGGAGTAGGCGGCGAGGGTGTCGAAGAGTCCGGCCGTGATGCCCGGCCTGTCCTTCCCGAAGATCTTGACGAGAAGAGTGGGGACGTCGGAGGACTCGGACTCAGACGACTCGGAGGACTCATGGGACGAGGTCTGCGAAGCGCTCATGGTGCCTCCACCGTATCCGGCACGCGGTGCCCGACGCTCGCGCGGTCCGTCTGACGGACACGGAACTCTGGGTGGCGGCTGGGTGGCGTCCGAGTGGAGTCCTGGTGGCCCGATGGGTGGTCCGGTGGGTGGTCCGACCTCACGGGCCGGCCGCGCGTGGAGGTACGGGCCGGCATCGCCCGCGCCGGCCCGGCGGATCGATCAGCGGCGTCCCTTCGGCTTCCCCGGTGGTGGTGGTGGCGGTGGTGGCGGCGGGGGAGGCCCGTCGTTCGGCGTGGGCGACGGGCGGTCGGCGGACCGTGGCTCGGGCGGCTTACGGGGCGACCGGTGCGCAGGGCCGATCGGCCGGGCCACCGTGGGCGCGCCGTACATGTCGCCACCGGGCCTCCGAGGGCCGTCCGCCCACCGCTCCTGGTCGGACGGCCGCGCGTCCTCCGGTTCCCGCAACTCGTCCGGAACCCGTAGATACGGATTGGTGGCCGGGTTGGGCGGCCGGTAGGGCGAGCCGGGGGAGTACGGCCCCTCGGCCCCACCCACCTGGTGCCGTCCAGGCCCGGCCGGATACGGATCTGCGGGCTCAGCCTCGTACGACCGACCGGACTCACCCGTATACGGCGGCCTCGCCTCTCCACCCCCATACGAAGCAACCCCGGAGCTCTCCACACCAGGCAGACCAGGCACACCAGGCCCCCCAGTCACCCCGGGCCCCCGCACCCCCGCCCCGTCGCCCAGCGCCCACCGCGCCAACGGCGCCAACGGCGTCGCCCGCCGCCCCGCCGCGCCCGTCGCGCGGGCGAGCAGCGCGCCGACGGCTCCCGCGGCCGCGCCCCACACCGCGCCGAGGAGCAGTGCCATACCGAGCTGTCCGTGCAGCTCGATCCCGGCGCCGAACGCGTCGAAGCCCAGGACGGACAGCGAGGCGTCCACCGACACCTCCGTGAGCCAGGCGAGCAACGGCAACGTCAGCGCGGTCGCGATCCCCAGCCGCAGCGCACACCGCCCCGCGAAACCGAGGGCTCCGTCATCCCGTACAGCTCTCGAACCGGACCGCAACCCTCCCGCTCCCACCGGCGCCCCCGCCCCTCCCGCTCCCACCGGCGCCCCCGCCCCTCCGGAACCCACCGGCATACGAACCCCTCCGGAACCCACCGGCGTCCGCGCACCCCCGGCTCCCACCGGCGTCCGCGCACCCCCCGCTCCCACCGGCGTCCGCACCCCCACCAGCACCCCCGCCAGCAGCATCATCAGCGCCATCGCGACCCCCAGCAGCCACACCCGCCCGTCCAGCTCGGCCAGCCGGCCCAGCGTGACGGACTGGTCCGAGCCGTTGCCCAGCAGGTCGTCCAAGGGGTCCGGCAGGAGCCGGGTCAGTTCACCGGTGGCCTTGCCGTCCCAGGGGACGAACAGGCCGATGGGAACGCCCAGCCACACCCCGTTCGGCGCGCCCAGCACCGCCGCGCCCGCGATCCGCCGGGGATGATCGTCCCCGATCGCCGCGTACGCCGCCGCCGCGAACCCCGCGGCCACCGCCACCAGCAGCACCGTGACGAGGGCGGACACCGCCGGCCGGACCACCCGGTGCACGGCCTCCCAGCCGCGCGGCAGCGGCGTCCGGCGCGAGGCCAGCAGCGCGATCAGCAGGATCCCGGCCGACCAGCCGAGCCCGCCGAGCAGCGTCGGCGCGGTGTCCACCGTGAAGCCGACCGCCGCCTTCGCGCCGACGAGAGAGCCGATCTTGTCGGGCAGCAGCCCCCCGATGTCCCCGATGTCGCCCACCCCGGGGATCTTGATGCCGCCGCCCGAGCCACCACCGGGCAGGTCGTCGAGCCCGAGCGAGCTCCCGTCGATGGTGATGAGGTCGTGCCCCGCCCAGGCCAGCCCGCCCAGCATCGCCACGAACAGTGCGACCACGGCGCCCGCGCGCGCGAGGAGTTCGGAGGGGGCGATCACAACCCCGGCCGTGCGCAGGGATCGTAGGAAGAACCACGACAACAGCAGCGCGCCCACCAGGGTGACCCCCAGTGGCGTGATCTCGATGGCGGTCGCGGTCTCGGCGCCCGTCAGCCCGAACGCCGACACATCGCCGGACGGTGTGACCGAACCACCCGCCCCAAGGGCCACCACCGCCGCGGTCATCGGGCCGAGCGAGGCCGTCGAGTCCGCCTCCAGCAGATGCAGACCCAGCGCCGCGGTGCCCGCCATTCCGATCAACGCCCAGCTCACGGAGGCGATCGCGGACAGCAGGATGTCGCCCCACGGCAACCGCGTGCCGTGTTCCGTCGTCTCGGCACTCATGGACGCACTCATGGCAGACCCCCCGATCCGCGGCACGGCCGGTCGCCGCGCATGTCCCCCTCGCGTGGATTACCACTCTCCGGGTCGGTTTCAACCCCGTCAACGGAACCGGACGAAGCGTACGTACGTGGTCTTCTCAAGGTCCGACTTTCGGTCAGGAGGACGAGCCTGAAATAGTTCCCGACGATGTTCGACATCCCTAGACTCCCTGTGATGGGGGTAACTCGGGGGACTACTCAGTGGGGCATGGAGTGCCGGAACTCGTACTGGAATTGAACGGACGGACCTGGACGCTCGATGCGGCCAGGCCATACACCCTCGGACGTGATCCGCAGGGCGACGTCGTGCTCGACGACGCCAGGGTGTCCTGGCGTCACGCCACGATCAGCTGGAACGGCCGCGGTTGGGTCATCGAGGACCACGGCAGCACCAACGGCACGTTCGCGCGGGGGCAACGGATCCATCAGCTGGAGATCGGCCCCGGCTCGTCCGTGCACCTCGGCAACGCGACCGACGGACCGCGCCTGGACATCTCCGGCGCCGCGGCCGCCGTCGCCACGCCGCAGGCCCAGCAGCAGCCGTACGCGGCCCAGGGCGCGGGCCCCGGCTGGGCGGCGGCCCCGCCGCAGCAGGAGGCCCCGCAGACGCCGCAGCAGGAGGCCCCGCAGACGCCGCGGCAGGAGGCCCCGCAGGCCGGGCGGCAACAGCCGAGGCAGGCCGTGCCGCACGTGCCGCAGCAGCAGGGCGGTCCGGGCGATCCGTACGCACAGCAGGCTCCCGGTGGTGGCGCGGGGGCGCCGCCGGTCTACGGCGACCGCAGCCCGACCACGTTCCACCAGTTCTCGCTGGGCCGCGTGATGCGCATCGGCCGCGCCCTGGACAACGAACTGGTCGTCTCCGACCTCCAGGTCTCCCGCCACCACGCGGAGTTCCACGCCACGCCCGACGGCCGCTTCGAGATCCGTGACCTGGGCTCGCACAACGGCACGTACGTCAACGGCCAGCCGATCGCCAAGGGCGGCACGCAACTGCTCGGCCCGAACGACATCGTCGGTGTCGGCCACTCCACGTTCCGCCTGGTCGGCGACCGTCTCGAGGAGTTCGTCGACACCGGTGAGATCTCCTTCTCGGCCCGCCACCTGACCGTCACGGTCGACGGCGGCAAGCAGATCCTCAAGGACGTCTCCTTCGGTGTCCCGGAGAAGTCGCTGATCGCGGTCATCGGCCCGTCCGGCTCCGGCAAGTCGACCCTGCTCAAGGCGCTCACCGGCTACCGGCCCGCCAACGAGGGCGATGTCCTCTACGACAACCGGAACCTCTACAAGCAGTTCGCCGAGCTGCGCCAGCGCATCGGTCTGGTCCCGCAGGACGACATCCTGCACAAGGAACTGACCGTCAAGAAGGCCCTCAAGTACGCGGCCAAGCTGCGCTTCCCGGCCGACACCACGGGCGCCGAGCGCGAGGCCCGCATCGACGAGGTGCTGCGCGAGCTGAAGCTGGATGTCCACAGGGAGAAGAAGGTCACCTCCCTCTCCGGCGGCCAGCGCAAGCGCGTCTCGGTGGCCCTGGAGCTGCTCACCAAACCGTCGCTGATCTTCCTGGACGAGCCCACCTCGGGCCTCGACCCGGGCATGGACCGTGACGTCATGCAACTGCTGCGCGGTCTCGCCGACGACGGCCGTACGGTCCTCGTCGTCACCCACTCCGTCGCCGAACTCGCCCTGTGCGACAAGCTCCTGGTGATGGCTCCCGGCGGCGCGGTCGCCTACTTCGGCCCTCCCGAGGAGGCGCTGAACTTCTTCGGCTACGACACCTGGGCCGATGTCTTCTCCGCCTTCGAGAACTACCGCGACTACGACTGGGCGGGCCGCTGGAAGGGCTCGCAGCACTACCAGATGTACGCCGCGGACATAGACGCCGTCGCACCACAGTCCGTACAGATGCCGCCGATGCAGGCGATGAAACCGCCCAAGCCACAGGGATGGATGTCCCAGTTCACCACCTTGGTGCGGCGCTATGTCTCGGTGATCGCCTCCGACAAGGGCTTCCTGGCGCTGATGGTGATCCTGCCGGCGGTCCTGGGCGCGGTGAGCCTGCTCATCGACTCGGGCAACAGCCTGCTGCCCAATCCGGCCAACCCGAAGACCGGCCGGATCATCCCCAACGGCACGACGACCACGGTTCTGCTGATCCTCGCGGTCGGCGCCTGCTTCGCGGGTGCGGCGAACTCCGTCCGTGAGCTGATCAAGGAACGGGTCATCTACGAGCGGGAGCGCGCCACCGGCCTGTCCCGCTCCGCGTACCTGATGTCCAAGGTGTTCGTGCTCGGCTTGATCACCGTGCTGCAGGGCCTGCTGGTCGGCGTCATCGGGTTCGCCGGCCGGGAGATCCCGAAGGAAGGCCTGGTCCTCGGCAGCGCCACCATGGTGGAACTGTCCATCCCGGTCATGGCGCTGGGCTTCACCTCGATGATGTTCGGCCTGGTCATCTCCTCGCTGGTGAAGACGGCCGAGAAGACCATGCCGCTGCTGGTCATGTTCGCGATCATCCAGGTCGTGTTCACGGGCTGCCTGTTCACCCTGAACGGCGCGGTCGGCGTCAACGAGTTCTCGTATCTGATGCCGTCCCGCTGGGCGGTCGGCGCCGCCGGCGCCACGCTGGACTTCAACAAGATCAGCCCGCCCAAGGACGGCGGCGACACCGACCCGCTGTGGGAGCACACCGTCGGCGCCTGGGGCCTGGACATGGCCGCCCTGCTCGTCCTCGGCGTGATCTGCGGCTTCTTCGTGGCCCGCTTCCTGCGCCGCCACGAACCCGAGGTCATGCGCAAGTGATCGAGGTCGTACGACGCGAAGCGCTGGTACGACGGTGAAGGGCGGCGCCCCGGTGGGGGCGCCGCCCTTCGGCGTGAAGAGGTCCGCGCGGCCTCAGTACGCGCTGTTGACGTTGTCCATCGAGCCGTACCTGTCGGCCGCGTAGTTGCAGGCTGCGGTGATGTTGGCGACCGGGTCGTAGATGTTCCAGGACGTGCCCGGGACGTGGTACGCCTTGAAGGTCGGCGGGATGACCTGGAGCAGTCCCTTCGACGGGATGCCGTTGATGGCGTTGATGTCCCAGTTGTTGATCGCGTTCGGGTTGCCGGAGGACTCCCGGATGATGTTGCGGTACAGACCGTTGTACGAACCCGGGATGCCCTTGGCCTTCATGATGTCCAGGCTTTCCCTGATCCAGCCGTTGAGGTTGTTGCCGTAGCTCTTCGCGGCGGGCTTGATGTGCGCGCGCTTGGCGGCCCGGCTCGCGGCCTTCTTCGCCTTGTGCGCCCGCTCGGCCTTCTTCTTGGCGGCGGCCCGGGCGGCGGCCTTCTTCTTCGCGGCGGCTTCTGCCTTGGCCTTGGCTTCTGCCTTGGCCTTGGCTTCTGCCTTTGCCTTGGCTTCTGCCTTTGCCTTGGCTTCCGCCTTTGCCTTGGCTTCCGCCTTTGCCTCCGCCTCCGACTTGGCCTTCTGCTGCGCCTCGATCGCCTTGCCCTGCAGGCTGGTACCGGCGAGCTGCTCGGTGACGTCCGAGTGCAGGCTTGTGAGCTGCTCGGAGCTGTAGGCCACCCGTGCGGGGGCGGCGGCCGCCTCGGACGTGGTCGTCTGGCTGCCCGGGACCGCGGTGAAGGCGATGGTGGCGGCGCCGAGGGCGGCGACACCGCTGATCGCGATCTTGTGCGTACGGGTCAGGGCGCGACTTCGGTTCTTGACGTTCTTGAGCATGGCGAAATGGACCTCGTCGAATAGCGCGGAGGTCGCTCTTCGTCCGGTGGGGACACGTGCTTCCGGCACAAACGCCGCGGGCAGAACCCACGGCGCTGAGCGACGGCAGCCATTCTTAGCGGCAGCAAAAACACCAGGCAAAGGTGTGACGTACGAAGCCGGGTAGTGGATCAGGGAAGGGCAAAACGGGACAGACCGAGACGTCCATCCCGTTCACGCGTGGAGGCTTTGTCTCCTATTGTCCCTAGTACGTGATCTGCGCCCTATGTGCGGCGTCACATCAGGCTGACATCGGCCTCACCAACAGTTGCTGACGCAATGCTCTGTGTGAGGCTTTTCGGGCAGGATGAGGTGCACGTCCCCGAACTCGTGCCACAGATAGCGCCCGCGCAGCGCCTCCTCGTAGCTCCGGTCGATGGCCGCCCGCCCCGCGACCGCCTCCAGCATCAGCAGATGCGAGGCCTCCGGCTCGTGCAGCCCGGTCAGCAGCCCGTCCACGGCACGCACCCCGCGCTCCGGGTCGACCACCAGATCGGTCCACCCGGCACGCGCGCGTACGACGCCGTCCGGCCCGGTGGCCGACTCCACGGCCCGTACCGCCGTCGTACCGACCGCCACGACCCGCCCGTCTCCTGCCCGGACCGCGTTGATCAACCGCGCCGACGCCTCCGGCACCGAGAACCGCTCCGGATACGGCGGCTCGTGCGCCTCCGCCGAGGCCACCCCGGTGTGCAGCGTGATCGGCGCGAACTGCACACCCCGGCTCACCAGCTCCGCCACCAGCCGCGCGGTGAACGGCCGCGCCGCACTCGGCATCTCCGCACTGCCCGATCCGTCCGGCGACGGCAGCGCGAACACCGTCTGGTACACGGACAGCGGCTGGTCCCGCTCCGTGTAGGAGTAGCGGATGGGCCGCCCGTGCTCCCGCAGCAGCCCCGGAACGCCCGCTCCGTGGTCCCGGGCCCACCACAACCGCTCGCTGCCCGCGCCCACCGGCTCCTCCAGCACCAGCCGCACACCCGCCGGCAGCCGCACCTCCGTCCCCGCGGGCCCTCCGGCACGCGCGCGCGTAGTGCCACGTCCGTCCGGATCCCGCAGCTCGACCGCCCACCGCCCGTCGTCCCCGCGCGTGGAGAAGTGCACCACCACGCGCGCGTGCCCCATCCGCCCGTCGACTGCGGCGGCCAGCGTGGGCGAGGTGTTCACGACGAGCAGGTCCCCGGCCCGCAGCAGCCGCGGCAGCTCCACGAACGCGTGGTGCGACACCGCCGTGCCCCGCGACACGAGCAGCCGTACGGCATCCCGGTCGCGCCCGGGACCACGCTGCTCGGCCGGCACCCGCGCCGACAGCTCCGCCGGCACCTTCCCCCACTCGCGGACGGGCCGCAGCGGGGGGACCCCCGTCGCCGGCGTCATCGGGACTCCAGCAGGGCCGGGGCCCCGTAGCGCCCGCTCGCCGGACGCTCGTCCAGCAGCCGCAGAAACGCCGGGACCACACTCGCCGGCTCCGGCCGTGGATCCTCGTCGTCCGGTACGGCCGCCGCGTACAGGTCGGTCGCCATGTCCCCGGGGTCGACCGCCCAGACCCGCAGACCGGGCTCCTCCTCGCCGAGCACCGCCGACAGGTGGTCCAGGGCCGCCTTCGACGCCCCGTAACCGCCCCACGTCTCGTACGCCTCGGCGGCCGCGTCCGAGCTGACCGCGATCACCGCGCCCGCCTCGGACGCCCGCAGCAGGGGCAGCGCCTCCTGGACCAGGCCGAGCGCGGCGACCACGTTCACCTCAAGGGCTCGCCGCAGTCCCTCCAGGGGGAGCCCCGCCAGCCGGACCAGTGGCTCGGCGCCCAGCGCGCTCGCGTTGTTCACCAGCAGATCGACCCCGCCGAGCTGCCACGCCGCCGCCACCAGCTCGGAGCGGTGTCCGGCGTCCGTGACGTCCCCGGGCAGGGCAGTGACCCGTGTCCCGTGGGCCGACACGGCCTCGGCCGCCTCCGTGAGGGCCCCAGAACCCCGCGCGTCCAGCACCAGGTCCCAGCCGCGGGCGGCCAGGGCCTCTGACAGCGCCCGCCCCAGCCCCTTCGAAGCCCCCGTGATGATCGCTACCGGCATGACACACGTCCCCTCGTCCTCGACGCCTCCTGATCGGCGTGCCCCCAACGTAGGAACCGGGCCGCCCGCCCCGCCTCCGACGGGGGCCGCAACCGGCGAGGCCCTTCGCCCTAGGTCTTCCGGCCCAGGCGGCGGCCGCCACAGGTCCGATACGGACTGTCACACCCCGCCGGTACCGTGAGGGCATGAGTCAAGGCCCCCGGTCAGGCCTCGCCGCGGTGAGCTCCGCGCTGCTGGCCATGAGCAGACACCTGGAGGTGCGCGACGTCCTCAAGACGATCGTCGCCTCCGCCCGTGAGCTGCTCGACGCGCAGTACGCCGCCCTCGGCGTCCCCGACGACCACGGCGGCTTCGCGCAGTTCGTGGTCGACGGCGTCAGCGACGCGCAGTGGAAGGCCATCGGCCCGCTCCCGCGCCAGCACGGCATCCTCGCCGCGATGCTGCACGAGGCCCGGCCCGAGCGCCTCGCCGATGTCCGCAGGGACCCCCGCTTCGAGGGCTGGCCCTCCGCCCACCCCGACATGGTCGACTTCCTGGGACTGCCCATCCGCGACGGCGACGAGGTCATCGGCGCCCTCTTCCTCGCGAACAAACTGCGCCCCGCGGGGCGCACGCCCCCACGCCACCCGAGCTCCCCGGAAGAGGGCAGGTGCGGCTTCACCGAGGAGGACGAGGAACTCCTGGCCATCCTCGCCCAGCACGCCGCGATCGCCCTCACCAACGCCCGCCTCTACGAACGCAGCCGCGAGCTCACCATCGCCGAGGAGCGCTCCCGCCTCGCCCACGAACTGCACGACGCGGTCAGCCAGAAGCTGTTCTCCCTGCGCCTGACCGCCCAGGCCGCCGCCGCCCTGGTCGACCGCGACCCGTCCCGCGCCAAGGGCGAACTCCAGCAGGTGGCCGCGCTCGCCGCCGAGGCCGCCGACGAACTGCGCGCCGCGGTCGTCGAGTTGCGCCCGGCCGCGCTCGACGAGGACGGTCTGGTCGCCACCCTCCGCACCCAGATCCAGGTCCTCGACCGCGCCCACACGGCGCGCGTGACCTTCACGAGCCACGGCGTCCGCGCCCTGCCCGCCACCCAGGAGGAAGCCGTGCTCCGCGTCGCCCAGGAGGCGCTGCACAACGCCCTGCGGCACTCGGGCGCCGCACACGTCGACGTGACCCTGGACCGGCGCGGCGGCGGAGCGGTCCTGCGAGTGACGGACGACGGCAGGGGCTTCGACCCGAAGGGGATACGCCGCGCGGGGCGCCACCTCGGCCTGGTCTCCATGCGGGACCGCGCGAGCGGCGTCGGCGGCACACTGGCCGTGGAATCGGCGCCCGGCAAGGGCACCACGATCGAGATGGAGGTCCCCGGTGGCTGAACCGATCAAGGTGTTGCTGGTCGACGACCACCAGGTGGTCCGCCGGGGCCTGCGCACGTTCCTCGAAGTCCAGGACGACATCGAGGTCGTGGGCGAGGCGGCCGACGGCACCGAGGGCGTCGCCCGGGCCGAGGAACTCAAGCCCGACGTCGTGCTCATGGACGTCAAGATGCCGGGTATGGACGGCGTCGACGCCCTGCGCAAGCTCCGCGAACTGAACAACCCCGCGCGCGTGCTCATCGTCACCAGCTTCACCGAGCAGCGCACGGTCGTCCCGGCCCTGCGCGCGGGCGCCGCCGGCTACGTGTACAAGGACATCGACCCCGACGCCCTCGCCGGTGCCATCCGCTCCGTGCACGCGGGCCACATCCTTCTCCAACCCGAGGTCGCCAGCGCCCTGTTGTCCCAGGACGACAACAACTCGGGGCAAGGCAGAGGCGGTTCGCTCACCGAGCGGGAGCGGGAGGTCCTCGGTCTCATAGCGGACGGCCGCTCCAACCGCGAGATCGCCCGCGCCCTGGTGCTGTCCGAGAAGACGGTCAAGACGCACGTCTCGAACATCCTGATGAAACTCGACCTGGCAGACCGCACCCAGGCCGCCCTGTGGGCCGTACGCCATGGCGTGACCGGCTGAAACGCGCCCGGCGCACGCACGGGACGGCAATACGGAGCGTTCCCCTCCGGTCTGAGATTCATACCGTCGTGGGAATGTCCCCCGGATGGCGCATCCTTCACGGATCTCCGCCGTTCTCCAGTGCGTGCTGCGGCGACTGCCGCGGCAATCGCTAGGGAGGGCTCAGAAGTGAAGAACCTGAAGAAGGCAGCGGCCGTGACGATGGTGGCCGGCGCGCTGGTCGCCGCCGGCGCCGGAATGGCTTCCGCCACCGACGCGCACGCCGACGGCAAGGCCGTCGGCTCGCCGGGCGCCGCCTCGGGCAACCTCGTCCAGGCCCCGGTGCACGTCCCGGTGAACGCGGTCGGCAACAGCGTGAACGTCATCGGCGTGCTGAACCCCGCCTTCGGCAACCTCGGCATCAACCGCTGACACCGGTCGCCGAGCGGCCAGTGACCTCCGGCCTCCCGGGCCCGTCCGGGAGGCCGGTCCAGTTGTCGTCCGACTGGTCGCACGGACAGCGGTACCCGGCTTCCCGTGCCGTCCCGGATCGCTTCCGCGTTGATCAGCGCACGACCCGCGGCCGGGTCGGACGCGCACAGCCCGGAATCACCGAGGGCGCTCGGCCGCCGTCGCCGACGCGGGTGCCGACGCCCACGTCACGTCGCCGGGCGTGGCCTCGGGCGACGTCGTAGGGATCCCGACCCACGTCCCGGTGACGTCTTCGGCGGCACCGTCGACGTCATCGCCCTGTTCGACCCCGCCCTCGGCAACAAGCGCGACAACGCGACAACGACTGACAACGGCCCCGGCCGACGAAGGGCCCCGCGAGTCAAAGGCGACTCGCGGGGCCCTTTCGCGCGGCACCACCCGCTTGTGAAGCAGCCGCTCACCGCACCCCGCGCTCCCGCTCCTCCACATACGCGTTGTAAGCCGCGACCTGCGCCCGCCGAGCCGTCCGCTCCACCGGCCGCAGAGCCTCGGAACGCGCCCCCATCTCCGCGGAACTGACCGCACCCCCGTGCCCGTTCTCGTACGCCAGCGACACCAGCAACCCGACCCGCTGCGCCAACTCCAGCACCCGTACCGCCCGCGGCGGATACCCCGGCGCCAGCACCTCCCGCCCCCGCTCGGCCCGCGCCCGATACGCCTCGACGGCAGCCTCGGCCACCGGCCCAGACCCGGCCACATCAAGCCGCGTCAGCACCTCGGTCGCCTCCCGCAGCGCCTGGGCCAGCTCCCGCTCGGCCTCCCCGAGCGACGGCACATCGGCAGGCGGCGCCTCCCGCACCGGCAGCACATGCCACACCACCTCGACATGTACATCACCTTCGGGACCGGCCTCGTACACCTCCGGCACCAGCCCGAGCGCGGCCCCGTGACAGACCACCGCCTCCTCCGCGTCCAACGCCCGGGCGTTGAACTCCGGCGGCCCGCTCAGCCCCAGCGGATGCCCGGGCGCGGGCAGCGCGACCCGCAGGCCCGTGACGCCGAGCGACCGCAGCCGCCCCAGCGCGAGCGTCAGACCGACGGGCGCCGACTCACCCGGCAGCCCCTCCACCCGGTGCACGGCGTCCTCCCCGACGATCGAGAGCACGGCGTCGTCCGGCGAGACAAATCCGGCCAACAGGGCATTTCCCCAAGAGGCAAGGCGTCCAGAGCGTGGTTCCGTGAGCATCCCCCCACCCTAAGGACCGGACCGATGGAATGTCCGGGGCCACCCGTGGCGTAGATTTCGTGGAGGGCTGCGCCCACCGGCGCGGCGGACCGAGCCACAGGCTTACGCGACAGCCGAGACCGGCCACACAGCAAGGGGAGACAACGCGCTCATGAGCGATGTTCTGGAGCTTCAGGACGTATCCGTGGTCCGCGAGGGCCGGGCTCTGGTGGACCAGGTCTCCTGGTCGGTCAAGGAGGGCGAGCGCTGGGTCATCCTCGGCCCGAACGGCGCCGGCAAGACCACCCTCCTGAACGTCGCGTCCAGCTACCTCTACCCCAGCAAGGGCACCGCCACCATCCTCGGCGAGACCCTCGGCACCCCTGGTACCGACGTCTTCGAACTGCGCCCGCGCATCGGCATGGCCGGCATCGCCATGGCCGACAAACTGCCCAAGCGCCAGACCGTCCTGCAGACCGTGCTCACGGCCGCCTACGGCATGACCGCCGGCTGGCAGGAGGAGTACGAGGAGATCGACGAACAGCGCGCCCGCGCCTTCCTCGACCGCCTCGGCATGAGCGACTACCTGGACCGCAAGTTCGGCACCCTCTCCGAGGGCGAGCGCAAGCGCACCCTCATCGCCCGCGCCCTGATGACCGACCCCGAACTGCTGCTCCTCGACGAGCCCGCGGCCGGCCTCGACCTCGGCGGCCGGGAGGATCTCGTACGACGGCTCGGCCGCCTCGCCCGCGACCCGATCGCCCCCTCGATGCTGATGGTCACCCACCACGTCGAGGAGATCGCCCCCGGCTTCACGCATGTGCTGATGATCCGCCAGGGCAGGGTCCTCGCCGCCGGCCCCCTGGAGCTCGAACTCACCTCCCGCAACCTCTCCCTCTGCTTCGGACTCCCGCTCGTCGTCGAACAGGTCGGAGAGCGCTGGACCGCGCAGGGCCTCCCGTTGTCCTGAAACCCCCTCCTGTCCTGTGAAGACCCCGGTAAGAAGCTGTTTCCGGGCCCCCGGCGCCCTGTCGGCGGCACGACTCGCAGCCCTACCATGACCGTGTGAACGACATCGACGCATGGGTGTGGTGGCTCGTCGGCGCGGCAGCGCTCGGAATCCCGCTCGTGGTGACCGCGATGCCGGAATTCGGCATGTTCGCGGTGGGCGCCGTGGCCGCCGCGATCGCGGCCTCAGTGGGCGGGGGCGCGGTCGTCCAGGTGCTCACCTTCGTGATCGTCTCGGTCGCCCTCATCGCCGTCGTACGGCCCATCGCCACGCGGCACCGCACACAGCGCCCCCAACTCGTCACCGGCGTGGACGCGTTGAAGGGCAGACAAGCCGTCGTCCTGGAACGCGTCGACGGCTCGGGCGGCCGGATCAAGCTCGCCGGCGAAGTCTGGTCGGCCCGCTCCCTCGACACCGGTCGCGCCTACGACGTGGGCCAGGAAGTGGACGTCGTGGAGATCGAGGGCGCCACCGCGATCGTGATGTGACCTCGTACGACGTAACTGGACGGAACGGCCACGAGGTTCGCGGCGGTCTGTCACACTCGACCAGCAAGATCTTCAACAACCATAAGATCTTCCGAAAGCGCCGAGGCGGAGAAGGGTACGGGGAGCACGATGGAACCGGTCATCATCGTCTTGATCATCCTGGTGGTGTTGGTCTTCATCGCCCTGATCAAGACGATCCAGGTCATCCCGCAGGCGAGCGCCGCGATCGTCGAGCGTTTCGGCCGCTACACGCGGACCCTCAACGCGGGACTGAACATCGTCGTCCCGTTCATCGACACCATCCGCAACCGCATCGACCTTCGCGAACAGGTCGTGCCGTTCCCGCCCCAGCCGGTGATCACCCAGGACAACCTGGTCGTCAACATCGACACCGTCATCTACTACCAGGTGACCGACGCCCGGGCCGCGACCTACGAAGTGGCCAGCTACATCCAGGCGATCGAGCAGCTCACCGTCACCACGCTCCGCAACATCATCGGCGGCATGGACCTGGAGCGGACCCTGACCTCCCGCGAGGAGATCAACGCGGCCCTGCGCGGCGTCCTCGACGAGGCCACCGGCAAGTGGGGCATCCGGGTAAACCGCGTCGAACTCAAGGCGATCGAGCCGCCGACCTCCATCCAGGACTCGATGGAGAAGCAGATGCGCGCCGACCGTGACAAGCGCGCCGCGATCCTCACCGCCGAAGGCACGCGCCAGGCCGCCATCCTCACCGCCGAGGGTGAGAAGCAGTCCCAGATCCTGCGCGCCGAGGGTGAGGCCAAGGCCGCCGCCCTGCGAGCAGAGGGCGAAGCCCAGGCCGTCCGTACGGTCTTCGAGGCCATCCACGCCGGCGACCCGGACCAGAAGCTCCTCTCCTACCAGTACCTCCAGATGCTCCCGAAGATCGCGGAGGGAGACGCCAACAAGCTCTGGATCGTCCCCAGCGAAATCGGCGACGCCCTCAAGGGCCTGTCCGGCGCCATGGGCAACTTCGGCGGCATGGGCGGCGGTTCGGGCGGCGGCGGCAACAGCGGCGGGGCGGAACGCCGCGAGAAGCCGTCGATCGACTGACGCCTGCCGGAGACGAGCGTTCCCCGCACCCCCTCAGGGGCGCGGGGAACCGCGCAGCCGGCCACCAACCACTCGCAGCCACCGAACAACCGCAGCCCTACGCCGCGTCTCGTGCCAGCCAGTCCGGCAGAGCCCCCAGGTCCTCACGCCCGAGCGACAACAGCATCGCGTCCGCCGGCGTCGGCTCGAACGGCTCCCGCAGCAACGGCATCCCCGCCTGCTCCGGAGTCCGGTTCGCCTTGCGGTGGTTGTCCTCCGCGCACGAGGCCACCGTGTTCAGCCAGGTGTCCTGACCACCGTGCGACCGCGGCACCACGTGGTCCACGGTCGTCGCCCGCCGGCCGCAGTACGCGCACCTGTGCCGGTCCCGCACCAGCACACCCCGCCTCGACCACGGGGCTTGTCTTCGGAAGGGCACCCTCACATACCTGCACAGCCTGATCACCCGGGGCGCGGGTATGTCGACCTCGGCTCCCCGCATACGCAGTTCGGGGTGGGCCTGCTCGACGACGGCCTTGTCCTGAAGCACCAGAACGACGGCTCGGTTCAACGTCACCGTCGACAGCGGCTCGAAGCTCGCGTTCAGCACCAACGTGTCCCGCACGACCAGCCCACCTCCCGTGTGCACCCGCCCACCCCTCGGCGGACTGGGATCAACTCTGGCCGGGCACGCCGAGATGGACAACGAAATAAAAAGTGCCCGCCCCTGATCACTTCCAAGACCAGGGGCGAGCAAACGTTCCATGAACCTCAGCCTTCGGCGGGCACCTCGTACTCACCGATCAACTGCGCACGCGCGATCGTGTGGAACCGCAGGTTGAAGCCCACGACGGCGGGCGTGGCATCCGCGTCCGGACCCAGCTTCTCCTGGTCCACGGCGTACACCGTGAACACATACCGGTGCGGTCCGTCCCCGGGCGGCGGCGCGGCACCACCGAAGTCCTTCGTCCCGTAGTCGTTGCGCGCCTGGACGGCACCCTCCGGCAGCCCCTCGAACTTGCCGCTGCCCGCGCCCGCCGGCAGCTCGGTCACCGAGGCCGGGATGTCGAACACGACCCAGTGCCAGAACCCGCTGCCCGTCGGGGCGTCCGGGTCGTAGCAGGTCACGGCGAAGCTCTTGGTCTCGGGCGGAAAGCCCTCCCACCGCAGCTGCGGCGAGGTGTTGCCGGCCGCGTGGACCTGAGCGTCCTTGAGCGCCGCGCCCTGAGTGACGTCCTCGCTCGCGACCGTGAACGACGGCACGGGCGGATGGAAGTCGTGGGGGAGCGGCCGCCTCTTGAGCTCGGTCACCTCGGTACCTCCTGATCGATGACTGGAATCAGCAGTTCCGAGCCTAGAACCAGTTGCGCCTGCTGCCGACCTCGGACAGCCACTGGTTGAGGTACGCCGCCCAGTCGGTGCTCTGGTAGTCGTGCAGACCCACCTGGAACGAGCGGAAGGTGTCACTGCCCTCGCTGAACAGACCCGGCTTCTTGTCCATCTCCAGGACGACGTCCATCGCGCTGCCGTCGGCGATGAAGCTCAGCTCGACCTGGTTCAGCCCGCGATACTGCTGCGGCGGCAGGAACTCGATCTCCTGGTAGAAGGGCAGCTTCTGCCGGGTACCCCGGATGAGGCCGCGCTCCATGTCCGCGTTCTTGAACCGGAAGCCCAGCTGGATGAAGGCGTCCAGGATCGCCTTCTGCGCGGGCAGCGGGTGCACGTTGACCGGGTCCAGGTCACTGGAGTCCACCGCACGCGCGATCTCAAGCTCCGTGGACACCCCGATGTGCATCCCCGGCAGCGGGTGCCCGTCGATCGTTGTGATCGGCGTCTCCCACGGGATCTCAAGACCGAACGGCACCACGTGCACGGCCTGCGACTTCAGCTCGAAGGCGCCGCCGAGCCGCTGCTTGGTGAACTCGATGTCCTGCCGGTACTCCTGGTCGCCGCTCTCCACCTCGACCTTGGCCTGCAGCCCGACCGACAGCCCCTCGATCTGCTGGTCGACGGACCCGCCCTGAATCCGCACCTCACCCTGGACGACACCCCCCGGCACGACGTTGACCTCGGTCAGCACCGTCTCCACCGAAGCCCCGCCGGCCCCCAGGCTCGCGAGCAGCTTCTTGAACGCCATGTCTCTCCCTCTCCAGGCGACCGACAGAGCGCCGCCTGTTCCGTCGTCCTGCTTCTGCGTGTGGAACCTTGATCCTTAGAAACGCGATCCGGTCGCGACCGGTTCCGCGTCCTCACCCTGGCAAGGCGGACGCCCCCGCACCACCCCGTTACGACCACCCGTCTGCACTACCCTCGGACGGCATGATCGCGACCCCCGACCGTACGCCCCTGCCCAGGGAGTTCTTCGACCGCCCCGTACTGCAGGTCGCCCCCGACCTGCTCGGCCGACTGCTCGTCCGCTCCACCCCGGACGGTCCGATCACCCTGCGCCTGACAGAGGTCGAGGCCTACGACGGTCCGAACGACCCCGGTTCACACGCTTTCCGCGGCCGCACGGCCCGCAATGACGTGATGTTCGGTCCCCCCGGACACGTGTACGTCTACTTCACCTATGGCATGTGGTTCTGCATGAACCTGGTGTGCGGCCCGGTAGGCACGGCGAGCGCGGTCCTGCTCCGCGCCGGCGAGATCGTCGAGGGCGCCGAACTGGCCCGCACCCGTCGGCTCTCGGCCCGCAACGACAAGGAACTGGCCAAAGGCCCGGCCCGCTTGGCCACGGCGCTGGGAGTGGACCGAGCCCTGGACGGCACGGACGCCTGCGCCCCCGGCGAGACGCCGCTGAAGGTCTTCAGCGGCACCCCGGTCGCCTCCGACCAGGTACGCAACGGTCCACGCACCGGCGTTGCCGGCGAGGGCGGCGACGGAGACGTCCACCCGTGGCGCTTCTGGATCGCCAACGACCCGACGGTGAGCCCCTATCGGGCCCACGTGCCGAGGCGGCGCCGAAGTTGACTCGCCCAGGGCAGGCGCGTAATGTAGCCCGAGCCGCTGAACCGGGTACGGCAATCGCCAGCAGCCGGAGCGGCCAACCCACTACCTACGACTCCCTCCAGCGAGGGTGAGTTCGGCGTGTCCGCACGTCTGAATTCGGAACTCGCGGAACTCGATTATGAGTTGGCTCGGGAATCGGCTAACGTAGTGAATGTCGAAAGGCCGACAGCGAAAGCCCAGGCCTTCGACAGATCCCGCCGACAGGGAATCGGATCAAGAAAATGATCTGATAGAGTCGGAAACGCAAGACCGAAGGGAAGCGCCCGGAGGAAAGCCGCGAGAGAGTCTCTCGGGTGAGTACAAAGGAAGCGTCCGTTCCTTGAGAACTCAACAGCGT